>CAZUTA010000062.1:0-1616 GCA_964622975.1 uncultured Bacteriovoracaceae bacterium | reverse complement strand
TTGATGTCGGCGGCGTCATGACTTCCAACCGTCACGCTCTCCGAACTCACAGAGACAGTTCTTTTTTTGGAAGGAGCACCACGCTCAGCGTGTTCATGAACTGTGAGTTTCGCTTTTTTCATCTAGTTGGTGTCACAGAGGCCGGTGAATTGATTGATGATGCAGTTAGGACCGCCCGTTGAATTGTTACCCGAGCATCCGTCGAGTTCGGGCGTGAGGCGGTCGCTTGAAGCGCTGTTGCCGCCAAAAGTGAGTCCGGTCATGCCGCTGCCGGAGCCGCAAGAACCACTATCATCTCCGCAGGCGGTCAAAATAAGTGCAATCGGAAGGCCCCAAATAAGCGTTCTCATGCCCTCTGAAAGAGCAAATTTGATGCCCTGGGAAAGGGCGCCAAGAGGGCTTTGTTTGTGACTCTCTGCAATATTTTCATAGAAGCCTGACAAAGGTGCTGGCGGCCGGTACCATGGAATTTGAGGTCTTTAGTGGCGATCAATACACTCTTAAACCCGTGGCAACCCTCTACCCCCAATGAGGAGCGGACTTCTCGACTCTTTTTTTATGGCACCTTTGTTTCTGTTCTCGCGCACACGATCATTTTGTTTTTTCTGGTTCAGAAGCCCTTTTTTATGGGTCGAAATGAACAAGCAAGGCCCGCCATCGAAGTAGAACTTCAGCAACTCCCCGTGGTGGATAGCTTTCAGGAGGCGACCGAAGTCCCTCCTCAAAATCCGAGCTTTGCCAGCGATCGCAATATGCGGACTCAAGAACAAACAAGTCCGGATCGAGCTCCTCTCAACGTGCCTCAAAAGGGAGGCGAAGGCGGAAGATCTGCACAAAAGTCAAAATCTGAAACCCCCACCAAATCTTCGGAGACTGTTTTTTCACTCAACAGCTCAGATCTCATTAAGGACAAAAAGTTTAAACAGGAGACTCTTCAAGAGGGGCCCAAGCAGATTGCTTCTCAGGGATTTGTCGAAAAGCTCAAAAAGGGTGAGCAACTCAAGGTCAACGCACAGTTTTTTGATTACGGAAACTACATCAATCGAATGCGCACAAAAATTGCGCAGCGCTGGAATCCTCACAGCACTCTTTTGCCAGAAATGTATCGGCAGCGAACCGTTCGCGTAGACCTTGCCGTCGTCCTCAATCGCGACGGCGAAATTGTAGAGCTCCACACTCTCGGCACCTCTCGCTATGATAGTTTTGATCAAGAGGCTATTCGTTCAATTAAGAACGGATCCCCCTATCCCAATCCTCCCAAGTCTCTCGTCCAAGAAGACGGCCTTGTCTACATGCCGTGGTCGTTTGTGATGACGATGGATTCTTGGGGCGTTGGCAAAGGCGTCGAATAGCAAATTTTACGCTGATTCTTTTGTCCATCGAAGCCGAGGCTGCTTTTGAGCGCGCAGCTCATCAACTTTCTCGCGATTCACACGGGTCGGTGCATTGAGGACCACATCAGGAGTCTCTTCACACTCTTTGGCAATCGCAATCATCACATCACAAAACTGATCGAGAGTTTCTTTTGTTTCTGACTCGGTCGGCTCAATCATCATCGCGCCATGAACAACGAGAGGAAAATACACCGTCATGGGATGGTAGCCATAGTCCATCAA
>CAZUTA010000061.1:0-1712 GCA_964622975.1 uncultured Bacteriovoracaceae bacterium | reverse complement strand
CCACTTATCCTGCAACACCAGAAAACACGAACATCCTGACGATTCCTGAAATGAAAAAGATTTTTGGCTGTGAAGTCGGACTTTCGGATCATACGATGGGCATCGGAGTATCCGTGGCCAGTATTGCCCTTGGGGCTCGAGTCATCGAAAAGCACTTCACACTCAATCGAGCGGAGGGGGGCGTGGATTCAGCGTTCTCGATGGAACCCGCAGAGTTAGCGATGTTAGTCCAGGAATCCCTTCGAGCCTTTCAGGCGCTGGGGCAAGTGCACTTTGGTCCCACCAAAAAAGAAATGGATTCGCTTCAGTTTCGCCGATCAATCTACATTGTTGAGGACCTAAAGGTCGGTGACAAAATAAATTCAAAGAACGCACGAATCATCCGCCCAGGATTTGGACTCGCTCCTAAGCATTGGGACAATGTGCTTGGCAAAGAAGTCGCACAACCGATTTCGAAGGGGACTGCACTGTCTTGGGAAATGATCAAATCTCACTGATGGGGTCTAAGGACGTGGAAATTGCCCATCATTCTTGCACAAAATGTGGTGCGATGAAGAAGATCCCTGTGTGCAGTGCGAGGTTGGACAATCTTTAGCTGACGCCGATGGATGAGTATATCGGCGTTCTCAAGTGCGCCTGTATTCGAATTGAGATAGGCCTCTCGAACCTGAAACGGCTCTTCAAAGTGATCGAGCACAAGGCGACGAATGAGAGTCATGTGTGAACTCTCAAGATTTCCTGTGGTGGAATATGTTCTTTCGATCAGGAGAGTAAAAGCATCTCCGATGGGCTTAGCGCTTTCCAAAATCGGAAGAACCGTAGTGGTCGAAAAGAGTCCTCTCGGCGCAGAAAACTCTCCAAGCTCTTTGAGTTCGAGGGGCGTTCCATACCGTCCATGACGTGAAATCAGGACTAAGATTTGTCCGAGATTGGAGTTCGCGTGAGCAAATTCTTGAGACAGGTGAGTGAGTGGTCGGTGAAGAAGTGCAGATTCAATCCGTGAAGCTTCTCGATCAACCGTGACGTCGAGCACACGAGTGAGAGCTCCACGTGCCATTTTGAATACACTGGCGGTCCTGAGGATCGAGAGTTCGACGACAGTTGGAGTTTTGGGAATAGTCGTATAGTTGATGGATTCGACAATCGTCGTTCGGCCTGGACCAAATTCGAAGGGAGGGAGTGTCTTTGGTAACATCGCTCCGACGCCGACCTCTCTCGCCTCATAAAAACTCAGATCCGGTCGGTAAAAAGTCTCCACTCCAGAATCAAACTCCGGAGAGTCGGGGAGTTGAAGAGTAAAGAGTTCCATCGTGTTTTTTTGGGGATCAGAGTTATTGAGAGTGTCCGATACAAGACTCAAAAGTTCAGCTTCATTTTTGGGGGCATCCGCTGCAAAGGCCGACGCCTCGATGAGATAAAAAAACACAAATGCCAGCCGCCAAAACATGGGGCAATGGCTAGCATGCCAAAATGCCCCTGAGAAGTTTTTGAGGTCTCTATTTTTTGTTTAGAGCGTTAGAGACTTCGCCACGGCTCGAGACTTCGTTCAAATTTCCTAAGCCAAGACTGAGGATCAAGAATGTCTCCCCTAAACAGGCCCCAAGACTCAATTTTCATGGGTTCTGAGACGAGGGGAATGTTGAATTCCCCTTCGGCCTGTTCAAGGACGAATGGATTGAGGCCAAAGTATCCCAGAAAGTAAATGCCCCCAT
>CAZUTA010000060.1:1180-1716 GCA_964622975.1 uncultured Bacteriovoracaceae bacterium | reverse complement strand
GCTCCGTTAGCGCACTATTCATTGACGTTGATGGGCGAAGGCCATTTTTGGATGGGCAGCAAAAAAATTCCAGCTAAAAAAGTTCTTCAATCAAAACGCCTCACTCCCATTTTGATTGGCCCCAAAGAGGGATTAGCGCTTGTCAACGGGACACAATTCTCGCTCGCGCTTGCGCTCGAAGTGAGAGAGCAACTTCAGCCTCTTCTTGATTGGATGCTGCTTTCGGCGTGCTTGAGTATTGAGGGGCATCGTTCGACGCGTTCGGTTTTTGATCCTGACTTGCACGCTCTCAAGGCTCATCCCCATCAACGGATTGTGGCCGAACTTTTTTGGAGGCTTTTGGATCGCTCTCCTCATATGAAAGGGCATCGAGATTGTGACCTCGTTCAGGATGCTTATTCATTTCGATGTATCCCTCAGATTTGGGGCCCGTGTCTTTCGTTTTTGGAAAGAGCGGATGAACTCTTGGAAGATGAACTCAATTCGGTTTCGGACAATCCACTTTTTGTAGGCAAAAACTTGAATCTTCTTTCGGG
>CAZUTA010000060.1:0-1170 GCA_964622975.1 uncultured Bacteriovoracaceae bacterium | reverse complement strand
TTGGATCAGATCATGAGTCCATTGACCTCGCGTACCGAAGCCTTTTTAGCCGACCGTCCAGGTGTGGAAAGTGGAATGATGATTTTGCAAACCGCGGCTGCCGCTCTTGCTGCCGAAAACAAAATTCTTGCTCATCCCGCCTCTATTGAGACGATCCCCACCAATGGAAACCAAGAAGATCATGTGAGTATGGCTCCGCTGGCCGCTCGAAAAGCTCTCATGAGTCTCAAAAATTTACGTCGCTTGATTGCGGCAGAGGTTCTCGTCGGTGTGAGAGCGTGTGTCCTTGAGGCACGCAAAACAAATCTGGCTTACGCGCCTGCGGTCGAGAGTTTTTTAAAATATTTGGGCAAGAGATTGCCACAGATTTTTGAGCCTGGAGATCGCGTTTTTGGTGATGATTGGCAGGAGCTTGAGGCTTTGATGGAAACCGAAGGCTCACCGTTGCAGGATTGATCGCTATTGAGAAAGTGTCCAACTACCGCCCAATTTTAGTGAGTTAAGCTCTCCTTCGAGACGCTTCAGTCGGATAAACAAATCCACTGCATTCAATGAGGGCGCTTCGCTCTCTTGCGCCAGAGTAGGTCTAGTGTGCTGAAAGAATCTCTCTGCGGTGTAGGCATGAGCGGCGAGCTCTCGAAAAGTTTTTTGAAGTTCTGCAAACACTTGGGGATCCTTGGCCGCCAAAATGCTTAAGTCCTCTGCATTCAATGCATTTCCGCGTTGCCCAAAACTTTGGATTAAAGAATTGGCAATAAGCACTTTCTTGCGAATTCCATTTTCGGGCTGAATGAGTTTGAGGCCTTCAACAGACGCTCGAATATGATCGAGATCGCGAGCGGCCCGTAGTTTAAGTTGAATCTCGTGAGGCTCGAGGTCGACGGTATCGGAGTTTGGTGGGGAAAGATTCTTCGCATGGACCGGAGGAGAACTCTGATCCTCTTCGTTTTGATACTGCTTAAAGGCCTCTTCAAGGTGGAGTTTAAATCGGCTCGACAAGTCAGTGCCCGGAAACACAAACTGTCCAGGAATCTCGGGTCCATCACGATCAAAGACGTCATAATCTTTTCGTTCCAAAAAAAATCGAGGGGGCGAAGATTCCAGGCCTTCCAGCAGTTCGCTCATGCGCTGGTAGTCGAGCTCAATGACTGTGGCGTGCTGAAGTCTTCC
>CAZUTA010000059.1:0-1785 GCA_964622975.1 uncultured Bacteriovoracaceae bacterium | reverse complement strand
AGCTAAGGATGGTTCTTACCGATGGATCGTGTCCGAAGCGCAAGTTCTCAGAGATGAAAATCGAAAAGCGACTCGAATGGTAGGGTTTCACCGCGACATTACTTCGCAAGTTTTACAAGAGAATCTCATGGAGAAGCAAAGAGTACAGCTCATTCAAAGTTCTAAACTCTCTGCTCTGGGTGAGATGGCAGGTGGCGTCGCCCATGAAATCAACAACCCCTTGGCGATTATTCAAGGTGTGGCCGGTCAAATCGAATCTCGCCTCAACAGCGGAACCTTGGATCCAGAGAGACTTAAGAAATACTCAAAGACGATTTCTGATACCGTTGATCGAATCGCAAAAATTGTCCGGTCTATGCGTAGTTTGGCGCGAGATGGATCTCACGATCCCAAGATTCAGACAGGCTTTGAGTCCGTTCTGCAAGAGACTCTCGCCCTCTGTCAGGAGCGAATCAAGAGTCGCGGTATAAATCTTGAAGTCAAAAAGGATTCGGAGAATCTCACATTTTGGTGCCGTCCATCAGAAATTGTTCAAGTGATTCTCAATCTCCTCAATACGCCATTGATGCCATGAGCGAGGCTCAAACTCCCGAACCCTGGATCAGAGTTTCATTTGGTGAAAAAGAGAACTTTGTTGAACTTTCTATTGAAAATGCGGGGGGTCCCATTCCTCATCATATTCAGGACAAACTCTTTCAGCCCTTTTACTCGACCAAAGAAGTCGGAAAAGGAACCGGACTTGGCCTCAGCATCTCTCGAGGACTTGTCGAAAATCATCAAGGAGTAATTTTCTATGATCGAGCCGCACAACATCCTCGATTTGTTATTCATTTGCCGATTCTCGCAGCCGAAAACACACTGAGAGAACTTAAGAGTTAGAAAAGCCACGCCTTTCAATTTTGCCCCAATGGGTGGCTCCCAAAAAATATCTGAAGGTCCCCACCAGTCTCCAAAACATCACATACTGGCGGTACCCAATGTTTTCAAAAACAGAAGCAATCAGTAAAACGAAGAGCTGGGAGATCTTTGGATACTTATGAAAGGCACTCTCCTCAATCAAAACGGCTCCAAAAGACATCAGCACTCCAAAGAAAATATCGACCAGAAAAAAGAGGACTAATAAATCCCAACTCACAAGCCCAGCTAAATATCCTCCGATGACAATTCCATATCCAAGCAATTCAAAGATGGGCTGGAAGAATTCACAAACAACATAAACAGGAAAAGAGAGCAGACCGGAGACTCCGTATCGGGAATTCAAAAACATTCGGCGATGCCTAAACAAGCTGTCTGCTAAGCCTCTCTGCCAGCGATCGCGCTGGCGGCCCAGAGAGATGGGATCCGACGGAACTTCGGTCCAACAAATTGGATCCGGAATAAACGCCACAGTCACAGGAATGTCTCGATCTGCTCCCCACTTTCTCAATCTTAAGACAAGCTCCATATCCTCGCCGACAGAGTTTCTTTGATACCCGCCCACTTCCATGACGGGCTGACGCTTGAAGGTTCCAAATGCGCCGGAAATGATGAGAGTGCCATTGAGGAGGTTCCAGCCTACCCGACCAAACAAAAAGGCGCGCAGATACTCTACAATCTGAAAAAGGACGAAGGGATTCCAAGGAAGCCGCGGAATTGGAGGTCGACGCGCTCGCAAAACAGATCCATTGACGGGTCGAATGGTTCCCCCCGAAGCCACCGTCGTCTCAGGATCTTCGATAAATGGTAAAAGAACTTTTAAGAGCGCGTCTCGATCCAACAGACAATCCGCATCGACGGCACAAAAGA
>CAZUTA010000058.1:0-1786 GCA_964622975.1 uncultured Bacteriovoracaceae bacterium | reverse complement strand
TCTTTTGTGCCGTCGATGCGGATTGTCTGTTGGATCGAGACGCGCTCTTAAAAGTCCTTCTACCGTTTATCGAAGATCCAGAGACTACGGTGGCTTCGGGAGGAACTATTCGACCCGTCAATGGATCTGTTTTGCGCGCCCGCCGGCCGCCCATTCCGCGGCTGCCTTGGAACCCATTCGTTCTCTTTCAGATAGTCGAATACTTGCGCGCCTTTTTGTTTGGTCGAGTGGGATGGAACCTCCTCAATGGCACTCTCATTATTTCCGGGGCCTTTGGGACCTTCAAGCGTCAGCCCGTCATGGAAGTGGGAGGGTATCAAAAAGACTCTGTCGGCGAGGATATGGAGCTCGTCTTAAGATTGAGAAAGTGGGGAGCAGATCAAGACATTCCTGTCACTGTGGCTTTCATTCCGGATCCGATTTGTTGGACCGAAGTTCCGTCGGATCCCATCTCTCTGGGTCGCCAGCGCGATCGCTGGCAAAGAGGCTTGGCAGACAGTTTGTTTAGGCATCGCCGCATGTTTTTGAACTCCCGATATGGAGTCTCTGGTATGCTCTCCTTTCCAGTTTATGTTGTTTGTGAATTCTTCCAGCCCGTTTTTGAATTGCTAGGATATGGAATTGTCATCGGAGGATACATGGCTGGGCTTGTAAGCTGGGATTTGTTCGTCCTCTTTTTTCTGGTGGATATCTTCTTTGGGGTGCTGATGTCCTTTGGAGCCGTTTTGATTGAGGAGAGTGCATTTCATAAGTATCCAAAAATTTCTCAGCTCTTCGTTTTATTGATTGCTTCTGTATTTGAAAACATTGGCTATCGCCAATACGTGATGTTTTGGAGATTGGTGGGGACCTTCAGATATTTTTTGGGGGCAACCCATTGGGGCAAAATAGAAAGGCGCGGCTTTTCTAACTCTTGATCTCTTTCAATGTGTTTTCGGCTGAGAGAACGGGGAGATGAATCACAAATCGAGGATGCTGTGCGCCTCTGTCGTACAAGATGGTTCCTTGGTGATTTTCAACAAGTCCTCGAGAGATGCTAAGTCCCAGGCCCGTTCCTTTTCCGATTTCTTTGGTCGAGTAAAAAGGCTGAAAGAGCTTATCTTGGATGTGATGAGGAATCGGATCTCCTGCGTTTTCAATGGAGATTTCAACAAAGTTCTCCTTTTGACCAAATGAAATTCTGATCCAGGGCTCGGGAGTTTGAGCTTCGCTCATCGCATCAATGGCGTTATTGAGGAGATTGAGAATCACCTGAACAATTTCCGAGGGCCGGCACCAGAATGTGAGATTCTCCGATTCCTTTTTGACTTCAAGGTTGATTCCGCGACATTTGATTCGCTCCTGACAGAGCGCAAGTGTTTCATTGAGAATGGACTCAAAGTCTGTCTGAATTTTTGGATCTTGAGATCCATCCCGCGCCAAACTTCGCATGGAACGAACAATCTTTGCGATTCGATCGACAGTATCCGAAATGGTCTTGGAATATTTCTTAAGGCGCTCGGGGTCCAAGGTTCTGCTGTTGAGACGGGATTCGATCTGACCCGCTACGCCTTGAATGATGGCCAAAGGATTGTTGATCTCGTGTGCAACGCCGCCCGCCATTTCTCCAAGGGCAGAGAGTTTTGAACTCTGAATGAGCTGCACTCTTTGCTTTTCCATAAGGGTTTCTTGCAAAACTTGAGCGGTGATATCTCGGTGGAACCCCACCATTCGGGTCGCTTTGCGATTCTGATCTCTGAGAACTTGCGCTTCGGACACGATCCATCGGTAAGAACCATCCTTAGCT
>CAZUTA010000057.1:1141-1904 GCA_964622975.1 uncultured Bacteriovoracaceae bacterium | reverse complement strand
GACTCAGCTTCGAAGCTAAGCCACAGAATCGCTCTTCCTTCGTTCGGGCATCCAGTTTTGGAAAATCTACGGCGAAGTATTGAAAGAACTGATGCGTATGAAGGTGCACATCCGTTGCCTGCAAAAGACTCTGACGATAATCATCATTTTTGAGCAGGCTCATCATATTTTCAAAACTTCGAAGCTCACGAGAGGCATCAAATAGATAGAGACTGTCGCGAATGAACATTTCGGCCTGCTCTCGATAAAAAGGATGGTCGAATTTGAAGATATTCATCGCAAGACCGAGTGTTTCCTCAACACTTGCGAATATGGTGAGAGGGTTTCGAGTGGCGCAAAGCTCGGGCTTTGAGAGGTCAAAAATAAGAAGTTCGTTTTCTCGATTGGTCGCTCTTACGCTATCAATTATTTCCTGAAATTCTCTCTCTTCGCCTTTGAAATCGAAGTAGAGGTAGCCTCGTTTTAAATCGTTAAGCCCGCCGATCATTCGTCGGATGAGAGTTGATTTTCCGCAACCAGTGACGCCCGTAATGAGAATATGTCTAAAATCTTGAAGGCCTAATTCGAAGAAGGGATTTTTCTCAAATAGGCTCTTCTTTACCCAGGTGCCGAGCCGAAGCTTTGGACCTTTGGGGATATAGGCGGCGCCCTGCTTGCCCTTGAAGAGAACTAGAATTGCAATCATGCCGAGACCAAGTGCACCGCCAATCACCCAATAGACCGAAGTCATCAGGTCGATTTTGAAGAATTTTGAGATTCCCAT
>CAZUTA010000057.1:0-1131 GCA_964622975.1 uncultured Bacteriovoracaceae bacterium | reverse complement strand
GATTTCGAGGCTGCAGTTTCTTGTGAGCTCATTTTGCAACTCCTCGTTCGTGATCGGCGATATTCCATCGCTTCGTGAATGCTAAATAGATGTCTGTACCGGCTGGCACGACCACATGCTCGACGTTCTCATCTTGAAGGCTTTCCATCGCTTGTTCCGCAATTTTGAAACTAGCGACGCTTAACCCTCCAAGAGCCTGGTTAGATAGCGAAGGAGTGGCGACACTGCCGGCAACTGTGGCCTCTCGTTCCATTCCCGCACTGGAGAATCCACTTAAGAAGCCAAACGCGAGAGCCGTACCGTATTTTGCGCCGGCATCCGAAAAATAGATCCCTTCAATAAGAGGATAGGCTCGGTCAGAAAGCGCGAGGAGGGCGAGATCGTCGTATTGAACTCCTTTGGGAGTTACTAGAGTATCGAACTTTACAGTCACGCCTTTAAGGGCACGATCAAGACTGGCCGTTCCAATCAGGCGCGAGCCTTTCTCAATTCTTCTTTTAGTATCCATTTCAAAAGTTCGAGTGGTCTCGGCGATAACGAATGATTCCTGGATAGATGTTTTGATCGAAGTGACTAGGCTGGCTCGAAATACAGAGCCTCGGGGAATGTAGAGGTCCTTCTTCTCCTGGTTCGGACGTTGAAATCCCTGGCCAGGTTCAAAGCTGACGAATGTATTCTGTGCCGAAGAAGGGCGAGGTCCCGTGGATCGAGGAGATTGCTGAGCGTTGAGGTTTTGTTTCAAAATCTCATTGGTTTCTTGGAGAGACTGATTCGCCTTTAAAAGCAGCTCAAGTTGATCGACCTCTTCCGTCTTAGTGGTCTTTGCTTCTGAGGCAGAGAGTAAATAGACCGCAATCACGAATAGAGTTAAGCCCACGCCCAAATAAGTAATCCGTCGCTTGGTAAACCACTGAAGTCCAGATTGTTCGATGAGTTGCTTCATGCTCATGAGTTGCATCCCTTTCGGTAAATCTGACGAATGCGAAGGACGTAATCGGCCTCCGATTTGTCCACAAACCTCAACCGAAAAAGCAGACGATTCTGACTTTTAAAAAAGACGAATAGGTTGGTTCGATAGGCCTTATCCAAAGCCTCAGCCGCCGACTGCAATTGCTCATCACTCACATTGGC
>CAZUTA010000056.1:0-1968 GCA_964622975.1 uncultured Bacteriovoracaceae bacterium | reverse complement strand
GATGCGGCGCTCCGAATCCGCCTGAGAACTGATGATTCCATCCGTGGCCATCCCCTTAAGGATACCCAAAATTGAATTTAGAATCGAAGCGTCAGCGTAAAATGACTCTCGCCGCAGAGCAGCAATCGGGGCTGAGTCCCTCCTTTAGGGGCTATTTCCAACGTTTGAGAACTTCTTCCGCTGTTTTCATTGCAGGATCAGAGGTCCGAGAGAGGTTTACTGAGCCTTTGATCTCCGTAATATGAGAAATGATCTCAGTCTGAAGCATACGATTTAATCTGGCTCGTGCGATTTGGTCACCAAAGGGATCGATCGCAGGAAAACTCAAAATAGGTGAGGTTCGCTTCTGTGCCGTCTCCTGAATGCTCATCGTTGGGCAATCCTCTTTCTTAAGGCAACTCTCAATGAGGGATTCGGCCAGTGGGTCCGTGACCAAAATATCAGGAGAGAGTTTAGTGGCATGGATCGTAGTTCCGGATGTGCCGTAGCCCACTTTATCTGTGAGACGAAAGCCTCCCCCAATCAAAGATCCTAAAGAAAATTCATAAATATACTGGCCGACAGCTTTTCCATAGGTCGGCTCTCCAACAATCACGGCTCGTCCAAGGTCCCTTAGGACTCCTGGAATGACTTCACCGTTTGAAACTGAGAAGCGGTTCACCAAAATGACGAGTGGCGTATAAAAAAAGCCTGAAGAATCAAAGGCGCGAGGCGAAGAAGAGAAAGTGATTCGAGCTGAGTCTCGACTGACGTCCTTCCAGAGCGCACCGCTTTTTACAAAGAGACTTGTAATGTCTTCTGCTTCGTTGTCTCTTCCTCCACGGTTATATCGGAAATCCAAGATGATTCCTTGCAAGGGAGTTAAAGGATCAGAGTCTCGAGCATTGTTCAGAGCCAATCTAAAATCATGAAAGGAATTTTTGTCGAACTTCAAAAACTCGACATACAGAATATTGTTTTTGCGATGAGCTCTAACTTGTGGTGCTGGAGCAATTTCCTTTTGTGCGTTGAGAGTGACTTCTCGAGTGCTTCCATCCGTGTTCTTAACACGGACCAAAAGTGTTGGAATGGTCGTCGCCATGACTCGGTCTTCGAGATACCAAGGGCCGTCGTCTTTCGCCTCCAAAATCTCTCGAATGCTCAGCCACTGATCTTTGCTGTAGGAAAAAAGATGAGTAATTTTCTCTCCAGATTTAACCGGGATATCTTCATTGGAAACTGAGAAGACCTCGATTTCGTCACTCACTTTAAGAAGAAATTTTTCCTCGTTCATTTTCAATCTCAATCCAAAGTGATGGGGCTCTTCATCCGATTCCTTGGAAGGCCATTCATAGACACTAAAGACATCAAGATTGCGCGCGAATTCCTCGAGGAAGGTTCGGTAGATATCTCCGACAAAATCGGATTCTTCGACTTTCGTCAATGAAGTGCGAAATGGAAGAATGCTCGATGTAAATTCTTTGAGTTCACTGCAATTTTTTCGAGAGGCTTCCAAAGCCTCTGCGGAAAGTCCACTCAATCGAGAGGTCGATTGTTGTTCAAAATTGGAGATGGATTTTTCGACGTCAAAATTCTTTGAAGCTTTGAGGTATCGTCGATAGTTCGCTGCGAGGCCGATCAAACTTTCGCGATAGAGTCGAGGCGCATCGGCGGAAGTGGATTGAATGTGCCTCTCGAGAACACCGTCAAAAACATGATTCACTTCCTCACACATCGTGGCGTAAACAGGAACAACTTGAGACCGGGAAGTGTCGTTGCTTGAAGAACCACTCGAGCAAGCTGACGAAAAATGAGCGAGGATGACTAAAAACATGGATGGGATTCGAGATTTCATGGCCCGGTCTCTATCACGAATAGGAACGCCTTAGAAGCTGATCGGAAGGCTTATTTGGGGGGTCATTTTGAGAGGTTATTCAAAACTCCAAAGAGAGACTGGGCATTGTCAAAATAGAGTCGATCCAGGTCCTT
>CAZUTA010000055.1:0-2026 GCA_964622975.1 uncultured Bacteriovoracaceae bacterium | reverse complement strand
CAATATGGAAAACTTCATCCGCGAGGGAAAAATCAACTACGATCTCAAACACTTCTCTGAATCCGAATGTTACTTTTTGAGCGATTTCCTTTTGAAGCAATGTGGGCGCGACATCGGGCGCATTCCGGAGTCATTTGACGCATCACTTATGGAGTGATGCGAAAATCAGTTCAAAATTTGTCGGCATCGACGATTTCCGTCGATTGGTGTAGGTTTGCGGTTCAACTTTGCATCGGAGTTCGAGCAGCATGAATTACCAAAGCAAGTGGGAGAAAAATCCCTGGCGTCCCAAGAGCATCGTTTATGAACCGACAGACGAAAAATTGACGGCAAGCGCAGGCCTTGGCCCACTGATCGACGCATTTTTGGCGAGTCCGGAGTTTTCGGAATTCAAATCATGTCTGCCCGAGCGCATTGGTAACTCAAGCTATAGCGCGGAGCATTTGGCCATAATTCTGCTCTGTGGATTCTGGTACGGCCACGAATGTCTGGACGACCTCGAAGAGTTCGAGAAGGATCCATCTGTCGAAGATAAACTCGGGGGCCTTGCGACTTCAAAAACCATTGGCAACTATTTGCGCGATTTCGAGCCAGAACATGTTGAGAAATTGCGCCGGTTTTTGACCAAGCAGGGTTTTTATTACCGCACCCGGATTGACGGTCAGAATGTCTCGATCACATTTGATCAGGATTCCACGTTCCATGAGCAGCACGGCACCAAGATGGAGGGTGTGGTGATGAGCCGTTACGGTGTTGTGGGTCTTGATAGTCTTCTCACGTTTGATGATCGTGGTTTTTCTTACGACATGGATTTAAGGCCCGGATCCACGTTCAGCGCCAACGGCGCAGATCAAATGATATTACGCGTGATGGACGATATTCCAAATCGCGCCCAAGTTCAGCACTACTACCGAGGGGATTCGGCCTTTTGCAACGAGCCCTGCTTGAGAGCTGCACAATCAAAGAGCCTCAAAGGGACCGTAACTGTCCACGGCAACACTGGTTGGGAAAAAAGGATCGGAGATGTGACGAACTGGCAACCGTGGATCTACACGTCAGAGGAAATTCAAAAAGCCAACGAGTCGGGCCGCAAGCTTCCCGCCATTGACGTTGGGTTTATGATGTACGAGCCCGGCTGGGCGCCCGGCGTGCAATATCCGATTGTGATCAAACGCACGCCCAAAGCCGATGACGGCCAAACCATGCTACTCTCAGAGGGCGGCTACAAGTACTGGGGCGTGCTTTCGTTCCGTGGACTTTACCCACAAACCCCACAAGAAATCCTCGAGTTCCACCAAGGCCGCGGCAATATGGAAAACTTCATCCGCGAGGGAAAAATCAACTACGATCTCAAACACTTCCCTTGTCAGTCCTTAAGGGCCAACCACGTGTATGGACTCTTCGCACTTATTGCGCACAATTTTTTAAGAGCCATGGCTATCCTCATGCGGCCCGATAAGCCGCACTTTGCAAAAAAACTCAGACGGCTCATGATTCACATCCCAGGCCATCTGGTGAAGGGTTCTGGCTACTTTAGAATGAAAATCCCACACAAATTTTACGAGGAGGTGATTGCATGGATGACGAGGTGGACGGAAACCTTTGAGCCGTCCCGACACTTGTCCACGGCGTAGATGTGGACAAATCGAGCTCTTTGAAAATCAAACTGGTCGGCACCAGTGGTGGCCGATGAGGTTTGGTGGACGAAGGGTTTGAATCAGCGACTGCCGTCTCACGACGGACGCTATCAACAAATTGCTACACTCCGAATAAGGCAGTGGTGCGCCTAAAAACTGCACTCAGGAGCCCTGACGGTGAGCACGCTCCGGTTTTGCCACTCACCAAAAAGGCAAAGGTGACGAACTCTCGCGAAAGATCAGCCGCGAACAAAATCGCCGATCAAAAAACGACTCAACAAATTCAATGGAATGAATGACGCGGACCTATTTTCGGATCCGGGAAACAGCTTATAGCTGAAACCCAAGTTCACATTTAAAATTTTTCTGACTTCAGAAAGAATTTCTGA
>CAZUTA010000054.1:1672-2029 GCA_964622975.1 uncultured Bacteriovoracaceae bacterium | reverse complement strand
GATGTTCATCGGCGACTCCCCACAACTGTGCTTAATAAAATAAAACCACTACTCAACGGCATTAGGGCGTGTACTCAATTTGGCCCATTGGATCATGCTTATTTTCCGACCCTTATCCAGATGAGCGTGCATGCAAAATACACGATGGATTTAAAGTTACGAGCGGTCTTTTCAAATCTCGTCGCTATACTTCGATAGTGTTTCAATTTCGCAAATAGATTCTCGACCAAGTGGCGCATTTTGTAGAGATGGGAATCAAACTCCGGGTTGAGCTTGCGGCTATTGGACTTTCTGGGGATCACGGGATTCATCCTTTTGACTCTCGCTTGCTCCCGGAGAGAGTCTGAATCATACCCC
>CAZUTA010000054.1:0-1660 GCA_964622975.1 uncultured Bacteriovoracaceae bacterium | reverse complement strand
GTCCCCAATTAGATTTTCGGCCTCAGCTATTTTTTCGATGAGCTGGGGGGCCGCTTTGGCGTCGTGGACTTCACCCCCAGTGACTTGAAAATCGATCGGATTTCCATGCGCATCGGCGCAAAAGTGAAGTTTAGTGGTAGGTCCTCCGCGAGATCGTCCAATGGCTCGCTCATGCCCAGCCCGAGCTCCACTCGCATGCTGGTGAGCGCGGACGTAAGTTCCGTCGACGAAAACCCATTCCGAATCAACTTCGCCTCGTAAATCAAAAAAAAATCTGCCCACAACCCTTTTTCTGCCCAACGGTTAAAGCGGTTGAATGCTGTCGACCAAGGGCACAAGTCCTTCGGAATATCCCTCCATGGAGCCCCGGTACGGAGCTTCCAGAGAATGGCCTCGATCACGTCTCGACCGTCTTTGACGTCGTAACAGCCTTTGCTAATCATTGTTTGCTGGATCTGAATCCAAATCTTATCAGTGATATATCTTCGACTCATAACAAAGCCCTCCAGGTCTTGCCTGAGAGGCTTTCATAATTTTACTCAAACGGCTAAATGCGCCGGATCAAATTGAGTACACGCCCTAAATTTTCTGAAATTTTTCGATTTTCCCAGACCAAATCTTATTTGTAGCCAGTGTGACTTGACATCAACCGTACTGCCGCGCGAGACTTTTTTCGGCTTTTTCTCACCTAAACCGCCAATAGATTCTTAATTCGCACAAGATTGTATGCACTCATCACAAAGGTGAACATCCAACCCAATTTTTCAGATCCCCTTAACATCGGACGCCTCAGCAGGCCAATTGTCTTGGCCCAGCCAAAGATCTCTTCAATGCACATCCTCTTTCTTTGGCTTACGTCGTAGCCCGCGTGTCTCGTGGTGCGAGCGTCGATTGAACTTGTTTTCTTGCGGGCATGAATATTCTGGGCAACATGAGATTTGATGCCAATTGAACTCAGATCTTCGCCGTGCTCACTCGTGTCATAGCCTTTGTCTGAACCAAGAGTCGAGTCTTCATTGAGCGCCATGGCCATCTCCAGTGCCGCCTCCCTCTCCGCGGTCCCTGTTGCCTGGGTAAGGCGAGTGTCTACCACTAAACCATTCCTGTTTTCCATCGTCACATGACCCATGAACTGAAGCTTTGCGGCCTGACCACCAGATTTTGTATACAATTTTGACTCGGGATCCGTCTTTGATTCGTGAGTCTCATTGGATCTTTTTTCACCTTTGAAGTCCACCCATCGATTGTGATCAGATTTGTCATCATCATTTTTTTGGGGATCCTCATCCTTGGGAAGAAATGTCTTCAAACTTGCCCAAGCCTCAATAAGAGTCCCATCCACTGAAAAATGTTCGTCAGACACCAGGCCATTTGCACTGGCAAACTCAATTACAAGACTGAAAAACCTGTCGGCAATGCCGCCGGTGATGAGTCTTCCGCGATTTTTTGAGAAGGTGCTGTGATCCCAAGCAGACCCGCTCATACCAAGACCGACGAACCATCGGTAAAGCAAGTTGTAGCGCAACTGCTCCGTCATTTGCCGCTCACTGCGAATAGTAAACAAAACCTGGAGCAGCAGGGCCTTCAAAATTTGCTCCGGAGGGATCCCCGGTCGACCAATGCTCGAGTACAAGCCATCAAAATCTGGCCACATCTCATC
>CAZUTA010000053.1:0-2201 GCA_964622975.1 uncultured Bacteriovoracaceae bacterium | reverse complement strand
GAGAATCTCGACACTCTCGCCGCGTGATTCAACCCACTACCGTAGCGGCAGTGGCTCTCTGGCCTAAGGTTCATGCTCCCACCTTTCAGTGAAGGGGGCATCTGATTCAGACTTGGCAATAATGGGAATTGTTGGAATACGAAAATTTATATAGGCATCTACGGTTTCGGCTTTCCAATCTACAGTCTGACTTTGAACGCTAATTTGCTGAAGTCCAACAACATAAATCCACGATTGAGTTTGAACCGCAGAGACAAACTCTGGATCCAAGACGTAACCCGCATCGACTTCAGTTTGGTCGTTCTCAATCATCGGGCGGATCCGTGCTGTGGAATAAAAAGTTCCGAGAACAAAGCCTTCGTGTGTCATCAGCGAGACGGATCCAAGGTTCTCAATTCCCTTGATCGCAGGTAAAAGCTTTTCGATCTCACTCACGAGATTACCACGCTGAATGGAGTTTTCTTTAGACTCGCCGGGGATCACTAACTCGATACTTCCGTCCGAATGTCGCCGCAGCTGACTTTCGCCCGACATCCACTCAATGGGATGATCAAACGTCCAATCCACTTGAAGAATGAGATTGAGTTCTACACCAAAACCTTTGAGCGTATCAGGAATCTCGGGATGCCTTGCTTTGCTCCCCTGCCATTCGATCGCATCCCTTTGCCCATTGGCCAATGCCTTTTCAATTGCCGAACGAATGAGACTACGAACATCGCCAGCCTTCTGCACTTGGGCCTTTCGCTTGATTTCGTAAAATGCCAATAGCCGTGCGGTCCCATCGTCCAATCTGAATCGGGCGAGAATATCAAAAGAAGGGGAGAGCTTGTGCGATTTCGTGAAACGCGATTCTTGAGCAAAAGAAAATATCAATCGTGGATTATCGTCGAAAAAACTTCCCACAGCAGCAATTCCCAAAAGTTCATCGAGTGTTCCCTGAAACATCTCGGCATCACTTTCGAGCAGGCTTGATCGCTGGCTGAGAATACTCAGCAACCAGCGCCAAAGAGAATTGGCATCAAAGCGAGGATCTTCTAGAAGATCCTCAAAGAGATCGAGCCGCTCTTTCATTGAATCATCAAGCTTCAGCCAACGCGAGTGGGCATAATCCAAAAGGGCTTTTGCGATGCCTTTGTCTCGGATTCTAACTACTGCAACGCTCCCCGCGGCATTGAGATCTCCCGACAAAATCTCAAAATAGAGATCAGATCCTAACCCCTTTCCCTTTCGAAAACTCGTCTGATTCTTTTGTCGAAGAAAGAGATCCATCTCTCTCAACTCACGATAAACCGACGGAATAAAGCGATCTTCAGATTTGAGCTGAAACTGCTCTTGAAGATGTTGTGTCAAAAATCGAATGAGGGGATGCAGCCCCTCAATGGCCTGAATATCTGCAATTGTTTGAGGACTATCGGCCAATAAGTAATCGACGGTTTCGGCCAATGGAATTTGGGTTTTGATCTTTTGAGATGCAAAAATTCCAAAGCATGATTTTGCAAGGCTTTTGAGACCGGCAAATCCGTTCGCCTCCAAGGAGTGAGTGGGGAGCACTCCAACAAAAACTATCGCTGCAATGACCTTAGCAAAAATTCCCATCCCGATGACTTGCCTCTGCTTCTTCAACTCTGCAAGTCCTAGACCAGCGATGATTCTGAAATCTTGCAATAATGTGTGTTATTTCAATGAGTTACATTCGATCATTGGATCGAAAGATGAAACTCATTGAGCTCTGAAAGGACGTCTGGGACCTGCATTCCTTCGACATAGTCATTCCCATAATCATCTCTCCCTTTGGCGCCTCCACCCATGAATTGAGAAAGGAACGAGAATTAAACGCCAAACAAATGTCCAACATGTCCCGTCGAATGGGGTGAGTCAAAACGCTTTGGCAAAGGTTGTCTGAATACTCGCACCACTAACTAAAACAGCACTCACAAAAATTAAAATTAAATGCATAGAACCTTGTATGTGCAATGGCCGTGCCCTCACAACATGCATCGATTTACACCGAGTTTCGGCAGCAAATGCAGGAATGTTGCTTCGAAAACATCAGCTCATCCGCGAGGCAACCTCCGTCACTTCCGGACACCGAGTCCCGGTTTAATTTAGTTTTGCATAAGTCGAAGGATGCCAGTAAATTAGCATTCGGGTCCTAGTGACATACTCTTTATACAAAGCATGAAAGCACTTGTTTTTAAAAC
>CAZUTA010000052.1:0-2434 GCA_964622975.1 uncultured Bacteriovoracaceae bacterium | reverse complement strand
AATTCCTTCCACGACATTCTTGGATCACTGGACACACTATCGAGAGCGATTCGAAACCGTAGACGGATTTGTATTGCCGGACCAAATTGTTGTGCATGATGAAGTCGCAGAGCAAAAGGCACGAGAGGAGCTCAAACATCCTTTGATCCAAAGAGAGCCCAATCCTTATCTCGAGGAGATCGTCAAACGCATCCAAGATCTCGAAAAAGCTCTCGGAGTTCACACAAAGAGAGCACAGCCTTTGGATATCTTGTATGTGGCACAGCCCATTGAAGACGTGGCCGAGATCCACACAGGGCGAAGAGATGGATTTGGATATTCCGAGTTTGAAGCTTTGGATGGATTCATTGACTGGCTCAAATCTCATGCCACAAAGGTGAGAGAGTTTAGAATCCGTCCTCATCCGTCGGAGAAGCCAGGAAAATACGAGGATTTTGCGCGCGAAAAACTCAACAAGCTTAACGTCACGGTGAGTCTCAATCGAGACCTCGCGCATGATGTGGCCTGGTCAGATTGGGTGGTGGGCTGTGATACCATGGCACTCGTGATTGCGTTGATGGCAGATCGAAAGGTCTTTTCATGCATTCCAAAAGGGGGGCGAAGACTCGAAATCCCTCTCCCCGGAATCAAGAGGTTGTTTGAATGAAACCAGTGGCTGTGATTCCCGCACGCGGAGGAAGCAAACGTATCCCCCACAAAAATATCAAAAATTTTTTTGGAAAGCCCATGATTCAGTATTCAATCGATGCAGCCCTTGAAAGTGGGATTTTTGAGGAAGTCATTGTCTCCACAGATGATCCAAAAATTGCGGACGTCGCACAAAAAGCTGGAGCTCGAGTCCCCTTCACAAGGCCCGAAAGTCTCTCCGATGACTTCAAGCCAATGGGGGAGGTTCTCGTGCATGCTCTTGAGTATTTGAGAGTTGAAGAAAAGAAACCTTACGAACACGTTTGCTTTATTTTGGCCACAGCTCCTTTCATCGAAAGCGAAGATCTCAAGCAATCCTATGCCCTTATTCGAAAGCACCAATCCTCGGCCGTGATACCGGTAACAACGTTTCCATTTCCTATCTTCAGGGCCCTGAAGGAGTCGACGGAAGGTCGCTTGGAGATGGTTTGGCCCGAATACGAAATGGCTCGATCCAATGATTTGCCAGAGGCCTATCATGATGCCGGACAGTTTTATTGGTTGAACGTTGAGACGTTTCTCAAGGATCGCAAAATCTACGCCAAGAACTCTCGTGCCTTTCATTTGCCGCGCCATCGAGTCCAGGACATCGATACACCTGAAGACTGGGAGCGTGCCGAGATGATTTACCGAGCAATGCATTCTGCGCCGCCCCAAACAAATTTGCATCGGTAAAAATTTCAGATCTTCTTTCTCTGAGCCTGCGGCATTAAGATAGAGGGAGAGATGGTACGCTCAGAAGTTCAGCGTCGGGACTTTCAGATCAAAGAATCCCCTTCTCATGATCAGACGACTTTTGTCATTCAATCGACGATGGGAGACTCAGGCACTCTCAGACTTTTTGATGTGGACCTCGCTCATCAGCGAGCTCGGTGGGAAATTTCAATCCCAGAGTCATTCAAGTCCTCTTCACAAGTTCTCCCTATGGCATGGATTTGTCTGGAGTATGTTTTTGAAAATCTAAGACTTCGAAAGATCCAAGCGGAAGTTGTAGGCTCAGATCAAATGAGTCTGGAATTACATCGCAAGTTGGGATTTTGTCAGGAAGGCTGCCTCACGCGACATATCCAAAGGGATGGTAAGTTTTGGGATCTCATTTTGCTCGCACACTTTAAGGATCAATGGGAGAAGCGCAAAAAAAATCTCGAAGAGGTTTTGTTTGAAATGGAAGTGAGACCATGAGCTTTAAGTTAGGGAAGTATATGATTGGACCTCAATATCCCCCGTTTATTATTGCGGAGATGTCGGGGAATCATAATCATTCCTTGGATCGTGCGTTAGAAATCGTAACAGCCGCGGCAAAAGCAGGTGCGCATGCGATCAAACTCCAAACCTACACCGCTGACACAATGACGATTAACTCTCAGGGCAAAGATTTTGTGATCAACGACCCAAAAAGTCTTTGGAATGGACGCAATCTTTACGAGCTCTATCAAGAGGCTCACACTCCTTGGGAATGGCATAAGCCGATCTTTGATCATGCGCGGAAATTGGGAATCATTCCTTTCAGCACTCCCTTCGATGATTCTGCTGTCGATTTTTTAGAAAGTCTCGATGTGGAATTCTACAAAGTGGCCTCGTTCGAAATGACAGACCTGCCTCTGGTCAAAAAAATCGCCTCGACGGGAAAGCCGGTCATTGTCTCGACGGGAATGGCGACACAAGAGGAGATGGCTGAGACCGTGGCCGCTCTCAAAATGGCCGGTTGCAAAAACTTCGTCCTTCTCAAGTGCACGTCCACCTATCC
>CAZUTA010000051.1:0-2548 GCA_964622975.1 uncultured Bacteriovoracaceae bacterium | reverse complement strand
CACGATTTCTGAGGGGTCTTGAGACGTTTCAATGATTTTTTCCAAAAAATAGAGACTGGTTTCAAAATCTAGACTGCTCGAACCTGTGATGACGAGCGCACGGGGTTCCTGAAACGTCGTGTTCGCGGAGCCCAGCTGAGCAAGGATGGTGCGGCGATTCTTGGGCTTGGAATAAACGTGGGTCCAAAAGGCTTCTTTGTAATGAGAATGCAGTTTTTGAATGTAGTTCGGATGCTTGCGATAAAGAACACGAAGCAAATCTCGAGCGTTGATCAAGAGTCCTTCGGGATCAGTCGATTCTCTCAGCCTGGGCTCAAGATAGTCAGTGCCTAAGAATTCACTCATCTGGCGATTGTCCGAATAAAAATGAATGTCGTAGGTATTGACGAGGGCTTTGAGCCCTTGGAGCGAATACTTGCCCTCAGTAAGTCCTGCCGACATGATTCGCGAAAAACTTTGGTCAAAGGCATTCATCGCGTGCGGGAGTGCGTCGATAGTCCCGAGCTCAGAGAGTTCTTGCTCTAATCGAAGTTTAAACTGCAACAGATGGCTGAGGTCAGACTCTGACGGGTGATTGAGGTAGAGCTTATAGATGTGGTCATAGAGTCCATCGATAAAATCCTCCTCATAAGCGTGGTAGAGCTCATGAATATTGAGTGTGTCGAGATCCGATGGCTTTTGGATCACTTCGGACCAGTCGGAAACTCCGATGCTGCTTGCTAAAACAACTGCTAGAAGATGGGACAATATCATCGGACACTACGCCTTTCCGAAATCCCACCGTGCCTCAAGGTACTTGCAAGGAGCGAACCACTAGATTTCTGAGTAGTTTCAGGCGGTTAACGCGTGGGCGCTGGGGCGCGATTGCCTCTCCATTGACCATTGCCAAGGCCACTTGAATCGACAAGATTTTAAAGCAATGACGGAGGAATCTTCCCCTCAATTTTTGATCGAAGTCGCTGTCCGAACAGCCCTGCGCAAAAAGCTGACCTATGCCTCGGATCGACCGCTTGCGAAAGGTGTAAGAGTGCGGGTGCCCTTTCGTTCCAAAGAACTCGTGGGCTTTGCGTGGGGAGAAGCCGCGTCCAAGGAGCTGCCCAAAGGACTCAAATCAATCTCAAGTGTTCTCGATGAATCGCCCACATTGGATGAACGAACTCTTCATTTTTATGAGCGATCGTCTCTCTATTATGGGATGTCGCTCGGAGAACTTTTGGGAACAGCGATGCCCAAAAAAGTTCAGGAAGGTCGAAGTTTAAAAGCGCCTGAGCCCAAAGATTTTAGGTTCAATCTGGTCAAACTCTCCGATTCTCAAGCAGGGATTGTCTCTCAGATCCAAAGCGAAAAGGGGTTTAAGACTCATCTCCTCATGGGGGAGACAGGCTCCGGAAAAACCGAAATTTATCTGCAGCTTTTTGAAAATATTTTGAAGCAAGGAGGCCAGTGCCTCTTCTTGGTTCCCGAAATTAGCCTGACGCCGCAGTTTGAGCATCGACTGCGCCAGCGACTGGGCACAGCGGTGACGGTCTTTCATTCGCAACTGACAGAAAAGAAAAGAGAAGAAGCTTTTGCGCGGGCTCAGGCAGGACTTCCGGAGATTTTTTTGGGGGCCCGCTCGGCTCTGTTTTTGCCCTTCAAAAATCTTCAGATCATCGTCGTCGATGAAGAACACGATTCGTCTTACAAGCAAAATGAGCGTGGATGTTACCATGCGCGGGATCTCGCGATCTTAAGAGCGCAGATTTTTAATCTTCCGTGTGTGCTCGGAAGTGCCACGCCGAGTTTGGAGTCGTATCAAAGAGCTCGCGACAAATCTTGGCCCCTGCATACATTGAGTCCTTTTTACTCCGCCCCCAAAGTCACTCAAACGCTGGTGGATCTCAAAAGAACTTGGAAGGAAGAAGAAAAGTCCTTTATCACACCGACTCTTCATTCTCAGATTGCCTCCACGTTAGAGCGAGGCGAACAAGTTTTGCTCTTTTTGAATCGCCGAGGTTCGGCCTCTCAGCGCATTTGTGTTTCGTGCGGCGAGGTTCAAGAATGTAAAAATTGTTCTGCGGCACTGACCTTGCATCGGGATTTGCAGCGGATCATTTGTCACTGGTGTGGATTTCAGGCTCCGATGAAGACCCCCTGCTTTGGATGCCAAGCCGAGGAATTTTTTGAAGGCGGGATTGGAACCAAAGAGGTCGAAGCTCAAGTGCGCTTACGCTTTCCCGAAGCGCGAATTGCACGTCTTGATCGAGACGAATCCGCCAAAAAAAACGCACTCGAAAAAATCATTTCTGAGTTCTCAGAGGGCCAAACGGATATTTTGGTGGGAACCCAGATGATTTCTAAGGGAATTGATATTCCTAAACTTTCTCTCGTGGGGCTGATTCTTGCCGATATGGGCTGGGGAGTTCCTGATTTTCGAGGATCCGAAAGAGCGTTTCAATTGCTCAAGCAACTCAAAGGACGTGTCGGGAGACGAGGGCAGGATTCGGCGTTGGTCATTCAGACATTTTCTCCGGAGCATCCGATTTTTGAATGGCTTCGAGCGGCGGAC
>CAZUTA010000050.1:0-2624 GCA_964622975.1 uncultured Bacteriovoracaceae bacterium | reverse complement strand
GGCATGAACCAAGAATACTTCTGCACGGCTTTTTGCCAGCAAAGAAGGCTACGCGACTTATCACTTGGTGGGTCGATTCCGAAAAGATTTTTGAAACGTGGACAAACCTCTTGATCAAAAAATCTTGCCACCTGAATTAATTTTCTCTCGAGAATTTCGGAACTATGACCTGACTTAGGATCTCTGGCCGCAGAGTCAAGAATGTTTTGATAGGGTATAAGAGCTTTAAAAATTATCGATTGAGAACGCTAACTGCTTGTCTATTCAAGACTTTTTGAAACCATCTACGGTTGCGTGAGGAGAACCGCTGCTATCAACATCATAGGACATAAACCGAGTAGGTCTGGGTATTACCCCAGACCCCTCTCCGAACCGGACTTACACATTGAATGTATCCGGCTCTCCACTAAAAGTCGAACTTGAGGTTCGATTTTGTCCTTTGTCTTACAAGATCATTGATAACGCGGATGGGTCTAATTCCTCGAGTGAGCGATTGGAGCCATTTCTTTAGGATTTTCCAAGAGACGGGTCGCCTCTGGTGCCGGTACTTTCTTCGCAGATACCGAGCCAGTTGTCGTTTGACGGTTTTGACTTGGCCGTAGAAGACGCGGTTGGCATTGCTGTAGCGAAAGTATTCACACCATCCTTCCCAGATTTGTTGGGCCTTCAGTCTAGCCTGAGCCCAAGACAAGTTAGGGAGGAGTGCCTCTTTGAGTTTTGTTTGGAGATTTTTCCTCGATTTCTCGGAGGGCTGCCTGGCGATCCAGAATCTTTTGGGATTGTCTTTGAATGCTCTGAGATGAAATTTAAATCCCAAGAAATTGAAGTGACTTTCATGGGAGCGATAGCGATTTTGCATGTTCACAAGCCGGGTCTTCGCCTTTTTGAGGTTGAGACCAACTTCCTCGAGAGCCCTCTGGATGAGTTTGAGAATAAACAAGATACTGGCTTTGGTTTTTGCGATGACGACAAAATCATCAGCATATCTTATAAGTTTTGCATCCTTGATATTCCAATCAACAAATTTTTGATCCAGGCCATAGTGGAGATAGACATTAGCCAGGAGCGGCGAGAGGGGACCCCCTTGGGGAGTCCCCTCGTTCGAGGGCTGCCATGGTTTAAGTCTTTCGATGAACCCCGCCTTAAGAAAGGCCGTGATCAATTGGAGGACTCTGGGATCGACAATTTCATTTTTGAGCATTCCGATAAGTTTTCGATGCTGAACTTTGTCAAAAAAGGATTCAATATCTGCATCGAGAACATGACGGTGCCTGAACGTGGCGTCAGCTACACTGGCCGCACATTCTGCAGCACTTTTTCCAGGGCGAAATCCGTAGGAAAATTCTTTAAACTTCAGCTCATAGATGGGCTCCATAATTAGGACAAGGGCTCTTTGGATCACTCGGTCTTTCAACGTCGGGATCCCGAGGGGGCGCTCTCGTCCATCGCTTTTCGGGATATAGACTCTTCGCACAGCTTGGGGTTGGAAAGATTTCTCTTTCATTTCAGCTGCGAGATTTCTGACAAACTCCCACCTTCGACTGTCGACGGAGTCAATAGTGACTCCATCGACGCCCGGAGCCCCATCATTTTTGATGACGAGATCGAGGGCTTCAGCCAGAAGGTAGGGATCCATCAAAAAGCGATAGAGGTCCCAGTGTTTTCGATTCTGATTTGTATGATTTCGGATGTTGTTTTGAATGTGCAGAGTGTGCGGAGACAGTGACGAAGACTTTGTCCCGTGATGAGAAGATTGGAATGTTCTCAAAGTTCACCTACCTTAGATAATACAACCCTTTAATGACCTGCCCGTCCCTTCCCCGGCGCAATCCTTTGCATGTGACTGGCTTTCCCAATCTCGTGAGTACTACGGAGGACTCTGACTACTCCCTTATTGTTTATTTCCTCGACTGACGCCCTTATGTATTTGGGTTTGATCTTGTCTCTCACAACCCCTTGTGGAGACGAGAGGAGGGAGTTCTCTCCTGTTATTGATATCAGCGCGATGAACCTGCCATCCTCCAGCACAAGAGAGGGATCCCGCGACTTCCGTAAACGCTTTTAAGTTCTGGATTCTGCAATCCAGGTCCTGACGCCGGAGATGTCTTCTGTCCGATTGGACCAGTCGCGAGCTTATAGCCTTCCACGTCACCATCCGTTTGGGCTCTGCCTCTAACTTCCTACTAACTCGTGTTTACAGAGGTTCACAATGTTATGGCTGGAACATCTTGCTTGCCCGCCCGTACATCGGCGGCGCGTGACCATGACTATTTAATCGACACTGTCGCCAGTCGCCGACCGCCATGGGCTTTACCAGTGGAAAGACCTCCTTTCTGGACAGAGCCAGATGGTAGTCGCACGTCCCAAATCTTTCTTTATTTTGTTTCCCGCAGGAGATCTGTGGATTGCCGCCCAAGAAAGGGAGGGCAAATATTTTTTGTGCGACAGGAATCGAACCGCGACGACTTCTAAGTCGCCGTGTCTGAAATTCCTTGTCTGTGTTCTGTAAGCTGCTATCAACATCATAGGACATAATGGTGCCCGGGACTGGACTTGAACCAGCACGCCCTTTCGAGCGCTAGCACCTCAAGCTAGTGCGTCTACCAATTTCGCCACCCGGGCAC
>CAZUTA010000049.1:0-2775 GCA_964622975.1 uncultured Bacteriovoracaceae bacterium | reverse complement strand
ATTTTGACACAAAAGATCGCGTCAAAGACTGAGACTCAAACCAATTCAGCATATCAGCCAATACTTGGGCTCGATTGACCTCATTGACGAGTTCATGACGCATTTTAGGATAAACTTTAAAATCCTTCTGCGGCGCCCCAATCAAATTGAAAAAGCGCTGACTCTCCTCCGCACTTACCACCAGCTCTTCTTCAGCCTGCATGATCCCCAAAGGAAGATACAGCGCCCCCACCTCTCTAAAGGCAGCACGACGAGCCCGAACGAACTCTCGAAACCAATGAAACGTCACTACATGATTCACTAATGTGTCTTGGCTTCGGCTCTTTTGCATCTCTAGATCATGAGTCAGACTGTCCGCTCCCAGCTCTTTGTCATTGGGCAAAGTGATATTGGGAAGCACAGTCGCTACGACTTCCAAAAACCTTAACTTAAATTCTGAAAACCGATTGAGACCCAAAAGAGGGCACGAAAGCAGAGTACTCGAAATATTTTTGGCCAGAGGTGAAGTCTGCAAAAATCTCAGACAAATCAACCCTCCGAGACTGTGCCCAAAAAGATGGAGCGGCTTAGCACTCTCGGCCGCTCTTTGCACAAGAAACTCACAGGCTTCGATATACGTATGAAAGCTATCGATATTGCCTCGACGACCGGAACTGTTGCCGTGGCCGGGAAGATCAATCCAAAAAACATTAAAGCCACGATTGGCCAGAAAGGTTGCGACATGATCATACCTTCCGCTGTATTCGGAATACCCATGAACACCAAGGACCGTTCCTCGCGGGCTCTCCGCTCGCCAGGCTCTGCCAGCAAGTTTGATTTTTCCTGAGATTTCTCCTTCAAACGTACTGAAGCTCAAACCTTCTCCAGTCCGCCAAAGTACTTTCTGAGAGCCGCGGGGATCACGACGCTGCCATCTTTTTGCTGATAGTTTTCGATGACGGCAATGAGTGTTCGCCCCACCGCTAGTCCACTTCCATTGAGTGTATGAACAAAATTTGGCTTACCATCACCATCACGAAATCTCGTATTCATGCGTCTCGCCTGAAAGTCCCCGCAATTGCTGACCGAAGAAATCTCTCGATAGGCATTTTGCGAAGGCAGCCAAACTTCGAGATCATAGGTTTTGCGGCTCGCAAATCCCATATCCGCCGTGCACAAAACCATTGTTTGATAAGGCAGCTCAAGAGCTTCAAGAACTCGCTCTGCGTCTCGGCGCATTTTCTCATGCTCTTTTTGAGATTCTAATGGATGACAGATTTTAACGAGCTCTACTTTTCTAAACTGATGCTGACGAATCAGACCCTTCAGATCCTTCCCGTAGCTGCCCGCTTCCGATCGAAAGCAGGGGCTTTCAGAGACATAGTTTTTGGGGAGATCCTGAACCGACAAAATCTCTCCACAATGAAAATTAGTCACGGGGACTTCGGCGGTCGGAATCAAGAAATAATCAAAGCCTTCGAGTTTAAAAAGATCTTCTTTGAACTTGGGCAACTGCGATGTGCCATAAAGAGTTTTGGAATTGACGATGAATGGCGGGATCACTTCGGTGTAGCCATTTTCTTGTGTATGCATATCGAGCATAAACTGAGCGAGTACGCGCTCAAGCTTAGCCGCAAAATCTTTGAGAATAGCAAATCGCGCGCCCGTGATTTCCGCGGCTTTATCAAAAGCAAACCATCCGCGCTTTTCCCCCAAGACTTCGTGTGACAGAGGCTCAAAATCATATTTCTTTGGCGTGCCCCATTGATGAACAGCTTTATTATCTTCTGCGGACTTTCCTTCGGGAACCTCGTCAAAGGGTAGATTGGGCAAACTCTGTAGTTTGAGTTCAAAGGCGGCTTTAAACTCTTCGAACTCTCCTTCTGCTTTTTTTACCTGCTCGCCCAATGTCTTTTGCTGCTGAATCAAAGAGGTGACGTCTTCACCCGCCTTCTTTTTTTGAGCCACTTCTTGAGAGGCTTTGTTTCGCTGAGCGAGAAGATCCTCTTGAATGCGAATGAGCTCTTTGCGGCGCTTGAGATCTCCTTCAAGTCCTAAAACGAGTGAATTCAATGCGCCTTGATTTCGCCGCTTCCAAGATGTCGAGTATTGATCAAATTTTTCTGAGAGATCTTTGAGGTCGAACATGCTTCGACTTTAGTTGCCGCTGCCGCCATTCTTCAAGAAATAAACCTCATCTCGAATGGTCGCAGATTCCGTTGAGTCGGGCCTCAATGACAGGAATTGTTCAAAACTGCTCAAGGCCCCTCGCTCATCGCCAAGCTCCTTTTGAACAAAGCCCAAAAAGTAATAAGCCTCGGAGAGTTTGGAGTCCAATTTTACGGCCTTCTTGAGCTCTAAAAGTGCTCCCTGGAGTCTTCCTTCGGCATTATAGAGCTTTCCGAGCTCGAGATGTGCCTGAGCGTCGTTGGGACGTTCCTGGGTCACTTTTTGATAAAACTGCAGGGCCTGACCTGGTTGATTGAGCTGTTTAAAAGCCTCTGCCAGTTTGGCATAGAGTTCGGTTCGAAACTTGGTCGACTGAAGCGCCAGTTTGTAAGATCGAGCAGCGGACTCATAGTTGCCCGCATCCATCGCCAAATCCCCCTGCAAACTCATCGCCAAAGCACTCTTAGAATTGAGTCTCAAGGTAGCATCCACCTGCTCTTGAGCGACGGGTCTTTCTCCCACTTGCAAAGAGATTTTGGCCATCAGGAGGCGATACTTTTCTTGATCACTTTGCCGAATCACCGAATCCAATAACTTGATCGCAGCCTCCCCCGAATTCAAATCCTG
>CAZUTA010000048.1:0-3111 GCA_964622975.1 uncultured Bacteriovoracaceae bacterium | reverse complement strand
TCGACTCCCATGGATTGGAGACGTTCAGCCACTTGGTTGGCATCCGTCAGACTGAGATTGGTATAGAGATACTGATACCCGGCGTATTTATACTCCGAAGTCACGACAACACCGGCGATGATCGCTCCCAAGATCACCACCAACAAGGACATTTTGCCGCTGGGCGGGAGACCTTTGTACCAGGAATTAAAATTTAGGATAAACTCCATAGATCTTCTACCTCACTAATCCTTAAACCTGCATCCTCATGACTTCTTGATACGCTTCGATCACTTTGTTTCGAACCGTGACCATGAGCCTTAAACTTGTGTCCGCCATTTCAAGTGCCAAAACAGCCTCGTGCAAATTTCGACTCTTGCCTGTCGTAAAATTCGTCACCGCGGTATCTGCCGTTTGCTGAAGCTGATCGACATTCTCGATCTTCTTCATCAATAAATCCCCAAAGCTATCGCTCTCCGAAGCGGATGGCTTTTGTATGGCCTTCTCGAGATCCGGCGAGAGCTTGACCTTTCCTGTGAGACTGGGGATTTGGCTTTCAATCTTCATAAATGATTACCCTCGACCTATCTCAAGAACTTTATTGGCCATCTCTTTGACTGCACTCATGGCGCGTACGTTTGCTTCGTAAGATCTTGTGGTGGCCATAATGTCTGTGAGCTCGGTCACCACGTTGACGTTCGGCATTTGAACATAACCCTCACTATCAGCATCCGGATGGCCTGGATCAAAAACGCGCGCTCCGGGACGAGAGTCTGTTGTAATTTGAGAAACCTTCACACCCGAAAGCTGTTTGGATGCTCTGTCCAAAGTTTTGTCGAACTCAGAGAGTTTTACTTCTTCAAAGAGGGGATCTTTACGCTGGTAAGGGCCCGAACCATCGGCGGAGCGTGTCGAATTGGCGTTGGCTAGATTGGATGCCAATACATTCATTCGTGTTCGCTGTGCTGCGAGGGCGGAGGCCGAAACTTGTAATCCTGTAAAGAAATCCATGATCTCTTACTCCTTTTATCCGATCGCCATTTTCATCATTCGTAGTTTGCGCGCCAAAAATTCTGCCGACGCATTGTAAACAAGTGTGTTTTCAGCAAGCTTGGCCATTTGGCGCTCCATACTCACTGAGTTGCCATCAGGACGGGGAATCCCATCATCGACGGTTAAAGTCTTTGCATCGACATGGTTGAGTCGATCTATGGATTTGCCTTCGGCCGCCCGTTGTAAGCTATCTTCAAATGAAACCTGCTTGGGCCGGTATCCCGGAGTATCTGCGTTGGCAATATTACCTGCTATGGCAGCGTGCCGTTTGAGCTGCAAGCTCATCGCGGCGGAGAGAACATCTATTGTGAAATCACTTTTCATCAGTGCCCCCAATCTTTATGCAATCGTTGATCCATCCGAAGGAGTCGACCATGAAGGCGCAAGCTCCGCGTCAACACCTGCCGTTCGGCCAGAATTGCCGAGTCCTTTTTGCCCAGTTGTTGTGGAGGAGACTGTCTCCCCCGAATCTCGATACTGCTTAATTTTGTGCCTCAAAGTTCTCAAACTCATGCCCAGCGCTTTTGCCGTATGCGTTCGATTGCCCGCATGAGCATCGAGCGCTTTGAGAATAATTTCTCTCTCCATGTCTTTGATGGATTTGGATGAGCCTTCGCCGAGCGGAAACAGAACGGGCTGAGAAAAATTTTGTCGATCTTGCTCGTCTCCAAAATCAAAGTTCCGCCATTCAATCACACCACGATCGCAAAGGACTGCGGCTCTCTCGACAGCTCGCTCGAGCTCTCGGATGTTTCCAGGCCAAGAACGCTTTTCGAGTTTCTCTAAAACTCCTTCTGCAAACTGAATTTCGGTCTCTTGAAAAGTGCTATGGCGACGCAAAAACTCTTGAGCCAAAAGTGAAATATCGGCTGGACGACTCTTGAGTGAAGGCAAACAAAACTTCACTCCATAAAGCCTGAAGTAAAGATCCTCACGAAACTTTCCTTCACGAACTAGCTGCTCTAAGTTTCGGTTGGTTGTCGCAATGATGCGGACATCCACTTTGGTCGACTTGCGACCGCCCAATCGATCGACTTCGCCCTCTTGAAGGACTCGCAAAAGCTTGGCCTGCAAAATTGGATCTAATTCGCCAATTTCATCGAGTAGCAATGTTCCGGTATTGGCTTGCTCAAAGCGACCGAGTTTTCTCTCCATCGCACCTGTAAACGCTCCACGCTCATACCCAAAGAGCTCGCTCTCGAGCAAACCCGAAGGAAGTGCGGCACAATTGATGGCGACCCAAGGCTTGCTTTGGCGATGAGACCATTCATGAATCTGGCGAGCCAAAAGCTCTTTTCCAGTTCCCGAGGGACCTTCGATAAGAATCGGCGCATTACTGCGTGCAGCTCTCTCTGCCTTTCGCAAGACCGAAACAAAATTTTCATCCTGAGTGACAATGGCGGCCATTGTAATGGGAGTCACTTTGGGAGAATTTTTTGCCAAAACTCTTTCGATGTCGTCAAAATGAAATGGCTTTGACAAATAATCATCGGCGCCGAGTTGCATGGCTTCGACGGCATGATGAATGCTTCCATATCCCGTCATCATGACCACTTTAGTCTGCGGCGCTGACTTTTTGATCTCCTTGAGGACATCAAAACCATTGAGACCCGGCATGCGATAGTCGCTAATCACAAAGGAAATGCCCGGATTTTGTCTAAACTGATGAATGGCCTTTTCTCCGGATTCGGCTGTCTCAACTTCGTAGCCCAATGTTTGCAACGACGTCTTGAGGCCTTCGCGTATTGATACTTCGTCATCAACGACGAGCACGCGACTCGCGGGTGAAGAACTAAGCATTGCCCACCTCCAACGTATCCGTCGATTGAGATCCAGGAGCTTCCTTGCTCAAGCTCATCGTCACTGTCGTTCCAAACCCTTCTTGAGATTCGACTGACAACGATCCTCCATGAAGCGCGACGATGGTTTTGCAAAAAGAGAGGCCGAGTCCGTGGCCTTCGGTTTTTGTCGTAAAGAATGGAGTTCCCACGACTTTGAGCACATCGGCGGCAATTCCATGGCCGGTATCCATCACTTCGATGAGTGCATGGTCTGTGGTTTCGGACACCACAACGGTCA
>CAZUTA010000047.1:0-3132 GCA_964622975.1 uncultured Bacteriovoracaceae bacterium | reverse complement strand
GATCCGAGAGAGCGTTTCAATTGCTCAAGCAACTCAAAGGTCGTGTCGGGAGACGAGGGCAGGATTCGGCGATGGTGATCCAGACTTTTTCTCCGGAGCATCCGATTTTTGAATGGCTTCGAGCGGCAGATTCCTATGAAAAAATGGAACAGGCTGAGATGGAAGTTCGCCGCATCGGGCAGTTTCCTCCTTACCGCCGACTCATATTGTGGACCTTCTCTCATCGTCAGGAAAATGCTGTCGTTACGGGTGCCGAAAAGTGGGTGCGTCGAATGAAAGCCATGGGCAAACTTTTGGATATTGAGGTTTGGGGCCCGACACCAGCTCCGCTGCGACGGTGGAAGGGTGTTTATCGAATGCAGATCTTGTGTCGGGGAGCAGAGAATCCTCGGCTGACGGCTTTTTTGACTGCGGTTTTAGATGAGATGGATCGCAAGGGCCTCGAGGGGCTCAAATGTCGATGGGATCGGGACCCGCAGCATTTTTTATGAACACGCTTTGGATACGAGTGGGGATTCTCTCTGTGGTCTGGGCCATTTTTGTCGCCTGGTCGTCGTTTTATTTTTGGAAAGTGCAGGACCAATCGCGATTTGATTTTTTTGTTTCGCCCAATGGCGTTGTCTCCTCAGTGCAATATGAGACTTGGTTTCAGACGCCTACAGGAGTTCAGCCCGGAGATCGCTTGCTCTATGTCAGTGGAGTCCCTTTTCAGTTGGCTAAAATTCAGGAGTTTTTGACTCAAAAAAAGCCGGGGACCGAGGTGGAGATTCAACTCAAGAGAGGATCTCGCCTTGAAAAAGTAAAAAGTGTTCTCAAAAGATATTCCAAGCAGTCCGTCCTGACTCTCTTTGTGATGCCGCTTTTGCTTTCGATGATATTTTTTGGATTTTCACTCGGGGTGTTTGCTCAGCGGGCGGTTGTTCGCGTTAATCGAGAATCCGTCGAAGTCTTTTCAAGTCTCTGTTATTTTTTGTCGCTTCTCTTTGCGCTGTTTTTTCCGGCGTTTACTTTGGGATTTTCTTGGTCGCTTTCGATTGTGCTTCCTCTATTGGCGGTGGCGCTTGGGCATTTGAGTTTGGTTTATCCCAAGCAAAAGGGGCCCCGATGGCTGCGACTTTCACTTTTGGGCTTTGCCTATGGGGGAGCCGCGGCGATTGTGATTCTTCGAACCTTCGATCCCCAGTGGGTTCGATTTTCGGTCATCCATGATCTCAATTGGCCCCTTCTTCTGTGTTCATTTTTGGTGGGCCTCTCTTCGATCGCGCATACGCTTTTGACCTCAAAAGACTTTTGGGCTCGTCGGCGGGCTAGACTTTTGAGTCTTGTGTTTTTGGTGTCGATCATTGGTATCTGGGGAGCGTTTGTGGCGTTTGTTTGGGAGGGCCCGCATCTTTCGATCGAGCGAATTTTGGGGATCTCGTTGTTTTTTCCCACAGCCTTCTCGGTCATTTTCTTAAAATCCAATGTGTTTGATCTCGAGCGAATTTTTAGGCGAGGGCTTCATCAATTGGCGCTGCTGGCCGTCGCGGTTGTCTTTGCGCTGCTTTTGGGAGTGGGCACCAGTGGGTGGTTGCAGGGAAGTTCGAACGAATGGATGCTTTGGATCGCGATTGCGATTGTGGTGCTCACGGTGGCTCGCCCTCTGGCGAATGGGCTCGAAGAAGCGGTTCATCGATTGATTCGTACCGAAGTCAAATATCCAGCCGTGCATGAAATTTTTGAGAAATCAAAGAGTCTCGAAGAGTTTTTGACGGCGTTTGGTCGAGAAGCCGAATCCCAATTGGCCATGCGCGGCCTCTCGTTTCGATTTTTTGCAGATCCCACAACACCCTGGACTCCACAAAACGAGCAGCGCTGGCGAATGAATGAAGGCATCGCCGAGAGAACCTCCTATTGGCCGCGGACGGGCGCACAGCGCATGAGTCTTCGCCGCGGAGATGTGGTGATCGGCGAAATGACATTTGAAGGCGGAGATGCGATCGCGTTTGATCCTCATCATTCGAGGGAGTGGTTTGATCTCATCAAAAACTTGGCGCGATGCCTTGAGATTCTCTGCCTTCGAGAGTTCCTCTCCATTCAGCAAGGATTTTTGGCGGTAGGTCGGATGCAAGCGCTCTTGGCGCATGAGCTCAAAAATCCTTTAGCGATTATCAAAGTTTGCTCGGGCCTTTTGCAGTCCAGCCAAAAAACAGACGAAGAAGGAGATGAACTCATCCGAACCATCCAGTCCGAGGTGGATCGAATCTCAAAAGCTTTACAGGCTGTTTTTTCGCATTCGGGTCGGAGCGAACAAAAAGAAAAGATTTCATTGAAGGCGATATTGCAGGAAGTGCGAGAGCAGGCGCTGTCGCGATTTCCTCAAAGAGAGATTCGAGTTGCAGAGATCGAATCCAAAGATCAGGACCTTGTGGTGTGGACTGAGCGAGAGAGTTTGCGCCAGGCACTCCTCAATCTTTTGATCAATGCGCTTGAAGCTGGAAGTCCCTGGGTTGCTGTGGGGCTTGAAGAGAAGCAGGGCCGCCTGACGATGCGAGTAGAGGATGCAGGGCCCGGTTTACCCAAACAAATTGATCTCTTTAAGCCGTTTGTCACGACAAAGCCCTCGGGAACAGGATTGGGATTGGCTCAGGTCAAGTCTTTTGTGGACCGCAATCAGGGGTATATTCGTGTTCAATCAACTCCTCAACGTGGATCAACCTTTACCTTGGAGTTTCCACCCAGCTTCGTTTTGAATAGAACTCAAGAAGGCAATGCATGATGGAAACTTCTGTTCTTCGAAAACCCTGCGTTTTAGTGGTCGATGATGAAGTCGCAATGGTGCGCTCCCTAGAACTTTTGCTGCGACCCGTGGCCGATGTCAAAAAGGCTTACTCGGTTCCAGAGGCTGAAGAATCTTTGGCCTCACATACAAAGATCGACTGTGTGATTACGGATGTGTCGATGCCTGAGGAATCGGGTCTCAATCTCTTAGAAAAGATGAGAAAGAAAAGTCCTGAGACTCCTGTGATTATCATGACGGCCTTTTCGAGTGTCCCACAGGCCGTCGAAGCCATGCACCGCGGGGCGTTTGAGTACGTCGTTAAACCTTTTGAAAATCAGGACATGGTGGAAGTCGTTAAGCGCGCGATCGCA
>CAZUTA010000046.1:0-3491 GCA_964622975.1 uncultured Bacteriovoracaceae bacterium | reverse complement strand
AAGCAAGGATCTGTGAGTACACAAGATCCAGCCTTTCAGGATGCCAAAGCGGCAGCTCAAACGCGAGTGACTAAGCTTCTCACGCTCAAAGGGTCCAAAACGCCATTGGAGTTTCATAAAGAACTCGGTCGCATTGTTTGGGATGAAGTGGGGATGTCGCGAGAAGCCACGCGTCTTGAAGGTGCGATTCAGAGAATTCAAAAACTCAAAGATGAGTTTTGGCAGAACTTACGGGTGCCAGGGGAAGCCAATAATTTGAATCCTTCGCTCGAGCACGCCGGCAGAGTTGCTGATTTCATCGAGCTTGGAGAGCTCATGGCGCGAGATGCCCTCAATCGCAATGAGTCTTGTGGTTGTCATTTTAGAGAAGAGTATCAAACGGCGGATAACGAAGCAGAGCGCAATGACGAAAAGTATTCGTTTGCATCCGTATGGTTTCATGCAGGTGAGGGCAAAGCGCCTGAGCATGTGGCCGAAGACCTCAAGTTTGAATATGTTAAACCTTCTCAAAGGAATTACAAATGAGCTCAAAGCACCTCATGAATCTAAAAGTAAAAGTTTGGCGGCAAAAGGATCGCCAGTCTCCCGGACGAATGGTGGATTATCCTGTGACGGGAGTCAGTCCAGATGCCTCTTTTTTAGAGATGCTCGACATTCTCAACGAGCAGCTGACAAAAAAAGGGGAAGAACCCGTAGCCTTTGATCATGATTGCCGAGAGGGAATCTGTGGAACTTGCGGTGTAGTGATTGATGGAAAGGCTCATGGCGGAAAGCCTCTCACCACAACGTGCCAGCTCCATATGCGAAATTTTAAAGATGGGGATGAGATTGTGATCGAACCTTGGCGAGCCAAGGCGTTTCCCGTCATCAAAGATCTCGTGGTGGATCGGACCTCGCTGGATCGAATCGTCAAAGCGGGTGGGTATATTTCGGCTACAGCGGGCTCGGCACCCGATGGAAATGCCATGCCCATCGGAAAGCGAATGGCAGAAACAGCATTTGATGCTGCCGCTTGCATTGGGTGTGGGGCCTGCGTAGCAGCATGTAAGAACGCATCCGCCATGCTCTTTACTTCGGCAAAGGTGGTACAGTTTGGACTCTTGCCTCAGGGCCAAGTGGAGAGGCAGAGCCGCGTGCAGAATTTGGTGGCACAAATGGATGCCGAGCATTTTGGAGCTTGCACGAATGAGGGTGAATGTGAAGCCGTTTGTCCAAAGGGGATCTCTCTAAAGAATATTTCATTTATGAATAAGGATTTTTTGAGAGCAAACTTCTCATCTGATACAAACCTCTAGTACAATTCACTCATGCCCAGTTTATCGGCAGAAGAGCGTCTCCTTTGGTATGAGCGAATTTTACAGCTGAGTCGCCGAGCCTCAGATGAGTCATTGGAGGCCGCGTGTCGTTATTTGATGGACGATGCGATTGCCGCCGCCAAAGCCGAAACTGGCTATTTGTTTTTGTTTGATAAGAACGGCGAGTTTCATATCTCGTATGCTCGAAGTGGAGAGCGAGAAGATCTTCCCAAGGATGAACAAGTTTATAGCCTCAGTATTCTCAAGCGTGCGCTCGAAATGAAGGCCCCGCTGATTGTCGGAGATGCGATGGCGCATCCAGAGTTTAGGGCGGCGAAGTCCGTCATCGCGGGTCAGCTCAGATCTGTCCTCGCTTTGCCTCTTTATTTTGAGGGCAAAGCGATCGGCTTGATCTATATGGAAAACAAAATCCAGAGCCAGTTTTTTTCGCCAGAGCTCTTGGATATTTTGACGCTCTTTTCGACTCAAGCGGCCGTGCTCCTTTATTCAAAACTTCAGACGGAGTTTGTGACTCCTCCTAAGCCTGCGAGTGATGGCAATTTTTTGAAGTCCAAAAATATTCCGATGCAAAAGCTCTACAAAGAGGCGCAGATTGCGGCGCAGGCGGAGAGCAGCGTTTTGCTATTGGGGGAGACGGGAACAGGAAAAGAAGTCACCGCTCGAATGATTCATACATTGAGCACGCGTTCCAAAGGTCCCTTTATTGCCATCAATTGTGCGGCGATTCCGGAGACTCTTTTGGAGAGCGAGCTTTTTGGTTACAAACGGGGCGCCTTCACCGGAGCGAATTCGGATCGCGATGGATTGATTCGCAAAGCGCATAAGGGGATTCTGTTTTTGGATGAGATTGGAGACATTCCTCTTTTGATGCAGGTCAAATTGCTTCGCGTGCTTCAGGAAAAAAAGTTCACTCGATTGGGATCCACTCAAGAAGAGGAAAGTGATTTTCGCCTCATTTGTGCCACTCATCGCCCGCTGGAAGAATCCATTGAGAAGGGCTTTTTTAGACAGGATTTGTATTTTCGAATCAATACAATCACTCTCAAACTTTTGCCGTTGCGAGAACGTCCCGAAGACATCATTGATCTTGCCGCGAGCTTTTTGGAACAGGCCGCGATCGAAAACAAAAAGTCCATTCGCGGAATGGATGAAGGCGCGCAGAGTCTTCTCTTGAACGAAGAGTGGCCTGGAAATATTCGTCAGCTCCAAAACGCGATTCAAAGAGCGGTGGCCTTGGTGCCGAGCGAGCAGCGCAACTATGGACTGACGGCTGTAGACTTTCACTTTTTGCAGAAGAAGCCCACCCAATCGGCGCTTCCGACACTCTCCGAAGCTAAAGAAGAATTCATCCGCGACTATGTCAAAAAGGCCATTTTGATCCACAAAGGCAATAAGACCAAAGCTGCAAAGGCTCTGGGTGTGGATCCAAAGACACTTTATCGCCACCTGCATACCGATAAAGACGATGGAAACCCTGAAGACACCTAAGCAAATGCACCTCAATGTCCATTGATCCTGCCTCCAAAAATCAGTAATTTGGCTGCCTAAACCCTATATAAAAGGAGATCCAGGGATGGAAGCACGCGCAATGATCGATGAAGCTTTGAAGTTGGGTCAAGGCAGTCTTAACGATAAGGGAGCCTTTGTTGTCGAAACAGGAAAGTACACGGGTCGAGCGGTGGATGCGCGATTTGTGGTTGATCGTCCTGAGATTCACGACGCGATTGATTGGAACAAGATTAACAAGCCCCTCGCTGTCGATTTTGCGAATGATTATTTTGCGGCACTTCAAAAACGTCTGAGCCAAGCAAAGACCTATGTGTATCGAGGATTTGTCGGGATGTTTCCGATCGAAGTCACGACATGTTCGCCCTGGCATGCCGCTTTTGCTGCCAATATGTTTCGAACCACACCGAGCGCGGTCAAGCTTCCCGCTGGCACCGTGATTCCCACAATCAAAATTTGGCACGATCCCAAGGCCACAGTCTCGGACTTGGGACTCAAGTTTTCGGCAGAAACCTTGATCGCCGTTGACCCCGCCAATTTGCAAGTTGCGATTTGTGGAACGGGCTATGCGGGTGAAATTAAAAAATCAGCCTTCACGCTCTGTAATTTTAAGGCCCCTGAATTTGGAATTTTTCCGATGCATTCGTCAGCCAATTGTTTGGACGATGG
>CAZUTA010000045.1:2805-3628 GCA_964622975.1 uncultured Bacteriovoracaceae bacterium | reverse complement strand
CCGGCTCGGGCGTAGGAAAGTCCATGCTGCTGGGAATGCTCGCGCGTAACACCAAAGCCCAGGTCAATGTCATTGGTCTGATCGGTGAGCGGGGCAGAGAAGTCAGAGAGTTTATTGAGAGAGATCTCGGGCCTGAGGGATTGGCTCGAAGCATCGTGGTCGCGGCGACCAGTGATATGTCGCCTGTCATCCGAATGCGAGCGGCCTATGTCACGGCGACAATCGCTGAATATTTCAGAAAGCAAGGCACCGATGTTCTCTTGATGATGGATTCGGTGACTCGATTTGCAATGGCCATGAGAGAAATTGGATTGTCCGCGGGTGAACCTCCCACGACCAAAGGATATCCCCCTTCTGTTTTCGCAGCGATGCCTAAGCTCTTTGAAAGAGCCGGAAACACGAATACAGGCGGATCGATCACGGGAATCTACACTGTGCTCATTGAAGCCGACGATATCAATGATCCTATTGGAGATGCGGTGCGTTCTATTGTCGACGGACACATCTTTTTGTCTCGAAAACTCGCCTCTAAAAATCACTACCCCGCGATCGATGTGCCCAATAGTGCAAGTCGAGTCATGGGAGATGTGACAACACCGGAGCATCGTGAGCTCGCCGGGAAAGTGCGATCCATCATGGCCTATTTTGCGGAAGCGGAGGATTTGATTAATATCGGGGCCTACGTCAAGGGATCCAACCCCAATATTGATGAAGCCATTAATTATATCGAGCCGGTCCGAAAGTTTTTGAAGCAGAGATCCGATGATGGAACAAGCTTCCAAGACTCACTTCGGATGCTCAAAGAGATTTTTTCTAAGGGAGG
>CAZUTA010000045.1:1858-2795 GCA_964622975.1 uncultured Bacteriovoracaceae bacterium | reverse complement strand
GTCAATTGTCGACGGACACATCTTTTTGTCTCGAAAACTCGCTTCTAAAAATCACTACCCTGCGATTGATGTTCCTAATAGTGCGAGCCGGGTCATGGGAGATGTAACAACGCCGGAGCATCGTGAGCTCGCTGGAAAAGTAAGATCCATCATGGCGTATTTTGCGGAAGCCGAGGACCTCATCAATATCGGTGCATATGTCAAAGGCTCCAATCCCAACATTGATGAAGCCATCAATTATATTGATCCTGTGCGAAAGTTTTTGAAGCAAAAATCTGATGATGGAACAAGCTTTCAGGATTCACTTCGGATGCTCAAAGAGATTTTTTCTAAGGGAGGTAAAACGGCCGCGTGAAGCGATTTCAATTCAGATTTGAAGCCGTCGCCAAAGTGAGGCGAATCGAAATGGAAAAGCAAGCTCGCAAACTTGCTGAGGCTCAAATGAAGTTGAAGGCGATTGAGAAAGATATCCTCGATATTATGAAGGAGCAGCGAACAGAAGTGACGCGGCTTCAGCAGGTGAGCTCAGGGGATAAGATCACGCAGCAAATGATGCTTTTGTCGGATGGGTATCGAGCCGAGCTCAAGAGGCGGTTGAACCGAAAAAAGCACGAGTTGAGAGATTGTGAAAACCGGATGCGCGAGGAGCGAGAAAAGCTCATCGAAAAGGAAAAGCGCCGGCAAGTGATGGAGAAGGTGCGTGAAAAAGATTTGGAAGCATTTGCAGAGGAGCAACGTAAAGATGAAACAAAACTCATGGACGAAATGTCGAGTGTTCTTTGGCAGCGTATGGGTGGCGATGATCCTGTGGAGCCCGATGGCTCAGCCACAGGAGAAGACTGAAGCGGAAGCAAAACCGGCCACCGAAGTAAAAGCCGCGCCCGAGAGAACGCAGCTATTTCCTGATAAGGAGTTTTATACTCGTGAAGAAGTGCAA
>CAZUTA010000045.1:0-1848 GCA_964622975.1 uncultured Bacteriovoracaceae bacterium | reverse complement strand
ATAAAAAGTCTACAGAACTTGATCAGGATATCGATGCACAGAAAAAATACGTTGAAGGCTTGAAAGTTCAAGTGGGCGAGCACCTCGTGAAGATCGAGGCGGCTCGCAATGAGATTGCTGAGTTCATGAATGCGCGTGAAGAACGCGAGGAGAGCAAGCTCAAAAAGTTGGCTAAGTTTTATGAAGCCATGGATGCAGAAGCAGCCGCGCCGCTTCTCAAAGACGTGAATGACGATTTAGCGATCAAAATTTTTGATCGCATGGATGTAAAAAAGGCAGGGACGATTTTGTCTCTCTTGCCCGCTGCGCGTGCAGCTCGTCTCACACAAAGTTTTCCGCGACTCAAAATTACTGCTGAGAAGGGGAGTGAGCGGAATTAGAAAGTTTCTCGAGGGAATGGTTCTCTCGGGATGAAATGAAAGAAGGAGAACGTTATGAGCACAATGAATGTGCTTGAATCGTTCTTCCCTGTAAATACGACCTCTGGGATGGACCTAGCGAAAGGAGTCCCAGTAAGTCGCACTGAATCAGCGTCCCGCTCCACGGATGGAGCATCGTTTGAAGGGATTCTGGAGGACGAGGTTCAGTCACAAGCTTCTACGGATGGAAGCTTGATTTCGGAGACAGACTCTCCGAAAGGCGAAAACACGGATGTGGGATCGACCCCCGTTCAGGTGAAATCTTCTGATGAAGATCTCGCCGAAGACGTGGATGTGGAAGTGGAAATGGTTCAAGATGCGATGAGCGTTTTGGCCCAAGTTCAAATCCTCAAAGTTGATCCGGCGCTTGAAGCAAAAACAGGTGAAGAGCTTCAAGCAAATAGTGGCCCAACTCCTGATTCTGCTGTTGCAGTGGCAACAGAGGGAATCGTGGACGTTCTTCGCAAGGATGAAAATAGCGAAGCTGGTATTGCATTGCCGGCGGAGATGATTGAAGCCCCAGCTTCTGAGGACAGCGAGTCTTTAGATGCGGCGAATATCAATCCCCAGCAAGCAGCGGCAGCCGCCTCAGTGATGAGGAATGCTGCGGAATCAGCCGAAGTTAGTCCGAAAGAGATTTCAGTAGAGCCTTCTGTAAAGAAGATCTCGACGAAAAGTCTCGATTTGGATGCAGCTCGGTCGATCGCTCCGGGATCTGATGAGGAAGCGGTGAATGCCGTCCCTCAGGATTTTAAGGATCTGCTCGAGAATTCTTTTGGTGAATCAAAAGAATCCGCTCTGGCACAGCCTGAGAATCTGGATCAAGGACTCGCAAAGCCAGTGAGTCTCAAAAGTTTTGTGGATGAACTCTTTGTTCATCAGAATCTTTTGGAAAGCAAAGTTCCTCAGGCCGAAATGCCTCAGGAATTGAACTTAGGACTCACGCAAACTCATCCCACTGTGAAGACTCAAGTCCTGCAGGAGATGAAGCCTCTGATCTCAAATTTAATGGTGGATAAAATGGGTGGAGAAATGACCATTCAATTGAAGCCCGCAAACCTCGGTGAGGTGAGAGTGGATGTCAAGGTCGTCGAAGATTCTGTGAAAGTCAGCTTTCATGCAGAAAATGCTTCGGCACGCCTTCAGCTTCAGTCTCAAGCCTCGGATCTGCGTAGTCATATGCAGGCCGCTGGTTTGAAGGTGGATCAGTTGAGTTTCTCAACCTTGAGTGCGCAGGAGAACTCGAGAAATGGAGATTCTCGAGATCAACAACCCGCTCATCAAAATCCATCACAGGATTCTCGTCATGAGCAGCAAGCTCATCAGAACCGCAAGAATCAGGATGATTCAAAGCGATTTTGGTCTGCGTTTGCTGCCAATGAATCCATGGAGGCCAATCTATGAACACGGATGTTGTAAACCTACAGAA
>CAZUTA010000044.1:641-4222 GCA_964622975.1 uncultured Bacteriovoracaceae bacterium | reverse complement strand
TTGTTTTATGTCGAGGATCAAAAATCTCACAGGCCCTTAGGCGCCATCTATCTGGATCTTTATCCTCGAGAAGGAAAGTACAATCACTTTGCTCAGTTTACGCTCTGCCCGGGTCGCGCGCTTGCTGAGCAAAGTTATCGCCGTCCCGTTGTCGCGCTGGTCTGCAATTTTCCTGAGCCCACGGCGACTAAGCCCTCACTTTTGTCGCACGACGATGTCGAAACCTTCTTTCATGAATTTGGCCACGGCCTCCACTCTCTGACGACTCAAGCCAAGTATGAGAGGTTTGCGGGCACATCGGTCGAGAGAGATTTTGTGGAGGCCCCCTCTCAAATGCTTGAGGAGTGGTCACTCGACCCCCAAGTTCTCAATCGCTTTGCTGCGGACTATCGTGATCCGAGCAAGAAAATTGATTCAAAGATTTTGAACAAAATGAAAGAGGCTAAGTTAGCTACGGTGGCTCTGCACTATCGTCGCCAAATCGGATTTGCGCTGGCGGATTTGATGTTTCACGCGCCCGGCGACAAAAAGAGCTGCCGAGAAATCGCCAACAACGAAATGAGAACCGCGTACTTTGAACCTCCTGAGAATTCTAATTATGCGGCTCACTGGGGACATATGGCGGGATACGATGGTGGCTACTACGGATATGCTTGGGCCGATGCGATTGCTCAAGACTTGCTGAGCGCCTTTAAGGGAAACCTCATGAATTTTGAAGTGGGACAAAAATTGCGAGCAGAAATCTACTCGGTCGGTGGAAGCCGAAGAGCCGAAGAGTCTGTGCGCAAATTTTTGGGTCGAGACTGGAGTCCCGAGGCGTTTTACAAAAGTCTTGGAATCGCGGCTTAACAGTCTTCGGTTTCAAAAACGAGAGCCCAGGGCTCGAGCTCTAGATCATCAAGGATCAAGAGATCTGAAGTCAGACAGATTGCATAAACCGTCCCGCAAGTGAGGTCCGCACTCGGCGTGAAGACAATTTGTGAGTCCACAAAGTCGAGACTAAAATTAATTTTGCGACTCACCGAACAAAGACTCGAGGTCAAAGGCCCGCTCTCGGCGGATGCCGCAACACTCGTCGCCACAGTGGCAATGTAAACGCTCGATGTTGTAGCCGTTGCAAGATCCACAGAACGTGAGAATCCAACGGTCAATGTAGCGTCGATCGCGACGTCCTGAACTCTTTCGATCTCATCGCCACTCAAATCAACAGTCCCGTCGCTCAGACTATAAGCCGGTTGAGTGCGATCCTCGTAAGAGACGCCGGTGCCACAACCAGCCATAGACAGCAATCCCCAAACAAAAAGCGAACGCATGAATTTAGTTTGTACTAAATGCCGCGTCAGACGTAAGGCGTCAGCCCTGAAGTTTGACGGAGAGGATTTTTTTGCGAAGATTTTGCTTATAAAGCCGAATGCGGCTGAGAAGTTTGGTGTTGGGCTCAACGCCACCTGCGCCCAAAATCTGCGCGGCCAAGAGTCCAGCGTTATAGGAATTACCAATCGCCACCGTTGCGACGGGAACGCCCTTTGGCATCTGAACAATCGAAAGCAAAGAGTCCTGCCCCTGAAGTGCTCCGTGTGGAACCGGCACCCCGATGACCGGAATCTCCGCATGTGCTGCAACCATTCCTGGCAAATGAGCAGCGCCTCCTGCGCCTGCAATGATCACACGAATTCCTCGCTGAGTGGCCGTCTTTGCAAATCGGGACATTTCTTCGGGCGTGCGGTGAGCCGAGATGACTTTGACTTCAAACGGAATATCAAACTCCTCGAGCGCTTCTTCGGCGAGCTTCATCACTTTATAGTCACTGTCGCTTCCCATGATGATGGCGACGAGGGGCTTGCGTCGCGGGGCCTTTGTCTTCTTCAGCTTTGTTGCCATAGATTGTCTACGCTTACTCGATCACTTGATTCTCGAAAACCAGTGTTTTTCAAACCTCTCGGCTTCTGCAGAAATCTCAGAAATCGCTCGCGGATCCACATTCACAATATTGATATGCCCCATCTTGCGGCCTCGCTTGAGCTCGGCCTTGTCATACCACTTGAGATGCCAGTTCGCAGGCGCCTTGCTCATCGAGAGATCTTTGATTTTGCCTAAGTCTCGATCTCCCAAAAGATTGTGCATAAAAAATGGATTCGAAGCTTGAGTCAGTCCTAGAGGTTCCCCCGTCACTGCTCGAATATGATTTTCAAACTGACTCGCGTCGCACGCCTCGAGCGAAAAATGTCCGGTATTGTGAACTCGCGGCGCGATCTCATTGACCAAAAATCCATCCGGCGTCTCAAACATCTCGAGCGCAAAAACTCCAAACAGACCGAGCGACTCACCAAGCTTTTTGGCTGCGCCTTGTGTTTCACGCGAAAGCGAAGCAGAGACACCAAAAGCTTCGGCCGGCCCAAAAACTCTGCGACAAATCCCGCCTGGCTGCTCAGAAATGACGAGTGGATAAAACGCCCAGTCTCCCTTGGTCGAGTAGGCGGCAATCTGAGAAAGTTCTCTTTTAAAACTCACTTTTTGTTCTGCAAAAACTTGGATCCCACGCTTGAGAGCTTCGGCCAAAAAATCCTCGGCACTTTGATGGGCTGATCCCGAAATCCAAACACCCTTGCCGTCATAGCCGCCGCGCGCCCATTTGAGCACAAAGGACTCTCCCATTTGATCACGAACTCTCCTGAGCCACTCGCTCTGAGACTCACTCGAAGGATCAAAAACCAAAAAGCTCGACGTCGGAATCCGCAAACTCTTTAAAAGCTCCTTCTGTTCGATTTTGCTGCTGATCCTCTCGATGCATTCGAGAGAGGGACAAAACTTTTCTCGAGACGAAAGGCCCGCAAACTCTGCGAAGGGCAAAAAATCGCTCTCGTATAAAACTCGATCCACACTGTCGACAAATCTTTGCACCAGTGCGTGATTCTTGAGCGCCCCCACTTCGCCATCACCGCGCAAATATTGATAGGTGGGTTCGTCAGCACTCGTCACAAAAACTCGGACGCGGTGTCCTCGTTTTTGAGCAGCTTCGGCGAGCATGAGAGCCAGCTGGCCTCCGCCCAAAAGACCGAGGATCATCTCTCTCCTCGGTACGAAACAATATTGTTTTCGGTTTCATGGAGCCGAACCTCATAAAGAAGATTGTTGGGGATCTTCTTTTGCAAAATATCCCAGATGACGATGGCGACATTTTCCGTCGTTGGATTGATCCCCTTGAGCTCGCGCACATCCATATTAAGGTGGCGATGATCCATTCGAGTCATGATTTCTTGCTCAATAATCTCTTTGAGATCAGTGAGGTTCATGACAACGCCAGACTTAGGATCGACCGCTCCAAACAAGATCACTTCGAGAACATAATTGTGACCGTGACCATTGTCGTAGTTACACTTTCCAAAAATCTTTTTGTTTTCTTGCGCACTAAGCGCGTCTGAGTGCAGTCGGTGAGACGCGGAGAACGTCACTCGTCTGCTCAAAAAAACCTTTGGACCTTTGTCAGTCGATTGAGATTTTGCTTTTGTCACGTCCAAAACTCCTCTCGCCCGCGCTTAGTTTGGCACCTGCAAAACAACTCCGGTAATGGCGGCTGATTC
>CAZUTA010000044.1:0-631 GCA_964622975.1 uncultured Bacteriovoracaceae bacterium | reverse complement strand
GATTCCTCTTCGTCCAACAAATAGGCAATGGCTTTGGCGATATCGATCGGTTTGAGACGGGCCACAAAATCCGGAAACGCCTGCCTGAGCATATCGGTTTCTGTTCCACCGGGGGCCACGGCATTCACGCGAATATTTGATTCTTTGAGTTCTTCGGCCCAGACTTCTGTAAATCCAATGACGGCGGACTTGCTAGCACAATAGGCCGAGAGTCCCGGAAACTTTTCGAGCCCCTGAATCCCGCCAACTGAGCTGATGTTGACGACACAGGCGCGCTGCGCTTTGCGCGCCTGAGTGGCTCGCACAAAGCTTTGAGTGATGCCGACGAGCCCAAAGACGTTGACCTCAAAGAGCTCCTTGAGCTCCTCCATCTTGATGTCACCGAGCTTTCCCATATTCAAAATGGCGGCGTTGTTGACGAGTCCATCAATCGGCCCAAGGACCTGCGCTGCATCAGCCATAAACTGAGCGGTCGCGACGGTGTCGGACACATCCATGGCTCGATGAAAAACTTTTGCGCCTGGATATTTGGTCTGAATGAGTTTGACTGTTGCGTTTAGTCGGTCTGAGTTTCGAGCCATCAGTGCCACATGAGCGCCTCGCTCCACTAAAAGCTCTGCGGCGGCTTCGC
>CAZUTA010000043.1:3928-4282 GCA_964622975.1 uncultured Bacteriovoracaceae bacterium | reverse complement strand
GCTCCGTTAGCGCACTATTCATTGACGTTGATGGGCGAAGGCCATTTTTGGATGGATAATAAAAAGGTGCCGGCCAAAAAAGTCCTTCAGGCCAAACGCCTCAAGCCTATTCTGATTGGCCCCAAAGAGGGGTTGGCCCTTGTGAATGGTACTCAGTTTTCGCTCGCGCTCGCGCTTGAGGTCAGGGAGCAACTTCAGCCTCTGCTTGATTGGATGCTGCTCTCAGCATGCTTAAGTATTGAGGGGCATCGTTCGACGCGGTCAGTTTTTGATCCTGATTTGCACGCTCTCAAGGCGCATCCCCATCAGCGGATTGTGGCCGAACTTTTTTGGAGGCTTTTGGATCGCTCTCCT
>CAZUTA010000043.1:0-3918 GCA_964622975.1 uncultured Bacteriovoracaceae bacterium | reverse complement strand
CGATGTATTCCTCAAATTTGGGGCCCGTGTCTGTCATTTTTTGAAAGAGCGGATGAGCTCTTGGAAGACGAACTCAATTCGGTTTCGGACAATCCACTTTTTGTCGGCAAAAATTTGAATCTTCTTTCGGGCGGGCATTTTCATGCTCAAACCGTGAGCATGGCCTCAGATTTGATGGCGATTTCGATGGCGACTTTGAGCCAACTTATCGAGCGGCGATTGGATCAGATCATGAGTCCACTGACCTCGCGCACGGAGGCCTTTTTGGCCGATCGTCCAGGTGTCGAAAGTGGAATGATGATTTTGCAAACAGCGGCTGCCGCTCTTGCTGCCGAAAACAAAGTGCTCGCGCATCCCGCATCAATTGAGACGATCCCGACCAATGGAAACCAAGAGGATCACGTGAGCATGGCTCCACTGGCCGCTCGAAAGGCTCTTATGAGTCTCAAAAATCTGCGTCGCTTGATTGCGGCAGAGGTCCTTGTCGGTGTGAGAGCGTGTGTCCTAGAAGCGCGCAAAACAAATCTCGCGTATGCGCCCGCGGTCGAGAGTTTTCTCAAGTACTTGGGCAAGAGATTGCCTCAGATCTTTGAGCCAGGAGATCGTATTTTTGGAGATGATTGGCAGGAGCTTGAGGCCTTAATGGAATCCGAAGGCTCACCGCTGCAGGACTAATTTTTATTGGGGGTTTGTGTCCAGGGCGCGCCGAGTTTGAGTGAATCGAGTTCACTTTCAAGGCGCTTGAGTCGGATGTACAAATCAACGGCATTGAGCGAAGCGACTTCGCCCACCTGCGCGAGATCATTTCTTGAATTCTTAAAGTATTTTTCGGCCGAATAAGCATGAGAGGCAAGCTCCCGAAATGTGTTTTGGAGTTCTGCAAACAGCTGAGGGTCTTGGATGGATAAATATTCTAAGTCTTGAGCGTTCAGTTGATCTCCTCCTTGCCCAAAACTATTGACGAGGGAGTTGACGATGAGAGCCTTTTTTCTAATTCCGTTTTCGGGCTGAATGAGCTTGATGCGTGCGACCGAGGCGCGAATTTGATCGAGGCTTCGAATCGCTCTTTGATTTTGATTGATCTCGTGAGGCTCAAGATCGACGGTGTCGGTGTCTGAGGCGCTTGGCGGTTGGACTTTTTGAAGACTGGCTTTATAAGCTGCTTCAAGCTCCTGTTTAAATCGGCGTGACATTTCAGTGCCCGGAAACACAAACTGTCCGGGAATTTCGGGTCCATCACGATCAAAGACATCATAGTCTTTTCGTTCCAAAAAAAATCGAGGGGGCAAAGCTTCCAGGCCTTCGAGGAGTTCGCTCATGCGCTGGTAGTCGAGCTCAATTTCTGTGACGTGCTGAAGTCTTCCATTAATGGATGTGACATAGAGAGGTTCCATGATTCGAAGATGGGCGAGCAAGAGTCTCTTCCAATCGCTCAAATCACGTGGCGTTAAGTGTTGATGAGGTTCTCGATGCAACAAAGAATGAGCGGCACTTTTAGCCGCTGCATGGGGCCTCAAAAAATCACTGCAGTTTCGCCAAAATCCCTGATCGCCAAAGGAATTGGCAGAAAGAAGAGGGGCGTTCCCCCAAAGTGCGAGCAAAACCACGAGACGGATCCAAAAGTGCATCCCTCTAATATATGCAAGGCCAGGACCATGAATTCCACAAAAAAACTCTGAATTTTCGAGAGCTTGGCCTAGAGCGAGGAGGTCCTTTTTGGGGTCTCATTGTCACAGCTGTGACTTTCCTGTGAGGCCCGGCGAATGTTAGCCTCAGTCCCATGAAATCTCCCCGAGGAAATCAACTGAGTTGCAAAGGTTGGATACAAGAAGCCGCGTTTCGAATGCTGCAAAACAATCTCGATCCCGAAGTCGCGGAACGTCCCGAGGATTTGGTGGTCTATGGCGGGCGAGGTAAGGCCGCCCGGAGTCCTGAGGCACTTCAGGCGATTCTCAAAAGTCTGCAGCAACTCGAAAACGATGAGACATTGCTGATTCAATCCGGCAAACCCGTGGGAGTTTTTAAGTCTCACGTAGATGCGCCTCGAGTCCTCCTGGCCAATTCAAATTTGGTTCCGAAGTGGGCGACATGGGAAGTCTTTGATGATCTCGAAAAAAAAGGCCTCATGATGTACGGCCAAATGACCGCGGGCTCCTGGATCTACATTGGGACTCAGGGGATTTTGCAGGGCACATTTGAAACTTTTGCCGAGTGTTTGCGAAAGCATTTTGAAGGACGAGAGGCGAGTCAGTGGATCTTGTCGGGAGGTCTCGGTGGAATGGGAGGAGCTCAACCCTTAGCGGCGGTGATCGCGGGTGCGAGTTATCTCGGTGTGGATGTGGATGAATCTCGGATTCGTCGACGGCTCGAAACTCGCTACCTCGATCGAATGGCAGAGAATCTCGATCACGCGATTCAGCTGATCAATGAGGCCGTTTCCAAAAAATCTCCACTTTCGGTGGGCCTCGTGGGCAATGCGGCGACGGTGTATGAAGAACTTCTCAAACGAAACATTATCCCCCCGATCGTGACGGATCAAACGTCGGCGCATGATCCTGTCTATGGATATGTGCCCGAAGGAATGCGCTTGTCTGATGTGGCCGATGCGCGAAAAGACGTCAGCGGTTATCGACAAAAGAGTTTGCAAACCATGGTGAAGCATTGTCGAGCCATGGGAGAATTTCAAAAGCGAGGCAGTATTGTTTTTGATTATGGAAATAATCTCAGAGGCTATGCCTTCGAAGCGGGATACAAGGAGGCATTTTCTTATCCTGGATTCGTTCCTGCATTTATCCGCCCTCTCTTTTGCGAAGGCTCTGGGCCCTTTCGCTGGGTGGCTCTCAGCGGAGATCCTCAAGATATTGCGGTCACCGATCAGGCTTTGCTTGAGGCTTTCCCCGAAAACAAAGGCTTGCAAAGATGGATTCGAGAAGCCAGTCGGCGAGTTGCGTTTCAGGGACTGCCTGCGCGAATTTGTTGGCTCAAATACGGAGAACGCGCCAAAGCCGGAAAAATTTTTAATTCTCTCGTGAGGGACGGCAAAGTCAGTGCGCCCATCGTGATTGGGCGAGATCACTTGGACTGTGGCTCCGTCGCGAGCCCCAATCGCGAAACCGAAAGTATGAAAGACGGAAGCGATGCGGTTTCGGATTGGGCATTTTTAAATGCTCTCATCAGTTCCGCCAATGGAGCGTCGTGGGTGAGCTTTCACCATGGCGGTGGAGTGGGGATGGGGTACTCACAGCATGCGGGAATGGTGATTGTGGCGGATGGGACCGCGGCGGCAGAAGCGCGTCTTGAGCGCGTCTTGGCGAGTGATCCCGGCATGGGCGTGATTCGGCATGCGGATGCGGGTTACAATGAGGCAATCGAATTTGCCAAAAAAAATAAAATCAAGATTCCGATGCTCAAAAATTAAATCGAGAGAGTATTCCTCGGCATTTGAGAAGAAACTCTTGAGACTCTGAGAGTTTCGCGGCGTCTCTAAAGGGAACTTTTAAATCTCGTCCCAATTTTTGGTCCAGAGAAAGAAGGGCTTGGATTTTTTGCCATCCCTTGAGAGCGACTCTCCAGTATTGGTCTCTTGGGCTTGTCCTTTGAGGAGTCAAAAACCTTCCTGTGACCAGCGAACTCATTGCTTTAAAAGGGATCGAGATTGCTTTGAAAGAAAGCTCCAATCCAAAACTCACCGGTTGAGATCCAAAATCATGGGTGACACCAGCCCACAGTCTTTGAGGAATGCTCATTTGAAGTGTGTCCACGCCAATGCTCACGCTCCCATCCTTGTTAAACCCAAGTTTGTGCGCTGTGCGGTAATTCGGAAAGCCCTCATGGTATTTGGAAGAGACTTTACGCAAGGAGCCCACGATTTCTGAGGGGTCTTGAGACGTTTCAATGATTTTTTCCAAAAAATAGAGA
>CAZUTA010000042.1:0-4322 GCA_964622975.1 uncultured Bacteriovoracaceae bacterium | reverse complement strand
AAAAGCCCTCCCCCAACTACGACGGCAAGATGAATGCCTATTGGTACGATGGACGCGTTGATCGGGTTCCTACCGAGCGACCTCCTGGCCCTGTTCCTCCCTGGTAGAATCTTAATGCTCTGGCTGCGCTGAAATTACTGAGGGGCGTGTTCAAAGTCTTCATACGATGAAGGTTGAACACGGCTTTCGAGTAATGTCAGGTATTCAAAAATATCTCGAGCACCAGTCTTGATCGCTAATTCTCGGGGGCTCAAGCCCTCTCGGTTGTTGGTCCAAGGGCTTGCTCCGCGATCTCCCAAAAAATGCACGGTCTCCAAGTCTTGGTTCATAACGGCGAGATGAAGAGGAGTCATCCCTTTCTGGTCCTTTTGATTCCACGACATAGATCGACCAGAGGAGTTTGTGACTGCCGCCAACAACTTTTTTAGAGATTCAGAATCTCGCGCAATCACCATCAGATGCACAAGATTTCGACCTTCCGAGTCCGTCGCATTCAAGTCAACGCGCTCGTGATTGAGAAGCTCATCAAAAGCCCATTCATACCCATACTGATAAGCAAGAATCAAAGGCGGAGGCTCTGGATTCCAAAACACATTGGGATTTGCGCCCATTTGCAACAGAGTTTCAAAGGATTCTTGTGATCCCGCTCGTAAACAAGTCGAAAGCGCAGTCTCCCCTCCACTCTTGATGGCATTGATGTTTGCCCCTCCTTCGATGAGTATGGGAAGCAACTCAAAGCGATTGTATGAGGCCGCCATGTTCAAGACCGATAGGCCAGAATTCTCCGGCTCCAGATCGACTCCACTTTCGATCAGCTTAATCGCTGTGAGAACATCACCCTTCTTGATCGCTCCCACGAGAGGAGAATTCTCCATGGTCTGCCCCGCAGGATGGGGCTGATGATGGGTCGTCGGCTTCAAGTGAATCAAATAGTCGATGAGCTCTTGATTTCCATTTTCAATAGCAAAATTGAGGCAGTTCTTTTTGTCGACCGTGCTTGTCAACTGATGTGGATTTGATCCTAGGTTTTGAATCAAGTAGCGCGCCTTACGATAGTCACCCCGAGCGCAGACGAGATGAAGAGCGTTCATTCCTGTCTTCAAATCCTGAATTGTTGGATTGGCAGCTCGATCTGCAAGCTTAAAAAATATCTCGTCACGAGAACCTTCCCCACGAAAATCTCGATCTAACAGACTCTGCTTAAAGACTTTATGATAGGGCCCCTCATTCAATTGATCGACCTGATCCCATTCCGCTCCACGAGAAATCAAAAATTCAACAATTTGGGGATGCCGGTACTCGATCGCATAGAGCAGGGCATTCATACCCCCTCGCGACAAGGCATGGATATTAGCTCCGAGGTCGACTAAATATTTGACGAGTTCGAGATGCCCGAGAGCCGCGGCCATCATGAGAGGGCTCAGTCCCATTTCGTCTGGAGAATCAAAATGAAGACTCGATTGCGTATCAATAAATCCAGCGTTCAAAAGATACTTAAACACAACCTTAAATCGATCTTCGAGCGGACGATTTTCATCATACCAAGATTCGATCTCAAAAAAAGCGGGAGGCACAATATGCAAAAGAAAGTCAGCATCCACCATCGGAAACGAAGCCTGAAACACCATTTGATGAAACAAGTGCTGGCCTCGCATATCTTTTGATCGAATTGCGCTTCCCTTTTCTCGCATCCATTGAATCAAATCTAAGCCCTGTTTTCGCGCAGCAAAATGCAGAGGTAGAACTCCAAGTAAACTCGACTGATTGATCTGAAGAGGATCTGCCTTCAAAATTTTTTCAAGTTCATCGAATGATTTGCATTCGTCGATGGCAGTCATCAAAGAGCTAAATCCCATATTGGGAAAATCACCGATATCCTCTGCGGTAAGATTGAAAGAATTCAAGTGAGTAAAAGCGAGCAAAAAACCAAAACAAGAAGGCAGATAAATTCTCAACATGAGCAACCCCTATCGAGCTCGATTCTAGGGGCCAAGTTAATATTGGGAGACCTATTCTGTCAGTAAACTGAGGTTTTGAAATGCCTCAACAGAGCTTTGAATAGATTCTCTTCTTACCGCTTACTCACATCCGGCAAAGTACGCTGAGAGATAAGAAAAGATATCAGAAACACTTCGAATTCCATCCAGATCAAAATCCGAATTCGACAACTCTGCAAACCAGGCCGCCAAGAATGCATTGATATCCTGAGGGTCAATGATGCCGTCCGAATTAAAATCAGCGCGACAAATGAAAGGCGATTCTTCTTCCAAGTCAAAAACCAAGATGGCTTCATCTTTTGCGCTTCCGGTGAACGCAGCAGAGACCACAACCTTTCCTGACACGGACAACGCTCGCTCTGCGCTCAGCCCGTAGCCACTGACGATCGCTGGGGAGCCACTTGATAGCTCGAGCGAATGAGTGGATGCTACAATGATTTTGGGGATGGCCGCTCTCGACAGACCCACAATGGCAGGCCGTTGACTCCCTGTGAGATCTGAGACTGGTGAAACATTCACTTCAATGATGGCATTACCAAAAGAATTTATCTGAATTTTTGGATCTGTTGCAAAGGAGCGAATCAAATAGTCTCCAACAACGTCCCCTTCGCGCAGAACGAGCCTCATTCCGTGGGAATCAACCATTATAAGGACGTCGTCATTCGTTGTCGTGACGCCGGAGCCCCCGATCCGAGCTGTAAAATAAAATGTATCTCCCGCTGCCACAACTTTTAATCCGAGAGCCGTTCGAAGAAAGGTAGTTCCTTCGGGGAGTGCGGGTAACGATGTTCCGGCTCTCGCGATCACAGAATACTGGCCTGAAACCGCCTTCTTTACGATCGCCATTGAATTTACCAATGTGACCTGTGAGCCCTGCAGGCCCGTCACAAAAATTAAGTCACCATTTTCTAAAAATGTCATTTGGCCCGCATGAGCCGAAAGCCCCGACAAAGTTCCAAACCTTACATTTTCTCCCAAACAAGGAGCGGGATCATTGGCTCTCACCATAAGATGGAGCTCGCTTCCCTCAAAACTCCAAAGGCCCGAATTATCCGATTGAGTTGTATTCCCACCGGCAACACTCCCACTCAAAACGATTTGTCCATTTTCGCTGATCGCGGGCGTCAGTGTCGTAGACCAATTGAGACTACGAAACAGCGCACCCACAGGGAATCCTGGGGCCTGATCTCCCTGACGTGCCATCAAAGTACGCTCACCGTCGCCATTGATTTTGATGAAAGCTCGATCCGTCGTGATCGAAACTGTATCACTGACCTGAATGGTGGAGACACCTGAGCCATCAACGCGAACCCAATAGGCCCCCACACCCGAGGGATGCATATAAGATGACTGCTCACGAATAAATGTGTTTGGAAGCGAATCAAATGTCCCGTAACTCCATGAGCTCATTTCAAATTCCTGGCCACGGCGCTGCCACCAGCCATAAGTCATGGGCAATGTGGCTGGTTGCCCCGGCATACTCGAAACACTCGAATAGATCGCCAAATCAGTCCCCATCCCCCCCGTCAAACCCATCGCCTTTTGAAATCCTAGAAAATACCCTTGCGGATTTGTGCCTGTTGCAGGTTCTGTCCGAAGGGCAATCAGCCTCGTGTTTTGAGAATCCGCCTCCCAAAGACCACTGATTTGCTCACCCAGGCTGACTCCCGCCAAACCCGAAGTAAAAAATATCCGACCATCTCCTGCTCCGCCCGCCGCATTCATTGATGTTGCAAAACTCGCACCCGTAACATCATGGGCAGCTTCACCAAGCCTTGCGACTTTGCGATGTAATTGCCCATTTGAGTCGGACATCCAAAACCCAAAATCTGTCGCGGGCGTCGAAGTTCCCATTCTTAATGAAGCTCCGGCAACGATGAAATCTCCCACAAAGGTCGGGGGCGCAATGCCAAGATTCGCATTGTTTCGAACGAATCCATTAAACGTGTACTGAGGAACTTCGACAGCAGGGTCCCCGGTTCTCCAAATCACATGAGCTGGCTGTGCACCCACCGCACTGTTTAAAAAAATCTGCACTAGGAGTCCCAAATAAAATTTCTGATGTTTGATTCCATGCATAGTGATTGAATTAAGCAATGCTGATGCCAGGCTCATCGCCCCCCTCACATGCCCATTTCCTCGTCTAATAAATCTTAGACATGCAAATTTTTGAGTGCATTTAAAACTTTGAGAAGTGTCCCACTTTGACACTCACTTTGATCGACCCAATGACTGATTGACTCTCAATCGATCAAGTTCAATCGCCCATAAAAAGATTATTGATGCTCTACAACCAAGTGCAGTTTGTGCTCGTGGACGGCAAGA
>CAZUTA010000041.1:0-4575 GCA_964622975.1 uncultured Bacteriovoracaceae bacterium | reverse complement strand
TGTAAATGACGTTCTTCGCTCGGCGAGCGAGTGAACTCTCTACACAGTTGGTGATCGCCAATGGGTTCATCTTGCGTTTAATTGCTTCGGTAAGTGCGGCCAAAGTATCCGCCGTCTCTCCTGACTGAGAAACCGCCACACAAAGTGACTGAGGCAATATCACGGGCTCGCGATATCTAAACTCCGAGGCGAGTTCGACTTCGGCATGTACTCGAGAAAACGCCTCAATCCAATACTTGCCCAATAGACTCGCATGCCATGCTGTTCCGCAAGCCACCAGACTCACCGACTTAAACTTCTTCCACTGAGAGTCTTTGAACTTAACCGTATCAAACACAATTCCATTAAACTGAGATTTAATTCGACCTCGCAATGTGTCTCTCAAAACTCGCGGCTGCTCAAAAATTTCTTTGAGCATAAAGTGCGGAAAGCCTTCTCGTTCTGCCATCGCAAGCGACCATTCGACTCGGTGTGATTTTCGATTCACGGCCTTGCCCGCAAACGTAAAAATTCGCACATGCGCAGGCTCCACAAAGGCCATTTCGCCGTCCTCTAAAAAAATAAAATCCTTTGTATAATCCAAAAGTGCCGGAACATCAGAAGCAATAAACTGCTCATCTTTGCCAAGCCCCAAAACAATGGGGCACTGCTGTTTGGCTACAAAAAGTTTTTTGGGATCCTTAGTCCATGCCGCCGACAAGGCAAACGCGCCTTTGAGCATTTTGACGACTTGACGACAAGCCATTTCAAAGTCCCCTTCTTTCTCGAGAGAGACTTGCAAAAGATGCGCGATGACTTCCGAATCCGTTTCTGAAGAAAACTCGTGTCCCTTTCGGATCAAGCCCGCCTTGAGCTCATTGTAGTTTTCGATGATTCCATTGTGCACAATAACGACTTCTTTATATCGATGAGGATGCGCGTTTCGCTCCGAAGGTCTTCCGTGCGTCGCCCATCGCGTATGTCCGATGGCACTCGTCCCTGAGATGGGATCCCGCTTCATCGTCTGAATCAAATTATCGAGCTTGCCTTCGCATCGAAGAATTTTAAGACGTGGGCCCGAAGGCAAGCCTTCAAATCCGGCAACACCTGCAGAGTCATAGCCTCGATACTCTAGTCTCTTGAGACCCGAGAGCACGATGGGCGCTGCTTCTCGATGGCCCACATAACCCACAATTCCGCACATAAAATCTACCCTCTGCTTTTTCTCTGCCTAAATTTGGCAGCACCTTGCTCAATCACTCTCTGATCCGCTCGTTCCACAGCCAAAGCGTCCGCTGGAACATTTTTAGAAATCACAGAGCCCGCACCCACCATCGCCCCAGTGGCAATTTCGACGGGAGCGACTAAGGATGTATTTGAACCTATAAAAACGCGATCTCCAATCTTCGTAGGATGCTTCGAAATCCCGTCATAATTGCAGGTGATGGTTCCAGCACCAATATTGGACTCTCGTCCGACTTCAGCATCACCAATATAGGCGAGATGATTGGCTTTGGAGCCTTCACTCATATGAGATTTTTTGACTTCGACAAAATTTCCGATATGCACGCGTCGATCGAGTTGTGCTCCAGGCCTGAGGCGCGCAAACGGACCCACGCGACTTTCCGCTCCCACTTTTGCTTGATGAAGATGTGAGTAAGGCTCGACCACAACTGATTCGCCAATTTCACAATCTTCGATCACCGAATAAGCCCCCAGCTGAACTCCCGACTGAATCTTTGATCGCCCCTTAATGAGAACTCCTGGTGCAATCGTAACATCCGGCGCGAGTTGAACATCGGTCTCGATCCACGTGGTCTCAGGCGCTTGCATATGAACACCGTTCAGCATCCACCATTCATTAATACGATCTCGCATAATACGAGTGACCATCGCCAAGTCGTTTTGAGTGTTAACCCCTAATCCTTCTTCTTCCGAAATCAAAAATGTCTGCACCAAATGTCCCACTTTGCGACAAAACGGAACAAGGTCCGTCAGGTAAAATTCTTTCGCCTGATTTTTGTTATCGAGAGATTTGAGTGCCTCTTGCAAGATGGCGCGGTTGACCAAATAAAAGCCTGAGTTGACTTCACGAATTTTGAGCTGATCCGCTGTCGCATCCTTTTTCTCAATGATGCGCTCAATCTGACCCTGAGAGTTGCGAAGGATCCGACCGTAGGCGCCGGGATCTCGGCTTTCAAACGTCATGACGGAGAGCTGCGCCTTCGTCGCTTGATGGTGTTCGACAAAAGCCTCTAAGCTCTCTCGCTTCAGCAGAAACGCATCCCCCGCCATGATAAACACCATGGACTCCGGCGTGCTGACTTCTTCGATTTCTTTCCAAGCACACTGAACCGCATGACCTGTTCCCAGCGCTTGAGCTTGAATAGCAAATCGAAAAGAATTCTCTGCATTCAAAGGTTCAATCGCGGCAATCAGCTCCTCTTTTTGATGACCGACCACCGCAACAATTTTGTCAGAGATCCATCCCGCCAAATCGATTGACCAATGAATCAATGGTCGCCCCAAAACAGAATGGAGTAATTTGGATCGACGTGACTTCATGCGCGTGCTCGCGCCTGCCGCCAAAATGACGCTGACACAATGGGTGACTTTGCTCACCTCACTTGTCCTTTGACTCAGTGGCTGGCAATTGCGGCTTCACTTTTTCGCGTGAAGTAATGATGACTTCTTTGGGCGTGACTTTAAAATAGTCGCCTTCTCTCACCCAGGTACCAATAATCAAAAAGGGCTTTCGAATCGGCAATGTTTTGAGATCCAAATCTGAGATATCCGCGCCCATATTTTCTTTGGGCTTATCCCCATTGATCTCGACAATCTTGAATTGAGGGCACGGAGTCGTTACACAAAAAACAGGCTCATAAACCACTTCCATCGCGCCTGATTCTCGAACCTCATCGGTGGCGACCAAAAACAAACTCGTCAAAAATGCTACGACCATCATTCTGCTATTTAAGGCCACTCAGAAGGCTCAGGCAACGCAAATCCCTGACCTCCTCAAATCTCAAAGATCATCCCACTGCAGGCCTCAAAGGCACGATCGTCCCTACTAAGGGAGGTCGGCCCAGCAGTGCAAATGTGGCGACCTCATAGCCCTGACCCTGCAAGAGTGTTGCACATCGATCGAGAGTCACCCCCGTCGTCAGTACATCATCCACGAGCAAGAGGCGTTTCGGAAGGGATCGGCTTTCTGGACTCAGCGTCACCAATCGACCCAACCAGTGTTCTCTTTCTTTTCGATTGAGCGTCTTTTGGGGGCTCAAAAACGGCATTCGCAAAAATGGAACCCCTGCATCCGATACTTTCATGAAATGGGAGACTTCTTGCACAAAGATTCGCGCAAAATCATAGCCACGAACTCTGATCTTATGAGGATCCGCAGGGCAGCCCACGATCGCCTCAAATCCGGAGAGACTTTCCCAACATTTGAGATGTCGCAATTCCTTGAGTCTCTCCAACCGACCCTTTTCTTTGACGCTAAAGAGCCAATCACTCCATTTTTGAGAATACACATAGCCTACCATCGTCTTCAATTGAGACCCTCTCAATATCTGCCATCCCGACGGCCAAGTCAGATTTGCTTCACAGTCTTTGCACAGCATATGAGCAGAAGGTTTTTCACAATCCAAACAGGCTGGAAGCAGATCCTCTATCCAGCTTTGGAACTTCACTTCACAAGCTCTCTGAGCAACTCTGCTTCAAACTCCACAGATTTTTCCCATTCTTCAGCACTCACGATCGGAGCATTCCCCGAGATCTCTTGAAAAAACGGAGTCTGCGATCTCAAGGGAGTAAAGTCATAAGTCGTGTACCCGGCTTCTCTAAAAAAACGTGATTCCGTCACTTGCTCCACAATCACAGGGAGAGGAATCAGATTGGGCACGCGCTCAAGAGCACGCTCTATTTTTTGGGCTTCAGGTCCCTCAAAGATACTCCGCAAAAATGGGCTCAACTGAGTCGTTTGGACTTCGATCCCTAAGCGACCTCTCAGTCCATTTTCGAGCAAGCGACGCAAGTCACGCTGAATCTCATCGGGTTGTTGAGCTCCTAAAAAATAATATTCCAGCCTCAAAACAGCTTCTCCGTTTTGATCAAAATCCGAAACTTCTGTGACTTCCCACAAAGATCTCAACATCCATTCCCAACCCCGATCAAAGAAGAACCGGCGTTCAAAAAAGTAATCCAAAAATCGATCCCAGAGAGAGCGGGAGCGTGAGAGCAAACTCACGAGCTTCTCTTGCTCAAAATGAAGAGAGCGCAAACTCCACGGAGAATGAATCATGCTCTTCTCCAAAAGGTCTTCGATTTCCATGATGAGAGCATTTTGCATGGCCCAGGCCGCAGGGCCTCCTTCGGATTTCTGAAGAATCCTCAAACGAACCTCTCCACTCCAAAGACCCCGTTGAGATATCCCGACCGGCCCGATGATCCAAGGCGAAGCCGAAGTCGTATCCCACCATGGCCCCTCATTCCAAACAAATCGCGCTTGTCGTAAGCCAGGAAACATATTTCCTAATCGTGAAATCACGACTTTTTCGGCAGTACTCAGCTCCGGCGCAAATCCCTCGAGAGGTT
>CAZUTA010000040.1:0-4618 GCA_964622975.1 uncultured Bacteriovoracaceae bacterium | reverse complement strand
CTGATCGGACATCTCTCAATGATGAGTTGCAGGAGCTTTATGCGGAGTTTGAGAGGTTGTCGGAGTCGACGACTTACAATGGAATTTCGCTTTTGGATGGAAGTTTGGGAACTTTGAGTCTTCAGGTGGGAGCACAAAAGGGCGATCAGATTGAGGCGAGCATCACATCGACGGATCCGAACAATGTATTCACAGAACTTGCGGGAGATGGAGTGTTTAGTCAGAGCTCATCTTTTGCTTTGAGTTCAAACGTCACAAGAGCGGATGTAAACGATTATTCGGGAGATGGAATCAACGATATTTTGTCTCTTGATAGTGTGACGCGAAAGTTCTCCCTTCGACGAGGGCAGAGTGATGGAGGGTTTGAAGAGGCCATCACTCAACAAAACTCAATCACCGACACGATTTATGACTACGGTCATGATCTGGATGGTGATGGAGATCTCGATTTACTGGGCGAAAATTCTTCGTCGAGCTTTAGCATTATCTCCAATCAAAATGGAGTATTCACGAGTCAAACGGCGATTACATTACCCAGTAGTGGATTTCATGATACCCATAGCGCCACTGTGGGGGATGTAGACGGGGATGGGAATCTCGACATACTCGCCGTTTCACAAAGTGGATTGACGGATACAAAATGGCTCTTTGCCTATTTAGGAAACGGACAAGGCTCCTTCCAACTCGCAGCCTCCTTGGATACGGGCTTAGCCACGCTGGGCAGCCCTGCCATGCTGGACACCAATGGCGACGGCAAACAAGAGGTTTCACTCGATGGCATTATTTATAGATTCTCTAACAATGCTTTCAGTGTTCTGACGTCCCCAGGCAACGGAACTGTCGCTACGGCCGGCGATTTTGATGGCGATGGGGATCAGGATTTTGTTGTGGGAGAGGTCCTCCATTCAATTGGTACTCCCTATGCCCAATATTTTTATCGCAACAACGGAAACGATACATTCACGATGGTGTCTTCCTTCAATGATGGAACAGATGTGAACGCATTTGGAATGAGTTCCTTTGACATCGACAATGATGGAAAAGACGAGATCATTTACGCGACATCCACAGGAGTACTTAAAGTGAGAAAACTCAGTGGATCGTCGCTGAATGTGATTCAATCGACAACCATTTCATCCTCGTCGAGCAGTGGAGCTTTGGGGGATCTGAATGGAGATGGTGTTGCGGACTATTTGGCGTACACATCTAACCGAGCTTTTGTTCATAGCTTAAGCACACAAGCAGTCTCGGCCACAAATCAAGTCGATATTTCGACTCAAGAGTCGGCCGTGAATCTTTTGACCATCTTGGATCGTGCACTCGACGCTTTGAGTGGAGCGCGCTCTCAGCTCGGAAGTCAGATGAATCGACTGGAGTCGGCGAGTAACTCAAATCTCCTCACGATGGAAAATCTCAAATCCGCCTTGTCTCAGATTCAGGATGTGGATTTTGCTGAAGAAACCAGTCAGCTTGTGCGTCAGCAAGTGCTGCAACAAAGTCAGATCGCGGTCCTTGGCCAAGCCAATGTGCAGCTGCAAAGCGTGCTCGCTCTTTTGAGGGGTTTTTAGCTCTGGGACTCGGTCGCCCCATTTAAGAGCGTGTGAACACAATAAATCCGATGACTTAAAGTGGGCCCTCTGATTGCAATAAATTCTGATTGTGGTGCTGATCGGTGTTTTAGGTTTTGCGATTCTTTCTTTTTCGCCCCCTAGTTTTGTGGGGGACGCACTCTGCGAGCGAGCGGTCAGAGTCCTGTCAAATATGCACCCGAGTTCTCAACTTTCTGAACATCGCGACGAACGAATCAAGTCTGTGCTGCGTGAAGGTTATGAGGCCATTCAGCAGAGAGAGTTTTTGCCTACGGGCCTCATCGAAGAGAGTCTGATCGAGCGCTTACATCTGGAGGATCCATTCTTTGCGGATTTTTGGAAGAGTTTTGCGGTGGGGTATTCTCGAATGCCACCAGAGTTTAAGCGAGAGATTCTCTTAGAGTACTTGGAGTATCGGATCAACGGAGGAAAGTTTTTTGAATATGCGGCAGAGCAGACTCTCGGAATGGCACAAGTGCTTTCGCTTAGGCCGCAAACTTATCGATTTGATCAGTCGTGGGGAATTTATGAATATTTTGAGTGGCAAGCAAACCATGTCCCCTCTACAGAAGTTTTGGATCAAAATATTGTATTGGATAGCTCCATGTATGCCGAAGGGGGCGGCGTCAGAGGAAAAATTCAGTGGTACCAAGACTTGAGGCGGAGTTTAGCCGCGGGACTTGGAATCGATGAGTTTACCAAAATCAGTATGACCCCGACGGTGATTTTGGAGCAAGGCATGGGAGGCATGCGTTCGGTGCGACGTCATATGGGAGAGTGGGGGCTGCATTCGCGATTCCAAAAACTCATGCACGAAGATGACGTCGCATTGATCGATCGCGCGGCTCATTTGTTTGAAGAAATGGGAGTCGGGCGTTCCATCGGATCCGCATCGAGTGGGGAGCCTTTAAACGATGACTGGATTGCGGCCGAAGTCCTTGCCACGGGAGCCACATTTTTGACCATGGATCGAAATTTGGCGCGACCCTTTCATGAGTTTGTGGGCCTTGATCCAGAAGTGCACAACATCACTCGACCCACTCGAAATCGGACCAAAGTTTTTTCGCATTGGAATTTAGAACTGAGCGTACAAGTTAACGAGTGGCGTTCATTCAATCATCGATTCAAGTCGACCCATGTCCCAGTGATGGAGATCACCATCAAAGACTTAGCGACTGACAAAATTTATTTCATGAAGCTTATCCAGCTCAGGCACTCAACGGTCAACGATGGAGGAGCGCGACTCCCTTTGGGTTTGCCGGTGCCTGCGCTTCCTTAGCTCACTCTGCAGGAGGAGCTGGATTCTCGAGCTTTGAGACTCTTTCCTCTAAGCTCGCCACTCTTTTTTTGAGATCTCGGATTTCGGCATTGGCTTCGTCGAGTTCCCACTGCTCTGCGTAGCGAGTGCTAAATGCGTAGTAACTGCAAACATAGCCCTGAACCGTCGAGTTGTATCTCCAAGACTGACACGGTTGCACAGAGGACCCACTGGCTCTCAAATCACTTTGACTCAAAATCTGCAGAGCCAAACTACAAAATCCTGTGACTAGTGTTCTCAATAAATATTTTTGCATTGAAGAATTCTCCCCCAATGACAAATTAAACAGTTTTTATTTTATCGTCCAGAATTGGAAGACGCCGCACTGCATTCAGACTGAATCTGATCGATGAGTTCTGTCGGCGCAGCGATCAAAGCATGGTCTGTGATCTGGTAAGGGCGTCCCGAAAGATGTCGGACTTCGCCCCCTGCCTCGGTGATCAAGAGCCATCCCGCCGCCACATCCCAGGGGCTCAATCCGAGCTCCCAAAATCCATCAAATCGCCCGCAGGCCACATAAGCAAGGTCCAGTGCTGCCGCTCCATCTCGACGAACCGCTTGAGCCTTTAACAAAAAATGCAAAAAGAGGGGGCGATTATCAAAAGCTGGATTGGTCCAGTCATACGGAAAGCCTGTGACAAGGAGTGATTCGCGCAGAACCTTTCGATTCGAGACTTTGATTCTCTTTTTGTTCAAAAAGGCGCCTCGACCGCGTACGGCATGAAAGACTTCTTTTCGCGTGGGATCGACAATAACGCCCACTTTGATTACGCCATTTTCTTCAAAGGCAATGGAGACACAAAAGCAGGGGTAGGAATGAGCAAAGTTGGTGGTGCCGTCCAAAGGATCAATGATCCAACGTCGCTCCGCTGTTTTAGTTTTTGCGAGATCCCCTTCTTCGGCGAGGATAGCGTCTTTGGGAAAAGCCTTTTGAATCATGCGGACGATAGTGGCCTGAGCTTTTTCGTCTACTTCGGTGACGAGATTGATTTCACCCTTTTTTCGAACCTTAAAGTCTTTTCCCCAATAGGAGCGGATGAGCTTTGACGCCGCCATGCCAGCTTGAAGAGCGACCTTGAGTTCCTTCATCGCAGAGCCTGATCCAAATCGCGGATCAAATCATCCACATGTTCGATGCCCACAGAAACTCGAATGAGCCCATCGACAATTCCTGTTTTGGCTCGCATTTCGGCTGGGATCGACGCGTGAGTCATGATGGCCGGATGCTCAATCAGCGATTCCACACCACCCAAGCTCTCCGCGCAGGCAAATATTTTTACTTTTTCGAGCACACGTTTGGCCGTGGGGAGTCCTCCCTTCACCACAAACGTAATCATCCCGCCAAAGCCTGACATTTGGTGACGGGCGAGTTCGTGTTGAGGATGAGATTTGAGTCCTGGATAGGAGACTCTTTCGATCTGCGGATGCTTTTCGAGCCACTCTGCAATTTTTTGGGCGTTTTCGCAGTGTCTCGCCATTCGAGCGGGAAGAGTTTTAGTTCCTCGCATGGTCAAAAAACAATCAAAAGGACCGGGCGTCGCTCCGATCGACTTTTGATTAAATTTGAGTGCGTCGTGGTCCTCTGCAGATTTGCAGGCCACAAATCCTCCGATCACGTCCGAATGGCCTCCGATATATTTGGTGGTGGATTCAAGCACAAAATCCGCTCCCATTTTGAGGGGTTGCTGCAAAATCGGACTCATAAAAGTAT
>CAZUTA010000039.1:0-4725 GCA_964622975.1 uncultured Bacteriovoracaceae bacterium | reverse complement strand
CTGCGACAGCTGTTTGAGCTTGTTGCAGAATCTGAAGTCGTGTCAGCTCTGCGACTTCGAGTGCGTAATCAGGCTCGAGGAGACGGCTTCTCGATTCGTCGAGGACGTCGGCTGTAAGCAGATGATTGGCCTTTGTATAGTCAAGGCGACTATGCAGCGCCATCACCTCAGATTGTTTGGATCGAATAGATTCGGTGGCTTGATCCAGAATCTCCAAAAGATCCTGCGCACTTTGAGCGCTGGAGACATCTGTTAGTTTGGAGACTGCAGTGACCGTGGTAGTCTTTCCGAGAGCGATGGCCACTCCCCCTTCCCCAGTGGCGAGGTCCAAAATTCCATCATTATTGAAATCAGCGAGTCCAAAATTTGCGCCGAAGTTCACATCGCCAAGCCTCGCAATGGGTGTAGATGCATTGAGCCTAAAGGTGCCATCGCCCTGACTCAGAAAGATATTGCGATTTCCAGTGATGAGATCATCAAGCCCGTCGTTATTGAGATCTCCCGCAACAATGGGCAGTGTTCCTGTAGCTGTGAGGCTGCCTTTAAGAGTGAATGCGCCAGTACCATCACCAATATAGACATCCGTTGTTGAGTGGCCATAAACAAAATCAATATATTCATCATTGTTAAAGTGGCCGAACGCAAATCCCTTGACACTCGATCCGGCGACTTCGGTCCATGATTCCGTGAAGGTCCCATCTTTGTTGTTTGTGTAAACAAAGGGCGAAAATGAGTGTGTGAATCCGGAGACAATCGCCACATCGTTCCAGCCGTCATTGTTGACGTCTGCGACTTCAAAATTAAAGTCTGAGTGCATTCCAGTTCCAAAGGGAGTGGGCGCCAAAAGAGTGCCCGTCCCATCGTTTTCGGCGAGGTAGACTTCGGCGGTGTCTGTAAAGACAAAGTCAGCCACTCCATCATTGGTGAAGTCCGCAAAGACTCCCCGATAAGACGAAACCGAAACATCTGACATTAACTCGAGGTCCTCAAAGGTGCCGTCACCGAGGCCTCTATAGTAGCTTGGATTGCCGTCGTTGATTGCAATATCGAGGATTCCATCCCCGGTGACGTCTACAACTCCGATACCCGCCATCACGGTGGATCCAAAATCAATCGCCCCCGAAAAATTCCCCTCTCCTGTGCCGAGCTGGACGGTGACAACTCCCGTCGTCGTATCTGCGGTAACGATGTCCTGGTTGCCATCACCATTGAGATCGGCAGTCTCAAAAAACTCTCGATCTCCTGTCGCAAAACATTTGGAAGATGCAAATGTACCCGTCCCCACGGTTTCCCTAAACGTATCGGCTGCTGAGAGGTTTGGAAGTTCAAAGGTCATACGACTTTGTGGGCCGAGCAAAAGATCGAGCGAGCCTGAGGGAGCGGAGGTTTGAATGCGAGAGAACTCCGACAACAATGTTTGCAGCTTTTGAGTAAGTTCCTGCCTTGTACTACCACTGATTGTGGTACTTGAGGCCTCGAGTGCAATCACTCGGATGTCTGCGATGAGGTCCAACTGAGAACTGAGGGCGATTGACGATTGTTCGAGCTCACTTTGTGCAAGATTGAGATTTTGGGTTAACTGTCTGAGGCCCCGACTCTGTTGGTCCAAATAGGTGCTTTGAGCAAAGCCGACGATATCGTCGCTCGGTCTCGACACGCGAGATCCCGCAGCGAGGCGCTCAAGGCTTCGCTGTATCGCGGATTGCGTACGCTGAATCGTCGCACCGCGAGAGATACTCAAAATGTGATGACCAATCTTCAAAATACCTTTCCTTTCGGTAGGACCCAGGTGCTGTGGCGCGTCAATCAAAAGCCACAAAAAAGCCTGAGGCCTCTACCCCATTTTTAAAATCGACTCTTTTCATTTAAAGCTGATGGCCTCCAGAGCTCAGACCAAGAACTCAAGCAGGACCTGACACTTAGCCTCCCCCCGCTCACGCGCGTCAGTCTCTCTCCTCCATGCCATCTTGCTTAGTTTCTAAAACCGCATTAAGGAAGTGAACATGTTTGCGATAACAATTTTGCTTTCTGTGACCTCTCAATGTCCGGTGACGATAGAAGAAACAGCCGCGTTTTTGGGCAAGTACATGGAGATGCAGAAGCCCGAAGATTTAAAGTCAATGACGGAGCTCACGTTGGCCAATAAGTGCCTGAATGATGATGATCTCAAGTACCTTTGCCCCCTGACGGAGCTAAAGTCGCTTTCTATTTATAATGACAACTGCGAACCGTCGCAAAAGCTTACGGGTTCAAAGCTCGACTCTCTCTCATCGCTTCAAAAGTTGGAGTTTTTAGATCTCGATTCTAATGCAATCACAGCTGACAAGCTCGGATCGCTTGAAGCATTGCAGAGCCTCAAAATGCTTAAATTGTATAACAATCGACTCAGTGTCGGCTCTGGCCTTCATCGATTGGCAGATATTCCTCAATTGGAAACAGTGATTCTTGATCGCAATCAATTGACGGATACGGTCTTTAAAGAACTCCGTGCGCTTTGTGGCTCGGGGGCGTCTAGTTCACGGGGACAGATGTTGAATATCCGATTGGCCCATAATAATATTTCGGGCCAAGGTCTTGTCGACTTTGAGGAGTGCTCACGCGATCTCAATCTGGACCTTTCAAATACGGGCTATCAAATCGAGGCGGCTGAAGGAGCTCCCTTGAACAAAATCGATTTAGCCGCGCTTGCAGAATTGCCTCCGATTCGTTCGTTAAAAGTTTTAAGTCTAAATCGCTCACTGGTGATTGGTCCTGTAGTGCCCATGAGCGCTCGGTTTTTTGGAGTTGAATTGGAGGCGCTCTCGCTCTCATCACCCCGTTGGCAATCAGGTTCAATTTCAACAGAATGGGTTGAGTGGCTTCAAAAACTCTTTGAATCCAGAGATAAGAGCCATCCTATGAGAAGTCTCTATTTGGAATCATGGGGATTTGAGGATGCACATCTACCCATGATGAGTCGTTGGATCCCTCGAGTGAATCTCGTTTCATTGTTTGATAACAAAGCGTTGAGTCTCCAGGGAGTTTCCTCATTGTTCACCGAAGGTCTTTCACCTGAAGGAATTGTGGTCCCCTATAAAGTCGTTTCTGACTTCTTTGGCGCCTATTCAAAAGTGCAGGAGATTCAGGATGCGTATGAATACGATAGTGATCGTCCTGCAGAAATGACATTCGCAGAGTGGCTAAAAGCTCAGAATATGGAGATCCCTTATCTATCGGCCCAAAAATCAGGAGCGAAGCATGTTGAGGCAATCAAATCGATGTTCCCCATTGGAGCTAAGCTCGTGGGTGGCCGAGGGATTCAAATTCTTATCTACGAATTGCTCAATGACAAATTCCATGCGGAGTACATCAACCTTTCTCGCCTTGGAGATGTTGGCGTCAGATTGTAATGAGATTTTTTTAGTTTTTTTCGAAGATCATTCATTCAGACTTTGATGGGAAAGTTACTCAAAACTCGCCACGGGCAATTTGCTCTGATTTGCAAAGGCGCGCTTGCTAAAGGGCGCAATTCGATCGCAGTCTACTTTGCGAGAAAAGAGCGGGTGATCCCCTTGGACGGTGTAAGCCATTAAGTCGTCATCGAGGACAGCCTCTCGAAGAATCTCGATCCAATTAAAATCTGTCAGAGGCCCGGTCAACGTCTTCGGTGCTGGGCCCTCGCCAAACCATTCGCTCCAATTCCAGTGAAGGTGCTCAAACATAAAGATGAATTGCGGGTAAACCTGCCCCGCGGCGGAAGGATCTTCGATTTGCAATGGATGCCGTTGGCTGAGTGCATGGCTTACAAATGTTTCAATTTCTTGATAGCGCTTTCCATCCTGCAAAACGTGTTCTGGGAATATCTGGTGGGCAGGACAATTGGAGAACACACTCGCCAGCGCATACTTGTAGAGATTGAGCTGAGGCAAATTCTGCAACCTCTTTTTGAGAAGTAAAGTCGCCATGGCATCCATCGCTTTGGCCAGTCCTCGAATCTCGATCAAATTGGGATCGACCAGATATCGAATTTCGATGTTTGGATTTGAGGTTGGATCATCTGATAAAAACTCGTTTCTTCGATTCGTAAGAACAGAGTAGCGCGAATTGAGCTTTGAACTACTCCAAAACACTTCCAGTTCTCTCCGTTCATGCTCTGACGGGGGTGCTTCCAACTCTGGCCGAAACAGTCCTGGCCAAAATGGGTAGACTCCCCAAATGAGCTGAGGATTTTGTTGGTGACAGTGAATGCATTCAGGAGGGTTCTTCTGTGAAAACTTCAATCCATCGCGAGTCTCTTTTATGAATTGAAAGCTCAGTTCGGAATTTCGGGGCGTGAATGTTGCAATCTCCAAAGTGTCATAATGAGCCCCCATAGGATTTCCATGAAAGCTCAAGAGCGAAGTTACATTCTCAGTGCATTCACCAAGACAGGCCCCCATGACGACACGAGGAAACTCAGGGGAAGAGTGCTGAAGCCCATGCCCTTCACGCACGAGAGAGTAGGAATTCCGAAACTCCTCGGGGAGATCACCGACAAGATCGGCAATCGAAGAGTAGGTATGGAGCGGGCTCTTGAGGAGCAATTGAATACCAGAGAAATCTCCTCCCGCTAACTCCGGAGAAGATAGATTTGATGCAAGAGTGATTAAGGCAATTGAAATCATCATGAAAGTATCCCCTGACGTAGTCTATCGACTCAGTTCGAAGTTAAACTATAAAAATTATTCTGTGCTTTTAAATACTCAA
>CAZUTA010000038.1:0-6109 GCA_964622975.1 uncultured Bacteriovoracaceae bacterium | reverse complement strand
AGAGTTCGTAACACCTCTGGATTTTGATCCAATTTGAGTCTTTGAATTGCCCAAGAAAGTCTGGGGTCCTTGAGGAGTGCCAAAGACCGAAGGGATTCTGCCCGGATCGCACCTGACTCATGCTGAATCAAATTTCGAAGAGTTTCGATGGCTTCTGGATTGCCAATAAGTCCAAACGCTCTGGCACAAGCCTCTACTACATTGGACTCCGAACTCTTTGCTAACTCCCTCAAAATCGGAAGCGCTGAAGTGGCCTTCATACTTCCCAGAACATCAATGCAAATGCTGGCAATCTGAGGGTCAAAGCAATCCCTCAGATACTTGATGATCACGTCGGCACTCTCCTCTCCAAGCGCTTGAAGAATCTCGACATAGAGATCTCTTCGACTTGGAGCTCTTCGACTGAGCGCGTCAAGAATGTCTACAATTTGGTCGGGATGAGACATTGGGCTAAGCGCTCGAAGCGCAACCAGAGCGACAAAGTCATTGGGGTCTTCGATCAGTTGAGCCAAACGATCTCGTGACTCAGGGAGTTCGCATGTTTCGAGTCGAATCAAGGCCGCGAGACGCCGCCACCACAATTTGGATTTGAGTGCCCGAAGGTCTTCGCTATAGTAGCCCCACTCTCGATAGAGCTGTTGTAATGTTTGAAAGTCTTTTCCATCCATCACAGTCATTTGAGAAAGAATCAGCCTTCTATAGAAATTTCTTTCGTACCAAGGGATCTGGATCGGGTACTGACCTTGCGTATAAACGTAGGCAAAGATCTCTCGCAAATGGTTGAGATAACGGACCTCGTTTCTCCAGCGCGAGATCATTCGGCTCACGCGGCGATAGGCGACATAAAGCAAGAGCATCAGAAGCAGATAGACTTGAGTTAAAAGAAGAGTGCCAATCCCAAAGACCAAAGGGCTGCGTTCAAATATTCGCAAAAGGTCAAGCAGGGTTTCGACTTGGGAAACGAACAAAATGAACTCCTTTGTATGAGTCTATTCGTTTTTCAAAAGAATTCGAATTATAATGGTGCCTGTGTCGAGACCAACTTTGAGTCTTTGTGTGATAGCCAAAAATGAGAGGAATTTTTTGGCGGATGCCATCGCGTCAGCGAGAGACATCTGCGATGAGATCATCATCGTTGTTGATTCAAGCAGCTCGGATGGAACGCTCGAATGGGTCAAAGAACAGGCCGATCAAGACAAACGTTTTCGCTACTGGACAAACCCTTGGCCCAATAGCTTTGCCGATCAAAGAAATTTTGCTCTTGAAAAGGCAACTCGAGACTGGATTCTTTTTATCGATGCCGATGAGAGACTTGAAATCAAAGACCATGGCAAGATCACTCAAGCCCTGAAAGAGGACGTCTCTGCTTATGAGATAGACATCAGAAACTATACCCATGACTTTTCTGAAATGGGATTCGTGATGGAGCCCTCTCAGACTTATCCCTATGGATTTGTGCGCACAACGCTCCATCGACTCTTTCGCCGAGATCCTCGAATTCGCTACGATGGAATTTTACACGAAAGGATCGAGCCCTCCCTCTCCGAGCACAATCTTAAGACCAAACGATTAAATGCTGTGATTCACCATTTGGGCAAGCTCAAAGAAACCTCTCTAGGAACAACACAAGAACGCCATGCATTTTACGAAGACCTTGGACGAAAAAAAGTTCGACAGCATCCTTTTGACGGGCAGGCTCATTGGGAGCTCGGTGTTGTTCTGCAGAAGCAAGGAAAACTCGCGGAGGCTGAAGGAGAGTTTTTGAGAGCTCTTGAACTCTCTCCTCAAGTAGAAGAGTTTGAAGTCTATTTTTTGCTCTCTTTGTATCAACAAAAAGCCTGGACAAGGATTTTGCATGCCAAACCAAGTTCTCCACGAGGAAAGTTTTTTGAGCCCCTCGCACGTGCAGAAATGGACCCCGAAGCGATCGATGAACTTTTAAAATTTGCAGATCTATACAGTCAAGCTCCCTTGATGGCATTTGAAATTGCTCTTCGCAAAAACTATTTGCACAAAATCGAACGAGCTCGGCTCGCGGCTTTTAAGAACTTTGAATCACACGGAATTGTCGAAGCTCTCGAAGGAAGTAATCTTCGTACTCAGGGAAAATTTGGAGAGGCCCTCCCTCACTTGAAAACAGCTCTCCACAAAAGCTACTGGCCTGCCTTTAAGGATCTCAGTATTTGCTTGCTCAAACTAAAGAATCCAAAGGATCTGCTCGCCGAGCACAAAAAGCTCCCGCCTCTGGTCGCAGACTCATTGGATACAGATGTTAAAAAGATGCTTCGTCTCGCTGAACTAAGTTCTTAGGCCCCGCCCGCAGGAGGATTGGATGGTGGATTGCCGGGGGTTCCTTGAACCTTGCCCTCTTTGATTTGTTGCAAAACACCTTCCCAAGCGCTTTGAAGCTTCTCAAGAATTTGTAGATTCAATTTGAGAGGATCTGTAACATGCTCAAAATTGGCAACGGTCAGGTTGTCGACCATCACAGAATAGAGATATTCGAGATTTTTTGCGATCTCGCCACCCACTTCAAAGTTCAGTGAATTGAGAAGCTCAACAATGATGGCTTGAGCTCGACAAATATTTTTTGAAGCGTCAGCCCAGTTTTTTTGATCAATAAACTCAATCGAGTGATGAGTGTATTTGATGGCCCCATTATAAAGGAGCAAAACAAGCTCTTCTTTACTCGCCGTTTGAATGGCTGTCTTCTGGTACGGGTTAATTTTTCCCTTTTTGAATCCGCCGCCTATCATACCGTATTCTCCTCTCCTAGATCCTCATCCTTATCGTCGTGCAATCGCCTGGTTATTGAGTGCAATCGAGTTAATCGCTGAACCCAATTGAGACTGTTGACTGCTCATCCTCGAAAGCTCTGTTTCTAAACGAGCAAATCTGTTTTTGAGTCTCTCTTGTTTTGCTACAATTCTTTCCAGCTTCGTCTGGATATCCTCTTCCAACCGCTTTCCCTGCGAATTCAAACTATCGATCTTTCCTGTGACACTTCCTGTGGCACTGACCATTCCATTGAGAAGGTCCTGCATTTTCTTTGCAAAGCCCTCAAACTTCTCAGTACTTCCTTCAAACGTTCCGCCCTGAAAGAACTCGAGAACTTCCTCATAATTGGATGACAAAAGGTCATTGAGCTTGGAATCTTGAAGCATCAAAGTTCCATCCCCTGCCTTGTTGCCTTCTGAAACATTTCTGACTACTCCGAGATCCGCCAAACTTTTTACCGCTGCTCCTCCCGGAAGTGTATCAACTGATGTCGTGAATGCATTTTGCAACTGCGACAAAATGGAACGCAGCGTTCCATCCCCTGCTGTGGGATTGGTTTGAACCTCAAGATTTGGATCGAAGGACACAGCCTTTCGCAGAGCTAAAATCACATCATTATACTTTTTGAGAAGGCTGTTGATCTTACTCGCTGCCTGATCCGTTGATTCTGACACTGTCAGAGTTTTCCAGTTCGCATTGTCAGCACTCTTCAGTGTCAACGTTACACCGGGAATGATATTGAGCACGGTGTTTGAATCACTATAGATGGGAGTATTGGTGTCTTGATTCACGTAAATTTTGGCGTCTTTACCCTCGATGATGGGCTCATAGCTCGCGGGAGACCCTGTGTTTCCATCCACGACTGCTAAACTAGCATCCGGATTAAGCGCTGTGAGATCGCCCGAAGGACTACCGATCGTGATATTAAAATTCACGCCCGCTGTTTGATCAGTATTGTATTTTCCAAGACTATTGTCCTGAATAGAAAGCCGTGCAGGAGTGGCACCACCTGCCCCGGTATCAAAAACGGTGGCCGTCACACCAATCCCTGCCTCATTGATTTGGCTTGCCAGTTGCTTGAGTGTTGTACCAGCAGCCACAGTCAAACTATGATTCTGTCCGCGCACATTGATCACAAAAGATCCGCCAGACGCCGAGACAGAGTTATCAACGCCACTGTGTTTGAGATGCCAGACTTCGTTTGTCGCAAGCTCATCCACTCTCACGGTGGCACTTTGATTGAGAGCAGATAGAGTGGCCGTTCCTGTAAGAACAGCAGTGTCCGAACTACTCACTGATTTTGTTTTGAAATTTCCGACAAAATCGAAACTATCAACAGAGGTTTTGAGGCCTGCGAGGAATCCTTTGACTTGCGAGAACGCCGCAGTTTCGGAAGCGACTCTCGCTTGACGAACTCCGAGCGTACGAGCCAACGCTCCTTCTTCCGCCGCACGAACGGAAGCCACAAGATTCGTCCAATCTATACCACTTCCTAAACCAGGAATCTGAAATGAACCCATAATTCGCTCTCTCTAAGTATACAAGAAAGTACTCAAGGGCTGTTGTTTGCTGGGACGCACAAAATCAATTGATGCGCCACTGCAGCATTTTTTGAACAAAAAAAGACCCGGGTCTAGAGACCCGGGTCTTTGTAGAAATCATGCATCACACATGAATATCAATATAGAAACTAGTGAGCGGTGCATCAATCTCCTCACTCGGTTCCAGTTCCATCAAACCATTCATCACGCCTAGCGGAGATACCCTCTGCTTGAGCGTCCAGGTTTGGGCGTCATAGATACAGACATCGATGTCTGCTGAGGCTTCGTTCGCCTCAAATCTAATCACGCCGTCGCGATCATCCGAATTCTTTCGTTTGAGTGCCCATTTGGCAAAGTCTCGAAAGTCATCAGAGTCGCTATGTGAACCTGCCATCTTAAAGGCGTCGGTTCCTGGATCGAGTTGGGTGAGAGCCAGAAGCCCTTTAAGTCCCAACATGGAGGAGGATCTGCTTGTGCTCCATTCTTGGACCATAGCGTCTTCCCTCCTCTGTCACTGTTAATACCGTTGATCGGATCAGGGCTCTTGGGGAGTTTTGAATCTCGCCAGATTCAAAACTCCCTTCAGAACCTCTCTCCTTGAAGCAAGTTGAAAATATTTTTCAACTCGCCACTGACCAACCTATTTTAGAACCGGAGCAGTGACAGCGCGATTTGTGACGCTGCATTCGCCTGGCCAAGCACCGCGACACCAGCTTGTTGCAAGATCTGAGCTCGAGTGAGTTCAGCTGTTTCACTTGCGACATCCGCGTCTCTGATCTGCGATCGCGCAGACGAGATGTTTTCCAGTGTGATACCGATATTGCTGCTCGTAGAATCGAGTCGGTTTTGGACGGATCCCAAACTCGCTCTCAAGGCAGCGATCTGACTGAGTGCGGAGTCAATGGTATTCAAAGCATCCGCAGCTCCTACGGCATCTGTCAAATCGATTTCGTTAATCGCTGATTCAGCATCGACAGCGATCGATCCGGCAGTGAATCCCACCAAGTTCGATGAAGTCGATCCGGCAACCACGATATCATCCGAAGAAACGAGTTTGACTGCACCCGTTCGTACGAACTGAGTAAGAGTTCCTTGAGAAAGAGATGTCGAGAATGCGCCACTTGAAACCAAGAATCCAGTAGCGCTGAGAGCTCCCCAGTTTGCAGTCGCACCAAACAAAGCGAAGTAAAAGGCTCCCGCTCCTGTCAAGGCACTCATACCACCACCAGTAGAAATCGTTCCGGCTGTCGTTGCAGACAAGGTAAAAGCAATGTTTCGACCGTCTTCGGCATAAAGCTCGATATCATCGGTTGAACCACTTCTCAAACGAGCCTTAACACCTGTTGAGTTGGAATAGTCGTTGATCGCATCGACAAACCCAGCGGCTGAACTCAATCCCGTACCAGACACGGTCACGTTATTGATCTTAAAGCCCGTAGTCATATCGACGTTGGTGATAATCGAGAAGGTCAAGTTGTAGATCGAGATCACTGTATCTTGAACTTCGGCTTTGACGTTGGTTTGTGATCGAACTTCGTTGATCTTACGAGCAATCGCGATTGCAGAGTAAGAGGCACCCTTCCATGACACTGTATCGTCATCGGAGCCAGGAGCTTCGAGTGTGATACCGTTCAATGTCAGAGTAGACAACGAGTTGGAGCTCAAAGCTCCTTGATAACCTGACTTGGTGGCCAAAGATCCGATCGAACTCGCTCGCGCGTCTCCGATCACGAAACTAATGGTTTCACCTTTGTTAACCCCGACTTGCAGATCCGTTGTTTGGAACGATC
>CAZUTA010000037.1:0-6672 GCA_964622975.1 uncultured Bacteriovoracaceae bacterium | reverse complement strand
ATTGGACGGAGAGTCGGGATTCAAGCCCGAAGAGCGTGCTTGGATGGATCAACTCGTGGGTGCAGGCTTTGTCGATGCGTTTCGCGTTCGATATCCTGATGCCAAAGACCGCTACACGTGGTGGTCGTATCGGCAAGGATCACGACGGCGAAACAAGGGCTGGAGAATAGACTATTTTTTTGTGTCTCAGTCGCTGGCTTCGAGTATTCAAGAAATTCGTTTAGATGATCATATTGAGGGGAGTGATCATTGCCCTCTCGTGCTGACGCTGAGTTAAAGAGCGATCATTTCATCTTTAGAAAGAGATTTTTCGACCATATTCTTGCCATCAAAGCTCAAAAGGCGAGCTTGGTCTTCGAGCATGGTCTGGATATGAACCGGTCGGCGCCAAACTTTGTGAACGTTTGTTAAGGTATCTCGTCCTGTCGCGAGTTTGAGTTCCATTCCTTCGTACTGGTGAACAAGATAGAGCTCGCCGCGATTTTGATAATTGCCATCGACGACAAAAATACGAGGCCGACCCATATTGGTAAGCTGAAACAAGAGCTGTCTTTTGATTTTTTCGAACTCGCGCGAGGCAATCTCATATTCATGAGATTTTGGATTCATTTGAAATGTGAAGAGTTTATGCTCTGCGCAAAACTCAGGAGTCAGAAACTCATCGAGGAAGGTGAGATCATTGTAGATTTTTCGTACTTCGAAAATCTTTTCTCTCCCTTTGCCGAGTTTGCGGTCCCACACTCGTTTGGCTTGAATATCGGTGCACTGGTCGTATTCGAGGCCAAATCGCCCTTTGTTCCAGCGATCTTCGATATCTCGAAAGAGTTCGAGGCCAATTTTGTAGGGATTGAATCTTCCGCCGGCCATACTCACGGTGCCGGAGTGATGGTCCGCATAGTCAATGACTTCGGAGTCCTTCATGGCCTTACGGGTCATGATGGTTGAATGCCAGTAGCTGGCCCAGCCCTCGTTCATGATCTTGGTCTGAGCTTGAGGCAAAAAGTAATAAGCCTCTTCTCGAATAATATCTAAGATCTCTCGTTCCCAATTTTCGAGGGGAGCGTTTTCGATAAAAAACTTGAGGGCATCGAGTGTGGGTTCTGCCGGGTATCGTCGCTCTCGAGACTGTTGCTCCACAAGCTTTTGGCGCTGTTCTTCGACGAACTCAGGCGGATTGATGTACTTTTCCATGTACTGTTTATTGAATCGAAGCTTGGGCACTTTGACGCGAGAAGGATCATGGTCCAAAGGATCATCATCGCGGCTACGCACAATGAATGTGCCATGGGGATCAATGAGATTATCGATGGAGAGGCACGTATCTAAAAAGCTCTCCACTCGTTCAAAGCCAAACTTTTCGACGTAGCGACGAATCCGTACGGCATGATTGGCCATCAGGTCGACAGCTTTTCGATTGGTGTGGGAGAAATAGTAGTTATTTTTGAAAAAATCCGCGTGACCAAAGACATGGGACATGACGAGTTTCTGATCCATGATGGAATTGGACTTGAGAAGATAGGCGATCACAGGATCATTGTTGATCACCATTTCATAAATTTTACTGAGTCCATAGGCGTAGGATTTGCTCAGGCGTTCATATTCCATCCCAAATGACCAGTGAGGGTAGCGAGTTGGAAACCCACCGTAACTCGCCAACTGATTCATTTGCTCAAAGTCGACCATTTCAAAGATGGTGGTATAAAAGTCGAGGCCGTACTCGCGAGCATAGCCCTCGATTTCGTCCTGAAAGGCTCTGAGTTCTGGAGGCAGATCTGACATCTGTTTTAGAGTCCTTTGTTTAAAAATTCTTTGATCGATTCGTAGATGCCTTCTTTGTTGGGGATCCGAGTGGCAATCACTTGATCTCCAAAAGAAGAGCCTTTGGTGAATCGATCCGTTAAGTCTTTATAAAACTGGCCACTGCCGTAAAGGCTCTCCACTTGGCCGTAACAAAAAGCATTGGCCTTGGGCAAAATGCGATTTTCGAGAATCTCAAAGCACTTTTGGGTGTCGTCGGCACTCCAGTTATCTCCATCCGAAAAGTGAAACGGATAAATATTCCATTCGGACGGAGGATAATGCTTTTGAATCAACTCATCGGCGAGCAAATAGGCGCTCGAGATGATCGTGCCGCCTGATTCGCGTGTCGAAAAAAATGTCTGGCGATCGACTTCGCGAGCAGAGGCATCATGGACAATGTATCGGGTCTCGATCCCCTTGTACTGAGAGCGAAGCCATGTATCGATCCAAAAACTTTCTGTGCGAACAATTTCCTTTTGCTCATCTCCCATGGAGCCTGAAACGTCCATGATCATAATGATGACGGCGGAATTGTTTTCTTGAGGCTTTGTCTTCCAGGTGAGAAACCTCTGATCTCTTTTTTCGGGGACGATCATGGGATCCTGAAAATCAAATGTTCCCGCGGCGATTTGACGCTTGAGCGCTTCTTTGTAGGTGCGTTTGAAGCTCAAGTGGGATTTGGGGCCGACGGTGTGGATTCCCTGATATCGATCTTTGACCGAAGAGAGGTTCTTTTTTCCTCGGGGTTCGATGCGCGGGAGGCCGAGTTCTTCGCCCATGATCTGAGCAAGTTCTTCGAGAGTCAGATCGACTTCGGTGAGATGAGCGCCGGGTTGGTTCCCTGCTTTGCCCTTGCCGCTCTCTTCGCCCTCACCTTGCCCAATCGACTGACCTTCGTCGCCTTCGCCGGCGCCTACGCCGCGACCTCGATTGTCACCGAATTCAAAATGGGGAAGGTCAATGGAGGGAATCGGAATCGAAACGAGATCCTTGCCTTTGCGGCCGATCATTTCGCCCTTAGAAATATACTTACGAAGATCTTGTTTGATCTTTCCACGAATAATCTGACGAAATCGAGCGTGGTCCGTATTGATCTTCAAGTACATCTCGTTTGGTGGCTGGCTGACCTCTTGAGTTAGGACTTATCCTTCATATCGCCTCGAGCAAAAATCGACGCAACAAAGTTCAAGACGTCAGTAGCGCTCTCCTCATTGTATCCAAAGTTTTTAATCAATCGTGCTTTGACAACATCGATTTTTTCTTGAGTGTCTTTGTCCACAACATTCGAAACAAGGCTCGTGAGTTTGATCGAATCCTTTTGATCTTCGAACAACTTGAGTTCCAACGCTTTATGGAGACGTTCGTTTGTTTTGTAATTGAACGTCTTTTGTTCCACAGCCAAAGCCCCAATGTAGTTCATGATCTCCCGACGAAAATCATCTTTGCGAGATTCGGGGATGTCGATTTTTTCTTCAATCGATCGCATGAGTTTTTCATCGGGTTCTTCATACTGACCGGTGAACTTGTTTTTGACTTTCTCACGCTGGGTATAGGCTTTGACGGCATCGATAAAGTTTGCGCAGAGCTTCGTGATGGCTTCTTCATCAGCAGAGATCGCTCGTTGAACTTCGTTCTTTACGATATCTTCGTATTCCTGGCGAACCACCGTCAAAAGCTCACGAAATCGCTTTCGAGTTTCTTCGTTCGCAATCAACGAATGATGTTTGAGACCGCCTTCGAGTTCATGCAAAACCATGAAGGGATTGATGCTCGTGGACTCGTCATTCACAAGGGCGTTTGAGATCTTGTCCTGCACATAGCGAGGGGAGATCCCTTCCATACCTTCACGGGGTGATTCTTTGCGAAGCTCTTTGATATTGTCTTCGGTGAATCCCGCAAGAGTGCGGCCGTCGTAGAGTTTGAGCTTTTGAAGCAAAGTGAGGTTGGCTTTTTTGGGCTCATCAAGACGAGTGAGCACGGCCCACATGGCGGCCATTTCCATCGTATGAGGAGCGATATGTTTGCCGCGAACGCGATCGGTATTGTAGTCCCGCTTGTAGATCTTGGTTTCTTCGGTCCATTTGGTGATATAGGGCACATCGATTTTGACGGTTCGATCTCGCAAAGCTTCCATGAACTCATTGTTTTGGAGTTTGCGATATTCGGGTTCGTTCGTGTGTCCGATGATGACTTCGTCGATATCCGTTTGCGGAAACTTTTTGGGTTTGATCTTTCGTTCTTGGCTCGCGCCGAGCAGATCGTACAAAAAGGCGACGTCAAGCTTGAGGACTTCGATAAACTCAATCAGACCTCGGTTGGCGACTTCAAACTCTCCATCAAAGTTAAAGGCCCGAGGATCGGATTCAGAGCCAAAGATAGCGATCTTACGGTAATTGATATCCCCGGTGAGTTCTGTGGAATCTTGGTTTTTTTCGTCCTTGGGCTGAAAGGTCGCAATCCCTTGGCGCTTTTTCTCCGAGAGTTCGAGCCGGCGAATGCGGACATTCTCGAGGACCTTTCGGTAATCGCCGTGGTGGCGCTCGAGCAGAGCATTGTAAATAAATCGGCAGCAAGGATTGAGGTCGCCATCGGCGCGAATGTAGTCCTCGGGTTTACGTCCCTTGTTGATTTGAGCCAAAATATCCTTACGAATATCGATCGGAAGTAATTTGAGAGGATCTTCGTTCATCGGCGAGGGGAGCTCATTGACTCCTTCACCGAGCAAAGGCTTTCCATCAATCATGACGGGCTCTTTGAGAACCCAAGAATATGTAAACGATCGGCCTTCGGGTTTTCGGGAATATTTTTCGAGCCCCTTTTTGAGGAGTCGAACAATCGTGGATTTGGAGCTTCCGACGGGACCATGAAGGAGAAGGACTCTGCGTTCGGTGCCGTAACCTTTGGCCGCGGATTTGAGAGCCGAGACAAACTTCATGAGAGGGACGTCCAGACCGAAGATGGCATCGCGACCACCGTCTTCGGGATCATCAAAAAATTTGTAATGAGTGATATTCTTTTTGGCATCGACGTATTCATGAGTGCCGTAACTCATCACCATATCGTAGAGACGTTGGTAGGCGTTTCGAGCGACCTGCGGATCCTCTTCGATAATTTTGAGATAATCCCAAAAGGTTCCAGTCCACTGAAGATCCTTGTAGACCTCCAAATGTTTTGGACTGGCCAAGATCTTTTCGAGATTGCTAACGAGGCTGTCGGCCATGTGCTTGCCCTCCGAGGTTCTTATTGAGCATTTATTAAATTTTCTGAGCCAAAACCCTTAAATTCCCTACCTCTAGTATCTCGCGAAACGGGGGAATCGTCAAAAAAGCCCAGTTTCTATGCCTAGTTGCGCTAGAAATGACTCATAGATTCATTGACACGGAGGATCAGGATTCGTGAAAATGCCGTCAGTAAGAAATTTAACTAGGAGGATTCATGACAAAAGCAGATCTCATTTCAACAATTCACGCCAATTTGGCTAAGAAAAACCCTGATTGTTCCAAGCGCTTGATCAGCGATGTGGTTGACACATGCTTTGAGCAATTGGCTAAGGGTATCAAAAAGGACAAGCGCTTTAGCTTTCCTGGATTTGGAACTTGGACCATGAAAATGCGAAAAGCTCGCAAAGGCGTGAATCCTCAAACCGGACAAGCAATCACCATCAAGGCTTCGAAGACCTGTACCTTCAAGCCCAGTGTTGATTTCAAACGTGATTTGAACAAATAAGGTTTGGATTTTAGCGTTAAACTCGCAGTCATTGCGGGTTTTCGGTTATGACGCATGGCACAATCATGCGTCCGATCTGAAGAGAGCTCCCGAGGGTCATCCTGGGAGCTCTTGTTTTTTGGGCTTTAGAGGCTCATTTATGCCTCGCCGTCTGTTCTTTTTGGTACATTTTTTCGGGGGATTTGGTAGGCAAGCAGGCTTTGGTGTGAACTAATGCCTATGTCCTCGGTCCTCAAATTTTCGCCTTCAAGAGGTCTTCAGCAACAGGCGTCTGGCTGGGGTGAGATCGCACGTCCCTTTGGCGTGAAGATTTTTTCGGACTTTGACGGAACCATTTCGAAGCAAGACTCCTTGAAGATGCTTTTGGAACGTCATGGAAGCCCTGAATGGAGAGGGCTGGAGCGAGCTTTAAAAGAGGGGCGTATTGCTGAGTCTCAGGCTCTGCCACAAATGTTTGTCAATTTTCCGCTGCTCCCTCAGCAAGCTCAGGCCGAAGTCTTAGCGAGTGTCGAACTCGATCCGAGTTTTGTGGATTTTGCTCATTGGTGTTTGGAACAAGGTCACGAACTCACTATTTTGAGCGGTGGATTTAGATCTTTTATTCTTCCACTTCTTAACCGCTATGGATTGGGATCACTCAAGGTCATCGCCAATGATGTCAGAGAGAACTCTCAAGGGGGCTGGACGATTCAGCGCGCTCCTATTCAGGCGCTCTGTAGCTTGTGCACGCATTGTAAATCCTCATCGCTGCTTTCAGCTCAGAAAGCAAAGGATCTCATCGTGTACATCGGCGATGGGCATACGGATTTTTGTCCTGTTCAGCTTTCACATTTGGTTTTTGCCAAAGCGACGCTCAAAGATTTTTGTTTGGAATCCGGACAGAGCTTTTTGGACTTTCAGTCGTTTGAGGATGTCCTCGTTAAACTCGAGACGACGATCCAGTTTTTGTCCGAAGGGGTTGAGAGCCCTTGGCCTCAGCAATTCCTCAAATCCTGCGAAGACAGGTTTGGCTATTCGGCTCGACAATTTATGAGCCCTTACGTGGGCGCTGTCTAATAAGACGACATGATCAGCCCAAAACTCGGAGCGTCCATTGCTGGCTTGAGATCAAGGAGCCTTTTGAGAGAGGCGCAAGCAGCGGTCTCG
>CAZUTA010000036.1:0-7428 GCA_964622975.1 uncultured Bacteriovoracaceae bacterium | reverse complement strand
CATGAACAACGAGAGGAAAATACACCGTCATGGGATGGTAGCCATAGTCCATCAACCGCTTTGCAATATTGATCGTCTTAATTCCGTTTTTTTGCTGCAAATCATCGTTGATGACGACCTCGTGTCCGCAGGGGACGTCGTAGGGAATGTGATAGTGGCCGCGCAATCGATGACGGATGTAGTTTGCATTGAGCACAGCCCCTGTTGCGATTCGACGCAAATAAGTGTCTTTGCCATCCGCTGTTGTGCCGATGGAGAGCATATAAGTCAGCGCACGCAAATGAATCGCAAATGTTCCGTTGTATCCACTCACTCGGCCCACGGAATCAGGCAGGTCGTAGTTGTAAACGTATTGCTCGCCGCGCATTTCGGCGATGGGGGCGGGTAAGAATTTTTTTAATCGGGCTCGCACTCCGACGGGGCCGGCTCCTGGACCACCACCACCGTGGGGGGTCGAAAAAGTTTTATGCAAATTGATATGCATGATGTCGACGCCCAGGTCTGCGGGCTTTACGACACCCACAATCGCATTAAAGTTGGCGCCATCCATATAGACGAGACCATCAACGGCATGGATGAGTTCCGAAATCTTATGAATATTTTCTTCAAACAACCCAAGCGTACTGGGGTTAGTCATCATGATTCCGGCGACTTCGGAATCAATAAGCTTTTCGATGTCGCTGACTTCGACAATGCCTCGCGGGCCAGTGGGCACGGGGACAATATCGTAGCCGATCATTGTACAGGTTGCTGGATTTGTTCCGTGCGCGGAGTCGGGCACAATGACTTTGGTTTTTTTGTTCCCCTTGCTTTGATGATACGCGCGCATGACCTTGAGCCCTGTGTATTCACCATGAGCCCCCGCACTTGGCTGAAGAGTAAAGCTTTCAAGGCCCGTGACGGCGGTGAGGAGTTCTTGAAGTTTAAATTGCACTGCGATCGCTGGTTGCAAAAACTTTTCGTCCCAAAACGGATGTGATCCCGCAAGCTCGGGGATCTTGGCCATCTCTTCGTTGATTTTGGGATTGTATTTCATGGTGCACGAACCAAGAGGATAAAATCCCGTATCGATGGAGTAGTTTTTTTGAGAAAGTCTTACAAAATGTCGGACGACTTCGTTCTCTGAGATCTCCGGAAACCCGACGACCTCGGAACGATAAAGCGCGCTAGGAATAACCTTTGAAGCATCGACCTCAGGGACTTCTGCGGGTGGGAGCGAAAACCCCACTCGACCCGGCCGACTCTTATCAAAAAGTGTGGGCTCCTCCGGCGACACCAAAGAGGAAGTCGTTGAGTCTAAGAGGTTCACGCGTTCTTCCTTAGAAACTCCACCAATTGATCCAGTTCGGTCTTTGTGTTCAGTTCGCTCGTTGTAACTAAGAGTTTGTGCTTCCATTCGCTTTTGAACCTTCCTAAATCAACTCCACTCACCCAACCCTCTTCGGCAGCCTTCTTGACCAACTCTGAGGCGAGTTTTTTGGTTTCACAGACGAATTCATTAAAAGTTGGAGACGTTGAGACTTTCACGGAGGAGATCTTTTGAATCTCGCTCTTGAGATATTCTGAATGAGCGAGATTGCGATGTGCGATCGCTTTGACCCCCTCTTTGCCAAGAGTCGCCAAATGAATCACGCCTGCAAGCATATTGAGATTTTGGTTTGTGCAAATATTAGAGGTGGCTTTGTCGCGGCGGATAAACTGCTCGCGAGTGGCAAACGTGAGAGTATAAGAGCGCCGTCCCTTTTGATCGAGAGTTTCTCCCACAAGTCGGCCGGGAAGTTGTCGAAGATACTCATTTCGTGTCGTAAAAATTCCGTAGCTGGCTCCGCCTAAGTATGGCGCCGAACCAAAGCTCTGACCTTCTCCCGTCACAATGTGCGCGCCAAAAGCACCAGGACCGCGAGTGACGCCCCAAACAAAAGGCTCCATGGTTGATGTGACCCAAACAGCTTCGGATGCGCTGATGGACTTGCCGTTCGCGCTATCATCCTCGATGACCCCAAAAACATTGGGGCTTTGGGTGATGACTACATCGGCTTCGGGCAGCATTTTTTTGAGCGCGGCCTGATCGATTTGGTCGCCAGCCAAAGGAATCATCTGAATGCGATCCGAAAACGCATGAAGATAAACGCGCAGCACTTGTTCATAGTGCGGATGGATGGCACCAGAGATGAGAATTTTTCCTGTGGCTTTCTTTTTGAGCCGAAGCGCCATCAGAGCGCCCTCAGCCAAAGACGTTGCGCCATCATAGAGCGAAGAATTGGAAAGCTCACACTCCGTGAGTTGGCACGCTAGAGTCTGAAACTCAAAAATCGCCTGCAGTGTCCCCTGACTGATTTCGGGTTGGTAGGGGGTATAACTCGTCGCAAACTCGGATCGTCCCTGAATAAAAGGAACAATCGATGGAATATAATGATTGTAGATTCCGCATCCTGCAAAACTCATTTTGGGTTTTGGCGAAAGCTTAGAAATCTCACTAAAGGTTTTCCGAATCTCGATCTCTGATTGTGCCTTTGGATAATTTAACCGGTCGCGAATTCTGAGTTGATCCGGAATAAACTTAAAAAGCTCCTCGGTGGTCTTGAGACCAATGGAGCTCAGCAAAGACTTTTCATCTTGAGATGCGAGGGGAATGTATTTCATGGCACCCCCTAAGGATTTATTTTTTGGCTTGTTTAGAAATCAGCTTTAAATATTCAGCCGCCGGCAAAAGTTGCTCGATCTCTTTTTCGTCTTCAATCTCCATCTTCACCATCCAGCCCTCACCGTAGGGATCTTCGTTCACGGCTTCGGCATTGTTGGGAAGCTTGGCGTTGACTTCGAGAACTTCGCCAGTCAGCGGAGCAAAGAGCTCAGCGACTGTCTTTAAAGAATCGACGGTCCCAAAAACTTTTTCTTTTTTGAAAGAGTCACCTTCTTCGGGGAGTTCGACATAGGTGATATCACCCAAAGCGTGCTGAGCATAATCGGTGATCCCGATATAGACGACGCCGTCTTCAATTCGAGCCCACTCGTGGTTTTTGGTATAGAGCAGATGCTCTGGGACATGCATTCCAGGTTCTTTGTTTGGCATAGAATTCCTCTAAACTTTTTTACCCTTTACTCTCGCTGTTGCAACAAAAGGCAGATCTTGGACAAAAGCCTCTCTCTGTTTTCCGCTGGTTTCAAGAACAAAAACCTGTGGATTTGGATTGGAGGCTGGAAGCTTCGCGACCTCAACAAGTGCGAGCGCCATCCCAGTCTTTTTGATGGGCGAAACCGACCCGCTCGTAATCCAACCGACATCCTTACCGTCGAGAAAAAGCCGCTCATCAGCCCGAAAAGGCTTGGAATTCTGGACAGATAGCGCCACCGGGCGAAACTTTGGAACTCTTTTGGCAGCTGCCGCACCATGAAAGTCTCTCGTGAGGTCACAAGCAAAGGAGGCACAGGTCTCCGGAGGAGTCAGCTGGTCGCTCAACTCATGTCCATAGAGCGGAAAGCCCACCTCGAGCCTCAAGGTATCTCTTGCGCCAAGGCCAATGGGCTGAGCCCCGAGCTTTAAGCAGGCATCCCACAGGCTGCGAGCCTCATGACTCGGCAAAAACACTTCAAAACCATCTTCACCCGTATAGCCAGTCCGGGCCACGATCCACTCTGCCTTGGGTTGATAGAAATTATAATATTTGAGCGCCAGAGCGTCGGGATAAAGGGCCTTCATGATCTCCAAAGATTTTGGCCCCTGAAGCGCAATCAGCGCCGTCTTCGGACTCACATCGACGAGCTCCACGCGAAACTTGCTGGCGAGAGTCTTTAAGTGGTTGAAATCCTTTTCGATGTTGGAGGCATTAACGACCACCCAGTATTTTTGAGGAGAGAACTTATAAACAATAATGTCGTCAACAATCGTGCCGCCCTCGTTGAGGAGCAGGCAGTACTGAGCGCGACTCTCGGCGAGCGCCGAAAACCCGCGGGTACAGGCAAAATTTAAGAATTCAGTGGCCTCGGGTCCTGTCACCCAAAACTCACCCATATGAGAAACATCAAAGATTCCAGCGGTGTTTCGAACGGCGAGGTGTTCTTTGAGCATCCCTCCTGTCACGAGATCATAAGAGATGGGCATATCGTAGCCGGCAAAGGGGGCCATTCGAGCACCGGATTTTACGTGATAGTCGTGTAAAGGCGTTTTCTTAAGGTCCACGCTTGTATCCTTTGGCTAGGAACATTTACATAAGTAGGACAAAGTCGAAAGGAAATTATGACAGTACCTGTTTCTCAAATGTGGACCGTAGCGAGCTATGTGCTCAAACAAAAAATCAAAGGCAACAAACACTATCCTTTAGTGCTGATGTTGGAGCCGCTTTTTAGATGCAACCTTTCGTGCGCGGGCTGCGGAAAAATTCAGTACCCCGATCATATTCTCAAAAAAGTTTTGAGCCCCGAAGAATGTTTTAAGGCGACTGACGAATGTGGCGCACCCATTGTGAGCATTCCTGGTGGCGAACCACTCTTGCATCCTCAGATGCCACAAATTGTCGAAGGTCTCGTAGCGCGCAAAAAATATGTTTATCTTTGTACCAACGCAATTTTGCTCAAATCCAAAATTGATTCTTACAAGCCCACAAAATATCTGACCTTCTCTATTCACATGGATGGTCTCGAAAAAGAACACGACGAAGCTGTTTGTCGTGACGGCGTGTATACCAAAGCCATTGAGGGCATCAAAGAGGCTCTCAAGCGCGGATTTAGAGTGACGACAAACACAACACTGTTTGATGGAGCTCAGCCCGAGAGAGTGCGCGAATTTTTTGATGAGATGATGAAGCTCGGCGTAGAAGGCATGATGGTGTCGCCGGGATATTCGTATTCGAAGGCTCCTGATCAAGAGAGTTTTTTGAAGCGACAAAAGACCACAGAGCTCTTTAAGAAGATTTTGTTCGGAGGCAAAAAGTCTTGGCGCTTTAATCAGTCACCGCTGTTTTTGGAATATTTGGCAGGAAGCCGAAACTTTGAGTGCACTCCCTGGGGAAACCCCACATACAACGTCTTTGGATGGCAAAAGCCTTGCTACCTTTTGCAAGAAGGCTATGCACCCACATTTAAAGAACTCATTTCGACCACTCAGTGGGAAGGCTATGGACGAAAGAGCGGCAATGCCGCCTGCCAAGATTGTATGGTGCACTGCGGCCACGAGCCATCTGCTGTTGACTACACCTTTGGAAGTTGGAGAGGATTTTTAGAGACGGTTCGCGCGACGGTTTTTGGATTAAAGATTCACAAGCCGCATGAGCGAGTGAGAGCTCCCAAAGAGCTCACTCCGTCGACAGTGGTTGAAGAGACAAAGAAGGCGGTGAATCAGTGACCGACATGAACAGTCATTTAGGAAACAGTGGATTTTGCGTTCAGGGATTTGTTCTCAAGGCCACAGATCAAAACTTTGCCGAAGGCATTCGTGCGGTCGTAGATTATCGCGGAGACGTGAGCATCGTGCTCAAGGACGGCACAAACTTGAGAGGGTATGTTTATTCGAGCGACGCGCGTTCCATGGATATGTTCCCGCGCGACTCGAGCCGCAAAGAAACCGTCTTGTTGTCAGAAGTCGTCAGCATTGAATTTAGCGGCGAAGACACCGCTAAAGGCAAATCCTGGGAAGACTGGATGAACAAAAAGACGACCGAGCGCGCTTCTATCCGCGCTCAGCCCGTCAGCGAGACGACTGCGGGTTAGTCTGGCTCGTCGAGAATGAATCCTAGGTAGTCGTCAGTGTCGTACTGGAAAATCAGATCTGTGGTGTTGACTGCGGTCGCGCTGCCTCCTGTGCCCACAGCGCCGGTGTCGTTGGTCAATCCAAAGTTTTTTGGACCACTTCCAAAGAGCGCAAACTCACAGCTTGCTTCGTTTGTCGAGATGTCGTGCCAGTCTGGGAAGTCATTAATTTCCCCAGCAGCTGGCGATATTGTGTCGTCACCAGAGGACTGTGTTGGCTCAGTTTCGGTGCCGGTATCGTTTGCATTGGATGCGCTTCCTGATCCCGCTAGAAAAGCCAACAGGTCTGAGTAGTCATTCCAGTCCCGAGCTACTACGCGAATTCTTGCCTTAACTTCAAACGCTTCATTCAGACAGTCGATTTGGATGTGTGCGGAGTTGTTAACCACACCGCTGCCAGCCCCCCAAATTGTGCGAACGACCCTGGTCATCTCTGGGACGTCGCTTCCGTGGTCTGCGGGGAGGTAAAAGCTTGCGGCATAGACCTGCGGTCTGCCCAAGGTTGACGAAATAGTCAGGGGAGCCGCAACTGGAAAGGTACTATTAATACCAGAGTCGGAGTCCACAGCCGTTTTGATGTAGTTAGGTATGCCAGAGTGATCAAATTTGGCATCTGCCCAATCCATAGCGGGACCTTCTAAGCAGTTGCCCCAGGAACCGCCCCACTGGTTGTCAATCGTCTCAGAAATCTCGGTGTCTTCGACAGACTTGACGCTGTAATTTCCTCGACGGTAGCAGCAGTTAGGAAACTCTGGATGAATTTTGGAGTAATCCCATGGGCATCTCAAATCCTCTGGTGAGTCGGCTACCTCTGCCGCATCCCCCGTAGTGTATAACTCTTGATGTGCGTACCAACTGCCATTTATTTTGTAATAAATGTCAGCATCGTTTGCCGTGCGACTCATTGCATCGGTGACGTCCTCATACGCTCCAGTTAGTCCTGTTGCAGGTGCGATGAGATTACCGTCTGCATCTAGCTCATAGAAAACATTGGTGGGTGCCAGGCCGATTGGAGCAATCGAATAATAGTAACCATAGAAGCCACGATATGCACACATATCTGCTGGCAGAGCATCGTTGAGTGTATAGCCACGCATATACATATCGAGCTCGTACATGTCGACGACGCACAAGATGTCTTCGCCTTCCTCAGCGATACACGGAGTGCTTCCATCGCCGCCTTCTGAGATGACCACTTGATAGTTGTCGTTGGTGTTGACCATGACTTGAAAATCGTCGGTATCGGGGATGTTCTCAACTTCGCCCGTATCTTCATCTCCCTCCGCATCTGTCGAGGAGTTCTCAACCGAGCATCCGGCGGAGAATGTTGCCAAGGCGGCAATCATAAAAAGAGATGAGCTGATCTGTGTGATAGACTTCATAGGTTCCCTCCAAAGAGCGCTGTGAGAGCGCTTCTCAACTGAAATAGTTTATCTCAAAGCCACTATTTATCGAAGAAATCCGATCAACAGAAATTGCGACACCGCGCTGCAAATTGCCTGTTGCGCCAGCACACAACGTCGAGGTGTTTTCAAATTGCGCAAAGCGCAAAGTCCCGTCAACATAGCCTCAACTTATGTCACTCAAAGGAAAACGAATTTTGATTACCGGTGCGAGTCGCGGGATTGGCGAAGCCGCCGCAGAGCTTTTAGTGGAGCGAGGCGCTCATGTGGCACTGATGGC
>CAZUTA010000035.1:0-7708 GCA_964622975.1 uncultured Bacteriovoracaceae bacterium | reverse complement strand
GCCAATGAATCCATGGAGGCCAATCTATGAACACGGATGTTGTAAACCTACAGAACAGTACCAATCTTAGTCAGCGAGATCGTGCGCCAAGTAAAGAAATGGGAAAGAACGAATTTCTTCGTCTTCTCATGACTCAGCTTTCCGCACAGGATCCCCTAAAGCCAATGGAGGCAACCGAATTTACAGCTCAACTCAGTCAGTTTGCGTCACTCGAGCAATTGACCGGACTGGGCAGTAAGTTGGACAACTTGATCACGATTTCGGGAGCAAGTAACGCCGCCAATGCCGTCTCTCTCTTGGGCAAGGAAGTCCGGGTAGAGAACAACCAGATCAAAGGAGATTCAAAAGTCTTTTATGATTTGGATGTCGAGGCTGCTTCGGCTCAGATTGAAGTTCGTGACAAGGATGGCCGAGTGGTCCATACGCACACCGGTGCCCCCACAAAGAAGGGACTCAATGAAGTGGATCTCCAAGGATTGGAGCCGGGCAACTATACCATCAGCGTATTGGCCAAAGATGGACAGAATAAAGAAATCAAGGCGACCCGCGTGTCGACTCTCGAAAAAGTGAAGAGCGTGAACTTCCTCGGAAACATTCCCGCGATTATCACTGAATCGGGTCTCGAACTCCCGGCAAGCCAAGTTTATGAAATCCGAGCTGCTTCGGGAGAGTCGGGTTCATGAGCGATATTATTAACAAAGCCATGATACTTTCTCAGATCAGAGGTGTTGAGCCAGGGACGGCCGCAAAACCTTCTGCTCAGAAAGGCGAAAAGCTCGGGCTGAGTTTTGAAGAAATTCTTTTTTCAAAACACGCCGAGAAGCGACTTCAGTCTCGTCAAATTGATTTGACGCCGACAGAGAGATCGCAACTTTCAAATGCCTTTCAGGATCTCGAAAAGAAGGGAGCGAGGGATTCGCTCGTTCTGATGGGAGAGTTGGCCTTTATTGTAAACATTCCCTCGAAAACCGTGGTGACGGCTCTGTCGAAGGAACAAATGAAAGATCAGGTTTTTACGAATATTGATTCGACAATCTTGGTCTAAATAAAAACGAGAAGATGGGTTGGACCCTCACGGGAGATCTTCTTCTCACAAAATAAAATTCGGAGGGTACTAAAATGACAGTTATTTCATCACTTTTCTCGGGGATTTCCGGGATTGTTGCTAACGGATCGGCTTTGTCGGTTGCGGGTGACAATATCGCAAATATGTCCACCCCGGCTTTCAAATCATCCGTCCCAGTTTTTGAAAGCGCACTGAGTCAGCGAATCGGGGAAGCCGAAGTCGGTTTGGGTTCTCGATTGGCAGGAACATCCGTTAACTTTTCTCAAGGTGCGTTTGCAAACACCACACGTCCTACGGATCTCGCGATTCAAGGCAAGGGCTTTTTTGTCGTTGAGAACGCCAGTGGCGAGAGCTTCTACACTCGAGCCGGTATGTTTGAGCAAGATTCGGACGGTCAACTCGTGACATCAGCTGGAGGTTTTATCCTTCAGGGATACGCAATTGATGACGACGGACAAGTCGCTGGAGAATTGGATTCAATCAATTTCTCCACGGTGAGTTCGGAGCCCAATCGTACGGGAGAAGTCGACTTTACCTTGAACCTTGATTCGGACGAAACAACTCCCGGAACCAATACATGGAATACATTTGCCAACTGTGCGGCGAGTTCTAACTTTTCGTATTCACAAACAGTCTACGATAACCTCGGAAATTCTCGCACGATCACAACCTATTACCGAAAGACCTCCACCGCAAATACATGGGAATACAGAACCATGACCGCCGCGAGCAATCTCTCGAACGTCGATTCGGGAATTGATGGGGATACGCCTGTGGCAATCGCACGGGGGACTTTGACCTTTGATACCAACGGAAGACTTTCCGCAGCGAGCACTCTTGCGGCGGGTGCTGCAGGTGTTGATACGAGTGCTACGATTGCTGAAGATGGAACTTCAGAAGAGTTCGAACTCTCTGCAGGATCTGTTCCTACAGCTGGATACCAGGTCACAGCTTCGGTGGCTCGAGGGATTCGCTGGGAAGGCGCAACACCTACAATGGCGAGTGACTTTACCGCACTTGCCGATGCCGTGATTACTCACGACTTCGGTGATACAGGTTCGAGCTCACGTACGACTCAGTTTAATACGAGTGAATCCGCGATCAAGGTGGTAACTCAAGACGGTCGGTCACAGGGTGAAATTCAGAGTATCGAAATCTTGGAAGATGGAACTCTGCGAGGTAACTTTTCAAACGGTGACTCTCGAGACTTGTTTAAACTTCCGATTGCGACCTTTGCGAACGAAGACGGTTTGAACCGAGTGGGGCAAAACCTTTACTCCGAGACAGGGACGTCCGGATCGGCTCAAGTGGGACTCGCGGGAGCTGCCGGTCGCGGTGAAATCCGATCATTCTCGACGGAACAAAGTAACGTCGACTTGGCGACAGAATTCGTGCGAATCATTACTTTCCAGCGCGCATTCCAAGCCTCGAGTCGAACAGTTTCTACTGCAGCCGAACTTTTGCAAGACCTTGTGAACCTCGGTCGGTAGACTTTTGAATAAGAAATTTATGGGGCTCCTTTTAGGGAAGAAGGGAGCCCCGTAGGTTTCAATTTTTTGCGGGAGGGAGAGGACTTGTTCTACGTCACGCTAAAATCTGAAGAAAGCAATCAAGGCCTTGCCATCGAGGGCCCCGGATCACTGGAGGCGAGAAGCCCCCATGATTTTCTGCTCAAGTTTCGACGGTTTTTGGATGACTTTGATAATCTCAAATATATTGAACACATTAAGTTCAAGCCGCCACAGACTGCGAGTGAAGAAGAGCAGGCTCGATGGAGTAAATATGTGAAGGCGGGAGCGTTAGCGCTCAAATCCTTTGTGGAGAGTCTGGGAGATCCAGGCGATTCCCTTCTGGGGCTCACTCATATTTGTGCGAATTTAGAAACCATTCTCGAAAAGCCCTCGTCAGATCTCATTCAAGTTTCCCGTCCCTTTGATGCTGTCGTGATATCGGCTGGACCCTCACTTGATTCGGAGTGGGATCATTTGCGCGAGATTCAAGGCAGAGCTTTACTGGTAGCTTGTGACGCAGTCTTAAGGAGCTGCCTCGAACGAGGGATCACTCCTCACCTTGTCTGTTGTACAGAGAGGCGCTCGCTCACGTTGCCATTTTTTAAAGGTCTCCCTCGAGATCTTAAGACTATTATGGTGGGTCAGGGGACTCTGACGCCCACGGTGTTTCATATTTATCCAGGGCCTCAAACAGTTTCGTTTAAGTTGCAGTCTCACTTTCAGTGGTTGGGACTCAATCGAAAGCTTCATTGGGTTGCCGGAAGCGTGGCCCATCTCTGTTATCAAATGGCGGCCAGCTTGGGCGCTCGATCCATTGCTCTTGTCGGGCAAGATCTCGCTTTTCATCCGGATTCCTTGCAAACTCACGGTACGGTGAGTGCTTATCCTGAGTGGTCGCAAGGAAAATCCGCGCAAGCTCTCGCCGAAGAAACGGAGATTCAATATGTTCCTGGGAATCTTCGGGACGTAGTTCCTACAAAAATGCTTTGGACATCGTTTGCTCAACAGTTTGAAGAGTTGATCAAAGGCTCGCAGGTTCCGACATTTAATACTTCAGTCCTGGGTCGAAAGCTCGAACAAGCGCCCTTTATGAAGTTTTCAGAGTGGTGCGAACGCTTAGAAGAGCGAGAGATCAAAGTCTCTGTTCCTTCAGAGAATCCACATCGCCAAGAGGAACTTAAGATTCTTCAAGAAAGACTCCCTCTTGCGCTCAAACAACTGAAGGTTTTGGAATCAGATCTCAGCCAACCCAAACTGCTTCGTCATATCTACGACACACTGCCAGAGAATCTGACATTTTTAGAGTTACTGATGGAGATTTGTATTCGTGATTATATCCATACCGAAGGTCAGCTTTGGTTAAATCCTGAAAGGGAGTTTGAGCTCAAACAGAATTTTTTTGAAGGGATTAAGCCTTGGGTCAAAGCGGTGCGTCAGGTGATTGAATCGATTAAGAATCTGAATGCAGCGGAGCGCCGCGTCGAGAACTGAAAGATTTAGATTAAATGAGTGTCAAAAGTTACAATCAAAATGTGATCTATCCGCGTCGAATCACAAGCCAGGATCGTTATTCAGATTGTTTGGCTTTCTTCCAGAAGCTTCTGCGCGCAGAGGGACAGCCGCGACTTGAACAAGAGTATCCTCTCGTTTTTCGACCTGAATTTATCGACCAAGTTTTTATTAAGGAGCTCGGGGGCCGAATCGTAGCGGGACTCGCCACTTTGGAGAGGCTCATTGAAGTTCAACCGGGTCGCATGGCTCGAGCGCTTTTTGTCGGAAGCGTTGTGACGGATCCCGAATTCCGAATGCATGGATTTCAGCGAGAGCTCTTTCATGCCATCGAGGAATATGCCGAATCCAGGGAGATAGATTTCATTTTGCTGTGGAGTAGTCAGATTGGCTTCTACCAAAAACTAGAGTTTTTCTTGGGGGGGCTTCAGGCGACCTGGACGGCTACACATCAAGGGCCTATTGCTCCCATCAAGTCGATGGTCAGAGTTGTTGATTCGGGTTCAGTCGCGCTCGAACGAAAGCACTATGAGAGTTTTGCGAAGCGATCCCATGTTGTTCAAAGAACTTTTGAAGAAATGTCACATCTTTGGAAAATTCCAAAAATGAAAATTGCCATGACGGATAGAGCGTATGCTCTCATGGGCAAAGGCGAAGATTTTGAGAAAGTTTGTCATGAGTGGGCGGGGCCTGCGACTGATGTGCTCTCATGTATGGAGGCTCTCCGATGTTTGGAGCCCAATCTTAGAATTCTTAGCCCAGGCGTTTTGCATCTCGATGAGGACCGCGAAGTTGTCAATCGTCTTGAGCAGATGTCTTATGATTGTCGTTTGGAGTATTTGGGACTGATTAAATCAATGAAGCCCTCTATCTCCGAAAAGGATTTTGATCCGGCAGCATTGCAGTTTCCATTTTTTGTTTGGGGGTTGGATTCGATATGAGTGCTAGTAGTTCGCGAAACAAACCTCACATTTTCTTTGGGCTCCCTTGTTATGGAGGCCAAGTCACCGAAGCCTTTTTTACGAGTTTTTTGAGACTTCAGATGGCGATGCCCCAGTGGGGGATTGCTTATTCATTGCAGACATTGGTCAATGAGAGTTTGGTGACACGAGCACGAAATACTCTCGTCGCGCATTTTTTGGCGAGGCCTGAAGCGACACATCTGATGTTTATTGATGTGGATATTCGATTTGACCCTGAATCGGTTCTCAAACTCCTGCGCCATGATCGAGATGTTGTAGGCGCGGCCTATCCCAAGAAGGGATTGGACTGGGATCGGATCAAATCTCAGGCTTCTTCCGCACCCTCGGAGGCTCTCAAATATATAGGGGCCGAATACGCAGTCAATTTTGCCAAAACTCCATCTCAAGATGTTTTGGTCGAAGTCAAAGATGCCGCGACTGGATTTTTGCTCATTAAGCGAGAAGCGATTCTAAAGATGATTCAGAGTCATGCCGATTTAAAGTATCGAAACACGATGGTAAAGGATCCTCGCTATCAAGATCTCTTCTATGCCCTCTTTGATACGAGTATTGATCAAGATGGAGTTTATTTGTCTGAGGACTATACATTTTGTCGTCGCTGGCAAAAATTGGGTGGTCAGATTTATTTGGATCAGAGCATTGCGCTCGATCATATCGGCACCTATGCCTACGCAGGCCATCCTTTGGTTCCTCAAGCGTGATGAATTTGGAAGCAGATTTAAAACAAGCAATTCACCAACTCAAGCCTCACGAAGAGGTGGTGATTCTCTTTGGCATTGAGGATTCGGAGTCACTCGTTACGCTCCTTGGTCACAAGTCTCGGACTGTGATCGCCATCGAGCCAGACGCTCGGGTTTTAAAGGACGTCATGGAAATCGCCGAAGTTCAAGCGGCAAGTGTTCGGGGGCGGCTGTTTGTGTGGAATGATCTGCACGCGGAGTCGGTGAGTTCATTTATTTATAAAGTCTTTCATCATCGAGAGCTGATTGGTCCAGCACAGGTGGCACCCATCTTCGTGAGCGCTCGATTCTGCTCTCAGCATGCAGCTCTGGTGGATCCGCTCAAAAATAGAATCCAGAAAGATCTCAAAGGACTCCCAGCACTTTTTGGTTGGCACGAAGATGGACTTATAGGACTCGAGAACTTAGTAGCAAATGTATCTTGGATTCGACAAACCCCTGGAGTCGATCGTCTCAAAGGAGTGATGAGTGGAAAGCCTGCTGTCGTGATCGCGACAGGACCTTCTTTGACAAAGTCTTTGACGCTTCTCAAGCAGCTCGAAGACAAAGTCATTTTGATTGCAGCAGACGCGAGTCTTAAAGTTTTGCTGAAGGCGGGGATTACTCCGCACTTCGTTTGTGTGATTGAGCGTTTAGAGATGACCATGCCTTTTTTTGAGGGGTTAGAGTTTCCTTCGGAGCGCCGCCCTCATTTAATTTTGAGCCCTCTCTCAAATCCAAAAGTCATGTCTCTTTATCAAGGCCCGCAGTGGATGGCCTATCGAACATATATGAGTCATCTTTATTTTCACTCCTTTTTGCCGAGAGGATTCTTGGAGACTCGGCATTCTGTATCGCATCTGTGCACTTCGCTTGCAGCGCATTTGGGATGTTCGGAAGTAACCTTGGTAGGGCAGGATCTTGCTTTTGATCCTGAGACCTTATCTTCTCATGCCGCTCACGTCGCGTATTCCGAATGGAATCAAAGTCATACCGAAGACTCTTTGCGCGAGAAGCTTAGAAAGCTGGGTGATGATCTCTATTGGATGGCGGGCAATCAGAGAGATCGAGTCCCGACGCGGGGATTGTTTGTGGTCTTTGCACGAGAATTCTTGAGTCTTCAAGAACAGCTCAAGCTTCCTATCATTAATGCCACAGAGGGCGGACTCAAGATTCAGGGAATTGAGTGGATGCCTCTATCTCATAAATCCAAATCCTGGTCGAAGGATCAAAAGGTTTGGCAGCAAATCGAGCAGATCCCACGCAGAATGATGGGATCTGAGAATCTCAGTTTTGAGGCCCTGTTTCCCCATATGGACGAATTGATTGCGAGCTGTCAGAAATGGATTCTAAAATTGGAGTCTTCCACATTGCCTCCATTAATAGAGGCGAGAGCCGAGTGGGGCCGTCTCAGGCAGGACCACAGTGCTCAGGCTTTTGGCTTTGAGATGATGGGTCGCAAAGAGGTAGAGCTCGACGTACAGTGGTTCAATGCATTTGCACTTTCCTCGCTTGAAGATTGCGAAAATATTCAAAAGAACATACTTCGTGACTTCTTCGAAGGCCTGCGCAGGAGTCTCGAAGCCTCACTTCTGACACTGCGTCAGCTGGATTGTGACGCGGCGCATCCACAAAAAAATTCTGCGCAGTAACATCACTAGATCATTGGTGATTTCACCCTCCCAACAACTTCATTGATTATTATTCTCAAAGAATTCAGTGGGGGGCCGAAATCCTTAGCAACAACGCGTTAGCGCATTGCGCTGGTGCTTTGGTGGGCCATAGGATTGGCGGCTGATTTAGGGATATGAATTCTTTGTGAAGAGGTTCGCAAAGAATTTCAAGGATGCATACGGAGAAAAATAATGGGACTTAGAATTAATACAAACGTGCTTTCGTTGAACGCTCAACGAAACTTGT
>CAZUTA010000034.1:0-7896 GCA_964622975.1 uncultured Bacteriovoracaceae bacterium | reverse complement strand
TCTGCGAAAAAATTGTCAGCGCCGTACGCGCTCGATGTACCTTGGGCGAGATTGCAGATATTTTGAGAGATGTTGCCGGCGTTTATCACTAGGAAAGCAGACTATTCTTCCTTAAACAGCTTTTTGAGTTCGGATCCAAACTCATTTAAAATTCGATCACGTTCGGCCGTTAAATCTGTGTCCATTTCTAATTTTTTGAGTTCCAGTGCGTGTCGCAAGAGTTGCCGCAGAGACATCCTCTCAAGTCGCTTTACATATTCAATTTGAACCGTCATTTGGGCATCCAGTGTGTGGCTGACCAATGACAGTGCACGCTCCTTGATATCTCCATGCTTTTGCTTTTCGAGCTTCAGATCTTCAACTCTCATTTTTGCAACGGATTCAAATAGTTTGAGTTGCGTTCCGAGAGGGAGTGGCTGGCGGTCCGAAAGAGGCTCTCGACTCGTTGCTTGCGCTCGAGCTGCCTGTTCAACTTGGCGGCCCTGAACTCTTGTGTCGATTCGCAGATCAATCCGAGCCTCACCACGACCTGCTGAGACGGTTTCAGTGGGCACTACAGGAATCTGCCCTTGTGTCGGAGATGATTGGACCTCCGCTTTTTTGATAGCATCTTTGCGTAAATCCCATCCCGAATATCCCTCTCGATCAAAAATCAGACTGCGATGATAGATACTCGTCCCTCGCGAAAACTCCGGCGCAAATCTCCACCCCTCTTGCACGTAGCGCTCTGTATAACGATGTCCGCCCAATCCATCATTCGCTGGTGTGCGATGATTGTGGTGAGCGAGAGGATCAATAGTTGGATTGTGAGTGTCGCCCACGCGAAGGGGGCGATCAAGGGCGTGACCATCTCCTAAGGCATACTGTGCCTGAATACTGGTGATCCAAAACCCCAAAAGCAAAGCGATGAAAATCGTCCGCATAAATCCCGCTCCTCCATTTACAAATGCAGTCCTCTTTTGGAGTGAAGTCAATCAAAGGTTCTTGAGGACCTGGCAGGCCGCCCGATTTACTTGCTGGATATCCTGGCGGATTCTCTCACTCACAGGGGAGTCAGAATTCAGTGCTCCTTGTTGGCGCAAGAAATGGATGAGGCTTCTGCGATATTGAGCTGCAATCCTCGCAACATATTCAGACGACGTCTGCAGGCTGTAGTCATCCAGAAAGTGCCCATCTCTCCAAGAAAAGGGCCGTGAATGCAGGATGCGCTCCTGAAACCCCTCAGTTTCAACTCGCGCTCCAGTGATCTGTTCCTGAATCTGCTCGAGGCGAGGCCGGGCTTCGGCATTTTGTTTTTTCTCGATCATTTGTTCAATCCCATTCGGTGTGAGCAAAAGATCAATGGCTCGAGAAATCGCCTGCTCTTTGGAAGCCTCGTATCCGGCGAGCAATTCTTTGAGCCGGGCATGATCTTCAGAAGATAATTTTAAATCTGCGTGGGCGGGGTTTGCGCGCAAAGTCAAAACCCCCACTAACAGAAGCGACCGCCAAAAACGACTCATCATGACCACCTTATTCCCTTAGCTAAAGCTTGTAGCGAATATGAAAGAAAGTGTCCAATCGGCCAAGATTCGGATATTTTTGACCTCAAGATGATTTTAACGATGACCATGAGCCTTTCTATTGTGGCCTCCTTGGCCGGCCTCAAAACCGAAATCCAAGGGTTTGCCGGTGATTTGAGTTTTTCGGTGCGAGAGCTTGAGACGGGCAAAGAGATCGCAGAAGTTTCGGGATCACAGGCGCGTGTACCGGCGAGTGTCGCAAAGCTTGTTTCTTCGGCTTGCGCCCTCAAATCGCTGGGGACTGACTATAGCTTTCCAACGGAGTTTGGGTATCGAGGTCAGATTTCAAAAGGTGTGTTGAACGGAGATCTCATCATTCAAGGAAGCGGCGATCCTTCGTTTGTCATCGAAGACCTTGCCCAAAACTTGAGAATTTTAAGAGCAGGCCTCGGACTCAAGGAGATCAAAGGAAAGTTGATCGTGGATCTTAGTTATTTTCAGAAAGAAGAACTCAATTTTGCATCCGATGATTTTGCGTACGACGATGGGCGATCGTTTACGTCGAGTCTGACAGCTCTTCCTTTTAATCATAATTCGTTTGCGATTTGGATCACGGCACAAAAACCGCAGGCCCACGTCGCTCTGGTTCCTGCCGATGCTTTGGATTACAAGATCGTCAATCAAGTCCGAGTCGTTCCGGGGACGATTCAGTCGATTCAAGTTAATTTTCAGCCTCAAGTGAAGCTTCTGACCGTGAGCGGCCAAATTGGAGAATCCGCGGAGCCTAAGGCCGTCTATCGCTCCGTCGGAAATCCCATGGAGTATTTTGCCAGAACTTTTGCCAATCTTTGGAGAGAGTCAGGTGGCGTTTGGGCCAAGCCAGAGTTTCAGCTGGTACTCAAATCTCAACCCTACACCTCGCTTTTTGTTCATCGCTCAAGACCTGTCAGTCGACTTTTGATGGATATCAACAAGCTCTCGACGAATTTTGGTGCCGAACTTGTGGGATTGGCAGCCGCAAACAAGTCTTTTGGTTCTCCCGTAGATCTCGGCAAGCAGACACAGTGGCTCAAAGAGTGCCTAAAGACATTTTCCATTCCGGAGTCTCAGATTGTTTTGACGAACGCTTCGGGTCTTTCTCGAACGACCAAAATGTCGGCCTCAGGACTTTCAGATTTTTTGGTCAAGCAACGACGCGAAGAGTATTTTCCTGAGTATCTTTCTTCGCTTTCTATTTTGGGTCGCGATGGAACAACTCGTAGCCGCTTCAAGGCTAAACAAGGCAAGGCCCGACTCAAAACAGGATCGATCAAAAACGTGAGATCGATTGCGGGTTATGTGGATTCTCAAACCAAAGGCGCTCTCACCTTCGCACTGATTATCAATTCGAATTCTATAAGTGACGCCAAAAAACAAGATCTCGAAAACAGAGTGCTCGAAGAACTTTTGGAGCTCTAAGGATGAAGCCGCGCGTTCTTAATATTGCTCACCGAGGATTTTCTGCTCAATATCCTGAAAACACGATGTTGGCTTTCACGGAGGCAATCAATGCAGGAGCTCATGGCATTGAGTGTGATCTTCGAATGACTTCCGACGGTCAGATCGTCATTTTTCATGATGATCGTTTGGATCGGCTCTGCGGCCAGTCGGGATCGATTGAAGAAATGACGATGAGTCGCGTGAAGCAACTGCGCGTGAAGGGGACCGAATCGATTCCGAGTCTCGTCGAATTTTTAAATCACTTTCATACGACAACTCTCAATCTAGAGATCAAGCCTTCGACGCGGGACGCCATCGTCGTAGAAGCTGTATTGCGAGAGCTCACTAAAGTTCGCCCTCAGGGTCGCATCTTGATTTCGTCCTTTTCTTCTGAAGTGCTCAAATCCCTTCATGTGATGGACCCCGAGCGTCGGCTCGCAGAGCTGGGCATTTTGGTGGAGACAGCTCATCTTGAGGCTCTGCCTAGCTTTTCAAGGGTTGTGGAGGCGCAGACGTGGAATGTCCCCAAGCAGGTTCTCCAAAGCCCTTGGCATCAACGATGGCCAAAAGAAGAGATCAAGCCGATTTGGACTTGGACGCTCGATGAGCCTCACGAGTGGCAATCCGCTCTCGCATCCCCGTTGCCAGTGGAGTCGATCATCTCAAATAAGACAGAGGCGCTTTCGAGCTTTCTTGCTTCTCGGTTTACGCCTTGAGTAGATTAGAAGGGTGAACGAGTCCACAAGCGATCGTCTCGATATTTATTCGTATTTGGACTATCGAGTTTTTTGCAGAGACTTTTATCACTGCCAAAAACAGCGAGACGCTCGATTTTCATTTCGATCATTCGCAAAGGACGCAGGAATTGCGGGCTCCTATCTCAAGCATGTGATTGATGGAATTCGAAACATTTCTGTATCGATGAGCCAGCGTTTTGGATCCGCGATGGGTTTGGATGATAAGGAGCTCGAGTACTTTGAGATTCTCGTGAGATTTAATCATGCGCAATCGATCGATGAAAAAGCTCAACAGCTGGATCGATTGCGTCGTAAGCGTGCGCGAGCGCTCAAGCCCCTGGGTCTCACGGATGCAGTCGATTTACTGAGTCATTGGTATGTCGTGGCAATCAAAGAGCTTGTGGTAAACCTCAACACCATTCAGGCAAAGACCATTCAAAAACTGCTTCGACAAAAGCTTACGGATTCACTGATCGAAAAAACAATTGAGCATTTGATTCGACTGGGCTGGCTCTATGAAGAAGATGGCGTCTGGTGTTCGCGGGCCTCTCAGATCCAGTTTCCGGACGAAGTGCGTTCGTATGTTGTGCGATCGTTTCATCGGCAGATGCTCGAGATTGCAGCCGAGGCTCTTGATGATGAGTTAGAAATTCGGGAATTCGGTGCGGCCACTTTTACATTTCCAAGATCTGAGTTTCCAAAGCTCAAAGCGAAGATCAAGGATATGCAGCTGGAGCTGATTGGATTTGTGCAGGATCTCAATACAGGCGGAACGGACGGCGATCGGGCCGTCTATCATTTTGGGATTCAGTGTTTTTCATTGCAGCGATCGGAGGGCAAAGAACATGAGAATTAGTTTTGCGGCTTTATGGATGTGTGCGTTGTCGGCAGGTGGATGTCTTGAGGATCCGCGTCTCAAGGGAGATGGTTCGGGGCAAATCGTTGTCGTCGGAAACGGCGGAGACTGGAGTCAAACGCTTGTGGTGGATATGGAGCATCAAACAAGTTGGGTGAGCTATGTGCTCGAAAAAGACAAGGGCTTTCAGCCTGTGATGGCGCAGCTCAATCATCAGGATGTTCCAGCAAAATTGGATTGGGTCGCGCCCAATCCGCAAACAGGTGGAGCCCTCATCCAAGTTGGACTGTCTGAGATGAATTCTAAAGCCGTCTTTAATCAACAAAAGCCTCTCGCGAAGGCAGAGCGAGAAGAGCAACTCGAGACGTTTACGTTTTCTGACAAAATTTCACCTCAGAGTTTATCGAATGGCGCCCTACTGTTTGTCAATTCGGAGGGTGAGTTGAGATATTCTGCCGATCGTCAATCGAGCTTTCTCGTCACACCTTCGGTCGTGAGTTGGACTTCTGATCTCGCAGGAAATCTTTACGTCGAGGAATCTAAAAATTTATGGAGAGTTTTGCGATTTGAAGACATCGCCAGCAAGAACGCGGACATGACTTCTGACGAATGGAAGAAGGTCCCCGCTTTTAAGGCAGATCTCTTTTTTGTCACAAAGATCGGAAAGGCGCTGATGCTTTTGTGGTCCGAAGGTTTGGGAATGACTTCGGGTCTCAAGACACAAAAGCTCTACGTTTTTCGGCCAGAGGAAATGATTTTTTCTGCGATTGAATCATTTGCGATTCCACGTGTTTCTCTCCTCGCGGTACTTCCAGAAACCGGAGTGCGATGGAATGATTCTTGGATTGGCCTTGCGAAGCTCAAAGGAGCCACTCCGGTTTTTGCTGCGGCCGAGATTTCGGAATCTGGGCTCAAACTCCTTCCGTTAGAAATGACGGGCGCTGAGCCCGGCTGGAAGTTTGGTGTCGCGAGGGAATCAGTGATTGCTCAAACTGCCACAGAAAGAGCACTTCATCAGTGCCAGATAGAAAAAACGACTAAGCTCTGGAGATGTCAAAAGTGGACGGATTTAGGAATTGCTGAAGATTTTGCAATTGGCCCTCAGGCGGAGCTCATCGTGGCTCAAACGCAAAATGTCGCAGCAGGATTTTCTGTGAGTCGATTTGCTCTGGGCGAGAAAGAAATACCCAAGCCTGTTGCAACAGATACATTTTCGGGTGACTTTAAAAGTCTGCGGTCGTTTCAGTTAGAACTCATATCCGAGCATCGCGAGGGCGGACATGCTAGGATAAAAGACTTCGAGCCGACCAAAGAGCCCGTAGGCAATCGGTGATGTCGAAGCAAAACCAAATCTGACCTTTTGCAAATTCACAGTTTTTGAAGTCTCCGTCATAAAGCTTGTGGAGTACTGAGTCACAAACCCAATCTGGGCTTGTGTTTGGCGATGATATCCACCCAAAACACCCTGAAGCGCGATGCTCGTTGTGTCAGGACCTGCAACGACTTTGAGGGCTGTTGCGCTCACAACAAAAGTGGGGACAAAGTCGATATAAACAAAATTAGCTAAATCCAGCACTTGATTCGAGAGGGTTGCATAAAATCCAGTTGCTTTGTGGTCATTGACGACCTGAGATAGCCCACCTTCGACAGTGAAGCCGAAGGGGAGTCCTAACCCACCTTTCATAAAAAAACTCGTAAAGAAGTCGGGAGTCGATGTCTGAGTGGTATCTAATAAATTCAGAATTCCACTACTTGTATTGTTGACCTTGTAAATATGATAGCCGGATTCCAAATAGGGGCGCAGCATTCCGGGCAATTTTGCACGCGCCTGGCTCTGCAGGAGAGGAAACACTGTCGCCGATACAAACGCCTTTTTCTTTGAATCATATGCATCGCGCGCAGCAACGCCTCCATCTCTGGCCGCTTCATAGGCCAGCTGAAGCTTTCCTGGACTCAGCTTAGCCATGGCCGATTGAGTAAAAAGTGGAATCAAAAGCCCTAACGTCAAAACAAAGCGAATCATTTGCATAACTCGAATAAATTGAATTAAAAGGCGCGGAAGGACAAGGAGGCTTTTTGTGAAGTCGAAAGAATTTAAAGTAGCAGTAGCGGGTGCCACAGGGCTTGTGGGCCGCGAAATGATCAAGGTTTTGGAAGATCGAGATTTTCCGGTCAAACAGCTCAAGCTTTTTGCCTCCGAGCGCAGCATTGGAGAAAAAATAGATTTCAAAGGAGATGAGATCGCTGTCGAGGTTCTGTCAGAGTCGAGCTTTCCACGAGGAGCCTTTGATTTTGTCCTCTTTGCGACGAGTGCTGAACTCTCCGAAAAATTCGTTCCTCTCGCTGCTGATTCCGGAGCAGTAGCGATCGATAATAGCAGTCATTTTCGAATGCATCCCGAAGTGCCGTTGGTTGTTCCTGAGGTCAACCGCGAGATGCTCAAGAAGGCAGAGACATCGCGCATCGTCGCCAACCCTAACTGTTCGACCATTCAACTCGTCGCATGCCTCAAGCCATTGCATGAAGAAATTCCACTCAAGCGCGTCGTGGTGTCTAGCTACCAGTCCGTTTCAGGAGCGGGATCAGACGCGATTGATGAGCTGCAAGACCAGATTGGAAAGATTTTTCATCAACAGGATGTGCAGCCTAAAGTGTTTCCGCATCAGATTGCCTTTAATTGCATTCCACAGATTGATCAGTTTTTGCCGTCAGGATTTACCAAAGAAGAAATGAAAATCATTCAAGAGAGCCGAAAGATTCTCGGCCTGCCAGGATTGAGGATTACAGCAACGGCTGTAAGAGTCCCTACACTTGTTTCGCATGCGGAGAGTGTGAACATCGAGTTTGAAAAGGATTTGAGTCCCGAATCTGCTCGCGAAGCGCTCGAGAATTCCGGAGTCATTGTCCTCGATGATCCGAGCAAGAAAGTGTATCCGCTCGGCTTTGATATTGCAGGACGCGATGAGGTCTTTGTAGGACGTATTCGCCGCGATGAAAGTGTCAGCTCAGGCCTCCACATTTGGATTGTGGCAGATAATCTCCGAAAGGGTGCGGCCACGAATGCGGTTCAAATTGCAGAAGCCTGGGCGGAGGATTTTTAACGTCTCGGCTGTTTCTGCTCCGTGGCTCCGGTAGACACGTTCATACAGGCCTCTGTAGCTCCCCAATAACCTGAGGTACTAAACCTCTGTCCGTTGACGGTGACATCGTCTACTTTGCGGTCGCCAAGGCTGCCCGCATAGAAAGCGAGACACTGCTCTCGGATATCTTTTTGAGTTTCGGCTGTGAGGTTAAATGGAGTTCCATCAATATCTCCTCGTGC
>CAZUTA010000033.1:0-9370 GCA_964622975.1 uncultured Bacteriovoracaceae bacterium | reverse complement strand
TCCATTTTATCCTCGCGCCTTTTCCGACACGGCTTTGCTCTCTTCAGCTAACTACTTTGGAAAGGGAGCAGGACAATTCGGTTCAGACATTTTTTCATTGAGAGATCTGAGAATTGCAGCCAGTTGCTCTTGGAGGGCTTTTGACTGTGCTTCTAACTCCTCAATTCGGCACTTTGAATCCTCGATTTCGCAAATCGCTTGATCGAGTTTTTTTTGCATATCTCCAATGAGTTTCTCCTTTTCTTTCAAATCAAGAATCGCCTTGAGCGAGGCTGTCGAAGAGACATTCAATGGTTCTACACCCTTCTCCTTCATGAGATTCTGAAGCGCAAGTCGTTCGGCCTTTGAGCCCGTCGCTTCAAGTACAGCCGAATAGGCAATTGCAGGAGAAACGTCCTTCCACTCTTTGTCTTCGGCCTCAATGGCTTTTTCGAGATCCTCGTCGGAGGAAATAGCGCGCAGTTCAGAAAAAGCAACAAAGAGGTCTCGCTGCGACTGCTCTGGTGCCCCCCAGTAAGGCCTTCTACTTTCGCCTCTCCAATCGAAAAATTTCTCGTCGGTCCTTGAAAACTGAAGGTATCGAGGACCACGGTCTGAAGGTACCATTACAGCATCGATTTTATAATCGACCGAACGCAATCGATCCAATCGCACTACAATTCGAAAGTTCTCCTCTGCATCGCCCAGTGCAATCCATACCTTGTAATCCCTTTGGAGAATGGCGGCCTTCTGAATCTGAGCAGCATCTTCCTTCTTTTGAGCTTGTAGCCTGTCGCTCTCAAGCCTTTCGGCCTTCACAGCCTCTCGCTGCTTTACTTGTTCTTTAGCAAATTCAATATCGTCCCTTGAAACATCATTGTAACGCACTTGGGAATGGGCATCGGCCATATTGAATATGAATACGATGACAGACATAGTGAGGGATGAATTCTTCATGCGACCAAGAAGTGCAAGGAATATACAAATCTAAGTGCCTGATTTTACTAGGGCTGGAGATTTCTAATATGGTAAGCGAGTGTCTCACTTTTCTGCCCACCAATCTCCAATATTATCTCGCACTGTTTTCATAGAGAGAACCATTCCATGCACACAACTCACGCACACAAACCAACGAGGTGAGCATAGAAAGTGCATTGCTCATGAGCATGATGAGATTCAAGGGCGTCTTCGTGTTCGCTATAGGGATGATTGCTTGTTCTGAGAATGTCTATTCAAGCGATGATATCACCGCAATGCTGAACAAAATCTTCGATTCTAATTTTCGTGAAGAGGGATCGATGAGAGCAGAAGCCTCGACGCTAAAAATTGATGAGGTCAAAACGATTACAAAGATTCACTGTCTAAACCTTCTCGCCAAAAAAAGCTGCAAACGATACAGAACAAGAATTCGCCGTGTCGAATGCCCCCAAGCACCGTCGCCTGAGGCGGTTTGCTTTGTCATCGAGAAAACAGAAGTTCAGTGTGGAATCTTCTCGTACTGTGAGATCGACAGCATATGGAGGGGAATCTATATCGATCCCGAGGGGAGAGCGTGCTGGGTTTATGAACCACACGACTTTGATAAGACAGGTTGCTACGAAGGCGCCTGCGTTAGGCCGCAAAGCGACAGACCAGATGAGTACTGCCACATCAAAATGTGTTTGGACAGCAGTGTCGATGTGCAGTGCAGTCCATTGGTGGAGCGCGAAATGCAATCCCCCATAATGATGGCGGATTGATTCTCAAAACAACAGGTACTCGAGCTGATAAGAACGCAAAAACACGGGGTGCGTACTTAGTACTTGTAAATATCATTTGTTTGGACAAAAACCACCGAGATGACCTCTCGGTGGTTTTTGGCTATTTGCATTGCATTGATTTCCACTTCTCAAGGGACGTTGGCGGAGCCGGCTTCCTGCATTGCAGAACTCAAATCACTCCTCAGCTCTCCGGACGGTCGGTTTTCGGTCTTTAAAGAGTCGTTGGCGAAAGTCCCCGATCTGAAGACCCTAGCAACCAAGCGTTACGGCAAAGATGTGGGCATGCGATACCTCTCGAGACTCTCAAAGCTGCGTGATGATCACTTGCCTTTGATTGCAGATCCAACCGCCATGTACTGGATTGATGAGCTCATTGCTTTTGCAAAGAAGAATAGGACCAGTGACACCTGGGGAATCCGACGGGATTTTCGAAAGCAAATGGGATACGACTTTTACTTTCGTGGAATGGCTCTGAGACCAGCGGATGTTGGGATGATTTTGCAAAACGGTATCGACTCACGGTACTTGCGCCCGGGAAACGACCATATAGTCCGCTACAACGAGACAGATATTTTTACACACAATGTCTTTAGTATGATTGCCGAGAGAATTATGGGCGGCCTGACTAAAGCTCCCCCATTGCCTACGATTGACACATTGATTTCTGTGACCAAGGATCCTGACCTCGCTCGGACTGTAACCAGATGGTATCTCGAGGAAGATCCCAGCCTCCAAGTCTTTGTCTTCAAACTCTGGCTCCCACGGATGGACACTTTTGCTGCGCCAGGGGCTGACCCAGCCAAAGAGTCCTTTGTTTTTTTTAAGATATTCCCGCACGAGATTATCGACGTACAGCACGTCGCGGATTGAACTTCTCCTTTTTTAAAAAGTGGCTCGAATGTGGCCAGAGTCACATCTTTGATTTTATGGATGACGGTGCTAAGTCCGCCTTCATGTTTTTGACGCTTTCAATTTCGGCGCTCAGCATTTTAACCGCTCAACCTTCTCCCTCAAACTTTCAGCCAGGACGAATTGAGCTCCTAGAGTCCGAATGGAGTCAATGGATCGACTCTTCTACTGTGCAGTCTGAAGGATTGCCGCTGGAAGATGAACTCCAACGCTGGAACCTCCGCACTATTGCCGAGCTCGAACGCCGCGATCTCCCCAACTATTTGATCATTGGTTATCGGTCGCCTTCTTTTAATGAATCTCATCCAAAGACCTCTGAAGATTATCAGATTACTCCTTTCGAGTGGCGAGAACTTCTTGGAAAACTTCCCAAGGACTCCCAAAGGAGGCGCTCACTAGAGTCAGCAATGATCTCCCTAGAGTACATTGGGCATAGAGTCTCCTTTGAATCTGTGCCAGCGGACTTTACTCCCTCCTTTGAGCCGATGACCGTCAGCGTAGAGAGTTCAAATGTAGAGCTCTCTCCGACACTCATTCGAATGCGAAATGGTTCGGCTTTCAAAAGCGCAATCCAAAAAATTGAACCCTTAGATTCACATACAACGCAGCCCTCTCAGTTCATTTACTTGTTTATTCCTCGCTTAGTCTTCCAGTCCGATTCAATTCCTCAATCCGTCCCCGGCCTTTTGGAACAAATGAAGACTGGCACTCTTCGACTGATCTGGGCACGAACGAACGATGAGACGTCCAACAAGATTTTGGCCACGAAGGCTTTGATTATTAGAATTAAGAAGTCTGATCTTCATTTATCTCAGATAAGCGCGAACAGCTGCCAAAAGGGTGTCTTTAGGCCATCGGCTTTTGACGATGATGTGACAATTCAGAACTATCAGTTTCTGTGTACAACCTCACACGGGTTGAACCTCGAGAACTTAGAAACAATTCAAACAGCAATTGATCTGGAGAAAAAATGAAACGCATTCTTTTTTGTGCACTCTCACTTGTTGCAACGACGACTATGACGCTCGGACAGTATGTCACCCACGAAGACTGCCCATCCGTGAGTTATCAAGATTTCACGCTTAAGGATGCCTTTTTGTCAGGGGATATCGAACTCATCTACTATGTCATGGGCAATGTCACGGTGGATGAGCCGCAAACGCCCTCTGTACTGACCCCCGCTCAATGGCAAAGCGTTTTGGATGCCGCTTGGCCCAGTATTCAACGAGATCTCGCTGCTGGATTGAGTCTCCAGCAAATGGTCAATCGATCCTTCGTCCAGCCCGAGGAGAACCTCTATGATCCGGAACCTCGCGAACCCGATGTTCGATATCCAACGTTGACTCCTAACACAGAGATTCCCACAGACTATCCAGCTGATATTGCGCGCTGCTTTACGGAACTCCACATAGAGAACGTCTATGAATGTGTCGATCGAGCTCAGCAATTTTGCATCGAGTACAGTCGGCTCTACCCCAACGACAAGTGCTATATTTTCTACTATTACATTCAAGATCGACTCCTCTATGGAAACTCAGCCGGTCATGCATTGCCCTTAGTCAGACGCCAACTTCCTAATGGGCAATATGAGTTTTGCATCTTTGATCCCGAGCAAGTTAATGGTGGAATGGATCCTCTTTATTGCTGGCGAATAACCCCGACAGCAGATTTTCCAGACGGCGATGTGGATAGATTTTCTTCCAGTCCAGCATGTGATCAAGAATTTCGGCGCACACTTTGGCCTCGCCTGATCCCACTCATCGTGCCAGAAGGCAACGAGCCCCCAGCTCCCAGTCCTAACGTTCCCAACCAATGGCGCGAATGGAGATGGAGGTACATCATCAATCCCTTCTCCCCCACGGTTCGACCAGATCGTCGGCGCCCATGGATCCCCGAAATCAAAGAATTTTGGTGGGAATGTGTAAGCAACCCAAATGACCTTAAGCAGGTTTGCGATTACTTCAACGAACGCGGTCTCGCTTGCCCGGGAGTCAGCAACTGTGATGACCTCAAGGGAACTCCTTGCAACTCTCCCGGGACTCGACAGGCTTGTCGCGGGGCTGATGGCAATCTCACTTTCTTGAATTGCTGCACGACTGCATACCATTCGTACGGAACCGTTGGTGAGTGGTGTGAGCCAGAAAAAGTTACTGCAATGGATGAGATCGGAGATTCAGATTCTCATGCAGGTGTGACCAAGCACTAAGAGAATCTGTCTCCAAATCCAATGGCCATAGATCGCGGATTAAAATGACGGTTTAACCGACTCATGATCTAATAGGTGAATGCAAAATCGGTTCTCGAGATGGAAGGCGATCCTCCGCATTGCTTGGCCTCTCATTATCGCCAATAGCTTTTGGAATCTTCAACTCACCATTGATCGCGTGTTTTTAGGGATGTACTCGACCGAAGCCTTGGGGGCAGCCATGGCGGTGATGGGTGTCTTTTGGGTTCCGATGGCGCTATTGCAGCAAACGGCGAGCTACGTCACAACATTCGTCGCGCAATATTTTGGCGCTAAGAAGGAAGATGAAATCGGCAGCTCTGTTTGGCAGTCGTTTTACGTCAGTATTTTCGGCGGTGTTTTGTTTCTTGTTCTCAATCTTTTCTCGCCCTGGTTTTTTGCGCTGGTGAATCATGCGCCCAATATTCAAACCCTCGAAGTAGATTACTTCAACTCTCTGGGATATTCAGCGCTTCCTACGGCGATTGTCGCTGCCATCAGTGGGTTTTTTACGGGACTCGGTCGAACACGCACCGTGATCGGGATCAATCTCATCGGCTTGGTTCTGAACGCTGGCTTAGATTACCTTCTCATCTTTGGAAACTTTGGCTTTCCGGAGATGGGTATTGCGGGCGCAGGCTATGCCACAGCGATTGCAACCTATGGTGCTGCGATCTACGGCTGCTTTATGATTTTTACCTCAGCACATGAAGCGCAATTTAAGATTCTCAGTCGCTGGCATTTTAATCCCGCATTAATTGGACAGTTTTTAAAGTTTGGGATCCCGAGCGGGCTTCAGTGGGCGCTCGAGGGCTTAGCATTCACGGTGTTTTTGATCATCATGGGGCGATTGCCTAACGGGGACGCAGCCCTTGCCAGCAGCAGTATCGCCGTCACGGTGATGATGCTCTCGGTTCTGCCCAGTATGGGTATCGCTCAGGCCGTCATGACACTTGTGGGACAGAGACTTGGAGATAAGAATCCCCAAAAGGCCGCGCAAGAAACCTGGGATGGTGTGGAGATCTCCTTGATTTATATGAGCACGATCGCCCTCACATTTTTTCTGATTCCTGAATTTTATATTTCATGGTTTCAGAACGAGGAAAATCTCGCGCTTTGGTCCGATGTCAGCAGGATTGCACCGCAGCTTTTGGCAATTGTCGGTATTTTTACGATTTTTGACAGCCTGTATCTCAATCTTTCGTTTGCTCTCAAAGGAGCAGGCGACACCCGATTTGTCTCATTGGTGGCGCTCACTGTGCCCTGGCCTTTGATGGTGCTCCCCGCATTTTTGCTCCAAAACTCTCAAAACGCTGTCGTCCTCGCTTGGAGCTTTGTTGTTTTGTATTCGTTTACCATTACGGCCATTTTGATTTGGAGATTCAGAGGCGGAAAATGGAAGACCATGAGCGTGATCCACCATTCCAATCCGGTATCCAAAGACTAATTAGACTTCTCCTCCCACTCTAAGCACTGACGACTAATGGCGCCGCTCCGCGTCAACGCATCGCGTTGATAAAATAGATTGAGGGTTAAGGGGGTGTCGTATGGCGTACTCATCGATTTTTGTGGCATTGCTATTGCTTGGACAAGAGGCACCAAGTGAAATTCAGTTCCCTTGTGCAAAACTGGATCCGCAAGGAATTGATTGCCAGCGCAAAAGCTTTTTTGCCACCTCCTGGCGCAGCCCTTACGACATCAAAGAACCCAAGCAGTTTTCGCATATCACTGGATTCATCTGGGTCAATCGAACCACTCAAGCTTCAACTTTAAGAAAGCAGCTGCGCGCATTACCTGCAGGAAGACGCTTCGTGTTTATTGAAGATCCTTCCATTGATGATGCGGGCGATCGACTGAACTCAAATGCTATGGATGCATGCACAGAAGACCCCTCGTATCACTGCCTACCGTGGACTTATGGAACTCAAAAGCTCCGCGCGCGATTTGTCCGACAGTTCAGTGAATGGAAAAATCAAAGCATCCCACTCGATGGCGTTATTATTGATTTTGAAGATCCTCAACAATCGCTCGCGCGGCAAATCGGAGCTGGGGCGTATATGCAGGATCAATACCGAGCGGATTTGCAATGGAAGCAAGAATCTTTCAAAGGACTAAAAGCCCTTTTTGGCAATCGACCCTTTCAGGCACTCGGATTGCCTGAATCCCCCCAATGGCCCGCCATTTTTGATTGGCAACATATCGCTGAACCTTACATATCGAGTTCACTCGACAAGGCGATCGCAAGCCCGCTCAGGGAGTACTATCCGCGAGCCTCCACTTCAAATTACTTTACTCAGTACTATACGCCGAGTCTTGAGCTCAGAGATGGCCAGGGCCATCCCGCGTTTGCATCAGGCAGAGGGCACCATATGGGGACACACCAAGCCCCTGAGCTCTATACCTATCTCGGGCAGTGGTTTGCGTATACATCCGGGACCAAAATTGATCGCACAGCTTTTAATGCGATGAGAAAGGACATTCAATTTGTGCAAAGCTCGTTTGTCTCCTCGGCTGTGCCCTTGAGCCCCTGGATCATGTATCCCTCGTTTGCATTTCGACCAGAGTTTAAGCCCGTCTATCGAGAGGAGATATTTCATATCGCTCTTTCGAGCGGAAACTTGGACTACTTTATTTATTGGAATCCTTACAATGGGTTGATCCCCTACCACACTCCCTATCACAGAGATGACACCCTTATCGAAAATACTCTCGAAGAACTCAACCAAGTCATTGGATTTAAAAAGCGTATCCCCTTGTTTAAGAAAGTCATGACACTGAGCGATATTGAGAATGAGGATTTTTTGATCTCCCAAGCTCAAGTTGGAGGAAGCAAGGTGACACGTATCAGTTTTGACCCCCTTCAAATGATCAACAATTCATATTTAGAGTCCACAGAGAGTGAAGAGGTCAGATTTCGCACGCCCTATCACACCATTACCTTTGAAAAGGCGAGGGTGTACCAATCCGGCAATGCCTCGTCTGGGTTTTGGATTATTCAAAAGCCAGGCGTTTCTGAACCTCACATTGAGAAACTTGGAGAGACACCCGTGCGGCACGATTAAGAAGTTTCTGATGCAATCCCTTGGTCCCGGAGTTAGAATTTTGGACGGAGGGAAATTCTATGATTAGTTTTACATCAATTGCATTGCTTGTTTCGCTCACAAACGGGCTCGACGAGCCATCAACCTGCGTGGGTGAGAAGAGAATTCAAATCGGATCCACACTCAAGTCGGTATCGGATTGCGTCTCTTACGTGAATGGAGAGCTCTGCTCTTCTCAATTATACAAATACAACGCAAAAACATCATTCAATCGTCGCATGATCACCAAGTACCTCGTGGTCGTTGAAGACATCTGCGAAAAAAGAGTCATCGGACAATACGAGGTGACTGTCCCAGAGATCAAGAACACTGTTTTCAACGGAAAGCTCTGCTTTGCCAGCCTATCTGCTGCAGAAGACGAAGATGCACGGAGTCTTTTGGCAGTGTGTACGCAAGAGAGTGATGCGTGGCGCTCACTTTTGGATCCGCTCAGAATACCTTAGTGCCGAATGCAAAGGCGCCAACGGAGAGAATGACGTTGGCGCCGACGCCAAAAACGGCAAGACCCCACTGCTGTGATTCGATGAGTCTAAAAGTCTCCGCACTAAATGCCGAAAAGGTTGTAAACCCACCGGCAAATCCCACGACGAGAAGCAAATAGAGCTGAGAGAACTCTGGATGATCTTTGAGACTCGCCAAAACAAGACCGACGCAAAAGCTCCCCACAATATTGACCGCGAGAGTGGCCCAGGAGCCAATCAACATCAAGTTGACCAAATAGCGGGAGATCGCCCCAACGGCTCCGCCCAGGCCCACCAATAATATATTCATGTAAGAGAGCTTACTGTACTCGCTCTGTGATGACGAGATCTGTGAAATAAACTTTTTGGACTTCGCCCTTTTCAAGCAATTTATCCATTCGATGCTTAATCTCCTGTTGAAGAGTTCTGAGTTTTTCGGGGCTACTCACGTCTTTCTCGGACTTTGAGGAGAGGACGTTGTTGATTTCATCTCGCACTTCAAAAATTCTTGAATTCATTTCGTCCTGAATTCTTTGCCCAAGAACTTCAAATGTCATGGATACTTGCATGACCTTGAGATCCGAAGTAGCTGACGAAATATTTGTTGAAAAGGTTTCCAAAGGATATTGAAACGTCATTGCTTCAATCTTCTTTTTTTCTTCGGCCTCTTGATCGGCCTTGATTTGCTCTTCTTGTTTGACCCCGACATAACCCTTGTACCAAATGAGACCCCCAGCAAGGAGAGCACCTTGAACGACGATAAATACAATCAATCCAATCGGAATCTTGGCTTTTGAAGAGCTCGCAGATACGTCACCCTTCCCAGCAGCGCCAGCCTTCTTGGACTGAACGAAATTAACCTTTGGATCGGCCATACTTCTATTTTGACACAAAAGATCGCGTCAAAGACTGAGACTCAAACCAATTCAGCATATC
>CAZUTA010000032.1:0-10940 GCA_964622975.1 uncultured Bacteriovoracaceae bacterium | reverse complement strand
GGGGCAGCGCTTCGGCCAGTGAAATTGTAGCGGGAGCTCTTCAGGATCAATCTCGTGCCACCGTTATTGGAACACAAAGCTTTGGAAAGGGATCCGTCCAGAATGTGATCCCTCTCGAAGATGGCAGCGGAGTCAAATTGACCGTAGCACTGTACTATACGCCTAAAGGCCGAACCATTCAGGGGCTCGGAATTACTCCCGATAAAGTAGTGGAACCCCTCGAAGATTTAGCGACGATCAAGGAGAGAGATCTTCCCGGTCATTTGGTCGGTAAAGAAGAGCACAAGGCGAAGGAAATTGAGGGAAGCAAAGAAAAGAACGATTCTAAGTCAAAAATTGATCAGTCCAAGCTTTCCCCGCTTGAAAAGGAAGACTTTCAACTTGCCAAGGCAATAGCGGCCCTCAAATCGATGGTCGCGGAGGCAAAGCCAGAGGCTAAGAATCATTGATAAAGACTGTTCTTTTGAAACTTTTTCGTTAAAAATTAGACCCGAGTGGATCGAGAGGCTGAACTAGTTCGTTCGGAGAATTGGTCAGAGCTTCGCAAGTATTATGGCACCCATGCCGGACATGCGTGGGAGCTTGGCTGGGTCAATCTTTTAAAGATTCGTGACCTAGCGAAGGCTGGGGAGGCTTTTGATCATGCGTTTAAGGAATCGCGCTATCGCGACGCGAGCTACATATTGCTCAAAAAGTTGGGCCGGACGGTTTCTGCCATCCCAAAGGATCTCCCCCCATCTCTCAAGCTGTTTGAAGCATTCAAATCGGGTCGTTGGCCCGAGCTGTTGTCGTTTCTAAAAGCAACGCCTGAGAACAAACGCTTTGCCTATGCCTTTGTCCGACAAGGGCTCGATCAGATCAATGAGACGACCGCGCAGGCTTTGGCGCAACTCGAAATGTCCGCACCAGCCGAGTTTTTGCTCGGGTCTCATTGCGAGAAGCGACTACGCCGCTTGGAGCTGGCAGAAGAATTGTATTCTCGGTTTTATCAGGACCCTTGGTCGCGACGACTTTTGGACGAAGTCGGTCGACTTATTTTTGATGCCGAAATGTCAAAGCGTCTTCGTACGGCGTACGAACGCAAAGATGCAGTGACTGTTCGGCGACTCTTAAAAGCGGCTGTTTTTAGGCTCGAAAAATTGCAGGACCAGGCGCTTTCGGAAGTGTGGATTGAGGCGCTCAAGGAAGCTTTTGATCTCGAGGAGCGATTGTTGACTGAGCATGGCTTTGGTTATGCTTTTTGGAAGTCGTTTGATCTCAGTCCAGAAGCCCTGGCTCTCTTAAGAGAGAGGCTTTTCTCTCCTGAACCTGTGGAAGAACCGTATTTTGTCACTCAGTGGCGACTCTATTTTGAGGGTGAATCTTATGAACCACCCGTCATCGAAATGGATCAGGATAATTTCGCTATTTGGCAGATTCGCGCCGAGTTTGATGCCGAAGCACTCTCTGAAGCTCTCTTGAGGTTTCCTGCGGATGAGCGACTTTTGTTTTTGTGGTCATTGAGGCATGGAGAGCGTGCTCCCGCGGGAGTCAGAAAGTGGCCTGAAGATGTTCAGGAAAGTGATGTTGTTCGAAAAAATCTAGAGCGGGCATTTGATCGCAGTGCAGACAAAAGTCTTTGGTTTGAAAGACTGCGCTCTGTGGGATGTTCACAGAGTTTTTATGAATACGCCTTGTCTCGTGCAGAGACCCCCATCTCGTGGGTCTTAGAAGACTTGCGAACTGCAGTCATTCGACCGACTCCAGCGATTCGAGAATTTTTTTCGAAGCGATTGTCTGTCGCAGACTCTCAGGCTCTATCTAGCGAAAATCTGACGACGGAGCAGATCAATGAAGTTCTTTCGTATCTCACTCCGGCCGAAGCTCAGCAGGTTTTGCTTTCTCGCTTTGTCTTGGCTCCGATTTCTCCAACACTCTTAAGCGATGAGGCGCTGGATCTTTTGTGGGAGGCTCGCTCTCGCGTTTCCGAAGAAACCCGAAAGCGCTGGATTGAAGAAATTTCGCAGTGGCTATCGACAAAGGCTACATCCAACTTAAGAGCACGACACTGGCGCTGGATAGAATCCGCTTGGGAACTCAAGGACGAATGGCTCAATCGCTTTAGTCCGGTCGGAGCCGTCGACTTTCCATGGGAGTCTTATTTAGATCGCCTGGCTCAGCTTGGCAAATCTGAGGAGATTATTTCGCGCTTGAGAGAAATTCCTGATGAGCGAATGCGCGAGCGCTGGATTGAATGGGCTTTGCAAACTGGGGTTCATGATATTCGAATGAAGTCCGCGATTGAGAGTCTGCAGACAGATTATTCTCGCAGCGGGTTGCTGGCGCTTTGGTATGAGTCTAACTTGGATTGGTCAAAGGCTATTGAGGCGCGGCAAGAGGAACTTTCACAAACACCCATTGTCAATGAGCAGATGCGAATAACGCGGCAGATTTTGGATTTGCATCGAAAGGCCAAGGCGAGTTCAAGTTCTGTCACAGATGTCGAAAGTGTTTTGCAGTTGGCTCGCTTTTTGGAATCGAACGGCTCACTGGATGCCAATCTTTGCCTGGAGCTTTCAAAACTTCTCGAAGAAAAATCAGAACTCTTTCAGGCCTGGAAGTTTATCATGCAAGGCTGGATGCGATCGCAGGAGTCCGTGCGAGAAAGTCTCTTGCCTCGAGTGTTGGACTTGGGATTTCGAGCCCGAGCTGTTGATGAGACTCAAAGATTTTTGGTGGATCAGCTTTTTCAGACTGAGGGGCCTACGCCCTTGGCCACTCAGATCATGAGTGCTCTTTTGGAAGAAAAGTCTTACTTGCGACTCAAGCACCTTCGTACGGAATTCATTGAACATGCCTCACAAATTTGTCCTGTGCATCGAGAGCTCCTCAGAGAGCGTGCAGCGCGTGACTATCGAGCCGTTCTCCTTTGGGAGGCCTTTTATGGTGAGGGCTTGAGTCTCACGGCATCGGTGCCTTCGGTTTCTGGCAAGCGAGTCTTTGAACTTTGGGGCCTAACGGATTCTCATTCTTTACCCGAAGCTTTTGCCACCTATGCAAAATATTTGGACCATTTGCCTTTAGCCGATCGCAAAACAGAGTCGCATGAGTTTTTGGAAAAGGCTCAACGAATGGTTGAGAAGGTTTTTAAGCAATTTCGGGTAGGCAAAGCTCCTGTTGTTTTACTTAAAAATGACCAGCTCTCACCGATTCGATTGGGATTTCATCCCGCAAATATTTGTTTGCAGCCTGAGTTCTTTGCAATTTTGGATGAAGAAACTTGGACGGCGATTGGCGTGGGATTTGCTCAAGTATTGGCAGATCGTGAGCGAGGTTTGTTTGATGATCGTCGCTTAATGGAAAGATTTTTTCAGGGAATGCTGCTTTCGGGAGCTCCGATTCAAAAGCTCATTCGACTCTGGGTGTGGCTTGCAATGAATGAAAGCCTGATCGATCCCACATTCCTTAAGTCTCAGCCCCAAAAATTAATTACAGAGCTTCCGTTTCTCAATCAGCTGCTAATCTTTTATCTCAGCAGCGATATGCAGCAAAAAATGAGTCAAACCGGTTTGATTCCGAGTTGATTTATTCTACTCAGACTTTTGCTTTGATCTGACCCTTCCAGAGTTGAATCAAAAGCTTGTCTCCCATTTGAACATCCGAAGCTTTTTTGACGACGCTTCGCGATTTCTCGAGGCGAACAATACTGTAACCTCTTTCCATGATGGCCATGGGATTTAATAGCTTGAGGCGCGTGATGAGGTTTTCGATTCTGGCGCGCCGCCGCTCCAATGGGAGAGTCTGCGAATTCTTTAGGCGTGTGGTCGCTAGTGCGAGTCGAGAGGCGTAAGTCTTCACACGAACAAGCGGCGAGCCCTCACTCAAACGAATTCTCAAGTCCTGAAGGAGGGACTGGAGACCAGAGACTTTAGACTCCAAACTTCGATACATTCGTTGCACAAGCTCATCGAGCTTCATCTGGGCGTACTCAAGTCGATGTGTGATTCGGCTCAGCCGGTTGACCAAATGCTCGAGATGACGAATCAGCTCGAGCTTGTTTCCGATGACGAGTTCTGCGGCAGCCGATGGGGTGGGCGCTCGCAGGTCAGCGACAAAATCTGCAATGGTAAAATCAACTTCGTGGCCGACGGCAGAGATGACGGGAATTTTGGACTCATAGATCGCGCGCGCTACGACTTCTTCATTGAAGGCCCAGAGGTCTTCAATGCTTCCGCCGCCGCGACCCACAATCATCACATCGATCTCCGGAAACATCCGATTGAATGTTTGAATCCCTGACGCAATCTCCTCTGCACTTCCGACACCCTGGACTTTGGCAGGGTAAATCAAGATTCGCACGCCTGAGAATCTACGATTAAGAACATTGAGCATATCGCGAATCGCTGCTCCCGCTGGTGCGGTCACAATGCCGACAGTTTTTGGAAATCGAGGGAGAGGTCTTTTTCGGTCGGGCCTAAAAAGACCTTCGGCTTCGAGTCTCTTTTTGAGTTGTTCAAAGGCGAGCTGGAGTGCGCCCAATCCTGCAGGCTCCAATCGCGAAATGACGATTTGGTAATTTCCGCGGGGTGGATAAACACTGATTCTTCCGATCGCGAGCACTTTCATTCCGTCTTGGAGTTGAAACTTGAGCCGACCGCCGCCAGAGCGAAACATAACGGCCGAGAGAGCAGCCTTTTCGTCTTTGAGAGAAAAATAATAATGGCCTGACGGATGAGGTTTAAAATTACTTACCTCCCCGGTTACAACGACTTCAAAAAATTCTTTTTCGAGCCGAGATTTGATCTGGTCCGTCAGCTCAAAAATACTTAATGGAGTCTCAAGAGAGCCCAGTGAGCGGCCTGAAGACGATTGAGCGTCTGCGTACATACAGGGTCAATTCCTAGTGAAAAACTTCAATCCAGAACAGCAAAAGCTTTGTTGGAAAACCCGAGGGCTCAATTTGATTTCTGTAGGATCTTAGCCACTTCTACTGCATGGTAGCTCAAAATCAAATCCGCACCAGCTCGGCGAATCGCCAGCATGGATTCCATCAGGGCACGCTCTTTCTCAAAAAGTCCCGCTTTGGCTCCCACTTCGATGAGAGCTGCTTCACCACTGACAAAATAAGCGGCGACGGGCACATCACTTGAGGCTTTAAAGTCGGCAATCACATCCAAATACCAGAGAGCCGGCTTCACCATCACCATGTCCGCCCCTTCGTTCAAATCGAGAGAAAGTTCTCGAAGAGCTTCACGGCGATTTGCGGGATCCATTTGGTAGGATTTTTTATCCCCCTGGAGAGAAACATTAAGCGTATCTCGAAAGGGTCCATAGAGTGCAGACGCATACTTGGCCGTATAAGAAAGAATGACTGTTTTAAGGAAGCCTTCTTGATCGAGTGCTTGGCGAATAGCCGCCACTCGTCCATCCATCATATCGGACGGCGATACAATCTGAGCTCCTGCCTTGGCATGCAAAGTAGCCATCTCGCAGAGAACTTGAACCGTTTCGTCATTGATAACTTCTCCGCCTTCATAGAGCCCATCATGTCCGTGACTGGTGTAGGGATCGAGAGCGATATCTGTGGCGACTTGCATTTCCGGACAAACAGAACGTATCTCCTGAATCGCGCGCACGACCGGCCCTTTTTTGTCCAAAGCTTTTGAACCTTCAGAATCCTTCTTGTCCACAACGCCAAACAAAACCACAGAACGAACTCCGACTGCATAGGCCTCTGTCACAATATTTTTGAGTTTGTCGACAGACACCGTCATGAGTGAGGGCACTTGTTTGTGTCGAATAAGCTTATTTTTGCCCTCGCAGATAAAAAGCGGAAAAATCAATTGAGAAGCCTTCAGCGAGCTCTCTCGAATCATTTCACGAATGGCCGGATTTTGCCGTAAGCGGCGGGGTCGAATGAGGGTTTCCATTTCCTAAATTATCCTTTCACTACAAAATTATAGAGTCGCTTGGGCACAAAAATCTCTTTAACAATTTCGCCTTTCAAATACGGCGCGACTTTTTCGCTCTCCATTGCAAGCTTTCGTACTTGCTCCTGAGTTGCGGCGGGGGGTGCCGAAACAGTGGCTCTCAATTTTCCGTTCACTTGAATGGCAAACTCAATGGTGTCTTGAACCAGATACTTTGGATCAAGCGTAGGCCATGCCGTATGGGCAAGAGTCTCCGTATGCCCCAAAGTTACCCAGATCTCTTCAGTCATATGGGGTGCAAAGGGCGAAAGCAAAAGAGTAAACTGCTTGGCCACTTCGTGTGCGATATCCGCTTGCTCAGTCAGGGCATTATGACAAATCATCAACTGCGAAATCGCCGTATTAAATTCTAAATTTTCAATATCTTTAGAAATCTTTTCGATCGTTGGATGCAAAATCTTGAGTTCGGCTTCTGTCGGGGCTCGCTGAGCTACTTTGGATTCGTGGACAAAGCTGCGCCAAACACGATTTAAAAATCGATAGACTCCATCAATGTTTGATGTGGACCAGGGCTTTACCTTTTCGAGCGGGCCCATAAACATTTCATACATTCGAAGCGAATCTGCGCCGTACTTTTCGATGACATCATCGGGATTGACGACGTTTCCTCTCGATTTGCTCATTTTTTCGCCGTCTTCGCCCAGGATCAATCCTTGGTTGACGAGTTTCTTGAAGGGCTCTTTGGTTGAGACGAGTTTGAGATCATAAAGAACTTTGTGCCAAAATCGCGAATACAAAAGATGAAGCACCGCATGCTCAACGCCACCGACATAAAGATCGACGGGCAAAAAATGCTTTTCGATTTTTGGATCCCACGCGGCCTGTGAGTTTTTGGGATCAATGTAACGCAGGTAGTACCAGCATGAACCCGCCCACTGGGGCATCGTATTGGTTTCGCGCTTAGCCTTTTTGCCAGTCTTAGGATCTGTGATATTCACCCACTCAGTGATGGTAGAGAGTGGACTCTCGCCTGTGCCACTGGGTTCATATTTTTCGACATTAGGTAAAAGGAGAGGAAGTTCATCCTCATCAAGAACCCGACTGGTCCCATCCTCAAAGTGAATCACAGGAATGGGCTCACCCCAGTAGCGCTGTCGACTAAACACCCAATCTCGTAATCGGTATGTGACTTTTGCTTCGCCAAATCCTCGTTTACCAAGCTCCTGACACATGACTCGAATCGCCTCTTTGTTGGTCAGGCCGTTCATAAAATCCGAATCAATATGTTTGGCATCACCCGTAAAGGGGAGTTCATCAGCTTCCAGTACCTTTTGAATAGGGAGATCAAACTTCTGAGCAAATTCAAAATCTCTCTCATCGTGAGCGGGAACAGACATTAAGGCTCCAGTTCCGTAGTGGCCAAGTACATAGTCCGCAATCCAGATAGGGATTTCCTTTTTGGTAAAGGGGTGAACGGCATAGGCACCCGTAAACACGCCGGATTTATCCTTGGCGAGTTCCGTGCGATCAAAATCAGACTTTTTGGATGCTGATAATTGATAAGCCTCGACCTTGGTTTTTTGGTCGCCTGTCGCCAGACTCGCAACCAGCGGATGCTCAGGAGCCAAAACGAGGAAGGTGGCTCCAAAGAGAGTATCTGGTCTCGTCGTAAAAACGCGGATTTTTTTTCCAGCGTGTCCTTTGATTTCAAAATCAATTTCTGCGCCCTCCGAGCGACCAATCCAGTGACGCTGCATTTCTTTGATGCTCTCGGGCCAATTGAGTTCGTCGAGGTCCTCGAGCAAGCGATCTGCGTATGCCGTGATCTTGAGCATCCACTGGCGCATGTTCATTCGTACAACGGGATGACGTCCCTCGACGCTCAGACCATTTTCGACTTCTTCATTTGCCAAGACGGCTTTGAGGTTTGGACACCAATTGACGGGAATATTAGCTTGGTAGGCGAGTCCCTTTTTGTAGAGCTGAACAAAAATCCATTGCGTCCATTTATAATAATGAGGATCCGTCGTATCGACTTCGCGGTCCCAGTCATACGCAAATCCAATTCGCTTGAGTTGGCGTCGAAAGGTCGAAATGTTTTTTTCGGTGGTGATGCGAGGATGAGTTCCGGTTTTGAGCGCGTAGTTTTCGGCAGGCAAACCAAAGGCGTCCCATCCCATGGGATGCAAAACATTAAAGCCTTTCATTCTTTTGTAGCGAGCCACAATGTCCGTGGCCGTATATCCCTCAGGATGTCCGACATGCAGCCCAGCTCCCGAAGGATAAGGGAACATATCGAGCACATAAAATTTGGGCTTTGAAGGATCAAAGTCTGTTCGAAAGGTCTTGTGATCTTCCCAGTACTTTTGCCATTTGGGCTCGATACTTTGGGGGTTGTAATGCATAGGGACTCATTATTATTCAGCCAATCATTGAAACTCAAAGGAAAATAGCCAATTCTAAGGACCTTATGACCATTTTTGAAAAGATCGTGGCCGGGCAGATTCCTTGCCACAAGGTTTGGGAGGATGAGCAACATCTGGCATTTCTCGACATTCGCCCTGTGGCTCCTGGACACACTCTTGTAATCCCCAAACGAGTCGCGGACCCTGTGTTTTCCCTCAAAGAAGAGGACTATTTGAATCTCATGCGGGTAGTCCAAAAAGTCGCACTGATCCTCAAAAGCAAAATCCCTTGCGAACGAGTCTGCATGTCCGTGGTTGGTTTTGAAGTCCCCCACGCCCATGTTCATTTGATTCCCGCTCGCTCCATGATGGACTTTCCCTGGCCCGGCGGAAAGGCCGCGTCAGCCGAGGAGCTCTCTCAACTCGCTCAGTTGTTGAGAGCGTGACGAGGGAGCTTGCCGCTCCACAGCATTGTCCAAAACAAAAAGCAGTGCAGCAATTGCGCGTCAGTAATTGCAGCTTGATATAATGGAGGTTGGCTTCGGTGATCGAAGTCGAGTGATAGGGAGGTCACTCTGTTGTGCCAAAAATTTCGACAGCTCTTGTGGGCTTAGGAAAAATCGGACAGCTCCTGGATGAGGGAAAGAATCCAGAATCATTTTGCCTTACGCATGCCGCAGCGTTCACGACCCACAAAGATTTTGAACTTCGAGTGGGAGTAGATCCCAATGCAGAATTGCGCCAAAAGTTTGAATCCCGATTCGGACGAGCAGCCTCCCCCGATCTCGATAAGAAAGTTCCCGCCGATCTGTGGGTTATTGCTGGACCAACGTCCAAAAACTTCTCGATCTTCAAATCCGTTGTCGCTCTCAAACCCAAAATGATTTTGATGGAAAAGCCTCTCGGGGCGAGTCTCGAAGAGGCTCAGCAAATCACAGCGCTCGCTCGTCAGTCGGGAATTTCACTGGCTGTCAATTTTATGCGGCGGGCAGAGCCGGGAGTATTAAAGATTCGAGAAATGATCGGATCGGGACAACTGGGCACCATCGAAAAAGTTATTGTCACTTATTCAAAGGGGCTCCTCAATAATGGATCCCATTTTATTGATCTGATGCGCTTTTGGTTGGGTGATTCGTCTCATCACCAAGTCTTTGGTTCTATTTCTCAGCACTTCGAAAATGATCCAGAGCCAGACTTTTCGATCACGTTTGGCTCAACACCCGTTTATTTTTTGAGCTGCAAAGAAAAAAATTATTCTGTTCGAGATGTTGAGATCTTTGGCTCATTGGGAGCGATCCGCTACCTGCGAGGAGGACAAAAGATTCTTCATAGCCCGGTCGTCGAGTCCTCCCTCTTCAATGGCTATCGATTTCTGGCGATGGAGGAGAAGGAAATTCCCAACTCTCTTGATCGTGTTCAGTATTATGTCGCCGATCAAATTGCAAAAAGTCTCAAAGGGGAGACCTCTATTCTCTTTGACGGAGCCTCAGCGTTCAGAACGATGGAAGATGTCGAAAGGATCAAATCACTATGTCGACTTCAGTAAAACTGGATACCAATGAAGTATTGGCGTTGAGAGGAGGTCCCAAAACTCTTCGCACTGCGATGCCCACGTATTCGAGTTTTGGTTCCGAAGAGAAACTAGCGGCCATGAGAGTGATTGAGCGAGGGAATCTCTCTCAGTTTATTGGAGCTTGGTGTGAGGATTTTTATGGGGGACCCGAAGTAAGGGCCTTTGAATCTGAGTGGTCTCAGGCATTTGAAGTTAAACATTCGGTAACCGTGAATTCAGCGACGTCGGGACTCATTTGTGCGCTCGGCGCATTGGACTTAGAGCCTGGTGACGAAGTGATTTGCAGTCCTTGGACGATGTCTGCCGATCCAGCGGCGATTTTGGTTTGGAACGCGATTCCCGTCTTTGCTGATATTGAGAGTGAGACATTTAATCTTGATCCTCAGTCCATTCTCAAAAATATCAGTCCTCGAACAAAAGCTATTTTGGTCAGCGATATTTTTGGACAGGCTGCCAAACTCGAAGAGATCATGAAGATCGCTCGCGAGCACAACCTCAAAGTCATTGAGGACGCGGCTCAAGCGCCCTGGGCAAAGTATCAAAGCAAGTTCGTAGGCACGATTGCGGATATCGGGGTCTTTAGTCTCAATTATCACAAGCATATTCACACAGGCGAAGGGGGCGTTTGTGTGACGAATGACTCAGCTCTTGCCGAACGTATGCAGCTCATTCGCAATCACGCGGAGTCTGTGGTGGCAAAAAAAGGAGTAACAAAACTCAACAACCTCATTGGGTTTAATTTTAGATTGGGCGAAGTCGAAGCGGCGATGGGACGAGAGCAGCTCAAAAAGCTACCACGCCTCGCGACCGAAAAAACTCGCGCCGGACTCCGTCTCACAGACGGCTTGATGGACCTTCCTTATCTAAGAACCCCTCAGATTCCCCAGGGAAGTACTCATGTATTTTATGTTTATCCGATGGTCTTAGATCTTCGGGGCCTGCAGGTTTCTCGCACTCAAATTTGTCAGGCCTTGATTGCTGAGGGAATCCCTGTAGTCGCTGAAGGATATGCGAGTCTCCATTTGCTGCCGATGTTTCAGGAGAAAGTCGCCT
>CAZUTA010000031.1:0-11086 GCA_964622975.1 uncultured Bacteriovoracaceae bacterium | reverse complement strand
TCAAAACTCCAAAGAGAGACTGGGCATTGTCAAAATAGAGTCGATCCAGGTCCTTAGAACTAAGGTCGGATTCGATAATCTTTCCGAGGGTCCAGGCGGGCGACATGAGTGGGCCGTCACAACTAAAAAGGACGCGATCATTGCCGACAGCATTGATCAAAGCTCTGAGACTCGTGGGCACTCGATGCGCGTGACTGGTGGCAATGTCGAAGTAAATATTTTTTGGAATTTGGCCGCTCGAAGAGGTGAGTTTAGGGAGTCGATCCCATGTGGTGTGGGCCGAAATGAATTTTACTTTCGAAAATTTTTGCGCTGCACCCACGAGTCCCGGGATATGCGCCATGACGGGAGCATCATGCTCTGCGGCCCAATTCCAAAAGTCATGATATCGATCGTCATCAAGACTCAAGTCAAAATAATCTTGGATCGTTTTGATTCCTAAAAATCGAGGATGTTTCGAAAATTTTTCGAGCAAATTCATCGACTCTTTGGGGCGCAGCGGATCGATGACCACATAGCCGAAAAATCTTTTATCTAAGTCGAGGGCTTCAAAGGTGGATTCATTGCCGCCGATCAAATCATAGTTGAGAGCGCGGACCGAAGAGATTCCCACTGCGGCATAGTGATAGAGGTCGCAAATCTTTTTGAGATTCTCTATTCCCTTTTTGGGCTCCAAAATATCCCAGCCATGAGAATGCCAATGGGTGTCGATCTTAGGTCGCTTCAAATGAGCGTCGAGGGAGGGGAGGGGGTTTGACTTGGGAGATGGGGTTTTTACTTTAAATAATTTTTTGAGGTTTTCTCCCAGGATGAGATTCTTTTGAGTTTCGCTGAGCTCTGGGGCGAGTCTGATGAGGAGTTCGCTTGGCAATTTAAGATTATAGGGCGAAGTGCTGGCTACAAAGAGGCGGTCAAATCCCACCGTCTGACCCAGATGAGCAATGCCTCCATTCTGGACGAGATGACTCACGTCAAAATAAAAATTCTTTGTGGTTTTTCCGACGGAGATCAGATCCGAAAGAAAGGAATATCCCCCACTTTTCCAAAATCTCAAAAGAATGGGAGTCGTCGAGCCTCGGCTCAAAGAGACCAGGGCGCTGATTTCCTCGGGCTTAGTAACCAAAAACTGCAATGGAAGTTTAAGGGCGAGGCATTTTTTGAACGCAATCTGGAAGCTGTAGTGGTCGACAGACCAATACTGAAAGGAAGGGCAAAATAAGATTGCTCTAAAGCCCTGAGACTTAAAAGAGTTGACGGGCTGTTGAGCCATATCCCAATGGAGTGGATTGAGGACGGCAAGCGGCCAAAGCCGACCTTTTGATGCTTTGGCCAAGGAGAGCGTCTCTGCGTTGCCCTCGTGCATATCGTCGTAGACCGCGCGGTAACTCGCAGCACAGGCAAAGTCAGATTGCAGGCCTAATGATTCGGAGCCCGTTTTTGGATCACGCCCTAAAAAAATTCCCCCATCAAAATACATGAGATGTATCTTAACCGACGCGAACGAAATGCTGCCAGTAATACAAGAGGCCGCAGAAAATACTGACTAAGCCGGCCGCAAAGAGAGCGGAGAGAGCAATCCATCGGATGCTTTTTCGAGATTGCTCGGTGAACAATCCCACAAAGACGCAGACCAGAATGTAAAGAAGGAGTGCGCCGGTGATCCATGAGAAGTATCTGGCCGTTTCGACGTCCATGGTAGAGACTTATACCCTCTCAGATTGACAGTCGAGACAGTGTTTTTTAGCGTCCGTTCATGTCTACGAATCCTTTTCGTCCTGTCGTCAAAAAGCCTCTCAAAATTGGAATTAATGGTTTTGGCCGGATCGGCCGATGTGTTTTTAGAGTATTGGCGGACACCCCGGAGTTCAAAGATGGCTTGGTCCAGGTGACCGGCATTAATGATCTGACGGATTCTAAAATGCTCGCCCATCTTTTGGAGTTTGATTCGGTCCACGGGCGGTTTTCGCGGGATATTAAGTTTGATGAAACATCGCTCACCGTATCGGGCAAAAAAATCGCCGTCACAGCGCAACCCGATCCAGCAAAGCTGCCGTGGAAGGAGCAGGGTGTGGATATTGTTCTCGAATGCACCGGGCGACTCAAGAATCGAGAGGCCACAGCGGCTCATCTCACGGCCGGAGCAAAGCGAGTGATTTATTCAGCTCCACTCAAAGATGCCGATATCACTGTTGTTGTGGGCGTAAATCATGAAGCGATCGATCTTTCAAAGCACCACATCATTAGCAATGCGTCTTGTACGACAAACTGCTTAGCCCCCGTTGTTAAAGTCTTGGATGAAGCATTTAAGATTGTCCGAGGATCGATGACGACGATTCATTCTTATACCAATGATCAACGCATTCTGGATTTGCCGCATTCGGATTTTAGACGTGCGCGAGCCGCAGCCGTCTCGATGATTCCGACAACGACGGGAGCTGCCAAAGCTGTCGGTTTGGTCCTTCCTCACCTCAAGGGAAAGATCGATGGAATTTCGGTACGAGTGCCAACACCGAATGTTTCGGTTGTGGATTTTAACTGCGAGATTGGGACCGAAACAGACCGTGATGCAGTCAATGCTGCTCTCAAAAAGGCAGCAGAGGGCCCCCTCAAGGGAGTCCTCTCGTTTTGCGAAAAAGAGCTCGTGTCCTGCGATTTTAATGGGGCGGTCGAATCCTCCATTGTAGATGCGCCTTGCACCGCAGTGATTGATAAGAAGTTTGTGAAGGTCCTCTCTTGGTACGACAACGAATGGGGATTCTCCAATCGAATGGTGGATCTTGCGTTTGCCCTAGGAAACAAATTGTGAAGATTCTGAGGATCGACGAAATCAACTGGGCCAAAATCGATGAGCAACACCGTCGAGTCTTTGTTCGCGTGGATTTTAATGTCCCCATGAAGGGCGATCAAGTGACGGAGGATTTTAGAATCCGTCAGGCCTTGCCTACGATCAAATACCTCGTCGATCAAAAATGTTTGGTGATTTTGGCGTCGCATCTCGGACGACCCAAAGGCAATCCCGAAGAAGATAAGAAAAAATATTCGCTTTTGCCTGTGGCCGAGAAGCTTTCAGAACTTTTGGATCACGAAGTGATTTTTTCGGAAGAGAACGTCGGAGATGGAGTCCGCAAGCTCGTGTCCGATGGACGTGGCGGCCGGACAATTATTTTGCTCGAGAACTTGAGATTTGATCCGCGCGAAGAAAAAAACGATTCTGATTTTGCAGAAGAGCTTTTTGAAAATGCGGATATCTATGTGAATGACGCCTTTGGAGCCTCGCATCGCGCTCATGCCTCGATTGAGGCGATCACGCAGTTTTCTAAAATCAAGGCGGCTGGATTTTTGCTGGCCAAAGAGTGGGATTGTTTGAGCCGTGTCTTGGATCAGCCGGTGAATCCGCAGATGGCTGTTCTCGGCGGGGCAAAGATTACAGATAAAATGCAGGTCATCAAAAATTTGCTTCTCCGATGCAAAGCTATTTTTATTGGCGGTCGAATGGGTCTGACGTTTTTGGCCGCTCAGGGCTTTGATATGGGCGGAACAAGCATTGAAGAAGACGCGATTCCGATGGCGAAGCGACTCTTGGGTGATGCGCGCGATCAGGGAGTAAAAATGTTTTTTCCGATCGATGGGATGGCGGCGGCAAAAATAGATTCTCCTTCAGCACAAGTCGTTAAGGTCGGAGCGGATGGCGCTGTCCCTCGCGGCCTTGGAGTTTTTGATATTGGACCAGAGACCATCAAGCTTTGGACGCAAGAACTCAGCAAGGCTAAGTCTGTGGTGTGGAATGGTCCCATGGGAGTTTTTGAGAATCCCGCATTTGCGACGGGGACGTTGGGATTGGTTGATTTTTTTGTGCAAAACAAAGATCGCATTCAGACGACGGCCGGTGGCGGCGAAACTGTCGCGGCGGTCATGCAACGTGGAGCCTTTGAAAGTTTGCACCATGTTTCAACAGGGGGAGGAGCAATGCTTGAATTTATCGAGGGAAAGCCGTTGCCTGGATTTGAATCCTTAAAATTGCGGGATCGAGAGCTGGATGCGGCTGGCATACGCTAACTGGAAAATGGCCCAGCCCCTGGGGGCTATCGATGCGTTTGCCAAAGATTTTGTCGCACCGTCAGGTGTAGAAGTGGCGGTGTTTCCGTCTTATGTTCACTTGTCTCAAGTTTTGGGTCTCCAAAAACCTTGGCTGATCGGGGCTCAAGACTGCTCGACCGAGAAAGCGGGTGCCTTTACGGGTGAAGTGTCGGCTCAGTCCCTCAAGGAATTGGGCGTGACCACGGTTCTCATCGGGCATTCGGAGCGTCGTCAGCGTGTGCCAGAAACTCAGATGAGTTTAAGTCAGAAGCTGGATCGAGTGCTCGAAGCCCATCTCAAACCGGTGTTTTGCGTGGGCGAAACGCTCAGTCAGCGGAATGCGGGGCAGACCGAATCCATCGTTGCCGAGCAGCTTGAGGTGCTTCAGGGGCGCTCCCAAAACATCGTTGTGGCCTATGAGCCCGTTTGGGCGATTGGAACAGGGCTCACTCCTCAAAATGCGGATATTCAGAAGGTTCACTCTTTTATTTGGAGCCGATTGCCGGATTTGCGAGCGGTGCTTTATGGCGGCAGTGTGAAGCCCGAAAATGCAAAAGAAATTGCCTCCATCCAAGGAGTCACAGGTTTTTTGGTGGGAGGGGCGAGCCTCTCGAGTCAGAGCTTTCATCAAATTGCGGCCTCCTTAGGATAGTCGTTCGTTTTTTGATTTCCTCACTTTATCTCAAGGCTCTTCCTCGCTAAGAATTGAGGCCTTATGTTGGACATACTGATTTCGTTGAAATGGCCCCTTGTTGTACTTCAGGCAATCGTTGCCCCTATTCTGGTTTTGTTTGTTCTTTTGCAATCGAGCAAAGGAGATGATCTTGGCAGTGCGCTCTCGGGTGGTGCTGGCAGCGGATCTGTGCTGGGAACAGGCGGAGCGTCTAAGCTGCTCACACGAGGGACAGTGATTTTGGCGACGATCTTTTTGTTGAACTCCGTGATTATTGCCAAAATTTTTAAAGAAACCAGCGTTGCCTCTGTGGGTGGATCGGTGGCTGAGCCTCTCGCTCCCGCCAATGCCTTGGCTCCCGAAGCCCAAGAAGGCAATACCGTGGGCAATCAATTGGCGCCTGCTCCCGCTGCTCCCCAAAAGTAAGTTTCATGACGGATCATGTTCTCAGGTCGTTGACCACCATGCGAATAGGTGGGGCCTGCGAGCGGTTGGTTCGTCTCAAAGATCTCAAGGACCTCAGCGAAAATCTTCCTAAGCCCATTCGAATCCTCGGAAACGGAAGCAATGTTCTCATTGATGATCATGGGCTCAAAGGGAGTGTGATCGTCGTGAGGGATTTTCCTCCGTCGGAGCCCGAGATTGTCTCATCGTCTCAAGATCATGTTTTGATTCGAGCGTCGGGTGGAATATTTTTGCCGAGTCTTTGTCGGTGGGCCGAAAGAAACAGTCTCAGTGGTTGTGAATACATGATTGGGATCCCGGGAACTCTCGGTGGAGCGGTCGTTCAAAACGCGGGTGCCAACGAGCAGGAACTCAAAGATATTTTTGTCGAAGGCGAAGTCTTTGATCTAGAAACACATCGACTTTTGACCTTGAATGCAAAGCAAGCAGACTTTGCTTATCGAACCAGTGCGCTAAAACAAAAGCCAAACTGGATTGTGGTGAGTGCACTTTTAAAACTCCATCGAGCTTCTGTGACTGAAATCACGACACGGATTCAAAAAAATCTCGATTACCGAAAGCAAAAGACCCCTTATTCAAAGCCCAGCCTGGGTTCGACGTTTACTCGAATTCCTCGCGATGGAGGCGACTGGCATTTTCCGGGCGAGTTGATTGAAAGAGTGGGACTTAAAGGTCTGCAGAGCGGAGGTGCAAGGATCTCTCCGGTTCACGCCAATTATATTGTCAACGAAGGGGGCGCAACATTTGATGATGTCATGAGCCTCATCAAAAAAATCGAGTCCGAGGTTTTCCAAAAACTGGGAATCCGCATGCATCGAGAAATTCTGTTCTGGAGTGATCGCGATCCTATTTGAGCATCGTGAAGAACCGAGAAAATCTCAAAAACGGTGGATGATCTTTGTTAAAAGAAAACCAAATGAATGTTCCGGTTCCTAAGAATTTTTCGCGCGTGACAAAACCCCAATAGCGAGAGTCTTGACTGTCATCACGATTGTCTCCCATCACAAAAAACGAGTCCGCAGGCACCGTCACCGGAGGAAGATCAAAGCCTTCGCGGTCATTCATGTGCATGACATAGTAGGTATGTTCCCCTTGGGTTTCACGAAAGAGCGAAATCTGAGAAGGATCATATTTGGGAGTCAGGTCATCCAAAATAGCCTTGTCTGTGACAGGCTCCAAAGACAAGGGAGTGCCGTTCACAATGACTCGCTTGTTTTGAACTTCGACAACATCCCCCGGAACGCCAATGACTCGCTTGATATAATCTTTGTCTGGATCTTTGGGATATTCGAAGACCACAATCTCTCCGCGCTCGGGATCTTTGCGTTCGAGAGCTGACTTTCGGGTAAACGGAATATGAAAGTCATACTTCATCATATTCACAAATATGAACTCTCCGATTTTGATGGTTGGAATCATGGAGCCCGTCGGGATATGGCGAGGGGAAGCGATCGTCGTTCTAAAAAAGAAGGCGACGGCCGCGGCAATTCCTAAAGTGAGTACCCATTCATGATAGAATTTTTTGAGCCAGGCCTTTGTCTCGGGCTTCATTCAAATACTTAAACATCGTGCCCAAGGCCTGTCGAGAGACAATCCACAACATTGCCTCTCAAGCCTTCAAAAAAGCTCTCATTCTCAGGACTTTTTTTGCGCTTCACCATGCCCGCTTTCCATCGCTTGCCATTGGCACAGAGCCATTTTTCGCAGCGTCCCTTGGACTTGAGATTGCGGCTCACCACCCGAGCATCTGTGGATTTGAATTTTGAGTTCTGACCTCCCCAGACCATGAGACTAAAAACCAAAGAGCCTCTGCGAAACTCTAAGCGTTGGACGAGCGACCAAAAAGCTTGAGGCGCCAAAAAATCTCTCTCTTCGTGACACCACTCACGCGCGGGCAATGCTGGGCAGGCCAAAAAGTGAGTGCAAGGCAAAAGGAGATGGGAGGATTTGTGGGTGTTTTCTTGAATCATCTCATCTCGCCACTGAAGAAAGTTTTGATTGATCGCTTTAGACGCGGGTTCAATCAAAATGAGCAACGTGGTTGGAGTGAGCTTAGAAATCAAATCGCGAAGACTCGCTTGAATCGGAGAGCTTTGACTTTCGTTGAACACATCCACCGCGACAATGAGCGTATTGTCTAAACTTTCGAGAGCGGGGATCTGCGTATGTGTTTGAACACGAGCGGGAAGAAAATCCTTGAAGGTTTTAGCGGCCCAGTGACAGGGCTTTGGATCTCGATCCATCGCGTGAATCTCACTGATCTTGATTTTTTGAAGCTTCAAAAAATCGCAAACGCCGAGAGTGGCGCCCAGGGTGCCGGCACCAATATCCAAAATCTTCAATGGGCGTCCGTTCAATGACTCAAAATATCCATGATCCCACATTTCTTGGCAGACGCTTTTGACCTTAAGCGCGGTTTGAAATCCAAAATAATGGGCATAGGGTCTAAAAAGTTTTTCATCCCAATCGCTTCCCTCGCTCGCTTGGTAGTTTTGGGCGCGTGTTTTGAGAATAGACACTTCGGTAGGGGTGAGGGGCTTAGAATAGACGATCTCGGCGAGTTCAGAAGAGGCAGAAATTCGGGGCTGACCAATCATGGTCAAGATTTGTTCCACAAATCTATCTAGAAGTCTTGCCTTCAGTTGGGGCAGAATGAGCTCCATGGCTAAGATCTTGGTTTTAAAGCCCCTTCTCCTGACTCGCGCCAATGGGGGGGATATCAGCCTGATCGAACGTCTTCGCCTGTTCAAAAGTTGGGGTCTAGAAATTCAAATCGAAGTCGCGGTTGCCGAAAATCAAAAGCAGGCTCTTCAAAAAATTCTCGAGGACTTTAGGACCCCACTCAAAGGCTCTCAATATTGGGTCGATGAGCTCGCCGTCCATGTGACCTTTGGTCCGGATTTTAGAGCAGACGAGCTCAAGGCACTGCCGGCTTTTGAGAAGTTTTTTCGGGAAAAGATAAGCGCCGCAAAGCCCGATCTGATCATGACTCACTATACAGATTTTATGGCGACGACCGTCGCCTTGGGAGTTAATCCTCAAAAAACCTGGGTCGATGTTTCGGACAATGAGTTTCCTCGCCTTGAAAAGCTTAAGGACTTTTCACCCCTGGATCAGATCTATTCAAGTCTTCGGCATCTGATGGTGCCATCTCATTTTATGAAGCGCTCTGTTCAAAGGGATTTTCCTCGCGCTCAGGTGCATCGACTTCCTAATTTGATTGAGAGCCTTGATGCGTTGAGTGCTCACCGCTCAATCAGGGGCGCTGAGGGATACTGGCTTCATGTCAATCCAACGGCTGTGAAGGGAGTTGATTTTACTTTGGAGCTTGCAAAGAGACTGCCTCACGAAAAATTTGCGCTTCTTGGCAATTGGTCGACAGAGATGCCTCAAACATTGCCGCCAAACGTCCGTACACTTGAACGACGATCTTCGATTCAGGAAGTTTTGTGTGGGGCCAAGGGTTTGCTTGTGCCCAGCCGCTGGCAAGAAGCCTTTGGACGAGTGCCGCTCGAAGCAATGGCGGCAGGGGTTCCTGTGATCGCTAGCCCGCAGGGAGGCCTGCCAGAGTCCGTCGGTCAAGGCGGCTTGCTCCTTCCGCTCGATATTGATCTTTGGATCAGCGCGATTCAATCGACGGAGATATTTTGGAAGGGACAAATTGATGCGGGTTTTAAGCATGTAGCGGCGTATCAAAATGGCGCAAGGCGACGCTATCAAGCTTTGCGCCGATATTGGAAACCAATGCTAAACTAAGAGAAGGAGTCTGTTGATTGACGCAAGGTGGAATAGATCGGGAAAGTTTTAGAATCGCATGTGAACTGCAGATTCGCTTTCGTAAAATTGATGGCGAAGAGGCGCGAGTCTTTAGAGAATTTGGACTTCGCACGTCGCCCTATACCTCGCTACGTTCGACCTTTGAGATTGAACTCAATCGTTTAGATGCGCCCACAGAAATGAAGGGGCTTCTCGAAAAGGCTTTTCAGGTTTTATTGAATATTGACCAAAGGCTTGAGCGGATCGAGGAGTTTGTTCAAGGTCAGCAAGCCGAAGCCTCGACGATCAAAGATAGTTTTGAGTGGGTTCATGCGGACTTAAGTCCCGGAGGAATTGCCTTTGCGCCTTCAAAGGGCGTGGATATTAAAGAGGGCGATCTTCTGATGATGGATATGTTGTTTCCTTCCTTGCCCGAACAACGAGTGGTTTGCTCAGGCCGCGTTGTGCACAAAGGAAAGCTAGGCGCTGTCGGCGTGCAGTTTGATCAAATTCATCAAGACGATCAGGAATTCATTCATCGCTTTGTGCTCGAGAAAGAGCGCGAAGTCTTGCGTGCACGCGCCCAAGAACGTGATAAAGCTAAACCCGCTTCTTGAAGGCTATGAAAATCATTTCGTGGAATGTGAATGGGATCCGTGCGTGCTCCAAAAAGGGCCTCTTTGATTATTTGAGAAGAGAATCTCCCGATGTAACTTGTCTGCAAGAAAGCAAAGCCTTTCAAGAACAGTGCGAAGAGATGGCGAGTGATCTGGAGAACTATCATCAGATTTGGCATTCTGCAGAGCGACCGGGATACAGCGGAGTGGTGAATCTTCACAAAAAAAAGCCCGAGTCTCAGAACTTGGGAATGGGACTTTCAAAATTTGATCAAGAAGGCCGAGTGCTGATCACTGATCACGGAAAATTTAAGCTGCTCAATATGTATTTTCCAAATGGGGGATCAGGAGAGGAGCGCCATCTCTTTAAGATGGATTTTTTAAAGAAAATTTTTGCTTACTTCAAAACTCTTGAGCGCGAAAAGCCCCTGGTTTTGACGGGGGATTTTAATATTGCGCACAAGAATATCGATATTCACGATCCTGTCAGATTGGACGGAGAGTCGGGATTCAAGCCCGAAGAACGCGCTTGGATGGATCAACTCGTGGGGGCGGGCTTTGTCGATGCGTTTCGCGTGCGATATCCTGATGCTAAAGATCGCTACACATGGTGGTCGTATCGGCAAGGATCACGACGTCGAAACAAAGGCTGGAGAATTGACTACTTTTTTGTCTCTCAGTCGCTGGCTTCGAGTATTCAGGAAATTCGTTTGGATGATCAAATTGAGGGCAGTGATCATTGCCCCCTCGTACTGACGCTGAGTTAAAGAGCGATCATTTCTTCTTTAGAAAGAGATTTTTCGACCATATTCTTGCCGTCAAAGCTCAAGAGGCGAGCTTGGTCTTCGAGCATAGTCTGAATATGGACGGGGCGGCGCCAAACTTTGTGAACATTCGTTAAGGTATCTCGTCCTGTCGCGAGTTTGAGTTCCATCCCCTCGTACTGGTGAACAAGATAAAGCTCGCCTCGATTTTGATAATTGCCATCGACGACAAAAATGCGCGGACGACCCATATTGGTGAGTTGAAACAAGAGCTGCTTTTTGATCTTCTCAAACTCGCGCGAGGCAATCTCATATTCATGAGATTTTGGATTCATCTGAAATGTGAAGAGCTTATGTTCTGCGCAAAATTCTGGAGTCAGAAATTCATCGAGGAAAGTGAGATCATTGTAGATTTTTCGTACTTCAAAAATCTTTTCTCTTCCTTTGCCGAGCTTGCGGTCCCACACTCGTTTGACTTGAAGATCGGTGCACTGATCGTATTCGAGGCCAAATCGCCCCTTGTTCCAGCGATCTTCGATATCTCTAAAGAGTTCGAGGCCGATTTTGTAGGGATTGAATCTCCCGCCGGCCATACTCACGGTACCGGAGTGATGATCCGCATAGTCGATGACTTCGGAGTCCTTCATGGCCTTACGGGTCATGATGGTGGAATGCCAGTAGCTGGCCCAGCCCTCGTTCATGATCTTGGTTTGGGCTTGAGGCAAAAAGTAATA
>CAZUTA010000030.1:0-17675 GCA_964622975.1 uncultured Bacteriovoracaceae bacterium | reverse complement strand
CGAGTGTATCAAAAATTGTGATACAACCAATCCTCTGACCAAACAAGTGACCATGATTGTGCTCGAAGATCTCTCCATCGCACTCGCGGAAATTGGCTACCCCATTGATGAAGTCAATATGGTCATCGAAGCGATCTACTCCGCCGCACTGTCACAAGGATGCTGGCAAAAGTAGTTTAACCGCCCACAAGTCGAATGACCTCTTGGTCTTCGACGCGATGAAAGTTGCGGTAAAATTGACCTACCGCCTTAAAATTCTTGGGTTCCAAAAGGCAGATGACCTCATCCACTTCTTTTTTGAGAGATTGCAATGTGTCTGCCGCACAAACAGGAACAGCGAGCGTGATCGAGTGAGGCTTTTCGGACTTGAGTGCTTTGAGAGCTGCATGGACAGAAGCCCCCGTCGCGATCCCATCGTCAATTAAGATGACTTCGCGTCCACTCGCAGAAGCGCGGACGTTTCCTTTTCGATAAGTCTTTTGCTGATCCTTCATGCGCTCGAGTTGGCGGTATTTTTCTTGCTCAATATGATCCACATCTACTTTGAGAACTTTGACGAGATCTTCATTCAAAAAAATTTGAGGAGGAGTCCCTTCGACGAGAGCGCCGATTCCGAGTTCTTGATTAAAAGGCGCCCCCAATTTGCGAACAAAAATCATATCGACTGGAACTTTGAGAACTTTGCAAACTTCGGCCGCTACCGGCACTCCCCCACGAGGAAGTGCAAGGATCAGTGGGTTTTTGCGAGGTTTAAGCTGAAGGGCCTTTGCGAGTTCCCGACCAGCGTGTGTACGATCTTCAAAAATTTGACTCATCCAGATGATCCTTTACTTGCCTGGCCAGCAAAACCTTTTTACCAATCATAGCCAAGGAGAGATTTATGTCCAAAGGACCAATGAAGAAGTTTGCTGTCCTCGGTGCGGGAATGCAGGGAACCGCCGGTGGGTATTTTTTGGGTCGATGGGGACAAGCCGAATCGATCATCATGGCAGATATCTCTGAGGCAACGGCGCAGAAAGCGGCGGATCGCCTCAATCAACTTTTTGGTCGGCCCCTTGCTAAAGGACAAAAAGTGGATGCCAAATCTCCCGAATCGCTGCGCGCGTTGTTTTCGCAGATTGATGGATGTTTGAGCGCCACCTCTTATGAATTTAATGAAGGCATTACGCTTGCGGCAATTGAAGCAGGGATTTGCCTCGTGGACCTTGGCGGCAATACGGATGTGGTTTTGGCACAACTCAAGCTCAACGAGCGCGCTCAGCAAAAGGGCATCTCGATAGTGCCCGACTGCGGGCTGGCTCCTGGTCTCGGCAATACGCTTGCGGCTCTTGGAATCCAAGAACTCGACAGCTGCGAAAGTGTTTCTGTTCGCTGCGGAGGCCTGGCACAAAACCCTCGTCCCCCACTCGGATATAAATTGGTGTTTAGTATTAAAGGACTCACCAATGAATATTTTGGAAAAGCATGGATCATCCGAAACGGCAAACGAGTCTCCGTTGACACCTTTAGCGAGCTTGAGGACCTCGAGTTTGCTCCTCCCGTGGGACGCTGCGAAGCCTTTGTGACGACGGGTGGATCGTCGACCTGCCCTTGGACCTTCGAAGGCAAAGTCAAAAACTACGACTACAAGACTGTCCGCTACAAAGGTCATTACGACAAAATGAAGTGTATGCTGGATTTGGGCCTCTTGGATCTCAATCCCGTGTCAGTCAATGGTACTCCGGTGGTTCCGCGCGATCTGTTTCATGCCGTCGTCCCTGCCAAGATCGACTTTCCTGAGGATCATGATTTGGTTGTATTGCGTGCAACTTGTAAGGGCCTCAAAGGGGGAAAGCCCGCTCAAGTAGTCTATGATTTAATGGACTTTCAGGACGCAAAGACGGGTTTTACGGCTATGGAAAGAACCACGGCCTTTCCGGCAGCCCTTGTTTTGATTCATGGGGTTCGGGGTCAGGCTCAAAAGGGTGTTGTTCCCTTGGAGTCTGCACTCAACAATCGTCTCTATGTCGATGAGTTGAGTGCGTCGGGCATCACGATCAAGACCACTTGGTCGTCGCTCGATTGATTTTGACCTTATTTGGCTTTGACACCTTGAGACGCTCTTTATTAACTCTTGAGGGTTAAGATTAACCAAATAAAGGGGTCAAAATTCATGAACCAAGGTCTCAAAATTACTCGTTCATTTTTTTGGACACTCTCCTTTTTGATGCTCGGAAGCCTTCCGGCTTGGGCGTCAGGAGATGTTTCTTTAAAAATGCCTGATCTGAATACGATGTTCACTGTCTTCGGCAGTGAAATCTCCGGAACAACAATGCTTACCTGGGGCTTTTTAATTATCGGTCTCGGCGTTCTTTTTGGTGTGATGGAATACATCAAGATTAAAGCATTGCCTGCGCACAAATCGATGCTCGAAGTTTCGAGCCTGATCTACGAAACCTGCAAAACTTATATGATTCAGCAGGGCAAGATGCTCATCGTCCTCGAAGTTTTGGTCGGTGGAGCCATCTTCTATTATTTTTACTCCCTTCGAGATTTGGACCTCGGAAGCACAGGTTTGATTTTGCTGTGGTCGGTCATTGGGGTCTTGGGCTCCTTTGGAGTGGCCTGGTTTGGAATGCGAATCAATACCCTCGCTAATTCTCGAACCGCGTTTTCTTCGCTTCAGGGCAAAGCCTTCCCGGTGATGGATATTCCTCTTCGATCCGGAATGTCGATTGGAATGCTCTTGATCTGCGTAGAGCTGATCATGATGCTCATCATTTTGCTGTTTATCGATCCCGCCCACGCCGGTGCGTGTTTTGTTGGATTTGCGATCGGCGAATCCTTGGGAGCCGCGGCTCTCAGAATCTGCGGCGGTATCTTTACCAAGATCGCAGATATTGGTTCAGACCTCATGAAGATCGTCTTTAAGATTAAAGAAGACGATGCGCGAAATCCTGGTGTGATCGCTGACTGCGTCGGTGACAATGCGGGAGACTCGGTCGGTCCGACAGCAGACGGATTTGAAACCTACGGTGTCACAGGTGTGGCACTCATTACCTTTATTATCTTGGCGGTTGGAATGAGCAAAGACCCCACCACAGGAGCCACGATGGCGCTTGCGGATCAGGGATTGTTTCAAGCCAAATTCATCGTTTGGATTTTTGTGATGCGTATCCTGATGATTTTGACTTCGCTCTGCTCTTACTGGATCAACCGCGCTTGGTCTGTGGCCAAGTTTGGAAAGGCTGAGCATTTTAACTTCGAAATTCCTCTGACCAGCTTGGTTTGGGTGACTTCGATTGTGTCGATCATCGTCACCTTCGTTGTCTCTGACTTGTTGCTCGGCGGAATGGAAGGCGGACTCTGGTGGAAACTTTCGGCGATCATCTCTTGCGGAACCTTGGCCGCAGCGATCATCCCAGAATTCACCAAAGCCTTTACCTCAGCCCATTCACGACATGTGGCCGAAGTCGTCGCTTCTTCTCGCGAAGGCGGCGCCTCGCTCAATATTTTGTCGGGTTTAGTTGCTGGTAACTTCTCGGCCTTCTGGAAGGGAATTACGATTGCGGCTCTCATGCTTGTTTCGTACTGGGTGAGCTTGCAAGGTCTCGGCGCTTATATGATCTATCCCGAAATCTTTGCCTTTGGTCTTGTGGCCTTTGGAATGCTTGGGATGGGACCTGTCACCATTGCGGTCGATTCGTATGGACCCGTGACAGATAACGCTCAGTCCGTTTTTGAACTGTCTCAAATTGAGAACGTTCCCAATATTAAGAACGAAGTCCAAAGAGATTTTGGATTCGCTCCCAACTTTGAGCGCGGAAAGCATTTGCTCGAAGAAAATGATTCGGCAGGAAACACCTTCAAAGCGACGGCAAAGCCCGTTTTGATTGGTACTGCGGTGATTGGGGCGACAACGATGATCTTTTCGATCATTTTGATGCTCAATTTGAATCTCAATCTCGTTGATCCTAAGATCTTGCTGGGCTTGATCTGCGGTGGAGCTGTGATTTATTGGTTCACGGGTGCAGCGACTCAAGCTGTGACAACAGGAGCCTATCGAGCGGTGGAATTTATCAAAAAGAACATCCGCCTCGACTCTCAAGAGAAAGCCTCTGTGGAAAACTCTAAGGAAGTCGTTAAGATTTGTACCCAGTACGCTCAGGCGGGAATGGTCAATATCTTTGGCGTGATCTTCTTTATGACTCTCGCATTTGCCTTCTTTGATGAATCCTTCTTTGCGAGCTACCTCATCTCTATTGCGGCGTTTGGATTGTTTCAGGCGATGTTTATGGCGAATGCAGGTGGAGCTTGGGACAATGCGAAGAAAGTTGTCGAAGTTGACCTCAAAGATAAAGGCTCAGCACTCCATGCGGCTTGTGTGGTTGGTGATACAGTGGGCGATCCGTTTAAAGACACCTCTTCTGTTTCGCTCAATCCGATCATCAAGTTCACCACGCTGTTCGGACTCTTGGCCGTTGAGATTGCACACAAATATGCTGCCGAAGCTAAAGATGCAGCTCTCGCCACGGGTGCTGCCGATCCAGGAAAGCCCACTTTCTTGATCGCGTTTGGACTCGTCTTTTTTGTAATTGCTCTCTTTTTTGTGTACCGATCCTTCTACGGAATGCGCATCGGTGGATGTTCAGCGACATCGATGGCGAATACATCGAGTCACGACAATCGTCCCCGCGCGGTTGTTTAAAAGAGAATTGAATCAATTGATTCGAAGTAAAAGCGCCCCCAAAAATGGGGGCGCTTTTTTTTGTCCGCGGCCTGTCAGTCTTAACTCCCTCGACTCTCTTTGCGCTCCGGGGGGCGAGGCTTCCACAAGTCTTCGTAAGATCACTTCCGCTACGGCAGCAACTCGACTCTAGACATTCCCTCGAATAGGCGAAAAAACCATGGTCGTGGGAATGGTGAACCGACATTTGATTTGGCTCAGCCTTTTTACGTGGGCACTTTTGCATTCGCACTTTCTGAACGCTGCGGAGCCCGTCTTTTGTCGAGAGTTTTTGATTCATCAGGCCTCAGTTCAAAGCGACCCTCTCAAAGTCAGAGAGTTTGAAGTTCCATTTGATTCCGCAATTTTTTACGACGCGAGACCCAAAGTGATTTGGATCGCCGAAGGAGGAACTTACGATGAGTTACTGGGCGGCCAGGGATTCATTAGTTTTTTGAGACCGCAGTACGGCTACCCTTACAGGCCCGGAGAATATCTGCTCGCACTGGGATTTAAAAATGGACCTAAAAAAGTGGCCTCCACACTGACACGCTTCATGCTGGATCAGTATCCGAGGGATCGATTTAATGCGACCTATGTGCAACTCAATCGAAAGCGAATCGCAGAAGCCATCCGCGCTCATCCGTTTAATCCGGATTTTTCGAGAGTGCCGGGCCTCAACAATCTCGGTCGCAATTATGAACTTTATCTGGGACTCACCGCCTACACGCCAAATCGTATTCTCCTTCTCGAAGTTGAAGTGACGTTTCATACAGTGGATCCCCAAAATCCGAAGGGTGGAATCTGGGTCAACAAAGACCAAACCATCAGATCCGGTCTTTATCAGCGTTGGGTCGATGCCGGCGCCGACGCTCCAGGTTTTTGAGCAATTTAGGCTCGCTCAAGTTCTCCACCCGGAAGAATTTTGAGTGCATGACCCCGCCACAAAACACTTCGACTCAACAGTGGCCACAACCAAATCGGAAGATTCAAGATCTCTCTTAAGCACCACACAGCAGGAAACTTCCAATCCAATCGACGATCAAATTTAAGATTCATAAGTAAATCGGCACAAAACCAAGTGAGACAGTGAAGGATCAAAAATGAAGCAAAGGACGAAATTCTGGTTGCACTCGCTGCCAGGGCCCCAATCATGCCACTCACTGCACAAAAACTGAGGGGTTCCAAAATAAACGTATGGGGAGAGGTCATTCGTCGGATCCTGCCCCAGCGCACTTGGCGACTCCAATAGGATGACAATTTTGCATCTCCCAAAAACTGCCTCAAAGGCTCATGCGATTGAACGATTTTGAGGCCCAACCGTCTGAGTGCAAATCCTGCCATATAGTCTTCGGCCAGATAGCGCCCCAAAGCCTGGAGGCCTCCAAAGCGCTCAAAAGTTGATCGTCGAAAGAACATGGACTTTCCCATCACAAGAGGGGTTCCGGAATTGCTGAGAATGAAAATCCACCGAAGTGTCTGAGCATTGAGACTCAGTGCTTCCAATCGACTCCCCCATGGCTCAGACGAATCTGCAACAACACCTGCAGTCACCAAACCAATATCTTGAGAGTCCCAATGTGAAATCAGACTCGACAAATAATCAGTGCGGACTCGTACATTCGAGTCACTGATGAGCAAATGATCAAAAGCAGCTTCTTTGTAGCCCTTGAGAAGGTTACTTACTTTAGGGTTGAGACTCTCTTTTGAACGGCCCACCAATATTTTTACGTCCGTATGTGGATAGTCGCTCTTCAAGCTTTCGATAACTGGAAAGGCGGGATCATGAAAGGATTCCAAACAAAAGATGATTTCAAATCGAGGATAGGTGAGTTCAAAAAGCTCTTTAGATTTTCTTTAAGACCAGGATCCAGGCCCTTAAGTGGTTTGAGAATTGAAATAGGGGGACCACAAGAAACTCGTCGTTTTGAACCTCTTAAATGATTAAGTGCGAGCCCAGTTCCCCAGAGGCTGAGCCCAAAGGCGCCTCCCCAAACCAAGAGGCCTAAGACCCAGATCAAATGCACGCGTTTCTTCTCCTTGATAATATTCAATCGATATTTCTTGTTCGCGTATAGCCTGAAAAATTGACTCTTGCGCCCGAGCGCATTTTAATCCCGTCTTCCATGAACGAATTTGCTCGGGTCGATGGAGATCACTGCTGGCGATTCGTGGCAACCCAGAATCCATCACCTCGGAGAGCATCTGCGCACCATAAGTAACTTCCCAGGCGTCAAATTCGTCTTTGAGTTCATGGCGCCGATCCCAAAGGTAGTACGGTCTATTTTTCAGCGGTGACGGAGAAAGTGGATGCGCGGCAATCGCGAGTCCTCCCTGATCTCTAATTTCTCGGGCCATTTCTTTGGGATCCAGATGCGGATCAATCCAATCACTCATTCCTAAGGCCACAATATGTGCTGATCGGTGATTGAAGAGAGAATTTTTGGTCAGTTCCACTCCTGGGATCAGTACCATCCCATATTCACTCCAAGCGCGCTTGATCTCGGACTTCAAGATCTCTTGGTAAAGTGGAAATGTAGCTCGAGTGAGAGTCTTGCCTGCATAGTGAGCCAATCGACCAACAGGTGAAACTTCTTCGCAGGCATGATCAGTAATGGCAATCGCTCCAAAACCTCTCGATCCAAAATTGTCTACGATCTCAGGAATCGACAAACTGCCGTCACTAAACTGAGAATGAATGTGAAAATCCCCTAAATACATTCACCTTGAGTCTAAAAGGAGGGCGCGCAAAAAAAATTAAGCCTTCATGATCAATCCTCAAGGGATCTTTAAGAAATCATGAAGGCTCAATTTTATGACGCAGAGTTAGTATTCGCAAACGTACTTATGAATTCGGCAGGCTTCTACTGCTTGAGCGCGCCCATCCGATCGTGTGAATGAGTCCACCACGCGACTGACGCAGTTTTGATCATGGAGACTCTCAACAAGCCGACATCCCACCAACAGACTCTCTCCGGGAGTTCGACAGGTTTTGGCGGCTTGAAGCTTGTCATCAAACCGAGAAAACGAATCCAAAACTGAGCTCATGCATTGCATATCCACTCGCGACTCGACCTCTCTCACCTGATGGCCAAATCCAGGCTCGTCCTCCAGGAGTCGAGTGAGCTTGTCGATCTTTCTCTCAATGCGATCGAGTTGGTACGAGAGATCCCCTCCACCTCCGATTCCGCCACCTCCTGGGCCATTCCATCCTCCTCGCATTCGCGCGGCACCGACTTCTCCGAGTTCGGAAGCGGCCTTCTTAGCTTGCTCCTGGGCCATCAGCCCCGCTGCGCTCATCAGGAACCCCACCCCTATAAATCCAACGATTAGACTCAATCTCATAACATTCTCTCCTCCTGAGAGAGTCCATAGAGCAAGGTGCATGCCACAAAAAAAACAGCTTTAAATGAGACTCTAGAGCAAGGATGTAGGGAGAATACAACAGCGGATTTAGGCTAAAGCCCTCGCGCCCAGAAGTTCTGCGACGACTCCCGGATCAGCCAAGGTTGTTGTATCCCCGAGATTGTCTGTTTGGCCTTCTGCAATCTTTCGCAAAATGCGCCTCATGATTTTTCCTGACCTTGTTTTGGGGAGGCCAGGCGCCCACTGAATTTTGTCTGGGCTCGCCATGGGACTTAAGACTCGCCGGACGGTCTGAACGAGTTCTATTTTGAGCTGATCACTGGGCGCAATAGCAGCCTTGAGAGTAACGTAGGCATAAATTCCCTGCCCTTTGATGTCATGAGGAAATCCTACCACCGCAGCTTCGGCCACGGCCTGATGCTCGAGAAGTGCGCTTTCAATTTCGGCAGTGCCGAGTCGATGCCCCGACACATTGATGACATCATCCACGCGTCCGGTGATCCAATAGTATCCATCTTCATCTCGGCGGCATCCATCGCCGGTAAAATACTTCCCGGGATAAGTGCTAAAGTACGTCTGCTCAAATCGATCGTGATCTTTGTAGACTGTTCGCATTTGCCCAGGCCAAGAGTCCGTGATGCAAAGATTGCCTTCACAAGGCCCCTTCAACTCTCGCCCCTCGGTGTCGACGATTTGCGGATGGATTCCAAAAAATGGCAACGTGGCCGAGCCAGGCTTGAGCTTTGTCACTCCAGGCAAAGGCGAAATCAATATCCCTCCCGTTTCGGTTTGCCACCATGTATCGACGACTGGGCAACGTTCTCCCCCGACAACACGATGATACCAAAGCCACACCTCTGGATTGATCGGCTCGCCAACGGTTCCTAAAATTCGCAGCGTCTTCAGAGAGGCCTTTTTGACCAAGTCGTCGCCCTCACGCATGAGAGCGCGTAGCGCCGTCGGCGCGGTATAAAATATATTTACTTTGTACTTATCAATCACTCGCCAAAATCGAGAGGCGTCTGGATACGTCGGCACGCCTTCAAACAAAACACTCGTCGCTCCGTTACTCAGCGGTCCATAAACAATATAACTATGACCAGTGACCCATCCCACATCCGCCGTGCACCAATAAACTTCACCTGGCTGATAGTCAAAAACAAGCTCGTGAGTCATTGAGGCATAGACGAGATAACCACCCGTGGTATGCAGCACCCCTTTGGGCTTATTGGTGGAGCCCGAGGTGTACAAAATAAACAATGGATCCTCGGCATCCATGAACTCGGGAGCACTATGACCGGAGACTGCGTTCCATCGCTCATGGATCCAGAGATCGCGCTTGGGATCCCACTCAATGGAACCTCCCGTGTTTTTGAACACGAAAGTCTGTTTGACTCGAGGTGCCTTTTTGAGAGCTTCATCTACATTTTTTTTGAGAGCGATGGTCTTGCCCGCACGCCGCCCCTCATCAGCCGTGATGACATAGTCTGACTCACAATCCTCAATTCGATCCGCGATCGCATCCGGGGAGAAGCCGCCAAAAATCACGGAGTGGACCGCCCCAATCCGTGCGCACGCCAAGATCGAATACACTGCTTCTGGAATCATCGGCATATAAATCGTGACTCGATCACCTTTTTTGACTCCTTGTTCGCGAAGAATATTGCTCAGCCGACAAACCGAATCATACAGCTCTTGGTAAGTGATTTGCTTGGCGAGAGCTTGAGGATCATCGGGCTCCCAAAAAAATGCGACCTGTTGAGCGCGGTGAGGAAGATGCCGATCAATACAATTAAAAGAGGCATTGAGCTTGCCTCCTTCGTACCAACGAATACTCACCGGCTTTTTGAACTGAGTATTTTTGACTCGCGACCAGGGCTGAGCCCATGAAATCCGGCGAGCCTGGGCCGCCCAAAACTCCTCAGGGCTTTTTGAACATTCCTTATGCCACTGTACGTACTTCTCTGAATCCATCCCCTCAACCAAAGCTGATGTTTGGGCCAGAGGTCAATGATTGGAAAATGTGCGGATTGAATCTAGTTTTCTGGCGACGAGCTTGAACTCTGCAATTCGGGAGCGGTCAAAATTCGAGGACGTTGATCCACAACGGGCAAGGTCTCGAGAGTCTCAGTGGTGGCGGCTCCAAGTTCCTTGAATTTTCGAGCAGAAACAAGAACGCGAGTCTCGAGACTTCCCACAGTTTTGTTGTAAGAATCCGTCGCAGCCTCGAGAGCTTTTCCTGTACGCGCAAAGTGAACCGACATATCCGAAATTCTTTTATAGAGATCTCGCCCGAGCTCTCCCATCACACGCGCATTTTCGGTAAGCTTTTCTTGCCGCCATCCGTAGGCCACTGATCTCAAGAGCGCAATCAGCGTCGTCGGAGTTGCTAAGATCACATTTTGACTGACACCGGCTTCGATGAGAGAAGGATCTTGCTCCAATGCTGCACCAAAAAAATGCTCTCCTGGCATAAACAAAACCACAAACTCAGGCGCCGGATTAAACTGATCCCAATAGGCCTTACGAGATAACTGCTCAATATGGCGACGCACATGGCGCGAGTGCTCCGCGAGTTTTTGAATTTTTGCTTCGGGTGTCTGAACCTGAAGCGCATCCAAAAAAGCCATGAGGGGTGCTTTGGCATCGACAACAATCCGCTTTCCCCCCGGAAGTCTCACAATCAAATCAGGGCGCAATCGACCGTCCTCGGAGTTCGTCGATGCTTGGGTCACAAAGTCACAGAATTCTAACATTCCTGCCATTTCGACCACTCGCTTAAGTTGAATTTCACCCCAACGACCACGAGCTTGAGGCGCTCTCAAAGCGGCAACGAGCTGAGTTGTCTCAGAGCGAAGATCTTTTTGAGCTTCGAGCAAAGAGCGCACTTGCTGAAACACCGTCTCATCCGCACGCGCACGAGCCTTTTCCATTTCTTGGATTTTGTGATCCACTCTTTCCAGAGATTCTCTCACTGGTTTGACGAGGTCATGGATATTGGACTGGCGAGCTTCAAAATCTTTTTTGGCCACGTCCTGCAGTCCTTCAAACTGAGCTTTGGCCATCGTAAAAAAAGCTTGCGAGTTCGCATTCAAAACTTCGGCAGACATCGCCTTAAAAGTATCCAAAATCTGACTCTGCTCTTTAAGAAGCGCATCCCCTCGCTTACGGGCTCTTTGCACACCCATATAATAGGAGACAACGGCTGCTAAAAAAACGGCGATCCCAAGCCCCACGGTCAACATGAGGAGACTCTGCAATAAGCTCGAGCCCTTGAAAAGCCCAATTTACCAACGACCCAGAATCCCACTAGGGTGAGCGTATGCAGCTCGTGATTTTTGATATCGATGGAACTCTCACTCGCACCAACGAGGCGGATGAAGCCTGCTTTGCACAATCGATGGCTGAGGAGTTTGGAATCAAAGATGTCAGCACCAACTGGAGTGACTATGCCGAGTCGACTGATTCGGGAATTTTAGACGAACTCCTCAAAGAGCGGCGGGGCCAGGGACCAACAACCTTAGAAATATTGAATTTTCAAAAGCGCTTTGTTCAGAATCTCAATAAACACGCCGAACGAGTGCCGGATTCGTTCAATCCTGTTGCGGGTTCGCCGGAGATATTGTCTGCGATCCCTCGTGCATTTAGAAAAACCCACGTGGCCATTGCGACTGGGGCATGGAAGCCCTCCGCGCTTTTTAAACTCTCTCGAGCTTCGCTGCCGACTCAGAGTTTGCCCGCCGCTTACGCCGATGATCATTTGGCAAGAGCAGGAATTGTGCGTCGAGCGATCGAGAGAGCTCGCGAAACCCATGGAGTTGAGTCCTTTCAAAGAGTCGTCTATGTCGGGGATGGCCGTTGGGATTTTTTGGCCACTCAACAGCTCGGCATTGATTTTGTTGGGGTCACAGATCATCGCGATCCCAACATTCTCTCCAGTATGGGAGCCAAAAATCTGATTAAAGACTACTCAGATCAAAACTCTTTTTTGAAACTACTAGAGAGAATTTTTGATCGTCCCTCGTGAGGGATCTCTGATCCATTCACTCCATGAACCTCCATAGAGACGAGCACCCAAAAGACTCGCCTCTTCTGCTGCCAAAAGCGCCACACAAGCGGTCACTCCGCTTCCGCAATAAAAAACCGGCGAGTCATCTTTAAAATAAGGCTTCAAAATTTTTTGTATTTCTACGGGAGATTTCAGGAGACCATTGGAATTCATGAGTTCTTTAAAAAACAAATTCTGAGCTCCAGGGATATGCCCTGCTACTGGATCGATGGGCTCGACTTCTCCCCGAAAGCGCTGAGGGTCACGCACATCGATGAGAGGACTAATCCCTTTAACCACTTGCTCCGTTTGGACGAGTGCCGCCTGATTGACTCGCGCTCTAAAAACTTGAGGACGAACCACAGGCTGGTTCGTCGATACTTCATACTCCATGTCCGTCCAGATTTTGTAACCCCCATCGAGTACAGAGACGGTTTCGTGTCCAAGCCATTTGAGTAGCCACCAAGCTCTTGCTGCAAAAGCCAAGTCTCCTCCATCGTAACAAATCACCTGCACACCTGAAGTGATTCCCCAGGACGAAAACTTCTGTGACAAATCCTCGACGGAAGGGATCGGATGTCTTCCTGTTTGAGATGTGAGGGGCCCACAAAGATCGCGATCCAAATGAACATAGATCGCTTGGGGAATATGACCTTGTTCGTACAATCTCTCACCAGAACTTGGATCTTTGAGATCAAACCGACAGTCGAGAATGACAAGGCTCTGCTCGCGCGATTCGATGAGTGGCCTGAGTTGTCCTGCCTGAATCAAAGCCATAGGCGCGCAATCTAGCGTTTGTGAGAGATCAGTTCTAGCGAGAGAAGTCTGCATTGATTACAGAACCCGCAAGAAGTATCCGGCCAAACCCCTTCCAGAGCCCATTAAAACGCTTTTAAAAGCCATTTTGTCGTGGCACTCGAGTTGCAACTTTATCCCGTCGCATGGGAAGTTTAGTGCGTACGGTCGTTCCATATCGTGTTCTATTATCAATCTTAGTTATCGCCCTGTTGGCGGCCGCTTGCGGATCCGAAGAGGAGATGCGCGCCGGCCTCAATCAACAGCTTGTCAATCCGGCACCTCAGGGAACGGGCAATACAGATGACAACAACAATAATAACAATACGGGGGGGACAATCTCTTACGTTGATCGAAGTTCCAACTTTACGGCAGGCCCCACCCAAGCTCTGGCGTTGCAGTTTCCGGCTGATTACGCAGGATTTTGTACGGGAACAAATGCCACTTGGACGCGAGACGCTCAGACTCCAAGCACGGTCATCATTACTAATCCTAATTCTTGTCAGCCCCAAGTCACCCTGGGTGCCAACTACACGTCGACGAGTCCTGCAAAGATCATTGGGATTGTTCCAATCTCCGCGACTGAGTCCTTGAGATTTACAGCCAATATCTATCGCCGTTCAGCACCTAATGTCGCCATAGAAGGAGCCAATGCAAATGCCTTTATCTCCACTGGTTATTGTGAGGCTACTCCTTTTGGCCAGCGCTCGGGGCCACATAACTTCTTGTCAGGCGATCAAAGGATGCGACTTCGTAGAACTGACACCATCACGCAGTTTCGCGACAATCCTGGAAGTGGCTGTAACTATGCATGGAATAGATTTTTTGAGTTTATAGTCACAACTTATACAGATCCTACGCCCATGAATCTCGGAACTATGAATGATGCCCAAGTGAGTATCGCGTGCAATGATGTGGCCGGATATCAGAGCCTCATCAATCGTGGGATTGCGGCTTGCCAGAGCTTGTGTCCGTTCTCGGCGACGGTTCACACGGACAATGGGCAAAGGTACTTTAGAATGTACTACACCGGCGCCGCGGCCAATGGAGGCTGCAACAACTCCTCCAATCGATTTACACTCACCAATCCGGCAAACACTCAGTGTTATAACTCAGGCCTTGGACAAGCTCGAATGAAGTTTGATGCCGTCATCACAACGCCTGGTGGCTCCACGAGCGTACCCCTTGGATTCATTGACTTTGAAACAGACAACGCCTGCTTCTAAGAGGAGCCAATCGTTTGCGCGGCTTGAGACGCTAAGAGCAAAACCTGCAGGCGCTGTTGGTCATCAAGATTGTTAAATTCGACTCCCATTTTCCCGTCCAAGACCCAAGCACAAGAGCCGTTCAAACAAATAGAATTGGCGAGTGTATCCCTCAAAATGATCTGCACGCTTTCTTTGGGTGCTATGGGAATTCCGGCCGCATGAAAAACTGCCATTCCTCCAATCCCTAAATCCGTGAGGTTAAATTTAAGGCCCGAAATACTGACTTCGCCCTTCATCGGAACGCGAACGTATTTTCGGGGACTCGTCCCCGTACGCATACCGATCGTGGAGCGAAGTACTTGCGCAAGTCTTTCGAATCTAAAGGGCTTACGGAGCACAAGGCTCACTCCCGCACGCATCGCTCTTTGATAGTCCATCTCGCTATAGGCAGAGGCGAGGATACAGGGGGGCATTTGGGTGAGTGACTTTCCGGCATTCTCCAAAAACTCAATGCCGTTCATTCGAGGCATGTTGAGATCGACCACAATCGATCGAGGAGAATAACTCGCGACTTGCTCGAGTGCTGCATCCGGTTGCGTTATACTTCTGACCCGAAGGTCACTATCCGCGAGATATTCGGTATACACTGAGACGAGGACCTCATCATCATCCACAATGAGGACATCGGTTAAAGACGGGGGGCTATAAAGTTGATTCACGTTTTTTACTTCCTTTCGAATCTCAAAGTATTCGGAAGAAGAGATACAAGTCCCCTGACCTTGCCTGACCTCGTCTGACACCAATGGAATGAGATGGGAGTGGAATGTGGCCCTGGCCGAAATCGAATCGGCACGCCCCTTTCGAGACCCAGGATTTTAAGTCCTGTGCGTCTACCAGTTCCGCCACAGGGCCACTTCGTGAAAAAACAAACTAATGTCAGCGAGCGCCCAGTGTAAAGGCCCCAATAAAAAACTGCGCAATCCGTCACCGCAATGCAGTGTAAGTATTTTGGATTCTTGTTGAATCTCTCTCGTCGGTGGGGCGCTGCTTCCCTTAAACTCTTAGCTTAGGGGAGGAAACTTTAATGTCATATTGGAAGAATGCCGGAGCCATACTGGCCTCAGGCGTCTTAGTACTTATATCAACAATCTCGTTCGTCTTTGCTGAGGCTTTTATTGATCAGCGGCTCGAAGCATGGAAAACGGTCTCTGGCCGATCGCAAATCGCCAGTGAAACTCGAAGTGTCATCGTCTTTTTGAAGGCTCAGCCCTTTAAGGATCGATCTCAGTTCATCACTCATCAAGCTGTGGCCGCAGAAAAATCCGAGGTCTCTCGATTTTTGATTTCGGAGGCGGGACGCTTACTCCCCTCTCATGGACTCCTGCAGGGCGCTGCTCGCACCGAAGTTCTCTGGGCTTCAAACGCTCTTGTCGCGCCAGTCACTCAGCGCGAACTCGATCGCTTGGCACGAGATTCAAACGTTGAAGCAATCATCGAAAATGCGGTGATTCCTTTTGAACAACCCATGAAAGCCAGTGGTGCGAACAAAACTGATGAAAGCAAATTGACCTACGGCTTGCAAAAAATTAACGCTCCATCCGCATGGGCCGAAAAAATCGACGGCTCTGGCGTTGTGGTGGGAGTGATCGATACAGGCGTAGATGCAGATCATCCGGATTTGAAGGGAAAGATTCTACTTCAAAAGGACTTCACTGCTGATAACGACAACAAAGACTATCACGGTCACGGCACTCACGTTTCAGGAACGATCGTCGGCGGTGATGCGAGTGGTCGCCAAATCGGAGTCGCTCCAGGCGCCAAAATCATTATGGCCAAAGTCTTTGACTCCAAAGGCTCTGCCGAAACCGCTCGCTTGCTCAAAGCAATGGAATGGATGATGGATCCCGACGAAGATCCCAATACCAATGATGCTCCACGAATTGTCAGCAATTCTTGGGGAGCGAGCTCCATGTTCTTTTATGGATTTAGAAATGTGGTTCGCAACTGGAGACGATTTAACATTTTCCCCAGTTTTGCCGCAGGAAACTCGGGCTTCTATTTTACCGTCGGAGCGCCTGGCGCTTATCCCTTTGCCTACGCTGTTGGCGCTGTGGACGAAAATCTGAAAGTGACTTCATTTAGCAGCCGCGGTCCCGTTGTGGAGTTTGGAAAATACTATATTCCCAAATTCCACACGAAGCCTGAAATCTCAGCACCTGGACTCAACGTTTATTCGTCGGTTCCGGGTGGAGCTTGGGAGTATTATTCCGGCACCAGCATGGCCACACCCCATGTCTCCGGTGTCATTGCGCTTCTGTTGCAAGTGAGCCCATTCTTGACAGTTGAGGATCTCGAAAAGCTCATGAACGGATCTGTCGTGGCTCAGTCCAAGGGTAAGAGTAACAAATATGGATTTGGAATTATCCAAGTCGATCAAGCCGTGGCTCGAGCCAAGTCTTGGACCACCAGTTCTATGGGATTTCATGATCAAAATCCCGCTCTATGGACCTGGGATACTCCGTAATTATTTCTATCTATTATTTATAGTTGTCTCTTCCACAGAATTTGTGGAAGAGACAACTGATGACTTCTATTTGCTATCTCTTTCCTGGCCAAGGATCCCAGTCTGTAGGGATGGGTTATGCATTGGCGCAAAAGTTTTCGGATTTTGAACCCATTTTTTTGGAAACTCTCCGCGAAGCCGATGCGTGCTTAGGGTTCTCGCTCTCCAATATTTTAAAGGACGGGCCCGCCGAGAAACTTAAACTTACAGAAATTACTCAGCCTGCGCTCCTCACCGTCAGCACGGCGATGGGTCGATGGCTCAAGAGCAAAGGCAAATCCGCGCAATATGCGACGGGACATTCGCTCGGTGAATATTCCGCTCTCGTGTATGCCGATGCACTCAAATTTTCGGATGCAGTCAAACTCGTTCATTTGAGAGGGCAGCTTATGGAATCTGCTGTGCCCTCAGGTCAGGGAGGAATGCTCGCACTCATCGGCTGCACGATCGATAATGCACAAAAACTTTGCGAAGCGATCCATCAAGAGACGAACCAAGTGCTTGAGGTCTCAGTGCTCAACAATCCAGGCCAAGTGGTGATCTCAGGAGCTATGCCAGCCATCGATAAAGCGGCGAGCCGAGTCAAAGAGTTCGGAATCCGAATGGGCACCAAACTCGAAGTCTCTGGACCCTTTCATTGCTCTCTTTTAAGCGGAGCAGGCAAAAAATTGCGAAATGCTCTCGATCAAGTCGAGATTCGCACTCCCAGCATTCCAACTTTTTCGAATGTCACTGCAAGTGAGCAAAAAAATCCGGATGAGATTCGGCAAAATCTGGAACTTCAAGTCAGTAAAACCGTCAGATGGGAAGACTGCATCCGAAGCATCAGCTCATTGGGAGTTCAGAATTTTGTAGAAGTCGGAAGTGGCAAAGTCCTCACAGGCATCCTCAAAAAAATTGCCCCCGACCTCAAAGTCACCCCCCTCGATGGACTCGAGAATCTCGACACTCTCGCCGCGTGATTCAACCCACTACCGTAGCGGCAGTGGC
>CAZUTA010000029.1:387-21357 GCA_964622975.1 uncultured Bacteriovoracaceae bacterium | reverse complement strand
GGCAGTGAGAAAGAGGCCCAGCACAGATTTTGCCAATCATGTCTGCCCTTGCGATTTCCTGAGGAGCGCAGGGACCGCCAAAAGATCTCTTCTCAACTTTTACGTTTCGTTTGTCTCCTTTAAACGCGCTCAAAAATCCCTGCACCCCTCAGGAATTCACACGGTCAGACATCAGTAAAGTTTGGCTGCGCAGATCTTTCACTGCCGTTACGGCAGTGAGACTCAAAAAACAAGGTCGGCTTTATCAGCTTTTGAGCTTCTTCCAGTCCTCGAGGAATTTGGCGATGCCTTTGTCTGTGAGGGGATGCTGAAAGAGCATCTTCAAAACCGAAAGTGGCATGGTCGCGACATCGGCTCCAGCGAGTGCCGAGTTTACAACATGCATCGGATGACGAATGCTCGCCGCGAGAATTTTGGTTTGAAATCCATAGTTGTCGTAAATCGTACGAATATCTTCGATGAGCTTCATGCCATCTTCAGAAACATCATCCAGTCGTCCAATAAAAGGCGAGATATAGGTAGCGCCCGACTTTGCAGCGAGCAGTGCTTGAGCCGCCGAAAAACACAAAGTCACATTCACCTTAATGTTGTCCTTTCGGAAGGCCTGACAAGCTCGCAAACCATCCACAGTCAGTGGCACCTTGATTGTCACATTGCTGTGAATCTTAGCGAGTTCACGACCTTCTTTGAGCATTCCCTCATAATCCGTGGCGATGACCTCGGCACTAATGGGCCCATTGACGATCGCGCAGATGTCTTTGACCACCTCGGAGAAGGCCCGACCTTCTTTTGAGATAAGGCTCGGATTTGTTGTGACTCCGTTAATGAGCCCCGTGAGGGCCGCATCTTTGATTTCTTGAATATTGGCAGTATCCAGGAAGAATTCCATATGTGCTAAAAATTATCGCAATTCCCATCAAAGTCCACGATTATAAGGGCTGTGAGGGTTGTTCTTGCGATTGGCTTTTTTGGGGTTCTGGGTGTCTTTATTGCTTCTCAGTTGACTCCTGTTAGGGCCGAGCGTGTTTCGGATTCATATGACTTTCATCTGAACGAAGGACTCAAGTCCGAGGCTCTCAAAAACTGGCCGGATGCTGTCGCCGCGTATATGCGCGCAATCGAAAAAGACCCGCGAGCCGCTCTTCCTCGTGAGAGAATCGTCTCGATCTTCAAATCCCTCAAATCCAAAAGAGAGTCGACTCAGGCGATTGAACTTCTCATTAACGCCGAAATCAAAAATGAATTGGTCTTGGCGGGCGTCTTCCAGCCGGTCGAAGCAGATCAGAGTTCGCTAACCGTCATGAGCTATGTCTTTTGGGGCTCGGCATTCATTGTTTTGCTCATTGTCGCCATTAGTCTCGGCATGATGTTTCGCAAAAAGCAGGCGGAGTTTGATGCCGAAAAAGAAAAACTCTATGAGCGCACCACGGGCGGACATCGCCGTTCTACCGTTCAGCCCAAAGCCGATCGACCCGATGTCCCTCGGCTCAAAAAAGATGTCAAAGTGACCGACCAGACCAAATCCGAAATGACGGATCTCATCTCGAACGTCAAAACTCTCACGGGGACGCAAGCTCGTCCCGATTGGACCGAAGCGCCAGCTGTCCAGCAGGAGCAAATCAAGGCACTCGAGAGTTCCGAAGTCCTGCAAGCTCTGGCTCAGACGATGCTTTCCGAAGTGACTACGGAGAACGCTCCCGAAGGCAAATTTTCCAAACTCAGTTTGGATGCCTCGCTTGTTTTTGACGAGACCGATACTCCGCCCGATCTCGAACAGGTCAAACAAGAAAACCCCAAAGATCCGAGTGTCGAAGAATATCTCGCTCGACTCGCTCAAAAAGAAGCCTCGAAAGGAAAAAAATCATGAAGCTCAATCTTGCTATTTTATCAGCGCGTCGCACTCCCGTCGGAACTTTTCTCGGCTCACTCAAGCATTTAAGTCCCACGGATATGGGTGTTCATGCCAGCAAGGAGGCGATCAAAGACTCCGGCCTTAAGCCCGAAGATTTTGTGCACTCGGTCTTTGGAAATGTCTGCTGTTTTTCGTCTCCCGATGGAGCGTATCTTTCGAGACATATCGCACTCAAATCAGGACTACCCTTGCATGTGGGGAGTCTCACGCTCAATCGCTTGTGCGGCAGTGGATTTGAGGCTCTTGTTCAGGCGGAGCGGTATGTGGACGAAGGTGCTTGTTTGGTTGGGGGAGCGGAGTCGATGTCACTGGCTCCACTGATTTTGCGAGGAGTGCGTGAAGGTTTCAAGTTCTCTAAGCCACCCCAGTCAGTGGATTCTCTCTGGGAGTCGCTTAGCGATCAATACGCAGGAATGGCCATGGGAGAAACGGCCGAACTTTTGGCCAAAGAAAACGAGATCACGAGAGAAGACTGCGATCGCTGGGCGCTCATGAGCCACCAGCGAGCCATGAAAGAAGAAGCCACCGGCTCCCTCGCCAAAGAAATCGTCCCCTTTGATTGGGGTGGAGGAAAAGTCTTTGCTCAGGACGAACATATTCGGCGGGATTCGAGCCTCGAAAAACTCACCAAACTCAAACCTGCTTTTGGAGGCGTCACGACTGCTGGAAACGCGAGCGGGATGAACGACGCAGCGGCAAGTCTTGTCGTAGTTTCGGGTGCGTCTACTCCAAAGCAAAAGCCCATGGCTCGAGTCGTGGGAGCGGTAGCGATTGGCTGTGATCCCAAGCGGATGGGCATTGGTCCTGTCGCTGCGATCGAGAAGTTACTCAAAGAGCTTCAGTGGAAAATGTCTGATGTGGATTACCTCGAAGTCAACGAAGCATTTGCGGCTCAGGTCCTCGCCGTCAAAAAACTTCTCAAGCTTTCGGATGAACAACTCAATCCTCACGGCAGTGGAATTTCTCTCGGGCATCCGTTAGGAGCGACAGGAGCACGGATAAGCTGTCATATTGCTCATTTGATTTCTTCGGGCAGAGCCAAGCGCGCCATAGGGAGCGCTTGTATCGGTGGCGGACAAGGAATTGCCGTAGCTTTCGAAAAATTTTAACGATAAAATCAACCCAAGGTGGATTACACGCGCTTAGATTGGGATCGGCTTGAGAGACTGAGGGCTCCAGGCTCGCTTTCTGTTGCACTGAGTCATTTGGGAGTTTTCCGGATCGAACTCATTCGCAAAGAGATGCGATCCGAAACCGAGCGTTCCTGGATTAGTCTACCTCTTTGGCTCAAAGGCACTCATCCGTTTATTGAACTTCTCGAAGGAAATGAGGTGGGCTCTGAGATCTTGCGAAAGTTTAGAGAAGAACTCAGAGACGAGGCCTACAAACTTCAGGACACCGTGATCAAACAAAGTCAGTTCGGAATGTGCGAAGCCATGGTTCCTTTGGTATTGCGCGGAGACCGCCTCGGATTTTTGCGGATTTCGAGTTTTGTGACCGAATCTCCTGTGCCAGGCGATGTGGTTTTGGAGGAGAGATTTAAGGTCCTGATGCTTGATGACGCTCGCCGAATAAAGGCGCTCGAAGCTTGGCGCGCGCTTCCGTATTTTACTCCCGACAAGCGAGTAATTGTATTTCAGATGGTTCAGTTACTCGCTCGCGAAGTCATTCAGTTTTTTGAAGAAACCATTGCGAGCAAAGAGCGCGAAGAAGCCGTCAATCGTAATACGTTCAATCAAATTGTCACTCAAAACCAGTTGCTGCGAGGGCTGCTTCGAAAAATTCCTCAGATCGCGACGAGCAATTCTTCGGTTTTGGTCTACGGAGAGCAGGGCACGGGTCGAGAACTTCTCGCACGAATGGTGCATGAACGCTCTCAGCGCGCCGAAAGAGAATTTCGGACACTTCAGTGTTCTTCTGTCGCCGAGAATTTGCTCGAGGCCGAACTTTTGGGATACGAAAAGGGCGCTTTTGTCGGCGCCTATGCACAAAAGCCTGGTCTCTTTGAAGTCTGCCGAGGCGGCACACTTTATCTCAACGAAATTGGTGATTTGAGTATGGCGATGCAGCTCAAAATTGTGCGCCTGATTCAAGATAAAACTTTTACCCGATTGGGAGGCACTCAAGTTTTGAGTTCGGATGTGCGCATCATTGCCTCCACGCAACGAAACCTTCGAAAGCTTATTCAGATGGGAGCCTTTAGAGAGGATTTGTATTTTCAGCTCGCTGTCGTCGAAGTCGAAATGCCCCCCTTGCGACAGCGCAAAGAGGACATTCCCTTATTGGCCGAGTTCTTTTTGCAGGACTTTATGCGCCTCATGACCAAAGAGGGGATTCAGTGGAAAGAAGAGTCTCTTGCCAAACTGACGTCGCATAGCTTTCCGGGCAATGTTCGAGAACTGCGCAATGAGGTCGAACGACTCGTGGCCATGAAGGAGTCCCATAGCTTTATTGATGTCGGAGATCTGAGCACCAAAATGATGGAGGCCATGTCCCCCGTCGAGGAAATCGAAAAGGGTAAGACTCTCAAGGATATGGTGGATGAGTACGAAAGACGCATTATTTCGGACGCGCTCCACAAGTACCATTGGAACAAGTCCCGGGTCGCCGAGCTCTTTCAAATCACCCGCCAAGGGCTTTTAAAGAAGATCACCAAATTCAAGCTCGATAAGCGCAAAAAGATCTAACGAATAGGGTTTGACCCCTTAAAGGCGTTTTTTTACATTCCCTGGGTTACTCCAGCGAGCTGGAGCAAAATGTGAGGTTGGGTAGCTCAGACGGTTAGAGCGAGGGATTCATAACCCCTAGGTCGGCGGTTCGACTCCGCCCCCAACCACCAAATCTTCGCCTTTTTCCTACCAGCAGCGTTCTCACTCCTTGCGACTTCAGTGGCGTATATTACGATACGCGCCTTCGTCTCAGTCGTTCGTGCCTTGCTGGCAGAAAAAATTCTCGGTTTGGTCGGAAGGTGCAGAACCCCATGAGGTCGGCGGCTTGACTCCGCCCCCCAACCACCAAATCTTCGCCTTTTTTCTGCTTATTGAGGGCGCCGCCAGTAAGGCCCGGTGTATTGATCATAGCGCCTGAATTCAAAACGCAATCGCCCATCCTTGCCGAGAGGGGTTTCATACTTTTCGTAGTAACCCCAAGAGTCAAAGCCCTTTCGAGTATTCCACTGAGGCTCACTCAGATACTTAGTCAAATCGCTGGGTGCCGTGAGATCCACAAAATAATTGATAGGCCTTTCACTCAAGAGATCTGGGCGGTCAAAATCAGCTGCCGTAACAGCCTTTAACTCTTCAGGAAGCGGCTGCGTCTCATCCTCTCGCAAAACAATCGAAGCAAAAGCCGGCAGCGTTGAGTCCAGTTGATCGATTTCGGCATTGAGCGCGAAGGCACAGACGACTTCTTTAAAAAAAGGATTCGATTTAAAAATAAACTTAACTTGTTGATGAGATTCTTTGGAGGTCAGCTCGAGCTTCTCGATCAAAAGGGCTCTTGCGCTGATCATATGCGGAGGAAACGAAACCAGTTGAACATCTGAATAGCTAAACTCGCAAATCGCCGGATCGAGCTCGTTAAAGGCTTTCCATTCTAGGTCTGTCCACTCCTCTAAAGGCTTGGTCGATTGGATTTCGTTGCCTCGGCTAAACCAAAACCGAACATGGTCCGATCGCTCGGGAACCAGGATGGATTCTTTCAAAAAAAGAACCAGAGGTTTGGCATCTTCTTTGACCAGATCTGAGGGGAGAGTTCCGATAGGGATTCTTCGAAGTCCCCAATCCTTGAGTTCCAAACTCAAGCTCGATTTGAGTGTCTGGATGGGCTGTACTTTCTTGGGCTCTTCGGCCTCTGCCTGACTGACCAAAAAAATCAATGCACTCAAGATCATAAAATTCAAAAGCCGGTCCTTATCGAGCGCGCGATGCTTGTCTGGGCTGCGAACTGCGACGAGATGATGATTGGCGAGGCGAGAATCTTTGACCCTCACCCGATCTTTGTCCGCCTTGTGACCAGCGTCCACCACCTTGATTGCTTCCACCGGACCACTGGCCAGGGCCGCGACTTTGGCTATTGTCGCCGCGCGAAGAATTCGAAAATCGGCTTCTGCCGCCACCATTACGCCCGCGAGAATTTGAACGCGGTCCTTGGCTGACATGATAAGTCGATTTCTTTTCCCCTTGTTTGTGGGGGGACTTTTCGCCGCTCAAATATCGCCAGTGTTTGGTTTCTTCGGGGGTGACAAAACTAACAGCTTCTCCGCTTTCACCTGCTCGAGCTGTTCGGCCAATGCGGTGAATATAATCTTCACTGGTTTGGGGAAGATCAAAATTGATGACAGTTTGAATATGCGGCACATCAAGGCCTCGAGCCGCCACATCCGTCGCGACGAGAACAGGATATTTTAACGAACGAAATCCCGCGAGGGCCTCGTTACGTTGAGATTGAGTTCGTCCACCATGAATCGCCGCAACACTCATGCCATGACCTTGCAAAAATCTCGCAAGTTTTTCGGTTCGGATTTGTGTTCGAGCAAAAACAAGTACTGAGCCATAGGTACGCTTGGTGAGTTCTTCCAAAATCTTGTCGTTCTTGTCACCACCATGCACTTGAATATGGCTTTGTTTGATTTTTTCGGCCGCGCGATTGACTTCGCCGACTGTGATTCGCTCAGGATTTGTTTGGTATTTTTGAGCGAGTTTTAAAATCTCTTTGGGCAATGTGGCCGAAAACAAAATCGTCTGACGCTTTTGCGGAACAAACTCAAAAATTTCCTCAATTTGAGGAGCAAAACCCATATCGAGCATTCGATCGGCTTCGTCCAAAACCACTTGTGTGACTTGCGAGAGATCTGCATTGCCTCGGCGAATGTGATCCATCAGTCGTCCGGGAGTCGCCACAATAATCGAAGGGCGTCTCAGCAGCGAATTGCGTTGACCGCCCATCCCTGCGCCACCCATCAAAAGTGCGAGACGAATTTGGGGCATGAATTTGGTCAAATTTCTAAAAACTTCGACAATCTGAGTCGCGAGTTCGCGAGTGGGCGTGAGAACAAGGGCCGTGGATTGCGGCTGTTTGATCGCCTGAACGATCAAAGGAATAGCAAACGCGACGGTTTTGCCGCTACCGGTTTGGGCAGTGGCAAGTAAGTCTCTTCCGGCAAGGCCCATAGGAATAGCCTGGGCTTGAATCGGGGTAGGAGTTTGGAACTTAAGGGCCTCAATTGCTTTACGGAGGCTTTCCGGCATGGGGATTTCATTAAAGGACTGCATAATTAAACGGGATTCACTTTCTGGTCTGGATTGGATTTCTTGAATTGGTGTTACTGAATAGAGGCGTTCTTAACAGACTCAATCCGTTAATTCTAAGGTTTTCTTGGAAATCGACTAGACCGGGTTCAAAAAAGCCTCGCGCTGAGTCTAGCACCCTCTATAAAATGCCAACATGATGTTTAACATACTGAAAGTGCGGGTCTTTCTGGCGATCTCTTTGGTGGTTTTATTGAGCGGTTGTTGGAGCAAAAACTTTGATGAACCCGGCATGATTGAGGTTCAAGCGCGACCCACGGAAGCGGTATTGGCGGGGGCTTTTGCGCGGGTATGGGCCGCCACTCAAACCGTGATGGGGAAGTTTACCGTCGTGCAGCGGGATTTGGATGCCAATAGTCAAAGAGCTTACCTGGTGACGGACTGGACTCGTGGAAAATCCGATCGTCTCTATCATGGTTTTGATGCGAATCGGATACCTTACAACATTCGCTATCGTCTCTATCTCTATGTGATTGGAGAAGGTGCAGGGACTCGAGTGACGATCCGAAACGAAGAACAGTATCTCGATGATACGGTGACGGCGGGAGTGGATTTTAATGGAAGTGTGCAGCGTTGGATTACAACCGAGACTTCTACAATCAAAGAAAACGCACTCCTCGTGGAGATCGACAAACTTGTGAGAGATCCCAAATTTACTGTCGAGGCCGCTCAGTAGAGAGTTTTGGATTCGGGATTTGCCTGGTCTTTGACCTCGACCTGAAAGCCTCCCGAAAAACTAAACACCTCTGGGTGCTGAATATTGCACACCGGATTGAAACTTCGCGTAGTGGCTTCGACTTTGTTCGTTTTGTTCAAAATGGCTTGAGCGATTTTGATGAGGGAAGAGGTTTGTCTCTCTTGGTTGAGAGAATCGATGATTTTGGTGGTCGACTGGCCGCGGACCACGCGCTCAATCACATCCACTGGATACTGGAGGTGCCCAAGGATTGTAGCGGGATTGTTCGTATCAAATCCTCGGCTCGCAGCCAAAATAGTCGGGACGTCAATTGCCTCTTGAGGATTGCGCTTAAAGGTCTTTGTGTCAGAATCCACAAAGGTGTTTCGGTAGGCCATCATCCAGGAGTCGATTGTTTCTTCTGAATCACAAGAAATATTCATGACAAATAATCCATCGGGAGTGCGGCGCGCACAAAAGATCTCTTCAAGTTCTTCTGAAGACAGCATGACGACAGGATTTTCTTGTGAAGCATTCATATCAGGCAAATAGACATCAAAGTTTATTTTGAGCTCTTCTTCAGGGCGCTGAGGATGTGGAATGGATTTTTCAAATTTCATTCTCCGGGCTTTTTGAGTTCCAACAACAAAAATATTGAGATTCATGGCGTGGCTCGAAGGAATAAACATTTGAGTATCCTTGAGATCATTTATAAGGGTGGGCTTAAAGTCCTCGATTTTTTCTGTAGTCACGAGTCGATAGCCCTGAGTCGCCAAAAACGCTGCCGCTCCGAGAGCGACGCGTTGATCAGTTTCTCCAGGAAGGGCATAGGCCCCCGTGATTTTGATCTCATTTCCCTTGAGAGCTTGTTGCAGGAGCGGATCTACTGGCAGCGGCAATTGGCCTTCGAGTTTTTCGGCGTTTACTTTGACATCAAAGACTTTGTTGCCACAAAGGACTTGAGCGGATTCGGTTCCGGACCAAGCCGCAAACTCTTTGGCCTTGCTGCTTTCATTTTGCAAGTCTGAGCCCCAGCGAAGATCGGACGATGATTGACTATTCACTAATGGAGACATCTGAACGAAAGAAATCCCCCAAGAACCAATGGAACTCGATCCGATATTCATGCGATGTGCAGAATCGTTGATGATTCTGAGATTGGGTTCGCTGCAAAGCAAGGTGAATCCTGTGCCCAGCCTCTCCTTGATTACGATCAACTTGGGCTCTGTAGAAGGGTCTGCGACTTCGCGATAAGCGGTCCTAAAAAAATCACTGAGCAGTACAGGCTTTGCCGTTGGAATTGGAGCATCATCATCAGCAGCAAGTGCAATGAGGGGGAGTTGCTCCTTCATGGCCTGCACAATCAGGTCCATGACTTCGACGCGACTTTCACCCATCGCTGTATTGGTGTCTTTGAGAGCTTCTTGGCGTTCGTCTTCGGTGAGAGAGTTGAGAGCTCGTCGCATTTCTTCGGGAGCTTGCAAGGCAGCCATTGAAAGGAAGTAGACTTCTTGCTCAAGGACTCGATCTTGATACACATGCTTTTGTGCGGCTCCATCATAAATCGCATTTCGCTGAATCGAAACGACATGCTTGAGAATCCTTTCAATGAGGTCTGCTTTCATCAGTCCCTTTTGGCCGATGTTAAAGAGGGTCTCACCGAGGGTGACGGTCTTAAACACGTCCATTCTATTGGTAATGCTGTAGCTGATCAATTCTTGGCGTTTTTCCAAAGGCAATTGTCCAATGAGGGCGTTCCAAGAATAAGTCTCGGATACGCTATCCAAATCATCCCATGGATTAAGCTGAGTGAGAGTGATGATTTCCTTGAGATTGGTGTTAGAAATTTTATTTACATCAATGGAGCCTTCCCCAAATACAAGCTCTAGAGGACTTTTGAGATGAGAAAAAAACAGCTCTAAGGCTTGTGTACGGATGTTTTCAATCACCAAATGTTTCAAGGCTGGAAACTCCCGGATCGGTCCTCTAAAACGCGGCATCTCTGAGTGATTGAGGGCTTCTGTTTTAAGTTCGTTCTTGGTTTTGTTCAGCAACGTCTCTCTGGATTGAGCATCGAGCGCCTCCCAGGCGCTCAAAAATTCGCGTCGCCTCATGGCCGAGGCCTCACGATAAAATGAAAGCTTCTGATGGTTGCTTACAACTTCCAAATCAATAAGTGGATGGCGATAGGATTCGCCTGTGGTGGTCTTAAAAAACCGAGCGATCTCCTCGCGCTTTTGTTCTGAATGCTTTGAGTAGTCATCAAGATCTGTGTCGAGATTTTGGAGAGTCCATTGTAGCGCCCACTTAAAATCTTGGACTGAGGGCTGTGGGGCTTGCCGCGTCAGAAACATCACAGGTCTTAAGTGTTTATTGGAGTCAAAAACGGACAAATCAAGCAGGGCAGATTTTTTTTGGTCACTGATATTTTTGAATTCTTCTAGATTGCTCTGCCAATAGTCACCATGCCCAACATAAATGGCATCAAGAATGCGCAAGTAACGATTAAAGAGAGGGTCCGTAGATGACCAAATTTGTGCGCCTTCAGGAGTCTGAGTGGGGGACGCGGAGAGAGTCTCGTTATGTTCTAAAACAAACTCCAAATAATCTTTGCTGATTGAACGAAGCAGGCCAGTGCTTGCGACGTGTTGAAGGCGAATATTGTCGCTATGAGCACCATAAAAACTTTCGTAGAGCTTGAGGCGATCCTCGAGAGGGAGGCCTTGAATCATTTTAAAGATCTCAGTTTGGATGGCGGTATCAGAAGCTTTGACCGATGGACGAGAAGGATGCTGAGTCAACTTCTTGGGTTCTTTGAGCCAGAACGTATCAGTAAGACGCTCAGCAGTCTTAATGTCTTTGGCTTCAAATGCGGCTGCTAAATCTTGAAAGGGAAACCCGTTCAGAGTGGGTGGATCTAACATCACGCTGATTGGCCGAAAGCCTCCCGTAGCAGCATCTATAAAATCGAGTTTCAAAAATTCTTCGCGTTCATTGGGAGAAAGATTGAGATCATAGGCAATGTCAAAAGCGTCCTCTCCCAAATAGCTCGACACTCTTTTGGAAAGTTCCACGACCTCAGAAGGGGGCTGCGACCAAACGAATTTGGGAGACTCCTTTGGAGTGGCGTGTTGCCATTCTCCCCGAAGACTCATTTTTTGATTATTTTGAATGAGCCAACGCAAAAGGGGTGTCATCTCCTTTGCCTTAAAAAAGGCAGAAGCATGAGACCAGAGGCTTGGCGAAAGTGTAGACCACTGTGCGGTAACCGCTTGCTGTTGCTCGGCATTGAGGAGAGCAAAGGCAGAGTGGAGGATGCGAATCTGATTTTGAGAGATATCGGATTCTTTAGAAATCGATGCTGAGAGGTCCCAAGATGATTTGTATTTGCTGAGGTGTTCTTCGATTTTTTTGCTCTGATCGTCACCCGGGGCGATTTGCGTGAAGACAATCAAGTCGTTTGCGAGTTCCTGGGGGCTCGGAGGCTCATTGGCCAGTAAGCAATGAGTGCTTACAAAAGTTGCTAAGATGAATAAATGCAATCTCATGATACAGGGCCACCTCTAGCTCGTTGCAGGTTCAAAATGTTGCAAATCTCGTACCCAAATGGAGTGCATTTGTCTCAGTAAAGGAGGCTGAGATTCGGGGGGGTTATGGCGAGTGAACCCTTACTTTTGGGTGACGAGGGCGGACAAGCACATCTCATAAAGGAGGCGGGCTCCCACGTTGGCATCCCACTCCTCAGGACCCACTTCGACGAGATCAAAGCCAATCACTTTGCGCCCCGAAGCCACAAGGGCTCGCAGCAGATAGATGATTTCGGCAAAGCTCAAACCTCCTGGGACCGGGGTTCCGGTCGCGGGACAGAGTGCGGGATCGAGGCCATCGATATCAAAAGAGAGATAAACGTGATCAGGGAGAGTGCTGAGAATCTGCTTGCAGAGGTTGTCCCAGCTTTCACCCGTAGACTTTTGGGCAAAGATGTTTTGATCGGTAAAGTATTTGATCGCTGAGTGGCTCGAGGCAAAATCAATTTCTTGATCACAATAATCTCGGATTCCGATTTGAGTGAGACGTTTGAGGGGGAGGCGAGTCATCACATTGTAAAAAATACTCGCATGCGACCACGTAAAGCCTTCGTAGGATCGGCGCAGATCAAAATGTGCGTCGAGATGGAGGATGCCCATTGTGGGGTAGTGGCGCAAGGTCTCAGCAATGGCGGCAAATGGAGTGGAGTGATCGCCCCCCACAAGGCCGACGATTTTGTTGGCTTTGAGAGCGGAGCGGACTTCGAGGCCGATGAGTTCGTTGATCTGACTGCAGGCAAGGTTCGCTTTTTCTTGAGCGGACTTTTGAGGTTTGCCTTTTAGTTTGCGGCAGCGGCGCACGAGGCTGAGTGCCGATTTGTTGAGAGCAGAGATCTTTGCAGTTGTTTTGGATTTATTCCAGGCAATGCCTTTCTGCCAGACGTCTCGATAGAGCGGGTGAAAGAGGTCCACTTGTTGACTGGCTTTAAAGATGCGCTCGGGTGAGCGACTCGTACCGCCGAGGTAGGAGGTCGTTGCTTCCACGGGGGCTGGAATCAGGATGAGTTTAGAATCAGCTGCTTTAAAGGGGAGGCCAAAAATGCCGTCCCCCGTACCCGCCGAGTTGGGGTCAAAAGTTTGGATAGTTGAAGAAGCCTTAGTCATGGCCTCGCATTAAAACCCAAACCACAGAAATTGGGGATGAATGTTTTTGACTCCCGGATGCGATTTGGTAGAACCAGTCGTCTATATAACTGGTTAACGCGGGGTGGAGCAGCCTGGTAGCTCGTCGGGCTCATAACCCGAAGGTCGTTAGTTCAAATCTAACCCCCGCAACCAATTTTTTAGGGTTCAAGTAGAGCCCTAAGTTTTTTAGACCACTGAGTTTTTCGAGCTACCGGTGGTAGCGAAACCGCAAGTTTTTGGTAGCGGAGGTTCACTCGGCTCATGGCACAAAATTCCAAATGGTTTGAAAACGATATCCAGTTGCCTTTGACGCCTTCTCAGAAAAAATTGGTCGAAGAATGGCTGCCAAAATTTATTGAGGCGAGACGGAATCATTTTGGAGTTCCCTGTATTGAACAGAGCAACCTCAATATTGGCGCTCCTGATTTAGTGGATTTACTTTCGTTTATTGAGAAGTCTTTGGCTACAGAACTTGATCTCAAAGCTTTAAAGCGCGAAGCCAAGAAACAGCTGGCTGTTAGAGCAGCTGCTGGCTCACTAGAGATAAAGCCTGAACACTACCGTGATTTATTGAGGGTAATAGATGGGGCGATCTGAGCTAATTTTTCATAACCTTTCAGTGCAACCTGTTGATTTCTTTAGCTTCTTTTACGGACTCATTAGGAACGAGAATTGCATATTTTACAGTCGAGACTGACCTATGGATAACCATTTCAAAATTTATTTTTGCCTCATCTTTTCATTTTTCACATCGTTTCATGCGCTGGCGGACGGTCCTAAGACTGAAATGCCTCGAGAGCCATCTATGTTTTCGAGCAACCCAGCTGAAGCTGAATATGCTTATCGATTGTTCCTACATCAGCAGAGACAAGAAGAGGCTGAGGCTTTTGAGCGCGGGTATCGTGAGGATGCTCGCATGTCAGTATTCTTTCCCTCTGCAATTTTAGGAGGAGTTGGGGCACTGGTTACTGGCCCTCTTTGGCTTGAGCATATTGTTCCTTCTAGTGAAATTGCCGGCGCCGGATTTCCCTTGGTAATGGGAGCTGCAGTGGTTGGCTTTGGAACTGGTGTCATTGGGTATACGGCAACAGCTTGTGTCCAGGCACTTCGTCGAATTGGCACTCGCAATCACAAGAGCGACTAACTTTTACATTAAATAGTCTGAATCGATGCCATCATTAACTGCGCTTTCTTAAGTTCACGTTGCATCTTCTCCTGCATGTGAATGTATCGCAGTGTTACTTCAAGATTCGAGTGTCCGAGGATAATCTTACAAAGCATGAAGTTTCCAGCTGATACTTCAGCAAGCCAAGTCGAGTAGGTGTGTCGAGTATCGTGCGGAGTGAATTTCGTTCCGAGTGAGCGCTGAGCTTTCTTCAGCGCATTCGAGTAGATATTCTTATTTAAACCATCGAAGAGCAGATAGTCGTTCGGTGATTCTCCGTGACGCTCTTGCTCTCGTCTGCATCTCTGCTGATTCCAAAGCTGCGCGAGGGTGTTAAATGTCTGTTTATCGAAGATCGGCACAGTTCTATTTTCTTGCTCGCCAATAATCTTTTTGCCCTTCAAGGGTTTGCGAATTACCTTGCCAGTCGTGTCCCGAAGAACAACTGAGTTGGATGGTTGCGATTCGAGAAGAATGTAGCCTAAGGGGGTGAGGTCTAAATTCTTAAGCGAGATGAGAAGAGGCTTATAAGCAGGCTCGCCCGGGAAAAAGTCGGCGAGAGATATGCCGAGGAGTTCGTTTAAACGCAGGCCGGTGTTGAGTGCGACCCAAAACATATGCGCCGCCATTGGATTCTTACTCTTAAGCTTCTCGTAAATAATTTTCTGTTGATCCTCAGGAATCACGCTTTCCAGGGATTTTCTGGCAACAAGGCTCTTTGAAAAATACCGACACTTATACTCGGCTTCAACCTCACGCCTGCGCCACATGAATCTCAGAAACGCATTGAGAGATTTGATAATGCTATTTCGAGTTGCATACGCGAGACATTTTTTGCCAATCTTCTGCTTCAGCGGTCGGACCGTCGAAAGATAATCTCGAAAATCTTCAAAGTGAATATGCCAATTATTGAGATTGTTCTCGTTCTTTTGATTCAAGAAAAAATCTAGGATGTAATAATTAAAATAATACTCATCGGCTTGCCATGAATTCGGGGCTTCTTCCTTTCTAGATATTTGAAAGCGTTCGAGAGTTTTCTCAAAATTAAAGAATTGCGTCTTCCATTTCATTTTCTCGGAAAGTCTGCGCTGAAGGGAGTCGTACTTGCGATCAAACTTTTTACAAAATTCTTCTGCATCGACTTCTGAGCGAATGCTTGAGGGGATCTCTGAGGATTTCAGGCGAACATTCTTGCCAAGAGTCGTGTCGTAGTAGATGAAGGAGAACTTATCGCCACGCCTTTGAAAATACATGGTTAAGCCCCCTTCCTTTTGGAGTCGGGGTGACCTTTCCAGGGCTCCCCAATTAAATGTGGGGCAAACTTATCAATGACCAACGAGTATGCGGCTTGAGGATTGAACCCAGCATTGTCCAAGATGACCGAAGCTATATCTCCTAAGAATTTCTTGTCCTGCATTTTGTTAAATAGGTTCGCTTCGAATTCTGCGCGCGAAACTTTTAAGTCTTCTCTCTGCAAGTAGTTGTGGAATGCGTCGACGATTTTCTTAGAATCTAAACCTGGAAACTCCCTAAACGCATAGTCAAAGTCGAGAAGGTCTCGTCCTTTCTTGCGCTGGTAGAGCGCGCGAAGCTTTGTGCCGAGCATTTCTTCTAGCTCGAAGGTCTTAATTTTTGCAGTGCCAGAAAACCATCGGCTCTTTACGCTGAAATTTTTTTCAATATGGTTCAAAAATGGCTTCGATTCGCGAGTATTCATTTCAATCTTGAGCCTCAGAGGGGTGACGGGTGTTGAACTAGAATTGAAGCGATAAGTCATCGTCACGGAAGCAGCCTTTTGGTTGATCGATGGCTTGCCAAGCCATGAATCGAGCCGCTTTTGAATAGCAGAAATGACTGGCTTCGCTTTCTCAGTCTTTGTTCTCACAAGATCAATATCTTCGGAGTATCGGAGATTCTTCTTTAAAAATAATTTGTTAAGCGCTGTGCCTCCTCGGAGTGCGACTTCGTCGTTTAAGAAATTATCTGAAAATATTTCGGCCAGAGCTCTGGACAGAACGAGATCTTGCTCAACCTGCGAGTCGAGTCCCCACGGCGCGTACTGCCTCCACTCTAGAAGGAAAGAATTTTCGATCATGATTCAATCTCCAGTTCATCATTTACAATGACGTTCCAATTTAAATTTCTCGGTCCTGCCATTTTAGTGGTGTCGGTACGAAGTACGACCATCGAAGGCTTTTGCTGTTGGACCCATTTGCTGAGAGGCTCAGTAAGAGATTTAAACTTCAGATGTTCTAAGATGAAGCCCAGTCTTTGAACGGTAGCCAGGCTTTTGTATTCTCGAGCAACCTTCACGAGCGTATTTGCATCAATTGCCTCTGCCAGTTCATTGAGGACTGTACCGACAAGGTCTAAACCCCCAATCTTCGACGCGTATCGAAGTAAATCGACTGCGGTGAGTTCCGGTCCAGAGACAATAATCTTGCCGGTGGGCGAGCTTTTCTTCTGTGTAAATTGTAGCTGCAGATCTGCTTTGACAAAGAATCGATGTCGAGAATTTTTAATCGTAAAATTGCGAGTCGTTTTGTTTGTGACTACTTGAAATTCTTGAGGCTGATGATGGGCAGCACCGAGAAAGGCGCCTGCTGAGAGTAATCCTATGTAATAGGGCTGCTTCAGATAGGCCATGAGGTCGTCAATGTACCAAGTAGGTGGAGGCACAGAGTGCAAATACTCGGCTGGAACGATCAAATAAAAGCCGCTTCGCAGGCTCACTAGCTTTTCCTTGATCGATAGTTTGTGAGCTGCCAAGTTAAGCGCGTTGTTTGAAATTTTGAGCTTCTCGAGCGCTTCTTTCTTCTCAAAAGTATAGCGACCTATCGATTGTAGATATTCATTGAATTCTGAGAGCGTTTTCACGTGTTGTATTTATATCATAAAATGTCTATAATGGAAATTATTTAATATAAATTAAATAGTATCGTTTTCAGATGTTTTTTGCGATTTTTTAAATAGGCCAACCTGGTTCAAATCTAACCCCCGCAACCAATTTAAACCGCCCTAGAGGCGGTTTTGTTTTTTTGCGGAACCTCCGATGTGCCACAAATGTGCCACATTTTTCAAAAGTCGTCGGGCTCGGTGTGCCACGAAAACCCGATGTGGCACATCACTATCAGGAAATATCATTAGCTAGAGCTGTTGTGGAAATTTAAGAAGACGCAGATTTGATTTGTTTTGTTCGGGTGGCATTTCCTCTGTCGGTTTAATTACAAAGGTGCGTGCCACATGTTTGATTCTCTCGGCGAGTAGATGCGCATAATTAATAGTCGTCTTGATATCTTTGTGGCCGGCAATATCTTGAACCGTTTTCAGATCCAAGCCACTCGCGATCATCAAAGAAATTGCAGTGTGACGAAGATCATGAAAGCGAATCTTTCGTCCACCCCATTTGGCAACATCTCTTTCGAAACGTCCATTAAAATTATCGTGGTTAATGGCAGTGCCATTAGCTCGTCGAAAAAGTATCTGAGCGTTTGAGAGTTTTTGTTGATCAATGAGATGACGAAGTTCTTTCAAGACTTCTGAATTACACGGGACACGACGTCCTTTTTTCCCTTTGGTTGTGCGAAATTCTTTTTTTACGCGATCGAATTGACGTTGTATTAAAAGAACTTCACCACCGAAAGCGATGTCGCCCACTTGTAATCCCCAAACTTCTCCGGCTCGCAATGCAGCATTGAGAGCCAGTAAATAGACGACATAGATCCATCGATCAGAACTTTGAAGCGGATACTTCTTATCTGCAAAGACGAGAAAGCTTTCTGCTTCCTCGCGTTCCCAAAACTGAATCTCACTATGCACTTCCTGAAGCTTCTGAAAGCCAATAGTTGGATTATAGGGAATCCGTCTTTGCTTGGCCGCAAAGTTCAAAATGGCTGTGACGATTTCTAGTTTTCGATTCACGGTCGCGGCGACCAAGCCTTTGGCTAGCTCATCCGCTTGGATAGTAGTTAAGAATCCAGGATGCAATTTATTCGGGCTTAAATTTCCGAATCGCGGAAGAAATTCTTTGAGAACTCCTTTTGCGCGTTTCAGATGTCCCGGACTAAACCGGTCTCCTTGAATAGTTAACCAGCGTTCCGCTTCGAGACGAAAAGTTGTTTCTTCAAAATCCTGTCGGGTCGGATCATATTTTTGGATTTCAAGTTTACGAAGTTGATAGTCATGCACAAACGCTTCAGCTTCCGTCCTCGTCTTAAAACGTCGTCGAAGACGAGCAGAGCCTCGGCCATTTGTTCTTACACAAACTTCATAACGATGTTCTCCATTGGGTAATTTGATTTTTTTAATCGTAATGGACATAGATTCACTCCTTGCTTCAGTTCCCTGAAGTATTTTGATGAGCGATCCATGTTCGTAGTGTTTTCGTGTGAAGATAGAGAATTCGATTAAATTTCAAAAAGAGTCCTTCTGGAACTCTGTTTTGATGCGGTCGATAGCGCCAACTGTAAATCGTTCTTATCGAAAGACCTAATAGTGACGCTACTTTTTCTGGTCGTAACAACTCTGGCAGATTGTCAAAGAACGTCTGACTCGAAAACGAATCTTCGCTTTCACGAGTCCTATTGAGGTCGAGCATACTGGATTTGTCTTCAGGCCGCCAAGCGGAGACGCTTCCGTTTGGATGGTTTTTCATGGTGTTCCTTCCTGAAAGGCTTTGGGCATCGAGCATTTCGGACAAAGCTCTTCTAGTTTTCCTTGGATAAGATCATCGACGGGCGCTTGAATTAGAGAAGGCTCTTTTTCTTTTCCTTCGATTCCATCGCGTGTTTCTTTGGGAGCAAGCGCCTTGCCGCTTTTTCCGTGCACCTGATTTCGATCATCAAGAAAGCCTTCGCCCAGATGCTCGCCATATTTTTCCTCGGCATTGCAGGCGTATTTTTCTCCGAGTTTAAACGTCTTTTTAATTTCGTAGTCGAGCCATTGGACGTAATAGGTTTTTACTTGGCCCTTATCATCCGGAATAAATTCGCAAGAAAAGTAACCGTAGAATTTATAGCTGACGTCTTTTGAAGTCTCAGCCGGACTTACGCCAACTCCCGGCTCTTGAACAAAGGATTTCCCTGCGCGTCCTGCTTTTCCAGCGCGCGTTTCAATATGAGAAAGTTTGAGTTCGCGGGCATAGACCTCGACGTCGCCCGAACTTCCACCGTCTTCGCCGTTTTCGCCATCCGCACGAAATTTTGCATCTTCACCGTGAAGTCCTTCAAAACCTTTCGCCACCGGCCGAAAAGATTTTACAACTCCGGTATGACGGGAACCTACCGCAGGATCGGAGATTAAAAAACAACCACCACCTCCGTACACAACCGTCATGGCATCAAAAAGATCTTTTTCCTTTTCGGCAGCTTCGAGGGCATAGCGTTCAAAATCACTTGTTGGAAATCCGATGCGATTTAAATAATTAAGATTTTTGCGAGCAACTTTATCGGCTTCCTCCATCACTTCAAGAAGACCATCCCAACCACTCTTTCCTGTTTTGAAATATTTAATGACCTCGCGCATGCATCCCAAGGCGTCGGCGCAAATACGAAAGGGCTCTGGCTTCAAAGAGACATCAATGGAAACGGCTTTTGGATTCCCATTGGCTGCAGGGCTCCAAGTGGCGACCCCATCTTTCCCATTTCGACCATCGACTCCGTTCGCAACCAAATGAATCTCTTTAGCGATGCTGCTTATGATCGAAATGTTTCCCGCATGAGTGGATGGACCGCAGCCGCCAGACGTGTCGATCTTTCCGCCGCCACTAACTTCACTCGCAATAATCGAAAGATTCTCGCCACAAAATCGCAGCGTTGCTCCTTCCTGGAGTAAAAAAAGATCCGTTTCGATGAGGAGATGATCGACATTTCGGATTTTATAGCGACGCTCACCCGAAGGACCATCGAGATGAAACACATCTGGTTTTGCCGTCGCCAGCAAAGCAAGTTGCTCTTCACCGAAGTAAGGAGAGCGCAAACAGAGTGCGTTCAATGGGCAATCGGGATTGAGGGGAAGACTTTGAAGCGCTCCCTTGGATTCGGCGTTTTCCCCTTTCGAAAGTTCAGCGGCCTTTGTTCGGGAAGCGAGCGCATTTTCCCGCCATCCTTTAAGTGGAGCGGCGGCTTCAGGATGAATTGGATCTTCTCCGTAATCGTCGGTGCCGCATCCCGAAAATAGAAGAAGTGCGATCCAAATAAAGTAAATCATTTGGCCCATTCCCTAGGAGTAAGAGTGTGATGAATTTCAAAAGCAGGAAAGTTTCGGGCGACAGGACGCTCTCCGGCAACATAAAAGAGTGTTCCCATAAAGAGAATTGTAAGAATGACAATCACCGTTAGGAGATAGTTTTCGGGCATTTGATGTTCAGGATGTCTTGGAGGTGCAACAAACATTATTTCACCTCCATTTTCAGAGACGTAGGATTGCTCATCGGACTTGCCGAAATATTTTTCATCAGATCTTCGAGGAACATCTCTCGACCGGCTTTTGGATTCTTTACCTTGAATGATTCAAACATTTCTTCAAATCGATCCGTCGCGGTTAGTTTTTGTTCGCGAATCTTTTTGAGATCTGTCATCGAAATTTTTTGAACGGCCACTTCAAGCATATCTCTAAATTGAACCCGCTTCGGCCCTGATCCATTGATTTGTTCGGAGAGTTTTTCTAAAGCGCTTAAGGTCGATTCATAAAGTTTTATAGAACGACAACCGTCGGAAACTTTTTCCGAAGGATTCTTTTTATTCGTTTTCAGTTCCGCCGTATTCATTTGTGGATTTACAGAGTTCATTTTTTACTTTTTCCTTTCCGATATTGTTTCATTTTAAGTTTTGAGATTTTGGACACCTAAAAAGTGTCCAAAATCGAATCCATGGGGACTCTCGCGGGCGGTGGTTGGGTTCACTTTCCGTTTTCACGGCGTGCTCCCCGATCCCACCTTAACCCTCTTCCACCTCCTTTCTGTTGTCGCTCGGAGGGTCAAAGCAGACCCCCCTCACGGTAGCTTTAGCTACTTCCTGATCTTTCGTAGAAAGGCATGGAAGAGGGAGGGGGGTCTGCTTTGACCCGGAGAGCATCGCGGTGAAATTATTGATCTTTTCATGTCCAAAACGTGGGATCGGGGAGCACGCCGTGAGCATTTTTTTCGAGGCCGTCTCAAGCCATTTTGAGAGTAAAATCGGCTTTGAATATCCACTCCT
>CAZUTA010000029.1:0-377 GCA_964622975.1 uncultured Bacteriovoracaceae bacterium | reverse complement strand
GGCATTCGAATGGAGAGAATTCTCCACGAAAGGAGACTCATGGACGAGTCCGAATTCAAAATCCTCTCGACCCTCTTCTCCTTGAAGATGTTGCTTCATCAAGGATTCAAGACGTGTCGTGATATAGCGATCAAACGTCCAGTAGAGAACAGCCTTCACGGTTAAGTCGCGCTCGTAGGCGAGCCATTTCTTTTCATAACTTCGGGGATTTTTAAGAGTGCATTCGACTTCTACGAAAATGAGTTTTGGCTCTTCGCTCAAAACATTGATCAGGGTCAGATCCGGCGCGGATTTTCTATTTTTGGAAAGTGTAGAGCCGGTGCCAAAAGAAACATGATCGGAAAAGAGATTTGGAGTTATTTGAAAGTGAGGAAATG
>CAZUTA010000028.1:0-23924 GCA_964622975.1 uncultured Bacteriovoracaceae bacterium | reverse complement strand
CCAAATTCATGAAAGAAGGTTTCGACATCGTCGTGCGACAAGAGCGAGGGCTTGGTTGCCGTGGGCTCCGGAAAATTGCAGACGAGTGCGACAACGGGCCGGCGATAACTTTGCTCAGCAAGCGCACGACCCGGGCAGAGCGTAAACTGTGCAAAGTGATTGTACTTTCCTTCTCGAGGATAGAGATCCAGATAGATGGCGCCTAAGGGCTTGTGAGATTTTTGATCCTCGACATAAAACAACCTCAAATCTCCCACGTATTTTTCGGGAGGATCGACCTCAATGAGTTTGATTCCGAAGAGCTCTTCATAAATCGAAAACACGCCCTTCACGACAGAGTCCATAGGAAAGAACGCTCGAAGCTCCTCTTTGTGAATATTGAACTTTTCCATCCGCAGCTTTTCCATAAAGTAGCGCACATCCCAAATTTTGATTTGAGCGGAGGCGTTTTTTGTCTCCTGCGCTTTGAGGCTGCGGATTTCTTCATGCTCGCTTTTAAATTTTGAAGCCAGACGTTCCCGGAGATCGATCAAAAAGTCGACGGCGCGCTTTGCACTTCCTGCCATGCGAGTTTCCATTTTGTAATCTGCCCAAGAGGGGTATCCGAGTTTTCGAGCGATCCGATCTCTGAGCGCAATCATCTGATCAAGGAGCACTTCGTTCTCGCTGACGGCCAACCGATAGTAGGTCTCCGAAAGTTTTTGACGAGTCGCCTCGATAGAACAGTGATCCATCACCTGCCCATATTGCGGCGGAACATGAACTTTGATCTGATATTGGCGATTGGGTTGCAAAATAGTAGTCAAAAAATCTTCGGAAAGTCCTGCGAGCTGATTTTTAGAAAACTCAAGGGTCGCTGAAGCTTGATTGATGTTGGTTTCAAATTTGAGTTCTACTTCAGCGAGTTCCTTTTGGAGGGTTTCTACTTCTTTGCGATCCTCTCGACTGAGCAAAAATCCCGCTCGTTTATAGTCTCTCCAAGTGTCTTCAAAGAACTTGATGTCTTCATCTCCCAAATCCGGGCGCGCTTGGCGCAGATTTGGAGTGGCGTCTCTAAACGCTTTGATCACCGCAAAAATATCTTCGCGGTACTGAATCTCAATGGCCCACTTTTGAACAACATCCGAAAGCTCTGTGGCTTTTTCTCTCATCTCGCTCGAGGGATGTGTCTCTTTGACAAAACCGAGGAGGTGCTCTTCAGGACTGCCTTCAGAAAAAATCTGATCGAGTGCTGCAATCGCAGTTTCAAAAGTCACTTTGGCGAGATCCTGCTTCACATACTTGAGAAGGTCTTCGTCCGTTTTCTTCATCACAGAACGAATCCGACTCTCAAGTTCTTCGGGTGATTTAGGAAACACCGGGAGACCGATCTGCAATCGTGACTGTCTAATATTCTCTTCAAAATCTGAAAACTTCATGGAGTATGAGCTTAGCGCGTACGCCTGTGGATGTGCATTACAAAAGAACTCGTGCCCACCAGGAATCGAACCTGGAACCCTCAGATTAGAAATCTGATGCTCTATCCAGTTGAGCTATGGGCACACATCTCACTGGTTATAAAACCAATCCGATGACACCCAAGCTCAGCACAAAGATCAAGGTTTCTGTCTTAAAGTATCGAGCTTTGCCGCATTGGCAGAGGCTTCGACCCCCTCAATCGCGTCCCTAATGTCTCCATAGGTTGCCTCGGTCTCAAGATCGATATCCAAGAGAGATTTGACGACCATTCTCTTTTTGATTTCTTCGCGGGCATCAGGCCGCACGTCGACAAAACACATCATCTTGTTGAGACGACTGATGATATTGACGACATCCCCAATCGACGTCATCCAGGACTTAAGAGCCGCCAAACTATCCTTGTCCGCGCCGTTTAAGGACCTCGTGGATCCAAGAATTTGAGAGAGGCCTCTCCAGCGTTCTCCGAGTTTGTAAATGTCGCTCGCCTGACGAGGGAGGTAGTTTCCTAGCAGAGCCCAGGCCATGTCGTATTTGAATCGAAGTCCAATTTGCTCCTTGGGAATCTGCGTGAGGAGTCGTGCAACGTTTTCTTGCGTGGGATTGTTACACATCAAGCTTACGAGAAACTGCGAGAACGTTCGGACAGCAAATGCGATGTCGAGGGTTGTGAGGTTTTTAAAGTAGCCGCTTTTTGATTGGATTACTTTAAAGGCGCGCCGACTTCCGTTTCGCTCCACAGTATGAACCACTCCGTAAAACAAGAGCGTCTGCTGGAGTGTGCGATAGGCAATGATGTCCGCGGCGCCAGATTTGCGACTGATGTAAGGGAGGTCGAGCCCCGAGGGATCAATGTCCGGGACAATGGGGCCATCTCCATCATCCGATGGATCACCGCCAAAGCCATCATCTGTTGAACCTCCCGGTGTCACGATGTCATCGGGTCCTGAGACCACTTCATCGGGGGGTTGCCAGAGACCAGTGGCAGAAGTGTCCGCTTCTAGTTCTCTGAGAATGTGATCCAGATGAACCGCGTATCGAGAGAGTTCGCGCTCTTGCACTGTCCCCACAGCTTGAGCATTACTCGTCGTTGTAAAAATTAAAGTCCAAGCAGCCACGAGTCCGAAGACTGTGGTCGCGCCCACGAATGATTTCATAAATTTCCCCTCCAGTTTTACGGTAAAGAGTGATCGATCTTGGGATCAAGCAAATGCCGCACTGCTTTAGCTTTTTGTTTCATGCAGATTGGTGCGGCGCGTTATAACTTTGAAATTATCTCGTGACGGAGAGGGCAAAACCCTGAGAAATCAGGTCTTTAGAGGGGGTATAAGCCAGTCCTTTACATGGGGCAGCATACGTGGTAGTTTCCCCCTGCCACTTCTGCGCCCGGTTTTAAGAGTGCCAGGCGGAGAGTGACAGAATCATAACATTAGTCTCGCTGATACCGAGTGTAGGGGTAAAAAATGAGAGCCACAAAATATGCAGTACGTCCAACTTTTGCCAAACCATCGCCACATGCCAAAAAAGTTCAAAAACCAGTCGCGCCGCTGACTTTTGAAGTCGGTCAAAAGGTTGTTTATCCTGGGCACGGCGTAGGACAAGTTCAGTCCATTGATTCCAAGGAAATTGCCGGAACCAAAATCTCTTTTTACATGATTCGCATTCTTGAGAGCGACGTCATGGTCATGGTTCCCACAAACAAGTTAGACAGGGTTCGTCCCATCGCTTCGGCAGACGAACTCAAAGAAGTTTATGGTCTGCTCAAAGATCGCAAAATCGTTGTGGAGCTGACCACGTGGAACCGACGCTATCGAGAATATATGGAGAAGATTCGTACGGGTTCTATTTTTGAAATCGCAGAAGTTCTTCGGGATCTTTGTGTGATTCGAATGGATAAAGTTTTGTCATTTGGCGAAAAGAAAATGCTCGATCTCGCCAAGGGACTTCTTGTCAAAGAGCTGGCCGTTGCCGAAGGCACGGACGAGCCGACCATTGAAGCTCAGGTCGAAGCTCTCTTTGTGAAGTAAATTGAATGTCGGATATTCTCTCAGCCGTTGTTGTCGCTGCGGGGAGAAGCGAAAGGTTTAATCGAGGCCTCGGAGACGAAGCTTCGAGCCCTCAGTCCAAACTCATGGTGACATGGGAAGGGCGCCCGCTTCTTTGGCATACTGTGACAGCGCTGTTTCATTTGCCTATTCATCAAATGGCCCTTGTCGGTCGTGTCGAGGACTTTGAAGTGTTTGAAGAGGTCTTGCGAGACCTTCCTCAGCGATCAAAGATTCATTTTACTGAGGGCGGAGCGCGGCGACAGGATTCTGTGCGACGAGGTATTTTGAGTCTTCGGGATTGCGATCGAGTTTTGGTTCATGATGCCGCAAGACCTTTTGTGAGTCCGGAGTTTTTGAATCGCCTCAACGAGACAAGTCTCTTGGTCGAAGGCCTTATTCCTGCAACTCCCATCGTCGAAACTCTCAAGGAGATTGATTCGAGCGGACATGTGGTCCGCACAGTGGATCGTAACGCCTTTGTAAGAGTACAAACGCCGCAGTTTTTTAAGTTTCATGCCCTCAAGGATGCGCATTTGGCTGTCGAAGAATCCGAAAAGGAATTCACTGATGATGCGGCTCTGATGGAGTACGTAGGTGCTAAGGTTCGAGTCGCTTCGGGACATCCCGAAAATATCAAGGTGACGATTCCCGAAGATTTGCGTTTAAGAGGAATCGATGTTTGACGGGCTAAGAATTGGAATGGGTTTTGACGTCCACGCGTTTGAAGTGGGGCGAGACCTGATGATCGGGGGAGTTAAAATTCCTTTTGAAAAAGGACTCGCCGGGCATTCCGATGCAGATGTTTTGATCCACGCGGTCGTTGATTCTATTTTGGGAGCCCTTGGGGCGGGTGACATCGGTCAGCATTTTTCGCCAAGCGACATGCGCTGGAAGAACGCTTCGAGCATAGAGTTTCTCAAGTTTTGTAAGGAGCTGTGTGTGCAAAGGCGCGCTCAGATTCTTTCCATTGATTCGGTTTTGATGTTGGAGCGCCCCAAAATGAGCCCTCATAGCGAAGCCATGCGCCGAACCATGGCGGATGCATTGGGCCTGGATTTTGGTCGGATTCATGTGAAGGCTACAACCACCGAAAAACTGGGCTTTACAGGGCGCGAAGAGGGCGTAGCCGCTCAGGCGGTTTGTCTTCTTTCGATTGGCTCCTCATCTGCTTGAGATCAGCTTGTTAAGCGATTAATACTCTTCGGGTGACTTTAACGAGAACTCGATTTGCCCCCTCACCTTCAGGATTCCTTCATTTAGGAAATGTTCGCACCGCTCTATTTGCCTACTTGTTTGCAAAAAGTTCGGGCGGAAGATTCGTTCTTCGAATTGAAGATACGGATCAAGAGCGCTTGGTGGCGGGCTCCGAAGAAGCGATTTATCGCGACCTCAAGTGGTTGGGGCTTCTTTGGGACGAAGGACCAGACATTGGAGGTCCGCTGGGGCCGTACAAATGTTCGGAACGCACCGGAGTTTATGAAACTCAGCTCAAGCGCCTACAAAAAATGAGCCGAGTCTATCGCTGTTTTTGCAGTCCCGATCAGTTGGACCAGGATCGCAAGCTTCTCTCTTCTCAAAAGAAAATTATTAAATATGTGGGCCGATGTTTGCATATTTCTGAGGCCGATAGCGAAAATCGAGCTCGCACTGAGCCCTTTGTGTGGCGAATGAATGTTCCCGAAGGCGAAGTGGTGAAGATCAATGATCTTGTGCGCGGCGATGTCGAAATGAGCCGCGAGGTCTTGGGAGATTTTGTTTTGGCGCGTTCGACAGGAATTCCCGTCTTTTTGTTTCAGAATGCAGTGGATGACGGAACTCAAGAAATGACTCACGTGATTCGCGGAGAAGATCATCTTTCGAATACCTTCAGACAGATTTTGATTTACGAAGCCTTGGGATTTAAGCCGCCGCAATTTGCTCATTTGCCAATGATCGGCGATGAGGGGGGCGGCAAGCTCAGTAAGCGTGCCGGTAGCTTGAGCATTGGCCAGCTGCGAGACGAAGGCTATCTCCCGCAGGGAATTACAAATTATTTGGCGCTCTTGGGTTGGTCACCGGGTGACACGGCAAAGACGGGCGAGAAGTTTTCGCTCGAAGACCTGAAGAAGCTTTTTGATATTCATCGCATACATAAGGGCCGTGCTCTCTTTGATCATCAAAAGCTCGACTTTTTGAATCATGCGCACATTCAAGATCTCACGTTAGATCAGCTTGTGGCGGCTTCGCCTTGTCGTGACACGCGATGGAGTACGATTTGGAAGGACGCGGTCTCTCTGGTGAAGCACGACACCACAACACTTCAGGATGTTTATAAGATCGAGGCTTATCTCAACGAGCCTTCGTATGATTCTGAGGGCGCTAAGAAAGTTTTGAAGCAAGAGAAGGCAGGCCAGGCTCTTCAGTTGGGTCTCGAGAATTTTAAAGAGAAAATGGCGCAGAATCAGCCGGTAGAAACTTCCTTAAAGGAAGGAATTCAGGTGGCTGGCAAAAGCCTTGGACTCAAGGGTAAGGATTTGTTTTTTCCGTTTCGAGTGGCCATTACGGGAGTGGAGGCGGGCCCAGAGCTAGCGCCTCTGGCTAAGATTTTGGGTCAGGCCGAAGTTGAACGAAGAATTTCTAAAGCCCTTCAGGTGGCAATGTCATAGTCTCGGCTCATGGGCCTCTCAGATCGAAACTTCTCAGAAACGTTTTTTTTAAAGTCGCTGCTTAAGCCCAAGGGCAGTCAGCCCGAAGCGATTGAGAAGATTGTCAAAAATTTGAATTCGGGGGTTCAGGAGCAAGTACTCTTGGGAATCACTGGTTCGGGTAAGACGTTTACAATGGCCCAAGTCATTGCGACCGTGAATCGGCCTACCCTCATCATTGCACACAACAAAACGCTCGCGGCGCAGTTGTTTATGGAGCTCAGAGAATTGTTTCCACAGAACGCCGTGGAATATTTTGTGAGCTTCTATGATTACTACCAACCCGAAGCTTATGTTCCTTCGACAGACACTTTTATCGAAAAGGATTCGGCGATTAACGAGACGATCGACAAAATGCGGCATGCGGCCACACGCTCGCTGCTCGAGCGAAATGATGTGATTATTGTTTCGTCTGTTTCTTGCATTTATGGGCTCGGCTCTCCAGAGGCTTATTATGGCCTTTTGATGCACCTCAATCTGAACGAACAAATCGAGCGGGCCAAAATTTTGCAAAAGTTGGTTCAGATTGGCTATGACCGCAGAGACGGAGATTTTTACCGCGGGAGTTTTCGTGTGCGAGGAGACGTGATTGATATTTTCCCGGCGAGTGAAGACAGTCGCGCCGTACGCATCGAGCTTTTTGGAGATACTGTAGAGTCGTTGAGCGAGTTTGATTCTGTGACAGGAAAGACGCTCCGAAAACTAAGCAAGGTCTCTGTTTATCCCACCACTCACTACATCACTTATCCAGACATGATGAAAAAGGCGATGGTGACGGTTCAGGAGGAGTTGGAAAAAAGAGTCATCGACCTCAAAAACGACGGAAAGGTTTTAGAAGCAAAACGAATAGAGCAGCGCACCCGCTTTGATTTGGAGATGATGCGCGAAGCAGGCTTTTGTTTGGGAATCGAAAATTACTCGCGACACTTAACGGGCCGAGCGCCGGGTGAACCTCCTTACACTCTCTTTGATTATTTTCCAAAAAACTATCTTCTCATCATCGATGAGAGCCACGCGACGGTTCCGCAAATCGGGGGCATGTACAATGGAGATCGGTCTCGAAAAACCACTCTGGTGGAGCACGGGTTTCGTTTACCTTCGGCTCTCGACAATCGCCCGCTTAAGTTTGATGAATTCAAAGAGCGCCAGGGCCAAACAATTTATGTATCAGCAACACCAGGAAATTATGAACTAGAGAAGGCCGGACCAAATCTGGTGGAGCAAATTATTCGACCAACGGGTCTTTTGGATCCAAAGATCGAAGTCCGACCCGCAAAGAATCAAGTAGACTCTTTGATTGCAGATCTCAGACACCAGGTGAGTAGAGGGGATCGTACTTTGGTGACGACGCTCACCAAGCGAAGCGCTGAGAATCTGGCAGAATATTTGCAAAGCTTGGGATTTAAGGTTCGCTACTTGCATGCGGATGTAGAAACAATGGAGCGATCTCAAATCTTAAAAGAGCTTCGCCAGGGCGTGTTTGATATTCTCATTGGAATCAATTTGCTGAGAGAAGGGCTTGATCTTCCTGAAGTCAGTTTGGTGGCAATTTTGGATGCCGATAAAGAGGGTTTTTTGCGATCAGAGCGCTCGCTTCTTCAGACCTGCGGCCGAGCTGCTCGTAACGTCAATGGTCGAGTGTTGATGTTTGGAGATGAGATCACGGAGTCTATGGCGAGCTGTATTCGGATCACGGAAGAGAGACGAAAGATCCAAGAAGAATACAACCGCGTTCATGGAATTGTGCCCGGAACCATCGTGAGAGCGATTCAAAAATCTCTTCAAGAGGTGGCCAAAGAACAAGGGCTCATGGAGTCCGATCTTGCGACAAAGCCGTTGGAAGAAGTTTTTTCGCGCGACATTGAAGAGCTTGAAAAACTGAAAAAAGAAGCGGTTAAGAATCTCGACTTTGAACGAGCCGCACAATTGAGAGACAAGATCAACGAAATCAAAAAGACGATCCTCTTTGACGGGCAAGATGGAACATCAGGAACATAGTGTATCTCCCAACCAGCTGAATGAAATCCCTCAGCAGACGGGTGTCTATATATTTCGGGGACGACGAGATTCCGAATCTCGACCCTCAGTGCTTTATGTGGGCAAGGCAAAGAATTTGCGCTCAAGGGTGCGGCAGTATTTTGCAGGAGATGGAGACGGGCGGCCGTTTTCCAAGTTTTTGCAGTCTAGGATCGAAACTATTCATTATATTATTGTGCACACGGAGCAAGACGCTCTCCTTTTAGAGAACGAGCTCATCAAGCGGCATCGTCCTGCTTATAATATTTCGCTTAGAGACGATAAGCGGTTTTTGAGCCTGAGACTCGATACTAGTGTTGAGTGGCCCAAAATCGACGTCGTACGCAGAATCAAAAAGGATAAGGCGATTTATTTGGGTCCGTTTTCGTCTTCGACAAGACTCCGCGCGACATTGGAGTTCATGCAAAAAGTGTTTCCTCTGAGAACTTGCGATGATCGAAAGCTCTACAATCGATCGCGGCCCTGTTTGGAATACGAGATCAAACGCTGTGTGGCTCCTTGTGTGAACTACGTCACGCAAGACGCCTATGGAGCCTTGGTGCAATCAGCAATTTTGTTTTTGCGCGGGCAAAACCAGGAGCTGAGCGAGAAGCTTTCTCAGGAGATGGGCCGTGCGGCCGAGGCCGAGGATTTTGAGCGAGCGGCGCAACTGCGAGATCAGATCCAAGCCATCGAACAAACCGTTAAGGGGCAAGGTATCATTGGAGTTCAGCAGTTTCAACAAGGTGTCGATCAAGACGTTCTTGGGATTTGCCTCGAAAAAAATGCGGCAGTGGTTGTTATCTTATTTGTACGAAGCGGAGTCATTTTTGACAAAAGAACATTTGAGTTCAAAAAGGTGGAGCTCGATGAGGCCAGCTTATTGAGCGAGTTTGCAGAGCGATATTATTCGACCGAAGTCTACAATCCGCACGAAGTCTTGGTGCCCTTTCCACTTGGAAGCACCCACGAAGAACTACATTTTGTGGTGCCGAGGGCTGAGGAAAAGAAGAGATTCGTCGACATTGCTCAAGAAAACGCGCGAGCCAACTTGGAAGCTCTGTTTAAGAGAGAAGAGAGAATGGAGCGCACGCTCGGGGGACTTCAAAAACTTTTGGGTTTAAAGAAGATTCCTTTTGTCGTGGACTGCTTTGACATCTCTCACCATCAAGGTGCAGAGACGGTGGCCTCTGCTGTGAGATTTAGGGAGGGTCGACCCGAAAAATCCGGCTATCGCAAAATGCGGCTGAAAGCGGAGCGCGTTGATGATTTTGAGTCGATGAAGGAGGCCGTGTCACGTCGCTATCACCGAGTCGAAGACCTGCCGGACCTCGTTGTTATCGATGGAGGAAAGGGCCAGTTGAGCTCAGCTCTTCAAGCAATCAAAGAATGTGGTTGGGATGAACGAGTAGAAGTCGTGTCGTTAGCCAAGGCTCGTGAGGGCGAAGGCGTTGATCCTTTAAATCCGCAGAATCGAGAGCGGGTTTTTAAACCCGATCAAAAAAACCCCATCCTCCTCAAGGAAGACTCAGCAGAAGAACTCTTGTTGAGATTTTTAAGAGATGAGGCCCATCGATTTGCAATTACTTATCACCGGGAGCGAAAAGATGAATCGCTCTCGATTTCGATCTTGGATTCTGTGCCTGGGGTTTCTGAGAAAATTAAAATTAAGCTCTTAAAGGAGTTTGGGTCCGTGGATGCGGTGAAGGCCGCCTCTGACGCGGACTTACGAAAGTTTGTATCTGAGCGCGTCCTCAAGGCCCTGCGGTTGACTTTAAAGCAGGCTTGCGAAGAAGATATCTAAATGTTGATGGGGCTTGCTCTTTGGGGACTGGTAAACGTTTCAAACGCTGTTCCCGACCCTTATATGGGAGCATCGTTTCAGTTTCATCCCAATAAATTTCAGGGCGCTGATGAAGTGACGAAGCGACGGCGCAAAATGCTGCAAATGGGTTTGCCCGTGACGATCAAAAACTTTTCTTGGCAAGACGCGGAGTATTTGAGTCTGTTGGTGACGCCAGAGATTTTGTTCACTCACGAATTTTTTGCACTCAACGCAAGTTTAGGTCTCGAGCAGGATATTCCGTTTACTAACTATCGAGCGTTTCCAAAGGCGATTTTTTGGGGTGCGGGCGCCGGAGCTCACTATGCGTTTGTGATCGATCGAAAAGATTATTTAAATTCGAACGGTCGGCCCCTCAATCTCATGGAGCGCACGTCGTTTGCAGCCCTGACAAAGTTTTATTTTGGTCCGCGCTTTAGGATCAACGAGGCGGTTCATCTTAAGCTCAGGTTTAGCTGGGACTGGATGTTTGGGATGGTTGGTGAGTACTCCACCCGAACCAATCTATCGAGTGCGGTCGGAAGCGTATTGGGATTTCAGGTTCAGCTCGATTTTCGGTAACGAAAATCTTTCGGACGTAAGCTTTTTTGACAGGCTCCTTTTGAAGAGTCCAAGCATGGACGCGAGATTGCAAGACTCATTCTTGTGCCGCATTCATGGTTTGCCGTCTTTGTGGGATGGGTGATTTCACTTCTCTTTGTTTCTAACGGCTTTGACTTTAGAGTTCTCCTTTTTGGCCTGATTTTGTGGGGCACAACGGGCAAGAGTCGTGTGGCATGGATTGCGATGGCGTTTGGATTGTGTCATGGGCTCTTTTGGTTGAGCTTTCATCAGGTTTCGGTTCCCACCTCGGGCGAAGAAATCGAGGGACGGATCATCAAAGTGAATGCACAATCCTGTTCCGCTCAGCTCGAGCGTCGCTCAGGTCTTTATCTCGTGCAAAAGCCCTGCGAGGTGGGAGAGTTGTTTCGCGGCAGAGTTGAATTTAAGGATTTTCGCGCAGACGCCAATAAGGTCATCCAGCAAAGGGCGGAGTTTCGTCATGCTGGTGCCGTTTGGGGTTATCTCAAATTCACAGAACTAAGGTGGAGCAAGAGTGGCGAGCGATCTTTTCTTGAGACCGTGCGGCTCTGGGGTGCGCAAGTGATAAAATCTGAGCTGCCACACGTTGAAGCGTTTCGGTTTGCGATATTTTTGGGAGATGGCTCGCGATTTCCGAGGACTTACTGGGAAGCGCTTAACAAACTCGGAATCTCTCATCTGCTCGTGGCATCGGGCTCGCATCTTACGGCTCTCTTTTTTGTTCTCCTTATGTTTTTGGGTCGAGTGACTTGGAGATTTCCTCATCCGTGGGGAGAGCGGACTAAAGACGTTGTCTTGCTCATGATGGGCTTTGGAATTCTCGCGCTCATGAACTTTAGTGTTTCGATGGGGCGAGCTTATGGGAGCTTTTTGGCGGTGGCGGCTGTGAGTCGCCTTTTGCCCTGGGTTCATCGATACTCCTCGCTTGATCGAATGGGGGCTGTAGGACTCTTTCTTTTGATTTTGGATCCTACTGTGGTGAGTGACCCCTCTTTTTATCTGACATTCTTTGCGGCAGCGGCAGTCATTGTGGCGATGAATGGCCCGGTTCAGTCACGGTGGTGGGCGCTCTTGGTGATACCTTCGCTCAGTGTTCAGTTTGTCACAGCTCTGCTTTCTTACAATTCCATCACGTGGACGGTGGTTGCAAATTTTGTGGCTTCGGTTGTCTTTGCGTGTGTTTTGATTCCGCTTCTCTTTTTGAGCTTTGTAGCACAGCCCGTGGCGCGGCTCCTCGAGTCAATCCTTCGGGAGGTGCTTTCCTGGGTGTTGAGCGTCGCTGACGCCGGGACGATGGCTCCACACCTTCCCTTGAGTATTGGGGCGGCGCTTCTTTTGGGTTGGTTCTGGCTTGTCTTCAATCAGCGGTCCGGCGCGCTCAGACAGTGGGGGTTTGTGGGACTGGGGGCGATTCATCTTGGAGTCAAAATGCTTTTTTGAAAGTCCGCTTTGACAAGGCCTAGCGGCTTTCTTTAACTTTATATGAAGCCATAAGAGGCTAAATTTAGTGAGTTTTTGAGAAATTGAAGGAAGGAAGCAAAATGAGCTGGAAGTCTGTTTCGAAAGTGTTGGCGATCTCTGTTGTTGGATTGTCTTTGGGTGCTTGTGCCGCCAAAAAAGGGGGCGCTGGTGGAAATGGAGCGGGTGGAGATGGCTCAGGAGATTATTCTGCTGGGATTGGTCTTGGCACGTTGGATCGAATCTTTTTTGATTTCGATGCCTCTACAATTACATCTTCTGCCGCGGACACGCTGAAGAAGAACGCAAAGACGATCAAAGGAAACGCGAAGATGAAGGTCTTGGTTGAAGGCCATTGTGATGATCGCGGAACCACAGAATACAATATTGCTTTGGGTGAAAGACGCGCCAAAGCGGGATTGGATTATTTGGTGGGCTTAGGCGTTGAACGCAGCCGACTCGACATGAAGAGCTGGGGCGAAGAGCGTCCTCTTGATATGGGTCAGAGCGAAGCTTCTTACAAAAAGAATCGTCGCGATGAGTTCGTGATCCTCAAGAAGTAATAACTTCATGAGAGCTCTTTTTGTTTTCATTTTGCTTTCCGTTACGCTTAGTTTTTGGGGCTGTGCCGCTCGTCTAGATGATATAGACGATAAGGTCACAGACCTCCAAAAACGAGCTGCTCTTTTAGAGCAAAAAAGCGGAATGCCCATTGGCTCAGATCGAGAACTTCTCGAAGGACAGCGTCTCGCAGATATGCGAACTCAGGTGGCAGCCATCCGTAACGAGATCACCGTTTTTTCGGGACGCCTAGAGTCGATTGAATTTGAAAACAAATCTTTGGGGAGCCAAGTCAAAGAACTCTCCTCTCAGTTGGCGTCGGCCGAACGAGAAATTAAGGCCCTTAAGGGTGGGGCAGCTCCTGCTGCTGCGGCCTCTACAGACGAGGAGCTCAAGGGCCCAGAGGCTGATTACAACAATGCACTTAAGGCCCACCAAGACGGTGAATTCGAAAAAGCCGAGAAGCTCTTCTCTACTTTTGTTTATAAATATCCTCGTAACGACCTGACGGACAATGCTCTGTTTTGGATGGGTGAGGGTTTTATGGCGCGTAAGATGTACAAAAACGCTATTACCAAATTCCAGGACCTGATGGATCGATTTCCCAAGTCGGACATGAAGTGCGAGGCGATGGCGAATCAAATTTCTTGCTTGAAACAGCTAGGAATGGAAAAAGAAGCCGCTGCGTTTACAAAGGTACGCAGCGCCGAATGTCCAAACAAATAGTTCATATACTGGCATTTGAATCTTCCTGTGACGATACGTCGGTGGCCGTTTTGCGCGGTTCATCTGGTGGAGAGGTACCAGAAGTTTTGAGTGTGGCCGTGCAATCGCAGGACGAGGTTCATCAAAAGTTTGGTGGCGTGGTTCCTGAGTTGGCTTCGAGGGCGCATCTCAAGAATCTCATTCCCTGTACGCGAAAAGTTCTTCATGAAAGTGGACTTGGATTTTCGGACATTGATTTGTTTGCTGCTACCCATCGACCAGGGCTTGTGGGCTGTCTTTTGATCGGGCACTCGGGGGCTAAGGCCCTATCGTTTTTGTTTGATCGTCCTCTCGTGTCTTGTCATCACATTCACTCACATTTGCAGTCTATTTTTTTGGAGAACTCACCCACATTTCCGTTTTTGACGGCGGTGGTTTCGGGAGGACATACGAGTCTTTATGTCGTCCGCTCCTTTGATGATTTTGAAGAAGTCGGCGTTACCTTGGACGATGCACTGGGAGAGGCCTTTGATAAAGGAGCCAAGCTTTTGGGCTTGGGGTTTCCGGGCGGGCCCGAACTCGATCGACTGGCTCAATCCGGAGATTCTGGTCGGTATCGATTTGGACGAGTGAAGGTAGCGGGACTCGATTTTAGTTTTAGCGGTCTGAAGAGTGAACTGCAGCGATTGTTTCAAAGAGAGGGCGAAACCCTTGATCGTGCTGATGTGGCCGCGAGCTATCAGTCCGCACTCTTGGATCACCTTTTGCAACGTGTCGAGTTGGCCCTCACTCAATTTGGGCTTCGCGAAGTAGCGATTGTAGGAGGAGTGGCAAGAAATTCAGAACTTCGTAAGCGCCTTGCATCCTTGATGGAAAGTGGCTCGCTGAGAGCGTGGTACGCTCCGTCTCCTCAGTTTTGTACAGACAATGCAGCGATGGTGGGAGTTTCGGCTTTTAGAAAATGGAAGCGAAAGGAATTCTCATCGCTCTTTGAAGACGTGGGATCCACTCGTCGACCCGCTCGAGGGAGCCGAGGATGAGAGCAAGGCTTGGACAAAATTTTCTGGTCGACAAAGAGGTAAAGCAAAAGATCGCAGATTTGATTTCGCCTCCAGGCAGGTTTGGAGAGATTGGACCGGGCCACGGAGAGCTCACAGAGCTTTTGGAGAAGAAGTTTGGTCGTTTTGTTCTTTTCGAAAAAGACGAAGCTCTTGTGGCGAGCCTAAAAAAGCGAAACTACGAGGTGGTGGCAGGAGATTTTGTAGACTGGGATTTTAAGCTGGGGGGCCAACCTGTCGAAGATTTTTCTTTAGTAGGAAACTTACCCTATGAGTCGGGGACTAAGATTCTTCTATCGATTTGTGAGCACTCGCTTCAGATTCCATATTTCTTTTTTATGCTTCAAAAGGAGGTTGTCGAAAGAATCTGCGCGCGGCCTCAATCGAGAGACTTTGGATCGTTGAGTGTTTTGGTGCAGGGTCAGTATGATGTAGAGGCCCTCGATGTGATTCCTCCAAGCGCTTTTGAGCCCGCGCCTCAAGTGGATTCTCAGCTTGTCTGTGGGCGGAGACGCCAAATCCTTCAATCTCGATCGCCGGAGTATCTCAAGTTTATTCAGTTGAGCTTTCACCAGAAGCGAAAGACCCTGCACAACAACTGGAAGAGCCGATATAAGATTGAGCTTGTTCGCAACGTACTCGATCAGCTTCAATTGAAGCCTACAGCTCGAGCAGAAGAGATTCCCGTGGATCTTTGGCCGAGATTGTTTGAGGAGTTGAATCGGTGAGCAACGATAACGTGCTTTCAGAAAACCGAAAGGCCAGATTCAATTATCATTTTGATGAAACCTACGAAGCAGGAATCGAACTCAAAGGAACCGAGGTCAAATCCTGTCGACTCGGCAAGGTCAATTTGGCGGATGCCTACGCGGTTTTTCGGGGAAGAGATCTGGTGCTTCAGCAGGCCCACATCAGTGAGTACACTCACGGCAATCGAGAGAATCATAGTCCCACACGAACACGCCGACTTCTCATGCATCGCCATGAACTCAACAAAATTATGGGAAGGCTTCAGACGGGCGAAGTTTTGATTCCACTCAAGATGTATGTGAAAAAGCGACACATCAAGGTTTTGCTTGGTCTCGGCAAAGGCAAAAAGGCCCACGACAAGCGCCACGATATCAAAAAGAAGGAAGCCGCCCGAGAAATGCAAAGAGAGATCAGGGTGCGGCATTGAGGGAGATTGTTTTATTTGGAGATGGAGCATGCTCCGGAAATCCCGGTCCCGGAGGTTGGGGCACAATCATCATCGATCCTCATGAAGACATCGCTCTGGAGCTCGGCGGTGCAGAGTCGCAAACGACAAACAATCGAATGGAAATTTTGGCCGCACTTTCGGGTCTGCAAGAAGTCAAAAGGAGAATTGGAAGCGCTTTCGCGCATATTAGTATTTATTCTGACTCAAAATATTTGGTCGACGGAGCGAGCCAGTGGATTTGGGGTTGGCAAAAGCGCAATTGGATTACTTCGACGGGAGAACCCGTCAAGAACGCTGATTTGTGGAAGACGCTATTATCGGTGCTCGAGGAAAATCGAACTCAGTGGAAGTTGAGTTGGAAGTATATTGAGGCTCATTCAGGCCTTGAGGCTAATGAGCGTTGCGATCAGATTGCTGTCGAGTGTTCTAAGGGAGGCCGACCAACACTTTATTGTGGGAGTCTCGCTTCCTATTCTGTGGATTGGAAGACGCGAGAGACGGATGGGCGATCGGCCAAGCCTTACTATCTCAGCTTGATCGGGGGGGCTGTGCATCGAGATGAGACCTGGCCTCAATGTCAGGCCCGAGTGCAGGCGTCGAGGGGCGCAAAGTACAAAAAGGTGAGGTCAAAAACCGAAGAAGACTTTGTACTTAAACAGTGGGGATTTATTAAATCGCCCTCCCAGACCTAAAATTTCTTTCATCCAGACCCATCTCGGTGTAGCTTGGCTCTGGGTTTAGGGTTTTTATTTTAAAATTTTGAAGTTTGAGTGATCCGGGAGGGGATTTGGTTCGTCCAATCGCCATGATAGGGACAATTGTCTTTGCGTCTTTGACGAGTTTGTTCGCCGTCGAAGGGAGGAGCAACCGCTGTGTCCAGTTGATGCAAAAATTGGTCGGCGGCGAAGGCCCCTCTATTGAGAGAGGGATTACTTCACATTATCTCCAGACAAAAATTGAAAGCGTCGTCGGATCTACCACTGGCGATAGTTATAAGACGGATTGGCGTCTCAGCTTGGAAGAGGGCGGAGACGCACTTCGATTTGGCTTTTTTTCTGCAGAGGGAGTGGAGTTTTCTGTTCGTCTCAAGCTGACAGAACGGGAGAACGTCATCCGACTCGATTTGCCGAGAGGTTTGGAACGAGAGTTTCAAGATCTTTCTTTGCTAAAGAGCGCGCTCGAGCACATCCAAAAAAAGACAAACCCCGGAGACATCTTTGAAATCATCGTCAATGATCCCACAATTGTCGAAATGTTGAACGAGACAGTAGCGGATGCTTATTTGAAATCAGGAGATATTCCCTCAGAGCCCAGACGCGCGAACTTTGATGTGGCAAGCGAGGATATCGCAGAAATTTTGAAGTGGAACTCCGATGTTGATTCATTCTTTCCTGGAATCAATGTTTCTGAAGGAGCGGCAATCTTGAAGAGAATCAAAAAGGATGAGAGCTTTTCTGCACGGCTTGTCGAAAAGTTAGGGAAGACAGAGTTTGGAAAAGCGATTGAGTTTTCGGGAGATTGGCTGACGAGAGTAGAGATGCGTCAGAATTCAAGATTTTCGATTGGGCAACTCCGTCAGACAGAGACTTCTGAAGCGGGTCCCGTCTTTGCTCTTGAATGGCGAATCATTCTAGAGCCGGCCTGGTAACCTAAAGAGGCATGCGCTTAAGAAGTTGAGAGAGTCGATCCTGAAACCTCCAGGTGTGGCCGCTGTGTCCTCCGGGATATTCTACGAGTTCATGAGAAACTTCAAACTGCTTGAGCGTTTTGGCGAGGCGACGATGTCCGAGTTGCAGAGCATGTTCGTCGCTTCTTCCAGACTCTAAGAGCACAAACTTAAGTTTACGGACATTTTCTTCGTGTCGGGGATAAAAATGCAAAGGATCCCACGCCAAATACTTTTGCCAAATCTCATCGTTGATCTCCCCTGTTCTTAGGTCAAAAAACAAATCTCCATAGAGCGGCTCGCTGGCGACGTTCGGGGCGTAGCAAGGGGCCATCGACAGCATGATCATCGCTTCGCCCTTGCTTCGCGAGAGCTTCATGGGATTTGGGTGGGACAAAAATTCTTCTAAAAAAGCAGAAACACTCTTTGTTCGTTCGAGTTCTTCGACGACAACGCGAAGGAGTGGCATGAGGGAGAGTTCAAAGTAAGAATCTCCCGCAGAACTACAAACAAACTGAAATCGGTCCGGCCTCAAGGCCGCATTAATGAGTGCGCCAAAGCCACCACTTGAATGTCCAAGAATTGCTCGCGTTGCCGGATCTCTGTAGGTGTGAAAGCTTTGATCGATATAATCGCAGAGCTCGTCACAAAGATAATCGGAGTAATAACCAAGAGTTGGTGAGTTGAGATACTGACTCCCACCCAGCCTGGACGAACCATCAGGAAACGCCACAATACAGGCGGGCATTTGGTTTGTCAGAATGGCTTGATCTAAGCGTTTTGGGAGCGAAACTCCAAAGGCCGAGTCGTCGGCGAGGTAGGCGCAAGATTTGCCCCCCCAACCGGCCAAAATAAAAGCGACGGGGTAGGGTTCCTTGCGATTGGCATCATAGTTGGGCGGCAAATAGACAGGAAATTCGCGAACATAGGGATCCTTCATGGGGTAGCCCTTGAGCGCCCGACTTTCATGTTTGAGCCACTGAATCATTCACTTCTTTTAGCACTTGCAGTGGTCTAGACAAAATGCTGAATGAAGTGACCTCAAAACCATTATGAATGCGCAAATTGCTCTCAAAACACAGAGTTCTAAAGTTTTACTGAAGCCTAAGCATGCTGGACCTGCGATTGGCCGCCATCCCTGGGTATTTGCCGATGCCATTCAATCTATCGATGGCACTCCCGCCGACGGCGATGTTGTTCAGGTCGTTAAGGCCGAAGACGAGTCCTTCATTGCAGAAGGAATTTTCAATTCGAAATCACAGATTCGAGTGCGCCTCTATTCTTGGAATCCAAAAGCTTCCATCGTAGAGGAGAGCTTTTGGGCTGAGAGAATCGAGCGAGCTATTTCGCTTCGACTCAATGTATTGGGGTTTGGTCCTTCGGAGAGCTTTCGAGTTGTCTTTAGTGAAGCGGATGAGATCTCGGGTCTCACGGTGGATAAGTTTGGCGAATTCTTGAGTGTTCAGATTTCTTCTGTCGCCATTTTTGAACGTCGGGATTTGATTTTGGATGTGTTGAAAAAGGCCTTTAGCCCTCGGGGCATTAAAGTGAAGACGGATCGAGCGGTTCTCGAAAAAGAAGGCCTCGAAAAGGTTGAGATGTGGGTCGGTGAGACCCCCACAGATAAGATTGAGATTCAAGCGGGAACCGTTAAGTACTTTGCTGATTTGAGAGCCGGCCAAAAGACGGGGTTTTATTTGGATCAGCGCGAAAACCGACGCGTAGTTTCTGCGCTTGCAAAAGGGCGACGTGTGTTGGATCTCTTTTGTTATGCAGGCGGATTTGCGCTTGAGTCGGCAAAGGCAGGCGCACTTTCGGTTGTAGGAGTGGATTCTTCTGAAGCAGCGATTGAGCTCGCTCGTTCAAATGCAGAGCTCAACTCCATTCAAAAAGCTGAGTTTGTTGAGGCAGATGTTTTTGATTACTTGCTGACACAAAAGCCGTGCTCTCAAGATATGGTTGTCGTCGATCCCCCACGATTTGCGACTAATCGAACCGATGTCGAAAGAGCGCTTCGAAAATATTTTAAATTGAACGAAGAAGCTCTGAGAGTGCTCGCCCCTGGAGGTATTTTTGTTTCTTGTAGTTGTTCGGGCCTTGTGACTCCGGATGAATTTTTGTCGATGCTGGCTTCAGTGGCCAGGCGCGCAAAACGAAGCATGCAGTTTCTTGAAGTCCGCGGGGCCAATCGTGACCACCCCGTCATTTCTAGTTGCCCCGAAACAAATTATTTGAAAGTGGTTATTGCAAGGGTGAATTGATGGATAAGTTTGTCATAAAGTCTCCCATCGGCAACCTTCTCGTAGGCGTTGAAGGAGACATGCTTGTCAGTATTGGATTTGCGAAAGGTTCTAAGGGGCGTACTGCCCGAAGTCCTTTTGAGCGCGAGGTCGCTCAGCAGCTCAAAGAGTATTTTCAGGGAAAGCGAAAGGAATTCGCGCTTCCTCTCAAAGTTTTGGGCACAGCTTTTACACAGAGAGTTTTGAAAGAACTTTGGGCTCTCGATTTTGGCGAGACCATTTCCTATTCTGATCTGGCGCTCCGATCGGGCCGCCCCAAGGCTAGCCGTGCTGTGGCGCGAGTGATGGCGACAAATCGACTTCCGATCGTCTTACCCTGTCATCGGATCCTAGAAGCAAGTGGACGCTTGGGAGGCTACGGCGGGGGTCTTAGAAAAAAGGAATACTTGCTGGCTCATGAAGGAGCTTTTGCCCGATCTTAATTCTGCAGTTTGGGACGAACTCAAGTTCGCGCTTCGCACCGGTCGAACCACGCCTCTCATTGTCGACGTTCGCTCCGAGAAAGAAGCTCTCGAAGAGCCCATTCCATTGTCCGTCAATATTCCTATTTTGAGAGACACAGAGCGCCATCAGGTGGGGCTCAAATACAAACAGGAGGGCTCAGCGAAGGCCCTTGAATTGGGTCATCAACTCGTGAGTGGAGAGACGAAGGCCCAAAGAGTGAAGGCTTGGCAGGGGGCAATCGATGCGGGCGCTCGCTGGGTATGCTGCTGGCGAGGCGGGCTGCGCAGTCAGATCACTCAAGGCTGGCTCTCAGACGCGGGCACAAAGATTTCTCGAGTTCAGGGCGGAGCCAAAGCGCTGAGAAGGTGTGCGCTTCAAGTTTTTGAAAGCCTTAATCCAAATCATTTTGCGTATGTGCTTCATGGCAGAACTGGCGTTGGAAAGACCGACTTGCTTCGCGAGTTTGAGAGCCCCAGTCTTTGCTTTGTCGATCTTGAGGCAATTGCAAATCATAGAGGCAGTAGTTTTGGCTTGAGGTTGGGTGCGGTCCAACCCAGGCAGGTTTTGTTTGAGTCAGAATTGGCACTTCGGATTGCGGGCGCGCATGCAAATCAGCAGCATTTATTGCTCGAGGGAGAGAGTCGACTCATTGGAAAATGTGCGCTTCCGCTTCACTTTTATGAACTCATGGATTCTGCTCCTGCTGTTTTTTTAACAGCCTCTCAAGAAGTACGGCTTGAGAATCTCTACCGAGAATATGTTCTGGAGCCTCTCAAACATAATTCAGCGGAGATGGTTCTTGAGGTCTATCTAAAACATCTCAAGCGAATTCAGAAGCGCTTGGGTGGGCTCAAGTACGCGGAGATTCAAGAGCAGCTTGAGAAGGCTTTTAAAGACCCGCTTGGGGAAAGCCACCGGGATTGGATTGATAATCTTCTGACTTCTTACTACGACAGGCTCTATGATTATTCGCGCGAGAGGCTTAAAGGTCGAATAGTGTTTGAAGGCTCTCGAAATGAAGTTATTGAGTTTTTAGAAGGAAGCGCTCATGAAGAAAAAGCCAACGTCCGCATCAAAAACTAAAGTCGAAACATCCGAGGCAGAAGCAGGCGTTAAAAACATCCTCCTTCATATTGGAGAGGACCCTTCGCGCGAGGGGCTTGTCAAAACTCCTCATCGAGTTGTGAAGGCTATGAAGGAGTTAACGGCAGGATACCAGCAAGATCCTAAGGAAATTTTGTCCACCGTGTTTCACCAAAAGTACAACGAGATGGTGATAGTGAGAGACATTGAATTTTGGAGTTTGTGCGAGCATCATATGCTGCCCTTTTATGGAACGGCGACTGTGGGATATTTGCCGGATAAGAAAATAGTCGGACTCTCAAAGATTGGTCGTCTTGTTCATTGCTTTGCGAGACGCTTGCAAGTTCAAGAGCGGCTCACTGAAGAAGTCGCTCATTCGCTCATGGATCATCTCCACCCCCAAGGAGTTGGGGTGATCATTAAGGCTCGTCATACGTGTATGAATATGCGCGGGATAAAGACCCAGGGCGTTATGGTGACGAGTTGTTTATTAGGCCAGTTTCGTGAGCCGGCGACTCGCGCAGAATTTTTGAGCCTGCGATCTCCTCAAGGTCTGGGCCCGAATTTACTCAGCTAGTGAAATCAGTGCAGAGCAAATCGAGAAATCACGTTGTGATGTACTTCGCGTAGAGCCTCAGCGGAGTTGTGTCCATCGGAGACTAAGAGAACGTCGATTCCAAGCGCACTGCCGACCTCGTAATCGTGAGTCGTATCTCCGATCAGTATTGTGGACTCCGTTGGAATTCCAAAGTCTCTGACCAGTTCTCGTCCCCTCTCGAGCTTGCTCTCTGCTCTGTTATCTTTGAGACCGTAAGCCGCCATAAGATAGGGAGAGAGGTTGTGCTTTCGGGTCATCAGATGCACATGATCTTGAGGAGCGGCGGAGAGAACAAACTGGCGCTTGTCCAATCGATGAAGCTCCTCGATCAATTGAGATATGCCATCAAACAAATGTGCGTGGAGGGCAAGCTGCTCATAAATTTCCAACCACTCATCGGCAACCTTGTCGTAATCATGCTTCTTAAAGTCAAAACCCATTTTCTCGTAATACTTTTGAATGGGCATAAAAAAGTTTTTGAGCCGCTCCTCAGGCGTTTGGGCCGGAAGTCCGTAGCGCTTAAAGAGTTCAGCCTCGGCTTGAGCGCCGAGCTGGGAATCATTGAGGAGCGTGCCATTCCAGTCCCAGATGATGAACTGGTAATCGACGATCTTTCGCTTGATGATCTCTGACAAGGTGAGCGCCCTTTCTCTACTTGAGTCCGATCTCTCGGAGACGCTCGTCCAAATAGGATTGAGCGGTATGCTTTTGGGAAAGTCGAACTTGGGGGTGTGGATGCACGAAGATTGGCATAGAGTATCGAGCGCGCTTGGCGGCCTCGCCTTTGGGGTTCACGACTCGGTGAGTTGTTGATTTGTAAAATCCACCGCTCGCCTCCTGAAGCATGTCGCCCACATTGATCACAAGATCTCCAAAATTTCCTGGGACAGCGTGCCAGGCTCCTGTCGAGTCTTTGACTTCGAGTCCCATTTCTGTCGATGCAGGCAGTAGAGTGATCAAATTAATGTCTTCATGGGCCGCTGCTCGGATCGCACCACCCTCTTCGTTCCCTTCGAGGGGTGGATAGTGAATGATTCGGAACAACGTTTTGTCTGACTGGTAAGCCATTTGATTCAGTGGAACGCTAAAGTTGCTTCGGACTTCTGTGGGGGAGCCTTCATCCAGCCAGGTCAAAAGCTTTTGTCCCACATCCAGAAGCGCATCTCTGAGCTCAATTGTGGCCGAAGAAAAAGTCGTTGGAAGGTTGTAGCCGGGGTAGATATGAAAAAACTCTTTCAAGTCTTTGATGGGGTTGTCCTTGGCGTTCTCGGAGCGAAAGGGAAAGTAACCCGCTTGCGACTGCTTATCGAAAACAAAATCAAATTTGGAGGGAGAAGCAAAAAATGTCGCCCATTCGGAATAGACTTTTTCGATGAGTGGCTTGGGAATTCCATGATTTGAAATGACAGCAAAGCCCGTGCTTTTGAAAGATTCTACAAGGCGGCCAGGGCCTTCTGCTGACGTAAGATTCACGCTCAAAATATTCATATTCACTCAATACATTTTGTTGAGAGGTCTCCCAAGCTCTTTTAGTGAGTCTGGCCTTTTCTTTTGCTCGCCCAAAAGTATAGTGAATTTAAGGATTTATATAAAATGAAAGAGCGCATTTTTGAAACAGAGCAGCGGATCTCGCGGCCCCGACACGAAGTTTTTGAGTTTTTCTCGGACGCCAAGAACCTTGAGAGAATCACCCCCCCGTGGCTCAAATTCAAAATCTTGAGCCAATCGAGCCCGAAGATTGGTTTTAACACTGAGTTTAAATATCGACTTCAGATTCACGGTCTTCCCGTTTTTTGGAAAACCCGAATTATCGAATGGAATCCCCCAGATAGTTTTGTAGATTTTCAAGAGAAGGGTCCTTATTCGCTTTGGCATCATACGCACACTTTCGTGGAAGATGCTCACGGGACTTTGATGACAGATCGCGTGCGTTATCGAGTCCCCTTAGGAGCTCTAGGAGATTTTTTGTTGGGCGAGTGGGTCACTCGAGATGTGCAGGAGATTTTCGAGTATCGAGCCAAGGCCATTGAAGAAATATTTTCCTCAAAAAATACCAAGAGGGCTTAGAGTCAGCAAACAGACTCCGCGACCAGACCAGCAAAGTGTTCTGATCCAGTTGGTGGTGACCAGTCTTTGATGGAGGGGCTTCGTAAAACCCGATTGTAATTTATTGTGGAGGGGGACTTGAACAATAAATGTTGAGATCCATATGAGAGCTAAAAGTA
>CAZUTA010000027.1:21945-24572 GCA_964622975.1 uncultured Bacteriovoracaceae bacterium | reverse complement strand
CTTACTTCACCTCTTTTGAGTGCGACGGAGACTCCCATTTCGACAACACAAGATGTGACATTGCCTGCGCAAATTCAGGCTGGATTTACGTATGAATGGCTCCCCGACACATTTTTGACCACATTTACTTATGAATACACGATGAGTTCGTCGCTTCAGTATGACGCTCCTGTTTTGGATCAAAGCAATGCCACAGTCGTTGCAGCTGGCGGGCTTTTGGGTCCGGCAGCCACCAAAACGCCGCTCGAGTATCGCAATAGTTCGACTTATCATTTTGGAGGCGAGTACACCTTTAGACTGGGTGCGCAGCGTAAACTTCGCACAGGTTTAGGGATGGCAATCGATCAATCCACCACTCGCAACAAAAACCCCAATCCAGTTTTGCCACCGAGCGCTCACTATATCGGCTACGCTGGCGGCGTGACCTATGAATGGGCCAAGCAGAGCCTGGGTCTCGCCCTCAATTATGGAGAGTACGAAAGCCGCACCTCCACCACCGAACTCAACACCGCCCTCTCGACTGCCCGCTCTGCCTTTGCCGGCAAGTACTCCCTCGCAGTGTTTGTGGCGCAACTCGACTATAAAATGAGCTTTTGATCGGGCGACCCCCCGCGTCAATTGTCAAAAAATTTAGAATCGAGACCAACATTCCAGTATCATTGAGATATGCAGGTCGCCAAAAACTATGACTCGTCATCTCATTTTAGAATCACAGCTTCGTCCAGCGGTCGTGATGAATTCTTGGAATTGGTTAAACGGGAGGCCGAGGCTTTTCCGAAAACAAAGCTGATTGCGAAGATTCTCAATAAAACAGTGACAATGGATGACTACCACCGCGCGTTGATCTCCATTTATCACCAATCACGCACTAGCCCACTCACTTTTGCCCTCGCTGCTACGTCTTGCCAGAGTCACCATTGGGAAATTCAGTCCTATTTGTTGCGCCACGCGGAAGAAGAAAAAACACATTGGCAGTGGTGCCTCACGGATCTCGAAAAAACTGGATACCAAGGACCCAAAGCTCCTCAGACATTTCCGACGGCGGCCACATCTGCCTACATCGCTTTCAATTATTTTGTTTCAACCTATATGCCTGCCGCACGACTTGGCATTGCCATGATGCTTGAGTCTCTTGGAGCGAGTTATGGACGAAAAGTTGCGGAAACGCTCATGTCTTGCCTCAGCCTAAAACCAGACCAAGTGATGTTTGCCTTCGGCCATGGCGATACCGATGTGGGCCATGCCGCTGACATTCTCGAAGTATTGGATCGAGCCAATCTGACTGAGAATGAGTGGACATATCTCGCCTACGCCGCCTCCACCGCTGGTACACTTTATCGACAAATTTACCAAGAGATTGGATGATAGACGCTTCTCAGTTTCTCTTTTGGATCAGCCTCATTATCTATTTGATGAATGTAGCTGCGTTCTCTTGGGCTCTCAAAAATTTTTTTCGCAATGAAGGTCAGCTTCCTCCCAAGATGCGCCAGCTGAAGAGTATTGCTGCCGTCATAGCTTTGATTCAGATTGTAACAATTTTGTTTTCGCCACGGGCTTCTCTCGTTCTGCAGATCATGGGATTCGTATTGTGTCTTCTCTCAGCAGTCTTATTCTGGATAACTCTGCGATTCAATCAGCAGAATCCATTACCCGTCGCGTTTTCTAAACTAGAAACGAACTCCATACGATCCACTGGACCTTACAAATTTATTCGGCATCCATTTTATCTCTCCTATATTCTGACTTGGATGGCAGCACCCTTTACGGCAGAGAGCTGGGCCCTCAGCCTGACCAGCTTCCTGATGCTCGCAGCTTACATCAAGCTCATCAAAGATGAAGAATCCGCTCTCTTATCCGGCGCCCATGCAGAAACTTATCAGAAGTATCGATCACAAACTGGGGCATTGATTCCTAAGCCTTGGGCTTTCTCTTTACGAAAATCGCTCTAAGCTTCAGAAGATTTTGCTCAAACCTTTTTTTCAATTGAAGCCACCGTCGATTGGGCCTGTGAGGCAACATTCCCATGGCGTCCAGTTCGGTAATGACATCCTTGTACATATGGTCCCAAACCAAAGCACTTACCCCACGGCCCTTAATCAACTGTTGGGGATAAGCAATCATAAGTCCCATTTTAGAATGTTCAAGCACAGGGTGATCTACAAAATCACTCACATTCTTAAATCCAAATCGACGATACACAGGCTGCAGAACAGTTGTCGACAGGCAGTAGAGATAATGAAACTGCGCTCTGAGTGATAAATCAAAAAGGAACTTAACAAGTGAGGCGGGCAAATCAGTTCCCTTTACTTCTGGGTCCACAGCCATTCTTGAAATTTCACAGGAAACTAATCTGACTTTCGGAGGAATTTTGTAGTTCAATCCATACTCCTCAAATGGAAAAATATCTTGCGGAGCATGAGCCCGAATTAACCGAACTGTTGCCACAATTTCTCCATTTAATCTCAATCCAATAATCGTGGCACGTTGATCAAACTCATCTGCCATATGTAAATGCGTAGTGCCTGGTTTCAATTTTCCAACTGCCTCATAGGCCTTCAATCTAAGTTCCAATATTTTTTGGTAATCGACAGGCGTAGAAATGATGTCCAATCTAAAGGCTCTAGAGA
>CAZUTA010000027.1:0-21935 GCA_964622975.1 uncultured Bacteriovoracaceae bacterium | reverse complement strand
ACCTACACAAGTACTTGTACTCATCGCCTATATTCTCAAGCTCTTCGACGATATCCTTAATTCTGTTATCGGGCGGTACTTCGTGAAGCAAAAGCCCAATCTGCCCTAGGCAGTCGAGAAGTTCTTGATTTGGTTTGGAGAATTCTACGCCTAAGTGCAGCCGGCCATTTTTATGATGAATATTTCTCACCTGACATGTGAATCTCAACGTCTCTGCACGAGGAAAAAGAATTGTACACCCTTTCAATAGAGCGCCCTGAAGCAAATGCTTATTACGCAACGAGGTTTCCAATCGCATGCCTGACGAATGCGCATCCAAAATTGAAAAATAGAGAAACTCCGTGGGAAACATGGGGTCCTTAGCTGTCATCTGTAATTTCCAGACCCCGTCCGATCTAATTCGTATTCTAGGAGTCTTTCGAGCTCCCTTCCTAACCTTGCCTTGATCGAAGGCTACAACCAGCTCCTTATCCTTAGGATCCCATCGTACGACATCAAGTCCCTCTATCTCCCCAAGCTTTGCCTTCCCGAGCATAACGATCAACCGATGAGGTACGGGTACCCCATCCAATTCAGAGAGTATAGAAAGACGTGCACTTGTCGCAGTGAAGTCCAATAATTCAGCCGACAGAGAGAGGCTCGTAGATTGGATGAGCTGTACTTTTAGGCTGAGTTCCCTCGAGTTCTTCACGCGATCTAGAAGTCGTCTGTCAATCTCAGCACTCAACTGCGACCACTCTCGATGAATCACGACGAAAGTCCCCGCTTATGCAGATTCAGATCAATTGTGTCTAGTTCCGGCGCACTGACGAGGATGAGTTCATCGGCCTTCTCTCTCCCTCTCACTGTGTGCTTGCCCAATGCGTGAGTTCGAAGCTGTAGCTTTCCTTCTTCAAAAGTTGCTCTTGTGCCCACCAATATTGCTGAGGCCTGGGCTCCAAACTGGTCAGAATAGTTTTTAGAGAGCCCCTGTAAACGAGAAGCTAGATTTACTGTATCCCCTATTGCAGTGTAATTCTGTCTATGCGAGCTCCCCATGTTGCCCAATACGGCCGTGCCTGAGCAGATCCCCATCCCGAGAGAAATTGACGTAAATCCTTGTTTTAGCAATTTTAGATTGAATGAAGGGAACCCCCCGATGATCCGTGCTGCAGCCTGCAAGCCAGCTCTGGACGAGTTAAATTGATTTGCTTCGGAAGGTAGAAAGAACGCCACCACCTCATCTCCCACTAGCTTGTCGATCACTCCTCCTGCCGAACTTATGCACTCAGTAATGAAGTCAAAGTAGAGATTCACCCAATCTACTACTCGATCAGGATTCATAGTTTCAACAGTTGCGGTGAATGCTCTCATATCAACAAACAGCGACGTAATTTTTGTCGTCTTTGGGCGGAGTGAATCCTGATTGAGACCTTCAAGACTCTGCAAAACTACCGCTGGCACATATTTTACAAAAAGATTCTTCGCATTTCGCTCATTCTCAAGCGTTCGAACATTCTTGAAGTACAAAGACATTACACGCGATACTTGATCGAGAAGGAATACATCGTCCTGATTAAGTGCCCGGTCGCCCTCTGCAGATCCAACAGCGAGGAGACCAAATTTAGATATCTCATCTTGCAAAGGACAAACGATGAGGCCCTTGATTTTTAGAGCGTCAATGAGATTTCGGTTCTCTTCTTTGAGTCCTTTCTGAAAAGACTGAACGTCAAAGATGGATTTTGTCTCCCCTTGAGCGAGAATATCAGCAAACAACCCTGGTCGAATGTTCCCCTTCTCAAACGAGAAGGAAAGTTTTCCCATTCGATCAGCAGCCCAGTCGAATCCCCTGAACGCAGCTGTCTGCAATTTGGACCCCGAAGAATCCAACATCATGACGAGGCAGCGAGAGTACTTCAGGCGCTCGGTCAGAGAGTTGAGGCAAGTATCAATGACGCCTCGAGAGTCTGATTGACGGACCAATGCAAGACTCAATTCATTGAGAGTTTTACTCTCTTGAAATCTCCGTTCGAGCTTTTGATAACTCTCATGAAGAGCCTGAGACTTTTGATGAGCTTGCTCGTGATATTGATTAATATGCCGCCTTAAGGACAAATAGCTCTTACCGATCTGCAACAGAACAAGTGAGAATAGATAGCTCACCAAAAAAAGAATGTTAGTGATATTGCCTGAGTAATCCTTGGAACCTGCGATCCAATCCAGCGCTCGAACTCCGAGATAGGCAAGCCCAAGAACCAAACCAAAATTTCGAAGTCGCTTGAGCCACAGAGTTCGGGCCGAATATACAATCTCGAACTCACACTCCTTCGCGTCGTTGTGAATGCACTTATCGTGTTTGACATGAATAGAATCAAGATTAAAGACCCTCTGCGTCCCTTCCAATGATCCAATGAGATTGTTGCAAACCTCTCGATTGGGAATCTCTAAGGAATTTGGAACCATTGAAAACCTGACGTGTCCGGGACGAAATTTGGTAATTTTGATATCGACTAGTCTATTGCCCCACTTAATTTCGGCGGGAAGCCTGAGGTACACAAGTGCTGGAATGGCCAGACTTTGGATCAGCTCGTATTCAATCGGGCCTAAATTATCAGGCGTCACGATGTGTCGCCCAACATCGCGCGCGATGAGTTGATTTCCCGTTTTACGCTTGAGAGATTCTACAAAATCTAAAGTGAATTGATTCGATACCCAATTGTCGTCTTTGAGTATGTACTCTGTCGGCATTCCAAGTTCTTCACAGGTTTCATAAAAAATCGATTTGTCATAGTACTTGGAAAGATAACCAAGGTAGGCACGCCACAGCTTCGTGCTGTAATGCGCTGCCATATACTGTATTGGTCCGCCCCCGGTCACATAGTGAATTTCGGCAGGAAAACTCAAATCTTAAGGAATGCACAATATTGAAACATAGGCACAAGCAACTCAAAATCCAAAGCTCAGCATTATAAAAAGCCTCAAGATTACAAATCTTTATGCTTGAAAATCATGCGAGTTCAAAACCTGTTTAAGTTCTCATCAAGAATCGATCAGCGTCAAATTGAACAGAATCCATGGGGCATTGCCCCAAAATCTATCTCCTCCCCGCTTGTTCATGAAGGTCGGCGAGGTGTTTGAAGGTCGAAAACGGCGCTTGAGTTTCGTCAAAATAAGGGAGGTTTTGGGACTTGAGTTCGGACCAAACGAGCGACCACTGGCCCGCATAGCCAGAGCTCCAGGCCTGGAGCTCTGTTCGACTCGTCGGACTCTCCTTCGACGGCACCACTTGTCCGTGGTTGGTCCATGAATTGAGCTTGCTCAAATATGACTCCGAGACTTTTTCACTCAGCAAGATTCTCCATTTGAACTTTTGCATATTCTCGCCCGAGTAAGTGGAATCTCCGTTCACCCAATTGAGATTTACACGTGCACTCACTCTGAGAGTTCCTTCCAAACCAACACTTCCAATGCTTGAGACTTCTATTGCGTTTTTGATACCGCCATTGGCGCTCTTTCGATTTAACATGACGGGTTGCTCAATCCAGCCGGGACTCGGCATTCCGGCATCGGCATAATATCTAAAATCAAGTCGTGAACTCGTTCCCTGAACCCAAATCAACCGACCCGATCGACCCCCCGCTACCTTACCCGTGGCCGAGCGAACCATGGGTCGCTCTACTTGCACCCGCAATGTTTGTACGTTTGGTTCTAGAGAGGCCTGCCGAGGAAACACTCCCGAACGCGTTCCACTAAACGCAACATCCAAAGACTGATGAATCCCGAGTGCCGATCCCAATTCTAAATTTTGAGCAAAGGCATTCCACTCTCCCCGATTAAATTTCTCAAAAAGTTGTAATCGAGAAAAATCCTGAGTGCCCGGAATCATGGGGACTTCGAAGCCGACACGATTGGATCTTTGCTTCATTCGGTTCAGCACAGCGTCTTCGAACGCCAAGTAATAGGGATTGGAATCATCATCCGATGAATAAGAAAACTCTTTAGGATTCGAAAATGATTCTGGCGCTCCCTCATCAATCAGCACCAAAGGAGACTCAGCCCCTTCAAACAAAACTGACTTCAAAAAATTTTGACGATCAGTATCCGAAAGACTGTCAAAAGGAACCGGCTTTACTTGCGCCAAAAAGTCCGCGCCCGACAAATTGACTTCAAAATTCGTACCCGTTTCGACCACCTTTGCAAAAATTTTGAGGTCTCCTGCATCCAGTTCTTGAATACTGGATGGATTGAGGGGTGTAGTGACAATGCGGCCGTTGAGGCGAGCCATTTCGGCAACGATGATAAGCGTGCGCCCATTTGTCGAAAGGACCTCGTCCTCCGCCAAAACAAATTCTTTGGCATAGATATAAATGGGTCGATTGACAGACAAAGCCAAAGCTCCGCATGTGACCTTGAGGTTGTTGAGTGGCCCTCTCTCAGCGCGCGCTCGCTCAGCCAAAAGCTGATAGAGTGCCTGACTCATTGATTTGGCACTCACCTGCTCTCCAGAAAAAATGAGCGCTTGGGCTTGATCCAGATGGAGGGCCTTTTCTTCGAGCAAGATCAACTCATGAGCCATTTTGTCATCGCCCACGAGTTTGACTTCTGTGGCCCCATCCTCAGAAATCGGTGAGCCCTTTTTCACAGATTCTTCGAGACGCTTGAGCGCGTCTTCGGAGATTCGAATTTTGTCAGCGGTCTCGGTGGTCTGGCGGAGTTTTTTGATGGGATCGCCTTCTTTGAATTCCACATTCACGCCTCCGCAGGAGGTCAAAAGGAGACTGGTAAGAATAATTGCAATAAACAGAATAAGATTACGGGTTGTCATAGTGAGGGGGCTTCTTTGCAAGGTTGAGGCAATCTGACAACCCCCCCAAAAAGAGGCAAAAATCAGGGGTTTGGCACCGGAAATCGAATAAAAATCGGAAGAAAATGTACCCCTTAACCTCAAATGACTTGGCCCAGCGCGTCAGATTTCGTAAAAATAAGCCTGTTTTGGAGGGAAATATGAGGGAATTCAGCGGTTTAATGGTGGGTCTTATTTTGTGTGCAGGCATAGGCACTCTCCAAGCAGAGCCTCTTGTTTTGACCTTTGGAAAGCCTCTTCCCTCGGACCCACAAAAGGGAACTCTGGTGCAGTTTGAGGATGCGACCAACGGCGTTGCCATCGAGACTTTTCGAGCTCTGCCTCAAGATTTGAATCCTTTTTTTGGACTCACTCTCGTCGAGTCGCATTTTACACAAATGGGAGTGACCGCGGGACGGCGAGTAAGTTTTTTTCCACTGACTGGCGAGCCCAATCCACCGCTGGCTTCGAGACTGGGATACATTGATTTTGCTGAAGACGGAATGGTCGAGAGGTATCAGCTCTTTGTGGATCCCAGAAAATGGATGCCCGCATCTCGAATCGCCAAGGCGCCCGCAGAGATTCGAGATTTTATGGCAAACTTCTTTTATTCTTCTGAGCTGAGCCCAGCCCCACTCAACACTATTATCTCTCTTGAAGACATCGTGATGGCGCCGCGCGGACTCTTGAGTCCGCAACTCACTCGCCCTGTTTTTAAACTCACTCCTGAATTTAAAAACCTTCAAAGATCCGTCGTCTTGCAAGTCACTCGATCCTACTCCGAGGCGGGTCACCTCTTGAGCTTTGCCGCAACACTGTATGCCATGGGTGTCGACGACCACTTGCAAATCAAAGCCGTCAACAGCCTCGTCAAACTCGACGTATCGGCCGTCTCAGGCGAAACTGCGACTGTGCAGACACTTCAGATTTCTCGCCCTTGCCACAAACATCTCAATGCTCTCAAAGCCATCGAAGGTCGAGTTCAGTGAGCTAGCGCGCACTGGGAAGATGTTCGCGAAGGGGTTGACTCTGATCACAGGCTCGAACGAGTTCTGCAATATGATCAATAAACGAACGAATCGAATAAACTTCCCACGCAGGAGAAAACATAAACCGACTCATCCCCTGCAAAATGTCAGGCGCTAGATCGTTTCTGCTTTTTAGATTGTCTCTATTCAATGGTAAAAATGCCCCTTCGACAAAGTTGAGATCGAGCTGAGGATCGCCCCAATAGAATGTCACGCATCCACTGCGAATTCCTGTAAAAAGCTTTTCGGAGTGATACAAATAGGTGTTCGAGTTCTCGCAAGCGATTCGGTACTTGTAAGCCCGCGCGGTCTCAACGTCATCGAGCGCTGGGCCTTTCCAGCACGGCAATGGCCAAGGCTCGCGACTGTAGATGTCGAGAGGAATTCCCCACTCCAAAAGTTTTTGTGCGATCGAGAGACGATGTCCAATGGGGCGAGCAATCCAGACAAATCGATCTTGGCGATCATTCCAACCATCAAGCTGTGGATCTGACCACGGACGGCCAAACATCATGCGCTTAAACTCTGTTCCAGGTGCGACTACCAGTGATCGTCTGGGATCTGCAAATCGATAGGCCCCTGTAGCGAGTTCTCGCGGCTCTCCAATCATAAAGATAGAAGGTCTTTGACTCAGTTGCTTTTGAATTGCCTCTTCTTGCCTAAAAAATTCTTCTTGGGGAGGCATGAGCTCAGCCTTACGAATCAAAACATCTGCCTTATCCGGGTGAGCGACAAACTCCATTCCTTTGGTCCGCCAGTAACTCTCCACGGTGAGATCACTTCGGTCCACAAAGGGACCGTGATCGATGAGCTCGGGCCAGCAGCGCCCCGGCATATCAAAGAGCTTTATCACTCCTCTATTTTAACCGCTAACGCATGCGCGAGGTAACCAACAGTGATAATGCACCGCGGCATCACTGCAAAAAGGTTCCCAAGTTGTACGTCAAATCAAGCGCCCGCAGCAGTAGACATCGCAGATCGAGCATTGGCCACACCTTCTTCGGCCAAAAGCTCGCAGGCCTTAATGCGAATTGAATCCACATCAATTCCTGCCATCTTCCAAAGCTTGGCCTGAGTCGCTTGCTCATACATTTGATCTGGAATTCCTAAGCAACGAATCTTAACTCCATCGAGAATCCCTTCGGACTGATAGAATTCCATCAACGCCGCGCCAAAGCCTCCCATCAAAACATTCTCCTCGACCGTGATCACGCGAGGGCAAACTTTCGCCACACGGCGAAACAAATCCTGATCCAAGGGTTTGACGAAACGAGCATTGACCACCATCGCGTGGATTCCAATTTTTTCGAGTTGCTCAGCAGCCTTAATTGACCAGTTGACCGTGGATCCAATACCAACCAACACAACATCCACAGATATTTTGTTGGCCTTCACAACGCGTTCAACCCATTCGATGGGGATCGAACGACGTGATTTGGGTGAATCCTCTTGGGAGGCCGAAGGCATAAAGACCACCTCACCCGTTCCCCAAGCTGGCGGAACAATATCATCCACATTTTCGTAAAGCTCTACGCCAGCTCCGCTTCCTCGAGGATAGCGAATACTCGCAGGTCCCTCGTGGCGCTCCATCGCCACCAAAAGCTCCTGAAGCTCACGCTCATCTTTGGGCGCCAGCACATGCATTTGTGGAATCGCTCTCATGAACGAAAAATCATAAACGCCATTGTGAGTGGCGCCATCTGCTCCCACAAAGCCCGAGCGATCCATGCAGAATTTAACATTCAGATTTTGAATACAAATATCATGAATGATCTGATCATAGGCTCGCTGCATGAAGGTCGAATAAATGGCAACAAAGGGCTTGTAGCCTTCGATCGACAGACCCCCCGCAAAAGTCACTGCGTGTTGTTCTGCAATACCAACATCATAGATTTGAGTCGGAAGCTCCTTATCAAAAATCTGAAGTCCCGTTCCCGTGGGCATCGCTGCCGTAACGGCAAGTACTTTGGGATCGCGCTTGGCCATCTTGAGCAAAGTCTGCGCAAAAACTTTTGTGTACGCAGGAGGTGTTCCTGGTTTCTCGGCGACGAGCTTTCCGGTTTCGCGATCATAGGGACCGCAACCATGGAATGTGACTTTGTCATTCAGCGCGGGCTGATAGCCACGGCCTTTTTCGGTGACAATATGAATGAGCACAGGCTCATTGAGTTGCTTCACATTCTCGAGAGTCTCGATGAGTAAGGGCAAGTCATGTCCATCGAGGGGGCCAAAATATCGAAAGCCCAATCCTTCAAAAAACACAGTGGGAATAATGAGATTTTTGAAGGCATGCTTTACTCGGCTCGCCACTTCGACCACATCATCGCCAATCACAGGAATCTTGGACAAAATGGATTTGAGATCGTCCTGCATTCGCGCCACAAACGGCGATGTCATTTTTTTGCTTAAGAAAGCATTAATCGCTCCGACGTTAGGAGAAATGCTCATCTCGTTATCATTCAAAATAACAATGAGGCCTTTTTTGAGTTCGGCGGCTTGATGCAAGCCTTCGTATGCCATGCCGGAAGTCAGTGAGGCATCCCCAATAATCGCGATCACTTTGTGAGGATCGTTGTTTCGCCGATGACCTTCGACGAGACCAATGGCTGTCGAAATCGATGTGCCCGCATGTCCAGCGCCCATGATGTCGTGAATACTTTCGTGTCGTCGGCAAAAACCAGACACTCCGTCCTCTTGGCGCAATCGCTGCAATCCCAAGAGTCGACCCGTAATCATTTTGTGCGGATAGGCTTGATGACCGATATCCCAAACAATTTTGTCCTTGGGTGATTCAAAAATTTTGTGGAGAGCAATCGTGAGTTCCACAACGCCCAAGCTCGGGCCCAAATGACCGCCATTTTTGGAACAAACTTCGATCAGGTACTCGCGATACTCTGCGGCCAAGGCAATGAGTTCATCGGGACTTAATTTTTTTAAGTCATCCGGAGATTGAATGCTCGTGGTGAGAGGATATTTAGTTTTCAGGGATTCCAACGTCACTTCTTCTGCCATAAATTTTAGACCTTTCTTTCGATCACAAATCGGGTCAATTCTTCGAGCCGACTGGGGTGAGGCAATCTCAAACCTCTCAGTTTGTTTAAGGCTCGCATCGCCCATTCATCCGCTGCCTTTTCGGCTTTTTCAAGTCCGAGGACACTCACATAGGTGGGCTTTTGATTTCGTTCGTCGCTTTTGATCGGCTTTCCGATATCGACGCCCCCAATAACATCGAGCACATCGTCTCGAATCTGAAACGCCAATCCCATATCGAGCGCGAATTCTCTGAGTGTCTCAATAATATCTGTCGGAGCAGATGCGGCTTGTGCACCCATCACCACACTCGCAGCCAAAAGAGCGCCCGTCTTTTTGCGATGCAAATCTTCGAGAGCTTTTACCGAAGATTCGCGCACGGGTTCCATATCCCACTGCTGACCCAAAACCATTCCGTTCATTCCGGAGGCTTGCGAAAGCTCTCTCACCCAGTTGACTCGGATATCGTTCGACACCTGACCTCGTGTTGCCAGAGTTTCAAACGCCAAAGTCAACAGCGCATCTCCCACAAGGGTTGCCGTTCCTTCGCCAAAAACTTTGTGATTGGTGGGTTTGCCCCGCCGCAAATCATCGTTGTCCATGCAGGGCAAATCATCATGAACGAGCGAATAAGTATGCACCATCTCAAGCGCCATCGCCGCAGGTAAGGCCGCCTGATCATTTCCCGTCAACGCGCGACAAGTCTCTAAACAAAAAAACGGTCGAATGCGTTTGGAGGGCAAAAACAAACTATAGTGCGAAGCCTCCAAAATCTTCTCGGACTTTGAGGCAGAAGATGTCTGCAAAACCTCGTCCATTGCCGAATCAAAAAGAACGCGCTGATCTTTTAAAAAGGACATCAAATCCATTCCCTGATTGGGAATGGAAGTCGCTGCAGAATTAGGAGTCATGAGCCTCCTCAAAATCTTTGACTTCAAAATCTTCTCGAGAGCTGGGCTGAGGGACTTTCTTCATCAAAATCTCCACCTTCTTCTCAGCTTCTTTGAGGCGCGAAAAACAAACTTCAGAAAGCTTCATTCCCTCTTCAAACAAATCGATCGACTCTTCGAGGGGGAGGTCTGGCTTTTCTAATCTCTCCACAGCCTTCTCAAGAGCTTTCAAAGCTCCTTCAAGGTCCTCTGGAAGATCGTCTTTACCCTTTTTGACCATCACAAAGATCTAAAGCAATTCCGGCGAGGCGTCCATTATTTGGAGCACTCAATATGCCTCTTGAGGCCTGCAAATGCCTTCTGAGGAGGCCCTAAGTATCTCCTTGAAAACCGTACGCTTTATTTCAATAAAGGAGTGGTGACGACCCGACAAAAGCCACTGCAGCCTCCCTTTAAGGAGACACTCATTGAGCACCTGCAGCACCTCGTTTTTTTCTTAGAAATGCACGAAGAAAACCCTTTTAAAATCCGAGCCTTTGCCAATGCGGCAGAAACTCTCGAAGGGCTCGAAAACGACGACCTCGTCGCTCAGGTAAAGTCGGGCACCCTCACGGAACTCAAAGGAATCGGCAAAGGCACTCTGACTTTAGCCAAGCAAGTTTTGGACACCGGAAACTCCGATGAACTCGAAAAAGCCGTGCAGGGGTTTCCGATGACCCTCATTGAGCTGCGACCGGTTAAGGGCCTGGGACCTAAGCGAATTGCCCAGCTCTGGAAGGATCTTGGAATCAAGACTTTGGGCGAACTCGAGTACGCGTGTACCGAAAATCGCCTCTCCGCGATCAAGGGGATGGGGCCCAAAATTCAAACCAAAGTGCTCGAACAGATTCAGGCGATCAAAAGCCGGCAGGGCAAAGTTCTATTGTGTGATGCTGTTGATTCTACGGCCGATATTCTTGCTCAAGCAGCGCGCCTCAAAATTGGTCTCTTTGCCTCGGGTGATCTGGGACGACGCAGTGAGATTGTCGAGCAACTGCGACTGATCCTCGCCGCGGACTCTGTCAAAATAGCATTGGATCTCATCGACAAACTTCCCGTCAAAGAATTTTCTGCCAACAAAAATTCTTCTGAGATCCGAGCTCATCTCAAATCCGGTGTTCAGACCATTATCGAGGTCGTACCGTCATCGACTGCAGGTGCCGCTCTCGTCAAAGCGACGTCGAGTGAAGTTCACTGGAAGAGCCTCGAAGCTCGAGCCGCAAAACAAAAATTGAAAATTGAAAAGATTGAGGCCACGACCGATCAAGAATTTTATAAAGCCCTCAAAGTTAAGTTCCATCCTCCCGAAGCGCGAGAACTTGATATCGCAGAATCCGAGGGACATGAATTCTTAGAAGTTTCGGATCTCACGGGGGTCTTTCATTTGCATACGATTGCGAGCGACGGTCTCAACAGTCTCGAAGAGATGGCGCAAGCGGCAGCGTCTCGAGGTTGGAGCTATATGGGGCTCTCTGATCATTCGCAAACTGCATTTTATGCACGCGGTCTCACGGACAAAATGATCAAAGAGCAGCACGGCGAAATCTCTGCGATCTCAAAGACATCCAAAAATTTTGAAATTCTGAAAGGCATCGAGAGCGATATCTTAAAAGATGGTGCACTCGACTATCCTGTCTCGACACTGAAGTCGCTCGACTTTGTGATTGCGTCGATCCATTCGAGATACGGAATGACAGAGATGACCGATCGTCTCATTGCCGCCATTGAAAATCCCTACACCTCAATGATCGGGCATATCTCAGGACGCCTTCTGTTGGCCCGCGAAGCGTACTCGTATGACGTGGACAAAATCATTGCCGCAGCGATCAAACACAACCGTGTGATCGAGCTCAATGCCAATCCTCACCGACTGGACATGGATTGGAAGTCCTTGCGCCTTGGGGCCAAGAAGGGACTTTTGATTTCGATCAATCCAGATGCGCATTCGACTTCAGGATTTGACCACGTCAAATATGGAGTGTGGATGGCAAACAAGGCGCTCTTTCCGAAGGAACAAGTGATTAACACATGGCCACTCCCAAAAATAAAAAAATTCCTGCAAAGCCAGCGATAAGCGAGATTCTTCGGATTCTCTCTCAAGAGTATGCGGAAGCAAAATGCTCGCTGACATTCAAGAATCCCTACGAACTCACCGTCGCCACGATCTTAAGTGCGCAATGCACCGATGAACGGGTCAATAAAGTAACTCCCGCGCTGTTTAAAAAATATCCTGATCCTGCTTCACTCGCGCAGGCAAAATCCAAAGACGTAGAAGCCCTCATTGCATCCACTGGATTTTATCGAAACAAGACGAAGAGCTTGATTGGAATGGCTCAAGGAGTGATGAAAGTCCATGGCGGAAGAATCCCTCAATCGATGGAGGAGTTACATCACCTTCCAGGCATCGGTCGAAAAACCGCCAATGTTGTTCTTGGAAATGCATTTGGAATCGCAGAAGGCGTGGTAGTGGATACGCATGTCAAGCGACTCGCCTTTCGCTTGGGACTTTCTCGCCACACCAATCCCGAAAAAGTAGAACTCGATCTCAATCAAATCGTCCCCAAAGAGTTTTGGGTCGAACTCCCCCATTGGCTTATCGCGCATGGACGAAAAATTTGCAAAGCACGGAGCCCACTCTGCCAGGAGTGCCCATTGAACTCTGATTGTCCCAAAAAAGGTGTTGCTTAGAATTTTTCGGCGAGATTGCTCATAAACAGGCCACAATTGACCAGCGTACCTACAATCAGTGCCGAAGATCCTACAACGAGCGAGCGTCGCGGTCCTGCCATGAGCACTTCTCGTCCTTCGCCATCGAGCATTTGATTCACCCAAGGAACCTCTAAAAACTTTAATGCCAAGTAGGCCGTGGGCACGCTCAACAAAAGTGCTCCACCGGCGGAACCGAGTGCCCAGTACCATTCTAATGTGGGCTGAGTCGCGGGCAAGGCTTGAGAGTAATAAATCCCCAATCCAAAATTGAAAAGAGATGCGCCACCAAACAATTTGTAATCAGGTTTGATAAACACCGAAGGTGGTTTTGCAACTTTTGTGGACGCTGATGTCTCTGGCGCTATGACGGAATTGCCAATGACGGTTTTTAGCGGCGCTACAATCGGCCCAGATTTTCCAAAATACTTCCAAAATTTTTCTTCTGAGACGGGGACCGGCGTGCCAAAGAAAAATTCAAAGATCTCGGGATGAACATTCTTCATCTCAAAGGGATAGACTTCGATCTGAGAGACAGTCACCTGCGAGGGAATCTCCGCCTTTTGCGATGCGGGGAAGATTTTTCCATCGACCAATTGTGTTTGATCAAAAGAGACAAATCGAACCTGACCCGGATCGATCCAAAGCAATCCATAGTACCCCACCCGCGCGACAAGAGCTTCATCTGCACTCAAACTCTTCTGAAGAGTTTCAATGACCTCAGCCTCCACTGGCTGCAGGTGCACGACCACCAGCGACAGGCCAAAAAAGAGGGAGCTTACAAAAATTCGGATTCGACTCATCATTCGGTCCATGGGCACACCTTAAGACGCACAACACTCTTTAACTGCAAACTCAGCGCCAAAACCGATTATCGTAAATCCTCGTAAACTCAAGTTATTTCGCCCAGGGCCAATTGGCCGTATTGTCTATTGCGACACCTATACCCCTCTATTAGGGTGGATCCCATGAAAGTGACTTTGGCCGATGCCCTGGGAACCTGCTTTGGAGTTGAGGACGCTATCGAAGAAGCGATGGATCCACAGTTTAGTGGAAATCTAACTATCATTGGACAACTCGTGCACAACCCTCAGGTCGTCGATGAACTCAAATCGAAGGGAATCGAAATCGTTGATTCGGTTGAAGCCGAAATCAAAACTCCAAATGTCATGATCACCGCTCATGGTGCAGCAAAATCAGTGATCAATCGAGCGATGGATCGAGGCTTTAAAGTCTACGATGCCACATGCCCGCTCGTGATGAAGGTTCACAAATCTGTGGGGCGCCTTGTTGAAGAAGGTTACTACCCCGTCGTCATCGGTCAAGAAAATCACGTTGAGGTCCGCGGCATCGTCACGGATCTCAAAGACTATGTGGTCATTTATGATGAAAATGATTTTCATAAGCTCGAAGACAAACCAAGAATTGGAATTGTGTCCCAGACGACCAATCAAATTAAGACCGTCGCTCCTTTGGTGGAGAAGATTAAGCAATTAAAAAATCCTGATGGATCCCTCAAGGACGTGAAGTTTGTAGATACGATTTGCAAACCCACGAAGGATCGTCAGATTGCCGTCGAGAAACTCGCTTCGGAAGTCGATATGATGATTGTGATTGGCGGGTATAATTCTTCGAATACCAAAAAACTCAAAAAAGTTTGTGAAGATCGTGGTCTCAAGAATTTTCATATTGAACGAGCCAATCAACTCGAAGAAAAGTGGTTTATCGGCGTTCATCATGTGGGGATCACAGCAGGGACTTCGACACCTTCTCGCGTCATTGATGAAGTCTACAATGCAGTGATGCAGATTGGGCGCAAGTTAGAATCTACAGAAGACTCTCCTCAGACAACACTCTCTGCTTCTAGCCTTTAGGTTTGAATTAAATCTTGAGCTGCAATCCATCCGCAAGTGAGCCTCGATAGGCTCTCCATGCGGGAATCCCGCTGACGACGGTTCCGAGGGTGACAAGTCCTAAGAGATACCAAATTTCATTTTTGGCCAGTGGCCCCACGGGCAGAAAAAACCCAAAGGATTCTTGAATCCAATTTTGAGCACCCCAAAGGCTAGCGTATGAGACAAAAATCCCGACAGCAATCCCTGCCACAGTTAAAATAAAAGTCTCCACCATCATCAGTCCCAACATTCGACGACGACCCAGTCCTAAGACTCTCAAAATCGCCATCTCTCTGCGCCGTTGATCCAATGAAGTCAAAAGATTGGTCAGCAAGCCTAAGATCCCGACCAAAATCACAAAGCTCGAAACAATTTGAAGAGCCGTTTCGGCATATCCGATCCCTGACCAAAGCTCCGCCATGGCGACCCCTGGAATAATCGCCATCAAGGGCTCCTTGGGATAGTCGAGAATTTCTCGCTGTAGCCTCAGCGAATCAATCCTTGTTTTGGCGCGCAGCAAAAAGGAAGTGAGCTGATGAATCTCGAATTTTTTTGCATTTGAAATTTTTTGAGCTTTTGCTTTGGCTGGCGGTGCCCCATCTTGCCAATCGCTATGAATCGCTTCCATCCCCTCAAGTCCTATGTAAAGAGAGCGATCGATCGGAGTTGATGTGGGCTTCAAAATTCCCACAACCTTAAAGGGTTTGTCATCGTGCTCAAAAATCGAGGCTTCTTCTGAGATCCCATGCGCCAAGACCACAGAACTGCCGACGCTGTACCCCAATGTTTGCGCGACCTGAGATCCCAACACCAAATCCCAGATCCCTTGCGGAGAGGCGCCTTCGGCAAACTCAATTTTTGAATTTCCACGAAACCGATAATGCTCATAAAAGCTCGCATCAGTGGCGACGACGCGAAAACCCCGATGACTATCTCCGAGAGAATAAGGAATAACCCATTCCACGGCAGGATGGTTTTTAAAATTGAGAAAGGAAGAATACGAAATATTGTTGGTCGCATTTCCTATTCTGAAAACCGTATAGAGCACGAGAGGCAAGGACCCGCCGCGAGCGCCAACGATGAGATCGGTCTGGCTAATGGAACTTGAAAAACTCTCTCGCACTCCCAGGCGAACCCGCTCAATCCCCAAAAACAAAGCGACTCCGAGAGCAATCGAAACAACACTGAGCACACTCGTGGCCCATCGATTTTTGAGGGATTTGAGCGCCATTTTTATAATCATGAAGCAGATCCTCGCTGCAAATCCGATAACGATAGCTGACGATCAAAAAACTCTGCGAGCTGCTGATTGTGGCTCACAAAAATCAATGTGGCTCCACTCTCTTTGACTCGTTCGAGCAAGAGCTCGACAAACTCCTCTTGGCGATCTTCATCCAAAGCCGAAGTGGGCTCATCCGCAATCACAAGGTCGGGCTTTCCAAGCAAAGCACGCGCCACCGCCACTCGCTGCTGCTGACCGACACTGAGTTCTAAAACATTCCGCTGCAGAAGGTCCCCGAGTCCCAACCGCAGCGCCAAAAGCGAGGCTTCATTTTCGGCATCCAGTGCTCCCAAATTCTTTTTGCGAGCTCTACTCATCCACACAGGAAGCAAAATGTTTTCGAGCACATTGAGATAAGGAATCAAATTGAACTGCTGAAAAATATACCCCATTCGATCGGCACGAAACTGATCCCGGGCCGAAGGAGAAAGCGCCGTCAGATCCTGATCCAAAACTTTTAGGCGTCCCGATTGCGGGCTCAAAATTCCTGTGAGGAGTCCGAGCAGTGTCGTCTTGCCGCTGCCGCTCGGTCCCTGCAAAAACACCTTTTGCCCATACGGGATTTGCAAATGTGAAATCTGCAGAATCTTTGACGACTTCTCGTAACCAAAATCTAAATTGTGAATATCAATCGCGTTCAATCCGTTGCCTTAAAAGCTCAGCTTTCCGTTGCCCCGTTTAAACTCACGCTCTATCTGCTTTTGATCGGAGACCAAAGTCACACGGAGTTCGTGGATTCGAGGAAAGAGTTTAGAAAACTTGAACTCAACTTGAGTCCCTGTCAGAGGTTTTGCACAAGAGATCTGCCATTCAGACTGCAGGTCTCGATGGCCTTCGTTGCCTCCCAAAATTTTGAGAGCTGTGTTTTTGAACTGGCACTCAAGAGCGGCCTCCAAAACAAAAACAGACTGAAGCTCATTCTTGAGAGCTTCGGAAACTTTCGCTTCTTTTTGCTTTTCTTCGGCAGTTTTGGCTACATGCTCGAATCCAAAAACCGTCTCGGTGGGGGACTTCATCATGACTGTCGCTCCTGAGCCTTCTACCGCAATGAGAAGCTCGGCCACTCCATGCTCATGCGTACCATGATGCTCGTGAGATTCATGAGCATGTTTCTCTCCCGCAAACACAACTGAACTCGCCATCAGGCAAAATCCGATCATTGTAACAATCTTCATAAAACTCCTTTAAAGTTCGTCCTCATATTTCTTATAAACTTTGACACCCTCTCCTTCCATTTCAAAAGAGACGAGTCCATAGGGACTATCTACTTTTTTGAGGTGCAAACGGCCCATCACCCAATAGGCTCGATAACCCCATTCAAATGAAATGGGCGCCTTCATTTTGACGTAGAGCATTTGATTGGGTGGCGGCGGAGGGACATGAATGCAGGCCTGAGGACTTGGTACCAATAAGAACTCTGTGATCTGACTTTGATCGTCCTCCAGCGGTACGATAAAGCCCGGTATTCGAATTTGCTGGCCGTCCAAATTTTTGAGACTCGCGGTGGCGTCACCGGTTTTGTAATCCATCTCTCTGAGCAGGCGCCAATCGATCTTGGTGTATCCCTGCGGATCAATCTGAAGCTCGACATCTCCGATTTTTTTGTCCGGCAAAAAATGGTCGATGACATTGAGACCGGCCACCAAGGCAACAACACCCAAGGTGACTAGGACCGGAATTTTGAGAATAGTCCAAAGTTTTTGAATCATAAGGTTTTGCGACCTTTGTCGAGCATCACACTCACTGTCATATCGGCAAGCACATTTACCACGGTGCGCGCTCGAGCCAAAATCCAATCCACCGTCAGAAGCAAAGGCAGAATTTCGAGGGGTAAGCCGACTGTGGTCAAGACCAAGGAAAGAGCCACAATGCCCGCCTCGGGTACACCCGCAATCCCAATCGCGGCGACGACACAAATCAAGGCCGCTTGAAGCTGGTCGATGAGGCTCAATTCAAATCCATGAAACTGCGCCACAAAAAAGACCGCCATGACTTCGTACAAAAGAATCCCATCATTATTGAAGTTGGTCCCCACACAAGCTCCGAGTCGCGATGACGCTTTGGAAACCCCCAAACTGTCGAGAGCTTTGAGAGTAAGTGGAAGTGTGGCCAAACTCGAATTGCACCCCACTCCAAAGAGAACCGGCTCGCGTGCTGCCTTCCAAAATTTTGAAAGGGCCCAGCCTCGCACAAATCGAATCCACGTATGATAAACAAGGAGAGGTTGCAGCGACAAAGCGAGCAGCCCTACAAAGACATACGCCGCAAGCCCCTTGAGGGGAGAATATCCAAACTCTCCGATGGTGCGAGCCACAACTCCAAAGACCGCATATGGAGTGACTTTGATAATCCAGTGAAGAAGTCGCTCCAAAATCCGAAAACCCCCCGAGACCAAGTCTTCAATCAAATTGAATGCTCTCAAAGCTGCCGTGTCGGCTAACGACTCACGACGAAGTACTCGAATGGCTGAGCCTAACAAAACGGCGACCAAGACAATCATGATAATTGAGTTTTCGGCAAAGGGTTGGATGAAGCTCTCGGGAACATAACCCTTGAGAGTTTTGATAAAGTCAAACTTCTCGGTGATGAAAGTCGGTGCAGTCCCCGTCGCTTTAAAACTCGAAATATCCAAGTGTTTTCCTGGCTCAAAATAGTTTGTCAGCGTCAGCGCAATCGCCCCCGCACAAACAGCATTGATTCCGACAATCCAAAACAATCGACCAGCGTTCTTGAGTTGTAAGTCAGTTTTCAATAGGGCATCTAAGATCGCAAAAAAAACAAGAGGCGCGGCCACTGTCTTAATAAGAGTAATAAAAACTTTTCCGAGTTCGCCCAGAACAATAGCATCATTACCGAGCCATGGCCCCACAACGAGACCGGCCAATATCCCGCAAAGGATCTGAAGCGCTAAAGAACTCCTGAGTCGTTGCAGCACGAGAGATTTTTTACCGTGAACGCAAAGTCTAAGGAAAGCCCTATCTCCCCCACTCCCGACAAAACGCTCCTTGCTCCCGGTTTTGTCTTTTGCAAAAAGAATAAGCATGAAGCCCTGGAAGAAGTTTGAATCCTGGTATCGCAGTGCTCACCAGAGCCGAGAACCCGAAGCCAATGCTATGACGTTAGCGACCGTTCAAAAGAATGGCCGCCCTTCCGCCAGGATTGTCCTTTATAAAGATGTCGGAATCCCTGAGCGGATTCACTTTTTTACCAACTACAAAAGTCACAAATCACGCGAACTCCAAGAACTGCCGCATGCCGCTCTCATATTCTTTTGGCCACGCCTCGGAAAGCAGATTCGCATCGAAGGTCGAGTCACAAAAGCTCATGCCAAAATTTCGGATGCCTACTGGGCCACTCGCCCCAGGGAGAGTCAGATTGGGGGTTGGGCTTCACTGCAAAGTCAAAAACTCAATCATCGCCGGGATCTCGAGAAGCGCGTGAAGTTTTTTACTCATAAATTTAAAGATCAACCCGTGCCGCGTCCCAAAAACTGGGGTGGATTTGTTTTGAAGCCTACTCGATTTGAATTTTGGCAGGCCGAAATCGGCCGACTCCATCAGCGAGAATCTTATCAGGCAAAGGGGCACCGCTGGATCAAAACCCTCTTGTATCCTTAAGCACCTTTTTTGATTTGTTCGATCTGATTCAAAAAGACTTCGCGATCTTCCATCGTGCGCATGAACTCGGCTTCGAGCTCCTCGATTTTGCGTTGAGTCGCAGAAAGCTCCCGTGAGAGATGAGCGAGTTCATCGCCTTTAAGAACAGAGAGTTTTTCGCCCTGCTCCTGAAGTCGCGACTGGAGCGCTTTGATTTTTTTGTCTAAGTCCTGCAATGCCTTGTCTGAGTTTCGCCGTTTTGCCTCGAGGTCCTTGAGTTTCTCGCGATCGATAGGAATTGGCCTTGCAGGTGGCACAAAGTTCACAGACTCCGGCGCTTTTACTTGAGGTTTTTCTACCAGATCACTTTTTTTGCGAAGTGCAAAAGTAGCCGGCTCAGGAGGAACAAATCCCGAATGCTGTCTTTGCTGAACACTCCAAACATAGTCGTCGTAAGTGCCTGGATAAAATGTGGTTCGACCATTCGAAACTTCAAGAATCTTTGTCGCAATTCGACGTACGAATCCTCGATCATGGCTCACAAAAATGATCGTGCCTTTGTAGGACTCGAGAGCTTGAGTGAGAGACTCCACCGTATAAAAGTCCAAATGGTTGGTGGGCTCATCCAGCAAGAGGAGTGGAGCCTTTTGAAGCAATATTTGCCCCAATGAAACGCGCGCCTTCTCGCCTCCCGATAAAACTTTGATCTGCTTTTTGACGTCATCGCCTTGAAACAAAAGACCACCGGCCAAATCCAAAATTTCTTGAGGTCTCACCTCTTTGTGTGCCGCACGCTTGAGAGCGTCGTGGACGGTTTCTTCGGGCTTCAGTTTTTCGGCTACGTGTTGAGCGTAGTACGAAGTCGTCACTTGATATCCAAATTCGATATCCCCATATAACGTCGATATCTCCTTGGCCAAACTCTTGAGAAACGTCGACTTACCCGCCCCGTTATAGCCAACGACCGCGAGATGATCGCCAGACAAAATCTGCGCGTCTACTTTTTGCAAAATGACTTTTTCGCCGTAACCAAAATCCGCGTCTTTGACCTCAATCGCCACTCGACCCGTATGAGCGGGTTCGGGAATCCGAATCTTTGCCGAGATGGGCAAAGGCTTGAGCTCAATCGTCTCCATCTTATCGAGAGATTTGAGTCGGCTCTGAACCTGACGAGCCTTTGAAGCTTTGGCACCAAATCGTGCCGCAAAATCCAAAACCTCTTGGCGTTTGGCAGCTTCGGTCATGGCGCGCTTTTCGAGTTGAGTGCGCAAAAGCTCTTTTTGCTCAAAGTAATCATCAATATTGCCGGCGTATTTAACAAAACTACCGCCCTCGATTTCGAGAATATGATCCGTCGTGCGACGCAAAAACTCTCGATCATGCGAAATCAACAAAAACGCTCCGTCAAAATCCTGCAAAAACTCTTCGAGCACGAGCAAGGTCTCCAGGTCCAAATAGTTGGTCGGCTCATCGAGCATCATGAGATTGGGCTGTTCCCCTAACAAATGGAGGAGCTTTGCCCTCATTCGATAACCTCCACTCAAGCTCTTAATGGGAGCGCCAAACTGCTGGTCCTTGAGGCCTAATCCCAGGCCGAGTTTTTTGAGTTCCCAAATCGGGAGTTTGAGACCCTCCGAAAGATAGTCCTCTAAGATTTGGTCGGGATTCCATGTGTCGTGTTGTTTGAGGTAACCAAGCGAAAGACCTCGGGAGCGAACGACCTTTCCATCGTCGACGTCTTCTTCGCCTGCCAAGAGCTTAAACAAAGTTGTCTTTCCGGCGCCATTTGGGCCAATGACTCCTACATGCTCGCCGGCGTTAATAGAGAACGTGGCCTCTTCAAACAGTGTCTTTGAGCCAAAGGACTTTGCCGCATTTTGTAGCTGAACGAGATTTACCGGATTCGACATTTTGGGGGTTACCCTAACCCAACCTCAATTAGGGAGGCAAAGTTTCTTAGGTGTTATGCACAGTCCTGCATAGAGCTCGCACCCAAAACTGTCTCTCACTCCAAGGGCACGAAAGAAACGATTCTCAGCCGAATACATTTTGTCTTCAAAGCGGGCACGGCCATTGCATTTCAGGGACTTCAATGACACATCCCCTATTTGCCTATTCGTTGATTTTAAAAATTTTTTTCTGTCTGGGTCTCCCTACGGTGGTGACCGCCGCCGCTCAGGATCAGGAGTCATGCGACTCATCCAAAGAGGTCTATTCTGTGGACGATTTTGTGGCGGCTCTGACAGAAGATCCTCGCCCGCGCGATCCCTATACGGCTTGCATCGAAGGCTGCCAACGCCAAGCCGAAACAGATACCACCGCCAACGAAACAAATCTCACGACAACGAAAGCACAGTGTGAAGCTAATCGGCTCAGATCGCTGATTAGCCTGGCGGATTTAGAATTTGGTGAATGCAAAGACAGAGACACCGCCGATCGAAAAATCTCCTGTATGAGAATCTACTGCAATGAGGCCCGCGAAGAGGCGAGATGCATGGCCTTGAGAAGAATCCTTGATACCTATGAGAGTTGTATGTCTCAGGCCAGAAAGGATTACAATGAAAAAATCGAAGCTATCAAAAAGGCAAAGAACGAGTGTATCAAAAATTGTGATACAACCAATCCTCTGACCAAACAAGTGACCATG
>CAZUTA010000026.1:0-25764 GCA_964622975.1 uncultured Bacteriovoracaceae bacterium | reverse complement strand
GACAGTTCGGTCCCTATCTACAGTGGGTGGAGGATACTTGAGTGGCGCTTTCCTTAGTACGAGAGGACCGGGAAGGACGAACCTCTAGTGTGCCAGCTATCATGCCAATGGTATTAGCTGGGTAGCTACGTTCGGATCGGATAAACGCTGAAAGCATCTAAGTGTGAAACCGACCACAAAACAAGGTATCCCTGGGACTTCGGTCCCCTAAAGGTCCCTCATAGACCATGAGGTTGATAGGATGGGTGTGTAAGAGCCGTGAGGCTTTGAGCTTACCATTACTAATAGACCGTGAGGCTTAGTCATAAAATTCTTGAAGGATTTTGACGGCCACATAACGAAAATCAAAGTAATCAGTTCATCCGTAAGGATGATGTTTTCGATAGGCCAATTTTAAAGCTGAGTGTTCAATTAAGAATATCAAGCATTGTTAATTCTTTTTTCAAAAGAATCTTAATAATGAAGCTAGGACGATAAAGTTAGAACGAAAAATGGAATGAGAATCTCTTCAGTTTTTAAAGGGCTCAAGGCTGAAGTGGAATCAGCTTTGAGCCATCAAATGGATCTTCGAATATTCGAAGCTCGATTTGGTGTGTCAATGGAGAGCGTGTTCCACCGGGTCACATTCCGAACCCCGTAGTTAAGCCGCTCATCGCCGATCGTACTGCATGGGAAGCTGTGTGGGAGAGTAGGACGATGCACCTTAAAATAAAAAGCCGCTTGGGAAACCAAGCGGCTTTTTTTTTGAGTGACTGGAGAGCATTCGAATACTGACTGTCTTCAGAATCATGGATTCGAATTTTGAGAGTCGTTGATGACTGAACTTTTCTGAGCTCTAGTCAGAGCCATGAAGCTTCAACGTCTGTTTGTTTTGAGTTTGAGTCTTTTTGTACTCTCCACCAATCTTTGGGCTCAGAGGGCGTACAGCCCACCGGATAAATCAGAAGAGATGAAGCTTGATGGTGAGTTGGCGCTTCATTTTGAGAATTTCACTGCAAAGTTGAAGGAAGTCTCAGCTGAGGTGCGGGATGCTGAGATCCTCCATTGTTTAAAAACCTGTCCCTTTAGATTTATTCGGGACAGAAGCTACCGGGCGGCTCAAGTCATTAAAGAATTGACGTCACTTCTCACCGAATCCCATCAAAGTCGTGCAGAGGCGATTATTCTTTCTCGATATTCTGAGTTTCTATGGAACGCTTGGTCTGCCGAAATCATCGCATCTGGGTTGTTTCAAAATACAGCTTCTATCAGGATGGAAGTTTCTGCAGCCGGAAGGATTCATATGTTGGCCGTTGAAATGGAATCCAAGCCGCTTTATTACATCGATGTCGCTAAGGCAGGTGGATCGCGAAATTCTATAAAGAGTTTTGGTGCGTGGTATATCTCGGGTTATTCCATCAATGAGCGCTCCATTCGTGTGGCTCGGTTTATTTCGAAGATGGCTTTGCTTGAATGGACTCAATTTTGTGATTTGGATCGACTGGCTCGTTCGGTGACCCAAATGGAGCATGCCCTGTTTGCTTTCTATGCAGCTAGAGATGAAAAGGGGAATGTGTATCCCCTGATCGATCAGCGACGTTCTGCGCCTTTGATGAGTCTTAGTTTTGTCGTACATCCGAGGGGAGAAGATCCGTATGAGGTCGATTATGTCTCTCTCGTAAAATATTATAAGGATCGCCTCAGTGAAACTCAGGGGAGAGAGTACTTGAGAAAGGTGAAAGAGCTCATTCTTGAGCGTCACTTGAAAGAATATGAGGTGGATCGGGAGTTTTGGAAGAACTTTTGGGCGAAGGCAAAGGCAGTGAAAGACATTGAAGTGCTCACACAGCTAAAGGCCGCTGCCTGCAATGCGAAGGATGAAATCATCGCCGAGCCAGAAACGAGAGAGATCTATGAGGGCTTGTTGAACGCAATTGATCAAGCGGCACCCACAGCCACCAAATGCACTCAAGCAAGTCGCACCCGCTATTTGGGTAAGTGAGACCATCGGGCCTAAAGCCTCAGAGATTGATCACGTCGACGACGTAGATACTTTGATCGCGGATTTCCCACTGAATATCAAAGTTCAGAAGGCGAAACGCATAAGGTCGACCTTCACTGGACTGGGCTTCGATCGGATGAGCGCTGCGCTGAGAGGTGGGGCGAGGATCGAGTTCTAGCATTTGGTGAAGGAGCTTTAGGTATTGTGGGTCCCTCATCTCCTCGAGTGTCTTCTTACTTTTGGCAGAGTACGTGACATGATATTTTTTGATTTCACCCTCAGCCCACCCCGCACTGGCCTGAGGGTGACTGTCGGCAAAGGGGAGGTAGGGTTTGATATCCAAAACAGGGGTTCCGTCCAATAGATCCAGGCCGCTGAGATGAATTTCTGATCCACCAGGGGCATGCGGATCAATTCTTTCAATTTTCAATACCGATAGCCCTATGGCGTTTGGGCGGTGGGGAGATCGAGAAGCCAACACTCCGACACGATCTTTTGTCTCCAGTCGGGGGGGTGTGATGAGGGGGCGCCACTCCTGCCCCTCATTTTTGTGGAATTCAAAAATCACCCAGAGGTGAGAAAATGTTTCGAGCCCAGTGATCGCCATCTCTAAATTTGGATCATCGTTTAATTTCAAAATGCCATGGGCTTCGGTCAACATAAGAGATTGGCGGGCTACTCCAAATTTTTCTTTGAACGGGGCTTTGATAAAACCTATGGGTGAAATCTGCATGAGTGTCCTCTCTATCATTAAATGCCGCGTCCGTATTGGACACGAGTGAATCATTTTATCGTTGCCAGATCGTGTGCTTTAAAAACATGATAAGTCGTGCTGAAAAAGTTTGAGACGGCAATCTTTAAGATTCCTTCAGAGTTGGTCGACGTCTTTGCTGAGCATTTTGACGGAAATTCGGTTCATCGCGGGAGCAATTCAAACGAAGTCATGCCGGCAGGCACTGTACCAGGCCTGATGGTGATATCGATGGCCAGTAAGGCGGTATTGCAGGTGGCTGCGTTTAAGGAAATTCTTTGCGCTCGAGGATTTAAGGGAAAGTTTTTGAAGCCCGTCATGCGAGATCAGAGCTGTTTTGTTCGCGGAACCTATGAAGACCAGCCTCATCAATCGCGGGAAGGAGTTGTCTTCAGAAAAAACGAATGTGAAATCATCTGCCAAGAAACCGGCGAAGTCGTGATTGAGTACGAAGTGACTCAGCTCTTACGAACAAAACTTAAGTAAGAATTTCAGAAAGTTTAAGGGCTCTCGTGTTTTGGGGGTCAATTTTGAAGGCTTCCGAGAGTTGGCTGCGAGCAGCTTCGGCTTGATCGAGATGATTGAGCAAAATGGCGAGATCCACACGGGCTTCGACAAAGTCAGGAGCGAGATTGAGAGATTTTTCAAACGCTTGTTGGGACCTCGACCAGTCATTGAGTTTTCCAAAGACTTGCCCCAATGCTCTCCAGAGAAGCGGGGATGTGACGTGCGCCTTTAATGCTTGATTCAATGTTTTGAGAGCCGCAGACGGTTGCTCTTGTCTCAAATGGAGATCGGCCAAATTGAGCAAACTCGAAAGATGCTCAGAATCGATGCTGAGCGCAAGTTCCAGATGTTCTTGCGCCGGTTTGAACTGGTCGAGTTGCAAAAAGCACCATCCCAAATTGGAAAGCAAATTGAGTCGATTGGGAGAAAAATCCGTTTTGTGGAGTGCACCCATAAAATATTTGGACGCATTCTCAAAATCTTGATCTTCAAGAAACTCAAGCCCCAGCGCTTGCCAATCAAACCAATTGGACTCCGCACGCTGTGTTTGTTTGAGAAGAAGCTCTTTGTACTGCTTTCGCTTTTGTTTTTTGCGAATCTGCGCGGGATCTGTTCCATAGTGATGAAATACAATATCCATTCGACGCTCGATCCGTCCCTGGACCGTTGGATCGACCCCTTCGTGGACGAGCCCCACAAATTGAATTTCTGCCCGACGGCGAAAAAGACGTGTATATCCCATCTCTAAGTATCCTCTGAAGCTGCGAGCCCATATGAGTTCTGGAGTTTCTGGGGAACAGAGCTGAAAGCCCTCATCTCTTATGGCTTCGAGCGAATTGGTATAATTTCGGGTGAGGCATTGAACCGCGTGAACATCATCGGGCGCGGAACTGACAAAAGCTTTAATCTTCTCCTGCATGAGTGGCGAAAGCCTTTCGTCGGGATCAATTCTCAAAATCCATGGCTGAGAAGCAAGTTTGAGGGATTCGTTTCGAGCTGTAGAAAAGTCTCCAGGCCAGGCGGCTTCTATGACATCGGCACCCAAGCGCCTCGCCATTTGGACTGTCTGATCCGTCGAACCCGTATCGTAAACAACAACTTGGGAGACAAGAGGTCTTAAATGCTGGATGGCTTCTTCAATCCAGTCTTCTTCGTTTTTTGTGATAAAACATACTGAAATCATAAGTTTACGAACCCTTGACGTGTACTTTACCTGCTAACCTTGGTCAGATCGAGAAAGTCTTGTCTCGGACAAAAGTTCCAAGAATCCTAGATTCATGGTTCGGACGTATGGATTCTTGAGAGGGCTCCTCGACATATGCGAGGAGGGGGTCATGGCGTTTGAGCCCATTTTTAATGATCAGACAGAGATCAGTGATCTTCAGTGTGGGTATATGAATTCTGTAGCGGAAGATCTTCTCGAAACCACGGCCGATACCTGGGTGGGTCACAGTCTCAGATCCAAAATGGAAGGCGAGCAAGGCGAAGCTATTTTTAGACGCTATCTCAATGTCTGGAACTCTGGTGTTTCGATGGAAGCGGAAAGATCTTACGTCATCGCGGGTAAGGTTTACTGGTTTCGGGTGAGAACTTTTCGAATTGAATCTGCTTTGGTCACTTATTTTTCTGATATTACGCTCGAGAAACAGGTCGAAGAGGACAAGCAGAACTTTCTCGCACTGAAGGATTCTCTCGTTGAAAGCTCTGAAACCCCCATGTGGATCAAATCGCCAGATGGTTCCTATTCATTCGTCAATCGAGCTTTTCATGAGCTTCTCAATCTCAAGTCTTGGGAGATTCTTGGTAAAAAAGACCAAGATCTCTTTGTCCCAGAAGTCGCCGATTCCTTTTTGGAGGGGGATCTCCAGGCTTTAAGTGAAAGGAAGACGCTCAGGTTTTTTCAAAAATTTCCCGTCAGAGGTAATCTCAAAAGTTTTATTACTCACAAGTACCCTCTCTATGATCGAAAGGGCAGAGCGCTTGGCGTTGGAGGCTATTCAGCCGAGATTAAGGTAGACGGCTCCTTGAGCTGGCCCGCGGGCTCTTGATTCGGCGTGTCGTGACTTTTTTGGGTCCTGACTTATGAAAAGTTCTTCACTGTAACCATTCGTTGTCAAATAAACCTAAATAAAATTAAGCACCTTCCAGATTATCGCCGCAGCATGTCAATTGCAGTTACAGAGCGCATGGGGAGGGATGTCCTATGGGGTTCAATCTTTTAAGAACTCAAAATTCGAGGGGGTTTACGCTCATCGAAATCTTGGTCGCATTAACCGTGATCTTTACCATTCTCAATTTATCTCCCCAGGCCGAAATTCAAGATATCTATGTCACAAGTGAGGATGTGAACGGAAGCTCTCCTCTCATGACGTTTGAAACAAAAGTGAGACTTGAGTGTCCGTCACAGAATGGGTGGGCAACGATATTGAATCCAGAGACTCCCGGTTTTGTGGAGCTGCCTTCAGGGGTGAAGGCGCCAATCACAATCGTCAAATCTCTGAGTGTGGTTCCTCTGCTCGCACAGCCCTCAAAGTCCGCGGGCTTTGAGCCCTTGGCGCCGAGTGTGAATCAGGATCTGCAGTCCGAAGCCGCATTATCCTTTGCGGCGACCAATTCACTTTCGGACGCAGATCCTTTCCAACCAAAAGTAGAGTATACGATTTCTTCGCCTAATTCTGAAAATCAGGTCTCCTTAGCCATCGAAGTCAGCTATCCGTTCGAAGAGATTTCTCAAACTTGTGAAACCAAAGTGAGCTTTGAGGCCCCTCGTGATGAATTCGTAGATATTGATTCGTCGGGAGTCTGGATCGCAAGAGAGGCCCACCTCGTCCTCAATTTGTTTTCGATCCACACCGAAAACTTCAATGCGCTCGGATTACTTCCCCAAGAGCTTTTTGAATTTTTGCAGAATAACGCACAGATTGTCTCCAGCGCTGAATCCAATGTCGTCAGTTACTCCGCAACGAGTTCGTTTGCGGGCGTGACGATCGGTAACGGAGCAGGAGGGGGAGCTCTCGTGACGAGTGGTGGAGCAGAAAATTCGATGAGCGGGGGTTGTGGGTTGATGCGAATAACAGAAAGAGATTCGTCGTCGGACACTCAATCGTTTCCACTCTTGTGGTTCTTCGGACTTGTCTTTGGAGGGCTAGTGATTCTCATGAAGGCGAAGAGCTTCTCGAATCGCCGACTTTAAGAGTGAACCCAACGGGATCGCCAAAATCATTCCGATGAATCCCATGAGGTTGGCCCCTGCGATGACGGCGAGTATTGATTCGAGAGAACTGAGACCCAATCGTTTGCCAACGAGTCGTGGTGTCAAAATAAAGCTCTCCAGGCTCTGAACGAGTGCAAAGACAATCGCGATCCAGATATAAGTCGTTGCAGGCTCTCCCGTGGCAATGGCTACAATGATACTCGTGGCGACGACAATGGCTCCTCCAACGTAAGGGATAAAGCTCAAAGATCCTCCGACGAGTCCAATTGCAAAGCCAAAGGGGATGCCGACAAGGCTCAACCCCAAGCCGTAAAGGAGAGCTAAGCATGTGCAGACGAGGAACTGGCCTCGGATAAAACCGGAGAGAATCTCATCCGCACGTTTGAGCCAGTGATCGACATGAATGCGTGTGGATTTTGGAAAGACCTTTTTGAAACTCGAAATGATTTTTTCGTAGTCTAAGACGACAAAGAAAAAAAACACCGGAAAGAGAATCAAATTTGTTAGTCCCAAGATGAGCGCTGTTGAATTTGAAACCAATGACTTGGCTACATTGAGGGCGGGATTGACAATATAACTGCTCAAATCACTCAGATTGGTCGAAATATAGCCGAGAACCTCCGTCAAACTGTGGGGAAATGGGATCCCATGCTCTACCGCCATCGCTTGGAGTCGAGTGAAGACTTCTTGAAGGAGACTGGGCATTCGATCCACCAGATGAATGATTTCGGTCAACAAAACAGGCACGATCCAAAGTGTAAGACCCACGAGAGACAAAGCTCCGAAGAATGTGATGCTCAAAATAGTCATCACCCGAGGGATTTTGCGAACCTCAAACCAGCGAACAAATGGGAATAACAGATAGGCCAAGCCAAATGCGAAGGCCAAAATCTTAGCTGACATTCCGAGTATCCACAAAAATCCGATCCCTAAAAGGGCCAAGACGAGAGAAATCCAAAGGCTCAATATCGAGGCTTTCATGCCTTAAAATCTTAAGGGTTTTTGGGCATGGGGTCTATGAAACTGAATGCTTAAAATGCGATTTTGATGGGTTTTAAGGGGTTTATGAGCCGGTCCGGCCCTTGCAAGGAAAGGTGTAGATGTCTTTAGGATTAGGACGGGCGAATTTCTTTGTATCCTTCATGTTCTTCGGATTGCTCGCCCCTCTTTTGGACGCGCAGACTTCGGATTTTGATACTCGTGTTGTTCAGAAGATTTCAGAAGCGTCTTTAGCAAATCGAGAGCAATGGAAACAAGAGATGCTGAGTCTTGTTGCGCAGAGCCCTCAAACTTCTGTCGCTCAGATACCAGAATTAAAATTTCCCGTTGGGTCCTCAGAAGCTCTTCGCAATAAAATTCAGAGCTTTTATTCGACCTATGTGACGTTTCGCACCGGTCAAAATTCTCAGGGTGAGCCCAATGCAAGTTCTCGGTGGTTTCGGCAAGAGAGGCTTCCTCAGAGGCTGAGTGAAATTGTGGAGCAGCTGGCACGAGAGAGTGCCCCTGTTCAATGTCCTCCAGCGCCGGCAGCGGGTGCAGAGCAGCTCATCAAAGAAGTTGAAAAACGAACTCTTCCGGCCTCAAATGCGAATGCGCCGAGTGGACAAACTTTTTTGAGTGATTCCACACAGCTCGACGAATGGAAGAAGAACTGGAATCAAAAGAAGGCGATCGAGTTTGTTCGGTATCTGAATGCGAATGGAATTTATCTGAATGGTAAAGAACTCGAAATTGTCTCGCGAGAGGAAAATGGTCTGCTCCCACCTCAAGGAAGCATGAAGAAGATGGAGAAAATTGAATATCTCGTTATTCATCATACGGCTTCTCGCCAAGATTTTGATGTCAAGGGATGCCAACGAGACCACATGAGTCGTTTGGCCAATGCCAAAAATCCACCTCCTGAAAATCTCAAAGAAGGATCGCCCGAGTATCTAAAATATTTTTGGTCGGATATTGGGCCTCATTTTTTTGTAGGGATTCATTCGAGTCAAAAAAATTGGAGAATTCAGGCAGGGCGGGATCCTTGGTTTCAGGGCGCGCATGCTCGACCTAACAATCAAGAAAAGGCTGGAAACCCTAATTCTATCGGTGTTGAAACTGCGGGGATGTATGAAGAAGAAGTTCCACCTCCCGAAGCTCTCTTGTATGTCTATTCGCTCGCACGCAATCTCAAAGATCAAAACTCAAGTCTCGTTCAATCGATCAAAGCACAAGGCGTAGGTGTTGAAATGAAAGGAATCCGTGGACATCAAGAATGTGATGGTACGTTATGTCCAGGCAAAGCCTATATGGGTGTTGTAACAGAGATGAATCGATTGCTCTTTCCTTTAGTGCCCGAAAAGAAAGAGAATCAGGAGATCCAGTGATGAGAGTTTTAGGCAGAATGGTTTTGATGGGACTTTTAAGTTTGAGCGGCATGCTGAACGCGGCGGATAAATCATTGCCCAAAAAAGAGTCACTGGAGTTGAAGCCCAATCTGGCTCTAGAAAGGGAAGTTCGAAAATTTTTGGATCGATTTCACGCCGTGCGATCGATTGCCAAAGAGCCCAAGCAATTGAGGGAGTTTTTCTCCTCACACTTCTTGGAGTCTCGAGGGGATGATTTTTTGAAGTACTTGCTGCTGACAAAGAGTGAAGGAAAGTTTTTCGTGAGCTCTGTGAAGACTTACAAGGGCAAATTCGTTGCGATCGCGTGCACCCTCAAAAAAGGCACTCGAAAGTGCGCTCAGACTCCAAAAGTCTATGTGGTGGTCCCGAATGAATCAGTAAAGTCCTTTGAGATCGTCGATGTCTACGACGACGTCAACTAAAGGTCAGATCACAGACTGTACTTCGTGCGAAAACTTTCTGGAATTCGAACATTCTTAATCCAAAGGTCTTGAACCGCTGTCAAAAGCTGAATTCTCTTTTTGGAAACCAAGTCTTCACGACTCTTTTTGATCTCTTCGGCGGTGAGTGACTTCGCTGAATCCGAAAACTGAGAGCCCTTGAGAATTATCCATTTTCCTTCCTGAAGGAGTGGGCCCGCAAAAGTCTTTTCGGGCGAAAGTCCTTGTGCTGCTCGGAGTGCGGCTTCGGATTCACCAATGGCCTGGATTTGCTGCGCCTGAAAAGTCTTAAAAGATTTTTCGGTCGTGAGTTCTGCTCCAAGCTTTTTGAGATCAGCCCATGGCTTTTTGCCCGAAGAAACTTCTGCAAATGTGGCCTGGATGGAGCTCTCTAATTTCTCGGTGGAGAGTTGGGCGACGACTTTTGAACGTGCCTGCTCGAGCGTCTGGGATTCGGGCGCGATTTCCTCGGTCACTCGATAAATATAGAGACTGCCTTGAACCTCGGTCGGTTCCGACCATTTATTCAAAGACTGCTGCATAAAATCCTGAAGGACCATGAAGGGGAGGTTCTCCTGCCGAGTTTGTAGATCCACAGGACCTACGGTCTGCCACTGAAGACCCAACGCTTTGAGGGCACTCTCTGATGAACTCAGTGATGAGGTTGCCGCTTTCTGAACTTTTTCGCGAAGAGCCGTCATTTCTTGTAACAATTTTTGAGCGCGGAGTTCGCGGCCAATTTGCTTTTGTCGAGCTTCTAAAGTGGTTGAGTTCCCCGTCAAATCCGTCACATAAATGAGATGGTAGCCATAATCTGTTTTGACCGGACCGACGACGCTGCCCAATTTTGCTGTTTTGAACACAGCTTGCGAGAAGGGTTTTACCATGGCGGATTCATCAAAATAGCCAAGGTCTCCTCCCTTTGAAGCATTTGAGTAATCCTCGCTGACCGTCGCAGCCTTCGCCTTAAATTTTTCGAAGGTTTGGGAAGAGGGGCCAGAAGTAATCTCGGCCTTTAATTTTTGAGCCTTGCTGAGCCCTGAAGCCGCCGTATTAGAAATCAATATGTGATAGGCGTGCGCTTGAGGAGTCGTCCACTTTTTGTCGCTTGAGCCTTTGACTTGAGCTTCGTAAAAACTGCGAATCTGATCCTCAGTCACCGTGATTTTGGATTCGACATCAAACGGCGAGATGGAAGCGACGACTCCCTTTCGTTTGGAAGAGGACATGAATTCGCCTCGATGTGATTCAAAATAAGTTTTGATTTCTGCTTCACTTAGATTTTGAGGCTTTGCTTTGGCAGAATCAAAAATGGCAATGTCCAAGGTCATTGATTGATTTTGAAGTCTTGCGGCTTCTTGAATCTCGGCTTCAGACGTCCAGAGGCTGGCTTCCAAAAGTTCACGGAGGCGATCACCTGCCAAAGACTTACGAATGTTTTTTTCGAACTGTGTCGGATTGAGATTGTTGGCTTCTAAAACGGCCTTATACATTTGCGGGGAAAAGCGCTGCTTTTCGGGATCATGAAAGGATTTGTTTTCTTGGAGAAGGGCGAGAAGCTCTTGATCTCCGATTACCACTCCTAAGTCATGAGCCCGTTGAGCCATGATGGTTTCCATAATGAGAGAGCTGATGACTTGGCGTTCAATGAGTTTGACCAATTGCTCATTCAGAGGTTTTCCACCGCCCATGGCTTGACCATAGATCTCCAATTGCCGACTCACTTGGCGCTGAAAATCGGCATAGGGGATTTCTTCGCCATTGACGGTTGTCAAAGACGTGGGGGAGCCCATATCTGAATTGAATCCGCCCCAAAGAACGAAGGTCAGAATAATCGCTCCAAAAATAACGGTGGTGATAATTGAGTTTCGTTGTTGTCGCAATTGGCGCATCGGCATAGTGACAAAGTTTTACAAGGTTCATAGCGGGTGGCAAGCCTGGTTTCATATACGAAAATACCAGTAGCCAGGAGAGGAGTGCCTTCTTAATATTGGGCATGATTTTTGATTCTTTGTTTGGAATTTTCTCCAACGACCTCGCGATTGATTTAGGGACCGCCAATACCTTGGTTTACGTCAAGGGCAAGGGAATAGTCTCAAGTGAACCCTCAGTGGTTGCTGTGGAGAAAGACGCTCGAGGCGGTCGACGTGTGCATGCTGTAGGGCGTGAAGCCAAAGAAATGCTTGGACGGACACCAGGGAATATTGTGGCCATTCGACCCATGAAGGACGGGGTCATCGCGGATTTTGAGGTGACGGAAGCGATGCTGCGATACTTTATTGGCAAAGTCCATAATCGTCGGTTTGGTTTGAGGCCACGAATCGTCATTTGTGTTCCCTTTGGAATTACGGAAGTCGAAAAGCGCGCCGTTCGTGAATCGGCCGAAAGCGCTGGAGCGAGAGAAGTTTATTTGATCGAGGAGCCCATGGCAGCAGCCATTGGGGCAGGACTCCCCATTACCGAGCCCTCGGGCAATATGATCGTCGATATAGGGGGTGGAACGACCGAAGTGGCGGTGATTTCGCTCGCGGGGATCGTTTTTAGCAGCTCCGTGCGTATGGCGGGAGACAAAATGGACGAAGCGATCGTCCATTATATGAAGCGAAAATACAATTTGGCGATCGGCGAGCGGACCGCAGAGCGAATCAAAATTGAGATTGGTTCTGCTTACCCCGATCCTGATCGATCGGAACGAACGATGGAAGTCAAAGGTCGCGATCTAGTTGCGGGTCTTCCAAAGACGCTGGTGATTTCTTCGGACGAAGTTCGAGAGGCTCTTTCCGAGCCCATCAATGCCATCGTCGAAGCTGTACGGCTTGCTTTGGATCGTACCCCGCCAGAATTGTCTGCGGACATTGTGGAAAAGGGAATTGTGCTTGCCGGCGGTGGAGCCTTGCTCAGAAACCTCGACATTTTGCTCCGTGAAGAAACAGGTTTGCCCGTCATTATTGCCGATGATCCTTTGACCGCAGTGGTCCGAGGCTCAGGCGCTGTGCTCGATGAACTCGACTTGCTCAAGAAGGTTACGACCAAGTCGTGAGCTGATTACTGGCATTCTCCGAAAGAGGTGGCTTTCCTCCCACTTGAAGGAAGATTTCAGCAGAGACTTTGGGCCACTTCAGTGAAGCGGTTGTTTTGTTAATATTCGTTGGGCCCAGGAGGCGCACCATTGGATGATAGTTGAAAGACTCGCTTGCGGCGGATCTCTGATGAGATCTTCCTTCAAGTGGGGGAGAGAACTCAGCATTCGGTGAGTTTATTTTAAGGTGAGAGCTCGGTTGAACTCTTCTCGCCAAATTTTATGAGATATCGCTAAAATCAATTTGTGATTTTTGCGTCGGTGAATCGCCATAAATCTTGGCTGCTCTTTCTGTTGGTCGTTGTTTCGGCCCTCAATCTCTATTTTCATTTTAGTTTTGAAGGAAGTCTCGAAGAACGAGGCCGTTGGATTGATCGCAGTATTGGAACTGTGATCAGACCTATTCAGACTCTCGTCTTGTGGACCGAGAAGCTGAGTACCGAAGGAACCGCCAAGCTAGGCGACTTGGTTCGCGCTCGGGAAGAGAATATTAAGCTGAAGGCCGAACGCACGATGTTTCTTTTGCAACTTCAGCGCCTCCAAGAGCTCGAAGTCGAAAACGATCGATTAAAAAATCAGATGGGATTTCAGAAACAAAAGACATTGGAGCTCAAAGCAGCGAGAGTGATCTCTCGTGATTTAAGTTTGTTTTTTCGAAGCCTCGAGATTGATCTCGGATCCAACCAGGGAATTGAAAAGGGCATGGCCATTGTTTCTTCTCTTGGAGTTGTGGGTCGTGTGTTTAAGGTACAAGAAGATCGATCGACAGTTTTGCTTTTGAGTGATTTGAACTCTCGAATTGATGGAACTGTTCAGCGCTCTCGAACAGCCGTCATTGTTGGCGGGACGATTCAGGGAGCGTTGAGACTCGAAATGCTTCCGCGCCGAGCGGATTTGCAAGTGGGCGATGTTTTAGTTTCGGGAGGCTCAGGACAAATTTATCCCGCGGGCTTTAAAATTGGTGTTGTCACCGGAATTTCGCAGGATCCTAATTCGGTTTTAGGACAGGCGGATTTGGAGCCCTCTGTGAATTTTGCAAAACTTGAGGAAGTTTTCGTCGTCATGCCTCAAGAAAGGCCCAAAGGAACTGCGAATGGCCCTTGATCTTGTTCGACACGATCACGGACGATCAGGCTTGCGTCAGAGTGCTTGGATCCTGGGACTCTGGGTTTTGTGGCTGATCATCTTGTCTGTTTTTTCTCCGCCGACATGGCTGGATTTATCGATGACTTCGATCGCGATTGTTTTTGGGGCAATGCTCTGGACTTGGTTTGAAGCCGCATGGATCCTGCTCGCCATGGCGTGGATTTTTCATGCGTTCTCAATCTTTCCGCCAGGAGCTTTTTGGGCGAGTTCATTTGCCGTATTTTTGGTGGCCCGTTTGGCGCTCAGTCAGTTTTCGATCGAAAACTATCGTCATGTCGTTACGGTCTTTTTTTTGGCGGCGGTGAGTCTTGTTTGTAGTCAGTACATTGTGCTTTCGAGGACCTATTTGACCATCGGTCTTTCGTGGGGACTCATTGGAGGGTTTTTGGTGTCGGCGTTTTTGCAATCTCTGATTGGTTTGCTTTTTGCCTCGCAGGCTCTTCAGCAGGGAAGGCGTTCATGAGACTGACGGATCCCTACAATGTAGCCGAATTTAGAAACCGAGCCTTTGCCATCGCCATTATTTTTTCGGTCCTGATGTCGGTTTTGGTGATTCGGCTTTGGTATTTGCAATTGTGGCAGGGGGATCTCTATCGACAATTTAGTGATCAAAACCGGTTCAAGGTAGAGCGCTTGGCCGCGCCACGAGGGCAAATTTTTGATCGCCATGGAGTGCTTCTCGCGGACAGTCGTCCTCGATTTGGAGTTTCATATTCGCGCGGATATGCGGTGGATCTTCAAACCGAAATGTCAATTTTGGCAGATATCCTCAAATGGTCCGAAGAAGAGCGCGCTTCGAAGTTAAAGAGAGTGCAGAACTCTGGACGATATCGTTCGATCAGTCTCAAAGAAGATATTACTCAGGATGAGCTGGCATTGCTTCATATGAGTGCGGCCGATTTGCCGGGGCTCGAGCTCACTGTCGATGCGGTGCGCGACTATCTCTATAAAGATTTGTTTTTTCATTCGATTGGTTATACGGGCGAGGTCAGTGACCGAGACTTGGCAAGGCTTCAGAAGAGATTTCCAGAGCGCAATTATCGATTGGGGGATCAGCGAGGCATCATGGGGATTGAAGCCCTCTACGAATCAAGTCTCCGAGGCCGAGATGGTCGAGATTTTGTTGTTGTCGATGTCAAAGGTCGTCGAGTGGGGCTCGATCAGTGGGCGCTGTTGCCTGAGACCAATCGCGAAGATCCTCTCGCGGGTCATCAACTGCATCTTTCATTGGATTTGAATCTCCAAATGGTCGCCCAAGAGGCTTTTAAGAATGAAACCGGAGCCGTTGTCGCTCTGGATCCTCGAAATGGAGAAGTCTTGGCGTATGTTTCTCGACCAGGAACCGATCCGAATATTTTTGGAGGCGTGCTCAAGTCCGATGAATTTAAGCGGATGATGACATCCACCGAAAAGCCATTTCTCGATCGGGTAGTGGGAGAACATTATCCACCGGGCTCGACTCTCAAACTTTTTCTGGCGGCCGCCGCACTTGAAAACAAAGCCATCGATCAGAACACCACTTATTTTTGTCCAGGAAGCTTTCGGTTTGGTCGCAGAGTGTGGAGTTGCCACAAAAAATCAGGTCACGGACGCGTGAATGTGTCTCAAGCGATTGAGCAGTCTTGCGATGTGTTTTTTTATAACGCCGGTTTGGCCATGGGCCTGGATGCGATTTACGCTTGGGCTACTCGATTTGGATTTGGTCGCCGTACCTTTTTGGGCAGTGAATTTTTGCTTGGGCCTCAAGCGGAGATGCGTCGGTTTAATTCTGAACAAAGGGGCTCGATCCCTTTTGAGGACGAAGTACTCGCGCGTGGTAATACGACGATCGAAGCAGAGACCATTAACGCAGGGATTGGTCAGGGAGCTTTTGAGGTCACTCTGATGCAGCTCGCGAGGGCCGTTGCCGCCCTTGGAAACGGCGGAAAAATCTATCAACCTCAACTCGTTCTTAAAGAAGTCTGGATGGAGCCCGAAAAAGTCTCTGTCTATCGAGCGCTCGTTGAGAACCAAATTGTTTTGAGTCAAAAGGCAAGCGAGTCCATTTTGGAAGGAATGGATAGGGTGATCAACGGATCCGAAGGAACCGCGCGTCTATCGCGTCTCCCCAAAATTCGCTGGGGAGGGAAAACTGGTACCGCCCAAGTTGTCGCACTTGATGTCTGGAAGCGTCGAGCCAAGAGCCAAAAAGAATTTGAAGATCATGCGCTCTTTGTCGGGCTTGCCCCCATGGATCAGCCCCAAATCGCGGTCGCCGTGATTGCAGAGCATGGGGGACACGGCTCAGGTGCCGCCGCTCCTATTGCGAAGAAAATTGTAGAAGCCTATTTGACTTCAGGACCAAAGGCAGAGGTGAAGAGTGGAATATCGGCAAACTAGTTCCTCCCCAAGAATTTTGGAGAACTTTGATCGACCTCTGTTTGTCACAGCACTGATGCTTTGCGGAATCGGACTGATGACGATTTATAGTTCGAGTTATCTCAATCATATTGAGATTTTTTATCGCCAAGTGGCCTTTATGACCCTGGGCCTCGCGCTCGCTCTGATTGTAAATTTTTTGGATTATCGATTTTTTGAAAGGCTCGCTTATCCGGCTTATTTTTTGGCGATGGCACTGCTCGTCCTTGTCGAGATTCGAGGAATGAGTGCGGGGGGAGCACAGCGCTGGCTACAGATCGGTCCGTTTGTGCTCCAGCCCTCGGAGCCTGCAAAGCTTGCGATTGTTCTTTGTTTAGCCAAATTCTATGCGAGTGAGCGACCGGCTTCGACTCAAGGCTATGGGCTCAGAGATCTTTGGCCCGTACTTTTGATTGCCGGGCTTCCGATGGCGTTGATTTTTCATCAACCCAATTTAGGGACAACCCTGCTCGTGGCCTTTACGACAGGGACTGTTGTGTTTTTGTGCAATCTGAAAGTGCGGACGATTATTTTTTTGGCGATCATTGCCTCCATCGGGGCACCACTGGCGTACAAGTTTGGGCTCATAGATTATCAGCGCGTTCGCGTGCAGACATTTCTTAATCCTCAGAGCGATCCCCTTGGCGAAGGCTATCACACCATTCAGAGTATGATTTCGACGGGGAGTGGCCAGTTTTTTGGAAAGGGATATCTCAAGGGGACACAAAGCAAGCTCGAGTTTTTGCCTGAGCATCATACGGACTTTGTGTTTTCCGTGTTTGCCGAGGAGTGGGGATTTGCAGGAACGCTTTGCGTTTTAGGATTGTTTTGGATCTTTGTATTTTTGAGTATTGATGTGGTTCGTAAGGCCAAGGACAAGTTTGGGGCGGTCCTCGCAATGGGCTGTCTCTCGATTATTTTTTGGCAGGTGATCGTCAATATTGGGATGGAACTAGGACTCCTTCCCGTCGTGGGGGTCACTTTGCCGTTTTTCTCGTATGGGGGCAGTAGTATGATTACCGTGATGATTGCCCTAGGGATTCTCTTGAGTGTCTCCTCAAGAAGACATATTTTTTAGTTTGTAAAAGGAGAGTGGATGATGTTTCGTTCAATGACTTATGTGAGTTTGGTAGCCGTCGCTTTGGTATTGGGCGGTTGTAAAAAGAAAAGTGAAGGAGAGTCCGAAGTGGCAAAGACATCGAGTGTAGGAAAAGCGGTCGTAGAGCTTAAAACATCTGAAGGCCTTATCGTTCTGGAGCTCGATGGTGAAAAGGCCCCAAAGACTGTCTCCAATTTTTTGGAATACGCCAAAGCGGGCTTTTATGACGGAACGATTTTTCATCGTGTTATTGATGGCTTTATGATTCAAGGCGGGGGTTTTGATAAAGAAATGAATCAAAAACCCACACGAGCGCCCATTGAGAATGAAGGTTCGAATGGTCTGTCCAATTTGCCCATGACGATTGCCATGGCGCGGACCAATGATCCCAATTCCGCCACAGCTCAGTTTTTTATCAATCTGGTGGATAATTCTCGGTTGGATTTTAGGGGTCCTCAAAGCGCCGGCTATGCCGTTTTTGGCAAAGTGATCGAGGGCGAAGATATCGTCAAAAAGATCGGCAAAGCCCCGACCGGCAATCAGGGGATGTTCCAAGATGTTCCCAATAAGACGATTGTGATCGAATCTGCCAAGGTACGTTGAGGACCATAGGTACGAGGCTTTAAGGGGCCATTTACTTGATATGAGGAGTGACCAAGCTTTTGATTTGGTCACGAGAAGCTGAGCCGACCATCTGGTTGGCTTCCGATCCATTCACAAAAACTTTTAAAGTAGGAATGCTTCGGATGCCGAGTTGACCCGGTACTTCGTAGTTGTCGTCGACGTTCATTTTGACGACCTTGAGTTTGCCATCAAATTCTTTGGCAATCTCATCGACCGTCGGAGCAATCGCTCGACACGGAGCGCACCAAGGGGCCCAAAAATCAACCAAAACCGGGACCTTGGACTCCAAAACTTCTGCTTTAAATGCACCATCTGTGACTTCTTTTACGTTGGACATATCTAAACGATACAACCGCAGAAAGATTTCAGTGTAAAGTTGAATAGACGTGTCTACCAAGGTCTTCGAACTCAGTCTCAAACTCGGCGAGCCCGGTATTTTGTGGGCGTTTTGGCGAGTGCATACCATGAAGGCGACGGGCGTTTTGAATGTGGAATGGGAGAGGTTCAAAAAGCAGATCGCCTTTCGCCGTGGAGAGCCTGTCGCATCGCGTTCGAACTGGCCCCATGAGACATTGTCTCAGTTTCTGATCCGTCGAAAAGTTTTGGACGCGGCCCGGTTGCAGGCAGAAATGGCCGAGCAAACCAAAGCTCAGCCTCCCATTCCTTTTGGGGAGTGGTTGGTACAAAGGGGACTCATTGCGGCGCATGATTTTAACGAGCTTTTGGACGCTCATTTTAGAGAGCGTGTTTTTAATCTGATTCCGCTCACCCATGGAGAGGTTTCTTTTGAAGCCGTCGAAGATTTAAAGCTCAAAGAAACCGATCAGGCCAAATTCCATGAGCCGTTTTTGAAAATGCTTTGGGATGCCGCAAAACTTCATATCGACGAAGCCAATTCCAAAGCGAGACTCGCGACCTTAGGGGCTAAGCCTTTCAAGGCCAAAGGTGACTTTCCGCTCTCTCTGGCTCCCAAAGATTTGCGGCTTTGGAATGATCTTCAAAAAACGCTCAAAACTTTGAATGCCTGGGATGCTGAGTCGCTTCGCCTCGCGGCCGTAGCGCTTGAGTTTCAGCAGCTTGAAGTCGGAGCCAATCCCGAAGAAAAGCTCCTGCAGGACTTTCAGGCTCTCGAGAAAAAATTCAAGGGAGCGAATCCCTTTGAGATCCTGGGTGTAGAGGTGCAGGCCGATACAGGAACCTGTCGTAAGGCTTACTTAGATCTTGTCAAACGTTACCATCCTGATCGACTTCCTCCCGAATCCTCCCCCAAGCTGAAGGCGTTGGCCGAAGCTCTTTTTGCCAAAATCAATGAGGCTCATTCGACAGCCACCGATGCCGAAAAAAGAGCGGAGTACGAAGCCAAAATCGAACTCGAAAGACAAGGTGGGATGGAGCAGATTGAAAAAACTCTCGAAGCGGAGATGCTCATTCCTCAGGCCAAGATGGCGCTTAATCGTCGACACTTTAAGGCCGCGCACGAGATCTATCTCAAAATCATCGAGGTCTTGCCCAAAGACGGGGAGCTTTTGGCGGATTTTGCTTATTGCAAGGTGATGCAGCTGATCGAAGGTAAAATTCCCTACAAATCTAAGGTGCCAGAGTTTGTAAAAGACATCGAACGCGCCCTTAAACTGAGGTCCAATTACGCACAGGCTTACTATTATAGAGGCATGATCCTTAAGCTCGAAGGCCAGACGGACAAGGCGCTCCAGGACTTTGATCAGGCTCTTTCTCTGGACAGTAGTTTGACGGAAGCCGCGAGCGAATCGCGTCTTTTGAGAACTCGCAAAGATTCCTCTGGTAAAGGGGGAGGCTTCTTTGGGAAAAAGAGCTGATGTCGATTCTTCAGAGTAGTTTGCTCGTCATTGTCTATTTTCTGGGTCTTTTGGCATTCATTCATTATTTGAGAACCCTTTCACACCAGGCCTTGATGAGTGGGCGAGTCTTGTTGGCTCTTGGAGTGATCGGTCAAGTGATGGCGCTCTTAGGGGTCCTTGGAGGCAAGGAGACTTTGTTTCCGACCAATCCTCAAGAGTCTTATGTTTTTACAACGACGATTTTGGCGGCGGCGAGCTTTTTGCTGAGCTGGCGAAAATCCTCGATCAGCATTCTCCTCATACTGCTTCCACTCATGGCGGGGTTGATTGTTGTCTTTCATAACTACAATCCGCCACAGGTCAATGATGTGACCCTGCATCCCTGGATTTGGATTCACATTATTTTGATGCTCGTCGGTGAAGCGCTCTTTTTGCTGAGTGCCGCAGTCTCCGTTGTCTATTTGCTCGCCGAAATGAGAATTCGAAACAAAAGACTCAATAGCCCCTTCACGCGATTCGTTTCCTTAAACGTTTTGGATCGTCTTTTGGGCGAAACATTGCTTGTGGGATTTGTTTTGCTCTCTGCGGGAATGCTTTTGGGAATATTTTTTGCAAGTAGTCTTTGGACATCTTCTTGGCTTTTGGATCCAAAATTTTTGGTTTGTCTTTTGACTTGGGTGATTTTTGCGGTGCTGTTGGTTCGTCGTTGGAGAGAGGCGGGCTTTCGAGGTCGGCGTTCGGCATGGGCCGCTTGCGTGGGAGTCCTTGTGCTGATCTTTTTGGTTCTTGGAGTGGAGACATTCTTTAAGACTCAACATTTAAATTTTGGAAATTCACCCCAAGGAATCGAGTCCACTCCGTGAAGTTGATTGCTGCCGGGGTCGATTTTCAAAAAACCTCTCTTGATGTGAGAGCACAGGTAGCTTCTGCCACTCAGAAGCATGTGCGAGAGCTCTGCCAAGCGGCAGGAGAGTATATTTTTTTGAATACCTGCAATCGAGTTGAAATCTACGCCGTCACGGATCTCAGTTCCGAAGAATGGGGGGCTCGATGGAGAAAAGTCATTGAGCAAGATTTCAAATTAGGTGGAGATGTCCTTTGGGCAGTTGAAGGATCCCAGGCGTTGAGGCATTTGTTTCGAGTGACTTCGAGTCTCGAATCGATGGTCGTCGGAGAATCTCAGATTTTGGGGCAGGTGAAGAGAGCTTACGAAGACGGAATCGAGCGAAACGAAGTCGGACCCAAGCTTCATTCTGCGTTTCAAGCGGCCTTTCGTGTTGCAAAGAAGATTAGGTCCCAAACCGAAGTCGGTCGTTTGGCTGTTTCGATTCCGTCATTGGCTGTAAAGCTTTCCGAAAAAATCTTGGGAGATCTCTCGGGGCGCAGTGTATTGATTTTGGGCCTCGGAGAAATTGGAAGAGTGGCAGCCGAACATTTTGCGTCTGTCACACCCAAAGAACTTTTGCTCTATAATCGCACACGGGAGACGGCCGAGAAGCTCCATCGAGAGCTGACAGAAGCCAATGTAAAATCTCGAGTCGTGGATGATCCCTCGCAGGCGGCCCAGAAAGCTCAAGTGATTGTTCATGCAGCAGATGCAAAAATTTTGACAGAGAATGATATTTATAATCTTGAAAAAAGAGGCGGCTCGTTTCTTTTGGTGGATTTGGCTGTTCCGAGTCATCTGCCAAGAGTTCCGCTTTCTGAAGGCTATTTGTATACAATCGATGATCTCAAACAGGTCGCTGAAGATAATCATCACTTGCGACGGCAAGAGCTCGTCAAAGCCGAAAATGTTTTGGAGGAGGAAGTCCGGCTGCAATTGCGTGCGGAGCAGGCCCTTCCGGTGCAGGAAGTGATCGCGCATCTGGCTGCCAAAACTGATTCGATCGCCGAAAATGAGCTCAAAGCACTTAAGCAGAAACTGGCTCACTTGTCCGATCAGGATTGGGCCGAAGTCGAGCGAACCACGAAGCGTATTGGAGCTAAAATTTTACAGGACCCCATGCTTGAGCTAAAGTCTCAGGCAAAGGCCTCAGGCGAATTGGACGGAATCATACAAATGTTTCGAAGTTTTTTTAGGATTTAAGGGGAATCAGTGGCGGGAAAAACCTACGTATTGGGAACCCGGACATCCGCTTTGGCGATGTGGCAGGCTCAATTTGTTCAATGGTTGCTTCAAGAGCAGTGGCCAGACGATCAGTTTACGATTTTGGGGCTCAAGACCACAGGGGATGATTTGAGCATTTCAATCTCCAAAGAGGGGGGCAAGGGCCTCTACGTCAAAGAGCTCGAAGAAGCTCTCCGGGATCACCGAGTTGATTTTTGTGTCCACAGTATGAAGGACTTTCCTGTCGTACCTGCTTCGGGCTGTGCACTTGCTGCGGTGGTAGAACGGGGAGAAATCCGAGATGTGTTTATTTCACGCAACAAACTCTCGTTGTCCAAGTTCACGGCCAAAATGAAAATCGGGACATCGAGTTTGAGACGAATGGCTTTGCTTAAAGCTCACGAGTGTCCTTCTGAGATTGTTCCGATTCGAGGAAACGTGGACACTCGAATCAAGAAGGTGGAATCCGGGGAAGTAGATGGCATTGTACTCGCCGCAGCGGGAGTTTTGCGTTTGGGCCTCGAAGAAAACATCACAGAATATTTGGACTCCGCCACATTTGTCCCTGCGCCTGGGCAAGGGGCGATTGCTGTAGAATGCCGGGCGGATGACGATGAACTTCGACTCAAATTGCGAAGAATCCACAATGACGAAAGTGGCCAAGCCGTCATGGCCGAGAGGGCGCTTTTGCGCGGACTGGGAGCCAATTGTGCACTTCCTTTGGGGGCGTGGTGCGAAGTGGAGCAGTTTCAGATGAGGCTCCATGCATTCTTAGCTGATCCTCGGGGGGAAATTGTCATGATGGATCGAGCCGTGGCTCCTATCGGTTATGCCGAAAAATTAGGAGAGTCCATGGCAGATCGTCTCATGGCTCAAGGGGCTCACAAGATCTTGGGTAAGCTCTCGCTGACGTGAAAAAGAGAATCTGCATTTTTTTGGGTTCTCGTACGAAGATCCGTTCAACATCTTCCTGCCAAGTTTTCTTTCTGAAAGGGATTAAGATCATCCCTCTCAAAAACTATCAAATTCCTCAGAGGGCGGATTATGTTTTGCTTACTTCCAAAAATTCTCTGACGAGGGGTCATGAGTTTCCTTTGTCGGCCACTTGGGTTTTGATTGGACGCGAGACCGCCGAGGCGGCTCGCCGATTTAAACCTGCTCAAAAAGTCATTTTGTCGGATTCGAACTCTGATGGGGTGATTCAATTTTTTAAGAAACTCAAAAAGAGCGGTCTGATTTTTTTTCCAAGATCCGCGCGCGGGGATTCTCAATTGCCTCAGGCGCTGCGCCGGAGCGGATTTCGCCTGATTGTTCGGAAGGCTTACAAAACAGAGGTACTTTCAGTTCGGAGACCGCTTTTGGCGATCCTCAAAAGGTCTCAAAGCAGCCCCGTCTTTGTGTGTGTGACTTCGCCTTCCACCCTTCAGTGTCTTCGAAAAAGCCTTCGTGCCTCGGAACGCCAAAAGTTAAAGGGCCTTGTGAGCATCGGTCCAACGACATCTAAAGCTCTCCGAAAGCTACAGTGGTCCTTTTTGCAGTCTAAGGGCTCTGCGAGCCTCGAATCCATGTTTCAGCTTGTAGCGACCCTGCCGCTTTGATAGATCCATCAGCCGGATGGCAACACTCAAATATGGTCAAAAGGCAGTGCAAGAGGCTCAGCTCGAACCGATCCCCTTTAAGTTCTCAGAGCCACCAACACTCATTTACTTTACTTGCCCTGAAGGAACTTCCATTTGCCCTCGCTCAGGGTTTCCGGATTTTTGGACGGCTCATCTCTGGTATGTGCCTCAAAAGACGATCGTCGAACTCAAGAGTCTTAAACTCTACATCAACAAGTTTAGAGATCAGGCGCACTACCATGAAGAATTGGCTCATCTTATTTTGCAGGACCTAAAGAAAACGCTTTCTCCTCAATATATTAAAATTGTTTTAGATTTCACTCGCCGAGGAAATATTCAAACAGATGTGATTCTTGAGGATTGTAAGTCGTCTTACAAAGGGCCGCGCGCACCGGAGTGGGCCATTCGAAAAGGCTTTCGCTAGTCGTTTCTGAAGGGATCCCCGCGGCGTCGATAGATCTGATCTCGACCATCACCAAATTTGTGCCGATAGACTTCCATAAATGTTTTGCTCTTTAAGGCATTTCGAATTTCATGAGATGCATCGTAGTCTTCCAAAATCAAACTGAGTCTCTCATTGGATGGCTCGAAGTCAGGATGATTGACGACTTCGATAAAGAACGTACGAAGCATCTCGAGTCGAGAAACGATGAGCCAAATTCGTCGTTGATCTTGATGACGAACGGCCAAGTCGAGCGCGAGCTCCTGGCTGCTGATCACTGAATCAAGATAGAGAATGTCATTTCGCGCTTCTCGGACAGATTCGAGCCAAAGCCCCCGACGAGCAATGGCCAGCTGTCGCATTCGATTTTCGATTCCCTCATAGTCTTCGAAGTCTCTGGTGGGATCATAAGTCGTAAGCCAGGCCCCCATCTTTTGCATTTCCCACATTTTGGCACTGTAGGACCAAGCATCACCTTTCTCGGCCTGAAGCGAGACTTGCCCTGACAAAAAGCTCTGCGCTCCCGTCGAAATAATCCAGACCATCGTACCCAATCCAAAAGTCGCTCCGAGCCACATTCCTACAGACTTTCCGCGCTTCCATGTTTTGTTGAGAACTTGTTCGGGTTGGCTTCGCGAGAGTGTGTCGAGATCCTTTTGATCTCGATCAATGTATTCCGTGAGTTGATGATAGTTGATTTCGGATGCGGACTTTAGTTCGACAAACGTGAGCATATGATTGAGCAGAGCCAAAGAATTTGAGTCCCCGGGCAGAGGGTTGAGAGGGCGAAAGGGAGGCAGGTCGGGCTTGTTGGTCCCCCGATTGGAGTCTTCCGCAAACTCCCATTCCAAATGCTCTCGCTCCCATGCGGCATGGTCATGAATTTTTCCGAGATGCGCATTGAAGAGAAATTCGTTTCCTCGCCAAGGACTATCCATTCGTAGAGCGGCTTCGCTGGCATACTCAATGAGTCCTCGTTCAATCGTGTCCACGAGGGAGAGGCGTTCCTCAAGAGTCAGCTGTTCCTTAAAAAGAAGAAAAGGCTTTCGGTTGCCGAGTTCGGGGGTTCGGCTGGGGCGATGAACTTGAATTCCTTGAGTCCAAACTTTTTGAAGACTTCTTCGAATCTGCCGAGCATGTCGTGGAAAATACTTTGGGCTTAGCGAAAGGGAGATTTGAGAAATCCATTGGGGGCATTTCACTTTGGCCTCCAAGGGATGGCTCTCATAGATACCTAAGCAAAACACGCTAATGATGAGCCCCAGCTGCCTCACGATCAGCCCAAAGGACTACTGAATTTTACTCGATGTGTCGAAGATTTCTATTCCATGAGGATTCAGAAACATACGAGAGCGCTGAGGCGGGCGTACGTGCAGATTGAGGGTTTTCGGGCTCTAAAGGGCCCTCAACCGCAATGAGTTTTTGATTCCAAGGGCAGACTTCTTGGCAGATATCACAGCCTGCGATCCAATCCTTCCAGGACGGGGTCTGGCTTGTAAATTCTCCCTTATGCTCGAGGGTCCAATAGGAGATGCATTGGGAGGCGTCCAATTCATAAGGGCTCAGTGCTTGGGTCGGGCAGGCCTCAAGGCAGCGCTGGCAGGTCCCGCAGTGGTCCGACACGGGGAGTGAGATCTCAAAACGCTCCATCGGAATCGTCGTAAAAATCTCCCCCAAAAAAAACTGACTGCCCAAACCTCTTCTCAAAATGAGCGTGTTTTTTCCCTGCCAGCCTAAGCCCGCTTGAGTGGCGAGCTGCTTTTCGAGCACGGGGGAAGTATCGACACAAATCCTAAAATCAAATTCACCGATCTGAGCCTTCAGCTTCTCTGCTGTTTGCTCGAGCCTTGTCTTTAGACGAAGATGGTAGTCGCTGTCCCAGGCATAATTTGAAATCTTGGGAGTCTCTTGAGCCCAACCCGGATGGTAATAAAGTGCAAAACACAAAATGCTTTTTACTCCCTCAAAATATTTTTGAGGGTCGAGTCGCTCCAGGAGACGCTTTTCGAGATAGTGCATCTGGGGCCCCTTTTTTTCTTTGAGCCACTGACGATAATAATCCTGAACACTTTTTGGAATCTCGGGAGCGCTGACACCGGCCGCTGCCCAACCTTAGCGCTGAGCCCATTGGTCCAAATCAAATGCGGGCTG
>CAZUTA010000025.1:0-26138 GCA_964622975.1 uncultured Bacteriovoracaceae bacterium | reverse complement strand
GGATTGTAAAAAATCATATAAGCGTCGGCCGGCATCGAGACGGCATTGCCTCCGGTGCTCACATATCGAGAGCCGTAGTAGAGTTGCAAGTCGACGCCTCCTGCGGTGGCAGAATGCGAAACTGCGCTCAGAATAAAAATTGAAGAAATAAAACTGACGGCAAAAAACTTTTTCGACAACAACATGCCGAAAGTATTACGAATTTATCTTACGAGCACAAGAGTTTGTGTAACGGCAAACGCTTGATTGGCTTTTGGAAACTTTACGGTTCGAAATGTTCGCTGAAAGCAATCTTGCAACATCGCCAGAGCGGCAGAGCGTCCTTGCAGATACTGGATCCCGACATTTTGAACGCTGCCTTCTTGTGCGACTTGCACAATCACTTGAGGTCGGCCCTGAAGACTCGCATCTCGAACCAATACATCGTCATAACATTCTTTGAGTTGTGGGTTCACAGTTTCAAAAACAGCATTGAGCTGCTGTGGGCTCAGATTGAGAGGAGGACTGTCCTTTTCCACACCCGCCGCAGAAAATCCGATTCGACCACTCAATCCATTTCCACCGCTACTCGCCGCAAGCGCTGAGGCAAAGCCCGAGAATTTTTCGGTAGGCTTGCTTTGTGTATTTGAAATTCTGAATTTTTTGAGGCTTCTTTGCAGAGCCGCCATTTCTTGAGTGACAACCGTACCCGTTGTCGGAGCTCCTACAAGGCCTCCGGTATCCGAATATCTCAAGCTCACCTGAACCTGGCTCACATCCGGCAAAAATGTTTTGGATCGACTCGGCATAGCAAAGCTTATTCCCATGAGTACGAGCACCATCACATGAGCCACCATCACCAGTGCCGGGGTGGAGTTACTTTTGATCCAAGCCAAAAAATCTTCGAGACTTGCCGCTTGAGGATGAATGTGGATCACAGATCCATTGGCAAAAGCAAACTCTAGGTTTTCGCAAGGCCAGGGACGATTCAAAGTCATGCGCTGAAGGTTCGATGCGCATGCGGTTAGGCCATCAAAGGCGACTTCGCCATCGATTGCGACCTGTTGCCGAGTCGGAAACGAAATGCTCAGAGTTTTACGAAACACGCGGATCTGGAGACTCGAATCTGCAAAATCGTGAACATTCATTTCGCCGGGCGCTTGTTGAGCCGAAGAATCATCGATCAAACCACCGATCTGGAGACTTCGGGCGAGCGGATATATGCGCTCTTTGAGGATTCCAGTGGAATGTTGGATAGAGACTCTAAAAGTCCGAAAATGGCTGAGAATAAAATTCAAAATCCGTCTGTAAATCATCTTGAGATCTGCTTTCGAGGGGTTCTTTAACATAGCTTGCGTCCTTCTGAGAGGGGGGTAGTGCAAGGCCGAGACCTGCCTAAAAATGGCTTATAATGGGACTCTGAGAGGGGGCTGAGGGCGTAAAGCCAACGATCTGTTGGGGGATGGCTACGCAGGGGGTTCGAGTCAGTTTTGGGGCTTGAGAGGCTCCGCCGGCAAGGGGCGCAAAATCAGCAGGGACTTTTCGAGAGAAATCAGATTTTTGAGAGCTGCATCCTCGACGGCTTGACTGAGCTTTCGAGCTTCGAGCTCAACCAAAGCAGGCTTACGAACATGACCCTGAATCACCGAATCCTCGAGCCGAATCACCGGACGATCTTGAGCAACCAGGAGTGCAAAAACAAATGCGATCATGGATTGAGCGCTCCAAACTCAGAGTACTTACTTTTGATTTGCTCTTTGATCTCCGCTTTCTTGGCCGCGAAATCCGATTGAATGTCTTCGGGGCTCTCTGGCGGAAGTTCCACGAGATCGACTTGGCTGAGGAGCGAATCCACTTGCATAGTCAGCCGCTCTTTAAAAATCGGTCCCACAAGATTTTGCCAATCTTCGGACAGCTTTTGATAATTCTCAACAGATTGATCCAAATCCCGATTCCATAAGGTAAGATCTTTCATCATTTTGTCTCCAAAGACCTTTTCAATCGCTGAACCCTTTCGGTCTTCCAAAATTCTGATCGCTTTGGCCGCGGCTTTTTCTTCGGCATTGGCAGGTTTACTCAGTAGCTGATGCAAAACAAGTTCCTCAATCTTTGATCGATGGGTCTGAAAATCTTTGGCCAGGTGGGCCGCTTTGCGGAGCAAAAGCTCGCGAGAAGGTTTACCTTGAGTCCAATGAACCTCCTCAAACTCTATCCATCGTTCGGGATCGACTTCCTGAAGCCTGAGCAAGAGAGCAGATGTTGACTTTTTCTTTGCCGCCAGAAGTTTCTCAAACTTTTCGGGAGCTGTCGCCGAATAAAGCTCTTTGAATTCGTCGAGGGTCAAACCACCGGACAAGTCCGTACAGATACTCAAGAAGTTGGAAGTTGCGTTATCAAATCCAGACCACGCCATCATCACTTTTGCTGCGGCTCCTGATTTTTGAGCATCGATCAAAAACTGAGCATGGGCTCGCGTGAGATTTTCATCAGCTTGAGAACTCAGTCTTTCAAAGTGTCTCAACAAAGCTTCTGGAGCGGGACGATCTGCCGAAGCCGCACAAGAAACCAGCGTGCGTGGGGGAGCAAAGTCTTCGGCGGTGTAAACGTGAGCTATCAAAAAGCAAGGTGCACGCTTAAAAAACAAATCACGAGTTGCAAACTCAGAAATCACTGACTTGGTGGGCTCATATTCTTTGAGCTGCAAAAACAACTGAACATAGTTAGCAGGGGGTGAGCTCTCCTGCGGAAACGCTGAGATAAATTCTGAGAAGACAGTTGCACGAAAATCCTCAGGCCCGGCGATGAGCTTTTCAAGTGTCGCGGCCGGCAGGGGTCCAATCTCCCACCAGAGTTTGGCCATGTCGCGGATCATCTGATCTTTGAGTGATAGATTTTCGGGTGCTGGATTCGTATGAGCGTGGAGACTCAAATCAATAAACGTACTGAGTGCCTCATTTTTTCGCTTTTGGTTCCAGTAGGTCCAGGCGAGTTTGTATTTGATCACAAAGGGATCCGGAGCAGAGGCTTGAGCCTGAAGGTAGGATTCTTCAGCAGAGGCAAAATCCGCGCGATTAAAAGCTCTATCGCCAAGTTCTTTGTGCCATCGCCAGAGATCTTCATGCGTGCGATTGCGGAGAGTTAAATATTTGAGAATAGATTCTCGTTTTGAATATCCGTCAGGACTCGCTTGCAAGAGGAGTACGGCTGCTTCTTTGACTGTGTCGGGATCCGTCGCCGAATCAAATGCCTTTTCCAAAAGTTTGAGAGCTTGCGGCTTTTGGTCATTCTGCAAATGCACAAGTGCTTGAGCGATGAGTGTTTGAGGATCCGTACTGGCCTGCAATGGTAAAAGGGCAGTCGACAAGACCATGCCGATCATCATGAGCTCGAATCTCAGCACTCTCTGCACTTTGATTAGCATTGGTTCTCCACATGAATCCTCAATTTGTGCGGATTTGCTTTGAGAATTTTATCGTGAGAGGCTTTACGCAAAAATTGACCTTCAAAATGCGCGGCAAGAGGGGACTCGTGCTTCACGGTATTGGCTTTTTTGCCTTTGAAGCGAGTCTCAGCTAGAGCCTGGATTCTTTCGATATGCGATCGGAGCTCGGGTTTGTCAGCTTTGATCTGCGCCAAGACATTTGGAAGAGCTCTAGTCTGGCAATGTCTGAGGAGTGCGAGAGGCTCGAGGAGTTGTACTTCAGTCCGTTCGCGAGGCGAGTAACGCAATCGATAGTATTGTGCATACGCAAAAAATCTGTCCCAATTCTGATCTCTGTAGTGAATTTTCATGAGTTCTTCGATTCCGGTTTTGAGATTGGGAGAATCGAGAGGCAGCAAAGAATAATAAGCGAGTGCCTCAGCTGATGAAGGCTCATGAGAAGCGCTGAGTGAAATAAAAATGGCCGCCAAGAAATACAAAAAGGGTCCTCCCCAGGGGATATATCAGTGCAAGTATCATGCAGGCAATATCGCTGTGAATTGAGGTATTTAGTAGGAGCCGGGTGGGGACCGCGAGTCCCTGTCGTTTGACTTCAGGAGGATTCCTGAATAAGCCGAATCCAGTTGCTGCATTGAACGTGAGTAGTGGTTGGTTTATCTGTTCATCTAAATAATAGGAGAAATCGTTCATGTATCAACTCACCCTGAAATTTTTGACATTTTTTGTCTTAGGCCTTTCGGCAGCTTATGCGGAAGTGGCCGAACAATCTGACAGTCCTGCTGAGCTTCCAGCGAAGTTCATCATTAAAAGAGTTTCTGAAATCGAACTCGATGCTCGGGAGGTTCTCGACTCTATCAGCGAGACGACCATGTTGAGAGTGAGTTTGAGTCTGGGCGGAGAGACCTTCAAAAATATAAATGTAGATTGTGTAGGGAGTCTTTCTGCAAGTACTGCGTCTCGTGGAGTGCCCCGAGCCCCAGGCGTTGGATTGATTTCGGCCCTCGTTTGGTTTACGGGAGACGGCGCCGCCTATGCCTCAAATCCTCGCATTCAGAATTATCTGGAAAAGTTGAAAGACTTTGGAAGTGTTTCTAACGACGATAGAAACGAAATTCTTCAGGTCTATTTGTGTCTCAATGATGGAAGATCTCACTAAAACGTCGTCACAAATCCCAGCGCGCCATAGGTTCCGGCAGAGTGCCCAAAGATTGAGGCATTGAGGCCAAAGCGCTTGTAAAATCGAAGGCGCTGTCCGACGGACCAGAGATAAGCCATTTCACTTTTGGAGCGGCCGCCAGCGACATCTGTTCGTTGGCGGAGGCTACCCACTCCACCCCCGACCAAAAAATCCGCCTGCATAGGGAACAAATTCAAAAAGTTCCAATCGCCCGCGAGAAGCTGAATTTGAGTATGCCAAAAGATTCCCCACTCGGGCTGAGGAATTTTCAGTTCAAAGACTCCACTGGTTTCAAGATTCTGAAGTTCGCGTCCCGCATTACTGAGGGAAGGAAAATAATGCTGAAACAAAATCCCCGTTCCTACGTACTTCCAGACTCGCATTTGTGCATTGATAGTATAAGACTTGAGATCGCTAAAACTATCATCGAGATCCAAAGATGCATTGGCATCAATGGCAACTTTTGGAAGCTCACGAGGTGCGGATTCTTCTACAAAAACTTCTCCATAGTCCACAGAGGGAGACTCAGCCGCCACCAGGGAATGCCACAAAACTAAACTCAAAATTTTCATAGATTCTTGATTCCTTCGACGACGATCATCGGTGCATAGGCAAAGCGTTCAGGGTTTTGAAAGTGAGCAAAGAGCTCAGTACGAAACGAAGTCAGATCAAAACTCAACTGAATCGCTCGATCAGCTTGAAGCTTTCGCATGAGATCAAAGCGAGATTCCCATTCTTCCCGCTCCAGCGGATTGAACTGCCCGCCAATCAACCGGTGCGAAAACAAATGGGCTTTGACAGACTGAAGACCTGCTTCGTGCATCAGTGCAAAGAGCTTTCGTCCAATCCCCAAGTCCCATGACTTTGCTTTGGCCAAGACTTGAAAAAACTCTCTGAGCTGAGTCATTAGATAATCCGGAATCGGATAATCACAAAACGCCATCCAATCAATATCGGCGGCGACGACTTTGCCCCCTCGCTTGGTAACTCGGATCATCTCGTCGAGAAACCGGCTGGGCTCTGTTGTCGAAGAAAATACCCCTTTGGAATATGTAAAATCCACGGCTTCCGAATCCAATGCGATCTGGTCACGATCGGTATTAAAGAAAGTGACATTCCGTGCGCCTTTAAACTTCTTTTTGGTGTCTTCGATTCGCAAATGAAGTGGTAGTGCTGAGACCACTCGCCCTTTTGTCCCCACAAGCTCACTCAAGGCTCGCGCGACGGGATCCTGTCCATCAGCCAGACATAGCGCTGTTTGACTCTTTTTGAGCCCCACACGTGTCAGTTGAAATTTGAGGTCATCAACTTCTTCGCGAACAAACTTTTCTTTTTCGGTCTCTGGGATCAGATCAATGATTTGATCTGCAGAAGAAGTATTTGAAGAATTCGGGCTCATCAAATCTTAGCTTTCGCGAGAGCGGCATGCATTTTCTCGAGCATTTTATTGTAAGGCGGATGACTAAAAATTCCTGAGCCGCTCACAAAGACATCTGCCCCTGCCTCAGCTATCTCGACAATATTGTCGAGCTTTATGCCACCATCGACTTCGAGTTCGATTTTGGAGCCCGCAATCATCGAACGGCAGTCTTTGATCTTTTGCTTCATTTGCGGAATAAATTTTTGTCCACCAAAGCCGGGATTGACCGTCATCAAAAGGATCAGGTCCGTATCAGGCAGGACGTTTTCAAGAACGTTGAGGGGAGTGGACGGATTGAGAGAGACCCCGGCCTTTATGCCGAGCTCTCGAATTGACTGAAGCGTGCGCTGCAAATGCGGACACGCCTCAGCATGGACCGTCAGGATATGAGCCCCTGCTTGCGCAAAATCTTTAATGTATTTTTCGGGTTCAACAATCATGAGATGCACATCGAGCGGAATGCTCGTCACTTTTTTGATCGCTTTGACGACGACCGGACCCACCGTGATATTGGGCACAAAGCGACCGTCCATCACATCAATATGAAGATACTGCGCTAAAGCGGGATCGAGTTGAGAAATCTCACTCTCAAGGTTGGCAAAATCAGCGGACAATAAACTCGGGGCAATCTTCATGCTCGACTCCCTAAAATCAATCCATTTGGAAGGGGATGACCTTTTAAAAATTCTGAAGCGGGCATGGCCTTTCGGTTTTCGAGTTGCACGTCCGTCAATCCTATACAGCCCTGCCGGCAAGCGACAACGATCATTCCTTCGTTTGTATCAACGACGGTGCCGGGTTCGGCGTCCGCACTGCGAGGAAGAAACTGACTTTTGAGAATCCGCAAAATCTTTCCACTCACATTGCATTCGGCGACCGGCCAAGGATTGAGGGCCATGATGTTGCGATGAACCAAAAACGCAGACTGGTCAAACTTAATGGCCGACTCCAACTTTTGAAGTTTAGGAGCGTATGAACCAATGCGTGCATCTTGAGAACGTCTGACAATTTGTTTGTGTTCAAAGAGGCTCAATGTTTCGAGCAGGGCCTGCGCACCGATGGATTTGAGTTTGTCATGCAGACTTTGTGAGGTGTCTTGTTCAGAAATTACACAAGGAGCCTGAAACAAAATATCGCCTTGATCTAAAGGCTCAATCATCCACTGGACCGTCACTCCTGATTTTTCTTCACCCTCCATGATCGCCCGCTGAATCGGTGCTGCTCCTCGGTACGCCGGGAGCAATGAGGCATGAATATTGAGAGGAGCTGTTTTTGGATGCTGAAGAATCGCCGCTGGGAGAATTTGTCCAAAGGCTACAACGACTAAAAAATCACACGGGGTATTGAGAATTTCTGTTTGAGCTTCGGGACGTTTGAGATTCTCGGGTTGGTAGACCTTGAGACCATGAGTTTGGGCGAGAACTTTGACCGGTGGCGGGGTGAGTTTTTGACCTCGACCCGAGGGGCGATCAGGTTGGGTAACAACCAATGGGATTTCAAAATGAGCATCAATCAGGGCTTGTAGACTGGGCACTGCAAACTCAGGAGTACCCATGAAGATGATTCGCGGCATCCTTAAACGCTAACCGCCGCGGGGCGCCGATCCTTTTTTTTGAGCTTTTTGAGATACATCATTTTTTTCATGGGAGAGACGCGATCGGCCGCGACAATTCCATTGAGATGATCGAGCTCGTGTTGAATCACGATAGCCAAAAATCCTTCGTCCTCAATCACTTGCCTTTTGCCTTGTTCATCGAGGTACTGAACTTTGACGTACTTGGAGCGTTCGATGTCTTCGCGAAACTCTGGCAGACTCAAGCAGCCTTCGTTAAAAGAAGTTTTGCCGCTTTGCTCGAGAATGGTTGGATTAATGAGGGCAAAGGGCTTTCGATCCGGATACTCTGAACTCACATCCACGACGATGAATCTCTTAGAAATGTTGACCTGCGGAGCCGCGAGTCCAACGCCAGGAGCGTCGAGCATTGTCTCGATCATGTCGTTGATCGTTTTACGAAGGCCGTCGTTGATTTCTGCGGGGGCGACTTCGCGTGCCACTTTTAAAAGTGTGGGGTGGGGGTATTCAATGATTTCCAATAACGCCATAAGTCCTCATATACTATTTTATCTGAGTCATTTCCATGTTTCGAGTGAGGAGCTTTAAACCTTTTAAAAGGTTTACGGAGGGCCCTAATCGCGTCAAAATGCTGCTGTGAGCTGGAAATACCGAAAAGAAATGAAAAAAGCTGTCAGCGAGCTCGAAGCCGGCAACTATCAAGAGGCTGACCAGATTTTGAGCTCGTTACTCACGCCCGAAGGAGAGCCTGTCGAAGCCCTCATCCATAGAGCATTTTGTCGAATGCGAGCGGGCCAATTGGACGGGGCGTCTCTAGATGCCCAGAAGGCAAGTCAATTGAGACCTGAAAGTGGGGTTTTTAAAATGATTTGGGGTGAGATTTTGGTGGATCAGAAGCAATTCGAATCTGCCGTAAGAGTTTTAAGAGAGGCCGTCTCTCTCGAAAAGGACAATGGCAGAGCTCTTTATCAATTGGGGCGAGCACTCATGGCTCTCGGCAAGCGAGCCGAAGCGGCCGACTATTTTGAAATGGCACTGCAGTTTGAGAAAGACTACGTCATGGCACAGTCGATGGCGCACGCCTAAGTCTTTGACCGCGCATCACGATTTTGTGAGCTTTTTACTTTATCTTTGGCTTAGCTAAGTTGGCCTGTGAAAAAAATCCACTCGGAAAATTTCGTGGAGTCATTTGACGAATCTGGATTTCAGAAAAGTCGCGCTCGCGCAAGGCATCTTGCAGTTTGATGAGTCGCGCTCTTTCTTTGCCTGCCAGCGGACCGTAATTTTCGAATGTCGCTGTTTTGAGAACTTTTCCGTTGGGAGTGAGAAACTCAGCCTCGAGCGGCCGATAATCTTTAGGATCCACCCAGATGTTGAGACGATCGTAAGTCAAATTGGGTTTCGCGGCTTTGAGTTCGAGTCGAAGTGCAGACTTTCCGTTTTTGATCTCGGGTTTTTCGGATGTCAGGGTGGATTTGTAATCTCCGTGCCAGCGCATTCGCGCGATATCCCCTTGGGCCACCTGTCCAAAAAGTCGCTGGCGAAGCGCGACGCGCACGGGGCGACTGACCGAGGGAATAAACATCCAAATATCACGATCGAGCATGAGCATATTGCGACCGACATCGCGCGCGGGGCTTTGTGTGACCATGAGGGATTTGTCGTTGCCATCAATAAAAACTCTGAAAGTGGATTCGTCGCTGCCTCGATCAGTCACACGCACGTCGGCTTCGAACCCGCCGCTTGGGCTACGAAACTCATCTGCTTTCTTTAAAATCTGCGCTGCATCAAGAGTGCTCAACAAAAATAACGAAAACACACTTATAAACATGGTCGATCCTCTCTAGCTCAAATCATGCGCTTGAGCCAACGCTTTGCGAAGTCAAATCGCCATTCGTTGTGGAGTCTGTTTCCATTATTCTGGTGTCTCGGGGGTAGGAATATGTTCAAGTTCATTTTTGTCAGCTTTCTGTTTAATTCTCTGAGTGACGAAGCGCCACTGCCACCGGAGACCATCGATGATCTCAAGCCAGGTCAGTGTCTGACTTTTGAAGATATGCAAAAGTTGGGGGGTGTGTTTTCTAAAGACGTTTATCTCGCAGGAGAAGGAAAATGCAGCGAAGAATATTCTTTGGACGGAGAGATCTCAGACTCTCAAGTTTGTATTGATCCAGTGGTCACAGGATCCTGGGAACGAAAAATTGCAGAACACAAAAAATGGGGGATGTGGTGGCCGTCGCGTCCTCCTTGTTTCACCTCTGTGACGGAAGCAGCAGTGCGAAATGTAAGCTATACACGAGTCCTTTCGACATCCGACGAAGGAGAAGGCCCTGTGGCTTGCATGCCTGACGATATCATCGCCACGCAGATTCAGGAGGAGAGTTTTAAAACAAAGTATTGGGAAGTGGGCGAGGGAGAAATGTATTTGCCTGATCCACTTCTTGTTCGCACTGAGGATTATGCTGTGGATCCTGTGCTTGGAAGTGTTTTGATGAACTGTCGAATCCAGCAACTCAAAGTGAGCTACAAAGGCTGGGGAAGTTTTGAATCCAAATGGTGGCGATACTCCTGCGGTCAAGAAAAGCCAGAGCGATGTCGAGTCGCGCGAATGAAGGCGAGTGAAACTGAGAGCGGAGATACGTGCATCCTCATCCGGCAGATCGATGAATGCGACCAAGCCACTTATGAGCAGGGTCGGATGGTTTCGCAGCTTCCCAACTAAAAATATGCTTTGAGACTGAGACCTGTTGTTCGAGAATCTTTGATATTCTCTCCTGCAAAAGGCATTCGAAAAAACACACCCACTGCATACGGAAACTTTTCGCGTCCCGCTCGAACAGCCGTGAGATTGGTGTACTCCGCTTCGAGAGAAGTGCCATGCGACATCTCTTGAGTTCCAGCTTCGAGGAGTGCTGCACTCAGTCCGGGCGCTTTGTACTCATCCGCGAATTTGTAATAAAAGCGATATCTCGCTGAGAGAGTGAGGGCCTTCCAGAGCTTGTAGTTGAGTTCGCCTTCGAGATTCGCATAGTCGCCAAGGTCTCGATCGATTTTTTGTTTTGTGTTGCTGACTGGAAGATCCGCCGAAATCGGGAGACGCACGTTTGAAGAATCCGCAAGCTGAACGACATATCCCGCTTCGAGAGTTGTACCGAACGCAGGTGTAATTTTGTAATCCACCAAATGATAGGCTCCCAAATCCATTTGTCCGTCACCAAATCCGACGTCAAAGAGTTGATCAGGGTTGTCAATAGTACCAGTAGGGAGCCTCAACCCAGACTTGATCGTCATTTGCAATTGGGGATCTCGATAATACTGATATTTGCTGCCGAGTTCGAGATCGCCGAGTCCAGAACCCGACCAAGAGCGTAGTCCATCTTGGTATCCGTAGCCTTGAGTCAGAATATTCTGAAAGTTTTGGGTAGAGAGATTCTGTGCCACTTGTTGAAGTGCCTTTTTGCGTGGGTCGAGATCACTCATCGAGTTAATTTTTGCTTCCAGCGAACTATCGGGTGAAGCCTCCGACGCCACACGGACTTCGCCATGAACAATGGGCAAGATAAAGCCCGCACTCAATCGGTCTGTGAATCCATATTCCAAACAAACCACATTGCTCAGAATTTCAGACTCCACTCGCGTGCTGACTGTTGCTGCGATTTCGTCGCCGAGACCGGGGCTCACCGCATTGAGTTTTTTGATTGTTTCAGCCGTCGTAGGATTAATCGCGGAGAGGAGCTTAGAGTCGAGCTTGCGAGTAAAAGTCGCGCCGAGAGAAGTGGATTCTCCAGCGGCTGAATATTCATTTTGAGCATTGGTATAGGCTGTGATGAGTCGAGCGCGAAATCGACCTTGCGGGAGAACTTGAGCATCATCGCCCTGTGCCGATTCATGAATACTCAGCCCAAAAATCATTCCTAAGCCTAAGAGCTTTATCATTGCATTTGCGTTCATTGGAATTCCCCCTAGTTCAAATTTACCAAACATTCTGACGCGTGATCCACATAAACCGTTGCCTCCCTCGTATTTCTCTGGAAGTTCTGTCCTCTGGGTTTAGGGAGATTTAAATAATGAAGAAAATAGTGTTGGGTTTTGCCATCAGTTTGAGTTTTCATTCGGGACTTTTGGCGCAAGAAGATTCAATTCAGTATGGACTCTTTGACCACGACTCCGCTCTTTATTTTGATGTCGGTGAGGGGAGTCAGCGGTTTTTGAGTGTCCCTGAACGTGAAGAACTCGAAGTCTTGCTTGAAGCGCGAATTCGAAACTTACAAGAGACATTGGCGACGCCGACTCTTTTTGAAAGTGCGGTGGAGGCTCGAGAGGCTGAACTCAAATCCATTCGGCGGTTTGAATCTTGGCTCTTTGGAGTCGTGGGAGCTGGAGCGGGCGTTGTGGGCTCTTTAGCCACGCTCGATTATCTCATGGGGGGCTTGGGACCACTTTTGAACTCTGTACCGACGAGATTCGGATTCACAATAATAGGACTTTCATTTGCAAAGGTGGGCGCAAGTTTGGGAGTAGCGCTGGCCCAAGCACGTCATCAACCCGAAGGAATCAAGCGAGAGATTGACTATCTAGACCTGAGATCCAGAGAGATAATCAAAGCGGCTCAAGATGTTTCGGCAAGAATGCGTGCGATGGCGGTGCCTCTGAGTTTTTGGAGTACGCGGCGATTCTCGGATTTTGTGGAGACCTATGTAGCGTTCTTTGCGTTAGAGAGAATTCTGATCAATGATCAGCATGGGCTTACGGCTCAAATGAACGACGCCTTGGAACGATCGGGGCAATCTCACATTTTGAAGAACAAAGAAGTTCAGATGGATGCGGTGGATGCTCAACTGACAAAACAGCGATTGGCAGGAGTTCGAAAGTTGAGGCAGCTCGAACTTGAGACGTTGCGCCTGATGAAAACCAATCTCAATGGACTTGGCGAAGCTCGGGTTTTGGCATAGGCAACGAGTGTTGATTGTATGGCTGTTTTAAAGTCGTATATTCAGTGAGACATCAGCGCCTCCTATGACCCCTCTTCATCGCAGACTCGCATGTCGCATCTAAGCCTTAAGTACCTAAAATTACTTAGTTTATTTTATCTTTGACCAGGGCATATCGCTTGCAATTTATGAGTCCATGAAGAGGGGACTCGTTCGAGCGACTTTTAGCCTGTTGATCCTGGGGGGTAATTTTGTCAGTGCCGCAGAACAGAATCCCGCGGAAGCCCCCGATGATATTTTGTCGTGTGGAGAGTTTTCAACCGCATTTAGTTTTTTTCAAAACCAGCACTTGAGATTCTTTATCGATCAAGAATTAAAAATTTCGAGTGCCGTGTCAGAGGCCCTCAAAAATACTCCGAGCATCCTCAAAGATATGGGATATGTGATGCTCTCGGCTTTGTTCGAAAAAAATCTTTTGCCTCAGTTGCATGAAAAGTCGGCTTTGTTGGCTTCGACGCCGCAACAGCTCTGTGATTCTTTGCAGACTTCGCTCTATCGCGCGGTGTTCTTAAAAAGTTTCGCTCGAAATCTCGATCCATATTCTGATTTCTTTTTGACCGAAGAACTCGAGATCCGCTCCTCTGTTGTCGATGGAGAGTTCGTAGGAGTCGGCATTGGAACCGATCCCAAGGGTGACTATCTCGAAGTCAATTTTGTCGTGGAGGAGGGGCCCGCATCCGAAAAGCTCTTCGTCGGAGATAAGATTTTTAGAATTGATGGACATCCCATTAAAGGTCTTGGGGAGCTAGAGATTCGCCAGCGAATTCGAGGCACTAAGGGAACCATTGTAAAATTTGAGATCGAGCGAAATCAGGAAAAGTTTGCTGTCGAGATCACGCGAGATCGCGTTCAACAAAAGTCTGTCACTGCTCAGATGGTGGATAATCGGTATCTGATGATCAAAATCCAAAGATTTTATCGGCAGACACCTTTTGAAGTCGAAGCAGCTCTGAGAGCTCACGCCTCACTAGCCAAAGGAGTGATCTTGGATTTGCGAAACAATCCTGGAGGCCTCCTTCAAGCCGCTCGAGATCTTGTGGATCTCTTTGTGTCTTCGGGAGTTGTTGTCTATCTGAGAGGCCGGCATGTCTCGGAAGAAGTTTGGGCCCTCAATGAAGGCGGATATCTGCAGATTCCGCTCGTTGTACTGGTCAACGAAGGCACCGCGAGTGCTGCCGAAATCGTCGCAGGAGCGCTGCAAGATTATCATCGAGCCATTGTTGTAGGACGCAAAACCTACGGAAAGGGTTCGGTTCAAAATGTTTATGAAACTCAATCGGCTTTGAATATTCCTTACCGAGGAGGATTTAAGCTCACCACCATGCTCTATTATTTGCCTTCAGGGCGAAACGTCGATCGCCTCGAGCCAGATTTGATGGCCGCCGCAACAGAGGGTGATGAAGTCATGGATCATCCTCAGATGCCCTTTCGAGGTCCGGATAAAATCCCGGTCCTCATGAAATCTCTTCGCCAAAATTCTTGGAGTGCCGAAAAAGCACGCAACCGATTTTCTAATCTCTTTCAGGGACATCAAGCAGGCGATGCCAGTGCGACATCGTCTACTGAAGAACTCGGTAAAGCTTTAATGCGAATGCTCGCGACAAATTCGTACTAAGATCGATCTAGGCTTCGGCGCCTGATCTCTTTACAACTCCATCTCGAGAAACAGTGGTCTGCTGCTCAATTTGACGTGTTTTATCTTCGGCTACCTTTTGTGCGACTTCGGCTCGCTTCTCAGCGCGAGAAGGAGGCTCAGCACTACTCGAGCTAGATTCTGCAGGACGTGATTCTTCTTGTTTAGGCGCCTGATCTTGATTCTTTGAAATCACTTGTCGGCTCACAGCTCGAGCGATGGCATCCGAGACTTGAGGCCTTGCCTGAGATTTTTGGCTTTTGCCTGAGTCTTCGCTCTGTGTGGATCGAGCGACTTTTTTCTGGGCGGCGGATTCACGAGCTTCGACTTTTTCGTCGCTACTGGTGGCCTGACGGACTTCTTTATCCGTCGCGCGTGCTACGTTCTTTTCGGGGCGTTCTGCTTCTACCTTTTGATTCGCAGAAGAATTCGAACTGATATTCCCTTTTCCACTAATCGAGTCTACGGCCATGAATGCTTCCTCCCGCGCCCCAATTCATATTTTACCCCCAAAAGGGGATTCATGCTGCGGAGCGTCAAATACTCCATCGACTGGTGGGCATTAAACTTGAGGTGTTTACTCAGAAATCAAATAATCTGAGTCATTTTAGCGACTTATCTTTATGGGACTTTGCATTCCTGTACGCGGATTGATGACCGTATAGGCAATGTTTTCGGGGAGGTTGTCGGATCCCTCAAAGATCAAATAGTAGGTGCGATCAGAAGAGTTGATTTGATCCAATCTGATCACGACTGGATTTTTGAGGCCTAGCCATTCGACCTTGAATTGTCCCTCGATCTGCATTCGCTCTTGAATTGAAGGATAGAACGCGTCTTTCTGTGAAGCCTGCGTTGGATGCAAAAATATCTTGAGTCCTTGATTCTTGCCGATATGCAGGTCTTCGATCAGAGCCGCGGGGTAAGTGTCAGAATGGAGATAACCCGCGAACAAAACGTGTGTGGTCTCGGCATTCAAAGGACGCTGATAGAGCCTCTCTTCGTTCAAAAATTCTTGAGTGAGAATCTCCCATCGAATCGAGGCCCAAGAAGGAATATGAACTCCGTACTTTTGGGCTGTGGCCAATTCTTCGGTGACGAACTGATCTGCTTCGAGTGAAAGTTTGAGATGGTCTTTGATCGAAAACTCAAGAAAGCCAAAACTCTGCAAAACTTTAAGGAGCTGGGGTGCCTCGTTGACAAGCAGTGGATAGATCAACTCGGCAGAAAACATAAAATGCACGGCGTTTCGGCCTGCGGGTCGATTTTGATCGAGGTATATCGTTGCCAAGAGAGTCGGAAAATCTTGAAAACCGTAAATGCGTAAGGACTCGAGTCCTCGACCATCCGGACGACGAAAGCCAAAGATCCGTAGGTTGGCGCTTTCGTGGATTGTGGCCACAGGGCCTCTGAAAACGTCAGGGAGCTTGAGGGCATTCTGAACGCTTTGAGTGGGGATTCCTTGCATTAATCCTTGATGCAGACTCTTGGTAGAGCCGGCAATAGCACGGAGCTCCTTGGGGCAATCCTGCACCAAAACACTCGCCAATACCGCTGCTGTGATCATCAACCCCAAATTAAACCCTATTGCATTTAAGCCTGATCAAACCTCTGAAAACAAGAATTTTCGACTGCGGTCCTGGGATCGCTGAGTAAAAAAATTGTCTCTAAAAACTTTGCATAGGAGTGGCGAGAGGGCCTTAGGAATGGCTTTAAATCTAGAATCCAGCGGCAGGCATATTGCAATTACTCCCGATCAAATACCAATAAGGAGATTTCAATGATTGTATCTGTTTTATTTTTTGCACTTCAGGGACAAATGGCTGCAGAGGATCTCAGATTTAATGTTCAGCTCGCGACCTCAGCTCGCGGAGAGCTCGAACTCATTGATCGCCTCAAGGCGCTGAGAACAGCGACTGAGAAGTTGCCTGAAAACTGGAAGTCGTCGGTATTCAAAGATTCGTCTGGTGCAGATAAGTTTTTGACCAAACAAGGTCTCATTCAAGAAATCGAAAATATGGAAATGCTCGCCGCTGATCGATGGGCGGTTATCGTAGAAAACACAGCGCTCATTGATGTTGGCGATGCGAAATTGGATTCTCGCGGCAAAGAAATGCGTGCAAAAATCACTCAGCTGCCTGATTTGCATTTGGATCTGAATCAAAAGCTCGATGCCTTCAATAAGCGTATGAAAGATGGAATCTTGTTGAGTCTTACCAAAGATCTCGTTCGCTAATCATTTCATAGAACGATCGGTGGCGTTCTCCCAAAGCGCTTTTGCCCGGGCACGTCTCTTGCAATCTCGATAAAACATGTGGTTGCGGATGGTGTCAGATCGCTTTGTAGTTCCCTTTATTTTAACGGCAGTTTACTTTTTGGCGGGTTGTACCGGAGAGGACGGCAATGCAAATTCTGCTGTCTCTCGGAGCATGGTAACAAACCCTTCGCCCACTTCCACGAATCAGGGAAATTCGAATGATTCAAATCTAGAGCCGGATGTGATTCTCACCGAAGAACTTCGTTTAGGAAAAGAGACTCAGTTTCAACTGACGTTTCCTGGAGGGTATTCGTGTACAGATGGGGTCAATCAAGTGACGTGGCGACTCATCGGTGGCGCCGAGCGCATTAGCATCCAAAACACCGATCGATGTCAGCCCGTGATCTCTACGACTTCGCTCTTTGAAGGGGGAGATGCAAGCCTCGAAGCGGACTTAGTTGCAACGGATGGACGAAAAATCCGATGGACGACGAGTATAGGATTTCAAGAAGCGCCCGAGATTATTTTTGCTGATTCTGATTTTGTGCAGACCGAAAGCGAGTGGCTGACTGCCTCAGGAGATACTTTGGGCACGAGTGCGATGGATTGTTTACCTTCTGCATCCAACTGCCAAACGGGTCGCTTGTATCTTGGAACTTGGAGAGGCTATGGGGGAGTTGTTGCGATGGAAGGCTCTGCAGCCTCTCGAAACATTCAACCTGTGTTTACGATCAACAACATCAATATTGAGGCGCAGAACTCGGTGCCTTCGGAATTGATCGTCACAGCCACGTGTCGGATGGAAGATCCCAATTACCAACATATTTTAGAGGCCTGCCCATTTGATTTTGATCCGATCTTGCCCACGGATCGAAGTCTGCGATTTAGGTTGAGTCTCGATAGTAACCAGAGTCGCGCCGCATTTCGAGATTTTCCAATCGACCGCAAGAGATTTAAAAATGTTTATCGCGCGGGGTTTCATTGGGGATCCTATGCGACTCGGCCTTTGATTGTAGAAATTCAAGTGCGCCATCGAAGAACGTCTTCCATGGCTACAAAGATAGTTGGTCGGCTGGTCCAAATCGTCACGCCGCACTAATGCGAGTAGAAATTTAAGAAATGACTCGAAAGAATTTTAACTTTCCAACTTTGAGAGTATCGCCTGTCTTTAATCGAGCCGTCGAAAATTCTAAATCAACTTTTTCGCCGTTCACTTTGACTCCGCCTGAAGTCATCAGTCTTTTGGCTTCGGCCGCGGAGAACAGGCCAAGATTCTGCGAAAGAACTTTAAAAAGAGGCGTATCTCCACCGATCTGAGAGAGTGAGAGTGAGGGAGCATCCTCAGGAACCTCTTGCTTTGAAAACTGTGAAATAAACCCGTCGACTTCTTTTTGGCCCGCAGGGGCTCCATGGTAGAGATCGACTATTTCTTTACCCAAACGAAGCTTTGCATCACGAGGATGACCCGTGAGGAGTTGATCGATGTCGGCAGCGGGGATTCGCGTGAGGAGCTCAAAATATTTTCTCATGGCCGTGTCGGGAATACTCATGATCTTTCCAAAAATATCTTTGGGCGACTCATTGATGCCGATGGCATTGCCGAGAGATTTACTCATTTTATCAACTCCATCGGTGCCTTCGAGCAGAGGGGTAAAGATCAAGACCTGAGGCTCTTGTTGGTAGAACTTTTGAAGATCTCGGCCCACAAGCAGATTGAATCGCTGATCTTGGCCACCCATTTCGACATCGGCTTTGAGTGCGACAGAGTCGTATCCCTGGATCAAAGGGTACAAGAACTCGTGAATCGAAATCGACACTCCTTGCGTATAGCGATTTTTAAAATCTTCTCGCTCGAGCATTCGAGCCACATTCATTTGAGAGGCGATCTGGATCAAATCCGTAGCACTCAAACTGGAGCACCACTCTGAATTAAAAACGACCTTGGTTTTTTGGGGATCAAGGATTTTAAACACTTGGTCTTTGTAGGTTTTGGCGTTACTCGCGACATCAGCATCGGAGAGGGGGGGCCGAGTTTTGTTTCGACCCGTGGGATCACCAATTCTCGCCGTAAAATCGCCAATCAAAAAGTAAATCTCATGACCAAGGTCCTGAAAGTCTTTGAGTTTTCGCAGGCCCACGGAGTGACCGAGGTGGAGATCGGGCGCAGTGGGATCAAAACCCATTTTTATTTTGAGAGGAATTTGCTTTTGGTGCGAACGTTTGAGCTTGTTGAGGAGTTCGCCTTCCGAAATCATTTCGAAATTGCCGCGTTTGATCAGTGCCAGTTGTTCTTCGGCTGGAGGGATCTTCATAGAGCATTCCTTTTGATGCGCTCGACCTGAAAACATTTTCCGGAATCCGGATCAATGCCAAAGACAATTCCCCAAAGCATTCCCGGACCTTCACTGACTTCCATGCGAATATGTTGCTTGCGGGTAAATCGCTGCAAGATGATCTCCTTTTTCATGCCGATCACCGAATCATAGTCTCCATTCATCCCGCAGTCTGTGACAAAGCCTGTGCCGCCCGGCAAAATTCTCTCATCCGCTGTGGGAACATGAGAGTGAGTGCCCACCACAGCCGAAACACGGCCGTCGGCATAAAATCCTATCGCTTGCTTTTCGCTTGTCGCCTCCGCGTGCATATCAATCAAGATCACGGGAGTTTGCTGGCGCACGGTCTCTAAATTTTTGTCCAATACTTGAAAGGGGCAGTCGATCTGCTCCATAAAAACTCGTCCCATCAAATTGATGATGCCAATGTTTTGCCCCTGAGCTGTTTTAAGAATTGTAACGCCAGAGCCAGCAGTGCCTGGCGGATAGTTCGCGGGGCGTAAGACGCGTCCGGGCCATTCGTTAAAAATCTGAGAGATCTCCTTTTTATCAAAGGTATGATTTCCCCCGGTGATGCAATCGACACCTGATTTTAGAATTTCTGAAGTCGTTTGAGGAGTGAGTCCAAAACCTGCGGCAGCGTTCTCGCCATTGGCGACCACAAAATCGAGTTGCATCTCTTGGCGCAGCCGCGGCACCCATTGTTCGACAACCCTGCGGCCACTTGAGCCAACAATATCTCCCAAAAAAAGTAATTTAATGAGGGGCATGAGATTTTACGAATAACACGACTTAAGAGAGGATGCGAGAAGTTCCCCAAATCCCTGCGGGGGTGACGACAAAATCCATTTTCATATCTGTTTTGCTCGTGTCCCAATGAGCCTGTGGCATGATCTGAAAGTCATAGGCCACGGCGAGTCGAGGGAGGTGAGGATATTGAGCCAAAAAGCGATCGTAAAAGCCTTTACCAAAGCCGACTCGATCGCCCGTGCTGTTAAAAGCGAGGCCTGGCACAACGACAATGGCGGGTTGAGAAGGATCCCATTCTTTAGCACCGATGGGAGGCTCCTGAGTAAACTCGCCCTTTTTGAGGTCCTGGGGACTTTGGACTTCTCGAAAATCCAACTCATTTCCCTGAATGCGAGGCATGAAGACCTTTTCTTTTCGAAGTTCTTTGGCAAAGGCAAAGAGTCCCCACGTCGAAATCTCAGTCGGTAGCGGAGCGTAGAGAAGCCACGAAATTCCATAACGCATCCGATGAAAATGTCTCACAATAGAGAGTCCAGCATGAGCGACTTGATCCGCGCTGAGGGCGGAACGAAGACCTTTCATATTTTGACGAATCTCTTCTTTAGAAACCATTGCGACCATCAAACTGCTCCCACCTGTACCGTATGAAGTCATTGTCTGAACCCAGCAATCGCTAGGTGGGATCGGTGGTTGGAACACATTAGGCCCGATTCGGAAATCGTGCTCACCGAGTCCAGGGACCAATCCCCTTCTTATGGTATCGGTTCAACAAATTTACCTTCTGTTACGTATACCGCAGGAGCAGTTTAATCGTCGCAACAGCACCCGTCTATTCTAACAATTATTTTTTGAATCTGTGAAGTGCCATAGCCAAGATTGCATGCGATTTTTAGCATCCTTACCTCCCTGTCTTGACAAAATTTCGCTTGTACATACGAGGCGCAATGGATGAGATCCAGACGAGTGAGCTCCAAAATTCTCGAAACAAAAAAAGTTTTCTTGTTCGACCTCGATGGCACTCTCTATTTGGGATCCAAGATTATTGCCGGTGCTGTAGAACTGATCGCAGAGCTGAGGCGACGAGAAAAGAAGATATTCTTTTTTACAAATAATTCTTCACGCTCTGATGCGGACTACTATCACAAGCTTGAAAAAATGGGATTTGAGCCCCAGCCGGGAGAAGTGATCATGTCGACGCATAGCTTGATTCGGTATTTAAAACAAAAAGATCGGACAAAAGTATTCTTGCTCGGAACTCCCGCGATGGCAGAAATGCTGGCGGAGAATGGGATTCGGCATACGAGAGAAAATCCTGAAGCCGTGGTGGTGGGGTTTGATAAAACTCTCGACTATGACAAGCTTAAAAAGGCGTGTGAGTTTTTGGAGCAAAAACTCCCCATGATTGTTACTCATCCTGATTTGTATTGCCCGACGGACTATGGACGAGAGCCGGATTGCGGGGCCTTTGCTAAGTTGTTGGAGCTCGTCACAGAAGTGAAGCCGAGCGTTGTGTTGGGTAAGCCGCATCCGTTGATGATGAAAGAAGCGTTGACGCGCGCACGGTGTCGTCCAAAGGATTGTGTCCTCGTGGGGGACAGGCTTTCGACAGATATCTTAATGGCAAGGACAGCAGGGGTTTCGAGCGTCCTCGTGTTGACAGGAGAGACGACGCGCGCCAAGTTGAAAACGTCCAAAGTCAAACCGACCTGGACGCTGCGCTCCGTAAAAGACCTCATGATAGGGTGAAGACATGTTTGTTATGACGAATTTAGTATTGTGGATGACGATTTTAACGGGACAGATCGAACGATCGGGAACGGATCTTTTGGGACGTCCAATTGTTCAGCCCGAGACTCCTGGTGCCGCCGAGGGCGTAAAGCCACGAAAGATTTATTTTTCGGATCTTCAGTTTGTTGTCGAGACTGAGCCCGATGGCTTGTGTGCGGACTCAAACAGAATCACTGAGAAGCAAATTGCCGATCCGAAAGTAGAATTGAATTCTGACAGTCGAGTGGTACGCAAAGCAGGGAAGAATTCTGTTCAGTTTTATGCTCTCAATGTGGTGTTTCAAAAAATAGGTTTTGATAACTCCCATTATCAGTTTTCGGTCCTGGATGGAGTCGTGCCGGACACAGCTCCTCACGGAATGCGCATTCGTCGACAGCAGGGAAATTTTATTTATATCTATTATTTGGATCAGACATTTAAGCTTCAGCTCTCTCAAGCTCCCGTGTATTCGTTTACGGCGATTGAGAAGCGAGGATCGTGCACCATCAAGCATTCCGTAAATTTGTTTGCAGATCGATCCGGTTATTATTTTCCTGCGGACTAATTGAGAGAATTCAAAAGACCGAGCACTGTTTGCAGTTGCAAGTTGGATTGTGCCGCAACGGCCACTTGCGCTTGCTGCAAGATTTGGAGGCGGACGAGTTCAGCAGTTTCTTCAGCGATATCCACATCCATGAGATTGGATCGCGCAGAGGCCAGAGATTCGGACAGTAAGAGCTGTTGAGATGCGGCAGCGTCGAGGCGCGAATGAGAAGCTGCGAGTTGAGAGCGAGCGGATACAAGAGCATCGAGCGCACGATCGATAATCTCAAGGCTGTGAGACGCTTTTACGGCCGTATCAAAATTGATTTCTGCTTCAGCGGAGCGAGTTGCTAAATTGGGTTGGTAAACGGAGAGAGCGGACGTACTCCAACCGCCAAAAAGGAGCTCCGCGTGACCATCTCCATTGACATCTCCTGCAGCCAAAGCGATGGGGAGTCCGACAGTAGAGATTGTAGACGCTTGAGTGAATGTCCCGGCGCCATTGTTGATCAAAATAGACGCATCTCCATTCAGACTATTGAGCGCCACAAGATCTGGTGCTCCATCATTGTTGAAGTCGGCTTGACGCAGTCCGAATAATCCATTGGCCAGCGTGACCGTGGTGCCTGCTGTGAAGCTGCCCGTTGCAGTTCCGAGGAATAAGCTGAGATATCCATTATTGTAAGTCGACAGAGCAATATCGTTGATTCCATCTTGGTTGAGGTCCGTGATCAAAATCATTTGAGGAGTTAGGCCTCCGGTGAGAGTAGTCCCTACCGTGAAAGATCCATTCCCATCTCCCATCAGCAGCGAGACCGAGTTAGCTCCAGATCCTGCAATGGCTAGATCCATATGTCCGTCACTGTTGAGATCTCCCACAGCTACTCCGCGTGGGCTTCCCCCGACTGTATAGGTGGTTTCGGCTTGGAAAGTCCCGTCCCCATTTCCTAAAGCGATAGCGACTGTGTCTCGACTATTCATTGTCGCGATGAGATCCAAATTGCCGTCTTCATTGAAGTCGCCGAGTACAGTTTCATAGGTTTGGGCGTCAAAAGCCGTCGTGATCGGAGCTTCATATGTGCCATCACCATTTCCGAGATAAGCCCACATGGTACCAGTCGAACTCCCCACAGCAATATCGAGAATTCCGTCGTTATTGATGTCTCCGAACTCAGGACGATAAAAGCTTGCTCCTACACCCAATGTGGCTGCCTGGCTAAAGACGCCTTCACCATTGTTGAGTCGGATAACGAGCCCTGTGCCAGTGGAAAACGTCATGAGGACATCTTGATCACCGTCATTGTCGATATCGCCTAATTCAACTTCGTTGGCGAAGTCGCTAGAAGTTCCAAAGCTCTGTGCAAAAGTGAATGTCCCATTGCCGCCTTCGATCGTAAAGATTTCTTGGCTCGATGAATCCGCCAGATCCACACTGAAGTTGGAGCCTTCGAATGCAACTTGAAGACTCTCGACGGAGCCATCGATGATCTGCTGGTCGTTGAATGTGGTCGCTCTTGTGAGACGGCGATATTCTTCAAGTAAACTCATGGCCTCGGTGCGGAGGGATTGGCGATCCGATGAATTGAGCGTGGATTGAGAGGCTTGTACCGCGAGTTCACGTAGTCGCTGGGCGATTTCTATTTGCGAACTCAGCGCCGAGTCTGCCGTCATGAGGAGGCTTTGAGCGGCGTTGATATTGCGCAGTCCAACGCCGATGCCACGGGTTTGAGCGTCGAGAGTGGTGGCCATGGAGGTGGCGGCGATATCCTCGCGAGGAGAGGCGAGTCGAGAGCCCGAGCTCAAGCGCGCGAGCGCCTTCTCGATGGCGCGCGTGGTGCGAGCCATGGAGGGCAGGAGGTGAGCGACTTGTGAACTACCGACTCTCATAGTTTTTTTGTGATTCTGCTGCTGGGCAGCAAAACCAAACTAAAAACTCCTTTCACGAGGAGAAGTCGGATGGATTGGTGGTTTAAAAAATGGGGTATGAGAGATCTTTGGATTGAGAGTGGAGTCTCGGACGCTTAGTCAAAAGGCTCAAAGCGCGTCTGCGCCCCGCGTCGAGGAAGGTGAAAAGCCACTAGTTCCTATAATCGCAAAAGCCCGAGCACAGTTTGTAACTGCAGGTTAGATTGTGCCGCCACGGCCACTTGCGCTTGCTGCAAGATTTGGAGGCGGACGAGTTCAGCTGTTTCTTCAGCGATATCGACGTCGACGGCTCTTGATTTGGCTTCTGCGAGACTTTCGCTCAAGAGGAGTTGCGAGCTCGCCGTAAAATTGAGTCGGGAATGAATGGCACTCATATTGGAGCGACTGGTTATGAGTGTCGATGTGGCGTTGTCCAGAATTTCCAGAAGTGCCTGAGCCTTTGCCACTGTCGTGACGCGAACATCAGAGAGTGCTGTTTGCTCCGTGGTTTGTTGGAGAGCACTGAAGATGTACCCAAAGACATCGGGGGCTACAATATCGGGGACCCCGTCTCCATTGAGGTCGCCGGCTTCGATGTCGTAGATGGTGGCTGCATTTGGACTGATGGTCGAAGTCACTCGAGACCCAAAAGTCCCTCCGCCTTGATTCATGAACGAATAGGCAAGGCCACTCGCAGAATCCACACTGAGCAAATCCATAAGACCATCGCGATTGAGATCAATGATCTCAAGTGCCAGAGGCGCAGACGGTTGACTCAAGGTCACCGCTTGAGAAAAAGCTCCATCGCCTTGATTGAAATAGATATTGAGCGCCGTGCCTCCCCCGTTGGTTGTGGCGATATCCATATCTCCATCACCATCAATGTCCGCAGTCTTGACATCTCCACTGAATGTTTGATTGGGGCCAATGGTGATGGAGGTGGAGAAGGTTCCGTTGCCCGTCCCCAGCAGATATCTCAAAGGCCCCGAGTAGACTCTGCCGACGATATCCAGGTGGCCATCGTTATTGAGATCCGTAACACTTATTCGATTGAAGTGGCTTACTGACGAGGTTGTCGTCAGGGGTTCAAATGTTCCGTCGCCACGACCAAGGTTGATGACGACAGAGCCCACACCGTCGCTCCCGACAAAATCGAGATTGCCATCTTCATTAAAATCACCGGATTGAAATGCCGTCTGAAATGTTGAGGATGAGACTACAATAGCTGGTGAAGCAAATTGTCCATCGCCTAAGCCTCGTAACCAGTTCACGTCTCCTGAGTCTGTTCCGGCGATGGCATCCATATTTCCGTCGGCGTCAAAATCCCCAAGTGTAAGACCTGTGCCTTCGGCGACATTCTGGCCGATGAGTATTTGCGTGCGAATAGAGTGAAAGGTTCCGTCCCCGCTTCCAAGGCCATAAGAAATTTCGGCCCCCGCTGTTCCCACCGAGAAGAAGTCCAAAAATCCATCATGATTGAAGTCACTCAGTTCTAGATTTCCTGGCTCACCCAAACCTTGGATCACCGTAGTTCTTGAATTGAATGATCCCGTTCCAATTGTTTTTTCAAAGACCTCTTCCGAAGAAGTAGAAGGCATATCGAATTCAATTTTGTCCACAGAGTTGTTGCCGATCATGACATTAAGATCATTCAAACTTCCATCGAGCAATGGAGTGCCATTAAATGTCGTGCTCAGTGTGACTCTTTGAAACTCGGCGAGGAGCTGTTGCAACTCTTTGTCCAAGTTTTGACGATCATTTGAGTTTAATGTTCCGTTTGAAGCTTGAACGGCGATCTCTCGCATTCTTGCGACAAGGTCCAATTGAGAATTAATCGCCGAGTCTGCCGTCATGAGGAGGCTTTGAGCGGCGTTGATATTGCGCAGTCCAACGCCGATGCCACGGGTTTGAGCGTCGAGAGTGGTGGCCATGGAGGTGGCGGCGATATCCTCGCGAGGAGAGGCGAGTCGAGAGCCCGAGCTCAAGCGCGCGAGCGCCTTCTCGATGGCGCGCGTGGTGCGAGCCATGGAGGGCAGGAGGTGAGCGACTTGTGAACTACCGACTCTCATAGTTTTTTTGTGATTCTGCTGCTGGGCAGCAAAACCAAACTAAAAACTCCTTTCACGAGGAGAAGTCGGAGGAATAGAGAATAAATGAGATTCGAAAGGTTTGAGCGATGAATACAGGCCAGATTTTTGGAGACTTATGCATTCCGATCAATACGCGTCTGCGCTCCGCGTCGTTACAAGTCATTCGTAAATGTTAATTTATCGCGCCCCACCGGAGAACCAAAGTTCAACAGCTTTTGACAGCACACTCTCTTCGTCAAAAGTGCGACTTGCGTTTTGACCCTTGAGAATTTGCTCATAGA
>CAZUTA010000024.1:12323-27711 GCA_964622975.1 uncultured Bacteriovoracaceae bacterium | reverse complement strand
GTTTTATGAATCCGACGGCGGTTCTCTCGTTACTTGTGTGTAAAATCGAAAGCTCGCTTCGATGTGATCTGAATATTTTTTGCCGTAGTCTTTGCGCAACTGCGCGAGGAACTCATCCACTCGCTCTCGAATTTCGCGGATGCTTTCGGATTGAGATTGGCTTTTGGGAAGTGGTACGATTTTTCCTCCAAAGCGCTCTTTGAATTCAAATCGCCTCAAGCTCTCAAAGATGTCCGGAAAGGGGAACTCGAGTGACAGGTCTCTGAGGAATTCCTCGACTTCCTGCTGTATTCTAAAAGCCGCAGGATCAAAGGGCTCGCCGCCTTTGGGTGGACGATTATTTTTGGGATCGTCAATCATCAATTGATCAATAGTCTATCAGCAAAATCTCTCGCTTGTCGGCATTGATTTCTGTTGATCCCGCAGGGTCAAGAGCCCTAAGACTAAAGAGCTTGGGACTTGTACGCAAACTTAGTGACCTTCAGGGTGATTCGGGAACTAACGAGAAAAAATTCTTCGTTCTCGACACAAACGTTGTCCTTCATGATCCAAATGCCTTGTTTGCCTTTGGCGACAATGCCGTGATCATTCCGATTCAGGTCATCGAGGAGGTCGATCGTTTTAAACGAGACCTCAACGAAGTCGGCAAAAATGCACGGACCTTTACGCGCATGCTCGATGCGATGAGGCAGTTTGGGAGCCTTTCTAACGGGGTCCCCCTCCAAATTGCTCATGATGAATTGTTTCCAACGGCCACCAAAAAAGTTCCTGGAGAACTGAGAGTCATCGTTCGGGATTCGGGTCAAGCAGAGCTCGGGCATCTTAAGATGCTGGACGGCAATGATTCGCAGATTTTGCTGATCGCCATGGATTTGGTGCGTCAGGGACGTCGGGTGATTTTGATTACCAAGGATGCCAACTTCAGAGTCCGTGCGGATGTTTATGGAGTTGTGTCGGTCGATTATCAAGACGAAGTCAAAGTCGATATTGATGAGCTCTATACGGGAGAGCGCGAACTCAAAGTCAGCCCTGATGATTTACAGACTTTCTATAAAAAGCGAGAACTCACGAAGGATGATTGGGATCATAAGCCCTATCCGCATGAGTATTTTGTCTTAAGAGATTCAGAAAACGAAAAAAACACTGCCCTCGCAAAATGGGATCCCTATCTACAAAAAATTGTTCCCATTATCGAGTTGGCTAAGGGACTGTGGGGAGTTATTCCTCGCAACAAAGAGCAAAAATTTGCGATCGATGCCTTGATGGATGATCGGATTCCGCTTGTGACCCTCGTCGGAAAGGCGGGAACAGGAAAAACCATGCTCGCGTTGGCTGCCGGTCTTGTGAAGGTTTTGGATGAGAGTGCTTATACCAAAATGCTCGTTTCTCGATCGATCTTTCCCCTTGGCCGAGACTTAGGTGCATTGCCCGGAGAACTCGAAGAAAAGCTCCGTCCGTGGATGCAGCCTATTTACGATAATTTTGAATTTTTGCTGTCTTCTAAATCCGCCGGCAGGGATCGAAGAGTTTCTTACAAAACCATCATGGAGTTTGGCGAAGTAGAGATTGAGGCACTGACCTATATTCGAGGTCGAAGCATTCCCAAACAGTGGATGGTGGTGGACGAAGCTCAAAATCTAACGCCCCACGAAATTAAGACGATTATTACTCGGGCGGGTGAGGGCACAAAGATTGTGCTCACGGGCGATCCGTATCAGATCGACAATCCTTATATTGATTCGACCAATAACGGGATCACCTACGTGGCGGAGAAGTTCAAAGACCAGATGCTCGGAGCGCACTGCTATTTGTTTAAGGGAGAACGCTCTCCTTTGGCCGAATTAGCGGCGAACGTGCTCTAAAGTTTAGCGAGAGATTCGTTTGAGTCGCTCGCGTCGGCCATAAATCCACAAGATATCATCGGCTAAGAGTAATACAGACGAATCCGGATTGAGGAGCTTTTGGTCATGGCGTTCGATGCCCAGAATAAGACCGTGAGTTTGTTCGCGAATGCCGCTTTCGCGAATGCGCTTGCCACAAAATCGATGGTCTTCGCGAACGCGAATCCCTTCCAATACAAATTGGTTTTCGTCGATGTGTTCCACCGAATAGCGCTCGGACGAAAAAAACTTTTCTAATCGAGCAAGCTGCAAGTCTGTTCCATGGACGACAACTCGATCAAACGGCATGAGTCGGTCGGATCGAGTCGGCGCTAAGATTTTTCGTTCGCCTCGCCAGATGGCGACGAGCGAAACTCCAAACCTTTCCCTCAGCTTGATCTCTTGCAAGACCTCTCCGGCGTGTTGAAAGTGGGGATGAATCTCAAACTCAACCAAGTGGCCATTCCAGAGCCGCGGCTTGATGATTTTTGCAAACTTCAAAAAGCCCATCGATTGGAGTTTTGTCCCGATCTGAATCAAATAGGGGGTCGCAAAGGTGGTGATCAACGCAATCGCTACAGCGAGGGGGTAGAGTTTGGGCGAGATGACCTGAAGATTGAGACCGAGTGTGGCGATAATAAAGGAGAACTCCCCAATCTGCCCTAAGGACAATCCTGCCTGCAGTGCGGTTCGACTGTCTTGACCGCCCATCACCGCACCGAGCCAGGTAAACAAAACTTTACCTGTGATTGTGATGACTGACAAAAGAGCAATCAACCAAACTTCCGAGCCCAGTTGCTCAAACGAGACGAGCATTCCTATCGACGTAAAAAAAATGGCCCCAAAGAGATCTCGGATGGGTTTTAAAAAGCGCTCAACTCTCTCACCCTCTAAGGTCTCCCCTAAAAAGGCTCCCATTAGAAAAGCTCCCAGAGCAGGCGAGAGGTCCCACATGACCGTGGTCACGACGAGTCCCAAACAAAGAGCGAGCGAAACAATGACTCGACTCTCATCATCGAGCCAGTCGCGAAGATATTTGAGAATGCGCGGAAAGAGCCAAAGCCCTAAAGGCACCGTCACGAGCAAAAACAACAGGAGAGTCCAGACGGGCTTAAAGATATCGGATCCCTGCAGACTTTGAGCCGTACTGAGAGCCGAGAGCATTGCCAAAATCAAAATAGCGTACAGATCTTCAATGATGAGAATTCCATAAACCAGTGTCGCAAAGGATTGGGTTTTGATCCCCTGTTCCTGAAAGGCTTTGACGATAATCGTCGTTGAAGAAATGGCCAGAATAGCCCCTAAATAAATTGCCTCAGTTCGACTCCAGCCGAGCAAAAGAGCGACAGTCGCTCCCAGCCCCACCATGGCAAAGACTTCGACAGTGGCCGCCACTAGCGCCGGGCGTCCCACTCGAAACAACTGTTTGAAGCTAAACTCTAGCCCCAAGACAAAGAGCAAAAAGATGACGCCGAGTTCGGCCCATATTTTGATGTTTTCGGGATCCCTCACCGTAGGGAGAAGGGTGAATTCAGGCCCTACGAGAATTCCAGCAAGCAAATAGCCGAGAACAACCGGTTGTTTGAGCCTGCGAAAAATGAGGCCCATGACCGCTGCGACCCCCAAGAGGAGCGCAAGATCAACAATCAGTGTTGAAAGATGCATGGAGCGTCATTCTAACAGGAGCTCCCATCGAGAACAGTAAACTTTTGCAAAAAACTCCCGCTCAGTGCGATGCGGAGGTCTTTTTGATCGGGTCCTTTTTCTGGCGGCGTTCAAGCTTTTTGTCGTGATGTTTGTGCAGTTGATGAAACACCTTTTCTACCACGACATCGACCAGTGCGTAGAGGTCCTGACCTTGGTTCGCTTCTTCTTTTGCAAAAAGATCTTTGCCTGATTCTTGATCGTGCCAAAAAATCTCAGCATACACATTGTGGTGACCATTCGCGCCTACCACGAATTTGACGTGATCGTGACCCTCGAGATAGCGCTCTAATTTCTGAACCGCTGCCTCAATGTGGGATTTAATTGCGGGCGTAGACTCCATTTGATGAAAATGAATTTCAAGGTTCATAGTGGGTCAATGAAACGCCTTTTGATTTAAAAGAACAAGTCGAAACCCATTGTCCTCGGGGCTCATTTTTCTTAGGGTTTTAGTATGGGTAAATACCGAACTGAGCACGATTCTCTTGGCGAAGTCCAAGTCCCTTCAGACGTCTATTATGGCGTGCAGACCCAACGCGGAGTCGAAAACTGGAAGATTTCTGGCTTTCGAGAGCCCGAAGTTTTTGTGCGATCCTATGTGATGATCAAACGGGCCGCAGCGACGGTCAATCAGGGTCTCGGTATGCTGGATCAGGCGAAGGCGGACGCCATCATCAAAGCTTGTGATCAAGTTCTCAAGGAAAACAAACACCTCTCTTCCTTTGTTATCGATTGCTTTCAGGCGGGAGCGGGGACGTCGTTTAATATGAACGTCAACGAAGTCCTGGCCAATCTCGCGGCCGAGATTGCGGCTAAGCCCCTCGGGCAGTACGACTTTGTCCATCCCAATGATCATGTGAATATGGCGCAGTCGACAAACGATTCGTTTCCGACGGCAATGCGTATCTCGATCGTGCTCGAGCATCAAGCCCTGACGGACGTTCTCAAAAATTGTATCCAAGTTTTTCGCTCCAAAGCGCAAGAGCTCGATGGAGTGCTGACTACTGCACGGACTCATTTGCAGGATGCGGTGCCCATTCGCCTGGGACAGCAGTTTGCCGCATTTGCGGATTCTCTCGACAAGGATTTGTCCCGTTTAGAATTTGCGCGGCAAGAAATCGAATTTTTGAATATTGGCGGAACAGCGGCCGGCACGGGAATGAATTCGCATTCGCAGTATGCGGTCAAAATGGCTGAGGAACTCAGCCGACTCTCGGGAGTAAAGCTCAAGCCTGCCAAAAATCTCGTCGAAATGTCGCAGAATATGTCTGATGTGGCATTTTATTCGGCAGCTCTCCGAAACATCGCACTGACATTGACCAAAATTGTGAATGACCTTCGCTTGTTGAGCTCGGGGCCGACTTCGGGACTTAATGAAATATTTTTGCCTGCCGTTCAACCGGGGTCCTCGATCATGCCGGGCAAGGTCAATCCCTCGATGCTTGAGATGCTCAATATGGTTTGTTTTCAGGTGATCGGCAACGATACGACGGTGAGTTATTCCACCCAAGCGGGACAATTGCAGCTCAATGTGATGATGCCCGGAATTATTTTTAATGTTTTGTTGAGTATGAAGATTTTAACAAATGGAGTTCGCATTTGTACGGAGCGCTGTTTGAGCGGAATCAAAGCCAACGAAGCCAAATGTGCCCAGTACTTTAATGAATCCATGGGGCTAGCGACGGCCCTCAATACAGTGATTGGGTATGAGAAGGCCGCTAAAGTCGTTAAGCAAGCGATGGCCGAAAAAAAGACTGTGGCAGATGTCGCCGTGGGGCTTGGATATCTCACGCAGGAAGAAATCAAAAAATATTTTGGGAAGAATCTAACAGAGCCTGGATTTATTTCTAAGAAGGGGTGATCTCGATGGAACCAAGCAAATGGAATGAAATGATCGGAATGTTGTCGGACCCTTATTACGATCGAGAGTTCTTCACAAATTTATTTTATTGCGTGGATCGCAAGAAATCCGTGCGAGATTTGTTTGAAGGGTTCGTCGGTCAGATGAATTCGGACACGAAGACGAGTGATGAACTCGATAAATCTCTCTTACAGCTTTTTTATGCGTTTCAGGCATCGAGTTTAGTCAACGAGTCCTACCAATGGTTGCCTATGGGCCAGGCGATGTATTCGGCCTCTTTGTTTAGAGGAAACGGCCGAGAAGTCTTAGGGTATCGTGATTTCATTACCACTGAGCCTCAAGCCTCAACCGCCGAAGAATTTGCTCAACTGATCCGAAAAGAGACTCGTGCTGTGGAGTCGCCAGAGAAGGCGTGGGCTAGTTTGTTGTTTTTGCTCAACCATCGAACGTCTCGAACTCAAGCGATCTCCACTTTGCTCAGTTATTCGGTGATGAACTCAGATCCTTTGAGTTTGCAACTTTTGTCAAAAGCGGTGGATGTGGCGATGGCGTGTGGGTGGAACTCTAACGCCGTTGTTCTCGCTCGACCCTTTGCTCGATTTTGGACTCATCCCAAACCTCTTGAAGTCGTTAATCAAGGTTGGCGCTTGAGTCGTGCGGTCTCTCATTTTGCCGAGGGCGACGGAGCTTGGGAAGAATCGTGGGCCGAAGAAGTTTGGAATCGCTTGAGTCAACAAACCCCCGAAGCCGCCTGGGAAAAGATCGAGTCTATGTTCAAAAAGGGAATGACCTTTGATCAGGCCTTTGCGCTTTTGGGCTGTTTGAGAAGTCGCGCTCTCTATTATATGAAGAGCGATCAATGGCCTCGTGCGACAGCAAGTCTACTTTATGGTGAGTCATTGCAGACAGTGGCGCGGTGGTGTCCCGAAATTCGCACGCAACTTTTGGCAACCAGTGTCGTTGAGCTTTCAAAGCTCGCACAACTCGTTGTCGATGTGACGCCGCTCAAACCGAGTGGAGCTCGGATTTTGGATGGAGCGTCGAAGAATATTTCAAAGGATCGTTTGATCTTAAGGCTCGATGATTTGGTCGAGCGCGGTGAGAGACACGAAGCTCTTGAAGTCATGTCCGTGATTCTTAAGGATCAAGGCCTCTCGCAATCTGTCTGTGATCGACTGATTTTAATGGCTTCTAAACAAGATGGATGGACTTTTGATCAACGCACGATGGCGACTGCCGTTGCTGTGACAAAGGGCTACGATCAGGCTCTTCGCACGGGGCTTCAGGGTGCATTTTTGTCGGACGCGATTTTTGGCCTCTTGAGGTTTTTGAGTGATGAACGAGAAGCTTCTACCCAAGTGACCCGTGCCACGGGGACCTATGGAGATGGCTTACCAAAGTCTCAATATGACGTCTCTGGGGGAGCCCGGATCGTCGATCGCTTTGTCTTTAATCAAATGAGAAACGCCCAGAAGATCAAAATTTGGCCCAGCGACCATTGATCGCAGGCTTGTTTAAAATCCATTGGAATGGGCTTTGACTCTTTTTTAAAGCTTACGTTAACGTCAAACGTATGGGTAGCTTTAGCCAAGATAACGAAGTTCTTGATACGAGTTCATTCCAACGCACGTTCAAAATTGGGGAGCTTGCCGAAATGGCAGGGGCAACCACTCGAACCCTCCGCTATTACGAAGAACTCGCACTTTTAAAACCGATTCGAAATTCCGCAGGTCAGAGAGTTTATACCGACGATGCGATGGGGCGACTGAATTTAATCAATGAACTCAAATCGGGGGGATTTTCTCTCCTCGAGATTAAGAGCTTTTTTGAGTCTTGGAAGGACAATCCCAAAGGAGCGGATGCGGCGGAAGCCACCATGGATCTCGTACAAAAAAAACTCGCTGATATTGCCGAACTTCAAAAGAAGCTTGCGACTCTCAACGATGAACTTCGTGGAATGGTAGGGTTTTTGCTCGCCTGCAAAACATGCGAACGTAAGCCAGGTCCTGAAAACTGTAATCCATGTGAAAATCATCCTCTGCAAGAGACTCCTCGAATCCTTGCGAATATTTTGAAGAAAGACCCAATTTAATCTGATAGGTGAGTTCTCATGTCGCTCAATACTGAATCCGTCCTTAAAGCCCTGAGAAATGTCAAAGTTCCATCGAGTCGTTTAGATATTGTCGAAGCCAAACAGATATCTCATCTCGAAGTCGAAGGTGACTCCTGTGTATTAGAGATCAGCCTTCCTGAGTCCAATCCCGTCTTTGAAAAGTCTCTGCAGTTTCAGATTGAAGCCGCCATCAAGGCATTGAGTGCTCAAGCACAAGTGGTGATTGGATTTAAGGCGGCTGGACAAAATCCCGTGAGCAAATTCGGTGCGATGATTGCCATCGGCAGCGGCAAGGGAGGCGTCGGGAAGAGTTCTGTGACTGTGAATCTCGCAGCAGCGTTTCAGCGCATGGGTTATAAAGTGGGAATTCTTGATTGTGATTTTTATGGGCCGTCTATTCCGACCATGCTCGGCGTCGCGGACAAAAAACCCATGATGATGGATGGAAAGATTCAGCCGATCGAGGCTTTTGACATGAAGGTCATGTCTGCAGGATTTTTGATTGAACCCGGACAGAGTTTGGTTTGGCGAGGCCCTATGATTCACAAATTGATTCAGCAGTTTGTGCACGATGTCGATTGGACGGGCGTTGATGTTTTGCTCGTCGATCTTCCTCCGGGAACAGGAGACGCGCCTTTGTCGCTTAGTCAGACAATGCCTTTGACGGGAGCTGTGATGGTGAGCATGCCTTCTCATCTCTCGATCATCGATGTGCACAAAGGGATCTCGATGTTTCATCAAGTCAAAGTTCCCATTTTGGGAATCGTCGAAAACATGAGTCACTACGAATGCACCTCGTGCCACCATAAAGAAGAGATTTTTGACCATGGCCGCGTACAAAAATTTTGCACCGAGCTCAATGTGACCTATCTGGGAGATATTCCGATCGATCCTAAGATTCGTGCCTTGAGTGATGAGGGTCGGCCATTTCTTTTGGACTTTCCGGAGAGCCAAGCGGGCCAGGCCATTCAAGCGATTGCTAAGCGCTTGCAGCCCTTTGTGCGTTCGGCGGGCGACGAAGACGAGAGCATTCGCGTCATTCTTTGACAGTTGCCACTTCGGAACTTAGTTTAGGTCTATGGCGCGTGCCAAAAATTATTACGAAATTCTTGGTGTGGCAAAGTCTGCCTCCGTTGAAGACATAAAAAAGGCCTACAAAAAGCTCGCGCGCCAATATCATCCGGATCTCAATCCAGGCAAAAAAGAAGCCGAAGACAAATTCAAAGAAATTTCTGAGGCCTATGCTGTTTTGAGCGATACCGAAAAGAGATCAAAGTACGATCGCTTCGGAAGTGGCTCATTTGGAAATGATTTTGAAAAGGCCTGGGGGAGTTCGTGGGGCTCTCAGGGATTTGATCCCAATAAAATGGGGGACTATGGTTTTGATTTGGGCGACATCCTGGGTGACATCTTGATGGGAGGCGCCTTTGGAGCGGGTAAGAGAGGCTTTCGCTCCCGCAAGTCGAGCCAGCCTCAAGATCTTGAGATGGAACTTCCTCTTACATTTTTGGAGAGCATCGAAGGTGTTAAGAAAGCCGTCACTGTCGATTCGTCCATTATCGATGTCCGGATTCCTCCGGGTGTTGAGACAGGAGCAAAGATTCGTGTCGCAGGGCAAGGGCGTAGCGGCGGCGATTTGTATTTAAAATGTCAGGTAGCGCCTCATCCCTTTTTTAAGCGTGTGGGTGACAATATCGAAATTCTTCTGCCGATTAGTCTCAAAGAGGCGATTCAGGGAGCGACGATTATGGTTCCGACGATCTCGGGCAAAGTGGATCTCAAAATTCCTGCCAACTCCTCAACGGGGCTCAAAATGAAGCTCAAAGGAAAGGGCGCACTTCATCCTCAAACAAAAACGCGGGGAGATTTGATCGTTATTTTGCAGGTGATCGTTCCCAAAGTGACGGGGAGCGAACGAGATGAACTGGTCAAAGTTCTCGAGAAAATCCCCGACGATCCTAGCATTCGTGCGAACTTGAGTTAGAAGTTTTATTCGAAGAGGTGGGCTGGGATTGGAGCTGGCTTCTCTTGTTTATTAATCTTTTTTATTTTGAGTAAATAAAATCGATGCTCCTCGCGCGGCGACGAGTTGGATTCGAGGATCAAAGGGACTTCTTCAAAGCTAGGGACAATGATCCCTTCAGCAAAGAGGGGGCTTAAGACGTCGTTTAGAACTTTGCTGTGACTCTGCATCGAAAATCCATAGAGGCGAGCTTCGCCTCCGATGGCGAGGACTCTGATGGCTTCGGTGAGAACTTTGCGGATGTCGGCAGGGTTCAAATTATTGACGAGCTGGTGACTCAGCACAAAGTCCACACTTTCACTCGGAAACGGCAGATCCGTCGCAGAAGCGGTGAGGAGAAAGGGCTGGTACTTCTGACGATAATCCAGCATGAGCTGTGCTTGTTCTCCCTGCTTGGGGATCGGAATTTTCAGATCATACCAAAGGTCAATTCCACGGGCCCAAGGCGAGAGCTTCAGAAGCCAAGGAAGGAGTTCCGAATAACCTTCTCCGAGTGAGATTATTCTCTTTCCTGCCAATCTGGATTTGAAAGCTTCAGTGATTTGCAAATCTGAAAGGACAGCGGTGAGAGGATATCGATCGGGCCCTGTAACCGGGACACGTCGCTCAGTTCCAGTGCTGGCCACGATGCGGCCCAACGAGTTGACGCCCAAACTTTCAAAGAGATTTTCGCATGGGCTCGCCCATAACGCTGAAGCGTTCACGACGAGGGCGTAGGACAATATTAAAAGCCATTTGAGCATCTGAAGCCTTATTCCACTAGTCTCAAAGAATGCAAAGCTTGTTCCACGGTGAAGGGGTCTCTAAAGCTTCTAGACAGCTTATAACCCATGTAAAGGCCAGTGCAGCGATCTCACTCTGCGCCCGTGGGGATTGATTGTCCTCACTAAAGGTTCAATCAGCTCAAATGCTCGGCCGCGTAAATTCGATCGATCACTCGCTTTTTCTTGTAGCGATCAAAAAGCTCTGTCGCGTCCTGAATGAGCTCTACGGTTTCACCGGGCCGCTGGCTCGAAGTATATCGAGGGTCTCGATACTTAATGTAAATGGGCTGAGCCGAAACATTACTGGTTGCCGAATTGTATTTGCTAAGAAGGCCTGTCGAAGAAGATCTGAAGTAGGGAATTTTTTCTTTCTTCAATTTTTTCTCGAGTTCGTTGGCATAGTCTTTGGCCTTGTCCGCGACATCCGACTGAATTTCAAGCAAGAGCTTAAAGGGTTGGTTGAGGATAATTTTTTGAGCCCAAGGGTTTTTGGATTCTCTCAAGCGGACTCCAAGCCAGTTATCATCCACCAAAAGGTAGTCATCAATCGAAGCGGGGAGGCGAGTCTTGTTTTCGTCCGTCAGCAAAAACTGAAAAAGCATTTCATCATAGATGACCGATTTGTGATGGAGATAGACCTGAACAAACATATGGTAACGCGAGAGCAAAAAGTCCTCAAATGCATAAGTGGCTCGCGAATCTAGAGCCAAAAACACATCCTTGCTCTTTTCGTAGTACGTCAGATTTGAAAATATCCAGTCGCGATCAAAGTTGCCGTAGGGAATCCCACAATACAAACTATCGCGTACCAAATAATCCATTCGATCCACATCGATCTCTCCCGAAATCAGAGACGAAAGAAGTGGGAATAAATTTTGTTTATTGGCTGTCTTAAAGAGACTGGGTTCGCGATTGTTGGACTGGATCAAGCAGCTAATCGCCGTCGGAAAATCCTTTCCAAACGTCTTTTGCAAAAGAGGAGTGAGTGAGGATTTTAAAATAATGAGCTGAGTATAATCTTCGTGGCTCGCAGGTCCTGTCGTATCCGGAAACACATCTCTCAATGGTTTGAGGACTTCGGATCGAGGGGGCATGGCCTGCTCAATCGCGTGAGACAAAGGGCCGTGGCCCGCATCATGGAGGAGTGCAGCGATCCGCAGCATCGCTCTAAAATGGTAGTACTCATCTTTGGATTCGAACTCAAAGCCATCAAAAATTTGATCAAAGGCTTTGCCCGCTAAGTGAAAGGCTCCGAGTGAATGAGTGTAGCGATTGTGTGTGGCACCCGGAAACGCGAGTTCGGCAAATCCGGTTTGTTTGATTCGCCGAAGGCGCTGCACGTAGGGAGAATCGACAATTTTTATTTCTTCGGCAGTGACCCCAATAGGTCCGTGGATGGGATCTCGAATCTCAAATTGGGGTTTATGAATTTTCTTGGTTCCCACTCAAATCGGCCTTTCGTAAGGTTTAAAACCCTTTTAGCAGGGCTACGGGTCCTTCACAAGGACTGCAGAACGGCTTTAAACTGCTGAATTCATCGGACTTTTTGAAACTTGACCCGATTGCGTGATGGTTTAGAAATTCGGGATGAAAAGCTTAATCCTCTTAGCCTCTTTGGTGGCAGGCACACCTGCCGATGAATTTCATTTTAACAACGGTGCCGAACCCGAAGGCTTGGACCCGCACAAGTCCCAGTCTCACGATGCAGCTCAATTGAATTATCAACTTTTTGATAATCTTATCAGTCGTGAAAATGATTACTTCACACTCACTCCCGGAATGGCGGAGTCGTGGTCAGCTTCCAAAGACGGATTGACCTGGACTTTTAAAATCAGACCCAATCTCAAGTGGTCTGACGGCACAGCGGTGACGCTTGAGCAAATTCGCGCATCGTTTTTGAGAGCCATGGATCCCAAAGTCGTTTGTCCTTATATCAATTGGTATACGGATTATATTTCGGGAGCGGCAGAGTATGTCGCAAACTTTAATAATGCGGCTAAGCGTGCTGAATCCGAAAGAAACTTTGGTATCAAGATCACAGGTCCTGATTCGTTAGAAATCAAGCTGATCAAGCCAGTCGCATTCTTTGGACATCTCCTGACAAATCCTGTTTTTGCGATCATTCCGCCGAAGATGGCAGATCCAGATTCTAAGGCATGGCGTGATCCTGCGCAGTTTGTTTCGAGTGGCGCTTATAAACTCACCGAATGGAAAGTGAATCAGCGCATTGTGATGGAAAAAAATCCAAACTACTGGGATGCCGCACATGTGAAGATGAATAAGCTGGTTTCCTATCCCATCAATGATCAGCAAACGACATTGAATATGTACAACGCAGGTCAGTTGGATTGGACGGGTGAGAATACTCTCAATCCTACGATGGTTCCTTCGCTCAAACAGCGACCGGACTTTAAGTTCATGCAGAGTTTTGGCACCTATTTTTATGTGTTCAATACGCGCAAAAAGCCCTTTAACAACGTCAAAGTCCGAAGGGCGTTTTCGCTCGCGATCAATCCTGTTGAGATTACAGATAAGATTTCAAAGTCAGGTGTTTTGCCAGCTTACCGATTGGTTCCTCCGGGCATTCCTGCCTACAAAGAGCCCGTATCGTTGCCCACCGACATGACGGCTCGTATTGCCGAAGCCAAGACTTTGCTGGCCGAAGGCCTTAAAGAGTCTGGCTATGCGGATGGAAAACTTCCTCCTGTTGTGCTGCTTTACAATACCTCAGAGAGCCATCACCGCATCGCTCAAGCGATTCAGCGCATGTGGAAGGTCAATTTGGGTGTGGATGTGACAATCCAAAACTCAGAGTGGAAGGTAGTGCTTGCGGAGCAAAAGGCGGGAAATTTTGATGTCGTGAGATTTGCTTGGATTGGAGATTATCCAGATCCGAGTACCTTTATCGATTTTCTTCAGACCGGCTCTGAGAACAATAACGGGAAGTATTCTAACAAAGTGGTGGATAACTCCCTCAACCAGGCCAATTTGGAGCGAGATATGGCAAAGAGATTTAAGCTCCTGGCTACGGCTGAAAAGCTCATTGTGGATGAGGCGGCTGTCGCGCCTATTTATCACTATGTCTACTACAGCATGATGAGCCCTCGAATCTCAGGCTTTACGCCCAATATGTTTGGGCACTACTTCTTTAAAGACCTGCAAAAGAAGTAGAATTGGCGCTGGATTCGTAGAGATTTTTCTGTGTAGTCTGCCCAAAGTTCTGGAAGCTTTGGGCAGACTTTTTTGAGACGTCCCCTTCGTCTAGCCCGGTCCAGGACACCTCCCTTTCACGGAGGTAACGGGGGTTCGAATCCCCCAGGGGACGCCAATTTCTGGCCGATTTCGGCCCAATACTGCTTCAGACTTTCTCTTCGCTCGGTCAACGTACATCTCGGTACGCCTCTCTCGCTCATCGTCGTCTTCATTGTCTTGGGCCGAACCTGGCTCAGAAATTTGTGTTTCGTGCGTGGAATTCGGATTCGCAAGTTTGGGGTTTGAATCCCTCGACGGCACTTGAAACTTCCGGTGGAAGTTTCAAGGCAGGAGAGAAACTTGAGAGCCTCACATTTGAAATGACTAGTGTCGTGTAAGTAAATTGCGTTCATTGCTACAGGGGACGCCAAATAAAAAAGCCCGACTCAGTGTCGGGCTTTTTTATTTGGCGTGCCCGTAGGGCGGAAGCCGAGTGAATAACGAGGGTTCCGTTGCTTGTGGGCTTTGGGATATGGGGAAGGTCAATGCAGTATTTTCTCGTGGTTCCCTTCGATGGGTAGATTTTCGATCATTCGATCGTATAAGCAGTAAATCAAGAGTCAAATGAAGCCCAAAGGATTGAAAACTCAGCGATTGGAGATTCGGCCGTACCGACTTAATGATTTTGAAGTCTGGAGGACCGCTTCGCTGGAGCGCTTGCCTGCGCGCAATCGATTTGATCGTGGGCCGGTTAAGCCTTCCGAATGTACGATCTCTCGCTTTAAAAAAATGTTGAGACGACATGAAGGGCTAGCAAAGAAAGATAAGGTTTATATCTACGGAGTCTTTGAGAAGAAGAGCGGAACTTTGGTAGGTGCGATCGATATCGCTATCATCTGCCGAAGTGTCTATCAGATGGCGAACCTCGGCTATCAGGTTCACAACCGTTTTTGGAGAAGAGGATTTGGAAGAGAATCTGCGATGGCAGGTCTCAAGATCGGATTTTCACAATTGGGATTGAATCGATTGGAAGCCGCGATTGATTTTGACAATCCTGGATCCCAAAAATTGGCAAGATCGATCGGGATGCGTCGCGAAGGAATCAAAAAGAACTACCTCTTTGAAAACGGCAAATGGATCGATCAAATCATTTTTGCGGCAGGTCCTAGAGACATTGGGTTAAAGCCCACAAAGCCCAAAGAAAATTAGGAAAGTCGCCAAAGGTCGCGAGAAATTAGTTTATTCTGAAACTTTGATCTGTCCCAAACCACTGGAGCCAGCCGTGCCAGAGGAGACGTGCCCGGCGCCATTCGTTGCTTTATAGAGTCCTGCTCCAATGGGTTTCAGTTTGCTGGGATCTTCAAAGGAGTGCACCATCAACTGTCCCTCAGCGGTCCATGTTTGCGATGGAGGAACAATTGCTGAGACAGTTCCATCAGTGTCAATACGTCGGTCAGTTGCAGCAGTGTCTACTATGACAGTGGGATAAAAATGGTAGCCGTCTTCAGTGGCGAGAACTCCGTTCTCGTTTGGAGCAACCAGGGAACTCTTTGAATAGGCAAGCGAACCGTCAGGTAATTGGATTCCAAGGAAACCTCGTCCCTGAACCCGAACGTCAAAAACTTCTGCTGTGTTTGCGAACAGTGGATAGGTGAGCAAAAGTGCTGCAACTTGCATTGTAAAAATTCTAAAAATGTTATTCATGATTCCTCCCTCAATATTTGCAATGTCATTTTCCTTATAAACCCTCACGAGGCACAAGCTTTTTTTTGAGTGGAGCTTCTCAAATAAATCAAAGAAATCACGAGTATGCTTTGAGGGCACTGAAAGCTGGCTGGCGAGATATGCCGC
>CAZUTA010000024.1:0-12223 GCA_964622975.1 uncultured Bacteriovoracaceae bacterium | reverse complement strand
ACTCTCTCTGGCGATTTCAAGAAATAGCTTCGCCTGAGGCTAAGGATTTGGAGGTTGCTTGGCTGCTTCCTGAAGGACCTGATTCGTGCCTGCGGGTAGGACCGTCGTTGTTACACAAAGAGTGGGCCCACCAAAGTTACAGTTCCCAGTGGAGCAAGAATTTCCGACGACACTTAAGTTTGCGGGTGAAGGAGCGGGCGATTCAATTTGCGCGGGGGCAACCGGATCAGACGTCTCCGCAGGGGGTATCAATTCTGTCGGAAAGGGTTCATCTTTTGGGCTTATAATTGCGGGAGCTTCTGTCCCTGCAGGAGCAGGTGCTGATTTTGCAGGGGCACTTTGAGTGACTTCTTCGGAGTCTTTGATTCCATTGCTATTCATGTCCCCACCGGTAATCAGATATCCAGCGCCGTAAACGGCACCGATCACTCCGATAGATCCCACAAACCAAAGTGCGGATTCATTCGTCCCCGATCCACCATCATCTTGGTTGTCTCCTGAGTTAGAGGGCGCCGCAAAGGGTTGAATGTCCCCACTGCCTGAAGGTGTGGGAAAAGGATGAGGGCCAATGTCCTCAGAAGTCGCGCCCAGAACTGGCTGAGAAAACGCTTCTTGTTGTTTGGATTCGAGACCCGATTTTTCTCTCGATTCTGTGGGTCCTGACGAACATCCCACAAGATTGATAAATGACAAAATGACTGCAACCGAAACCCACCTGCCCATAAGCGATCTCCTCGCCAATGCTATAGTGCAAATGTGGTGCCAGAAATTTGCTAAGAATTTTGGGCCTCGACTTGATTCTGCTGTACACCACGTGTCTCAGAGGTGGGGCATTCGTTCTTCGATTCGCTTAATGGCGCCTAATGGCGAGGATATTGGCGATCCAGACCTCACAGGCTTCACCTTTGTAGCGTTCGGTAAAGACCCCGTTGCCTTGACCGCGACGAGTAGTGCCTTCCAAGAATATTTTGACCTCGTCAAAACCGGCTTCGATGAGGATTTCTTTGAGCTCGGGGAGTGTCCAGATTCGCCAATCATAAGTGAAGGCGTTTCGATGGATCTTTCTTTTGCCCTTCTCGCGAAAGTGAATAGCGAATTTGGCTTGATGAGAAATCGGATCAAAAGTCTTTTGCTCCCAAAAATAATCAAGCGCTGGAGTTGTCTTTGTCTTTGCAATGCGACGAGAGTCCTTGCTTGGCTCCTGAAGCTGGGTGCCTCCCATGGCATCGAGCAAAAACAGTCCTTTGGGATTGAGGGAGCGATAGACAGTCTTAAAATAATCGCGAAGTTCTGTTCGGGTTTTAAAGATACAATACGAAAAATTGAGAGCGGAGGTGAGATCAACGCGTGCCGGCAAGCGACCCCGCACATCCTTTTGTAGAATTTTGAGTCGTGATTTTTGGAATGCCTTTAGGGGCTCGAAGTGAGTTTTCATTCCATAGCGCAAGGGTATCGAATCTAGATCCAGTCCCCAGGCCTTGTTGTTTCGGTTGATCTTGATCCACTCAACCGAGTGTTGGAATGTGCCACAAAAGTCCTCTCGATAGGTCGCGGGGTAGCGTTTGAAAATCTTCAAAAACATTTTTCGAAACCAACGAATATCAGAACGGGCATCGACGACGGCGGCTTCATACCAACTCAAAAATTGCTCTCGGCGGGAACTCATAGGACATTCTTACATTAAGTTTGTGAGGACGGTGGGTGAATTTTTGAGTGTTTTCTGCTCGTCAGGACCAAAAAGCTTGGGCATAGATGTTGCTTTCTTATGATCGATATGTGGTTTTTGGCGCTGGTTTTGGTTTCGCAATCTGTAGAAGTGGAGTCCCTGGCCCGGGAGCTTGACCTGCCCGTCATGGATCTGAGCCCAGAGGATTTTCAAGGGGATTCGAATCTGAAGGGGACATTCTTTAAATATGAACCCCCCGCAAATGGGCGGGAGCCATTTGGAATTTTGCGGCCGCTTCAGGACCAATCCTTCTCACAGCCCCGCCAGAATCAATCTTTTTGGCCTGTCATTATAGAAGGACGAGTCGCGGATGATGTGGCGAGTTCAATTCGAGATAAAGCAGATCAACTCAACCGCCAGCGTTCTGTGCGAGGACCTCGATTGTTTGGACTGGGTCGACTTCGAGTCGGTGAGAATGGGGAAAGCGATCTTGTACTGCCAGTGGAGCACCTCACTGGCGAAAGGGTGCCCAATCGGCCCGAAGATCGTAGATCCGAAGTCAACGATGCGTTCTTTGATCTTTTCATTCGATTTACCGAGGCTAAACTCATTCCTCTCGATTATCGTCATAGTAATGTTGTGATTGATGGGGCGACAGGTGAACTTCGGCCCATTGATTTGGTACTCACGACCTATGAAGAACTCGAGGCGACGATTGATACGGGATCAAAGCTCGGAAAATTTCGGGAGATCCAGCTTGCCGAGACGATCTTGGAGATAGATCGATCTAGTAGCGACTCCCATATGCTTGGGTATATTTGCCGAAGTATCATCAAGGATCTTCGAACGCGGTTTCCTGGCGCGGTCCCTCTCGAAGCCAAAATCTTGAAGAAGCGATCAGGGCAGTAAGCTTGTCGATTGTATAAGTTTGTGCCTAGTGAATGAGCTTTTCGATTCGTCGATCGGGAATGAGCCAAAGCAGTGCGACTGCCAAATAAAGAGCGATTGAAATCCATGGATTCCAAAACGCAAGTATCAAAGCGGTGAGATATGTGACTACCGAAACACATTCCTTTACTTTGCTGCTGATTGCTTGATGCAATGGCGAATCTGAATTGTGAATCTTGAGGAGAGAAAGCGTCAAAAGATAATAGGCAAAGCCTGCCATCAAAAGCACGAATCCATAAGTGGCGACAGGAAGTGGCGCAATTGTATTCTCGCCCATCCAGGCAGTCGTAAACGGAATGAGCGAAAGCCAAAAGAGTAAGTGGAGATTCGCCCATAAGACTCGTCCATTAATTTTGTGAGTCGCCTGAAAGAGGTGATGATGGTTATTCCAGTAAATACCCACAAATAAGAAACTAAGGACGTAGCTCAAAAAAACAGGGAGGAGGCCGGAGACGTCTTCCCAAGTCACTCCGTGGGGGACTTTGAGTTCGAGAACCATGATCGTGATAATAATGGCGATGACTCCATCGCTGAATGCTTCGAGTCTCGTTTTATTCATAGAGCTTGGTGAAGAGACTACTTATTCTTATTGATCTGAAGAATCGTTATTTGCTTTCGCTTAGACCGAATGGAATCTGCTATTTTTTTGGATTCAGCACCCTGTCCAGAGAGCTCGTTCAGTTTTTGGTCGATTTCTTTTTGCTTGGCTCCGACTTCCACCGCCTTGGCCACTGTGGCACAGAGGTCCTTACCCTTAAAAGGTTTGAACATGACATCCATGGCTCTCAGGCGCAAGGCTTCGAGAATTCCCTCTTGAGTTGCGTTGCCTGTCAAAAAAACAAAAGGGAGCTCCGGCTGCTCGCTTCGAATCTCTTCGAGGAGCTTGAGTCCATTTTTTTTGGGCATCGTGATATCACTGAGGACGGCATAAAAGTCATGGTCGCGAATGAGATTCATCGCTATTTCTCCATCTCCAGCGGTCACGACTTCGATTCCCAAACTGTCGAGATTGTCTTTGAGGACTTCTAAGAGTTCTTCTTCGTCTTCGATGATAAGGACTTTTCGCATACCTGACATGAGAACAATCTTATCGGAAAATACCATTCACCGAGAAGGTGTCCCGATTTTTTATGTTGTTTCCGATTCCCTGCCCTTGAGTTGGGTGATGCAGCGAAGCAAATTGTGATTCAAATTCTCTTGAACAATTGAGGGCTTAGCGTGGCTCAAAATTTTTGCGGTGAAGGCGCTAAAGTTTAATCATCAATGTTCGATATTTACTGAGAGAGTCGGCAAAGCGATTTTGCTTTTATTGGGGCGGTGCTGCTGACAAGGAGAGCCACCTTTTTGAAGGTGGGGGCTCCCATCAGTTTTTGAAACTGTGGGAGAATGCTCCAAGGACTCAAAGGGGAGTGAGAAGAAATTGAATCTTCTTACGTAAGAGTTGGATTTTTAAGGGGTGAGAGATGGATGAGCTTGAGCGCGAGCTAAAAGTTGGCTTTTTAGAAGAAGCCGCACAGCTCTTAGAGGATGCGGAACAGTTCTTTCTGCAGCTCGAAACCAATAAAGAAGACGTCACAATTATCGAAGCGATTTTTCGCTTAGCGCATAATCTTAAAGGCTCTGGCCGAGCGGTGGGCTTTGCTCAGGTCGCAGAGTTTACGCACGTCCTTGAATCTCTGCTCCTCAAAATTAAGAATAAAGAAATTTCAAGTGAGACATCGATCGTCAATCTGCTCCTACGTTGTAACGATCATCTCAAGGTCTGGGTCGGCATTCTCAAAGGGGATTTGGGAGCAAGTGTTGATAGCCACGAGCTCATCACCGAACTTCAAGCGGCGATGGCAGGTCAGTTATCCGCTCCCGCTGCAGCAGCACCGGCTCCTGCTCCTGTGGTCGAGGCGCCTCCTCCCGCAGAGATTGCAAGTCCCTATCCATCGGCGGATCAGTTTGATGAGTCATCTTCTGTTTCGGCGGACGATCTCATTGCGGCACTCAATGCTATTCCAGGTACAGTTCCTGCTCCTGCTGCAGTAAATCCTGTGGTTGAAGTCGAGGCGTTAGCTCCCGCAGCCGAGCCTGCAAAGCAATTTCACGCTGAAGCTGTAAAACCAGAGCCAAAAAAGGAAGCTCCTAAAGAAGCTGCCAAGAATAATGCAGCGAATGAGGACGAGAGTATTCGAGTGAGCCTCAAGCGAGTCGAAACTCTCATTAATAATGTGGGTGAACTCGTCATCATGCAAACTGTGCTCAATCAGCAGCGGCATTTAGTCCCTTCGCCGCTCTTGCAACGCACGATTGCTCAGCTCGCAAAGATTACCAAAGACATTCAGGACATAGCCATGGGACTACGAATGGTCCCGCTCAAACAGACATTTCAGAAAATGCAGAGAATCGTGCGAGACACTTCTAAAGTCCTCGGCAAAGATATTGAATTTACAATCCAGGGAGAAAACACCGAGCTAGACAAAACGGTCGTTGATCAACTCGGCGATCCACTCGTGCATTTGATTCGAAATTCTTGCGATCATGGTGTCGAAGATGCCGAAGGTCGCACAGCTGCGGGGAAGCCTGCCAAAGGAAAAGTCAGTTTGTCGGCCTTTCATAAGGGTGGACAAATCGTGATCGAAGTCAAAGACGATGGAAAGGGTCTGAACGCGGCAAAGCTCACAGAAAAAGCGATTGAAAAGGGAATCATTAAGCCGGGTACTGTGCTGTCGGAGAAAGAAGCGCACCATCTGATTTTTGCAGCTGGATTTTCGACTAAAGCCGAAGTCACCGAAGTCTCTGGCCGAGGCGTCGGTATGGATGTGGTCAAAAACAATATTGAGAAGAAGCTTCAGGGCGAAGTTCAATTGGATACAGTTTTGGGCCACGGCTCGACATTTAGAATTATTCTGCCACTCACTTTGGCAATCATCGACGGAATGGTCGTGAGAGCGGGCGACGAACGATACATCGTGCCTCTCGCTCATGTCTTTGAATCCTTACAGCCGAAAGCAGAAGACGTTCACTTTGTCACGGGAGTGGGAGAAGTTCTCTCACTTCGGGGCGATCAACTCCCTTTGTATCGATTGGGGTTCGCACTCGGTCGTAAAGTGGCGCCCAAGCCAGCGCATCAAGCGATCGCCCTGATTGTACGTCAAGGAGACAGGCCTTTTGCCGTCCTTGTGGATGATATCTTGGGTCAACAGCAGATCGTGATCAAACAACTCGGCGTTGAGGTCAAGCATCTCAAAGGGATCAGTGGTGGCGCCATTTTAGGTGATGGTCGAGCCGCTCTCATTTTGGACTTAACGGAACTTTGTGGGCGCATGAGTCAGATCGGTCCAGCGCCTAAAGAAATCAGAGGAGTCGTATGAGCGAAGAAAAAGCAATCAGTGGTCTCAAGGATAAGCGATTTTTAGCATTCTCCTTGGGTGAAGAAGAATACGCAGTACCTTTGCTCTCGGTCAAAGAGGTGATTGCCATGCCAGAGATCACGGCGATTCCATACACTCCTCCTCATTTTTTGGGGATTATGAATTTGAGAGGGCAAGTCATCTCGGTGATTGATCTCCGTCTCAAATTTAATATGAAGGCAACGAGCAACCAAGAGACCGCTGTGATCATCTGCGATCTTTCGCCTCTTTGTTTGGGAATCGTGGTGGACTCTGTGAATCAAGTTTTGTCGCTGACTGAAGAAGACATTCAGCCACGACCCGAAGTCGAATCGAACAAAAAGACGGACTACATTATGGGCGTCACTCGGCATGACAAGAACCTTATCTTGCTGCTCGATATCGTTCGCACGCTCAATGTGGAAGATCACTTAGCAGCGAAGAACGCGATGAACGCTCAAAAGTCCGCATAAGAATTTCTTGGGGAGAATGAAGATGAAAAATACTTGGTCAATGAGAACTAAACTCGGAGTCCTTAATGCAACGGTGAGCCTCTTAGCAATTACTCAGCTGAGCATGATGGCCTATGTGCAGATCAAAACAATATCTGACAACAAAAAGGAGTTTGCGACGACTATCGGTGCAGCTGTCATTGATAAAATCGATCGAAATCTCTTTGAGCGATACGGAGACGTCCAGGCTTTTGCGCTATCAGAGCCTGCGCGAAGTAGCAATCCAAAACGGATCACTGATTTTATGAACGATATGATGACGACCTATGCACCGATCTATGACGTCATGATGGTTGTGAATTTAGAAGGCAAAGTCATTGCAGTGAATACGGTTGATAAAGCCGGTAAGCCTCTCGACACGGCCGCTCTCCTCGGTAAAGACTATTCACGCGAAGCCTGGTTCAAAGACAGTGTCTCAGGCAAGGTTGAGCCCGGCACAAGTTGGGTAGGGGACCTCAGTTATGATGCCGACATTGGATTAATTGCGAATACCGACGGGGCCGTGATGAATTTTTCGGCACCGATTCGAGACAAAGAAACTGGTAAAATTATCGCCGTCTGGTCCAATCGAATGAGCTGGAAAGATGTGGTCATTGCAATTACACACGAAGAACTTGCTAAACTCGACGGCTTTAAAGAAGGAAAAGTGCAAGCCGCCATGTTCAATCAAGACGGTCTCTATCTCATGCATCCTTTGGCTGAGTATGTATTAAAGGAAAAGGAAGAAGAAATCTCATTCCTCAAGGAGCAAGTGAAAAATGGCGCCGTCCTCCACACAGAGAATTTTGATATACCGGGCTTGCGAGGAGAGTTCTATGAAGTGAATGTGCTCTCGAAGGGGTATTCAATTTATCCAGGAAAAGGTTGGATCTTTAGAACTTGGGTGACGACAGAGGATCCGCATGTTTCGTTAGCTTGGTGGCAAGTGATTATGGGCCTTGTCTTGCAAGCAGGTGGATGGGTCGTTGGATATTTCTTGATTCGAAAACTGGCAAGATCACTTGAGCATGTCATGGAGAGCTTGCTCGGAGAGTCTTCTCAAGTCCGTCATACGGCTGGGGAGATCACTGTCGGATCTCAGAATCTGGCCTCGGCCACAACGGAACAGGCATCCGCTCTGCAAGAGACCGCCTCGTCTGTTGAAGAGATGAACGCCATGGTCAAAAAGTCCGCGGACAATGCAGCCCGATCTCGCGAAGTGGCTCAGCAGTCTTCTGTCGCAGCAAATCGCGGAAAAGAATCCGTTGAGCAAATGATGACGGCGATTACTGAGATCAATACGTCCAATGATCGCATCATGCGCCAGGTGGAAGATTCCAATCGTCAGATCACCGAGATCGTCAAAGTGATTACAGAGATTGGCAACAAGACCAAAGTCATTAACGATATCGTGTTTCAGACGAAGCTCCTTTCGTTTAATGCCTCGGTCGAGGCCGCTCGAGCGGGCGAGCATGGGAAGGGTTTTGCGGTCGTCGCGGAAGAAGTCGGAAACTTGGCTCAGATGTCAGGTAACGCCGCTAAAGAAATTGCCGATATGCTTAATGGCAGTATTCAGAAAGTGGAGTCCATCGTTCAGGATACCAAGTCTCGCGTTGAGAAATTGATTTCTGAAGGCAAGCAGAAAGTTGAGTCCGGAACTCAAGTCGCGCGTCAGTGCGGCGAGATTCTCGAAGAAGTGGTTCGCAATGTCGGAGACGTCAACCATATGATCTCTGAAATTTCGACCGCTACTCAGGAGCAGTCGACAGGAATCAACGAGATTACAAAAGCAATGAATCAACTCGATCAAGTCACTCACCAAAATGCGTCCGTGTCTCAGCAGGCAGCGAATTCCGCACAAGGGTTGGTGCTGCAGTCCGAGTCGATGGGTGAATTGCTCGAGAGCTTGCGAATTGTTGTTCAAGGACATGGGGGAGGCGACGAACCCTCTCATTCTCCTGTGGCTCCCACTTTAAGTACGAAGTCCTCGGCACCCGCTCCCAAAAAGGAAGTATGGTCCGATGCAGAGACCAAAGTATCGATGAAATCATTCAAGAAAGAAGAAGGACATTCTGCTCCGCCGCCCGTCAAAAAGGCAGTGGGTTCTGAAGTGGTTCCTTCGGATGATGATCCTCGATTTAAGGATCTCTAAGACGGTTTGAATTTTTAAGATTGAGGGGGAATCGTGTCTAGACCACTCGTTGGCGCTCAAGTAAGCGAGCGCCTCATGCAAGAAGTCATGCGCCTGGTTCAGGAGCTGACGGGAGTTCAGCTCGGCTCCAATCAAACGAGTATGGTTCAGTTTCGGCTTTCGAAGCGAATGCTCGAACTCGGAATTGTCGAGGCAGATGAGTATCTCGGATATATCCGTGAAAACGTCACAAGCGAAACCAGGGCACTCGTTTCGCTCTTGACCACTCACCATACTTTTTTCTTTCGAGAGTTTTCTCAGTTTGAACATCTTGAAAGAGAGCTGCCAAAGATAGTGGCTAAAGCAAAAGCGCAAGGCAGAAATTCGATCAAGATTTGGTCGGCCGCGTGTAGCCGAGGTCAAGAAGTCTACTCGCTCTCGATGTTTTTGAGTGTGCATTTGAGACGCATCGATCCTCATATGAATTATGAGATTTTAGGCACGGATGTGGATCACGAATCCGTCGCCATTGCCAAAAACGGAGTCTATCGATGGGATGAACTGAAAGAAGTTCCTTCTATCTATTTGCTCAACAATTGGGCTCGAGGAACGGGTGACATCGTTGATTTCGTCAAAGCAAAGGCTTCGATCAAACAGAGCTGCCGTTTTGAAGCTCGAAATCTCATTGAATTGCCTAGTACTTCACTCGAAAAATTTGACGCGATCTGGGTGAGAAATGTATTTATCTATTTTAAGCCCGAGCAGATCAAGGCGATTACGACGAAGCTTTTGCTGAGTCTAGAACCACACGGATATTTGTTTATTGGATTGTCCGAAAATCTCAATCAGCTCAATTTGCCCACTGTGACGACCGGACCTTCGGTGTTTCAACATAAAGCGTTTGTTGAGGGTCAACAGGCACCAGCGTTAAAGGTGGTCGGCCCTGCTGCTTCAAGTTCGGCGGCTCCGGCGCCCGTGCTGGGGAAGATTCGAGTTCTTTGTGTGGATGACTCATCAACAGTGCTGACACTTCTCAAAAAGATTTTTGCGGATCCGGCGTACGAAATTGTGGGAACGGCAATGCATGGACTCGAGGCCGCTGAAAAAGTCAAAGCTTTGAATCCAGACGTCGTGACACTTGATATTCATATGCCTCAGCAAAATGGGGTGGAGTATCTCGAAAAGAATATGCATCCCAAACATCCTCCTGTCGTCATGATCTCTTCTGTATCCCGTGAAGATGCAGGACTCGCGATTCGAGCTTTGGATTTGGGTGCGAGAGACTATGTCGAAAAGCCTTCGCTCCAGGATCTTTCAGAGAAAACCGAAGAAATTCGGATGAAGGTCAAATGCGCAGTAGAAAATGCGCGCAATCAGACTCGTCCTCAATCGGATATCGAAAGAGCATTTGCAAAAAGCTTTAAGATCGAAAGACCTGAGCAAAAACTCAGAGTGGTTGTTGGTGGGCTTGGAGATCGCGAACGACTCAAGCTCATGTTGAGAGAGTGGATTGGCAATCAACCCCCGACACTTTTGATGATGCATGGTTCTGACAAGCTTTTGCAGGCCTTTGCTCTCGAACTTGAAAAGGGATTCTTTCATCCCATTCAGTTGGTTGAACAAGTTCCAACCAATATGGAGAAGGATGCGGTATATATTGTCGATCTCAAAAAAGGGTTGCCGGGCTTGAGAACAATGGATCGGAATGTTGTGCGATTCATGAATATTTGTGTTCTGGGTGAAGTCTCAAAAGCCGTTGGCCAAGAGCTCTGTGATATTCCGCGCTCGGAGTTTGTGATTGAAGAGTCTAATTCGAAATCCGAGAGTTATACAAAACTCAAAAGTCGGGCACGCTTTGCAGTGCCAGGAACGAGTTTGGCGTATCACTCCACACAAGTCTTGTCGGAGGATGGATAGGTCGTGGGTCAGTCAGTGGTCAAAGGCAAACACTCAGAAATTCTCGTGGCTCGCGAGCCCAGAGTGTTTCACTTTGAAGTCACTGAAGGGGCTTTAGTCTGTTTGTATCATCCACAAAGTCATCGAGGCGGCGGCGTGATGCTTCGCTCGCAGTCTCCAACGGTGGGATCAGTACTGCAGAACTTGGTGAAGTCTCTTGTCGGGATCACCAAGGCAGATCCGAGTGAGTTTCAGATCAAAGTCGTTGGCTCCAGTGGGGATGTCGATTATGTGCGTCTTGCACTTCAGACGTTGAGTTTGAAAGTCGAGAAGGAACTGCGAGAGGATCAAAAGAAGATCGAAGCCTTCTTTTATTCAGACACGGGGCGCCTACGAATTGGCGCCGTAGAAGAGCCAGTCGTTAAAACTCCAACTAAGGGATCCGCGATTGCGACTCAGAAAAAAAAGCGAGTTCTCATTGTTGATGATTCCAAAACCATACGAACTATTTTGACAAAAGTCTTTTCGATGGATTCTCGTCTCGAAGTTGTGGGAGCTGTGGAACGTCCCTCTGAAGTAGAAGCTAAGATCAGAGAGTTAAAGCCCGATGTGATTTCATTAGATATTCATATGCCCGAAATGGACGGTGTCACGCTTCTTAAAAAGGTGATTATTCCCAAATTCCATCTTCCGACAGTGATGATCACAAGCCTCCGTATGGAAGATGGTCCTGCTGTTTTGGATGCGCTTGAGAGTGGGGCGATTGATTACATTCAAAAGCCTTCGATGGAGGAGCTCAACACCGCTGGTCAAAATATTGCAGATCGAATGTTTGAAGCCGCAAATTCAAAAGTAAAAACCGTAGAATCCGTAAAGATCAATTTTGAAAGGAAGCTCGAAGACATTGAGCCCTCGATGCGAAATCCCGTTATCTGTATTGGATCTTCGACGGGAGGCACAGAGGCTCTTCGTGAACTCTTTTGTCATTTTCCAAAAAAAATTCCGCCTGTAGTTGTTGTGCAACACATCCCTGCGGTTTTTTCGACTGCGTTTGCACAGCGTCTCAATGAGATCATGCCCTTTCAGGTTAAAGAGGCGGAAACGGGCGATGAAGTTTTATCCGGTCGCATTTTGATCGCGCCCGGTGGAAAGCAAATGCGACTAGTTCGTAAGCCCACGGGAGTGTTTGTAGAAATCACAGATGACCCTCCCGTAAATCGATTTAAGCCTTCGGTCGATTATCTTTTTAACACCTGCGTCGATGTGCTTGGCAAAAGAGCGATCGGGGTCATTCTTACTGGCATGGGAGCCGATGGTGCCAAAGGTCTCTTAGCGATGAGGCAGGCGGGAGCCAAGACGGTGGGACAAGACGAAGCGAGTTGCGTTGTTTATGGAATGCCAAGAGCGGCTAAAGAAATTGGGGCATTGGATGAAGTGAAGCCCCTCGATCAGATCGCTGCGCAGATTTGGAAGTTTTTGAAAAAGTCGGAAGATTCTCAAAAGGGAGATAGGGTATGAAAAATTGGACGATCAAACACCGCCTCGTGTTTTTGGTGGGGTGCTTTCTTGCAAACATTGTCATTGTACAATTGGTTGGGCGCTGGACGGGTGCGAAGTTGGAGCACGCCTTGGATCGCTCGAGCATGGTGTATATCCCCGCTGTGCGAATGATGGGAACCGCGGACATGATGCATGATGGGTTGAGAGCGGTCGC
>CAZUTA010000023.1:0-27893 GCA_964622975.1 uncultured Bacteriovoracaceae bacterium | reverse complement strand
CTTGGTAAGCCGTTACCTTACCAACTAGCTGATAGTGCGTGGACTCCTCAAAGAGCGTTAAGCCTTACGGTCCTCAACTTTAACCCCTAGGACTCATGTCCCTGTGGTCTCTCCGGTATTAGCCCTGCTTTCGCAGGGTTATCCCAAACTCTAAGGCAGATTATCCACGTATTACTCACCCGTGCGCCACTGTACTCATTCCGAAGAACTTTCTCGTTCGACTTGCATGTGTTAGGCACGCCGCCAGCGTTCGTTCTGAGCCAGAATCAAACTCTCCACTTTAAATCGTGGGTCACGCCATTCTTTCGAACAGCGTTGATGATTCTGCTTACCAACCCGAGACTTCAGATAAGTGAAGCAAGCTTCACATAGAGCTAAAGAATCAGCGGGCGGTCGTCTCATCAAAAAAATTAAAACGAATACTGAATGTACTATATCCGGATTTCGATGCCTCGAAATCCGGGTCGTTTTGTTAAAAAACAAAACGTACAAGTTGCTATTTAACTTTCAAAGAACTCTTAAAACTTCAAAAAACCAAAAAGTGTTTTCGAAGGGATATCAATCGTTTGGACCGCTAGAGTCCTTCCGACTGGTGTTAAAGAGAAATCACCTTTTTACGGAGACTTTGCAATACTTTTTTATACGAATTTTTTGAGAATCTCGGAATGAAGTTATCTTGCAAGTTATGGCAGAGTGTCTCCCCTTACCTGCCCCCTTTGTACGATAGCCATTCGAAGCAGTTTTGATCAGCAGTACGCACGGCTTGTGCCCTCAGATGCCGACGCAATCCTCCCACAGGACCAAAACGCTTTAAACAATAAACCGAATCATTTTCAGGCCTTAACCCGCTCTCGACTCGAGGAATCCGGTCAGCTCTTAGAGCTCGGCCCAGTTGGATCCAAAACCAGAATCAACAATGAGCGGCACGCTGAGATTTCCCACGGGCGTACTGGAGAGATCTTGCATCTCCTCGACGACTAACGCTTGAACATTCTCTTTTTCTGCGCTGGCGACTTCGAGCACCAATTCGTCGTGCACCTGCAAAAGAAGACGGCTCTTACATCCCGTTTTGTGAAGTCGCGCCTGGATTCGCACCATGGCTGATTTCATAATGTCGGCGGCTGTCCCTTGAACGGGGGCATTGATGGCCACACGCTCAGCAAAGGCTCTCAGGGTGGGATTCTTACTATGAATGTCGGGAAGAGGTCTGCGTCGACCAAACAGACTCACCGTTTGCAAATCCTTTTGTGCTCGCTTCACGAGATCTTCCATGAATGTTTTGATCCCAGGAAACTGCTCGAAATAAGACTCAATGAACTTAGCGGCCTCTCCTCGGGAGATTTTGAGCTGCTGAGAAAGCCCAAAGGCCGAAATTCCATAGATGATTCCAAAATTAATCGCCTTGGCTCGCGATCGAAATTCAGAATCACTCGATCCAAAAATAATTTTGGCTGTTTCCGCATGAATATCTCGACCTGCTTTAAATGCTCCGATGAGTTTTTGATCTCCAGACATATGCGCAAAGAGCCTCAGCTCGACTTGCGAATAATCCGCACTCATCAGTTCAAAGCCCTCTTCGGCAACAAACGCCGAGCGAATTTTTTTGCCTTCTTCGGAACGAATCGGAATATTCTGCAAATTCGGCTCCGAACTACTCAATCGACCCGTGGCTGTTCCAGTTTGATGATACTGTGTGTGAATTCGTCCATCCTGAGCGACGAGTCCTGGCAGCACATCGACATAAGTAGAAAGAAGCTTGCTGAGTCCTCGAAACTCAACCAAATGCCCGGGCAATGGATGCTCAAGCGCCAATTCCTGCAGAACGGACTCATCCGTTGAAAACCCCGTTTTTGTTTTCTTCTTGGGAGTCAGCTTTAACTTTTCAAACAAAATGGCCTGCAACTGTTTGGGGGAGTTAATATTGAATTCCCCTTCAGCGAGTTCATAGATTTTCTTTTCAACAAGACTCAGCTGCTCGTGCAGTTCTTTTGACAGCTTGGTCAAAGTCTTTGGATTAACCTTAATGCCTACTTGTTCCATCCCGCCCAAAATTCGGCTCAAAGGGACTTCGACTTCTTGAAACAGCCATTTGACCTCTGGGGATTTTTGAATGTCTGGAAAAAACTGCTCATGCAATTTGAGAGTGAGTCGTGCGTCTTGAGCGGCATAGTCTTTGGCCTGATCAAGTGGGACATCTCCAAAGTTTTGCGACTCTCCCAGCAATCCTTCCAGATCGCCCTTTGCCTCGCCCACAAACTCCTGGGCCAAATTGCTGAGCGAAAAACTCCGCCGATCGGCGTGCAGCAAATAAGCTTCGAGCATCGTATCCGCCACATTAGTGGGAATCGGCAGGCCTTCGCGCTTGAGGACTTCGGAATCAAACTTCCAATTGTGGGCCACCCATTTGAGATTATTAAACGTGAGAATTTGAGCCAACAGGTCTCGGCCGTCTACCGACGCTCCCGCATGCTTGAGTGGCACATACCAGGCCTGATCATCACTCCAAGCCAACGAATAGCCCACCGCTCGGGAGGTTTGCCTCGAAAAGGAATCCGTCTCAAAATCTAAAACACAGACATCCACCTTTTGAAGTTCTTCACGAATGAACTCTAAATCCTTTTTTGTGGTCGCCAGAGAGAGCTTTGAAGAATCCACGCGTACCGCGCTTGTCGAGGCGGCGTCTCTGGTCGCTCCGCCCTCCATGAGATCTCCATATTGATCCACCAATCGGGTGCAGTCCCAATCCAACAAAAAATTTTTGAGACTTTGTGGAAATGTTCCATGAAATGTCTTGAGAGCGTCGTCAGAAATTTCAATATCATCTTTAAGGCGCACAAGCCGCTGACTCAATTCAAGCGCATCACGCTGAGCTTCAATCTTTTCACGCCATTTTTCGGGGAGTTTTTTGGGGTTCTTGAGCATTTCCTCAACGGAAGCTGCTTCCAAAAGCTGAATCGCCGTCTTTGGCCCCACACCTTTAATACCAGGAATATTGTCCGACGAATCTCCCGTCAGGCTCAGAAAATCGAGCATTTTCTCTGGCGCTACTCCATATTTTTCAAGGACCTCTTCGGGCCCCAAGATTCGCTCTCGAAACGAATCGTACATCACCACATTTTTGTCGACGAGCTGGGTCAAATCCTTGTCCGAAGACACAATCACAATCGGACCTCGCTTTTTGTGCGTCTTTACATAACTCGCAATGAGATCATCCGCTTCGATACCCTCCTGCTGCAACGTAGGCAGATGAGCCTGCTCACACATCTCCCTGACAGCTTTAATCTGGTCGCTCAAATCGGGAGGCGGAACTTCACGATTGGCTTTGTAGTCTTTGTAAATTTCTTTTCGAAAGGAGGGCTTTTTTGAATCAAAAACAACAACACAGCTCCCGGGCCGTTTGTCTTTGAGAATTTTAAAAAGCATCGAGGCAAAACCAGCCACAGCATGGCTCGGCCTGCCCTTTGAAGACAGAGGCGCCAGTGCATAATACGCACGAAACACAAAGGCACTGGCATCAATGAGATAAACGGAATTTTCTTTTAGAGTGGCTGGCACCACTCTAAAGAAGCTGAAAAATTCTTATCCGTCACTCACTAGATGAAAACTAAACCCAGTGAAGTTTAGTTCTTCTTTGCCTTACCCACCGTCTCAAGTTCTTCGAGTCGCTTTTGAAGAGAAGAAATTCTCTTATTCAATCGATCTACTTCTTTCTTGGAAGGCAGATTCATTTTTTGCAAAAGCATATCGAGACCGGCAGTCGCTGTCTCACTGAGTTCCGATCGAACCTGCTCGGCCTTCGCCAAAAATTCTTGCGATTGCTTATTGGCGCGAGCTTTTTTGATCAGGTTTTGAACATTCTTCATTTGATGAGTTCTGAATTTTTCGGTGCCTTTAATGGCAGCGTGAATCTGTTTTTCGGCCGCTTTTTCGGCTTGAGTCACACGGTTTTTAATGGCATCGAGTTGTTTTTTAAGTTCTGTAGGAATAGTCATGAGATACTCTTATCACAGTCCGCTAGCGAAGTCCCTGTCAGGGCTGGAGAATTTTGATAGAGATGGGCTCTGCGTTAAACTTTGGCGGCACGGCCAATGGTGCCGAGTTTAATCTTCTTAAGATCCTTAATTTTTTCCTGTCTCAGGAGTGCCACAAGCGCTCTGACCACATCTGGCTCACAGCGTCCTTCGGCTGCATCTTTGGTCATGAGATCCAAAGCTTCTCGAACACTAAATTTTTTAAATCGAAAGGGTCGGTCGGAAATCAAAGCTGCAAATCGATCCACAACCCCCAAAATATCCAAAACCAGCGAGTTGATTTTGAGGCCTTGAGGGTAACCCGTCCCCACGCGATTCTCCATATGATGGAGGCCCACCTCTGCACAAATATGATTCGCATCGCCCCAATAAGTCGCATTGAGAACAAAACTTGCCAGCGGATGCTCGAGGATGCTCCGTCTTTCAAGCTCTGTCAGTGTTTCTGATTTTTCCAAAATCGTCGGAGCAATTCGGCTTTTGCCCAAATCATGAAGTAAAAAAGCCATGAAAGTTTTTTTGACCGTGGGCGGAGCTTTGACCCAAAGCTCTAAGAGTCGGCACCCCAAAACTGCAATAATCAAAACATGCTGATGCGAATAAGGATCTCGAATTCTTTGAAAGCGCATTTCTTCAAAGACCACCGCGGGTCCCCAAATCTCCCCCATCCACTCTCTAAAATTCGTCACCCATCCATCGAGGGCGAGTCGATAGGGCTCAAGCCTGAGAATCGAATTGAGATCTTCGACGAGAAGGCTATCGTCTTTGAACTTGGATTTTTTTCGCAGATAGTCACCCGAAAACGGGGTCTTCTTTGCCCACTCTAAGACATTCTGGTTCGCACGAATGAGAACCTTCCCCTTAATATCTTTTACATCTGTCGAAAGTTCGAGATTCACGAACTAAAAAATATCAAGATTTGCCACGAAAGTCTTCAATGACCTTCACATGCTCTCCCGGAAGAACCATGATATCGCGTTGCACAACATCCTTACTTCCTGAATGCCTAAAAAAGACTTGAACTCTGCCTGCAGGAACTCTCTTAGATCGAATCGGTCGCTCCGTCCAATTGTACGCCCCCAACACATCGATCGAATACTTTGTTGTCATGGGTAATGCGCTCACCGAAACCCAGCCCATTTGAGGCATCCAAGAGGTCAATGAGAAGGCTAAAAGTCCTAATGCAACAACGCTGCGAGCCTGTTGCCAGATTCCTTGAAGTGATGATTTTTCTGTCATCAAAAGAGTCGCGGGTCGATTTTTGAACTTAGGAACAAAAAACGAATCTTCTGGAAGTGGCGCCAAGCCTGCAAACCAATTTCCCCAATGAACTTCAGGAATTCTTCGCTCATCGATCAGCGAAGAAATCCTGGCTTGATTGACGGGGCGAAACGCCAAATCCTCGCCGACGACGAATTCATAGATCTTCCCTACAGCATAGAGGTCGCCTTCCGCACTGATTTGACCGGAGGCCTTGAGTTCAGGCGCGCGAAACAGAGGCTTGCCATGAACATGAAAGTGATGAGTGGGCGCCTGGGGAGCGTCGGCTGTGGCAAAGTCAATGAGCTTTATGAATCCACTTTTTTCGATGAGAATATTTTCGGGACATAAATCACCATGCACCACTCGACGCGATTGCAAGTACTGCACAGCCGAGAGGAGTTGAGCCAAAAACTGATCTGCCCAAATCTGCCGAGTGGATGGAGCCAGGCCTTCTAAGAAAATTCCCAAATCCGAAAGGGTGACGGCTTCCAAACTTTCGAGAGACAAGATCTGAGTCTGAAACCTCGTCTTGGGACACGAGGCTTCCTCGAGTCGAATCGCTTTCAAAATCAGTGGATGAGAGAGAGATTTTAAAATCTCGTATTCTCGCACCTGAAGTTCTTCGAATTCTCTTTTGCCTTGAAATTTGGGGAGAAGAATTTTTTGGACTTCACACCAATCTGCACTTCGCTGAACGCGATAGATAAGGGCTGTTCCCCCCGCCGCCATTTCAGATCTCGAATGAGAAGATTCAGCTTCTGGAGATGAAAACCATCGAAAGTGGGGCAAACCAAAGGGCTTCACAGCCCCGCTTTTACTGCAATTCTCCCAGCCGTCAACGGGCCCCCCTCGCCCAAGCCCCTGGTTTAAGGCAAGGAGAGGGTCTATTACTCCCATCGTATTGAAGATAGGACCTTCGAGAGGCATAAAAGTGATCACAGGCCCGGACTTGGCCCTTAAGGCTTCCAATCAATCCCCCCATGGGCTTGCTCGCAGGTGAGCGATTCAAAAACAAAAAAAAGTAGAGAAGGAGACTACCCATCGTCATCAGGGCCAATACCTCTACAAAGTACTGGCCCCGAATTGAATTCTTGGAAATGACTCTCACAAATCTAGCTTTGATTTACTCGGGTTTGCCCGCTCGACCTGTGTTGTGAAAATTGTTCATCGATCGTCGAACCTTATTGGTCGAATTCGTAATCTGTGTCGACGTATCATCGTCATAAAGAGTCCCATCTACCAGGGCATCCGCTGACTGAAGGACATTGGATCGAAACGAGTCTCCTAGCACCTTGACGACCGGAATCGACGCCACGGCTAAGAGAGCCACCAGAATGATATACTCCATCATTGTTTGACCTTTGGATTTTGAATTTTTTGTATGAACCATATTTTTCATGAACGATCTCCTTTGGCCTGTCTCTAAAGCAAAGGAGGATCCCAGCAATGGCCCGGGGAATAAGAAGTGTCAGCGAGTCGCTGATACCGGAAACCGGAAGGCTATTTACGGTTCAAAAGGATTTTTTCGCCGTTTTTATCCAAAAGAAGGCGCTCGAGGCTCAACCCTTTGGTGCCTGCGCGATTGCCCCACTCGAGGCTTTCGACCAGTGCCGACGTCTGGACTCTTTCAATGAGATAATCTCTCAGAGAGATTCCCACTTTAGCATTGGAATCAAAGGGAAATGACCAGTCCCAAATCTCAACGGCGTTTCGCTTTCCCTCAAATCGAATGGTTTCAGTTTCTTCGGTCTCTTCGGAAACTGCGGCAGTCGATCGCTCCGCGCCCTGCCGACTCTGACCCTGAAAATCAAAACTCGAACGGCCGTTTGGGCCTCCCACACTGAGCCAAGACTTGCCTGCACCAAACCACTTAAAACTCGCAGGCCACCAATCCGCGCAATTGAGAGTAGACTGAGGACACTTCCAACCCTGAGGAGTGTAGGTCCAGGTCTCAGTGCCCGAAGCTGTCGTGACAACCCACGTCCCGTCTAATTTGACCGAGACTGGCGCATAGGCTTTTTTGAGCCGCTCAATAATCGCCACACGGTCAAAGGCTTTGAGGTCCTCTGTCACTGAAACATTTCCAAGGTATGTGGCCGTTGCTAAAAAAATCCAAATCATTTCACCATCTCCTTCAAAACTTCTCTGACCTGGGTCCCGTAGGAACTCTGCAGCGCATAGTAAACGCTCGCTTCCATAAACCCCACACGATCTCCTGCATCAAATCGACGCCCATCCAAAAGGCAGCCATAAAGCTTTCCATTTTGAGCCAATTGGTTGAGGCCATCCGTCAATTGAATCTCTCCGAGAGTTCCCGAAACTGACTTTTCGAGAATTCCAAAAACGCTCGTCGGCAAAAAATAGCGCCCAATGATCGCGAGTCGAGATTTGGTCTGAGAGGGAGAAGGCTTTTCGACACATCGGCGAACTTTTAGACTGACTTCGTCTTCGACTTCACAAATTCCATATTTGGAGACCTCTGAGTCCGCCACTCTCATCAAGAGAACGACCCCCGCATCAGGCACCTGGGATTTGAGTGTTTCGTATTTTTTGACCAGCTGCTGAATGCCAGGCACCTTTGCCTCGCACAAATCATCCCCCAGCATGACTCCAAAGTGGCTCGTCGAAACAAGATTCTTGGCCATCAAAACAGCATGCCCCAAACCGAGTGCTTCTTTTTGGCGAACACTCTGGACGGACACCATCCGAGACACTTCAGATACCACTTTGAGAAAGCTCTCTTTGCCGGGTTTACGAAGAATGTTTTCTAACTCTGGCTGAATATCAAAATGATCTTCGATGCTCGATTTACCCTTAGACGTGACAAAAATAATGTCCTTGAGTCCTGCGTTGACCGCTTCTTCGACCACCCACTGAATGATGGGTCTATCAAAGAGAGTCAGCATTTCCTTAGGAATGGTCTTGGAAGCAGGAAGAGACCGCGTTCCGTAACCGGCCGCTGGAATGACAACAGGATACATGGAGGAGAGACTAACGTGTTCTCTGTGACTTCGCCAATCGAATCTGTTCGAGCTGCTCTTGGATATCTGGATTGGAGGGATCGGCCTGGCGCTTTTCTTCTAAAGCTTGCTCGGCACGGTCAAGATTTCCAACTTCTGAGGCTGCCTTGATGATGAGATCCAAAGTTTGCTGCCGCGTCTCAGGAGACTGATCGTTCTTTAAGGATTCTTCGGCATAACGAATGGCTTCTTCGGGATCGCCTTCGCGATAAGCATCTTGGGCCGAAATTCTAAAGACATGAGGGTTTTTGGGATCGGACTTCATGGCTTTTTGAAGAACCGCAAATCTCTCGTCATATTTTTTTTGCGCCATGAGAATATCCGCATATACAACAGCGAGATTCCCGTTTTCAGAATTCGCCTTATAAAGTTCTGCGACTCGGTCCATCCCTCGTTGGCCTTGACCCTGCAGGTCTGTGAGAGAAATCGTTCCATAGAGAGCATCCAGATTTCCTGGATCTGAACTCAATACACCCTCATAGGTGGCGAGTCCTTCGTCATACTTTCCGAGAATTCCCTGCACTTCTCCCAAAGAGGTTCGAGCAAAAGTATTGGTAGGATTCATTTTGAGAAGATCACGAATGGATTCTTCGGCGGCCGTCCAGTTTTGACGGGTAAAATAAAAGTCAGCCTTCATCGCGCGGTATTCGGGAACTTCTGGATACAATTGAATCAATTTTTCGGTCTGCTTTAAAAACTCATCATCACTGCCCTGATCCATCAGGTAAGAGAGCAACTCCAAATTGGTTTTGAGTTCCGCCTCGCCTTTGAGCTCCGAACCCGCCATTTTGCGAGCCGCGGATTGCCATGCATTTTCGGTGGTGGAAGGAACGCTCTCAACGGAATCTGAAAATCGGTGGTTCAATCGTTTGGGACTCGACGGATTTTTTTCTTCATCGAGCTTAAGACTCGTAGGCTCATCGCTACTTGGACCCGTCGCCAAGCGAAACACGGTCAGGCCGATGCCTAAAACTACGAGACTTAAAAGAATGCCAAAAAGACTCTTGCCCTTCATAAAAAATGATCTTTAGCACAAAGAAGTTGGGGCTACTAGCCCAGTGATATCAACGAGTCAGAGGGATTCGTTCGAGGATCTTGGGGTGTAAGGGGGTAAAGAGGCCTTCAACCGCCTTTGTTTTTTGATTCGAAACATCACCCTCTGAGCGGCCCCAAATCGTACCCACGATTCGTCCATCAAGACTGTAGACAGGACTGCCCGACTGTCCCTTTTGAACTTCACACGACAGTCTATAGGTCAGGAGCCGCGAATCATCGGACTGAACGAGTTCGGGGATTTGCTTGTTACTAAAATCCGCAATATAGCCGTAGAGCCCCTGAACAAGGCAGCCATCGCTTATGACGTACGCAGTGTCTTTTTCGGCTTTCCAGCCGCTGAGTAAGCCCTTGTCCCAATTTCCAAACGCACTCACGACAGCTACCGTCGTGTTTCGAGGAAAATAATACCGACGACGTTCGACTTCCGAAGGCGCAAAACTCTCTCCTACATGTTCTTTAAGTTCAAAGAGTGCCTGATCAAAGAGTGGAACATTCACAATGAGCTTTTTGCACTCATAGTCGGCAGCATCTTTGCGCGAAGAAATAATGAAGGCGGTTGTATCGCAAACCTCCTGAGTTTCCATGCAATGGTAATTAGTCAAAACAAGATTGGGAGCCACCAAGACTCCATTGCAGTAAGTCAATTTAGTCGTGACACCAAAAGTTGTTCCTCGAGAGACCACTCGCCCCACGCTTTTAAAGGCGTCTGCACTTTTATAGCTGATCGTGGGAGGAACTTGGTACCACGGAAGCGTGGGTTGATTTTCTAAAAGGAGAACGTTCACTCGAATGGGATCGGTGTTAGGAATGGCTTCGGCTCGGACAACGGAATAAGGCGAATCAAACTCAGCCCCAACAAGATACGGAAACAGCTTACTCGAACCCCCATCATTTTTGAGAAACGAAAGTTTGGTCGTTGTTGCCGTCGCCACGCGGCCATCCGGAAAAAACACTCTGACATCGTATACCTGAGACCCTAAGCGGAGGCTGAAACTGGTGACATTGCTTTCCGAGGGAACGGCCACATCGACGTCCACGACTCGGCAAGCCGACAAAACAACGAGAATCCACGCTAAATTTAAACCCTTAAAACCCAATCCCCGTGAGCTTTAGACAATGAGGCAGTCTTTGACAAGACGCCGCAAAAAGAATGCGTGTTGACGAATTCAAAATGCGCCTTAGGTTGCCAATAAGGAGTTTATGACTATGGGACGATGTATTGGAATTGATTTAGGAACTACGAATTCGTGTGTGGCGATTATGGAGGGCGGTCAGCCCAAAGTCATCACGAACGAAGAAGGTGGGCGTACAACCCCCTCGATCGTAGGATTTGCCAAGGATGGCTCTAAGCTTGTGGGACAGGTGGCCAAACGCCAGGCGGTAACGAACCCCCAGAATACTGTCTTTTCGGCAAAGAGATTTATCGGCCGCAATTTTGACGAAGCCAAGGAAGAACAAAAGCGAGTCCCTTATAAAGTCGTCAAAGGTGAAAAAGGCGATCCTCGATTTGAGGTTCAGGGCAATGCTCTCACCCCTCAAGAAATCAGCGCTCAAGTTTTGATGAAACTCAAAAAAGCTGCCGAAGATTATTTGGGTCAGAGCGTGACGGATGCGGTGATTACAGTTCCCGCTTATTTCAATGATTCGCAGCGCCAGGCCACTAAGGATGCCGGAGCGATTGCCGGTCTCAATGTAAAACGAATTATCAATGAACCTACCGCCGCAGCCCTTGCGTACGGCCTCGACAAAAAGAAAGACGAGACCATTGCTGTTTTTGACTTGGGTGGTGGAACTTTTGACGTTTCGATTTTGGAAGTGGGTGACAACGTCGTCGAAGTCAAAGCCACAAACGGTGACACTCACCTTGGTGGGGACGACCTTGATATTAAAGTCATGGATTGGCTGATCGAAGAGTTTAAAAAGGACCAGGGCATCGATCTCTCCAAAGATCCCATGGCACTTCAGAGACTTCGAGAGGCAGCGGAGAAGGCAAAGATTGAATTGTCTTCTACTCTCGAAACCGAAATCAACCTCCCCTTCATCACGGCCGATGCTTCTGGTCCCAAACATTTGCAAATCAAACTGACTCGCTCAAAATTTGAATCTCTGGTCGAAGATCTGATTCAAAAATGTTTGGCCCCTTGCAAACAAGCGATGGCGGATGCCGGACTTACGGCCAAAGATATTGACGAAGTGATTTTGGTCGGAGGTTCCACACGAGTTCCTCGCGTTCAATCTCTCGTCAAAGATTTTTTTGGCAAAGAACCCAACAAATCCGTGAATCCTGATGAAGTCGTCGCTGTCGGTGCTGCGGTTCAGGCCGGAGTTTTGACCGGTGATGTCAAAGATGTTTTGCTTTTGGATGTTACTCCGCTCTCTCTCGGAATCGAGACTCTGGGTGGCGTGCTCACACGACTCATCGAACGAAATACGACTATCCCCACTCGCAAAAGCGAAGTCTTCTCAACGGCGGCTGACAGTCAGACCAGTGTGGAGATTCACGTCTTGCAAGGCGAGCGTGAGATGGCCAAAGACAACCGAACGCTCGGAAGATTTTTCTTAGAAGGAATTCCTGCGGCTCCTCGCGGAGTTCCTCAAGTCGAAGTCACTTTTGATATCGACGCCAACGGAATCTTGAGCGTTTCGGCAAAAGACAAAGCCACAGGCAAAGAGCAGAAGATTAGAATTGAATCCTCGAGCGGACTTTCTAAGGACGAAGTCGAGAAGATGGTCAAAGACGCCGAGACTCATCGTGAAGAAGACAAAGCTCGACACGAAGCCGTTGTGGCACGAAACCAGTTGGATCAGTTGATCTTCCAAACCGAGAAGATGCTCAAAGAAAACGATGCCAAATTGGATGCCACCACGAAGGGTAAGATCAATGCCTCTTTGGAAAAGGGCCGAGAAGCTCTGAAGACCGAAGACTTATCTGCGATTAAAGCGGCGATGCAAGAGATCACAGAAACGAGCCATAAGGTTGCGGAAGAAATGTACAAGCAAGCTTCGGCAGCCGGTGGAGCGGGAGCGCCAGGAGCAGAAGCTCCGGGTGGAGCGAATCCCGCTTCGGGTGACGACAATGTGATCGATGCAGAGTTCACTGAGCGCAAAGATAACGGCGCCAACTAAGTCTCGGTTTCAAATTTGATTTCTTAAGCTCACCACTCTATAGATTTGAGGGTGAGCGCGTTTTATGCGGAGTCCAAAAGACCTCTTCTGATTTGGATTGGAGCCATTCTATTTTTGGTGGCACTCACTCTGCTTGTAGGCGGAGCGACTCGGCTCACTAATTCTGGACTCTCGATCACTGAATGGAAGCCCTTGGTCGGAGCGATTCCGCCTCTGAGTGAGCAGGACTGGCATCGAGTTTTTGAACTCTATAAACAAATTCCGGAATACAGCGTGGAACATTCTCAGATGGATCTTGAGGGATTTAAGTTCATCTTTTTTTGGGAATACCTGCATCGAAATATGGGACGGCTCCTCGGTGTCGTTTGCTTGATTCCATTTTTGATTTTTTGGATACAAGGTCGATTGTCGAGAGCCTTTCGCTGGAGAGTGATTTTGGGACTTTGCCTGGGAGGTCTGCAGGGACTTTTGGGTTGGTATATGGTCAAGAGCGGACTCAGCGACCGAACCGATGTGAGTCACTATCGATTGGCCGCTCATTTGAGCTTGGCATTTATTATCTTTGCGTATTTTTTGAATATTTTTTTGGAGATTTTGTGGAGTGATCGAAAGCCAACCGAACCAAAGCCAGTGCAAAGTAAAATCATTGATCAATCCGTGAGAGGGCTTCAAGTATTGCTCGCTCTTCAGATAATTTACGGCGCCTTTGTGGCGGGGCTTGATGCCGGATATGCGTACAACACATTTCCAAAAATGCTTGGAAACTGGCTGCCCGATCAGGCTCATACCTTAACTCCTTACTTTCATAATTTTTTGGAGAATCCCACAATGATTCAGTTTGTTCATCGCTGGATGGGAGCTCTTGTTGTTGGGGGCGTTTTTTGGATTTGGATCTTCGCACGAAAGCTCACTCAGCGATCGACGGTTAAAAATCTCCTGAATGCTCTTTTGATACTTGTCATCCTTCAGTTTGGATTAGGAGCTCTTACGCTTTTGAGTGGAATGAACCTGGCCCTCGCCCTTTCTCATCAAATGGGAGCCCTGCTACTTTTTGGCGCTCTTCAGACTCTTCAAAAAGCCTACCGATGGGGTCTGTAATTATTGCGGAGGGGCCCATTTTTGCCCTCCTGTAAACAAGCGGTATTTGCTCCTCCTGCCCCTTAAAACCCTATAAAGGGTGGCATATGTCATGCAATGATTGAGGCAGGATGACGGGGAAAAATTGCAAAGAGTATGGGTTTTCACTGATTCAACTGGTCGTTGGCTTTGCCATCAGTGCGATTGTACTGGCCATCGTCGCCAATCGCTTTTCGGTTCAGCGCCGAGTGCTAGCCTTTGAAAATCAAAAGAGCGATCTTCGGACCAGTTCCGAGCAAATCTATCAACGAATTGCGAAAGACCTTGCCAAGGCCGTTCGAATCACCGGTTTTACAAGCAACACTCTGAGTGGAATTTCTGGACGGACAGCGAATCGCGCGAGTGAGACCGAAAACGACCCTCTCACCATTTACGTGGAAGAACATGGTCAACTCTCTGCGGATATTGTTTCTATCAATCCTAATCAACTCCAAGTCGAAGCGGCTGCCAACACGGGGATTACGGAAGCAGAGTTTGTCCGCCATGTCGCTTTGAACAATGATTACTTTTTGCTGTCGAATCTCAATCGCACAAACTTACTCACTCGATTGCCAAACTCAGCGACGACATGGAGCCCCACTTCGCCCGAGCTGCTCACCGTGCTTCATGCCAATGCTGCCGATTTTACGGCGCAGGATTTTTCGGAGACCACGCGCCTGAGAGCCGCAAGCCGCATTGACTATTTTGTCGATTCACAAAACCAACTGATCCGAAGGCGTGTGATGAGAGTGAACTCTCCTCGCGATGAAATCGTCGCTCAGGATGTGAATCTGTTCCAGGTTGATTTTAGTTTTCGAAGCCAAGATCCGGATTCAAATCGAGGGGTCTTTAATGCTCCCAAAAAGCAGAATCCCATTTCGTTTCCTGGGTCCTCTGCCTATGTCTGTACCAATCCCCCGGTGAATCAAACTTGCGCTTCTTGGAATGACGTCGAACAGATTCGAGTGACACTTCAGATCAAAGACGAAATCGCTCCGGGCCTCGAAAAACTCGTGGCCTCAACAGAGGAGTTTATCGCGTCTCAATCAGAGCTCACATTTAAGACGCAAGCCTGGATCACTCCGTATCGCTACGAGATCGATCAGTTTAGTTCACAAGGTTCCGGACAAGAAGTCTGCCGAGTCAACGACAGCCGGACTCGTTGCGATGCTGACTTTTCTCATTGTTTTACTGAATCTTCTCGGGCGAGCCCCAAGTGGAAAGGCTTCGGAGATTTGCAAGGGCCGTATTGTCAGTGCTTAGGCGGATCCCAAAACGTCCCTTCAACACTCACTTACAATGCCAATACCAAAGATCAGTTGGACCAATGTGCGGCGGCCTTTAATGGTTGCGAGGACAATTGGCTCAAAGCGATTCATCCTGGAATTCAACTCGCTTGCATGTGTTTGCATAAAGGCGAGAACGATAACCAGCCCAATGTCTATTACAACAAAGGCTATGATCCTGGGCTGCACTATGAAGTCTATGATTTCAAACAAGCATCCAAAATGCCCAAGCAAGCGTCGGATCTCGCCATCGTGATGACATCTCAGTCTCCATCGGGCAATCCTGAGGCAATTCCACCCAATGAAGTGGCCTGTAAGTACTATCAAAATATAGACAATCAAGTTCCCGTGAGTTGCGACTCAGCCGCTCAGCAATACTTTGATGTGGCGTGGGGCAACAGCAATGCTGTCACGACATGGGCTGATCACTGCGGTTGCCTCACCCATGATATAGATGCTCTCGGAAACCCTCGATGGGATATCGAAATAATGGGACGCGCCAAAAACTTGGGCCGGCTCTGCGGACTGACAGGCTTTAACCGCTGCGACAATACTCGAAATTCTGACGGTCGATACATCCTCTCGGATCAGAACACGAATACGCATATTCAAGGTCTCTCCCAAACCGATGCCGCTCTATGTGATTGCCTTGACGATGCGGGCCTTGCGCCGACAGACCTCAATCGTGGAGTATGGAATCAAACCTGGGATTTGAGATCTCCCCGTCAGGATGGAAATAATCCAGGAGTCCCTGCTGATCCGACTCCATGGCCGGGCCAGAATTTTGGAAATGCGACAACGACATTTGGATCTGCAGGCGCTCGAGTCTCCAACATCAGCAATGCTCAGATTGGACCGAATGGAAATCCCAATGTCGCCGTATCATTATCCTGCACACAGTCTTTGTGTCAGGGAGGCGAACGTCCTGGAATTAGCTGTTGCGCCAATCCCATCCCTAATTCAATCAATTGGACCATTCTTGTAGATCCATGGAGAGCCACTCACGCCGGCTACTGCACTTGGATGTGTAATGGCGACGAAGTTCAAACCGTCCGTGAAAAAATCACCGGCACAGGCCAGGGGGGAACGCTCCCGACGGGATGCGGCGGACCAGCTCCTGGAGGAGGACAACCACAGTTATGAGTAAGAGCATTGTCTACAAAAATAAGCGCGCGAGCAGCGGATTTAGTTTGATGCTGGTTTTGATGATTTTGTTTTCTGTGTCCGTAGGGGCTGCTTTGTTTGTCACGCGATCTAACTCCATCTGGTATCAAAAGACTGCGGCGAGTGGCAAAAAGATGCTCTCGCTCCAATCTCAAAGCATTTTAGAGTCTATAAAAGAACGGCTTCGAAATCGCATTGGATTTGCGTTTTCATGCGGGCTCAATACCGCAGGAACCGGAGCAGCCTGCCTCGCCCAAGGCTTTGAGGTTGGTAACTCGGGCGGAAAATTTGGAACCCCTATCAATGCGCAGGAGCTCGTGGCAAATCTTGGCGACTATGACAACCAGATTGAGGCGACTTGCATCGATGATCAAGGAGAGGATTTTTGTCGTTACGATCTTCTCAATGAACCTCAACCCCCCAACACCCGACTGCGAAATTACCCGAAGCGATTTCGGATTCTGGTACGAAGCAAAGATCCCATCACAAAAGCTCAAACCGTCGTACGTGCCATGGTGGAAGTTTCTCCGGAGAGCTTGAGAGATGTCGCTTATCTCGTCACCAATGAATCGAACTTTAACAATACGGTGAATTTTGGAAACGGGCATTTTGGCGGACGGGTCGGAATCATGTTCTCTCAAGATGCCATCAGCAATGCGCAGTTTCCTCCCCGAATCAATTTTGGAAACACAGCGGATCTCACCTTTGAAAGAACGTTCTTTACGAATGTTTCGGAAGATCAATTCACATACTCGTTTCAGAACGCACCGGCACCTGATTTTCAGGCCGGGGTTTTGAGTGGCGCGAGTGGAGTTTCGGATCTTTTGACCAATCACTTTAGTGAAATCGTAAACAGCAATCAGGCTGGCCTCTTTAAAACCACACCCTTTAGCGGAGCCTACCTAAACTACGAAAGCATCTCGATTGAAGTGGGACTCCCGCCGAATGGCACCGAATGCCATGCTCGAATGACCTATCAACCCATGCTCGATGATGTGGACGGATGTTTGGCCATGGATCCTGACTTCGACCTTGTGTTTTGTGAGTGGTTTGCACAATTCATTCCTCCCGTTCCAGGCCCTGAGCAAATTGCCTTTGACGGCCCAGTACAAAACGGAAGCGTTTTTTATGCGGATGCGGTGTACCACCCACCTTTGTATGTCAAACCTCTCGATCCCAGTCGAAACGAAGTCGATCTTTGCCAAGAAAGTTTTTCGATTATCTCGAAAGGAGATGTGTTTCTCAACGCTTCCATCAAAAAGCGCAATGGCGTCGCTCCCACACAAGGGAATGTGGCGATCGTATCTGAACAGGGCGTTACTGGAGTATTTATTCCTCATAATGCAAAGAGCCTCATTCCTAACTCCACTCTTATGGATCTAGCTACAAGTGGAACCCCAGTGCCGAGTGACCAAGTGACGTTTCAAGTAGATGCGACTTTGCTGGCCATTAGCAATCAAGGATCAGCTCCTTATCTCTCATCGGAGCTCCTCTATGGCCAGGATCGCCAGAGTATTGGAAAGCTCAAAACGACGGGGGGTCTGATTGGAGCCAAATGGACTCCGACACGCCTCATTGATCAGAACACCGGACAAGCCCGATCTGGATTTGCCACTGTTGAAATGGCTTTTAGCGAAGGAATGATCGCGGCCCCCCCTCCGGGACTCGAAAGCGCTCAGACATCGACCATGGGAGCGGCGATCACTTCGCTCGATGTCGATACGCGTACCATCGAAGACGCGATCGCTGATTTGTACTAGTTGAGGGACCTCAGGTCCTCGATTTTCAGGGAGGTGGAGTCGCAGCTCCCCTCCAATACCAAATAAAATCTATTTATAGACCCGTTTACCCCTGGCATGCCGATTGCACATAGGGGCAAACCGATCGAGAGTTTGTAAGAGGGCTTTCGACGGAGAAAGTTTTAAAAGGGGTATTTAAAATGTCACGGCGATATCGCTTTAGCGCGATCGTCATCTACGGATTTGCATCCTGGATGTTGGTTGCTTGCGGAGGCGGATCTCAAAATTCAAGTTCGGTGCGAGGCCTGAGCGGCTCAGAGGATTCTAAGGATTCTAAGAATCCTCAGAATCCTGGCGTCATCGATAATGGAGCCGCCACAAATGCTCGCCGAGCTGCGGGTCGTGAAGAATGGGAAAAAGCCAAAGCTGCCGCACGAAATGACTTTTCCTCGCGATCTAATTCGGATCCTCTTGTTCAACTTCAAAGATCTTCGGCCAATCAGAATTCTGGCGAAAGCTCCGGAAGTGCGACGGACGTTCCCAAGGGATTGGAAAGTAGCGCCATTACAGATGGGCTGATGTTTGTCGGCATGGCCGGACTCGGCATGTATCTGATGAACGGAGGCATAGATTTTCAATCGCTCATCCCCAAGAAGGGTGATCCCGCTGCTCCAGCGCCTGCTGCTGGTGCCTCGGTCCCCAATGGAAACTCGATTGGTGGAAATTCCGTGGCCGCAGCACCGAGTTCTTCGTCACCTGCAGTCAGTGCGCAACAAGCTTCTGCATTGTTTAAAGATCCCCAACAACTGATGGCGACAATTCAAAAGCGCTTCGCGGCAGACATAAAGCCCGAGGATCAAAATCAAGTTTCGGACCAAACGCAACCAGCCTCTCAAGAACAACAAAGACGCTCGAGTGGAAGTGGAGACATCACCCATGAACCTCAAAACAAGCTTGAGCTTCAGAAGCCTCAGGCCGCGCCGGACAGCGCATGCCCGCCTCAGACGACTACGGACAGTCGTCTGGGACAAACGCATCTGGAGCTCCAGCAACTTCAAGACCAAGTGAGTGCCAAACTGAGCCTCGGACAGGCTCAGGAAGGGAGTACGAAATGAAAGCACTAAAGGGACATCTGTCAAAAGGGATCAACGCGGGAGTCATAGCGGCTACGGCTGTTTTGCTCTCCGCCTGTAGTGGATCCGAATCTCAAAACGCAACTGAAGCCGCAAAAAATGGAGACGTCGCTACAAAATCCGCGATGACGAACCCTGCACCCAAAGCAGTTACAGGCGCAGACTCCAAAGGCAGCGGTCTCAATTCGCTCAACTCAGGGATTCAAAATGATTGGGGTAGTTTAGAGCGCGAACGAATGGCTCAAGATGCCGCTCAAAAGCAAAAGAATCGTGAGCATGAGCTCTCTCTCAAGGACAAGGATATGCAAATGCAGCGCGAGCAAATGGCTGCCGATAAAGAGAGTCAGCTTTTGCAAGGAATTATGGATGTGACCGCCCTCGGAGCCATGCTGAATATGGTGACCAAGGACAAATGCGCTCACAAAGGTTTGTTCGCCAGCATGAAAGAAGCTGGATCGTCTTTAGGCGATGCCCTCGCGGCAGCCAAAAAGGCCGAGCAACAGAGTCTCGTACAACAACCGGTCGTAAACAATGCTGTGGGAGGAGCGAACCTTAATCCACCTCAAACTCCTCCATCTGCTTCTCCGACAGCATTGCCAGCGCCGGCTGCTTCACCTATTCCTCAGCCGTCGCAGGCAGCGACTCCTCCTCCAGCTGCCGCGCCTTCTGAGGCTAAGCCTGCGAGCACGATGACGCCCGCAGCAGGGACTCCTTCGGGATCTACAGACACAAAGGCCGAAGTAAAAAAGTCGAGCGGCTTTAAAATTCCGCCCTTAGGCCTCCCAATGCCTGATGATTGGGTCATCTGATAAAGAAGATTCGAAAGACTTTACGATATTCGGAAAGGTGATGCCCAAAGCATCACCTTTTCTTGCTTTGAGGCTCTGTCCTTGATTTTGCAAATCCATCGCCCGTGCAAAACAGGGAAAATATTCACTTCACACATTTGATCTGGCGCTCTCCGCAAACCCCCTCTTTCTTTTATTCGCCAAAGACCATCTTATTTGCGACCCAAATCCTGCAGGCCCTGAGGCGACGACACCGATCTCTCTTCATTCTCGAAGCCTACCGCGAGCAGTGTCATCTCGACTTGATCGTCTGCACCCATGACTTGAGACTCATTGACCAAATTTCTCAGGAAATCACTCAACGCTTTCAGATCATTTTACAAAACCAACCTCTTCCTTCGGCCCCTCTCTACTTTTGGACCGAAGGATCCTGTCGCAAAGATTTTGAGGAAAGCCGACTTGCGCTCCAGATTGAGCCAGACGAAATCCCCAAAGGCTATCGTCTCGTTGTTCGTCCCCGGGGCGCTCATGCTCGTTGGGTGTACCAAAATGGAAACTCTCGCTTGTGGGCCCAGCGACGAGTTCAGCTTCTTTATCGACACTCTCCCAAATCTCGACGGGTTGCCGCATGAAGCAAAGACATCTCGCGTCCACTTGGACCACCTGTGTTTCTGAAGGAGAAATGAGAGAAATTCGCATTGAGGTTCTCATCCGCTCGGGCTTGCCGCGCTTTGATATCATCGGTCTACCTCAACACATGATTCGCGAAGGAAAGGATCGCATACTTTCGGCTCTCGGGTGTTTAGGAGTCGAGCTCCCGAGTCAAAAAGTTCTTGTGAGCTTGAACCCTGGATCTTTGCGAAAAGAAGGGAGTCATCTGGATCTCCCCATTCTCGCCGCCATCCTCAAAGCGCTCGGACTGATCCCCAATCGAGAAGACCGAAACTTTTACTGGGGAGAACTTGGACTCGAAGGACTGGTGAGACCTCTCGACGCTCCACTCAATCATTGGCTCTTCGCTGATTCATTGAAAGCCAATCTCATGACGACAGGGAGATCCCACGAAAATCTTCCTCATGTGCAAAGGATATTTTCAAACCCTCTTCGCGAAGTTCAAAATGTGAAAGAGCTCTTAGTCCCGCTCGACAAAGGCCTACAAGATTTATCATCACAGTCGCGTCCATCGATTGATCCTGAGATTGAATCTCAATGGCTCAAAGAAAGCTGCTCCGCATGGGATCGGCTTCACGGAAGCCCAGAACAATTTGATTTTTGGGCGATGGCACTCCTTGGTCGTCATCACGTTTTGCTCCAAGGACCGCCGGGATGTGGCAAGAGTTCGTGGATTTACGCCTTATCCCCCATGCAACCTCCGCTCCCTCAATGTGAATGGAGAAATCAGCGTCAGACACTTTCTGTGAACACCCTTGGACGGCGCCCATTTGTGAATCCACACCACGCGAGCAGTCGCGCCGCGATTTTGGGAGGTGGAAGTGGCACACGCCTGAGTGCAGGAGCCCTTGCCGAAGCGCACGACGGCATCATTTTTTTGGATGAACTCACGGAGTTTTCAAGAGATGTCTTAGAAGGATTGCGTGAACCGATGGAACTCAAGCGAGTTTCGATCGCGCGTGCATTGAGCTCCAAAACCCTCGCATGCAACAGTCAGGTCCTCGCAGCGATGAACGCCTGCAAATGCGGGCGCCTTGGATCTTCCAAAGATTGCACCTGCACGCCGGGCCAACATAAGGCTTACCAGTCCAAACTTTCCGGCCCTTTGCGAGAGAGATTCCATTTTGATCTTTGGTGGCGCTATCAAAAAGCCCCTCCAACTCCCGAGACAAGATCTCTCGAAATAAAGCAGCGGCTCAGTCGAGCGCTGCGCTCTCCAAAGCCCACACTCGTTTCCAATCTTTTACTTCCCGAAGACCTGAGCCCCCGCCAACAGCAGCTTTTTTTGGAAACTCTTTTGACCTACGGACGATGGCAGGGGTTTCAGCAGATTTCCGAAGCCGAACTCAAAAACTTTCAAACTTTTCGCCGCCTCATCGAAGGAGACACATGGAATGAATTCCACCAACGAACTGCGTGAGGACATCGAACTCATGGAACTGAGAATTTTAGAACAGATTTGGCGATTAGAAGATGCAATCCATACTCTTCATCGGAGTATTCAGCAGCTTCATCTTCGAGAGACAGAGGGTCCGATTATGACCGATCTACGTATGAACCAACAAAAATGAGAATCCACCCTCTGTTTTCTTGAAGACCTCACGCGCTTTCCCTAGACTCTAAGGTGAGCTTTTTGGGGGTAGAATTTTGGTGCTTTCGCTTCTTTTTTTGAGTGCCTCGTTGCAAATTTCGGTTCTGCCAGAATCCCTGTCCAAGGCTTGGGGACTCTGGCCCACGCCATCGAGCTTTCGACATCGACTTGAAGGCGAAAAAATCGAAGGCAAAACGCTCAATTTGGATCTTTGGTATGAGGACTTTTCGGCCACCAAGACTGGCCAACCCACCGACGCTCTTTTTTGTCGAATTGCTCATATTCTTATCTATGGACGGCATCTCGATCGATCCAAAGCCTCCCTCTCTCCCCTCAAACTGGCATTTGAAAAGCTTAAAGAGATCGACGAAGTAAAACTCACGTTTTTTTCTGTCCATTATGACAATGAGCCTCATTCCCCTCAATGGGCCAAAAAAGCGGACTCATCGACTCCTTCCCAGCTTCGAGTGGTCTGGGAACGTAAGGAACGAATCATTCCCTATCTCTCTTATTCTATACGTCGTGGAGAGTGGGCCACCGTATCGGGAATTCTTAAGACCTATCCTCAGCTGACGATGGAAGATTTTCAAAACAAGGCCTGCGGACAAGTGCTCAAGCTTGCTCCCAATTTGAAGGCTAATTTTAAAGAGATTTCGACGTACTGGGAGAACTTGCGAAAGGGTCAGTCGCAATGAATTGGAAAAAATCCACATTCATGACATTTGTCGCTCTTTCCGTGGGACTGACTCCCGTGTTTGGACAAGAATTTTTGAAGAGCCTCATTACAAAATCTCCAGGGCCCCTCAGCAAACATCATCAAGAATGGGATGCACTGAGCGGCTGTATCGAGTGTCATGCCAATCGATTGGGTGGAGATATTCAGGACGTCAAATGTGGGAATTGCCACAGCGAAATCCAAACGCGATTGCAAGCGAAGCGCGGATATCACAAAGACAAAGATGAGTGTCATACGTGTCATGATGAACATAAAGGCAAAGACTTTGATAATTTTGGCCCCAAGGATTGGCTCAAAAAATTCAATCACACCGAAACGGACTATGAACTTTTGGGTAAACACAAAGCGGTAGACTGCGCGGATTGCCACAAGACTTACCGTCAGCACTACAAAACCAAAAATCCTACGACTTCACGCTCCTATCTCGATGCTCCTACAGATTGTTATTCCTGCCATCGCGATGACTACGAACATAAGTTTTCGCGCGAAGAGTGGCTCGATTGTCAGCTCTGTCACTCGAGCCAAATCGAATCCTGGAACAAAATGCCTCGAAAAATAAGATTCGATCATGACAAAACCGATTACCCACTCGAAGGAATGCACCAAGAAGCGACCTGCACAAGCTGCCATCGCTTTGACGAGAAAGACAGACGCGTGACGACCTTTGCTCCCCTTGCCTTTGAGTCTTGTACCAATTGCCACTACGACGTACACGAAGGGGCTCTTGGCGACAATTGCACCACCTGTCACTCCGTCTATAGAGATTGGGACAAGATCTCGACCAAAAAGGAGACCAAAGGAAAGAGCGCTCAAAATGAAAAAGAATTTGATCACAGCAAGACCAAGTTCCCTCTGAAGGGATACCACGAGGCCGTGGATTGCGAGAGTTGTCATTCGGATCCTGCCGCCAATTTTAAAGTAGCCGGCGACAAATTTGATGAATGTTCGGACTGCCATGGCTTCGCTCACGGTGAACAGTTTGCGTCTCAAAAATGCGAGAGCTGCCATGCGATGGAAAAAAAGTTTCAGGAAACAAGCTTCACGACGGAGCGCCACAATAAGACTGATTTTGCACTGACCGGTAAGCATCAAGTATTGGATTGCAACAAATGTCACTGGGCAGGGAACTTTGAAAACCTTCCCTCAGCAACTTGTGATCAATGTCACCGCAATCCTCACGATCAACGTCAGATTGATAAGGAATGTTCATTTTGTCATGTCACGACGACTTTTTCGTGGATTCAGTTTGATCACAACAAACAAACGGATTTTAGACTCACAGGCCAGCATCGCGATGTCGCTTGCTTGTCCTGTCACGTCGACGAAGTTTTTAAGAATATGCCCGCCAGCAACTCAAATCCAAACTGCCAGGGCTGCCATGCGGATCCTCATGGAGATAAGATGCCTAATGAATGTCAAAACTGCCATTCGACCGAGACATTCAAGCTTCCTCAAAATTTTGACCACGGAAAGTCATTTGGGTTTAACCTCGCGGGCCGACACGCCGAACTCTCCTGTCAAAAATGTCACTCCAATCATTTGAAGTCCGACTACACCATCGCACTCCAACAACCCGGATTATCGCCACAGGCCTGTGCGAATTGTCATGTGGATGTGCACAATCGAAAATACGGAATGGCTTGCGATTCTTGTCATAGCGTTCAGACCTTCTCGGTAGAATTTGGTGCCAAAGTGCATGATTTGGGATTCTTCAAACTCAAAGGCGCTCATGACCAATTGGGGTGCACAGACTGCCATCGACCCGATACCAATTTGCAGGGCACAGGAATCGACTGCGTCTGGTGCCATGAAAAGAATGATATTCATATGGGCAAAATGGGCCCTGAATGCGGCGACTGCCACCAACAAACGGCCTGGCTGCCAACCAGCTTTAAACATAATACAACGGCGTTTCGACTTTCAGGAGCACACCGATATGTCGAGTGCTCGTCTTGCCATGTTAATCAAGTCTATCAAGGGCTACCGACGGATTGCTATTTCTGTCATTCGGACTCTCAGTTGAGTGGGACTCGAAACGGTTCTACTCCTCATACTGTTGGGTTCATTCAGGAATGCTCTCAGTGTCATTCAACCATCTCGTGGAAAATTAAACGAGGGAGCGGAATGGTCCCATGATGCTCAATATCGCTCTGACACTTCTTATTCCTGCGACCTTTCAACTGAAAGGAGCTGATGTTTCGGGAAGTCTTAATTCGTGGCTTCTCTATCAAACCGATGACGTCGACTCGACAACGATTGCGATTGTTCGAAACGAATCGGGAGTGATCTTAGGAATTGCCGTCGGCGACGATATTGCCACTGAGTGTGCCGCACCCCGAACTTGTACTTACCAAAAAATCAGTGGAGAGACACGTCTTGACCTCGAGCGAGTGACCGGAAGCTTTGACGATATTGAGCGCGAAAACCAAGGAAAGATCGGTGGCGATAGCTTACTTTGGAATCTCGGCCTCAACGCTAAAGCGCAAAAAAAGGAATGGGCAGGCAAAATCGACGGCAACTTTACGACGAGCTTAATGGAAAACCGCGCCCTTTTGGGGCACGACCAGTATCGGTTTCGATTCACCAATATCTACGGAGAGTATCAAAAAAGTAAATGGAGACTCAGAGCAGGGCGCCAGCATGTCATGGGCGGCGCTCTCGTCGATGGAGTCAATGCGGACTTTCTGATGGGGCCCAGTCATTTGCAGGATTCTCGCTCCCTAGGATTTTTTGCGGGATTAGCGCCAGATCCCATCACCAAAGGATTCTCAAAAGACTACCTCACTTTTGGTCCCACTCTGCGATGGATTCCTTCGTTCTCCGAAACCAGCGAGTCCAAAGTGCTCGTAGAAAGCTCCCTCATCTCCGAGCTGTATAAACAGTCCGTGAATCGATTTTATTTGTTTTCTCGAGTTCATTTTACTCCTGTACGGCGATTTTCAAGTCTTCTGTACTCCAACCTCGAACTCCCCTGGATGGGATCGGATGGTGAGCTCACGTCCTCACTTTTGAGTCTTCACAATTACTGGAGACCGAATGAACAATGGTTTTTTACATTGGGATTTAGTCAGTTTCGAATTGATCGGCATTTGCAGGAGCAAGGAGTGCGCTGGGTGACCGAAAACTCTTCTCAAAGCGCACGCCTCGGCGAAACCCTGGATCGCTCTCAGAGATATCGCGTGGATATTCGAGCGTCCGTAAAGCCTGCTCCTGAATATCAGCCCTTTGTCATGGTTCGCTATGAACGGCGCACTTTTGACTCGGATAAAGAGGGATCGAACTCGGATACCGCTCAAACCGAAGTTTCGGATCTTCGACTTCTCAACAAAAAGAATGCCTACCAAGGCAGTGCTGGAGTACGGACATTTTTGTTAGAAAATTTGGAGACTGAAACCTCTGCGACTTATGGCCAGAGATTCATCTCCAAATTTTATAGCTTTTTTCAGTCCGCGAGTTGGGATTCTCCTCAGGGATGGAGTGCACAGCTTGATCTTCAATATGTGTCGAGCAAACGAACCCCCTCGTTGAGCACCCCCAATACTTTGGGATCGCCTGAGTCGCAGGTGGATATTTATGCCGGATTAGGAGGCTCCTATCGATTTCTCTCGGATTTTGTAGGCCATGTCCGATATGATTTTGCTCATGAGGACGACGCCACATTGGATCGCGGGATTATTTCTCACACTGTATTGCTTCGCGCAGACTACAAATTCTAACGCCCAGAACCCGGCACCCGCACCTCAACCTTTAGAAAGAGCTATTATTGTCAGTCGATCGGTCGGGGTCACGGAATCCCCCTCTGCTGAGGGCCTCAAGATATTGCAACTCAAGCAGGGCGACGCTGTGGAGATTACGGCGCGACAACCTGGTTTTGTCAAAATTCGATACAAACTCGAAGGGGACTTTCCAGTGGAAGGCTGGGTTCCAGAAGCGGCACTGGGAACAGGCGCCATTACCGAACAAAAAGTCGCCGACACACAGCAGCCCTACCAAGTTCAAGCAGAGCCTTCGACCCCCTCAGCCATTCCCGATCTCAACAGACAAGCACTCTCCGAAAAAATTGATCCCAGTATCAAGGTGGGCTCTCCCTTAGCTGGCGCAGCGGGACGAACAAGTCCCGCTATCCAGACCCCCGCAAAAATTCACAAGCGAACAAACACTGGGCCTTGGCTTTATGAAACCCACGTGATGACGGGTCTTAATTTTTGGAAAGAGGCTCTCACTTCCAAGCTCGAATCCACCAATGCTTATTCGACAGAACCTTTTATCTCTTACGAAATGCAGGGATTTCTTTTGAGTCTCGAAGGCGAAGCTGCTCGAAAATTTAAAGATATCGAAGCTGGAGGATTTCTCTCCTATGATTTGAGCATTTTTAGAGGCCAAGTTCCGTCCGCGTCTTCGAGTTTTAATCCCCATATTCGATCCACCAGTGTTCAGGCTTTGCTGCATGAGATAAATTTTGGTCCCTTTGTACGTCTTGCCTATCCCGTCGCCAAAAAAGTCACTCTGATTCCTGAGGCTCGAGTTTACGGATCTTTTAGTCAGTTTACGACCAATCAACTCCAAACTGTTTCTGACTCTGGGCTCGGACTCAACGCTCAGTCTGTTTTATTTTCATACACGTCGATGCAAGCAGGCTTTGAGTTTATCCCTCGTGTGAGTTTGCCCTACCATCTCACTGTCTCACCCCACGCGGGACTCGGGTTTTTTACATATTTTTCGGAAGGCCCCATCGTGACGACATCGAATGGAGGAGCTCTAGATACGGACGATCAAATCCGAACTGGAAGTCCCAATGGGGCTGATTTTGCAATCAGTTACGGTGCGAAAATTTCTTGGAATCTTCAAAAATATGGGTGGGAGACCTTGAACCTCGTTGCGGCTTATCGTGTTCGAGACTATTCCAAAAAATTCTCAGGTCAGGGAAATCGCGCAGGAATCAAGACCATCGATGCTAAATCCGAGGCGACAACGGAAAGCTTTAGTCTCGGGGCAGAATATCTGTTCTAATATCTAAACAATGCCCTACGCACTCATTGCAGGAATTCTTGGAGCCGTTGGATACTTTGTAACTTTCTATATTTGTAAGTTCTTTTTTCGGTCCTTTTTTGAAGAGAGACGCGAGACCCTTGTCTTTGTTTGCTTTTTGACATCCTTTGTCGTTTCTTTTGGTCC
>CAZUTA010000022.1:0-35764 GCA_964622975.1 uncultured Bacteriovoracaceae bacterium | reverse complement strand
GAGTTTAGCGATAACTCTCGTAGGCCTCAGCCACAGCCTTTTGAGTGATTTCACCTGCATGGACGTTCAAGCCTTTGGCCAAAGCAGGGTCTTCTTTCAGAGCCTTACGAAGACCAAATGCCGCCAGTTTACGAGCATAGGGCAGCGTCACATTGGTTAAACCATAAGTTGAGGTTCGTGCCACAGCGCCCGGAATATTGGAGACGCAGTAATGGAGAACTCCCGAATCCATATAAGTCGGATGCGAATGAGTCGTCGCTTTGGAGGATTCAAAACATCCCCCTTGATCGATCGAAACATCCACCGCCACAGAATTGGGGCGCATACGTTTGAGCATTTCACGAGTCACGAGACGAGGAGCCTTTGCTCCAGTGATCAAGACCGCTCCAACGAGAAGATCAGAACTCGCCACTTCTTCAGCGACGGCTTCGGCGTTACTAATCACAGTCGTTACTCGACCACCATAGAGATCATCGATGTAGGCGAGACGTTTGGGATTGATATCAAAAATAGAAACATGAGCACCCAATCCGACAGCCATCTTGAGAGCATTCATTCCCACAATACCGCCACCCAAAATCGTCACTCGACCTGGTCGCACTCCGGGAATTCCTCCCAGCAAAACTCCACTGCCGCCTTTATCTTTTTGAAGATAATGAGCTCCGATCTGAACCGAAACCCGTCCAGCAACTTCGGACATGGGACACAAGAGAGGGAGAGATCCGTCCGTAAGCTCGATCGTTTCGTAAGCAATTCCCGAGATTTTAGAATCCAAAAGCTGTTTGGTGAGCTCAGGAGCTGGCGCCAAATGGAGATAGGTAAACAAAATTTGGCCCGGCTTAAACATCGCCACTTCCGTAGGCTGAGGTTCTTTGACCTTAATAATCATTTCAGCGCGTTCAAAGACCTGCGCTGCTGTGTCGAGGAGCTTGGCACCCGCTTGGATGTATTGCTCATCGGTGATCCCCGATCCATTGCCCGCATTTTTTTGAAGATAAACTTCGTGTCCATCCTGAACCAAAACCGCCGCTCCGGCAGGGGTCAATCCAACGCGGTACTCATTATCCTTAATTTCTTTGGGAACTCCGATAATCACAGCCAATCCTCACTTTCTGTTTAGTTGTCGCTGCAAAAGATCCCAAGTGAAGGACGTCCTGTCAATCCGGAAGGCCGAAAAGATTCCGACTCAAGGACCCTAAGACCCTCCCTTCTAGGGATTTGAGAGAATCGGCCCCCATTTCGCATTTGAAAGCCTCATGACTTGGTTTCTTGCCCTTTTGACGGTTCCTTTGGCGATTTTAATGATCTGGGCGATGGAGGTCTCAAACCACAATGCTCTCTCAGCCTCGGAGCAGGTTCGCCTTGACGCCGTCACTCTGAGCCTTTGCCACTCCCGAAAGGCCTTTCTCCAATCATCTATTCAAAAACTCAACCGCTCCATCCAACTCATTCAGTGGGAGATGGAAGCCGCTGCCGCAGCTTGTGCAATTCCCGCGGCTTGCCCCACTGCTGTTCGAATTTTGAGAGCGAGCGCTATTTCGGCCAAAGTCTTGATGTCATCTCAGGATACAGAGTCCAAAATTTTTGCCGGACTGCAAACCCAAAGAGCAGCGCAGCTTCTCCAAAAAAACAAGCTGGCGATAGGAATGAGCGACACAGGCCTCTTGTCGATCCATCCGATGATTCTCCCAGGAAAGTCAGGACTCAAACGCGAAACTCTCTCCCCTCGACTCAAAAACTATGAGTCTCTGTTCGAAATCAAATGGCCTCAAAAGTTGGTTCCCGAGAACGACTTCGAAGATCGCAACACCTACACCTCCTCGCTGCGCCCCTTCAGACGATTGGCGCAACTTAAAAACTCTCAGAATCCTCGACCGCATGGAATTTTGAGAGTTGTGCGAACCTCTCAACCGATTCATCAAAACTATGGGGTTCAGTCGGCGTGTTCGATTCGATCTGATCTTGGCGCACTTCGCTCTCTCAAAGTGCGGAGGCTCAAATGATCAGACGCTCACTCGAAAAAGGTTTTGAGTCGATCATGTTTGGATCCTGGATGCTGATGTTTGGAGTGGCCTCCGCTGTTTGCTTGAGTTTTGTGCGAGAGAGACAAATCAATCTCCAAGGAGCCCCAGGACGCCAAAGTCTTGAGCACATCCAAGGAGAGATTCAGAATCTTCACGATCGCAGCAATCGGGGACGCCCCTCTGACAAGAGAGCTTGGCGGCTCGACTTTAAAAGGAAAGGCAAATCACAATGCACAAAAGGCATCTCCCCTTGCCGCCGCCGAAGCCTCAAACAAGTCGATCACTCCATCTACTCTGACTTCAGCTCCCCCCTGTAAGGCTCACTGCCGCAGCGGCAGTGGACGCCGCTCAGTGCAAGGGATGTGACTGGGTGGAGCATACGAGGATCCGAAGGGAGCTCCTATCAATGACTTGGCATTGCATTAAGCTTGGCCTCTGCCCCCTGAGGCAGCGCCCTCCCAGTGGGGCGGGAACTCAACGACCCATGTATGCCCCAGAATGGGTTAAAAGCGGCCTAGACACCCCAATAGCCTTGGCACGCAGATTGCTCATTCCTTCCATTCAGATGGAGAAATATCTCCATCACTGGGAGCAACAAAAAGAAAGGGTATGTTCTATGCGAACCTCTCTTAATTCAAACACGTCCGTCTCGTTGCAGTCGATTCTGGCGTCATTATCAATCAGCTTGGCACTCACCGCTTGCGGTGGAGACACGGGCTCGGGCCTTACGGCACCGATTCTGAATCTCAAAGCCGATCAAATCGACTTTGTTTATCCTCGAGCTCTTACAAGCGCTCAAGATCCAGGCGAACAAAACGTCTGCCCTCGATCAACCTTTGTTCTAAGACTCAAAGCATCGGCTTGTAACGAGTATACCGATCCTATGGGTTACGCCTCTTTGATTCAAGAAGGCTCCATCAGCGCTCCTAAGGAGCTCGGAAAAGGATTTGTGTTTCCGGACTTCGATGGAACTTGCACGATTCAATTTAAGAACATCAAAGCCATGAAGCAAAACTCGGTCTACATCCTCACCAAGGACAAAGTTCCCGCAGGAGGCGTAGGAAATCTTCAAGTCACCACTCGCTTTCGCACAGGAAACTTTGATGCGAGTTCTTGCGGATCAGGCACACCTTTCTTGCCTCAAAACATGCAGGTGGGCTCACAGTTCAAAAGCTTTAATCCGAGCAACACCTCCAACTTTAATAACTTCAATGTCGTCGATCCTGAAACAGGTGAATATTCCTGGGACTATGCTTCGGCAACAGGTCAAGATTTAGCGACGGTCATGGGATCTTCGGCTGCTAGCTACTTGATTTCAAGTTTGTTTGGAGTCGGCTCCGTCCCTGGCGGCGTACAGATCCGCGTAACTTTTAACGAAGACGTGGATCCCTTTAGCGCACGAAACGGCTTAGCCCTTTACCCACTCGTTGGACTCAATCCAAACGCTCCTGTGAGTTTTTCAAACCCACCGGCTCGATTGGGGAATGTGATTGATTTGACAACCAACTGTCCGCTCAATCCTTATTTTTCGACCAATGGAACGAACGACTATTCTTGTACTCAATACGCAGATCCTTCGGATAAATCAGTGCTTCTGATTAATCCTCCAGGGGGATACCTCTCTCCAGGAGCCTATGTCCTGTTGATTGGAAAAGGCATGACCTCCTGGTCAGGCAATATGAGTACGAATGGTCACTGGATGCACTGGACTGTTCAGTAAATCCATCACTGAGTTTGAGCAGATCACTCTTCACAGATTCGATGTCGGGCGGGCATTCGAATCTGTGAGGGCTCTGCAGCGCAAATGACAAGGCGCTTCAGACAGAACCAAGGCAGAGGAGGCACTTCACGTGCGACGCCTTCAGAGAGTAAGAAGAAAATTTAGTCTTAGTCTTCTTTTGACAGCCCCGGCATTCCTCGCCAGTTGCGCCGGAGGAATCGACGGCAACGGCGCGTCTCCTTATCTCAACGCCAACAATCAGTTAAAAATTGTTCAGACAGATCCTCCACAAGGAGCTGTGGACATCGCACTCGATAAAGAAATAGTTCTCACCTTTAATCAACAGCTCGAGCCCTTTATGCCGGGACACGAGCGCAACTTTGAAATCTGGTCGTCCTCAGGAAGTCGCTTTCCGATGAATCCCGTTGTTGGAGGCCTCCTCGTTCCAAATCCTTTGGGCGGCGTCTCACTCGAAGGAAACGCCACGGCTTATGTGAGTCAGGTCTCTATCAAAATTCCGAGTAAGTATTTTATGCCTCAACGTGAATACGTTGTGATGTGGAGGGATGCTCCCTCCAAAGGCTCTCAAGAAGATGCCCGACTGGCGGGCATCGAAGCCATGTATGGAGATCCTCCCGATCGTCTCGCTGCAGGCTCCATTCGATTTCGAACCGGCAGCACATTTGCTTTCTCACAGAGGCCTGATGTCGAAGTCGTCAATATGTCTCCGGGAAAAGAAATCTACGGAGCCAATGGAGCCACACTTTCTAATTCTGTCGATGGATACTGGGTTGCCAATCCTCGCCCACGGATCACATTTATGATGTCCGAGGCAGTGCGCCACTATGATGCCGACGGCTATGGAACAACGATCCCTGCCGAAATCACTCCTCGAGCGATTTGCCTTGAAGAGGTTACCACCAATTGTTTCTCGGGGGTCACTTTGGGCGCCATCAACTCCGCGACTGTGACCAATCAAGTGATTGCAGGTTTAGAAAATGCCGCTGGTAATGCGTCGGCATGGTCTGATTATTGGCGAAACAATTTTTATCAATATCCGGCGATGATTCATACCGAAATGGGACGCCGCCTCATCGTGGTTGAGCTCGCTCCCGGATTCAACTTTCACGAAAAAATAAACGACATCGCTCAAATCATTGCCGTCGGCCTCACCGGCTGGCAAAGCGTTGCGTTGTCAGGATCGACTCCCGCTCGAAATCTCAAAAATGATTATTTCGTGGGCGGATTTGTTCACTACCTCAACATCAATGCTCAAATGCCTGGGGGATTCTCCAGCATTTACGATTTGTTTCCGGGAGGATGGCAATAATGAATGCTACCCTCAAACTTTGCGGATTTGCTTTGGGAGCTTCTGTACTCCTATCAAGTTGCGGAGGCAAAATTGAGGGAACCAATTTTGAGAGATTGCCCTTTTTAAATCCCGGATCAGCGACAGGAATCATTCAAGTGAGTCCTACGCAAAACGCACAAGAAGTGAGCGCTCAAGCCGAAATCCAAATTAAGTTTTCGGGACCCGTAGATACTTCAAAAGTTGAGCCGTTCATGCTTCGAGTCGAAAACGACGTCGGACAAATTTACTCCACAGAGGCACAATTTAATTCGTCACAAGACCAAGTCACAATCGTGCGCAAAATCAACGGGCACAAAATTCCTTGGGATATGTCCACCAAGCTCACGGTGTTTGCACAGTATCTGGAAGATCAAGGAGCCCTCGCGATCTGGCCCTACTCCTGGAGTTTTTGGACCAAAGGACTCAACGAAACAACTGGGCAGTTTTCGGTCAAAGAAAATGGAATCAATCCGAGCTCAACGATAATCAATCCGTCGACGTGGATTGAGCTCGATTTTAATGAGCCGGTATATCCCAACTTTGCGACCCAAAATCCCAACTTTTGGAATGCCGCTATCGAAATCTACGTCGTCAACACTTTGGATGCCAATGGAGTGCCCGTCATCAATGTGCCCGCTCTGCCCACACCCAACTTTGATTTGGTTTGCGCCGCACCCAATAATTGTCATCAATTGAGACTCAAGCCCGCTGGGGGATGGCCTATGCCCCACTTTTCGCTGAACGTCGTTGTCATTCGAGTTCTACAAAATTTGCAACTGAGAGGAGCTTATTCAAACGAATCCCTAGGAGATGACATCACCATCGTGAAGGTGCTCAATCCATTCTAAGTTTTAAGAATTTCCTAGGGGGTACACAAGAAGGCCTCCTTCTTCCTTAAGGGTCATTTCTCTATGGAGATATGCAAAGGGAAGAGGGAGGCCTTCCAATTTTTGAAATCAGAGCGACTCTTGCTTAAAAAACTCTTCTCCGCCCGAACGAGATTTTTGTTCGCGTCGAATAAACGGCGTCAGCACAGATTTTGAAAACTCTCGTACCTGCAAAGAGGCGGCTCCTGACAATCGTTGGTTGGACTGGCTCTCCCCGATCGACCCTGCCAACATTTGCTTTCGGATTCTTTCATGCGCTTCTTGGCGTGATCCTCCCCGCAAAGTCTCTTCCATCATTTGTGCTTCGGTCTCAAAAGCAGCCCGATGCTTGGACAAATTTCGCGCAATCAACTTTTCATCCACTCTCAATCCTGACACCAGTTTGTACGCCGCCTCACACAGGGCATCGGCTGTCAAAAAACTCTCTGGCAATGACAGACGTCGATTACTCGAATCATCAAGTGATCTCTCGAGCCACTGAACCGCGTGCGTCCACGGCGCATTCTGACTCAGCGTCATCAAAAATCTCGCCAATCCCGATATTCGCTCGGCAAGCATGGGGTTTTGTTTGTAAGGCATGGCCGAGCTCCCCACTTGCTCTCGGCCAAAGGGCTCTTTGACTTCGCCGGTATGTTGCAAAAGCCTGAGGTCATAGCTCATCTTTGAAAAGCTCGCCGCTAAATTGGAGAGCGCCTGCAAAAACCAAACATCGAGTTTGCGTGACAACGTCTGGCCACTCAATGAGACCGCTCGATCAAATCCCATCGCTCGGCAGACATTGCGATCGAGCGCTGAGACTTTTTTGTAATCATTTTTAAAGAGCACCATGAAAGAAGCCTGAGTCCCGGTCGTTCCTTTGCATCCCAAAGGTTCATATCGATCCAAGACATGCGACAACTCTTGATAGTCCCACAAGAGATCTTGAGCCCATAAGCCCATCCGCTTGCCCAAGGTTACAGGCTGCGCGGGCTGAAAGTGAGTATAACCCGTCATTTCAAGATCCGAAAATTTGAGCATCTGGCGATTCAGAGTCTCAAGAATCACGAGCAACTTTTGAAGAATCAGTTCGACGGATTCTCTCAAAATAAGAGCTTCGGCATTGTCGGTGATAAACGCGCTCGTCGCACCTAAATGCAAAATAGGTTCTGCTGACTTGGCCAGCTCCCCAAAATGTTTGAGATGACTCATGACATCGTGCTTGAGTTTGAGCTCCCAATCTCTCACTCTCTGAAGATTGATTTTATGTTTCACGGCCTTCAATGAACGAATCTGCTTTTGAGTGATGGGAAGCCCCAACTTTCGCTGCTCGTCCGCCAAAATAATCCAAATCTCGCGCCATCGTTCTGCCTTATGAGCCTCAGACCAAAACAAAGACATGGTTGCACTCGCATAGCGGGTTCCTAAAGGGCTCCGATAGACAGGGGGCATGGCGAGCTTTTTCTTCATGACGTGACCATATCACTCGAATCCTCGTTGCTCCAAGAAAGAAGACCCATTAGCGTTGTCTCAGAATGAAAGCGATTTTTATACTCGTTGGAGCTCTCATTTTGAACCTCCAAAGCCTCTTCGCGCAGACCGCTTCGGACAAAGAATCTCGCATCGAAAAAATCACCCAGATTTTTTATCTCAAACCCGAAATGCGCTCTCCCTACGATAAGATCCAAATTGAGGGATCACAGTTAAACCTTCAAGTATGGAAGGATCTCCCTTCAGATCCTCAAGCCGACAAAGTCGAATGCTCGGGATACCAATGGCTATTGACGGGAAGAGGGCAAAAAATGGGCCAAGGCGCTCAGCAAGTTTTTGCAAATTTTGCAGAAATTCAATCCATCCAGCTCGAATTCGTAGAACTGGCGTTTCAATCCAAGCGAGTCGACGGCAAAGGTCGTTTGCAAAAGGAGATCAAACCCAAAATTTACTTAAAACTTTGGATGGATCGCTCCACAAGTGCCGCTCAAGGTGCAGTGACAAAGGAGTCGCTCAGAGACTCCGCACAGTGCCTCAAAGTCGGTCGATCGATTGTTTCTAAAAGGGAGGTTACCTTATGATTCTTCAACTCATCGCTCTCGGTGGAGGGCTTCTCACTCTGCCGGCTGAGGCCAGTCTTCAGAATCGGGATTTTTGGATTGAACAACTCAAAAATTCAGAAATGCAGATCCGTATCAATGCCGCCGAAAAGCTCGGAGAGCTCAAATATCCTGAGGCGATCGAGCCTCTTGGAACTCTTTCGCAGGACCAAGTCCCTGAAGTGCGATTTGCGGCGATTCAGGCACTCGCACGAATCTCCAATCAGCAATCTCTCGATATATTAAATCAAAAATTTAATGCCGAATCGGATCCCTATCTCAAATCCGAAGTTCGGCGCAGTATCAAAAGCATCGAAGATCTGATGAAGGCCGAACAAGAGAGACTCGAAAAGGCGCAACTTCAGAAATCAAAGAAAAAATAAATTTTCAAATGAGAATTTGTCACGCATCACGCCAATGGATCATGGATGAGCCCACGCGCCCCGCACATTTGGGCGCCTTTATTCATTTGGCCTTTCGTCATCGATGGGCAACTCGCTGGATCGTCATTGTCGGGCTGATTCTTGTCACTCTCCTGACGGCTCTGGTCTTTATTCCTCAAAACTTTATCCCTTCCGAGTTTATTCGAGCCACTTTGATCGCCGTCCTGATGGCAGAAAGTTTTTGGCTGCTTCATTCCGCCTGGAAGTCGAGCCAAAAGTTGTTTTATAAAATTCTCTCGTCGGATCTTTGGATCGCACTTTTTTTGATCGCCCCTGTTTTTGTGCCCTGGCCTACATCCCTTGCCGACTTTCTTGAGTTTTCTCTCGTGGACTATTGGGGTCGGCTCTTTTTTGGGGTTGTTTGGATTGCTCTGAGAGTGGGCGAATCACTCGGATGGTCGCGCCTCTGTAAAGGCGCCTTTTTGGATCAATCTATTCTTTGGGAGGATCTCCTCGAACGTCCGGTCTTGCGATGTCAGATCGTTCGATTTTTGAGTGGCTTTGTTATTCTTGGCGTTGCCGTCGCTGTGGATTCATGGGCCTCTCCTGATTTTTTGTGGAGTCAAACTGCACTTTTGGGGTTGGCAGCCTTTTGTTTACCAACGAGTTTGTGGCTCTCGACAAAACTCATTCTCAAGTCCGAAAAAGAAAAATGGAAAGTCTTTGATTATCCATTTTTTGAAAACTTAAGACTCAAACGCCTCGCGATTCTTCAGAGCTTTGGAGTCTTGAGCGACGGCGCGGCTGTAGTCAAAAATCTTTGGATCGACGAATCACCCGAGTGGCCCAGAGGGGACATAGAAGAAGTTCTCTTGCAGATTGGCCAGGCCAATTCTCACCCCCTTTCTCAGGCCATCAAGAAGCATTACTCCTACCTCGACCGCTCACTTCTGAAACTTGAAAGTCTCGAATCCGTACCTCACTTGGGGCTTCAAGCCGAGCTCAAGGACGCGCAGGGCAATCGCTTTGTTGCTCGACTCGGTAGCACGAGCTGGCATCGCATATTGCAAACGGAAATGTCCGATGAAGGGCGCGTGCAACTCAAGCAGCATTTGTCCGATGGAGCGCAAATCGCGCTTCTCTCTCTCAACCAAGCCATTGTCGCCCTCATTGTATTTGAAGATCACTGGAGAGAAGATCTCGTAGAACTCTCCGAACGGCTAAAACGCCTTTCGCTCAAGCACGTGGTGATTTCTTCGTCTCCGCGAACTTTGCACACGTTACCCCACGCATCCGCAGTCGCGACGAATATGTTTCCGATTGAGAGACGCCGACAGTACGGCATGTGGAAAGAGCGAGAGCCACGAGCGTTTGAAGTGGTGGGACCTTGGGACAGTCCTTCTGAGACAGATCTTCCATTGATTGAAATGGGATCTCCTTTGCAGTCGGCCGCGGAGCCCTCCAACTCGCGAAAAATAAAAGTATTTTCGGATCGCTCTGCGAGCATTGCTCTCGTCGCAGAGGCCTCACGATCTTGGAAGCGAGGTCTTTGGATTTTTGGAACATCCGTGAGTGTCATGGGTCTCGCCATCTATGGCGCAATGTTTTGGCCCGTGAGCGCAGCGCTTTTACTCATTACTTACGGTCTGAGTCTGACAGCCATTATTCAGTTTGAGCTCAAAGCGCGATGAAGACTTTTTTTTATACCTTTGTCAGCATGACAAACTCTCAATCGCTGTTTTCTCGATTTTTTAATGTCAAAGAATTCTTGCCCAAGATCACGCTTCCTCGATTTGCATTTGGGGCTCAACTCCCCATGAATGAAGCGCAAAAAATCATTGATGAGATTCCGTCCCTCGAATCCAAAGCGTGGACTCTTTATTGGCGAGACCAAGGACTTTCGTTTGAGCGCAAAGAAAACTACCGAGCGGCATGCATGTGTTACATCATGGGATCATTCCCCAAAGACAATCGCCCCTGGAAAACCGAAATCAACGAACTCAAACGTTCGAGCTTTCTTAAGTTCTGCCAGATCAACAAAATCCCTTTTCACGAAAAAACAATCCAAACGCCGCAAGGAAAGATTCGATTTTATTGGTATCGACCGACGGATTATTCTTCGCCTGTGCCTGTGACATTTTTTGTAAATGGACTCGAAGGATCTGCTGAAGAAATTGCGTTTACTCTTCAGCATCATTTGCACGAAGGGCCTGGATACGTTTGTCTTTCGGTTCCCGGCAGCGCGGATTATGAGCGGCCGATGAATGTGGATTCTGAGACTGCTCTTAAATATGTCGTCGATGACATCTCGACTCAACCTTGGGTCGATCCCCGCCAGCTCGGCATGGTGGGATTTAGTATGGGGGCCTACTGGACATTTGTGGCTGCTAAAACAGATCCTCGCATTGCCTATTCCATTTGCAATGGGATCCCCCTCTATCACACGCTCAGCACGGGTCAGGGTTGGGGACTCAATCCGGTGATTTCGGAAGGCTTGATCCGCATTTTTGGAGTGACCCACCCGATCCAACTGCTGTCTCGAATTCGACACATGGTGTCGAGAGCCCAAGAACTCATCCATCAACCCTCAGGCCCGATTTTGGCCATGGACGGAGATGGAGACACCATCGTCAATCCTCTCGATACTGAGACGTTGGGCCGTGCACCCGGTAACCGCTTGATTTTTATAAAGAATGACGATCATTGCGGGTTGTTTCATTATGAGCGCATGGTCGCCATCATTGTCGCGTGGTCCCGCCGAAACCTCAGTTTGAGTAAATCAGAGCCTTGGCGGCAGCGTATTTTTGGCCGACTCAACTCTGGCCAGAACAAGCCTTAAAGCTTAGTATGAGGCGAATTTTTAATAGGAGGACTAACAAATGGAAGTAAGAGCAATGCCCGAAAATATTTTTTCGACAAAGCGAGCCCAACTCAACCGTGAGCCTCAAAAGTTGGCGCGTAAGGGAGACTCCTATGCGACGCTCAAAGGACTTTTGCTCGAAAAAAACGCCAAGATTGGTGTGATTGGTTTGGGATATGTAGGTCTTCCTCTCTCCATGGCTTTTGCTGAATCAGGATTCAAAGTTTTGGGAATGGATTTGAGCAAATCCAAAGTCAAATCCCTCGAGGAAGGGACTTCGTATATTCCCGATGTTCCTACTCCAATGGTCGCAAAACATGTTCGATCCAAACGATTTAAAGCGTTTTCGGGATTCGAAAAACTAGCGGAGAGCGATGTGATCGTGATTTGCGTTCCGACTCCTCTCAGCAAAACTAAAGATCCCGACATGTCCTATATAGTTTCTGCAGTCGAACAAATTGCTAAGTACCTTCGCGAAGGCCAACTGATTGTTTTGGAGAGCACCACTTATCCCGGAACAACCCGAGAGTATATGCTCCCTGTGCTCGAGAAAGCCGGCGATGGAACTCTCAAATGCGGAAAAGATTTCTTTATCGCTTTCTCTCCAGAGAGAGTCGATCCAGGAAATCCAAAATACAATGTGTTTAACACTCCCAAAGTTGTCGGTGGGATGACCCCTGCGTGCGGCGAACTAGCCTCTATTTTTTATGCCCAGTCCGTCGAAAAAGTGATTCGAGTGAGTTCTCCCGAATCTGCAGAAATGGTCAAACTGCTCGAAAATACTTTCCGAGCGGTCAATATTGGATTGGTCAACGAAGTCGCCATCATGTGCGAAAAACTCAAAATTGATTGCTGGGAAGTCATCGAAGCCGCGAGCTCAAAGCCTTTTGGATTCATGCCTTTTTATCCGGGCCCAGGCCTTGGTGGTCATTGCATTCCGATTGATCCGAGCTACTTGAGCTGGAAGCTTCGCTCTCTCAATTACACAGCTCGATTCATCGAGCTCGCCACGTCGATCAATTCTTCTATGCCTGGCTTTGTTTGCGACAAAGTCGCCTTGGCATTGAACGATGACGGCAAAGCGGTCAAAAATTCTAAGATTCTTGTTATGGGAGTTGCCTACAAAAAGGATATCGACGATATGCGCGAGTCACCTGCAATTGAAGTCATTCATTTGCTTGAGGCCCGTGGCGCTCATGTCGATTATTTTGATACTTTTGTTCCTGACTTTGATTACGAAGGTCTCAAAATGAAGTCGGTTTCGTGGAGCAAAGATCTCGCCAAGAAGTATGATGCCGTGGTGATCACCACTGATCACTCCAACATCGACTATGCTGCGTTGCTCAAGTCCTCGAAGCGAATCATCGATACTCGAAACGCACTCAAGGACTATAAAGACGATCGGATTGTAAGACTTTAAGCGGCTGACCCAGCGCCCCAAAGCCTCCTCGCCCGTTATGCTGATGAGATGGGGGAAATCCGTCTCTTTCGAGCTGACCAGCTCTCTGATCTGGTTCAGGAGCTCAATTCGTCATTTCAGGCGGACTTAGGTTGCATTCTCCTCATTGATCGAGCGCTTCAGCCCAAACAAATCCAAGTCATTGAGCAAAACCCCGGAATTATCTGCCTCGCGACGGGTCATCAAGCGTGGAAAGGAATCTGGCCCTCTTATGTCATGGGTTATGTGGATGACCCCAATGACCGCGAGCAACTTCTTTGGGCTCTCGAATCTGCCAAGAGATTTTTGGATCTGCGGCATGAAAATCAACAGCTTCGGTTTCGCTTTAACGTTGAAGGCGAAAAACTCGACAGCCTCCTCAGATCCGCTCTTGAATTTTCGGAGGAGCGAGACCCGCTCAAACTCTGCGACAAAGTTCTCTCAAATATTCGCCGCCAACTTCGCGCAGAAGGGGCGAGTCTTTATTTGGCGGATCCTGACAAGAGTGAACTCAAATTCGTGCACGTGCAAAACGAAAAGGTCAAAGTTCCATTTTCGTCCTTCACGCTTCCGATCGACGAATCCTCAATGGCCGGCGCGTGTGCTTTCCGAAAAAAAGTCGTCCACGTGCCAGACGTCCGAAAAATTCCTCGCACAGAAACTTTTAAATTTAACGACTCATTTGATAAGCGAGTCGGCTACACAACACGCTCTACACTCTGCATTCCTTTGATCAAATCAAAAGGAGATCTCGTGGGAGTAGTTCAGTTGATCAACTCCAAGCGGGATACGACATTCACCGAAGAAGACATTGAGATCGGTCGAGTACTCGCGGCTCCAATTGCCGCCTCTCTCGAGACTGCACTGCTCTATCAAGACATCGAGCGACTCTTTGAGGGATTTGTAAAGGCCAGTGTGACAGCAATCGAATCTCGAGATCCCGCAACATCCGGCCACAGTGAGCGCGTCGCCGAGTACACTCTCAATCTGGCTCAATCCGTGACGGTATCGAAGGAGAAAGAATTTGAAGCCATTCGCTTTGATGATCATAGCTTAAAGCAAATGAGATATGCCTCTCTCCTCCATGATTTTGGAAAAATAGGTGTCCCCGAAAACATCTTACAAAAAGAGAAGAAGCTTTACCCCGATGAACTCGAGGCGATTCTGATGCGCGCTCGAATGGTCAAGCTCGGGCACCCAGACATCACTAAAGAAATTGATTTTTTTATCGAACAAGTTTTGAGACACAATGAGCCCACTGTCGTGCATAAAGAAGCGGGCGATATTCTCAAAAAGTTCTTAGATCTCAAGTACTCTGTTCTCGGAGAGGATTTTATTCTTTTGACCGAAGACGAGCACCAAAAGCTCTCACTTCAAAAAGGGAGTTTGACGGCCGACGATCGATCTCAAATCGAGAGTCATGTAGAGCATACTTATCGATTTTTGGCGCAGATTCCGTGGACTCGAGAGCTCAAGCGAGTTCCAGAAGTCGCCTATGGCCACCACGAAAAACTCGATGGCACGGGCTACCCACGCAAAATTAAAGTTCCCGAAATTCCATTTGAGAGTCAGATTATGGCGATTGCCGACATCTATGATGCTCTCACCGCACCGGATCGTCCCTACAAGAAGTCAGTCCCCGTGCCACGAGCCCTAGAAATTCTCAAAGAAGATGCGAGCCGAGGTAAAATCAACTCCTCACTCGTCGAACTCTTTATCGCGCAAAAAGCATTTGAACTCAAAGACTAGCGATCTCTCCAAACACTCTGCGCAAATTCTGACAAAGATTGCGTGAAGCGCTCTCCAGGTTTTCTAAAAATTGATCCTGAGCTGTTTGATCGTGGATCTCATCAACGAGATCCGTGATGGATTTGAGAGCCAAAAATGGTACGCGACTTTGCGCACAAACAAATCCTACAGCAGCCGCTTCCATTTCTTTTGCGTCTGCCTTTTGGAGATTGAGGCGCGCAAGATCTTCTCTCGACATATCAAAAGAGTCTCCCGTTGAGACTGTCCCCAACTTGAGATCTAATTTTTGAGCCCAAAGCGAAGCATCTAAGCATTCAATGGGGCGATCAAAAAACTCCTGAAACCCTGGAATCGAAACACGTCGATCGTGATAAAATATTTTTTGCGAAACAATAACGTCGCCGATTTGCCCTCCACGACTTTTGAACCCCCCACAGGTGCCCGCATTGATCACCAAATCTGGCTTGTACTTTTGAATCATTGATTGAGTGTTGAGTGCCGCTGGCACGGTACCGATATGAGCGATGAGAACGGGCCCATGAATCTTTGATTCGATTCGAGTCTTAGGATTGATCGAAAAAACCAGATTGAGTCCCTCACACTGAGCGCTAAAAATTGTATGAAATGGTTCTGTTGCTTCGAGTTTAGCTTCAAGTGATTTGAGTAACTCCTGAATCTCTTCTTCCATCGCCACAACAATGGCCACAGTTTTAAACTTCATAGGCTGAGTTTTATCTTGCCCGACTCCTAGTGGCACGCCCAAACTATCTCTGAGATGTTCGAAGGAATGCTTATGCCCCTTCTTGGAGGTGTCATCATTGGGATCGCCGTTTCTCTGATGCTCGTCCTCAATGGTCGTGTGACCGGAATCAGTGGAATCTTAGGCTCAGCTCTCAGCCCTCAGAGGGGGGACTTTCTTTGGAGATTAGCATTTATTTTGGGCCTCATTTCGGGTGGAGGGGTCCTGACGATTTTTAATCCTGAGTCCTTTTCGGGATCGAACATTCAAGCCACAATGAGACTTATCATCGCAGGCCTCCTCGTTGGGTTTGGAACTCTCATGGGAAGCGGCTGCACAAGTGGGCATGCTGTTTGCGGACTCAGTCGACTCTCTCCTCGCTCAATTATTGCTACGATCTTGTTTATGCTGTTTGGATTTGTGACGGTCGGAGTGCTTGGGAGATGAGCCAGCAAGCCCAAAAGCATTTTGGAGTTTTAAGTTCATTTGGCGTGGGATTTATTTTTGCGCTTGGACTCGGGATCTCCGGAATGACACAACCTCAAAAAGTCTTGGGATTTTTGGACTTGTTTGGAAACTGGGTGCCGGACCTCCTGTGGGTCATGGGGGGAGCCACAGGATTTCATCTTCTCACTTATCGCTGGATTCGACGACGAGCGAGCCCACTGCTCAGCCCTGACTGGCATGTTCCGACATCCAGAGAAATCACGCTCAAACTCGTCTTTGGATCCATTTTGTTTGGCATCGGATGGGGCTTGGCCGGCTATTGTCCCGGTCCCGCGATCACCTCTTTAGCTAGCTTTAATGAAGACCCCGCGATTTTTTGCCTATCGATGCTTGTCGGAATGCTCGCTTATAAATTCGCAGAAAAGCATTTGCCTGCCAGAACGTCCTAAATTTTTGTAATCAGACGGTAACCTGCGACTAAAAACTCTCAGTCTATCGAAGCTTTATCAGAGTCTATCGTTTGTGGCATGAGAGTGGCTGAGCAGTCTTGATCTGCATGAAGGTGCAATTCTTGCAATTCAATCCTCCTCATCATGCTGCTTTTCGCGCTTTTATTGTCAGTTGGTGCTCCTGGAGACGAAGGTGTCATCAATGAGCTTAAAAATGCAAAGACCACAGACAGAGCCCTCCAAGTATTGAGAGATTATTCGGGCCCTGTGCCTCAGGCTGACAATTTCGTGTTAGATCCGAATGTCCATCTCAACTACCGCGTCACCGAGTTTGTTAACCGTCAGCATCTGCGAGATATCCAAGCCCTCTCGGCTCCGTCGGCAGAAGCGATTTTGTGGAGCCTTGGATTTTTAAGCGAGGATATTCAGAACGCTTACGAAGCGATGGAGAATCGCACACTCGCCGAAAAATACCCTCGAGCATCTTTTGCACTTTCCACGGCTGCATTCATTGCCCCTGGACTCATTTTTGTGTTCGAGCCAATTCTGCTTTCATATTTTCCTTTGCCCCCCGCTTTGACGTCACTTGTTGGTTTTGTGGGTGTTGCTGCGGGTGTTGCTCTCACTTACTTCAGTCTCCGGGAGCGACAAGATGAGGGTTACCCTCCCTTTGATTTTCATGCTGATTGGGCCATCAATCATCAAATCAATAAAACCAGTGTCTGCGTAAAATATATTCAGGCCCTTACGATGGCGGCGAGTAAGGGAATCTAAAAATCTCAACTCCATGAAACAATTGTCACTCATTTTGGCTATAACACTCATTGGCCTTACGACTATGAGCGTTGAGCCCACTGAGGCTCATGATTTTGACTCCAGTATTCGCTGTGTAAAAATCATTCTCGCACTTCGTGCATTAGCCCCTTGGATTCCAGCATCGCAATTTTATGGTCGAAACTTTGAGCCGATTTCTCGCGATGACTTGCTTTTCGCATTATCCACTTTAGAATCACAGCTTGGGCAGACCGATTGGTCTCGTTCGCTGAGAGAAGGCCTAGAGTCTAAAGTGAGTCTTGCGGTGGGCTATCGATTCTCAATTGAAGAAGGCCCTACCAGTGTGTGGGAACTAAATCGCAGTGTGCAAGAAATCAAATGGGGCTCCGGGCTCTTATCTCGTGGTTCCGCGTTTCTGCCCACGGAGCGAAATTCATTGAAGTCGGATCTTGCCAGTGTCCCATTGAGTTCGAGCATCACCGTACATCTCCCTCAATCGCCATACATTAACTTGCGAACACGCAAAGGTATCGATTCGTATTTCGAACAGGTTCGCCGGCTCAATGTGCAAGGTGCGCAAGCTCCGTCACAACCTCAAGTTGCCTTAGATTCTCCGGTCAAATACCAGCTTGATTATTGGGCCTTGGCCGAAAGTCCAGGTCACGGCAGTCTTTATGTAGTTGTAAGATCAGAGTCTCGACCGGCCTTTGCCTCGTTTGAAACATACGAGGCAGATTCTATGCGATTTAGGATTTACGAAGAAAAGTCTCAGCTCTTTAACTTAGAGGCTCTGCGTAAACCTCTCAGCCCGTTTGAAGCACAAGAGATCGTCCGCAATCCTGCAGCTTTGCATCTCGGCCAAGCGATCGTCGCAAAATGGGGAGATCAATATCGAGAGCTCGTTGTGCAAAATACTCCCTTTGGCGCAAATCCTCTGAGATTTTTGTTCAAAAATACGAAGAGACCGAGTGGCTCTTTTTTTGAATCCGCATCCCCACTATCTGGAGTCTTTCGCTTTTTACCCTGGATCAAGCGAGAACAAAAAGTTGTGATTCTGACTCCGGAACAGTGGTCTGAATTTGTAAGCGTTGGTACGAGCGCCCCTCGTCATGCGTTCTTTTTAGCGAATCAGGACCCCTGGGATTTGTACCCAGAGGTCCCTATTCGATAACATCAACTAAAAAATAGCTGAGCAAACGTTTATATAAGACAGTTGTTCTCGAATCCGTTGAGAGGTGCCAGGAGCGGTATCAACATTGTTTCTTTGAAAGCAGCCTAAAATAAATTGAATTGCTTTATCGCAAAGCTCATCTGCGCTCATGTCAGACGAACGGCTGGGCAGCCAGAAGTGCAAAAATTCATCGGTGCAGTTAATACGTGCGCGGCGCTGCAAATGCACGAGCTCTTCGGCTGCGTCCAAGACTCTCCTCGGTGAACGCGCTGGACTGCGGCGAAACCAATGAGAAATATTTTCTAAAATACGCCGAATACCTCCCATGGATGTGAGGACAAAGTATTCGCCTACTTTATTGGATCGATGAAGTGCCGCCAGCGGGCTTGCTTCGCGAAAGAAGAAGATCGTCGCTGCACCAATTTCTTCGTAGTTCGATAGAATAAAATCCGCTTCGGATTCTGGCACCAGCAAGACTGGGATATTTGCCTCAATATAAGCTCTCAATAAATGGACCTCATTGACTGATGCGAGCGCTGCTTCCGCAAGCTGTGAAAGATCGACCTCGGCGGGCACGTTGTCCTCAGCAATATCCATTTTTGTTTCGGTCAGGCCCGCTGTCAGCAAAAGAGCCCGTAGTGTAAAGGTTGTTAGGTTCATATGTTGTTTCTCCTTAACGTATTCTTGAAGTTTTCTTCAATATCGTGGAAAGCTTTGGCGACTGCATTGTTCCATTTCTTGCCTCAGAATATAAATCCCCTACAAATATTAAAAAGCTCAAGATCATGTCGAGTATCCCGAATGTCTTCTATGTTCCGAATTTCATGGGAAGGTCTAGCGTTATCAAGGCAAGTGATTACCATATTCAATGCGACAGAGCATACATCGTAGCCAGGTGCTTCACGAAAGTTTGGATATCCGATTCGCTGCAGCATTCTGCTGAAGCAGCTATTCCGGGTATGTCGAGATGCCCGGCGAACACTGTCGGCGGTGCCAAGAGTGCTGAGAGTTCTTTTCGGACGTCTGCGAAATATATCTTGCAGATTCTCGATGAGGCGACGGATACCTCCCGATCCTACAAGAAGAAAGTATTCTCCTGGTCGATTGGAATGGTGAAGTAGAGCAAGAGGACTGCCTTGAGAAAAAAAGACCATCGTCGCCGCGCCAATGTCCTCAAAATTCTCATCCATAAACTCAGCCTCGGATTCTGGCACCAGCAAGACTGGGATATTTGCCTCAATATAAGCTCTCAATAAATGGACCTCATTGACTGATGCGAGCGCTGCTTCCGCAAGCTGTGAAAGATCGACCTCGGCGGGCACGATGTCCTCAGCAATATCTATTTTTGTTTCGGTCAGGCCTGCTGTCAGCAAAAGAGCCTGTAGTGTAAAGGTTGTTAGGTTCATATGTTGTCTCTCCTTGTTTATTGAGTAATTGTTGGAATCAAAATTTAATCTTCATACCAATGGGGAATCGTGGTTGGCGTGGGGTAAATCCCTGGTTTAAAGTCAGGCGCGAGACACGATTCTACATTCCTACGTATGTTTTCCCATGTGTCAGTATCGAGAGAACCGGGCATGCCGGGGTAAACGCCAAGCAGGCCCCGTCGACGAAGCTCAATCATGTAATCCCACCAGATCCCATCCCAGCGCGGGGCTGGAGGTATCCAATGTGGATTCCCAGGCCAAAGCGGCACTAAGTCATAGATCAGACAAGTGTTGGGGTTGAACATCGGATCAACGAGGCAAAGGTCTACTACCCCCGAAGGATCTAAAAGATCTATAATCGTTTGCCATCGGCAAAATCGAGTCTCGGTATCAAACACAGCTTCGGCGGCTTCGATTTGAGCAACCCGCGTCGCAGCGCACGCGACCTCACGTTGATAGGACTCGTCTATAGAGATTGTTCCATCCCGACGCTGTTGCTCGACCTGTTCAATACATCTGTCGTAATTGTACTCCGCCTCGGCGATAGCGGCATCTCGATTGGCTTCCTCCCCCAATTCGCATGCCGCATAACCAAGAACATCTGCGCCAGTTTCAATCACGGGCCACGGGATTCGCAACCATTTGCGATTTTTCTTTAGCAAACATAGAATTTTGGATGTTGGTTCTGGGTCTGTAAGCAAGATACCATTCATAAAATGCAGACTTGCATTCAAAAGGGCGAGTTCATACGTGAGACCAGCCTTTTGACTTGTGGTATCGCTTTTCGACGAGTCGCCATCTGCGGCGGCGCCAGAGAGCGTGGTCGTCATCATGCTAAATACTAAAAGATACGCATTGAGGATTCTGTTTTTCATAGATTCTCCACGATGATATTCATTCCATTTGAGTTTGAGCTTTGGTTCCCTGCAAAATCAGTAGCGACACCCTCATTCACCCAAAAACTCACTAGCCCGTTGCCAGTGCATTGAGAGATGCGAAGTATGTATGACGTGGGGGCTGTACCTACCACTGTGAACTGACATTCCGCGGTATCGCCTGTTCTAGCCAGAAATCGAAGATCCCCTGTCGTAAAGTTAATCTCATCAGCTCCTGTAAAGGTGATTGTGAAGTCAATGGTATCGGTTGAACTGACGGGTCCTCGCACAAGCTCGCCCTCGATCGAAATCACTGGAGCGATCGTGTCGACGACCAAAACGGCGCTTGCTGAGGGCACTGTCTGCCAGTTGCCATAAGTATCAAGTCCGATCGCACAAACGATATTGGGACCTATGTTTCGCTCAGGGTTAAAAGAGAATGGCAAATCAATTGATCTTGCAATGGCGCTCGTAAAGTCAACTCCTTCGCAGCTTGTCGCCTGAATTCGACGAGCCTTGTAACTCACAATCCCCTCACCTGCGAGTGTGATCGTGCGAGCGGCAGGATCTCGAGACGGTGATGCGCCAAGACCTGTCGAATCTATCGTCACAAAAGATCCGCTATTGATAACTGCAAAACTCTGACTCATTGCTGAGTCAGGAAATGACTGGCCATCTTGATCTGTCGCGGATTCTCCTTGCACAGAGATGGCGACAGTGCCACTCCCGGTACAATTTTGAAGGTGTAAATTTTTTGAGTTTCCACCTGTTCCACCCATCACGACATCACAAATCGCGTTACCCGTTGTATGAAGCTCGATATGGGATTCATTCAAACCGAAGGTAAACTCTCTCTCATCTGAGTAAGTGACAGAAAAGTAAACTAGCCTCCCGGAGTTGACGGGCCCAAGCGTTGAGGGAGCGCTGACGGTAATTCTGGCCCCCGTCAACGGGAGAGGACTGCGATCCCCATCATCTCCTTCGATTTTGGATCCAGAGCCGCAGGCTGTGAGGGCCAGGCCCAGAAGACCTGTGAAGACTAACTTTGTTGATCGGCCTTGATGTTTCATGCCTTGCAGAATTGCAAGGAGTGTGGCCGGTTTGGAATACAATGCCGGGTCCTTGCCACAGATTGGCCACCACGGGTTACCCCCCTATAAATGGCCTATAATAGCAGGAAAAGACGACATTATATGTCCACAAAAAGTCCGAATTCTGCAGAATTTGCGTGGCAGTAGCGCTTACAGGCGCATGGACTATCGCTACTCGCTCAAACCCTCATGAATGTTAAAGTGTCTCCCTTTCGAGTCCACAGCATAGATCGAGTAAGTTGTTTGAGGGACGCCACTTCTAAATCGATCCTCAAACTCAAGAGCTTGAATCTGCAAATCTTCTCGCGCTGAACCTTTATAAATTGTTCGAGCAATGTGATGTCCACCACTCATACTGATCTGAATAATTCTCTTATTTGTCGCTAAGGCAAGTAATGAAGGCGCATTGAGCCTCTTAATCCATCCATCCTCCTGAATCGATGCGAGCCTCTCAATCCTCTCGTTTTTCGCCAGTTCGTTAGACAAATCAAAAGTAGCCAGCAATTTTGTTGCCGAACCATCTACGCTAAAGAAGTGAATCTTTCCCTGATTCGTTGCAAGAGCCACAACGCTTAAGCCACTTCTGATCTCCTCAAGGACTTTTGCGCTTGTAATGAGTGCCCCAGATTCAGGAAGTTCAAGCGAATCAATCTCAGGGGATACAGAAGAATCCTTTGAATTGAGACTCAAAACTCCCGCGCCCCCACTGCTCCACAACAACTTACTGGTTGGCCTCACTTCCAAATTTTCAATGGATATTTTTTCAGCTATTTTCCAAGGAAGATCGACGACGTTTACTACCCTTAAAGTTGGATAATTTGAAACAACTCCAACTCTTCCCGCACCAGCAACAAGTACCGTCGATTCATCGATAGGACTAAGGCTTGTCACTTCAGACAAAAAAGTCAGGGGAATCACAGAGTGTTGCAATAGCTCTATTCGACGATCCAAATGTAACTCCCTGACGATTTGCATCTCGAGGCTCAGTGGTCCTTCTTTTTTTGCACGACCGCTAAAGTAAGTCTTAAAATCATTAAACTCGGAGTTCCGTGCGGGGATCCGAATTCCAACACCACGATCAGGAGCAACAGCCGTTTGCCATTCTATGATCGCACTCTTCTTGCCCAGTGTTTCAAGAGCAGCGCGGCCCTGATTCCAAGAGAGTATAGATTCCCTGTTGATCCACTTCGCACCATCGGCACGATGATGAAGAATGGGTTTTCCTTTGTCGAGTTGCCCTAGAGGCAAGATCGTCATGCGACCCGATTGCCTGACCAGTGCATTGGCCATAAATTCTACAGATTGAGCGTCTACTAGTTTCGTGCGAGGTACGTCCCGTTTCCAAACAGGTTGCGGATCGTACTTTGCCAAAATCGAAATCGAGTTGTGACAGACCTGATCTGCTGAGCTCTGACTTGCAAAAGCCACAAAGAACCCAATACTCAAAATGAAAATGTAAAGTCTTGAACCCAATCGCATGCACGCAACCATCCCGAGTCCAATCAATGCAAGATTCAGACCTCTCTGTGAAGAGCCCCAGTAGGCGGTATTAGCCATTTTGTGGCCTCCGCTGAGGTATCAGGTCCTCAGCTATTCTCCGTGAGCACTATCACGCCGTATTTTTGAGTCGCACTCATCGCGCACATGCCGCTCTTTCCCCCATCAATATTCTCGCTAGAAATTTAAGAAAAACCTACTTAGCTTTCGGGCTATGAATTTCATAAAACTTATTTTGTTTATCTCTCTCAATTTACTCGCGTTGCCGCTTAAAACTGAGGCGCAAGCACAGGGACTCAACGAACTCCTAGATCGGATTATTCTTCTCAACGATAAGGTCAATCGAACAGCATCTTTTTTGTCGCCAGGATATCAGACGCTTCCCAGAGAAAGTCTCTGCGCTCTGACAGAGCGGGGCAAAATATTCTGCGCTGGCAACAACGAGTTTGGACAGATGGGCAAATTTGGCTTCGAATTTGCGCTCCCTCAAAATCTTGTTCAGCCCGATTTCCCTTTGGGCACTTACTTTGTAGATATCGGTCCAGAGTACGGAAACTTGCATGGAGTATCCACAGACGAACTCGCTCATACTTATTGCGCGCTCGATCAAAACGGAAATCTCTTTTGTTGGGGCAGGCAATTTAATCAGCGGGCGGACAATCCCTATCGCCCTGTCTTTATGAATCCACAAGGAGTCAAGTTTGAGTCCATGTTTCTTACCCACGGATTTCCGCTCTGTGCGATCGATACTCAGGGACTTGGCTACTGCTACGAATGGATTTTAGAGAGATCTAGATTTAAAGAAGATGTCGTTATCGGCAATCGAACCCCTATTTTGTTTGATGCCGGATCTCCCATGCTCGCTATTGTCACTCCGACCTTGAATGATCGGATTACAAATGAGTATTGTGCGATCCTGAGAGAAAATCGCCTGATAAAGTGCTCCTTCTCAAAGGCCGAAAATAAAAAGAAAAGAGAACAATTCTACAGTGAGCATCTCCGTCTAATCCTTGCACGACAGGAGTCCCGTACCAAGCCTGCTCATATCCCCGCGGGAGACTCTCTCCCTTCGGAGATAGAACGCGAAGACAGAAGACTTTCCAAACTTCGAGCCGATCTCCAACGGGTTTATGATAAGGTTCAAAATGAGTTTCCCGAAAAACAAGCTCAACTCCTTAGATGCTTGTCTGATTTTTCGAACTCAACAAAATATGAGTATCAGATTCTTGAAGGAACTTCTCAAGTTGTACCCATTTTGCACTCTGCTTACTTTAAGGGATACGGTTGGGATAGTCCCGAAGCTATCGACAACTTAGAACCTCAAGTGGATGTTCGCTTTCGTGGCTATGCCGTCGCAGGACGTGTGGATCAATGGGGACAAGCCGTCTTTGAAGTCATTCAGACACTGAACGATGCCTCTGGCCATTGTCAGTACTTTAAGAGTTCAAACAATCTCCCTCAAATCTGGGGCGCCGAAAAACTTTTTGGAAAGACTCTTAAGGATCCTGTGGATCTTATTCAGACAGATCTCAATGTGATGTTTCCTCGATTTACTCAATCCCACGTCAACAACGTCTTTGATGGCAATGTCATCTATGGATTTAGCGTCGGAGAGGCTGTGACAAAGTTTTCGATTCAGTTCAAAGTCAAAGAAGCTCGCAGTGGCGCAGAAGTCTTAAGTCAGTTGATCAATCTAAATGTGAGAAGCTTTACGAAGTTATCGCAGTAACTGAAGCACAGCCTGCATTGTGAAATTGGCCTGAGCGAGCGTTGCGATCTGAGCTTGCTGCAGAATCTGCTGTCTGATGAGTACCGAGGTTTCTTCGGCTATGTCTGCATCTTCTAATCGAGAAAGAGACTCAGAGAAATTCTCTTGAGAATTAAGCAACGCTGACTGCGAAAACTCTAGACGATTTTGCTGAGCGCCGAGTTGTGATCGCTTACCCACGAGATCATTTAAGGCCGTATCCAAAACTTTGAGCAGGTCCTGGGCTTCGGCCTGTGATCGCACGCTCACATCATCCGCTGCAGAGACTTGCTCTGTCTCAGCGATATAGTTGGCAATGAGCGAGTTATAGGATGTGTAATCCGCGATTCCATCCCCATTGAGATCCCCGACAGCTACGCTCGCCAACCCACTTCCGAGATAGGCTTTGTTAGACAAAAGACTAAAGCTCTGAGCGCTTCCCTCATTGATGAGAATCTGAACGCCTGCGCTTGTTTGGCCAAAAATATCCATATCTCCATCCGAATCAAAATCCGTCGTAAAGAATTGCGATGCACCAGGAACGCTAGGGACAGCATTGGCAATGTATCCAGAAGCACTTCCGGTATAGTATCCCCCTTCAGTAATGATATCGGCTCGGCCATCTCCACTGATATCGCCGGCACCTATTGCTTTGCCTGCGAATAGTATTTGAGGGGCCTCAAAACCTCCTTGGCCATCTCCCTCCATAACTTCGAGAACACCAGCTCCATCTGTAACTGCAATATCCAAATGTCCATCTCCATCAAAGTCCTCCGCCAAAACCAAACTCCCGCCGTTTTGAGCATTCGTCACGATGTCCAAAGGACTGAAGCCTGAGGGAAGAACCGTCGAATCCGAAAATTGACCATTTCCTAAACCAAGATGGAGTTGAATCTGGCCATCTATAGCACTGGCTCTCACTATATCCACATTGCCATCGTCGTTAAAATCTCCCACAACACCGATGCTAGCGATCTCTGCCCCTAACTCAATGGCAGAGGCAAAGCTGCCGTCTCCGTTTCCGAGATAAACAGAGTTATCAAAAAAGCTGACAACATCTGTGCGACCATCGTTGTTCACGTCGGTGGTCGCAATCGAGTTTGGTCCATATCCCGCAAAAGATTCGAAAATGCTCGACAGACTTCCAAAGGTTCCATCACCATTTCCAAGAGCAATCTGAATTGCTGATGAATCTCGATGGAAAACCTGATCCAAAATGCCATCCCCGTTGAAATCTGCAAACTTCACTCCCAACGCGCTAGACGAGCCTACCGCCGTTGAAGCCAAACTAAACGTACCCGTACCCGCTGTTCGCGTAAATACTTCGGCCGCTCGAGTGGACGAGAAATTGAGATCTATCTTTTGCCCCTGATCTGGACCGACTTGAATCTGTAATGTTTGGAGGCTTCCATCCAAGAGTTTTTGACCATTAAACTCTGTCGTCTCCGTGATGCGCTGGAATTCTTGATAGAGCAACTGCAACTCTGTGTCCAAAGACTCCCGATCAACGAGAGACAATGTGCCATTGGCAGATTGCACTGCGATTTCTCGCATCCGTTGAACAATTTCGATCTGAGACGCAATGGCAGAGTCAGCGACATTCAAGAGACTTGTCGCATCGTTGATGTTACGAATATTTTGCTTGCTCGCATTGATATCCGCTCTCAACTGCACGGCGATAGCAGCGCCCGAAACATCATCGCGGGCGGAGTTGATTCGCTTGCCCGAGCTCAACCTTTCGAGTGCACGAGCAATCGATCGAGTGGTCGCCTCGAGATTGCGCTGAACGATGAGCGAAGGAATGTTGGAGTTAATTCTCAACACTCACCTCTCTGCAATGCATCCATTGCTTCGCCCCAAATTTGATACAAGTTCAACATACTCACACTTGCGTCGACCTCTTCCCAAAACAATGCTCTGCATTTTGATTTCTGCAGCATGCCAACACCATGAAATTCCTTTTGATCTTCATGAACACACGAGACGCGTCTAAAGCGAAGCGTCTGATGCTGGGCATTAATTATTTTACAAATACGGTTCACTCCCCTGACATTCGACGAAATCCAAATTGACTCGCCGCAGATTCATCTACTGCCATGCATCAAGACGTTGGTTTGATTAAAGTCTCGGTTGGCACCGAGACGCGCGTCATTATTCACTCTCACCTCCGCTACGGAGGTAGTGAACGAGCGAGAACGAAGGTATGCGATGTGAATCCAAACCAATGCAAGTCAGGCAACCATACGAAGAGTCACGAGCAGACCGAGGCCGCAGTGAAGTGAACTGAGGGAGTGTACTGTGATGTACTCGACCGAAAGTGAACGAGCGAGAACGAAGGTATGCGATGTGAATCCAAACCAATGCAAGTCAGGCAACCATACGAAGAGTCACGAGCAGACCGAGGCCGCAGTGAAGTGAACTGAGGGAGTGTACTGTGATGTACTCGACCGAAAGTGAACGAGCGAGAACGAAGGTATGCGATGTGAATCTGAAGTATGGTGCCCAGGGTGAGAATCGAACTCACATGGGTTGCCCCGCCAGCCCCTCAAACTGGTGCGTCTACCAATTCCGCCACCTGGGCCCAAAATTACGACCCTTTCTTGCTACGCAGAATCTCCAAATCAGGCAAGCCTGACTGAGCTTCTTGTCATCAAGGCTTCCCCAAAAAACAAGAGGCCCCATTTCTGGGGCCTCTTATAAAGATCAATTTATGACCTAACTGATATTAAGCTCTCATTAGAACTTCAGAGTACCTTGGAGATAAGCTTTGTGAGCTGTCTCTTTCTTCTGATTTACACCAAGAGCTGCATCATCCAATGCTGAACCGGGTTTGAAAAGAGCATAACCGGCTTGGAATGCAATGTTGTCCATAGGCATATAAGCCAAAGCAAAATCAGCTTCCATACCAAGCGCAGATTCGTCAGCAATGGTCTTACCGTTGGCCGAACCCAAGTCAGACTTGGCAGCCATGAAGTAGTAACCATCAACGCTGGCTTCAAATTCTTGGTTCAAAGCAAAGTTTGAAACAAGGCTCAAAGCATACAGATTGCCGTTTTCTCGGGTAAAGAAGTCTGCATCACCCATATAGCGGTGCGATCGCAGAGTGGCTCTGTGAGTGGTCGGAGCGATTTCTTCGTATTCGCTGTTTGCGTAGACCAATCCAAGACCAACGCGGTGATCGTTCCAGTTGTAACCAACTGCAACATCCATCGCCATTCCCTTGAAGCTCTCATAAGCAGCTCCGATGGCTTTGTTACCAAAGTTGACTGTGGCTTCTGCGCCAAAATCAATGGCATCAAAGTCCTTCGCAACTCGAGCACCAAAGGTACCAAATCGAGCTTTGCTGGTCGCAGCGGCACTTCTTTGATCCCACCAGATGGCGTAGAGATCGAGAACTTTGACAGCATCAAGCTTATCAAAGCTCAAATAGATACCGAAATGATCGTTATCTCGGCTATCCGCAGCGCCAGTTGTGGTTCCTTCTTGATTCTTTGCGTACCAAACTCCAGCAATTCCCATATCCAAAGTGAAAACGCCTTTAACAACATCATGCACCGTGGAGTCTTGAGCCCAAGAGTTTGTTCCAAGAATCAACTCATTGCCAAAAGATACAGCCTGACGGCCGACCCAGAGGCTGAGCATATCGTTGGGGCTGTACATCATCCAAGCTTCTTTAGCCTTGAACGAATCATTGGTCGCCACATCACCCCAAACGTGGGTGAATTGAGGAGCCAAGCGGACCTTCAGGCCTGAAGCAGGCATGAAATCCATGTTTGCGCGGACGCGGTTGTCCCAACGCTCTACAGCGTTAGAATCCGTACCAGCAGTATTATCTTCGAACACCATCCGAGTGCGGGCATGTCCCGAGAACTCAGTATCCACCTTTGCGTGGACAGCAGGGCTAACCAAGGCCAATGTGGCCGCAGTACCCATGAAAAAACTAAAACCGAATTTCATAAAGCAAAACACCTCCAAAACAAATGAAACATTAAAGTCGGGGTCCCCGTCGAGCAAAAAAACCCAGAAAAATCAACAGACTTGCCTGGGTTGGATTGATCGGGGCGACCGTCAACACCATTTCACTCTCCGTCCTTTTAACAAGGACTTCGATATCCACATTGTCCTGAAAAACCAGGATGTCCGAAATCACGACTGTAAAATGCACACAATTGTGCGTGTCGCACTGCGCCGTCTTAAGGGTCAAACCTTCGAAGGACGTATTTTAGAGACCTTTGAGAGCCTCAACGATCCTGAGCTCGAACGCGAGATTGTCACCGAAATTCACTCGATCCCCGTGGAGTTCCCTCAGCGCGCTCTCAAAGATGCCGAAGAAGCTCGACAACTGCGCCCCGGAAAGCGCATCGACCTCACTCATTCGACGATTGTGACTATTGATGGTGAGACTGCGAGAGATTTTGACGATGCCATCGGTCTCCATAAGACACCTGAGGGCAATTACTCTCTGACTGTGTCAATCGCCGACGTTGCTCATTATGTAAGAGCGGAGACCTCTCTCAATCACGAGGCCCTCTCTCGTGCGACATCTGTCTATTTTCCAGATCATTGTATTCCGATGCTGCCCGAAACTCTCTCCAATGATCTTTGCAGCCTCGTTCCACACCAAGAGCGCATGACCCTCACTTGCGAAATCCTCCTCAGCAAGAAAGGCGAGATTATCCGCTCCAAGATCTACCCTTCCAAAATCAAATCCGCGGCACGGCTGACTTATACATTAGTCTCTAAGGTCATCGAAAAGGGCCAAAGAGATCTCGTCCCTCCCAAGATCGCTGAGATGCTAGAGCATGCGTTTGAACTCGCGCAAATACTCAGAAAGCAGCGATTTGGTCGCGGTGCGCTGGATTTGGATCTTCCCGAAGCCGAACTCAAAGTCGATGAATTCGGCGACGTCTATGCGATTCAAAATGCTGAGCGCAACGAAGCTCACAAACTCATCGAGGATTTTATGATCCTCGCCAACGAAGAAGTCTCCTCTGCGATCGAAAAACGCGGATACCCCTCGATCTATCGTGTGCATGAGACACCCGATCCGCTCAAACTCGATCGACTCCAAAAAGTCGCCAGACATTGGGGAATTAAATTTGACGAGCAAATGCCTCCGCAAAAATATCTCGAATCCGTCCGGGGTCACGCCAACGAAAAAATCCTCGTCACATCTCTGTTGCGTTCGATGAAGCAGGCGGTCTACTCCCCATCGAATGTGGGTCACTATGGATTGGGGTCCGAATCGTATACGCATTTTACGAGTCCGATTCGACGCTTTCCGGATTTAATCGTGCATCGAATTTTGCGTCGCAGTGATTTTTTAAAAAACGACAAGCCTCCCTATGAAGTCGACAAACTCGATGAATGGTCTCGAGTTTGTTCAGAGCACGAGCGGCGCGCGTTTTTGGCGGAGCGCGAAATGGAAGACTTCAAAAAGTCCCGCTTTATGGCTCCCCGTGTGGGGCAGGATTTCGCAGCTGTCGTCGTCAGTGTCAAAAACTTTGGACTGTTTGTGGAACTCGAAAAGTTTCCGATTCAGGGACTCCTCCCCCTGCGCCACCTTCCTATGGATGATTATTGGGCGGATGAACTCGAACTTAGCCTGAGTGGGCACAGAGGTAAGCATCGATTTTTCCTCGGAGATCGCTTGATGGTCAAACTGACGGATGTCGACCGATTCAGAAGGCAAATTACATTTAAATATATTTCACGTAAGCCCTAGGGAGTTATGAGCCTCAAAGAGAGATTTGCAAACTGGTCACGGTTTCAGACTATTCTGGCGTGTCTTGCAAAGCATGGTCTCTCTGGGCTGCTCTTTGAAGCAGGCCTCACCTCCGGGAAAGCACCTTCAAAAGAAACCGACGTTGACGACCGTCGACTCGCCGCTCAGCTGCGTCTGGCCGCCGAAGAACTCGGCCCCACTTTTGTCAAACTTGGTCAGCTCTTAAGTACGCGACCGGACATATTGCCCGAAGCTTACATTCAGGAATTTTCCAAACTCACCGACTCCGTCCCTCCTTTTGAATTCAGCGAAGTAAAGTTGATTCTCGAAAGAGAATTTGGCGAGCCCGTGGATCAGCTTTTTAGTCAACTCGATCCACGCCCATTAGCCGCCGCGAGCATCGCCCAAGTTCATGCAGCGCAAGTGCGAGAGACCGGAGAGCAAATTGTTCTCAAGATTCAAAGACCCGGAATCAACAAAACTGTTCAAACCGATATTCAAATCTTATATCGGCTCGCCTCAGCGATCGAGCGGCTGCGAGATGATTTTAAACTGCTCAATCTCACGGCGATTGTGAGAGAGTTTCAGCGTTCGATTAACGAAGAACTCGATTTTACTCTCGAGGCTCGCAATATGGACTTTTTTGCCCGCAACATGAGTGGTCATGAGGGGGTCATCTTCCCGCATCCTCTCTGGACCTTTACGACCAAAAAAGTTTTGGCCATGAACAAAATGGAAGGGATCGCTCTCGCGCAACTCAAAGAGATCCCCTCCGGTGTCGATCGCCATTTTTTGGTGGAGTCGATCGTGACATTCTTTTTTGAAAGTATTTTTTATCACGGGATATTTCATGCGGACGCTCACGCGGGCAATCTCCTCTTGCAGTCCGAGGGCCGAGGTCGATTGGTACTTTTGGATTTTGGTCTTTGCGGAACTTTGGGATCAGACTTGCGTGGAAAGCTTTCTAAGATTTTTTTGGCACTTGTATCCCAAGACTTTGAGAGCCTCGCTCAGACTTATGTGGAGATTGGGGATTTTGGCCGGAGATTTTCGGTCCGTGACTTTACCAACGACATCAAAGACTTTTTACGTCCACAACTGGGCCGCCCTCTCAAGGAGATTCAGCTCGGCGAGCTTCTTTTGGATTCCACTCGTATCGCACGCAAGTATCAGGTGCGCGTGCCCAGAGATTTGATTTTGTTTTATCGCTCCATCATTACTCTCGAGGCCATCGGACGCAAATTGGATCCGGACTTTGAATTCATGGCGTATGGCCAAAAATTCGCCAAGAATTTGGTACGCCGTAGATTTACTTCGGACGAGCTCCTCAAAGATCTGTTTAAGACTTTTGACGGCCTCCGCAGCCTCGGCACCGAACTCCCGTCTCAGGTGCGTCACATTGTGCAGCGTCTCGAGAGTAGCGAGGGCGGACTTGGATTTTCGCAGGAGGCGCTTGTTCAATCACTCAAAAAGATGAGTTTGATCCAAAACCTTTCGAGCCTGACGGGACTTAGCTTTGTAGGTTCCGCGGTTTTGAGCGCTCTGAGACCGGGACATTTTTTTGAGGTTCCCGCTTGGATCATTTCAACACTGCTTTTGGGGACTCTCCTCTTTGTTTTTTTGAAACCCACGAAATAGCCACTCCTGAGATAGAAGTCTTGGGGCCCGTCGGCTTTTTGGTTATGATGACGGCATGTTTGCCGCGCTCAGCGCTCTACTGCTTTTGACATCTCCCTCGGACCAACTCGAACTCGGTTGGGGAACAAAGGATTCTCAGTTCTTTTTTCATGCGCCTCCTGATCCTGTAAATGTACGAACGCTCAATTTTTTCTTTCCGGTCGATGAACATTTACTTCTTCCGTGCGTGATGCCGATCGAAATCAAGATTGCCTATAATTCATACTCCGGAGATATGAGCTCTTTTGGAGAAAAGTGGACTTTCAATCACAACATTCGCGTCTCCAAAGATGGCAGCCAACTCAATGTGCTCGAGGGCGATGGATTCTTAAACACCTTTACTAAAGAGCGAAACCTCGAAGAAGCCAAGACGGCTCAGATCGAAAGACTCATGATTGCTCAAAAAAAGGCGGATGTTCAGAGCGGAGGGCTCAAGCAATCCCAGGTCTATGACGAACTCAAACGTCGCTGGGCAACGGATGAAAACTTCAGAGAGCAAGAGGCCGCGCGCCTCCTTGCGGGAACTCAAGTGACCACACCGGGCACCTATTATAGTTTTGCCCGAGGGCTCACCACTCTCGAGATGAAGCCTGATGGCACCTATGAACGTCGATTCCAAAACGGATCGAGAGAGTTTTTTAATAAAGAAGGGCGAATCATCCGCAGCGAAGATCGCAACGGAAACAACATCACGTATTCGTACCAAGGTGAGCTCCTCAATCGAATCAACGATATGTGCGGACGATCAGTCACATTTTTTTATCAACCCGATCCAGCGCAAAAGGGACTCATCGCAAGACTCGAGGACAGCATCGGACGCAAAATTGTTTATTCATTTACCTCTCAAAAACGGCTCAAAAGTTATCAGGATACAACGGGCCGAAAAATGGAGTTTGAACATGATCGTCAGGGAAACATTACAAAGATATCGTCGAGCCGCCCGGGCAAAGAGCCCGAATCCATCGCCCTTACTTATAATGCTGACTTCGAAGTCACAGCTCAAAAGGGACCGGGCAACAAAGAGACTCGCTACAAACGCAGCTTTGTCGCCAATAACAAAAATCATTCCATTACCGAAGTGACCAAATTTGAAGGCACCGTGATGACGGGCCGAGAGCTTCATGAATTTAAAGTGAAGGAATATGAAACCGTCACTAAGTTCAACGACAAGGGCAAAGAGGTCTCTCGCGAAACCAAGACGATATCTAAAGAGACGGGTTATCCTATTTCGATTCTTGATGGTGACGGCAATGGCGATAAGTTTGTGTACGATGGCAAAACAGGTCGCCTCATGAGTCGCCAGTCGGTACCGGGTGGCGACGGGATGCAATTTGAATACGAAGAGCGCTGCGATCAGGTGAAAAAGATTTCGATGATCAAGCAAAATAAGCCTGAGACAATGCTGACTTTTAAATTTGATGAGCACTGCAATCTTAGAGAGGCCGAAGAGACTGCCAACGGAAAACAAAAAACATGGATTGCTCTTGAGTATCTCAAAAATGGAAAGCTCTCGTTTCTCAAAAACAAAACGACAAAGCAGGAAATCGCTTTTACCTATTGGACCTACGGTAAGCCCGAATCCATCACCCTCAAAGACGTTGGCACTTTGCGTGTGACGTATCAGCCTGCGGGGGAGATTGATAAGGTAGATACATTCCCACACGGCGAAGGCCAAAAGCGCTTTAAGGATATGGAAAAGGCCAAATACCAGTCAGCCATTTTGGCCGAGGTTCGTATGACTCTCGACGAAATGCTCAATTATTTAAGGCCAGCGGGCCTTAATATTGGCCTCTAAGCGCAATATCTTAGAATTTCCGTTCAATTCAGCCGCAGGGTTCTGCTAGAGATTGTGTCTGTTTTTTGCAGGACTGATCGGAGCGTAGCTCAGCCTGGTAGAGCGCTTGTTTCGGGAGCAAGAGGTCGCTGGTTCGAATCCAGTCGCTCCGATATACTTTGCAAATGTCTACGAGACAAATGGTCCTGACCGCAGAGGACAGCGCCCTGATTCAAAAGTTTCTGAGTGCGATTGATCTGCGCGCAGCTCTTCAGATGCAGGATGTTCGCTTTCAACTCGCTGAGCAAAGAAGCTTAAGACTCAAAGATGAAGACATCCGTACCCATCAAAATCTCGACCCCGCCGTCGTCAAAAACGCTCTTGAGCACAATCTCGCTCAAATGAAGAAAGCGGCGAGCATTGGTCGCTGTGATTTTTTGATCAACGTCTTGAGATCCGTCGAGTATGTGGCTCGAAACATTCCACATCATCAAGTGCTCTCAGTGGGTCCTCGAAACGAAGCCGAATTGTTTTATCTTCTCTCACTCGGCTACTCCGTCTCGCAAGTTCATGGACTGGATTTGATTTCATATTCTCCGATGGTCGATTTGGGCGATATGCACCAGATGCCTTATCCAGATGCTTCGTTTGATGTAATTATTTTGGGCTGGGTGGTGAGTTATTCCAAGGAGCCGGAGCGACTCGCTCGCGAGATTATGCGCGTCGCTCGAGCAAAGGCCGTCATTGCCATCGGCACAGAGTATGACCCTCATACACCGGCTCAAATCAAAGCGTCGGGCACACTCCTCAGCGATGACTGCCCTGTTTTTAAGCATACGGATGAGTTTTTGAGGCTCTTTGAGGGCAGGATTCAAACTGTATATTTTCGGCACGATGTCACTGAGGACCGAAAAAATGACTACTCAAATATCATGACTGTCTTTCAGTTAAAGTAATTGAGCCTTCTTGCAGAACAACTCCCGCCATGCTTTGCTGTGGTGCCAGATCACGCGGGATTGGCGGAATGGCAGACGCGCTAGGCTTAGAACCTAGTGGGGTAACCCGTGGGGGTTCGAGTCCCTCATCCCGCACTTCCGAATTCACAGACCTTAAGGCCAATCGCCTTGGCCTAAGAATTGCAAAGTTCATCGGTACGATGCTTCGCCTCGGCAAGGCCATACTGTTTTTTGCGTTCATCCAATCGTTTTTCAGAGTCAGTGCTGAAGACCTTCCTGCTTCGTCCGATACTCCTGAAATCAATCTCTCTCGATGCAAGGCTTTGCTGGGACGGTACGGCGAAGTCCGACAAAACGGACTCAAACCAGCTCGGCTCGAGCTCTGGAGCCCTCAAGCCTCGACGCTCTTGAGCCTCCGATGGTTTGGCGCAGATTCAACTTTTGCATCGGCTGACTTTGATGTGACGCAAGCCGGCACCTTCAACGATGAGCGAAAGCCACCAGGCACTCCCAAGGGTAGCAGTCTTTTAGAAGCCGAGGATTTACGTGTACGATTCTCAGAGTCCGGAAGGACATTTACTCTTCAGTACGAACTTGCGAGATCATTTCGCGCGGGCCGCTCTCCATTTCCGAGTCGAATCTCAAAATTTTTTAGCCTTCGATTTGAGGGCGAACTTCTCCATCTTGATATCAAAACCTCGCTTCGCGAAGGAGGAATGTTGAATCGACGGCTTGATCCGATGTTCAGTGTCGACCATCATGGGACCTACCGCTATCTAGGTCCGCTGATTCCTGAGTGACTCCCTCAAAAAATCTCTGAAGGGAATCCCTGTCTCAGAGAACTCCGATACAATCGGTCTGCTTAAGCGGTTCAATGTTCTACCCGTGTCTTTGCGAGACACAGTCTGTGTCTTATGAGTTTGACGTTCCCTCCAAA
>CAZUTA010000021.1:0-36550 GCA_964622975.1 uncultured Bacteriovoracaceae bacterium | reverse complement strand
GCTGCAAAAATCACATAGTCCGGACATTCAGACTCAAAAAATTTTCGAACAGCCCCTTGTTCACGCAGATCAAGCTCTTTGCGATCTCTGCAAAGGACGTTCTCAAATCCTCGATCTTTAAGCGCACGAACACAAGCCGATCCCACAAGGCCTTTGTGACCTGCGATAAAGAATCTGGATTGAGGAGCAAGATTCGTCATCGAAAGTCTCAGTGAGACAGCGGGGCCGAGCCTTGGACAACCGTCTCAGATTTCTTAAACCGATAAGTCCATTTCATAGGCATTTCTTCAGGCACCTGAGCGAGTTCAAAATCCTGGATGATCGAGGACATGCACTGAAAAATAGAATCCGATCCCGAAAATCCAGACAACATTTTGAGATCTTTTACTCGCCCTTCTTTTGTGCGAACGAATTCAAACTCAATCTCACCGCCGGGGTTTTGAGGATTCTCTTTTAGAGTGGTTTCGAAGCAGTCACCAATTTTGGGGCGATGAGCACGAAGAACAGTTCCAAAATCCTTTTCGCCGAGAGCCTTGAGATTGATCGTGTTGGCAAATTGAAAGCTGAGTTCTACAGGGCCCCAAGTTTTGGGCGGAGGAGTTTTCCAGGCGTTTATTTTGGAGGAGACGCACTCCATGATTTCGTTAGAGCCCGCAAAGCCCGAGATGAGTTGAGTCGAATGAAGTGCCCCATCAATGTGTTGCTGAGCCCGAACCGTCACTTGTCCTGAAGGGAGATGTGGGTTTTTTTGAAGAGCTTCGTCCCAGCACACCTGAACTTCGCTGCCCCGCTCACTGATGAGACGATCAATATTTTGCTGATCTTGGAGTTGGGCGCGTTGATGGGCACAACCAGCGATCAAAAAACTGGCGATCAAAAACAAATGGTGTCTGTTCATAGAGTCGAAGACTAAACATTTTTTTGGCAAAAGAGAATCAAAGCCTCGAAGGACTTGAGGATCTTGGCTATAGATATCTGAGTGAAGATCGTGATCATTGGGGCGGGTCCCTGTGGATTAGGAGCGGGATTTCGTCTTAAAGAGTTGGGCCAGGAAAATTTTGAAATTTTTGATGTCCTCGATCGCCCCGGTGGCTTGGCAACGAGCTATACGGATGGCAAAGGCTATACCTGGGACCTCGGCGTTCATATTCAGTATTCACATTACGAAGATTTTGATCGTGTGATGGACCTCGCTCTACCGGATGGATGGACGTCCTACCATCGAGAAACCTGGGTGTGGTTGCAGAATGATTTTCATCCTTATCCGTTTCAATATAATTTGCGGCGCTTGAAGCCGGAGCAAATTCAAAAGTGTATCAATGACCTCGAGTCCCCTCGATCCATGACAGTTCTCAAAAATTTTGAAGACTGGATGGTGGCATCGTTTGGAGAGGGTCTGACGGATCTTTTTATGCGGCCCTATAATTTTAAGGTCTGGGCGCACCCCGCAGAGATGATGAGCTATCAATGGATTGGAGAGCGGGTGGCCACTGTCGATGTGGAGCGTTTAAAAAAAAACCTGTCGGAGTCTAGAGACGATGGATCCTGGGGTCCGAATGCGCGGTTTAGGTTTCCCACTCGAGGCAGTACGGGAGTGGTTTGGAAGAACGTAGCCTCTCTCGTGGGAAGTGAGAAGGTTCATCTCAGGCATCAGGTTCGGAACATCCAGCCCGAGCGAAGGCGGCTCGTTGTGAGAGACTTGAACAATCAAAAGGATCGAGAAGTAAAATATGATGTTCTGCTCTCCGCGATTCCTTTGAATCAACTCGCTCGTCTTTGCGGCCTCAGTGTGAAGGGGGATTTTTTGGCGGCGGATGTGCACATTGTAGGCCTCGGGCTTAAGGGCCAATGCCCAGAGCATCTCCGAAAGAAGACTTGGATTTATTATTCTGAGTCTCAATACAATTTTTTTAGAGTGACGTGTCTTTCAAATTACAGTCCGTCCAATGTTCCGGATCCTCAGAACAATTGGAGTCTGTTGTTTGAAATATCGAGTTCCACTTATAAGGCTGCCCGAATGGAGTCGATCATAGCAGATACGGTGGCTGCAGCGATTGATGCAGGACTCATTGAGTCCGAATCCCAGATTGATTCTGTTTGGAAGCATCTTGCCTCTCCGGGATACCCCGTGCCCTTTTTGAATCGCGATCAGATTGTTCACTCACTCCTCGATCAACTCAAGGTCTTTGAAATTTACTCACGAGGTCGATTTGGAGCATGGAAGTACGAAGTCTCTAATCAAGACCATACTTTTATGCAGGGCTTTGAATGGGCGGAGAATCTCGTCAGAGGCACCCCAGAGATGACGGCTTTTTCTCCCCATTTAGCCAATGCGCCAGGCAAGCGGCCTCTCTTTAAAACCTAAGGAGTCCCCGCAAGTTTCTTCATAGCATCAATTTCTCGCTCAATTGATATAAAATTGCCAAAATAGGCCGTGCCTAAGATTTTTGGATATTTGGATTATCGAAAATTTGTTTCAGACTCATTTGAGGAACTGCAGAGGGCGGATCCGAAACTCAGTCTTCGTCTATTTTGTAAGAAGGCCGGATTTTCTTCGACAGGAATGTTTCGATTTATAGTGACTGGCAAGCGAAACCTGACCTCAAAAAGTAGCAAAAAACTTTCGCGCGCTTTACGACTCACGTCGCAAGAAGAGAGTTTTTTCGGCTTGTTGATTGATTTTGCCCAGGCCCAAGACGCCGAAGGCAAAAAGATCGTTTACGAAAAAATTCTTACATTCAAGCCCTATCAAGGGGCTCGCCCCTTAGAGAGAGAACAATACTATTACTACTCGTCTTGGCTGGTTTCGACGCTGAGGGAGATGGTAGGGCTGGAGGGGTTCAAAGAAGATCCAGAATGGCTCGCCAAAAAGTTGTTAGAGCCCACCAGGGCATCAGATATCAAGGCCGCTCTTCAGATGTTGATCAATCTGGGGCTTATTGTTCGAGATCCTCAGACAAAGAGGCTTCGGCAAGCTGATGCTAAGGTTTCGAGCCCTGAACTTGTCAGAGGAATTTGCTATTTGGCTTACTTTAGAGCTGTGTCGTTACAGGCCGTGGCGAGCATTGAGCGCTCGCTTCCAGAAGAAAGAGAGCTCAGTGCAATGACTCTGAGTCTGAGTGAAGAGCGGTTGCAGAGCCTCAAGTCAGATCTCCTCAAGTTTAAATCAGAAATTTTTGAAAAATATGGTGAAGCTGCCGCAGGAGATGATCGAGTTTGTCAGATCAATCTCCAGTTGTTTCCGATGACATCCAAAATCTAAGCCTACAAAAGCTCATCGTCAGGAATAATCGAGGTATTGTTTTTCTTGCTTATCGTCGCACTGTCTTTTGCAACGGTTGAGCTTCCATCGGTGATGATGCTCAAACACGTCACTTGCTGAATATTCAAATCGACGAGAGTCTGGCCGTTGACATGATCGGCTTCAACGCTCAAGAGATCTCCCGAGGCACTCAAGAGTTCTAGGGAAGTCGATAACTGATACCCCTCGAGAGCGCCTTCTATGAGTGTTTCGCACTCAAGTATTCCAATGGTTGAGAGTTGTTGGGGAAGAACTTTCACATAGGCTCCATCAATCAAGAAATTGAGACCGGTGATTTTGGGATTATCAGGATTGTTGGTCAGCGTTCCAAAGAGTCCAGGTCCGCCATTTGTAAGTGTATAACTATCTGCCGGAGTCCTTGAAGTTTGAGACTGCCCGCAAGCTGCCAATACAACACATGATAAAATGCACAACACCCAGATCCGCATGCCTATGAAAAATGCATTTTTCATGCCTTTACAATGGGGGGTCAAAAGGGGCCTTAGAGGCAATAATAAGGCGGGTGTCAAAAGGCTAACTCCTCCAAAAGTGGGCCAACTCCCCGTACTCTTTGCGAGGTGCTTCCGGTTCGAATTGAGCTAAGTTTTGATTTATGGGGATTGGTAAGTTTAAGATTGTTTGAGATGTCTAAGTCTTACAAAGTCATCGCTGTGGGCGGGGGCCCAGCGGGAATATCAACGGCGATCGAATGTATTGAGGCAGGACTGTCGGCCGAAGATGTTTTAGTTTTGGAAAAAGGTCCTAACGCCATTGAGGCGATTCGAAAATTCTATCCGGACAAAAAGATGACCTTGGCCAACTACAAAGGCCTTCCCACAAATACATTGGGGCATATTCCTGTTTTTCCAGATCTCACCAAAGCGCAGACGATCGAGTATTTTGATCTGCTCATGGCAAAGTACAGAGTGCAGATGCGCTATCAATCTGAGGTATTTAAGATTCAAAAAGTATCCGAGGGATTTGAAGTCCTTGTCGGCCGTGAGACTTACCGGACCCAAGTCGTGACAGTGGGTATTGGAATTTTAGGGCGCCCGAATAAGCCCGCTTACAAACTTCCCAATTCTTTGAGAGATCATCTCCTCTTTGATCTGACTTCCCAAAAAGTCGAAGGCCAAAAGGTTCTTGTCGTTGGGGGAGGAGATACATCGAGCGAGTATTGTCAGGTGTTGGAGAGTGAGCGCAATCAAGTCACGCTTGTTTGTCGGGGGAGCGATTTGAGCCGCATGATGGAATCCAATCGCCAAGCTGTGGAACAGCTCAGTGGTGCCAACAAAATGAAACTCTTTCGATCGATGGAAGTCCGAGAAGTTCAGGATGTCGGAGGAAAGCCACATATTCTCTTCTCTGATGAAACGCGTCTGCCCGCAGAGACTTTTGACAAAGTCATTTTTGCTTTGGGAGGGACCACGCCCCTCAATTTTCTGAATTCTATAGGCGTGGAGTGCGAGGCTCAGTGGCCCAAGTACTCGGATTCGGGAGCAACCAATATTCCAAATCTTTATCTCACCGGAGATCTCGTCTGTGGAAAGCTCGGTGGCTCCATCATCACAGCTTATAATTCTTCCTTTAAATCAGTTCAGGATTTCAAATCGAGGGTAGCCTAAAATGATTTCGGGCTATCACGAACAGGTCGCTCAACACTATGAGGCCTATCCTTATCCGCAGTACCCTTGGTTTGCTTGGGGACGTTGGAAGCAGTTGGAGTCCGTCAATATTTCTCGATGGGGAGCGGACTTCAATCCTCGTTCTTGTTGGATTGTAGGTTGCGGAACGATATCCCCTCTTATGTTTGGGCGACGAAACCCAAATGTTGAGTTTTTGGCGACGGATCTTTCTCGAGAATCTCTCAAGCTTCTGCGTCGGCGACTTTGGGTGTTTGGTATCCACAATATTCGTCTTCGCTGTGAAGACTTAATGGAATCTCCTTATCAAGAAAACTTCGATGCCATTGATTGCTATGGCGTTCTTCATCATACGTTTTCTCCCCAGCTGAGTTTAGAGAAGCTCACCCGCGCACTGAGGCCTGGAGGAGTACTGAGACTGATGATCTACAATCGAGAGGCGCGGCAAGAAATAGAAAGTCTGCGCCACCAAATTATTGAACAGGGAACTAACTCAATCGAATCGATTCAAAATTTTATAAAGGGACAAAAAGTAAAGCCCTCAGGAGATCTCAGTAACAAAGCGGGACTTGCTGATGCGTTTTTAAATCCCATCATTCATACGTTCTCGCGAGAGAATGCGCTTGATCTCATTCGAACTCAGCCTCAGCTCGAAATTTTGACGTGGAGTGAGAAATCAAATTACGTATTTTTTCTCCGAAAAAAGCCTTAGTGAGTCAAAAGCGCCGAGTCTTCTGATCGAATCTTAAATCGAATCTGATCTCCCACTTTTAGACTCTGGAGTTCTCTGACCTTAATGCGGCCCAAAATTTTGGTCTGCGATGGCAAAGACAGCAAGACTTCATATCGATCTCCCAAAAACACTGATTGAAGAACCTCTGCTGTCGAGGTGGCGGTTGCATCGACCTGGATCGCTTCGGGTCGACATGCAAACGTGAGAGCCGCTTCATGAGTGGGCGCTCGATATCGAGGCATCTTAAGCTCAAAGTCCGCTGTCTTTACATTCACTTCTTCATCTGAGGAGCCGCCGATCATTTGCGCGCTCATAAAATTACTAAAGCCAACAAAGTCCGCCACGAACTTACTTTCTGGAAGCCTGTAGATATCTTGTGGACTTCCGACTTGCTCGATGCGTCCTTTGTTCATAACGACAATGCGATCCGAAATGGCCATGGCCTCGATTTGATCGTGAGTCACGTACACAGCAGTAATCCCTAATCTTTGCTGGATCTGACGAATCTCAAATCTCATGGCTTCTCTCAATTTGGCATCCAAATTGGAAAGAGGTTCATCAAACAACAAAATTTCGGGCTCAACGACGAGGGCTCTTGCCAGTGCCACACGTTGCTGCTGCCCTCCTGAAAGTTCTGACGGACGTCGCTCTTCAAGGCCACCTAAGCCTACAATCTCGATCATTCGATCGATCTTCTTTTGCTTCTCCTGGTCCGAGTGTTTTCGAAATTTGAGTCCGTACGAAATGTTCTCAAGGACTGTTAAATGCGGAAACAGCGCATACGACTGAAAAACCATGGCGCAATTTCGCTGATTGGGCGGCACGCGCGTGAGATCATTGTGGCCTATCCAAATCTGACCCGAAGTGGGAGTTTCAAATCCAGCGAGCATTCGGAGGGCTGTAGTCTTTCCGCACCCCGAAGGACCCAAGAGTGTGACGAGCTCTCCTCGCTTGATCGTGAGACTAAAGTCCTCTACGGCCACCATTTCTTTCTTGGAGCGAGGATCTTTAAACACTTTTCGCAAATGACTAAGTCTAACTTCTGAGCTCATTGCACGATCTCCTTAGCGAGAGGGTTTCGTCCGATCAAGATCTTGAGAAGCCCAAAGACCGAAAGAACAATCAAAATCAAAACAAGGCAGAGGACTGCTGCCGCACTAAATCTCAGCATTTCTGTCTGATTGAGCAAAAGGACCGTCATATGATTCCATCGTGCCGAGACCAAAAATATCACCGCGCTGACAGCTGTCATACAATGCACAAAGACATAGGCCATCCCGGTAAAGATTGCCGGCTTGATCAATGGCAATGTGACTTCCCAAAAGACTCTCGCAGACGAGGCGCCGAGATTCGTCGCAGCTTCCTCGATGGCTTTGTCGATTTGCATGAGCGACGCTTTGGCAGACTCAATGCACACCGGCATATTTCGAAACACAAAAGAAATGACAATAATCGCTCCCGTTCCCGTCAGCAGGAGGGGAGTTTCGTTAAAGGCGAGGACGTAGCCAATACCGATGGCTGTGCCTGGCATCGCATAGGGAAGCATCGCCAGGAGATCCAAAGATTTTTTGCCCCAAAATGTTTTACGAACCACCAAATAGGCAATGATGAGTCCCAAGATTGAAGCAATCGGAGTGGCCAAAGCCGAAAGAGTAAACGTATCCAAGATGGCGGCGCGACCCACAGCCCAGACATAAGAAAAATTCTCGAGACTTAAACTATAGTCAAATCCCCAAGATTTGGTGAAGGCGCCAGCGAGACAAGTCCCGTAAAGAATTGCAATCGTCGTACAAATGCAAAGCGCCAAGCCCTGCAAAACAATTCGACTCAATGGTGAAGTGAGGTCTCGGCCTGTGCGCTGAGGTTTTCCCGAAACCGTTACAAAAGATTTCTTTTGAATATAATACTTTTGCAAAAGATAAGCGGCAATGCACGGAACCAAAAGGAGATTTGAGAGAGCTGCCCCTAGAGGCAAACTACCCGAACCCGTAAACTGCAGATAGGCTTGAACGGACAAAACTTCAAACTTTCCTGCCAAGAGCATGGGTGTCGCAAAGTCGGCGAGCGAAGTCACAAAGACGAGCAACCAGGCCGAAAAAATTCCAGGCAATGAAAGCGGAAGCGTGACATCAAAAAAAGTTCTCCACTTTGAAGCTCCCAAATTGAGTGCTGCATCTTCGACACTACTTTCGATGCCGTGGAGAACGCCCAGAATTGTCAGATAAGCTAGGGGGAACAGAGATAATGTCTGAACCAGCAAAAGCCCCGGCAATCCGTAGATTTCAAAATTTTCCAATCCAAGAGCGCGAGTAATGATGCCGTTCTTTCCGAGCAAGAGAATGACAGAAAGAGACATCATAAATGGAGGTGAAATAATGGGCAGCGTCGCAGCAAAGTTGAGCAAAAACTTTCCTTTGCTTTTGGTTCGGGCGACCAAAAATGCGAACAAATATCCTACGATTGTGGACAGGCTGGCCGAGAGGCCTCCCAAAAATAGCGAATTCAAAAATGATTTTCGCAACCAAGGTCGATCAAAAATTCCCCAATACTGACTCAAGCTCCAACTGCCATCGGGCCCGGTGAGGGAGAGTTCAATGGTCTTCCAAAGTGGAAACACCACGAAGCAAAGCAGTAATGCATAAAGAACAAACGGAGTGAATCTGACAAAGGGGTCTTTGGTCATGGGCCCGCTTTTCTACGTATTGATTCGCGTATTCCAAAGGTCGATGAGTCGTTGTTTATTTTTGCCAGCCCAATCGACATCCGTATTAATTAATTTGAGATCGGCTGGTGTCAGCGCCTTTTCTTTGAGCGTGATCTCATCCTTCATGAAGGGAATATAATAATAGTCGGCTAAAATCTGAGAGGCGGTTTTTGAATAGAGCCAATCGACGAGTTGTTTGGCGAGTTCGGGTTGAGGTCCGTCTTTGAGGAGCGAGACCGCTGCGATTTCATATCCCGTACCGTCTGTAGGAAACGTCACTTTGAGTGGAGCCTTGGTCTCTTCAATGAGGCGGACAATGTCATGATAGTAGCCGATGGCCAGAGTCGTCTCCCCGAGAGCGACGCTCTTTGTCGGCGCGGCCCCTGACTTTGTATACTGCGAAATATTTTTGTGGAGAGCCTTCATAAAATCAAAAGCCTTGGGTTCTCCCATCAAAGTGATGAGTGTTGTAATCAAATTAAATGAAGTTCCAGACGTTCCAGGATTTGGTAGCTGAATTTGCCCTTTCCATTTGGGATCCAGAACATCACTCCACTTTTCGGGTGCCGTAAGCGATTTGGACTTTAACTGCGACTCATTCGTTACAAAGGCGAGCACCCCCAAATAGATTCCATTCCAATAGCCTTCGGAGTCCTTAAATGTGGCGGGAATTTTGGATGTCGCGACCGAAGCGTAAGGGGTGGTCAATCCTTTGGCCTTAAGTTCGGCGTGTCCGAGTCCAACACCTCCGAGCCAAAGTGCGGCTTGCGGACGTTTGCCTTCAGCTTCTATTCGCGCAGCAGCCTCTCCCGTAGCGAGTCTGACAAAGTCCACTTGGACCCCTGTCTCTTTTTGGTAGGCTTCGAGAAGTGCCTTTGCGACGGACTCCTCGAGAGAAGTGTAGATCGAAATCGATGGCTGTGATTTGGATGTGCAAGCGGTGAGAGTCAAAAGAAGGCCAATCGTCGTAAAAAGCTTTTTCATCGGCTTTTAGTTACAAAAGGACGCGTTTGCCGGGAAGGTAAAATTAGCGAATTCTCATGAACTTATGGGTTTGCAAGCTGAGTCGCCAGCGGGGGTTGTCTTTAACGAGTTTAATGCACCATTCGAGGTTTTTGGGAGGGATGGACTGGCCTTCAAAGGCTGGACTAACAAGGTAGTGCTCGGCCTCAATTCTTGGCTGCGGGATCCCCATTCCGTAAGACCGGACATACTTTACCTCATGGGCTTTAAGCTGCTTGAGACTGTGCTCCGAAGTCTTAGGTGAAACAGTGATCCAGTCTATTCCTGCAGGGACTTCTCTGAGTCCATTTGTCTCAATCGCCAAAAAGTATCCTTCAGATTTGAGAAGTCTAATGAGGGCTTCATCGAGTTGAAGGCTGGGCTCACCCCCAGTCAAAATAAGAGATTTGCATTCGGGTGCTAGCTCTCTCAAATTCGAGAGTATTTGTTCTCCGTTCCAGCGCTCGCCCGAAACGAATTCTGTATCGCAGTCAAAACCCTCGACTTCTTTGGAGCACGACAAATTGCATCCCGAAAATCTCAAAAAAAGCGACGGCGTTCCCGCGCGAACTCCTTCGCCCTGAATCGAATAAAACCATTCATTAATTTTGTAAGTCTGACTCACTCTCGGTACTCACATCGAGATGTGCACGTCTCTTCAAGAATAACAGCCTTTAAGCTCGGAAGTTGCGGCTTAATTTTTTGATAGATCCACTGCGCGACAAGCTCGCTCGTCGGACTTTCCAACTTGAGGGTTTCGTTGAGGTGCCAGTGGTCTAGGTAGTTTTCAACAAGGGGCTGTATGAGCGATTTCATTTCGTCAAAATCAACAAGCATTCCTTGTTTAGCTCCCTCACCTTGTAAGCGAGTGCCTTCACAAACAAGGCGACCGACCCAAGAATGTCCATGAAGACGGCGACACTTTCCGTCATGATGGGGAAGTTGATGGCTCGCTTCAAACTTAAATTCTTTCTCTAGTTTCCAGTTCATCATCTAGCTTTCATAGATCGTAGGATCAGCGACTCCGGCCATTTCAAATGCTTCTTTTCTCTCAACGCAGGTTCCGCAATGACCACAGTGTCTGGTTTGCCCTTGGTAGCAACTCCAGGTTTCTGCAAAGGGAACATCAAGGCTCAGTCCTCTCTTTACGATCTCTCCTTTAGTGAGATGGACAAATGGCGCCACAACATGAACAGGGTGCCAATCGCAAATCTGCGAGACAGAATCCATCAATTTTACAAACTCCGGTCTACAGTCGGGATAAATCGCATGATCTCCGCCGTGTGCCGCATACACGACCTCATCAAACTTTCGGCTTACGGCCAAAGCAATGGCGCAGGACAAAAAAATCATATTGCGATTAGGGACCACCGTTTGCTTCATGCTTTCTTCTGTGTAGTGGCCGAGAGGAACATCAATAGTAGAATTAGTCTGCGAGTTTTTACCAAAGAGAGACTGCAGCGCTCCAATATCTGATTGGATCAGCTCAACATTGAGGCGCGTTGCGATTTTCTGAGCAGACTGTAACTCCACAGAGTGACGCTGTCCGTAAAAAAGACTGAGAGCCACGACATCGCTTTTACGCGAACGCAAATCATAAAGAGCGACGGTGGAGTCTAAGCCCCCACTAAATAAAAGGACAGAGCCGGGCATGGCTATGACTTATATCAGAGGGTGTTTCGAACTCGCACAAAAATCTTTGGCTTGTCTTGACAGTCCTTTGAACAGACTTAGATTGAGAGTATCAGGGCCTAAGGCCCCTAAATAATTTAGGTTTATTTAACCATTCATTTGAAAATTTAAAGGAGACTTTTATGAATATCCGTCCATTTCGATGGTCTAAGGAAGCAGAAATCACGCGTCCTTTTGTAAGCCCTTACGGCTCTTTGCAAAAGGAAATGAACAAACTCATGGAGACGTTCTTCTCTGACAGTGAATCCCCTATGGTAGAGACCGCTGCGTTTTCACCGAGCATGGATATCGCCGAAGAAGAAAAGGGCTTTTGGGTTCATGTGGAGTTGCCAGGCTTGAGCGACAAGGATGTCGATCTCTCGTTTGAAAAAAATGTCCTACGAATCAAAGGCGAGAAGAAGGCCGAGACTGAAGAGAAACAAAAAAACTTCCATCGTATCGAAAGAAGTTATGGAAGCTTTTATCGAGCGATTCCGTTCTCCACAGAAATCGATGAATCCAAAATCGATGCGAAGTTCGAGAAGGGTGTTCTGAATATTTGGCTCCCAAAGGCCGCTGCGGCGTTGAGAGAAGCCAAAAAAATACAAATTAAAACGACTTAAACAGGGATAACTTCCTGAATCTCTGGAATTGCTTCTCGTAGCCTGGTTTCGACACCCATTTTGAGTGTCATCAGGCTCGAGGGGCAGCCGGAGCAGGAACCCTGCATCTTCAGATACACAAAGCCATCCTCAAATTTTTCGAATGTGATGTCTCCTCCGTCCATCGCCACAGCGGGGCGGATGTCACGATCCAAAATTTCGCAGATCTTTCTTTCGATCTCCGACAAGTTTTGAGGTGCTGCATTTGTCTGAGGAAAAACCGGAGTGAGACCTGATGCCAAAAACTTCTTCATCAGGGAGATCACTTGATCGTTGAGGGTCATGAGATTGTCCTGATTTTTGACAGTCAGGGTGACAAAGTCCTTTCCAACCATGACAGCGGAGACTTCCTGAAACTTAAAGAGCTCTTCGGCGAGCAAAGATTTTCCGGAGGCGGTAGAGGCAGTGGGAAAATTGGCAGCGCCCGAAGGAACCAATGTCACATTGGTGACGTACTTGAGAGTCTCGGGATTGGGGGTGAATTCAAGATTTACTGAGATTTGGGAGTTCGCTTCCATGGACCAAAATATAGACCATATTTCTTAAAAAGAAAGATCAGAGCGACAGCTAAAACTCCAATGATAATCAGGAGTAAAAAACCCCCCTTGAGTCGATGGACCAAATCCAAAACCTTATCGCCATAAAAATAGAGAAGTGTGAGCTGAGTGGGGATCATCAGGGAGGCCATCAACCCATCGACCGCAAAGAACTTGAGTGGTGGAACGCCAAAGAGGCCGCACGAGAACTGGCCCGGAAGTCTTAAGCCCGGTGTGACGCGAAATACGGCCACCGTCCAAAAGCCATACTTTTTCATCCACAACGAAATCTTTTCAAATTTTTCGGGCTTCAGAATTTTTTCGACCCAGCGCCTTCGTCCAGGATGTTTGCCGACGTACCGCCCGAGAGAATAAATAATTCCATCGCCGATCAGCACTGAGCTCCACAAAAAAATACAAGAACCCAAAAGAGTGACGGGCAGAAGTGTTCCCTCGGGCACGGGGTAGAGTTCTGGATGACCACCGATATGTGCGGCGAGTCCCATCGCAATAATAATAAACTCCTCGGGAAGAGGAAGCCCAAAACAAGTTGCCACCATGAGGCCGACAGCGAGGGGGTAGAGAATTTCTCCTTGGTGAGCAGATTGAACAAAATGTTCAATCATTCGGGTTTCGATATTGGCTAAAAATCCAATCATGAGACTTTCTGCATGATTAGTTCCGAAGGGCTCATTTGTTCAAGGCTTCTCTTGAGATCCATCCAAGGAGCTGAGCGAACGGCCAAATGCCAGGGCATCGACGGGTAAAATCGATCTCTCCAAAAGTGGATGGCCTTCATGGTTCTGAAGCCATCAAACCAAATCATTAATTGTATTCGCAAAGATTTGGAGCTCGTGGCGCCACGGAGAATTTTTTCGAACGCTGATTGCATTCCAGAACTTTCGATCCAGGCTTCGATCGCAGGCGTGGAGAGATTCTTCTTCCATTCGATGAGATTTCTGGAAGTCGCCAAAGTCGAGATCTCATTGAGGAGGATCTTCAACAATCCAAAAACTTGAGGATCGTAGTAGAGAATTTCTTGATTGGCTCTAAGGTCCTGAAGATAGAGCCTGATGGAATTGCCGGTTCCAAAAGGAACACGGACGGACACTCTCCCCGAAAGTTCCACGGGATCGCCAGGCAAATCAAAAACGGGGCCGAGTTTGGCCAATTTGTTGAGCAAATAAAAATCTTCCCCGGCCATGAGGTTCGAAAACCCACGAACATGAATATAGCTTTCGGCATGAATCACCATCAGGCTGCCGATGGATTGGAAAGCAAAGGGAGAGCCTGCAAACTTGAGTCCCCCCACATAAAATCTCAAATACTGATCGTAGAGTTGGCAGGCTGTTCGCTCAAGGGGATCGGATGAATGAGAATAATGCTTAAAAGAGAAAATTCCCGCGGGAGCATTGTCGGCGGGGAGGCGACTCTCCGAAAAATAATCGAGTGGGACGAGGGCATCCGCATCGGTGGAATAGAGATAAGGGCATCGAACTTGCTGCTGAAATATCAGCCAAGCGGCGATATCCGCCGGGATCTTTCGGGCAAGCCCGACCCCGCCGCGTTCAGGAAGCAATCGATCAGCCGAAGCTGAATCAATGACGAAGATATCCAAAAAGGGGGACTCGATAAGAAACGCTTCCGAATTGTTGCCTTGATCGCCTTCAGTCAATTTGGCCCATGCGCGAAGTTCCTGCATGAGCTTGGTATTGGTCTCATGATCTTGAGGCAGTGAGTCCGCAGATCCATTCACATGCAAAATCAAAAGGGATTTGAGAGAGAGAGCCTCTGAGGAACGTGCGAGAGAAGGAATGGTTGATTTTGAAACTGTTTCTTCGGCTCTTGCGGGAATGAAGGCGACACGATCCCAAATCTTTCCCGCCAAGGCCTCTGCCAGCTTTTTTGTGTGAGCATGACAATGAGTCTCGAAGTACTTGAGTGCTGCTTTGGCGGAGTGCTTCACAACGGCAATAGGTCTAATGAACGGTCGGTCGAATGGGAAGCCCAGAAAGAATTTTAGCTTCTGCTTCTAACAACTCGTTGAGTCGAGCTTCAACAATAGAGGGGTCAAAATATTTTTCGGCTAAGGCGACAAAAAGTTCGTGATGTCGGCTTTCGGCTTCGGCAAGGCTCGAATAAAAATTTCTCATTTCTTCTTCGGGGTGGTGCGCACCCACGAGAGCAAATCTCTCTTGTCCTCTGGCTTCCACAATTCCAAAAATGAGGAGACGGTCCAGGATCCCCAGGTCTCGCTGCGGGCGCTCGAGTTTTAAAAGTGCGTTAATATAAGGTGTTTTCTCATCGGCAGTGAGGCGCAGCCCTTTGTTTCGGACGAGGCGCCAGACTTGATGAAAGTGCATGAGCTCTTCACGAGCAAACTGAACCATTGATTCTACAAGGTCGGGCTTGTCGGGGCAGCGAACGACAAACATCATGCCCGTCGCAGATGCTTTGCGTTCGCAGGCTGCGTGATCAATGAGGAAGTGATCAAAGTTTTGAATCGCCATCTGAATCCAAGCCTCCGGAGTCTTGGATTTGAGAGCGAGAGTGGTCACGTTCCCTCGACGCTAAAGCCGGCTTCTTTGACTGCAGCTTTAATCGCATCCATCGAAACTTTAGATTTTTCCGCGGTTTGAATTGTCGTCATCCCGGTCTTAGCGTCAGCCTTTACTTCGGTGACACCAGGGATCTTCATGAGTGCTTTTGTGATCTTTTCTTCACAAGCCGAGCAGCTCATTCCTTTGATCTGCACGTTAAGAGGTTGAGATGCAGCGAGCACCAATGGAAATGCCAAAACAGCAAGAGAGCTCAATAATGATTTCATACTTTCGATCTAAGGCCGCTCTGGTTTGTCGGTCAAGTCGAGTCTTATCAATTCAATTCGATGCCAGACCGCCGCAATCTCTTGAGGAGTAAGGTCTTGCTGTAAAGCAAACCTGATCTCCTCTTGTGTGATCGAACGTAATCGAGCGGTCCATTCTTTTGTGTAAACATTTGGGAGTGCGCTCCCTATGTTCAATGTTTCGTTATAGGGAGACACGGTGAGCGCAAAAGCGAGATCATGATCGATTGAAACAAGTCTCTCCTTTGATTCTGAAATAAAATTTGAAGCCTGAAAGTCTAGATTCGCCACGATGAACTCAAAGAGATGATTGGCGGCGAGAGCCGTTTCGGTCCATTGAGTGGGATCCAGTGGGTTGCGAAGCTTTTCGCCGATGATGTAGTCCGAAATCACACCGATCCTCCCATTGACAGTAGCCACTCGGGCTGTGGGAACTGTGTTGAGACCCAAAAGGCGATTGAGTTTGTACGCGGCCAAAGTCTTACGAAGAATAAACGGCGATGCAAAAAACATTTCTGAAGTTTCGGGCGTAAGAAGTGGCCGAAAAATTATTCTGCCGATTTCGATTGTATTGACGAGTTGCACCGAATCCTTGCCCCACTTGTCGCCGAGATTTACTGGGTCTTCTCGAGAGGTCAGATTTATCTCTGATAGTGAGGGGAGTGTTTCGACCCACTGGGCTTCAAGCGTCTCCTCGGAGAGGCTCTCTCCTGAAGATGACTGAGCACCAAGTTTTTTTGTCAAAGACTCCACTCTTGCTTTGGCGAGCGCATGAAACTTATCGCTGCAAAGGTCTGGCCGTGCAATACTTTCACTCGGAAGCAATGGCAGAGTTACAGCGCATATCCATGCGCCAACTTGCAATCCTGATCGCATTAAATCCCCCTCTCCTTAACCCCATAAGGAAAGAATTTTTTACCACGAAGGAAGAGGGACTTCCAGTTTTAGCGAGCCTGCAGATGCTTTTTAAAAAATCCAAGAATATGGCCGAGTTGCAAGACTCGATTGCCGCGTTCCACGCTGCCGTGCCCTTCATTGGCAAACAAAATGAGCTGCGATGCGACTCCTTTGTTCTGAAGGAGTTGGTGGATTTGAAGCGCTTCGCCCGCGGGAACGCGTGGGTCGGAAACTCCTTGCATAATGAGAAGGGGGTCTTTGAGTGAATCCAGATAAGTTGTGGGAGAGAGCTCAATGAGAGCGTCGCGATCCTTTTCGGGATCACCATATTCTGAGATGCGGAGCTGCCGTCGATAAGGCGCTGTGTTTTGCAGAAAGCTCAAAAGATTGCTCATCCCCACAATTGAGGCGCCTGCGTCGTAGGCTCCAGCAAATCGAGTCATCGCCATAAGAGTTGAGTATCCGCCGTAGGAGCCGCCCATGACGCCCATCTTGGATTTTGGATACGTCGCTCGAAGATGCTTTGAAACATCTTCGATATCCGTAATCACATCAAGGCGCTTAGGTCCGTTGTCGGCGTTTAAGTAATCCTTTCCATAGCCGTCGGAGCCGCGGACATTGGGCTCTACAAAAATAAAACCCGCATCGACGAATATTTGTGCGAATGTCGAAAAGCCAGGGAGCGACTGCGCCTCAGGGCCCCCATGAAAATTGACAATGATAGGGCAAGGGTCTTTGCAAGCCATGGGCCGACGAACAAGCATCGGAACTTTTGATCCATCGCGAGCGTCAAAATATTCAACGCTGGCCTCTGCAAATGATTCGAGATCTACTTCGGGAGCGCTCGGTAAGAGTCGTTTCTTCCAAATCATTTTTTGGAGATCAACGACGTAAGTGGTTGAGGGTTCATCACTGTTCTCGATCGATGCAGAGATGTATTTTCCGTTCCACGAAAAGCCACCGAGTTGAACTTCTTCAGCCTTCGGAGCTTTGATCTCGATGGGTTTAAGTGAGTCCTTCAGTGAAAGCAGTGTCGATTGAAATAACCCATCTCGATTGACGGTGTAGCTCAAAAAGTTTTTTTGAATATCTGTGTTGAAAGCGATGACATCGTAGTTGAGATCACCTGTAATCGGGGCAAAGGCTCCGTCTTTGAGCGAGTAAAGTCGCTTAAAATTGCCAAACATATTTGTCAGAACAATAAAGTCGGTTTCGCCTGGGCCATAGGACATCCAGATTTCTTCTTTTTTGTCCTGTCCAAAAATAGACGTGAGCTTTTGCGTATTGAGATTCCATTCGTAAAACTCAGTTTGTCGTGCGCCCACATACTTAGTGAGTAGAAGGCGATCAGATCCTTTTTGGTCCGCAACCGACCAAAGGCCGGGTCGATCAAAAATCTTTTGAACATTTCCGGAGCTCATTTCGTATCGATAGATGGATTTGGCGTCGGGCTTTGGATCGTTTGCCGAAAAATAAATGTATTCGCCATCCGGAGAAACAAGATTGAGCTCGGTTTGTACTCCCTCCTTATGAAAGATCTTCTTGAGACGACCTCCTGTGGCCTTGAGGAGATAGAGGCCAGGATTTTCTTCGCCTGCTCGATCGCGTTGAACAATCAAAAATTTTTCGTTGGGCATGAGGCCTGCAATCCATGTGCGATCTTCGCCTCCCGTGAGTTGAACAGGAAAGCCCTCGGCTTGATTGATTCTCCAGACTTGAGGTCGACCCGTCACTGCCCACGTAAAATAAAAATCCTGTCCGTCATTAGAAACAAAGCCGCTGCCACTGGCTCGTACATCGAGCATGAACTCAATTTGCTTTTTGAGATCGGGGGCGAGTGGTGGAGGAGCAAATTCTGCAATTACTTCGGGCTTAAGGCTTTGAGCGCCGTGACCTTCATAAGAGTTGGTCGTATGTGCCGCCGGTGCCTCGGAGGTTTTGAGGGAGGATTCTGATTTGAGACAACCCTGCAAGAGAGTTGAGCTGATCAGGATGACAATGGCTTTTTCAAAGGCCTGACTTTTGGACTGAGGGAGTGTGCGCATTTAAGAATTAAAACCCTCAGAAGTATGCTTGGCCAGAACGAAAATAGGTCGAGTCGAGGCAGTGCGTCAGGGGGCCTTGAATCGTGAGTCGTTGTGTATATACTGTATATATGTTTTTACTTGAAGTCGTCGAGGCGCTTAATCGGCATAAAGTCCCTTATGCGGTGGCTGGGGGTTATGCGGTATCGCTGCATGGAGCTGTGCGCGGGACTCTCGATATTGACCTGGTGGTTTCGCTCAAGCCAAAGCATCTCGCCCAAGTGGAGACGGCACTAGTATCCATTGGACTTGAATCAAGGCTCCCCGTGACACACGAGGAGATCTCGCAGTTTCGAAGGGAGTATATCGAAAAGCGAAATCTGATTGCTTGGAGTTTTGTCGATAAGAGGGATCCGACTCGCATTGTTGATCTTCTGTTGATTGAGGATGTTTCAAAGCAGAAGGTCGACACAAAGGAGATTCGGGGGGTTAAGGTGAATGTTTTGAGTATGCGATCCCTGATAAAAATGAAGAAGACCTCTGCGAGGCCTCAAGATCTTGAAGACATCAAAGCTCTCGAAAGGCTGCAATGAAACCAGTTCAATATTTTTCGGATGAGTACTTAGCGGTAGCAAAAAAGAGCTCGCCCACTCAAATTGCAAAATTCCTTGATGATTATCGTAGTCTGCACGGACAGGCCGTATTGCTTCAGGAACATGAGCCCTCTAAACTCATTAGCATTCGAATGCCGCTGCGGTTGCTTTCTGCATTGAAGGATCTGGCGAAGAAAAAGCGTATCCCCTATCAGAAGCTCATGAAGGAAATCATAGAAGCCGGCCTTTAGAAGCCTCATTTTTAGAAGTTAAAATGGATGTTTTGTTGGCCAGTCAGAAAAATCATGTTAGGCAAAAACCCATGTGGGCGCATAGCTCAGCTGGCTAGAGCGCATCCTTCACACGGATGAGGTCCCAGGTTCGAGTCCTGGTGCGCCCACCATCTGTTCGTCCAGATGGTGGGTTACTGTATTCTCTATCTTAGCGATGACCTATACTCTTGCTTGCTCCCATTCTTGCGTCATACCGCGGCTTGGGATTGACGCCTGGAAGGGGACGAGGCTCTTCACCGTCTTCACTTTGAATGGTACGAGTCTTGGGAGCAGGCTTCTGATTGTTTTCCGCCTTCTCTTTTTCAATCGCCTTTTCTTTTTCAATCTCTTTTTCTTGTGCGGCTTTTGCCTCGTTTTCGATTCTTTCTCGCTCTTGTTTGGTTCGAGCCACTTCTGCTTCAAGTCTTGCTTTATCTTCTTTGTCTTTAGCATCCTCGCGAGCTTTAGCGTCTGTTTGCTCTTTTAGCTTTCTGAGTTCATTCGCTGCTGCAGTCTCAGTCTCTTTTAGTTCCTGAATTTTCTTCTCACGAACTTCCTGTTCGTCCTTAAGCTGCTTTTCACGAACGACGCGTTCTTCAGAGTCCTTTACCTGTGGAGGTGTGGGGTCGACTGAAGGTTTATCCTTTAGAGTTGGAATCTTAGGTGTGTTGTCGGTGATGCAAGAACTATAGCAAGATTCGGCGTTCTTTGAGGCAGCTTCGTGCCCCACTGCAGCGCCGGTCAGAGCAACTCCAGCGGTAACAATGGCGTTGCCGAGGGAAGTTGGCTTTGTGGCCACGGCACCTACAATCCCTGTACCTACAAGAGTGACTTCATCCTTGGCGTGATTCCACGCGCATGAAGACAAACAACCGTGCATCGACGGTTCTGGCTTCGACGCTCCTGCGGCGCCGACATTGGCAGTCATGCTGATTCGTGAGAGCTCTGTCAGTCGTGGAGGCGTGTGCATTTTCTCTCGCTTGGCGGAATCCGCCAAAAATCCCTGCATGACTTTGCTCCCTCGAACAGAGGGCGATTCATTCGCTGTTTCAGTACGAGTCATCCAAGAGCTCACTCGATCTGAGAGCAAAGCGCGTTGCTGCGCGGCCAATTTGTCTTTGGGATTTGCGGTCGAATCCCTGACGTCAAACTGCGCAGAGGCGAACTTAGTGAGTTCTTGGCCCTCGAGTCGCATTCCTTGAATGTTAAAGTTTTTTTCGTAGTAATTGCCGAGACGTGAGTTGAGTTGACTGAGCATGCCCACAAGTGGTTTGCCAAGTTCGGGCCTTCCTACGCGATAGGACTCATCGATAAGATCCATGATCGAATTCTCTAGGGTTGCACGAGAGCCAAGCTCCCTGGAAGCGCGATCAAAGACGCCCTCAAGTTTTGACTGATTCCAGTCTGAGTGGATACCAGAGACAAAAAAGCTAAGATCGCGAGATATCTTTTTGTTGATCTCTGGGGATTCGATCGCTTGCTCTCTCAAAACTTCTAAGAATTCTTCGCGTGTTCTGTTGATCTGCACAGAGTCGACTTGACGAACGAGAGCTAGTTCGCAATCGAGAACCTCTCCAAAGGCTTCAGAGCGATAGCGCACCTCTTCTTCTGTGGCAATAAAATCGAAGGAAACATCCGAAGACGCAAAGCTCACATCATTTGAGTATGAGGAAACAAGGAGAGAGAGATGATCTGGGGCAGGGATGCTGGGGATCACTTTGCGGTAGATTCGCATGGGCTTTTTGTCAGTCTCAATGACTTCGATGGAATCTGGGGCAAGGCTTGGTGGAGCTGCTAGATTATACCGGACTCCTCTTTGTGCGCGTAAGTTGTCCTTCAAAAAATTTTTCTCAAGTACAACCTGAATAGCGACTCTCTTTTTTGGAGCGGTCGATTGACGGCAGATGCCAGAATACTCTCCAAAGAGTTGCGAGGAAAATGTCCAATCATGTTTAGCTTCCTGAGCATTGAGTGCGCCAAGGGTGGCAATTACTAATCCAAGGTGAGACATAAGTTTTGTTGAGATCGACTGCATTTTCATTTCTCCTTCTCTGGGGACCAACGAATTGCAAATGCTTGGCCAGAGCAAAACACTGCTTTAAGAAGCTTTAAAGACATAGAGTATTGGGAATTGCCCACACTGCTGCTGGTCCATACCCACGATAATGTTAGGGAGATATATTGCCATTGCTTAAAGCTGCGGCATGCGGTTCCAAGCCGATGGTTAGGGGTGGTGAGTTTCTGCTCAATGCTCTGAGAGCAATCAAGGACTTAGCTTTGCATGAGATTTGCAAGAGTTACCTTTGGGATGGTAATGATTATGAAAAAATCGTTGTTTGCTGCTTTAATGTTCGCATTTCTGCAACCGCAGTTCTCGTTTGCTGAAGGCAATTCAGATAACCAAAATACAGGCCCTGAACCAAAGGTCTATTCGAAATCCGAGTTTGTAGATTCGGGTGTCAAATCTCTCGTGACAGGAGTTGTGTTTGGAAATCTGATGACGCTCGGCTTTGGCGCTATTACTGTTGGATTAAACTTGGGAGCTCAGAAATTGGGCTACATCCCCGCAGGCCAACTCAGTTCTTACGAGGCCTTTCCCATTGGAATAGTCGTTGGGGGAGTGACTACATGTGTTGTAGCGCTGACTTTTTTGAATAGAACAAACAAGTAGGATTTTAAAGTGGGGCGACTGATGGCCTCTCAATCGCTACATCGTCTCGTGATGCGACCAAGGCTCAAATTTGATGAGTAGGCCGCGGATCAATCCGGCAAACCATCGTCGAGTGAGAGCGTAGAGACTCAAAAGTCCGAGCCCCCGCGGCGATGGGATCAAGATTAATGTCGGTAAGCTAATGGCAAAGCCAATACTCAAAGCTGATCCCGCCGCGGCTCCTGCTAAACTCAAGATCCAAATCAAAATCAATGCGACGGCAAGGCATTGACCTAACCTCTCTGGTCCACGAGATCTGAGCATCTGCCCTTGTGCGCGACCGTATTTAAACATCATATGTGCAAACTCAGCTTCGCTAAGGGGGCGACGATGATAGACGCGGGCGTGGGGCGAAAAATAAATCTTATGACCCGCCTGCCGTACGCGCAGATCAAGCTCGATATCTTCGCCTGGAAACAAATCCTCTCGGAATCCTCTCAGTTGCAAAAATATATTTTTTCGATACGCCACATTACAAAGTGGATTGTGATTTGTGTAACCCTCGGGAGCATTTTCCATTTTGTAAAAATCAATCAGAGGTGAGACCTGCCGAAAGTAGCGATCCACTTTTTTTTCAAAATCAGTCGCGTTGGGTCTGAGAAGGTGCGGCCCACCGGCACTGGCGATTTCGGGATGTTGGGTAAAGCAGCGATCGATCTGTTCGAGCCACTCGGGAGTTGCGATACAATCTGCGTCCATGAAGGCGAGGATTTCGCCCGGGGCCTCGGGAGCACAGAGGTTTCGTGCGCGCGCAGGACCGACTTTGCCAAATTCGTAGAGCTTAAATCTTTCTGGATCTTTCTGAACGAACTCCAAAATGAGGTCCCGAGTTTTGTCTTTGGACTGGTCGTCGATGACAAAAACTTGATATTCGCGATGCGTCTGAGAGACCAAGCTTTGAAGGCAGGGAACAATCGTTGATTCTTCGTTATAAGCAGGGATGATGACGGTAATTTTTGACATGATGAGTTTGCGCTTTGCAATAAAAGCCCTGTGAGTTTTGTATCCTGCTCCTTCTGCGAATGTTACATTAAAGTGTGCTTCCGGAGCGAAGAAAGCGTTTTTTGCACAGACGGATCACCTCCATTTTGACATGGGTGACGGGCATTTCTTTGGGCACCGCGGGCTTTGTTGTGGCTGCAGCTCTCATCGCGTTAGCCATCTTTGTTCGGACAGAGACGTTTCAAAATGGGCTAAGGGATCGAATTTTGCAAATCGCTCGTCAAGAGCTCGATGTCTCGATCGGATTTGAGTCCGCGCGGGTCGAGATTTTTACTCTTGAACCCAAAATTCACTTTCAAAAAGTGGTTGTCTCCGACGATAAGCAAAAAGTTTCGGTCAGTGTGGATCGAGTGGCGGCGGGGATTTCAATTTTTTCTCTGCCACTCCTTGCGTTTAGGCAGCTCGTCCTTTCGACCGCAGAGCTTGAGGGGTTGCAGTATCCGATTCGCAGCACTCGAATTTTTGATCGTTGGCTCAAGAGTTTTCGGCCGCGGTCGGGGTTTGTTCCCGTTCGGTTTCAGACCTCGGTAAAACGAGTAATCTTGTCGAACGTCAATTTGGATGTGGATTTGCCCGCATCAGATGCGGGCGGGCATTTAGTCAAAGGTCAGTTTGAGATCGATACCGCACAAGTGTCGCTCTCTTCGGATCAAGTGACTCTTTCGGGGCTGATCAGTGCGCGCAATCTTCAGATTGATCAGTGGGGCCCCTACGATTTGGAGCTCAGTTTGGATCGAGGATCGCAGGTGGGTTCTAAGATTCAGTTGCGTAATCTCCGTCTCAAACACGAAGACAACTTTTTGAGTGTCTCTGGCGTGATGAATGATTGGAAGAATCCAATTTTAGATCTTACCGGGGAAGGTTCGATTGATATTGCTAAGTACTTTTCGGATTGGAAGCTCTACGGAAAAATTGAGGGAGATTTTAAGGTGAGTGGTCCCTGGCGCCTGCCTCATGGCTCCGGAACAGCCAAAGTCATTAATGGCCAGTGGCGGATCAAAAAATTTGATGAGCTCAGTGGGTCTTGGAATCTCAAAGACGGAATCCTCGAAGTACCCCGGCTCGAATGGAAGCAGGGAGCGGAGAGTGGAAGTGGTCAAGCCTTGATTCCCTTTGTGAGTGGCACTGAGGCGCGATTGGATGTGCAATTCAAGAATCTCAATATTGCATCGTATGTAGGTTTAGCAGATCCGATTCTTTCGAAGTGGAGAGGCGAGGCTGAAGGCACTCTTAAGTTTAGAGGAAATCTCTCCCCGACTTTTGCCGGACAGGTGGGTCTCGAAGCTAAGATCAATGAGTATGAAATCCGCAGCTTTGGCGAAACGAGTATTTTGAGAGTCCCCGGACTTAAAGTGAAAGCAGATGGCAAGATCGAAGAGAGTGTTCGAGGGTCGATCAATTTGTTTGCAGAGACAGAGGCGAGCCAGTCGAGTGGAACGGCGGAGTGGAATGCACAAACGTTGGATCTTCAGTGGAACTCCAAATTTGACGGGCGCTATTTTGGAAGCCTGTTTGATTATCGACTCAATCTGGATGGTGAACTGAAGGGCCAACTCTTTGGTCCGTGGAGTGAATTAGTTCTCGAGGCGCAGCCGAATTTTAAAAACTTTAAGATGAATGGACAGGATATCAACAACCTTCGCGGAATGTTGCGCTTGGCCAATCGCAGGCTGATGGCGGCCCCCTTGAATGCAGATCAGGCCTCTCTTTTGGGAGGGATTTATTTTGCGTCGGAGGGGCCTGATAAATTTCAGGATTTGAGATTCACGCTCAGAGGAGTCCAGCTTCAAGAAATCTTTGGATACATAGGTATTTTGCCGGAGAATGTTTACTTCGCGAGAGGAAAGCTTTCAGGGAAAGGCAATCTGACAGGAGAACTCTTCTTGCCGACGGGCGCGGGGCGAGCGCAGGTAGAGGATTGGCAGTTTGGTCAATCGACAGTGACTAAAGGGCGAATAGCGACCGCGCAATGGGGCTGTGGACGCGGGCAACTTTATTTTGATCAGATTGATGCCAAAATTTCAGAGCGCTCGGGTCGCGTGACCGGAGATCTCTCGATCGATGGCAGAGGGATCGTGGATACGCACTTAACGGGGGAGGATTTGCGATTCTCGGATTGGACCTATTTGCTGGGCGCTGATTTAGGAATTCAGGCGAGGACCATGGCAGAGTTTGACTACCAGCGAGATATTCCTTCTGCTCAATTGGGAATTCGATTGTTGGACACGAGTTTTGGAGCCGTCACTCAGCCGGATTCGCGATTAAATTTTCAGTTGATTCGAGACAGATTGACCGCGACGGCCTCACTTTTTGGAGAGAGCTTTAAATGGGCGTGGAAGTCTCAACTCGAAGGAACTAAAGTCAAAAGCACTTTTGATATTCAAATGCAGGCCATGAATCTGAGCCCCTGGATTCCTTTTGTGTCTCCGTTGAGTGTTGAAACTCTCATGACAGGATCCGGGAGTTTTTCGTTTGTTCATTCGCGGGCACAGAATCAGGGAGTGTTGGGGAGTTTGTTTCATCCACCGACAGAGGCTCGAGGGTCCGTGCAATCCAAAGAGTTAATCTTGCGAAAAACCTCCATGATATTGCAAAAGGCAGAACCTTTTGAGATCCGTCTCGAGCAAACAAAGATGGGAGCTCCACTGTGGAATCTCGGTAATTTAGTGATCAAATCCGCAGATCGCTCTCTTGATATCTCCGGATATTTTCAGAATTTGGACGATTTTGAATTCAGATTTAAAGGCGTCACTGATTTACGTGTTCTCTCGGCGTTTAGTTCAATACTCTCTCGGTCTGAAGGCTATGCAAAGGTCGATGGGCGACTAGGGCCCCAAGGATTTAGTGGCAAGGTCTCGGTAGAGGACGCTTTGGTGACGTTTCAGGATGTTCCTCTTTTGATGCGAGAAGTGAATGCGGATTTGAGTGCCCACCATTCGCTTTTTGAAATTCACAAGTTTCAGGGAGAGTTTAGAGACGGCTCGATGAATGCGACGGGGAGATTTCATTTAGGACGGGAGAGCATGGATAACGCTGATTTGAGATTGCAGCTCGATCAAGTCTTGCTTCAACCCGAATTGGGTTTGAGCTTCAAAACCTCTGGACCACTGAGATTGTTGATCGATCGCAATCAAGGGGATCTTACGGGGCGACTTTATGTCTCCGAGGGACTTTTTAGGAAGCGGATTGATCTGAGATCAGATTTGGGAAAATTTTTTAAGAGAGAGCGACGCAGGTTTCAATCTAGAGCGGATCTCGAGGGAGCATGGCGCAAGTGGAAACTCAATGTTCAAATCGTCTCTCAAGATCCCTTTCAGATTAGAAATAATATTGGGGAGGGAGCGGCCAATCTCAACTTGAGCGCTTTAGGAACAGCGGGAGAACCTCGAGTAGGGGGGAATGTCGAACTCGTACGTGGTCAGTTTACTTTTCAGAGTCGCGAATTTCAGGTTCGTTCAGGAGCGATTCAGTTTAAAGATCCGCAGTCCAATATTCCCAACTACGATATTCGCGCGGATACCGAAGTCGAAGACTATCGAGTTTTTATGCGACTACAAGGTGGACCTGGTGAACAGAAAATTTCATATAGTTCGGAGCCTCCATTGAGTGAAAAAGACATCATTAGTCTCATTTCGTTTGGGATTCCAGCTTCGGCAAAGGAACTCAAAAACGAAGATCAAAGTCGAAGTGTCGGATTGACGGGGTTTTCGTTTGTAACGGGAGCCATCCAGGATCGTATCGAATATCGATTGTCGCAGGATCTTGGTATTCAGAGATTTCAGTTAGGCCCGGCATTTTTTGATCAGACGGGGCGAACAGAACTGCAACTTACTGTGGGGACTGATCTGGTGAAGAACAAACTCGCGGTGAATTATTCTAACTTTCTTTCGACGACGGGCGGGCACAAGGTTGAGCTCGACTTTCGCGTGAATCGAAATGTTTCGTTGATTGGCTCCTGGCGAGATGTCCGAGAGTTAGAAGGTCGAAGTGGGGATAGCAAAGATGACTTTGGGGGCGACCTTAGGTTTAAATTTGAATTTGATTAATGATGCGGTTTTCTAGAATGAAAGATGGCAAAATAAGATTTTGGATTTGGATCGTGGGGCTGCTGTGGCTCGCAGCGCTCAGGAGTGCCTGGGCTCAAACCATCGAAGCGATTCATGTTGTTCCAGAGGCTTTTGAGCAGACCGTTTTGGATTCGCTTCCACTTTCGGCGGGTGATCCGCTGGCAAAGGATTCGGTCGAAACCGTCACGAGACTCCTGAGAGCGACGGAAAGATATGATGCCGTCGACGTCGTTTGGCAACCAGAAGAACGAGAGCTGAGAATCAAGGTCATCCCTCGAGAATATTTTGAAGGGGTTCTTTGGCGCGGTGATGTCGTCAAAGAGAGATTTAGAATCGAGCAACTTTGCTTTTTGGCGAGAGAGTCTCGAGCGATTTCTCAAGAGAGAATTTCGCAAATCAGTCGCTGCGTGATTTCTGATCTGCAACGGGATGGATATTTGGATGCCTCTGTGATTTTGGCTCCGGAAGGAGCCAGTCTCGCGCTCGAAGTTCTCCTGGGAGATGTTTACTTAGTGGATGAGATTCAGATTGAGGGCGCAGAGAACCTCGCAGACGCAAAAAATTTGATCCGCCGTCTTTTCACAGAATTAGGTCGACCCTTTAAAGGCGAAAAACTAAAGAGAGATACGACTTTCTTGCTGAATCAATATCTCAATCAGGGATTTTATTTTGCGGAGGTGTTTCAGCCACTGATTCAGGTGAGGGCAGACACTCATACCGTGGGCCTCAAATGGCGAGTGCGACCTGGGACTCGATTTGAAGTTCGGTTTTTGGGAGATTTTAAAGATTCAAAATTTCTAGAAGAGCTTTTGGCGCGAGAAGAAGTCTTTCCCACTTGGTTTGCGGAAGAGATTCAAGATCAGATTGTTTCTGAAATGAGATCCAAGGGCTTTTTGGATGTAGAAGTAAGTCTGTCAAAGTCGACAACCACTCAGGGGATTCAGTTGTACGCTTTTCGAACTCAAAAGCATTCCAGGTATCGCTTGGGGGCCGCTGATTTTGTGGGAGTTAATAATCAGGACGTCGTCTTGAAGTTGTTTCAATCGTTATCCGATGTGGGTGCTGGCACGATTTTTAATCGTCAGGATTTTAATGAAAAGGTAACCGAAGATTTGCCGGCGATGCTCTTTGAACGAGGTTATCTGGATGTGGAAGTGCGAGGAGTGGATTTTGTCATTCAAAAGGAAAAGTCTCTCGTTCGTCCTGTCATCTATCTCAATGAGGGGGAGCAGTATCGAATTCAAAGCTGTCGCATCGAAGGGTCCAATGCGGACTTAGATTCGCTCGAAGCAGCGAAGGACTTTGGACAAGCTTGTCGATCGGGTCTGGCTGTGGACGAGGCAAAAATTGAGTCGGTACGAAAGGATTTTGTGAGAGGAGCCATAGGCCTTGGTTATCTCGATGCTGAAGCCGTCTTAACCTACGAGAAAGTTGGAAACTTGGCATCGGTGACTCTCACCTGGAAGCCCGGCCCCAGATATCGTGTTTCAAAAGTTTTGGTTCGAGGAGCCGTACGCACCAATGAACGACTCTTGAGACTCGAATCCATGCTCAAGGCGGGTTCGTACTTTGAAGAAGAGCTCGTAAGAGATGGTGTGGCGAATATTCTGAGACTTGGAATCTCACGGAGCGTAGACATTCGAGTCTTAGAAAAGAATGTGAAAGCGGGGACTTTGATTGCGCTCATTGAAGTTGTGGAAGGAGCTCGCTTTAGATTTGAAGTTGGCCCGGGATATGGAACTTTGGACGGAGTTCGTGGAGTGTTTAAGGGAGTCTACTCCAATATTGGTGGCACGGGACGAAGACTCAGTTTGTTCTTGAAAGCAAACAGAAAGCTTGAGGAGACCGTTACACCGTCTTCAACCGAATACTTGGATCCTCGAGAGAGTCCGTTTATTGAAAGGCGCCTCACTTTAGAATATTTTGAGCCACGACTTCTTTATTTTCCGGTGGATGGCACGCTGAGTTTTTCAAATTCGAAGCAAGAATTTCCCCTTTTTGATGAAACCAAGAATACTTTCTCAGGTATCATTGATTATCGAGTCAACAGACGGATTCTTTTGACAACGCAGTATGATTTGGAATTTTCAGATCCCTTCAACGTAAAAATTGGAGAAAACATTACGGCATTTGATGACGAGAGAGCTAAAACTCTGACTTCGGTTTCGGAGACAGCCCTTTTGAAGTTTTTGGATGATGATTTTAATCCAAGTCGGGGCGCTCGAACCCGCATGACGGGAACTGTCTTTCATGAAGTGCTGGGGGGAGATGAAAATTTTTGGCAGTTCAAAGTGAAGCAGGATTTTTATCGGCCGGTGTTTCGGTTTCAAAAATCCAAAGTTTTGGGATTAGCTGTTTCTTTGAACTTTGGATTTTCAGATCCCTTCGGTGTGACCGAAGAGATTCCGGTACAAAAGAGGTTTTATGTCGGGGGAGAGTCGTCGGTTCGGGGTTTTGAAGATCAGGCGATCAATCCGCAGGGGCAGGTCGGCGGGAACTCTTATTCTTATTTTCAATCAGAGATCAATATTCCGTTTTTCTTTGGAGTGGATTTGCTCGGCTTTTTTGATGGGGGGAATCTCTTTGATAATAATTCAAACTTTGAGCCTTGGAATCTTCGCTACGGTGCGGGAGCCGGATTGCGCTGGAACACACCTGTGGGACCTCTAAAGGTGGGCTATGGATTTAATCTCGACCGACATCGCAATAATGGCCAGAAAGAACCCTTTGGAGCATTTTATTTTGGCGTTGGAGTGATCTAGGTTCTAGAGATTCATGGCCTCGTAGAGCGCGCCAAATCGAATTCCAGAATCCATACAGGTCACTTCTTGCCAACCAAAATACTGGCAAATGGAATTGGCAATGACCATACCGCCCGGAAACACATCGGCGCGATCCGCCTGCAAGCCGATGATTTTTCGGCGAGCCTCGAGGGGCATTGAAAGCATTTCATTTTGAATCCGCAGAACATCCGAACACATCATTTGCTTGAGGTGGATGAGTTGCCGGTCATACTTTGGAACCTTGAACTGAATAGAGAACAAAGAAGTGATGGTCCCAGCGACACCTATGCCACAGGTTTTGGGGAGTGACTGAGTCCATCGAGCCTCTTTGAGGGCCGCTGTAATAAAGGCCTGAGCAGCACTCGGCTCACCACCGTTATGCAAATTAAACTTTTCCGAAAGGACAACACTTCCCACTTTGAGTGAGACTCTTTCTCGAATCCCTTTCTCATTTCCCCAGCAAAGTTCTGTGCTGGCGCCCCCAATATCAAATACAATTTTTTCGACAGATTTTTGAGGGTGCTCTTTTTGACAACTCCAAAAGGACATTTCGGCTTCTTCATCGCCCGAGAGAATTCGGATTTGTGAACCAAGAGCTTCACTCAATTGAGCGCGAACGGTTTCGCCGTTTCGGGCGCGTCTAAAAACTTCGGTACCTGTCGCCACGACCTTCTCGGGTTTGAAGGTCTCGATCGCTCTACGATAGTCTTTGAGGCAATGGGCGGCTCGCTCCTCGGCTTCGGGTGTGATGCCGCCATAATTGAGCATGCCTTTAGAAAGTCCCACAATTCGACCTTCATCATGAACGATTGTAAGAGGGATGGGCTGTGGAGAACCTGCCTCGGCAATGGTGAGCAGGACAGAGTTTGATCCAATATCAATCGCGGCAACTCTCATAAATTTATTTGTAACCCAGCCGCGGGGACCAAGCGGGTTGAGTCATGTCACCAGGCAAATCAATGAGAGGAGCGATTTGAGTTCCGTCGGCACGCATGACAAAGATTTGGTTTCGTCCGCCACGGCGTGAACTAAACGTAATCAATCTACCGTCTGGGCTCCATGAAGGGCTTTCATTGTTTTTGGCATCATAGGTGAGTCGAGACATATTGAGTCCAGAAGAGTTCATCGCAAAAATATCAAATTCTCGATCAGCATCCATTCCTGAAAAGAGAACAAGATCCTCAACAGGGTTCCAAGCACAAGAGTCGTTGAGTGTTCCCACGCGGGTCATGCGCTGAGCTTCTCCGGTTTCGACATTCAACATAAAAATATGGAGATTGCCGAGACGATCGGAGGCAAAGCAAACCGTTTTGCCATCAGGACTGGGAGAGGGACCAATATTGATACCGAGACGTGAAGTAAGTCGTCGTTTGACGTGGCCATCGAGGTCCATGAGGTAAAGATCTGGATTTCCATCCTTGCTCAAAGTGATGACGAGCTCTTTTCCATTGGCGAGCATCGCAGGCCCCAGCGCTGAGCCTTTAAATTTAGTGACCTGACTGGCTCGACCACCCAGATTGGTGCGCCACAAATGCCAATCAACGTTAGAAGACGAAGTAAAGTAGATGTACTTTCCATCGATTGTCCATTCGGGGCTGATGTTACTGCGACCATTTTGAATCAGAGGTTCGGGATCTTGCCCGCTAAAGCTCACTGTCCAGAGTTCTTTAAATCTCTTTCCGAGGGGCTGATAAACAAAAGCGATTCTTGTGGAGAAGATGCCCTTTCGACCTGTGACCAATTCGACAAAATCATCTCCAAACATATGAGCCGCGGTCTTTCTTTGACTGCGTGAGACTTTGTAAGTTTTTTTGAGCTCGAGTTTGGCGGTGGCGACATTAAACGCGAAGCCTTCAAAGGAAATTTGCTCGCCAGTGATCGTTACTCGTCCTCTCAAAACATATTGAGCGCCGACTTGTCGCCAGGAGCTCACATTGAGTACGTCAAAGGGTCCTGTGACCTTAGGCTCTAAAAAGGCTTCTGCGGGGATGACTTTAAAGAGCCTCGAAAAAATCAGATCAGTTGTCAGGGCTGCTTCAATATCGGTGACAGCGGCATTGGCATCGGGAGATTCCGTCGTACTGACAAATGTCTGGATCGCTACAGGAATAGGCGCACTCTTAGCATCCTGAAGAACAATCTGTGCATGGACTTCTGAAGAAACCAAGCCGATCAATATTAAGACCAGCCATTTTATGGACGACATAAAAGCTCCGCCTCCTTCCCGTTGAGTTCGTTGACGACATCACTAGAGAACGTCTCCGAATCAATCGCTGTGCGAATCGCTCGTTCACAACTTTGATCCAGCATTGTCAGCCCCGAACTCTCGAGGATCTCTAAAGACCTTATCTGAAACTGCTGTCCGACGCCAACGAGTGAGATCGCGATCGTCCCCTCAGCATTAGGATACTTTTTGCGAATCGATGTGGCGTCAATGAGTTCAAAATGTCGACGCATCGCCGACTGCAATGCTTGTTCTGCAGGAGACAGAACTCTGTTGGATCGACCGCCTGTGCCTCGAGAGGCGACTTCACCCTGCTGACTCGTCGGAAAATTATCTAGCTTTGGAGGAGGACGGTCTTCGGCCTGCGCCTCTCGCTTCATTTGCTTGAGAATATCTTTGAGCTGATTCTTTGTCTTATCGAGGTCCTTTTTTTCTTTTTTGTTCAGCTTTGTGACTTTGAGTGCGGGGGCATCAGGCGGTGGAGGAGGAACCTTCACATCCGGTGGAGGAAGATCTCTTTTTTCTTTGCCCTTTCGCATCGCTGTATCGGTGGGTTTGTAGAGCTCGACCGCTATGGCCCCACTCGCGAGACGCTTCTCTCGTTGTTTCTTAAGAATTTCAAGCCTGAGTCGATCAGAATAGACGAGCAAAACAAAGAGTACGGCATGGGTGGCAATCGATATGACAAGGCTTTTGCTCATGCTCCCCCAGAAACCACTGACGCCTCACTTATTTTGAAGGATCAGTCATAAAAGAAATTCTAAAAATCCCAGCTCTCTGTATCTCCGACATGAGTTTAATGACGAATCCATGACTCACTTTTTCATCGGCTTTGATGAAGATCTCTTTTTTCTCTCGATTTGCAAAAATCGATTTGAGTTTTGGCTCAAGCTCTGCGCGCTTGACTCCTGTGCGTCCCAAAAAAAGACTTTCATCGGACTTCACCGAGAGGATTACGCTTTCCTCACTCGAGTCTGACGCCTGGGCTTTGGCTTTGGGCAACGTGACATCGACGGATTCATTCATCATGGGTGCAGCGACCATAAATATGATCAAAAGCACCAACATAATGTCCACAAGGGGGATAATATTGATCTCAGCTTTGAGATCCTCATCCCCCGAATTGACTGAGAAGGCCACGGTTACAAACTCCTTTTAGCGGTATTCAAAAAATCTACGGCAAAATTTCGCATCGACTGGGAGATCTCTTTGATCTTGGTCGCATACAAGTTGTAGTAGATTGCGGCAGGAATCGCAGCAAAGAGTCCAATCGCAGTAGCGATCAACGCTTCTGCAATCCCTGGAGCGACAACAGCCAAATTACTTGCGCCCGTCGCACCAATATTAATAAAGGAGGTCATGATTCCCCAGACGGTACCAAAAAGACCGATGAACGGACCCGCACTCGCTGTGGTCGCCAAGAACTGAAGGTTCTTTTGAAGCTGCTGAGACTCAATCTGAATCGCTTTGTCCAAACTTCTCGCCACATTGGCTTCGAGAAGTTCGTTTTGCTCGCCTCGCTCTAGTTTTTTGAGGGCGACAATTTGATTGTATTCGTGCAGGCCACTATCAAAGACACGTGTCATGGGGGCGTCCTTATGGGCTTTTGCTGCCGTTTGAGCCCCTTCGAGGGACCCCGCCTGCCAAAAACTGTCAGCGAATTTTTGATTGGCGGTTTTCGCATTGCGTAATGCGATCCACTTTCCAAAAATAATCGTCCAACAACCGACTGAGGCGGCCACCAGCATGAGCATGACGGCCTTTACGACCCATCCCGCTTGTTCGATGAGACCCCAAACATTGAGTGATACACCTGATGAAACAGGGGCGTCTGTGATGAGAGATAGTAAAATTAAGTTCTGCATAGGAGTTAAAATGATTACATTAGAACTTGAGGTTGGCAATGGAATGCATGCTCAAGAAGGAGGCCGGTAGTGCTGTTTGAGTTTAAGAATATCTCCAAGGCCTATGGGGTTCAAAAAATCTTCAGGGATTTAAATTTTTCATTGGAGAGGGGCACGTTTTCTATTTTGACTGGTCCCAGTGGCAGCGGAAAAACCACTCTCTTTAGAATGCTCTGTGGAATCGAGCGCCCGAACGCAGGAGAGATTGTCTTTTTGGGACGACAGCTTGTCCACCAACACTCCGCCACTCACTTGAGACAGCTAGGATTGATTTTTCAGAATCCCCGCGGGCTTCTCAATAAAACTGTTTTTGAAAACGTGGAGCTCCCTCTCGTGATTGATGGCGTTCCGGCGCCCGAACGCGAAAAGCGCGTTCTACATTGGCTGGAGCGACTGGGTTTGCGACTGAGATCTCGATCTCTTTATCGTGAATTGTCGGGTGGAGAAGTGCAAAAAGCAGAGTTTGCTCGCGCTCTGATTCGTAAGCCCCGTCTTATTTTGGCGGATGAGCCCACGGCCCATTTGGATTCTGTTCAGGCTGATTTGTTGACGGATATTTTGTGGGAACATTATGAGGAGGGCGCAACGGTCTTTATTGCAACGCATCACCCTCCGACTTTTGATCACCCCCGAATCATGAGATACCACGTCGGGGAATATGGGGTTCGATTGATTCAGGCAAAGGAACGAGCTGGTTTTGATCGACTGTTAGATGTCGCAGCGGCGCAAGGAGATGAAAATGTGGAAATCCGCACTTAAAGAAACATCTGTTCTTTTTGCATTTGTGCTCTTGAGCGGAATCTTGCTTTTGAGCCTTTGGATTTCTCATGGAATCAACGAAGGGGTTTTGCAAGATTACAAGTTTCCCAAGGTCTCAGTCGTCTTGACGGCCGATAAAGTAGCGGCATTTAAGTCGTTTATCGAAAAGGACAGCACAGTTATTCGATATGAATATTTTGATTCGGCAGCCAATCGAGATCGTTTGAACGAACTCTATCCTGAGCTTAAGAATGTGATTGCCCCTCTCGAAGGAAAGTTCTTCCCTCATTCGGCGATTGTGACGGTCAAAGACCTCAGCGGATTTTTGGGTCGACTCGACTCCCAAAAACTCGGTGAGAGAAAGGTCGTCCACGAGCCTCCCGTCAAACTGACTCAGTTTTTGAACGGACTTACTTTTACGTTTGGAGTGCTGTGGCTTTTGAGTCTTGTCTTGATGCTCTATTTTAATGTCGAACGAATGGCCACTCAGTACGAAGCCAAGTGGAGTTTAATGAAGATGCTTGGCGTGCGTCCCGGTAAACTCTTTTTGCCTCTTTGGTGGGGTCAGACGGTACGAATTGTAATCGCGGCTTTGGTTGCGATGGGATTGGCGTCGTTGGGAGCTCAGCAAGTGCGAATCCTATTTGCATGGAATTGGGCTTCACTTCCGACAGGAGTCTGGATTGGCTTTTTGGCGACCGCCATTATCGTGACTGCTGGATTTTCGTATCTAATCTTCTCGTTGAGATATCGAAAGGTGAGTCTCGGTTGATGTTCTTGAATATCATTTCGATGAGTCTCGTAATGGCGGTGGGCAGTGATGTCCCTGTGGTTGAGTCTGGCTTGGCAAAGGAGATTCGACTCATTCGAAAGAAGGTCACCAAAACCAAAGAGACGATCAAAGATTTGAAGAAGTCACTTCAAGTCATGGTCGATGTGAAAGCAGATATTCAGAGAGATTTGATGGTCGCGGAGCGAGGTTTTAGTGACAAGTTTGCGCAGATTTTGGGGCCACTATTGGCTTGGCCCAAGGTATCGATGAACTCTCGTGTGACGACGTGGTCAGAGCGAGAGCATGGGCAGCTCGTCCTCGATCATACTCGCGAGGCCTTGATTAAAGAGTCCATTTTGATGGTGGCCGAAAGAGATTTGGAACTTAAGCGAGCCACTCAGATTCAGGGCAATTATGAGACTCAGCTTCGTGAGTTGGGCCAAAGGCAAAGAGTTTTGAGTTTGCAGCTTGAAGAGTTAAAACTATTACAAAGGCGACAAGTTTCGACTCGTCGATAAGGATTATGAAAATAAAAAGAATTTTTATTATTATCTCGAGCTTAACTTTTGCTTCCTTTCTTTTGGGAGGTACTTGGACCTATTTGCTTTCTAATGACACGTCTCGTGATGTGTATCGAAGTCTTCAGCTCTTTGCTCGCGTTTATGATTTGGTAAAGCGTCAGTACGTTGAGCCCCCCAAAGACGACAGTCTGATTCAGGGCGCAATCAAAGGGATGCTCGATAGTTTAGATCCGCATTCGGTCTATATGACCAAAGAAGAGTTCCAAGAAATGCAGCAGGATACAAAGGGTCAGTTTGGTGGTCTCGGAATCGAAATCGCCAAGCGAAATGATATGCTCACCGTGGTATCTCCTATTGAAGGTACGCCGGCATTTAATGCGGGAATCAAAGCGGGCGATATCATTGCAAAGATTGGAGACCAATCGACCGAAAAGCTCAGTGTCTTTGATGCGGTCAAGTTAATGCGTGGCAAACCCGGAACACCGATCGAACTGGGCATTCGTCGAGAAGGAGTCGATAAGCTTTTAGAATTCAAAATCAAAAGAGCTGTCATTAGTGTGAAGAGCGTTTCCTGGAAGAGTGTTGAGGGCTATCCCGTGATCAAGATTAAGCAGTTTCTTGAACGAAGCAGTGATGAGATGAAAAAATCATTGAAGGAAGCATCAAAAGATAAGCCGATCTCAGGTTTGATTTTGGATCTGCGAAACAATCCCGGAGGACTTTTGCAGCAGGCGGTCGAAGTGGCTGATGCCTTTTTGACCGAAGGCCTTATTGTTTACACTCAAGGACGAGATAAGCAGCAGGTGGACAAAAAATTTGCTTCGGGTCCTGGCACTCAACCCAATTATCCCATCATTGTTTTGATCAATGGGGGCAGCGCTTCGGCCAGTGAAATTGTAGCGGGAGCTCTTCAGGATCAATCTCG
>CAZUTA010000020.1:38115-39732 GCA_964622975.1 uncultured Bacteriovoracaceae bacterium | reverse complement strand
CTCTCAAACTCCGCATAAAGCTCCTGCAACTCATCATTGAGAGATGTCCGATCAGAAACCCCCAGTGTGCCATTCGCTGATTGCACCGCAAGCTCTCTCATTCGCTGAACGAGTTCAAGCTGTGTCTGATACGCTCCATCCGCGGTTTGCAAGAAGCTCATCCCCTGATTGATTTGATGCAATGTCTGCGCAAGTGAGCGTGTCTGAGACTCGAGGCCCACCGAAAGGCCCAATCCCGCAGCATCGTCTCGCGCCGAATTGATTCGTTTGCCTGAACTCAACCTCTCAAGCGCACGAGCAATCGATCGAGTCGTGACCTCGAGATTGCGCTGAGCAACGAGAGATGGAATGTTAGAGTTAATTCTCAACACTCACCTCGCTGCGGCGCATTCAATGCATTGCCCCAAATTTGGTTCAAGACCAACATATTCCATCTTCTCTCGATACAAACACGTCGTAATGCACTGCAAATTCGCAGATGCACGACGGCAAAGCCCTGAATTCTTTGGAGAGCGCACACCCACTCCCAGATGCGTCGAGAGCAGTGCTTCTGATGCAGGGCAGTAGAAATATACCAAGTCCACTTCATTCACCCTTCTCTCGATACAAACAGGCTCGACGCGGCGCAAAATCTCTCTCTGCGCCACATCAAGTCTTTGGTTTGTATGTTGATTTTGAATCCAAGAGTGAACGCGTCAATCGCTGACGCTCTGGTCTCTCTTCAAATTAATTTTTACCTTCTCTATTTTTCTCCATTTTTTCGAGAAGATCCTTGGCAATATGGCCTTCGGGAATGACGACCTTTGTATTGGAGGGGAAGATTGCTTCCGTACCATCGAGAAGATCCAGATGGCGCGCTGGCGGCTGACGGAGCATATGAGCTTCGAGAACTTCCACTCGTGTTAAAAGAGCAGACATCTGAGCTTTCAGTTGAGCGATTTCATCGGGCTGAGTTTGCGCGGGACTCAAAAAGGAATAATCAAAATCAAAGAGGCCCATAAAAATTTCGTTATCATTTTTTGAATCCTTTGCAGCTTCAGACGTCGGAACTTTTGTGATTTGAAGACGTGACAGGGCTTCACTTCCACTCAATGTCATATCTTCTTTGAGAACTCTGCCACTCAATCCAAAATCGGCAGGTCGTTTGGCGACCACTTCGATCTGTTTCAATGGCACAAGACCATTGTATTCTAGGATATTCATTGTCCTCTTATCCCAATTCGAAATGAGCTCATATTTGACGTACTCCGTCTCTTCGGGCCGGTAGATTTTGCCTTCGTTTCCAGAAATGGCAGGCCCAGCGGGGACGACATCTTTTAAACTCAGTTCGTATGCTTGAGGTTCACTTGATTTTTTGGACTTCGAATACTGCACGATGAGGGGTTGAGTAATATATTGCATGTGTTGCTTCTGGGCGTAAGCAAAACGCTTTACTCCCGGAATGAGGTTTGTTTCTAGGTCTTCTACTTTGAGGGCTATGTCCCTTTGGACGTAGTAATCCTTGCCATTCAGAAACCCAATCGTCCAAATCTTACCATCGGGGCCGGTCTCAACAAAAACTTCGGAGGAGTCTCTCAAAAGCCCTTTGTCAAAGGCATAGGTCTGCCCTCCTGAAGC
>CAZUTA010000020.1:0-38015 GCA_964622975.1 uncultured Bacteriovoracaceae bacterium | reverse complement strand
TGAGATTGAGCAGAGAGTGCCAAGGGTAAAGAGAGTGAAAGTGTTACTGACTTTAAGAGAGTGGGGCGCAAGAACTTCATGGGAGTTCCTTTCGATATTTGTGCGCACGCCCCTGAGAATAACAAGACACTTGCGCACTTCAGCGCGCAAGTGTCTTGTTGTAATGCAAGCACTGTGCCCGCACGCCACTTGCTAAAACCCGCTAGAATGAGGCCTTAGACAGGTGGTGGGGCTTGTATGGGGCTATTCTTGAGGTGTGCGCTTTCCCGCCAGATCAAAATAAATCTGCGACAGATAGCGATTCTTCCATAAGGGCCAAGGCGTTCCCACCCCGGGATGCGCATAGCTCGTCCTTCGCAGAGCCGCCTTCCCTTCAATAACTGAGTCAGCAAACACTCCCTTTCTCATAGTATGATCCACAATTTCTAAACCCGGAAAGTCTGATTGGATATCTTCCTCAAAAATCTTAATGACTTGCGCTTGATCCTCCGCACTCCAAATTGGAGTCTGCTTTATTCGAGGCACAATCGCACTTTGAAAGTAGCTCATCGCCTGAGAGCGGACTCGATCCAACGAAGCACTTGGAAGAAGGACATTGAGTTGTCTTTCAACCTCTTTTTCTTCCTCGCTCGAAACTATTCGCCATCGACATTTGGTCACTTCCCATCTCTTAAGATCTTTTAACGGAAACGCGAGAGCTTTCATGGGCATTGATTGATAGATGTCGCTGCTCAAAATTCCCACTGAATTTCGGCTATACCAAAACGACTCAGAGATTGATTTATACTTTCCTTCTGCGCTGGTGCCGATGGGTAATCCAAAGCCTTGTTCATCCAGGGACCCAATGACATCTAAAAAATGCCTTTCACGATCTTCTTCGATCAACTGAAACGCGTATTGATAGTGGTCCCATGCAAGGGTATCCAGGAGGAGAGACTCGCCGACTTCTTGGGGCAGAACGTCAATAAACTTGAGTTTGCTGAGTGGGCTAAAAAAGTCCTTCCACGATTGACTTGGGTATTCAATCACAAGAGCCTGAGTGACCTTTCGTGTCACGTCGCTCGTGACATCGCCTCGGCTCCTTTGAACCCAATAGACAACTTCGTGCAGATAGGTCACCAAGCGACTCAGATCAGATAATTTTTCGTGATTCCAAATCCTATCGTCGCGATACAAAAAGTGCTGATCCGCTATCTTCTCCTGAACAAAGAGATTCGTCAGAACGCAGCGTGCACGATCTATCAACCCCACTGACGAAAAATCGTCTTGCGGCATAATCCCATGTTGTTTTGAAATAGAATCCTCAAACCGAATCGCCCGTGCAGCCTTTCTCATCACTTCTGCTATCGGAGGATACGAAAGATCAAAAACTTCCTTGATCAGGCGCTCCACAAACTCGTCGGGAGTCTCGCGATCAAGGGCCTTTCGAATCTTTCGATCGGGTCGCCCCCTCAGCTGGTCTTCAGCTTCGGAAAGATCCAAAGAAACAATTCGTGTGGCCTTGGCCAGGTGCTCATCCAGGATGGCAACGCTTTTTAAGCCGAAAGTTTCTGTCGGCTTACTTCCATCGCTCGCGTTTTGAGCTTTACGTTCTTCATAGTAGAGCTTTGCAATTTCTGGATTCTGGTCAAAGCAGACGATGACGCTACCTCCTCCTTTGGTTCCAAAGGCCCAGGCACTTGTCGTGCTGACAAGAAGAGCAAGACCAAAACGAGCTAATGTTTTCATATTTTTAATTTTCCTTTCGTCATTCGAATAAACTGAGTGTGAAGATGATAAACAGTGGTGGGAGACTTTGCCTTTCGTGCCAGAAGTAAAATCCTCTGAAATGCTTCATCGAGGATTTCTTCGACCTCTGGTAACTGATTCGGATCAAACGCAAATGTTTCTGTTCGACTCAGGCGTTCATCGGGCGGTTGGTTCGTCAGCGCCTCTCGGATTCGTACAAGCATGCTCTCATGAAACTCTCGCAGCGCCTCATTGAGATGGGGAGAGACGACGAGTATTTCTTGATCAACAGCACACGTAAAGACTCCCGACTCCTGTCGGATGAGTCGCAGACGTTCCAACCGGTGGAGCGCTTCGCGCGCCTCCGGCACTGAAATTCCAAGAGCTCTCGCCACTGTGGGTGCTGTTACTTTGAATGCTGATACTTTGGTGAGTTCAAAGATGACGGGCGAATACCACTGGGCGATCAACGAAAACTGATCGAGCTGCAAATCCGAGATGGGCGAAGAATTTCGTAGGCGATTGACATTCTCGAGAGCTGTCAATTTTCGTGATGGCAACTTGGCACGATTAAACTGATAAAGGGCATTCAAATACCGAGCCTCTCGTGTGCTTAGACGGAGTCGTTCAATGAGTTGATGGAGCCGGTCCTCCGAGAGATTCTTACGAGAACTAAGGACCTCCGAAAGTGACGAAGGCGACATTCCCAAAAAACGCGCCATCGCTCGGAGTGAAAGTTGGGGATTCTTGCGGGCTCTTTGAGCTAGTAGCTCTCCGAGGTAGGCTCGATAATCGAGCGTTTGTGACTGAGCGAGTGTCATGCCTCGGAGTTAGCAGCCCCTCCGGACGCGCGCAAGATTCTAGAGAACAGATTGTTCTCATTCGGCGAACATCTAGGATCCGGCCACAAGGCTACCACAAATGTGATGTCATTTAAGTCAGGCCTTTGATAGATCCAGAAAACAATGGATCGATGTCACTCCTATGGACTCTGGCTACTCTCGCGCCGCAACTATTCGATCTTAAAACTGAGACGAAAACTCCAAAGTAAGAAATTTGCTCCTGCGGAGATTGATCAGTGCATTCACCAACTCGTTGAACAAGGATTTTTGCGAGAACGAATGTATGTCGAAGAAAAAGTGAGACTGTGGAGTACTAGGGGGTACTCCCCGTCTTTGATTCAGCGCCGCCTTCGAGTGGATGGAATACACCTCACTCCCTCAGAATGGAGCGAAGTCACTCAGACCGTTGGCCTTGAAGATCCAAAATCCTCTCAAGTCCTTGAGACTCTCATCCAAACCGAAATCCGAAAGCTTCGTCACCCCTTCTCAACCGATCGGGAGGCTCAAACTAAAGTAGAGAATAAAATTTTAAGAGCAGTTTTTAGAAAGGGCTACTCCCCCTCTTTGGCTCGCCCCTTGATTCGCCAACATTTAAAAGGGGCTCTGTCTCCGCACTGAGAGGGACTTGGATAGCCCAGATTAGCCCATTAAATGCATTATAACCTGTTTATAAGGCCCCAAAATCTGGCCCAGAACTTGCGATACTGGCCCCGTCTTCGAGTCCCTTCGAGGGAGAGATTTGAAGATTAGGGGGTAAAGTTAATGTCGTCATTTAATCGGACAAGACCGATCGGAGAGATTCTTCTCGCTCGAGGTCAGATCAGAAAGTACCAACTCGATTTTATTTTGGAGCTTCAGTCTGCTTACAAAACTCGCCAACGGATTATTCCTCTCGGTGAACTACTCATCGAGCATCGAGCTTTGACGACGCACGCTCTGGAAGAAGCGCTCAAGGCTCAGGCGGATTCACCGCTTGAGAGCATTACGCAAATTCTCAAAAACTACGAGGATCAAATCTCAAAGCTTACTCGCCTTGACGGCGCTCCCTTGACAGACGGCTAGAGGCTTACCAGTTTTTAAGGAGTGCCCGAGCGATTTGCTTTCCGCGCTCAACACCCGGCTGATCAAACGCATTGATACTGAGGGCCTTGCCCGCAAACTCGATAAAAGCCTGAATCGTCACAATCGCTCGGATCACATCTTCCATTTTCTCTGAAAACTGCATCTTCATCACAGGCTGACGAGTCGACTCATGAGAAACTCGCTCCACAAAACTTTGATGAATCGATTCAAAAAACAAATCTTCGATGGATTCGAGACTCTGCGTTTCTAACCCCTCAAAGTGAGGTCGAGGCTTTTGGCCATTCAACTTTTTATCTCGTCTTTGGGATCCCAAAAACAAAAGGCTGCGATCTTGAGGACCCTCCATCAAAATTTGTAAAACAGAATGCTGGTCCTGAGGTCCCTTAAGAACAATCGGCATGACGCCGTGACGACGACCATCAGGTGAAATTTTTCCTAAAGATTCGGCAATCGCTTGCTGCATCCATTCGGCAAGTCCTAAGAAGCGATCACCATACGCCCACAAAATCATCTGTGATCGCCCCGGCTCAAAAATCGCGTTCATCAAAGTTTTAAGAATGCCCGAATCTTCCTTGAGCCTTTGAACTTCTTGCCGGGCAAGCTCCAACCACGACCCAAAATCAAATTTGAATCTCTCAAACAGAGCGCGATGAAACGGAGTAAAGTGAGTAAACCGCCCTCCAATCTCTGCGGGGATGGGCAGCGAAGCCACTCCCCCCTCACGCACCAATGTTCTCAAAAGTCCCTTCTCAGGATCCGTGACAAACAAGCAATCCTTTTGCCGGCCGGATTCCAAAATTTGATAGAGAAGTGTCTTAATCTCAAGAGTCTCTCCAGACTTACTGACAACACAGTAGAGCGCGTTTTCGAGATTGAGCATTCGCGCCAAAGTCTTTCGATCCAAATGATCTACAAAATGAATGTGAGATTGGAGTTCAGCCGCATCCACCAGAGCTTTGAGCGGTAGAATACTCCCACCGAGTCCGATCACGACAAAATGCTCGCGCGCTTCAAAAAGCTTTCGGATCTCCACCGGTGTCGGCGCCACCGAATAAGCAAACATTGGATGCAAAGCGTTAAAAGAAACCGTCGACCAAGAGGAATGGGCTTTAAGCCCCTGTGCTTCAAACTTCATTCTTTCAAACGGTATAGGCCCTGCTCCAAACTGCAATCAAATTTTGGGCTTTGCCCCTGTCCCACAAATGCCTCAAAATAGAGCGAGTGAGTATGCGACACCTGATCCTCTGCGGCAGCCTTGTCTTTGCCATGAATGCTTGTTCGAAGGGCATGACTGTCCAAGAGGCCCCCTCGATCACAACTTCTAAAGATGTTTCGCGGGCAGTTGTTCGTCAAGATTGGAAGCTCGTGATCCAACTCGCTCAAGGGACAAAGGATCCGCTCACTCAGCTCGTTCGAGACTATGCGCTGTTTCGGGCGGAGCGATTTGAAGAAGTCCTTCGCTCTCCTCAAATCAAAAGCGAACTCTTTGAGCCCTATCAAAACTATTTGCGATGGCTCGCCAGCAAAGAGACTCGAGCCTTCACCTACGCTCGCCTCGGAAAAATTCCTGAAAATCTCCCTCGACGAATGATTCATCGCACACTCCTCATCAAAGCAGACTTTCTCAAACAGATGGGACTCCTCAATGAGTCACGTCAGCTTTTGCTTCAGGTCCTCGATCGAATCAACGGCTCCGCTCTGACGGGAGATGTTTTGCTCCTTTTGGCGGACGTCGAATGGGATCTCAATCTCAAGTCAGAGGCGCTCAAGCGATATCGCACACTTTACGAAACCTATCCTCTCGCCGATTCCGAAGATCAAGCGGCGAGCCGATTGACTGAGGCAGGTAACTTTCAAACCATTGAGACCGAAACTCATGTGCAGCGTATTCAGCGTCTCCAGCGGGCGGCTCAATTTAGGCGTGCGAGCAAAGAGCTCACCAAACTTCTCAAATCACAGTCAGGCGCGGATCGCAATCGTCTTCAGTTGGCCGAAGCCCAGCTCGCGTTTTCGATGCGCGAGTACAGTCGATCGCTTCAGATCTCAAAAAAGTTCACGATGGATTCTGCGCTGACGAATCTCGATCCCGAATGGCACAATTTGATGGCCTGGTCTCTCATTCGCCTGGGCAAAGCCGAAGATGGACGATCAGAATATGAGAAGCTTCTCAAAAAGAAGGTCTCTAAACCTCTCAAAGAGACGATTCTCTATCGACTTGGCGCGAGTGCGCTTGACGATCAGCAGTTTGAGCTCGCTCTCAAATATTTTGGGGACCTCAGAAATGAGTTTCCTCGAGGACGCTTTCAAGAGAGTGCACACTGGTTTGAAGCCTGGGCCCTCTATCAATCCGCCATTCGAGAGAATCCCCTCAACGAATCCAAACTCAAAAGTGCCGCTCAGCTTTTGCAAAAGCTCCCTCAGCTTCCTGACGGAGAAAACCTCAGCGCACAATCTTTATACTGGCAACAGCGTGTATGGGAGACGCTCCGAACGAATGATAAGGCTGCCGCACTCAAATCCGAACTCTTAAGCAAGATGGGGCTCTCTTTTTATTCTCAAATCCAAACCCCCAAGCCCTTTCATTTTTTGGGGGAGTTTGAAATTCGAGGGTCCGCCCCTACGACCATTTCGGACGTCGATGTGGATTCTTTTGACAACAAGACATCATGGCGGCGGCTTGAGGCCTTTCGGGAAGTTCACCTCATGGATTGGGCTCGATTGGAACTCGACCTCTTTTTAGAAGCCACCAAAACTCGCTCTCGAGATGTCAAGTTTGCCGTCGCTCAGCGACTGAGAGCGATCGAAGACTGGCCCGATCTGGTGCGCTGGAGTGAACTCTATATCGGAAAACCTCTTCAGCTCTCCGATGAAACTCGAGAGACTCTCGAGATCCTCTACCCCCGTGCGCACGAAAAGGCAGTCGCTGCGGCTTCGAGAGAATTTCGAGTCTCTCCGTTTTTGATTTGGGGACTGATGCGCGAAGAAAGTCGATTCGAATCTGATGCTCGCTCTCGTGCTGGAGCTGAAGGTCTCATGCAACTCATGCCGAGTCTCAGCAAGCGAATCGGCAGAAGCATCGGCGAAAACCGATCCTACTCTGGCTGGATGTTTGAGCCTCCACGCAATATTCGATTTGGGACGTATCACCTCAAAGAACTCGAATCTCAAGTCAGAGATTTCCCGGTCGTTCCCGAATTAAGACCCGTGCTCATGATTGCTTCGTACAATGCGGGCATCGACGCTGTACGAAAATGGGTCAAAGAACAGGACACAAGTCGGCTAGACACCTTTGTCGAAAGCATCCCCTACACCGAAACTAGAGGATACGTGAAGCGCGTGCTTCAGAGCGCCAATATTTATTATCAACTCTACGGTCCGCACCAAAAGCGGGTTGCCGCAGAACGTGGAGTATCGATCGCATCCAAGGAGACAAGATGAAAAAAGACACTGACGAAAAAACCAGCTCTGGCAAAACTAAAGTTATTCGCTGGGAAGAACAATCCTCTCGCATCCACCTCCTCAAATGCAAACTGACGGTGACGTCGGGAGAATTGAAGGGCAAAGATTTTACGCTTTCACTTCCCGTCATCCAAATCGGGACCAAGACCGGAAACCAAATCGTCCTCAAAGACGAAACCATGAGTCGCGTCCACTTTGAGATTCATCAAACAAAGGATGGCTATCTCCTCAAGGATCTCGAATCCATGAATGGTACATTCATCAATGGCGTTCGAGTCAAAGAGGGCTATTTGACGGCAGGGGCTATTATTCGCGCGGGCAAAACAGAAATGAAGTTTTCTCCTCTGGATGAAGTTTTTGAAATCACGCCCAGCAAGAAAGCAAAGTTTGGTCCCATGATCGGGGGATCCATGCCCATGCGCAAAATCTATACGATCATTGAGAAGGTCGCTCCCACTGATGTCACTTGTATTATCGAGGGAGAGTCCGGAACCGGTAAGGAACTCGTCGCTCAAGCCGTGCACGAAAAAAGTAAGCGAAGCAAAAAATCCATGGTGATCTTTGATTGTTCTGCAGTTCCAGAAAATCTCATTGAGTCAGAACTCTTTGGCCATGAAAAAGGATCTTTCACTGGCGCAACAGGCTTGCGCCACGGAGCCTTTGAACTCGCCGATGGCAGCACGATATTTTTGGACGAAATCGGCGAACTCCCCATTGATCTTCAGCCCAAACTTCTCAGAGTTTTAGAATCTCGAACCATTAAACGCGTGGGTGGAGACCGCCCCATACCCGTGGATGTCCGAGTGGTTGCCGCGACCAATCGAAACCTCGAAGCCGAAGTCAAAAAAGGCAATTTTAGAGAGGATCTTTTTTACCGACTCAATGTGGTGCCCATTTATCTTCCACCTCTCAGACGCCGCAAGGACGACGTTCCGATGCTGATTCACTCATTTATTGAGGACTACAATAAACAAAACACGGAGCGCCAGTGTGATGGGATCGAATCAGGGGCTCTTCAACTCTTGTCGAGTTACGATTGGCCCGGAAACGTCCGCGAACTCAAAAACACCATGAGCCGAATTTTGAGTTTTATGGACACCACCAAAATAACACTCGAAGACGTGCCCGAAAAAGTCAAAGTACCCGTCGCCAAAGCAGAACTCGATATTCGAGAAGATCTTGGATTCAAGGACGCCAAAGAGCAGTGGATTTCTTCGTTCGAAAAACAGTACCTCCAAGAAATTTTAAAGCGCAATAATTACAACATCTCAGCCACTGCAAAAGAAGCAGGCATCGATCGTAAGAGTGTTCAGCGTCTCATCAAAAAATATGGCCTCAATACGGGACGTATTCCCGATGAAGAACTCGAAGAACTCACCGAAGAATAAAAGAGCGATTCGGCTTTACTGACCTTCTCGAGCAAGATTGCGATTCCATCCCGGAATCTCGACCTCAAGATCTTCAGTGCCATCCGGTACCGCTTGGCAAGACAGGCGGGAGTTCATCGTATTGCCCGGAGCATTGTCGAGCATATCGAGTTCAAAGTCCTCAGCTTCGTTACAGGATTTTGAGCCTTTTTTGACAATCACATGACAAGTCGAGCAGGCACTTACGCCTCCACAGGCGTGATCGATCTTGATTCCATGGCCCATCGCGATGTCCAAAATACATCCCGGAAGCCCCGTCTCTCCAAATGGAAGTTGGGCCGGATCTACTTCAACGACTTTGCCCTCAGGAACAAAAGTGACCTTAAATTTTTTGGTCGGCTTTTTGATCGAGGGGTACTGAATATAGGGATTAGAGCCACCCATGCAGAATTTGAATATCTCCCGTTGGAACGAAAAGCCAGCTGAGAACTTCAAAAAAGCGTTTCCAAGCGGGTTTGGAGTGCTAGAGTCAGCGACACGTGAGAGGTCTTTTAACACTCTGGATTATTTGTTTAGGGGTCATGAGTGGAACTGTGCTCGATGCACAAACTGACTTAGACGCGCCTAAGGATTGGCCACTGCCCATCGTTTCGATCGAAAAAATCGAAGTCGAGGGCAACAAGGGTACAGATTCTCGTGAGGTCATACGCCTAAGCGATCTCGAAGTCGGCCAAGAACTCTCTCGCGAACGGATCATTTTGGCCAAGCAAGCACTCCAAACTTCGGGGTTGTTTTCGAGTGTTGAAATCAAAGTCAATCTCGTCGGCAAAACAAAGTCTGAGATCCTCATCACAGTCAAAGAAAAGACCACTTGGTTTGCTGTTCCGTTCTTTCAGTACTCCAAAGGAAGTATGGGGGGAGGCGGAGCCTTTGGAGAAACCAATCTCTTTGGGCGCTCTAAAAAATACATGGTCGGCGGCATGTGGTCGAACTCGGCTCGTTCAGGAATTTTGGGATATCGAGATCCCTCCTTTTGGGGAACTCGAATGATTATTGGACTTGATGGCGTGTTTCGAAGCGAAACGCTCGAAGAGTACTACAACGAAAATACGGTTGCGCGAGAAGTCTACTTAAGAGAGATGGGAGCGACTCTCTTGCCCGGAATCCAGTGGACCCCACACTTTTCCACATCGATTGGAGCCTTTTTTAGACAGGTCAAACAAAACCTCAAAGTCCAAACCTCGTTGGCAGGCGCCCTTTCAGAAGGCGGGATCCGTGATGGTCGAGATGTTGCGGGGGTGATTCGCTTTGACTTCAAAAAAATAAATTCGTTTGAGGGAATCGACGAGGGGATGACTACTGAGTTTGAGGCGCACCTTTCGGACGATCGGTTTAAGAGTGAGTATGACTACTCTCGTCAGATCTTTCGTCTCACCATGGCTCAAAGAATTGGACGAAATACTTCTCTCTTTGGATTCAAGTCACTGGCAACGGTTCAGTTTGGACAGAGACTCCCCTTTTATCGTGAGTTCACTGCAGGGGGACTCAATTTGCGCGGATATCGAGATCGACAGTTTAGAGGAGACACTCGCTATTCTTTTACGGAAGAAGTCTTGATCCCGATTGTTCGCTTTAGGAGATTTATCTTACGAGGGGATGTATTTTGGGACAGTACGGTCCTCTATTTCAAATCCGAAGACTTTAAGAGACGCAACTGGCGTAACGGCGTAGGTGGCGGTTTGAGATTGTTTCTGACGGGAATTAATTTTCCGGCCATTGGATACGATGTGGGATATGGCATCGAAGACCAGTCCGTCAGCCAATATCTGAATATCGGCGTCGCCTTTTAGCGTTTGATCTGAAAATCCACAAAGCCTTGCCGTAAGGAGTCTTCTTCCACCTGACCTTGAATCAAGTGGCCCATTTTTTCTTGAATTCGATAGAGCAAGGTCTGAATTCCGTCCTCGCTGCCTTCGACTAAAAGCTCTACTCCCCCATCCGAGAGATTTTGCACATAGCCTCGCACAGGGAGATCCTCGGCGAGCTTGAGAGCTGTCGCTCTAAATCCCACTCCCTGAACTTTTCCAGAGTATCTGATTCGTTTGGCGACTTCTGACATGGCGAAACTAGTTCTGCTCCCGAGTTCTTTCGGCCGAAATCACGCCGTCGATTTTTTCGATCGCATGTAAAAGAATATGAAGTGCTGGCAAACTCTGGATGGATAGCTCTAAGGAGATCACAGCCTTTTTGTCCCGATTGGTCGCCACCGTACAATTAAAGATATTCCCTCCCGAATTAGAAATAATTTTGGTCATCTCCGCCAAAATTCCGGGCTTATCCACAGTGACCACACGAATGCCCACGCGAAAATCCTGAGTCTCTCCAGAGTCCCATTCCAAATCCACTTTGCGCATCGGATCAAAGGCCAGTGCCCGCTCACACTCCGCCGAATGGACCGAGACCCCTCGTCCTCGAGAGACAAAGCCTACAATCGGCTCACCCGGAATGGGATTACAACATTTGGCAAATCGAACGAGCATATGGCTCATGCCTTGAACACGTACGGGAGACTTTCCACGCTTCTCAACGGCCTCATTAAAGATCCGCCGCATGAAGCCGCCGGTGTCGTCCTTTGGCGCCTCTTCGCCCGCCGCTTCTTCGGCTCCAGGACTCGAAAGTCCCATCTCCTCGGCCAATGTGCGCGCAACATCTGTCGCCAAAATTTTTCCGTAACCAATTTTGACAAGCAAATCCTCATCGTTCGACGCGCCGAGGTCACTCGCATGCTCTTGGATCTTTCCTTCTTTGAGAGCCTTAGAAATATTCACTTTGAGTTTGCGAAGCTCTCTCTCCAAAAGCTTGAGGCCGAGCTCTCGTGATCTCTCGCGCTGCTCCTTTTTGATGATCGCTCGAATTTTAGATCGAGCACGCGAGGTAACAACAAAATCAAGCCAATCCTTTCGAGGGCTCTGAGCTTCTGAAGTCAAAATCTCAACCACATCTCCGCTTTTGAGTTTGTCCTTGAGAGGAACGATCTTGCCATTGACCTTCGCGCCCACACATCGATCCCCGACTTTGGAATGAATCGAATACGCAAAATCCACAGGACAAGAATTGCGCGGGAGCGAAATCACATCTCCCTTAGGCGTAAAAACAAAAACTTCCTCTTCGAAGAGATCAATTTTGAGATTTTTGAGGAACTCATCCGAATCTCGCGCCTCTTCTTGATCTTCGATCAACCTTCGAAGCCAAGTAAATTTTGCAACAGAGGCTTTTTCGACCGATCCATCGGTCTTGTACGTCCAGTGTGCGGCAATCCCGTGCTCCGCGACTTCGTGCATTTCGCGCGTACGAATCTGAATCTCAATACGCTCTCCGAGCGGCCCAATCACTGTCGTGTGCAGACTCTGGTACAAATTGGCTTTGGGCATGGCCACATAGTCTTTAAACCTGCCAGGAACGGGCTTCCACATCGAGTGCACAAGCCCTAAGGCTTGATAACAGCCACGGATATCCTCGCAGACGATGCGAAAAGCAATCAAATCATGAATCTGCTCAAAGGCGAGCTGAGATTGCTCCATCTTTTTGTAGATCGAAAAAAAGTTTTTGGGTCTTCCCGTGACTTCAAATTTCTCAAACCCATTTTCAATCAATCGCTCTTTGAGAATCTGAATCACATCGTCGATGTATTTTTCGCGAGTGGCCCGACTCTTAGCGATGAGCTGAACGAGTCGATAGTAAACTTCGGGTTTGATATAGCGAAGACAAAGATCTTCAAATTCTGTTTTGACCCAGTTGATTCCGAGCCGATGCGCGAGAGGAGAATAAATCTCAGAAGTCTCCTCGGCGACTTCAATCTGCTTTTCGGGCTTCATGAAGTTGAGTGTGCGCATATTGTGCAACCGATCCGCGAGCTTGATCAAAATCACACGAATGTCTTTTCCCATCGCGAGAATCATCTTTCGAAAGTTTTCAGCCTGCGCTTCGTGTTTAGAATGAAAACTCAATTTCGAAAGCTTGGTGACCCCGTCCACCAAAAAAGCCACTTCGGATCCAAACTCCTTCTCAATATCTTCGAGCTTTAAAACAGTGTCTTCTACCGTATCGTGCAAGAGACCTGCGACGAGCGACGGCAAGTCCAAATTCATCTCCAACAGAATTCGGACTACCTCCACCGGATGGACGATGTAAGGTTCCCCACTTTTGCGCATTTGAGGGCCATGCGCCTTCTCCGCCAGCAGAAATGCTTTTTCAATCGGTTCGAGCGGAAAATGAGGGTGGACCTTGGCGATATCCGCCTTTAAGTCCTCTAATAGACTCACGTATTTATTGTAGCACGGCTCGGCATCAAAACGAAGCCTCTCAGAAATCGCGCCAAGTGGCTGTCAGAGAATCGATCAGCGCGGCAGGGCGGCTGCCCTTATCGCGCAGATAATGCAGTGTCCAAATCGATCCAGCTTCCATATCCTGATTGTCGATTGGGGCCTCCTCTTCACGAGACCATTCTAAAATACAATCGCTGTTCGCATGGCCCTCACGATCCTGACATTCAAAATCAACCTGACAATGGGGGCAGCCCAAATCTTTGTGGATTTGTAATACGAAGTCTTTGAGCGGCATCCTTTGATCGGCATGACTTCCCGACGACTTAACCAAAACGCTGTAGTCCGAAAGATCTCTGACAAAATCTCGAGCCAAGATCTCGTCTACTTTTGTATGCCCCGAGGCGAAAGCCGTCTGAACGGGCGATACAGCTTCTGGGACGGGGGTGGTCAACTGAGGTGCTTGCCTTGAAATATAAAAATAGGCTGTCGCCAAAATAACCAGAATAACTGCGATCAAATATTTCATCATCTGCCCGCAGTCTCACATACAGGCACAAAATGGATCAAGAATTGTGCATCCCAAAGATCGATGCGCTCATCTTTTGTGGAACGGTCACAGAGTAGAATTTACTTCCGTAGCGGAAGTAGAGTTGTCACTAGCCAACGTCTTCAGAGTTGGTAGGAGCGGCTTTTGGAGAAGCCTTCACGTATCCGGCAGCGATTTCTCGCAGAGAGACCACATTCAATCGATTTTGAGAGAATGTATTGTCGACCAAAGGTCTTGAGCCCTTCAATAGCTGGCGCACTCTTCGACCTGCAATATGAACGAGTTCAAATCGATTTCGACAATGTTTCAAACAATCTTCAACGGTAATGCGTGCCATGGGCTCCTTTAAAGTCGTTTTTTAGAGGGATTTCAAGGCTTTTTAAGGGCTTTTGAGCCATCCGGAAGACGGCAGCGATAGGAGCGCATTCGCTCCACCATCACAATGGCCTTTAACTCGTCATAAGCTCGGTCAAAGTCCAGATTCGTCATTATATAATGATAGCCTTTGGATTCCTCGACCTCGCGAGCGGCTTCGCTCAAGCGCCTTTCGAGCTCTTCGGGAGAGTTTTTGCCCCTCGCTTTGAGACGCTTTTCGAGCTCTTCAAAACTCGGCGGAAGCACAAACACAAGAACCGAATCTTGAGGCAGCATCGCGTGAATTCGCAGAGCGCCCACCGTATCGATATCCATCACGATGACTTTGCCTTGAGCGAGAGAATCCTCAACGGGCTTTCGGGGCGTGCCATACCAATTACCAAAAACTTTAGCCGTTTCGAGCAACTCACCCGCCTCGGCCTTCGCTTTGAATTCATCTTCCGAAACAAAAATATAATCTTTGCCCGAGATCTCGCCGTCTCGCTTAGGTCTCGTGGTCACAGAAATCGAACGATCTACATAATCAAACTCACGCGCCAATTTGTCGCAAAGACTCGTTTTTCCTGTTCCACTCGGCGCAGAAACCGCCAAAACAAATCCTCGATGTACCTGTGGAATCAGCTGCATACCCAATCACCTATTCTACATTCTGTATTTGTTCGCGCATCCTCTCGATGCAAGTTTTCATTTCGATGACAACGGGCGTCGTCTTCGCGTCGGGACATTTGCTGCCCAAAGTATTGGTTTCGCGATGGAGTTCCTGCAGCACGAATTCGAGTTTTCGGCCCACTTCGCCCGTCGTACGAAAGAGATCATCCATCGTTTCTAAATGATGCTCGATACGATCGAGTTCTTCGCGAAAATCTGATCGAGCTGCCCAGAGCACCACTTCTTGCTCTAGACGCTGTGGATCAAAAGTTTGTCCCTGAAACAATTCTTTGACTCGATCCCGAGCGCGCTGAACCACCGATGCCATCAATGTGTCATTCGCCGCTTTGACTTGCTGATAGGATTCTCCAAAAGTCTGTCGATGTTTAAGCAGTACCGTGTGCAAACTTTTTCCCTCGCTCTGACGAGCGACTAAAACCTTAGAAGCAGCGGCCGAAATGACTTTGGCCAAATGAGGCCACTCTTCGGACTCATTGACATCAACCTCTTTGGTCTGGAGCCACTCCGGAAACTGCAAAAGTTCTGAAATTCCGACCTTAGGTTCGAGCCGCAACGACTGATGAACTTCCATCAGAGCTGCTTGGAGGGCCTTAACTTGCGCATGATTGACCTGAACTTGTCGATCTGCCCCATCGAGCATGCGAACACTCAAATTTAAATCCACTCGCCCTCTTTTAAAAGTCTGACGAATCAGTTCCTGAATCTTGGCATCAAAGACGACATAGGGGCGCGGCGACCGCAAATGAATATCCAAGAACTTTGAATTCACTGTGCGGATCTCGACACCGATTTCGAGTTTTCCCCGGCCAATCTGATAGATGTCTTGAGCTACACCATAGCCCGTCATGCTCTGAAACATTGAAGGAGATTTTTAGCGGGGGCTTTGGGCCGAGGCAAGGACCTAAAACGTATGTCGTATATATCCAGAGAACTGGTACACAGCGCTTTGAATATTGGCGATCCCACCGACTGAGGGATCCATCCCGATCGAAAGTCCTTTATTGCGCAAAAAGTATTCGAGATTAAGCTCGGCGACAAAGAGACCCCGTGAGGAAGATCCCCGATTGGGCTGAAAATTAGGATCCGTTTGCCACACTCCTCCGCCGATCCCACCCCCGACATAGAGACGCTTGGTAATGGGGTACGCTCCTTTGACGAGGCCATTATATTGATAACCAAAAAATGTAGGATTCACATTGGCATTCACGGTCCGGACGTTGGATTCGTGTGCGGTCATTTTGAACTGAAGTTCAAGACCCATGTATTTGATAAAATCATAGCCGGCCTTAAAGGCGACAATCCATCCATCCGAATACTGCTGACGATCGAGCCCCGAAAAAAAGAATTTTCCTGTTCCAATCGCAGCATAAAATCCCGTTCGCTGAGCTCCCGCAGAAAACTGCCCAATACGTTCATCCGAATTTTGCACCGCAAAAACAGATTCTTCAAAAAATGAACTCAGAGCCATCACGATTACAAAAAGATATTTATTCAGATTCAAGATTTACATTCCTCTCTGAAACGTCCAACCCCAAGAAACATTGGCACCGGATCCTCCGCGAGGTCGCGGAAACTGCCAAGTGCGTATCGCATTGGCCATACAGTTAGACAAAAAGTCGCCGAGCTCTTGTCCGCTCTTACGCGCGACTGCTTCGACGCGGCCATCCGCATTGACAAACCACTCCATCCGAACGCGGCCTCTCAAATCTTGTCCTGAAGAGTTGACCAACGCGCGCTCATAGCAGGCTTGGATAGCGGCTTGATTGGCACGCACCACTCGCTCAACTTCTTCGCGTGTCAGACCATCTCGAACTTCGATGTCTTCGCCTGAATACGAAACCGCGGCCTCACCTTTTTTGCCGGAGCTCCCCAGACCAAATCCTTCGCGACCTCCGCCTTTTCCTTTGGTACCCAGGCCCCCGGAGACATCAATGGCCGTTCCGCCCCCTCCGAGACCAAGTCCCTTCGCTCCGCGACCACCCGATCCTTTGACATCGAGATCCGCGCCGCGCTCTTGTCCTTCGAGAGATCCTTCGAGCGTGCCGCCGAGTCCTTTGCCGGCCATGGTGCCGCCCGAAGAGGCCGATCCCCCGCCGCCCGCTCCACCGAGTGCTCCGAGCACACCTGTGTCTTCGACTTTCACATCCGGCTTAATCGTCTTTGAAGGCGCCTGGCCTCCAGTACCCGCGGGTTTTGGTTTACCACTGCCCACTCCTTGATCAGGTCTCAACCCCCGCTTTGCTCGATTGGGATCGAGTTCTTTTCCGAACGCCCCTTTAGGCGCGGATCGAACAGCCTTTGTCGAATCCGTCATCAAACCCAGAGGCTTCGCTTTGGCAGGCAGTCTGCCGGTTGTTCGTCCAGACTTTCCTTCATCACCCTTGGCCTTTGCTCCCTGGCCCTCCTTGCCACTCATTTTGGCATTTACTTGAGGCTTAGGCGCTTCCACTTTTTTGGGCTCCTTTTTGGGCGGAGGCGGCGGTGGAGGTGGAGGCGGCTTTGGTGCATCTGGCGGAGGAGGTGCTTCGACTTTGACCGTCGCCGCGGGCTCTTCCTTTTTGACTTCCTGAGTTTGCGCGATGTTTTCGACAACAAACATGAAGGGAATAAAAAACGCGAGAACGAGAGTCAGAATCGAGGCATAAAGAGGCTCGCCAATCAGTGGAGCCGTTATCGGGGCAGTGAGATTGAGCCGAATACTCTGAACATAGATCGAAAAGTTTCCGCCAATCTCAATCAGGCATCGATCACTAAACTGAACAAAAGTGGAAAGTCCGAGATCTGTCTGCCGAGCAGTCGCACGCAAATCATCGAGAGTCTTTACAGCGCCGCGCGTTTCGATCATTCCGCGCATGGCAGGATGCAAATGCAATTCGATCCCGTTTTGTAAAACCTTAAGAACCTGAAAAACTTTGGGAAGCGATGGAATGGCGACCAGAAAATCGTTTTCGGCGGCTTCTCCGAGCGTGACAATATCACCAATATCAAAACACTGGATGTCTGCAATCTCGCCCTTCCAGAGCAATGTGACTTGCACCCAATCTTTGGTCTTGTACGTAGGCTTGGGTGATTTTGCCTTCAGCGCCACGGGCGTTTTCATCGTCAATTCTTCAGCGGGCCTAGACTTTTTGGCCTGTTTGGCGGGCTTCGCTGTCGACGCAGAGGCTTCTTGCTCTAACAATATTTCTTCGAGCGTCTTTTCTTCTTGTTCGGCCGTATCCGCCTTCACAATTTTGATTTCGGTCCGGCCTATCTGAAAAGTTGATCCCTCCAAAAGACCGTGAGAGGTAATCTTCTTTCCTCCCACGAAGGTGCCGTTGGCGGATTCCAAATCCTGAACTTTAATCTCACCCTTTTCATTGACCTCAATCGAGCAATGTTGGCGCGAAAGAATGGGATCATTGACGGGAACGTCACAGATTTTTGAGCGGCCCAAAAGAATCGGGCTTCGGTCCACGACGACCTCAGATACGTTTCCATCGTCTAGGTTCTTGAGCTGAAGAACGATTTTCACTGCGAATTCCCCCGTTAATATTTTAACGGAGGCAAAGTTCATTCACCTAGTGATTTGGCAGTCTTTTACGAAAGAATTCTAATGATTTCGAGGAGTCAGAGATTTTGCGCAATGCGCCAATCTCTTAATTGAACTTCCAGCCCGAAAAGCTCATATGGCTCTCACCCCCGAGCTTATCTTTGACGATGACAGATTGCACAAGGCCTTTGCTGACGCTGACCTCCATCCAGTCAAAGTTTACTTCGGCTCGCTTTTTGGGATGAATCCGAAAGCTCGAAGCCGAGCGGTTCTCCAGCGAAAAATAAAGTGGATCAATTTGTCCCCACAAAAACGCAAAGCTCTTTTCGAGAGTCACGCGCCCCAAATCTCGAATCTCTTGTCGCTCACCGCCTTCTTCAATGATGAGCTTTTGTCCATCAAAGGTAATCTGACGTGGGCGGGGTTGAGTATAAGTCCAATGCATTTGATTGGGCTTTGAAAACTTGAGACTCCCCTTGGCCTGATCTCCCTGATCGACAAAGAGATCCTGCTTTACCCTTTGCGAAAAACTCACTTCAAAGGACTTTACGTTCAAGAGCTTTTGTTTGATTTGGCTATAAGCGGCGGGCTCGCCTGCGAGGCTCACAACAAAAAAAGAAAGTGAAAGAATCATCGCGCGTCTTGTGAAGAGGCTTTGAGTTCTGGAATAAAAGATCGTTTGAGCCCCAGAGCACTGCTAAAAGTGTTTTGAGACTTTCTAAAGATAAATGAACCATCAGGTGCTCTCAAATTTCCATTCACTAATGTGTCTTCGAATTCAAAGTAAGACTTTTCTCGGTAAATGACTTTCTTTCTAGGCTGAGGAGAGGCAGGCGCAGCCTCGGGCGCGAGTGGTGCTGGCGAGGTGGTTCCCAAATCCGGCAAGGGCGCGACGTCTTGAGCATTCACAAGCCCAAGCAAACTAAAGACCACTGAAGCCAAAAGACCGCAAAGAATACATCTGAGTATCATGGGTTCAATCCTATCAAGGGTCACCGAAGTCGCCAAGGGAGAATGAATCTCATGTCCCGGAGAGATTCAATTGACTCGCGGTATCGCGAGCGAGCTTCTCGGCTTCACGACCTTTGGACTCAAACAGACCCGCTTTCTCAGCAACAACCGCCTGATAGCGAGAGAGGTTCTCACCTTGCAGTTGTGAAGGAATCGGCGCCTGACGAAGGCTTGAAGCCATATTCAAATTCGCATCCGCCAAAATCTGAAGTCCTGCCACCGTCGTCTCTCCCACTTTGAGATTAGCAAGATCCGTCACATCGCTCTGGAGTTGATCGAGCAGATTCACTTTTTTGGCTGTGTTTTTTTGCAACGTCTTGAGTGAATTCAATTTGAGGTCCACGACCTTGGCATGCATCTCTCTCACTTTGGTGAGACGACCGTAAGCAATGGCTTCACGGTTTGAATCATTCATAGGAAGCTTCAAAAATTCTTGCTCCAAGGCACGTCGTTGACTGTCATTCGACAATCGATAAATGAGCATGCCAAATCGACCGCGTTCTTCGCGCGCTTCTTCGCGATAAAGTGCTGCCCACTCGTCTCGATACTGGCGATAATCTCGAATCTCCGTATCATCCGGACGTCGAATCGACATAAACTTGCCCATCAGACGAATCGCTTCTGCCGAATGCTTGGAGCGAGAATACTCGGTGGTCAATACCTTAAAGGCTTCGCGCATCTCCGAGCGATCAGACTGCTTTCTTTCGGCAGCGACCTCCGTAAAGTTTGAGAATGCAGCCCACGCAGCCCCATCCACTTGCTGAGCCGTGGGATAGGTTTTGACATAATTCAAATATTTTTTGGCCACTTGATTCAAAGCTTCGAGACGTTCGGATCCCTGAAGAGATTTGGCCGTCGCTTCTTCTTCCTGAAGCGATTTGAGGGAGGCCTTTTGCTCAAGACCCGTCAGTTCGGCGCGACTCGAAGAATCATTCGCCTTTGATTTGTACTGGCGAGCGAGTTCAGCCACTTTTTTGTAATCCTTACGGAGGTTGTAAATATCCAAAACGAGTTGCGAAGCGAGTTTGCCTTCTTGAGATTCTCCATGCTGATCCGCCAATGCCTGAAACGCAGGAAGTGCTCTTTCAAAATCATTTAACTGATAGACAAGGCGCGCTGCCAAGTAACTCGCCCGACGCTTTTGCGCCAAACTAATGCTCGAGAGATTCTGAACAAATCGAGCGGCTTCGAGATACTTTTCATCCGCTGTCGTTGTCGCATGAAAATCTGTTCCTTTGTATTTGAATCCTTCGGCGAGCTTTTCGGCGGTCAACAACCAGTTCCAAGCGGCCTGAGACTGAATGCCTGAGGGAGACTTTGCCGCAATCTCGTAAGCGACAGCGGCTTCGGACAATCTCTCGCGCGCATAAAGTGCTTCGCCTAAATAAAACTGAGTCTCAGTAAATTTGGGATCCGAAGGATCTAACTTATCCGCATAGGATTTGTAATAAACAATCGCCATCTCATAATGCTGAATCTTGAGTGCTTGATCCTTTGTCTTTTGAGCTTCGGCATGAAACTTTTTGGCGTTCGTCATGAGCAGAGCCATCGCTTGAGGATTGTTCGATCCGTCCGCGGTTTGTGCCACTTGCATGACAAGACTTTGAACCTTAGAGGTGCGTCCCAAATTTTCTTCGGATTTGATCTGCGACATCAGCCATTGATTTTGTTGCGCTGAACTTGCAAATTTTTGTCGCAGACTCTCATAAAGCTGAGAAGCAGCGGCATGTTCATCGCGCTGCTGAAGACCTTCGGCGAGACTGGTGAGGCTCGATTCAACGAGTTCGGGTTCTTTGAGTGTTCGCTCAAGATAATCCGCTACTTTGGCTGAGCCATAGACTTGAAGAGCAGGCCAAATCATTTCTCGAGCGGCATCTCTGGAATAATCATTTGGTCCTCCTCGCTGCGAAAGGACTTGTTCAAAATACTTGAGAGCTTTGGCGGGCTGGTCTTGATTGATCGCTACCCAGCCGAGCTTGTATTTAACAAATGAACCAATTTTTTCGTCCGATGCCGCTTTGAGGTAGTAAGACTCTGCGCGAGCAAATTGCTTTTCGGCAAAGTAATGGTCTCCCAAAAGAAGTGAAGCCTGTTCGATGATCGGAGAGTCTGGATATCGCTCGGCCAAATCCGCTAGGACGGAACCCGCTTGAGTGATCATCTTTCGCTCCATATAAGCATTGGCCAAAACAAAAAGAGCCTTGTCTAAATGCCGATACGTCGGATGTTCAGTTCGGAGTTGTTCGAGATACTGAACGGCCTTCATTTGGCGCGCTTCGGATCCCGAGCGATCGCCTTTGAGATCGTGATACTTGGCGGTTTCAAACAGAGCCTCACCCAGTCTGAAAAAAGTGTCAGGTCGCTTGGGCGTGTTTGGATATTTTTTGATAAAATCTTCGAGCAGAGGAATTTGTTGGGAGCGAATCTGATAAAGCTTCTCGAGCTTGTCGATATCGCCAACCGACATTTGGGGCGCCGCAGCCGACTGAGCATAAGTGCCTGAAAACACACCTGCGACACAGAAACCCCAAACTAGAAGGCCTGAGCGAAGGACATGGATTCCGGTTCTCCCAGAAAATAACCAATGATTTTGGGCACTTAAGTTCATTATGAGTCCCCTTTTTTCCTTTTTCTCTCCCCCTAAGAATGCAATCCCTATGCCACCCCGCCCTAGGTTTAAAGCCCTTTATAATGAGAATGTGGGGGTTTTTGGGAGCGATACAACTCGGTCTTTTTTGAGTCCGATCTTGGATTTTTTGGATGATGAAAGTGTCACCGAAGTCCTCGTCAATGGGCCTCAGGAGATTTGGATCGAGCGCAAAGGAAAGCTCGCCAAAACCGAAGCCATTTTTGAAACCGATGATTTGCTCTATGCAGCCGTGCGGAACATTGCTCAGTTTGTAGGACGGCGAATTTCTGAAAATGAACCTATCTTAGATGCTCGTCTTCCTGATGGCTCTCGCATTCATATTGTTGTGCCGCCTGCCGCCAAAGACGGAATCTATATGGCGATTCGAAAATTTGGCAAAGACAGCATGCAGGTCAAAGATCTCATCACCGTCGGAGCCTTGAGTGTCGAAATGGCGAGATTTCTTCATGTCGCAGTTCAACTCAAAAAAAATCTCATTGTCTCGGGAGCGACAAGCTCAGGAAAAACCACTCTCCTCAATGCGATCTCGAGTTTTATTCCGGGCGATCAACGGACGATCGTGATCGAAGATGCCTCCGAACTCCAGCTTCAGCAGCCTCATGTGATTCGCATGGAGACTGTGAAGAACGAGAAGATGCATATTGATATCCGAGAGCTCGTCAAAAGCTCGCTTCGATTGCGACCGGATCGAATCGTTATTGGCGAAGTCCGCGGGCCAGAGGCCCTCGATCTCTTACAAGCGATGAATACGGGTCATGCCGGATCCATGTCGACTCTGCACGCCAACAATCCTCGACAAGCACTCGCTCGACTCGAAACTCTCATTGCCATGAATCGTCTCGAAATCCCTTTGATTGCGATACGTTCTCAAATCGCCTCGGCCATTCAGATTATTGTGCAGTCCAATCGACTCCGTGATGGCACTCGTCGAATCACTCATGTTTCTGAGCTCACAGGAATCGATGAAGCAGGAAATTATCTGCTCAATGATATCTTTGTACTCGAAATCATTTCTGCCGATGAACAAGGAGCGTTTGAAGTTCGATTTAACGCCACTGGAACAATGCCGACATTCATGGAAGAAGCGAAGCGTTCAGGGATCAAACTGCCCGCTTCACTCTTTAAGACTAAATCTTAGCGATTATATCCGCCGCGATCGCCACCGCCGCCGCCGCCACGAAAGGGACGACCTCCGCCGCCCCCACCGCCGCCGCCGCGACCCCCTCGAAAGCCACCGCCGCCCGCACCTTCTTCACGAGGCTTGGCTTCGTTGACTACGATCTTTCGACCTGAGACTTCAGACTGATTGAGAGCATCAATCGCCTTCTTGGCTGAATCCGCATCTTCGAATTCTACAAATCCAAATCCTTTGGATCTGCCCGAAAGCTTATCCATGATTATTTTTACTGAAGAAATCTTTCCATGAGGTTCGAAGAGCGCCTGCAATTCGGCCTCCGTCATTGCGTATGTAAGATTTCCTACGTAGAGCTTTTTTTCCATTGTTCCGTTCTCACTCTCTATTTGTTCATCAAGGACACTGACAGAACACCTTCCGAAAGAACATCCAAACTCAAGCCGTCTTGCTGAACCGACTTACCGGACAACAAGGCTTGCTTAATCTTGGCTGCACTTCCATTCCCCGGAAGGCTTGCATACAAAGCTGCAATTCCCGCAGTATACGCCGCAGCGACCGAAGTTGTGCTCAGGTCTTTAGTCAGATGTCCGCCGGGCATATATCCATTGGCGTTGTCCTGATAAGCGGCGACCGAAGCCAAAGACTTTCCGTAATTGGTTCGAGACGAAAGTTTACCTTGAGCATCAACACCTGCGACAACGACGACTTGATCCAGAGAGGCCACTTGGCCCAAAAATCCTGGGACTTCTTTATTGGACGAGTTGCCCGCGGGAATCACCACTAAGACATTGGCCGCAGCAGCGGCCTTGATGGCCGAAACCACTAACTGAGCATCCGAGCCAAATCCACCTTGAGGCCAATTGAGATAGATGATTTTCGCCTTGTTAGCGACCGCATACTCAATCGCCGCGGAGGCATCGATCTGTGCGCCGGGTCCATTGCCACGACCATCAGGGCCGAGATATCGCAAAATCATCAGCGCCGCATTGGGAGCTGCGCCGATCACAGAGGCATTCTTTCGGCCGGTCGACGTAATGAGTGATGCTGTCAGTGTGTCATGCCCATACCAATCAAAGGGCATCGGATCGCCTGAGTAAAAATCATAGCCAAAAAGATCGTCCACGATCTGATTGTTATCGTCATCGGCGTAGTTGGACTGACGATCTCCGAGCTCTCCGGTGTTTACCCAAAGAGACTCTCGAATATCTTCAATATTGTAATCCACGCCTGTTCCAATAACAGCGACGATCACTCGCGTTCCGTCGGGCATTTTTCCTGAAGCGCCTTTCCAGGCATTTGCGACACCCATTCGCGAGAGATTCGAGTCAGGGGCCAATGCGACTTGCGACACATCAACATCCTGACGATTCATGATTCCCGCAAAAGGAGGATCCTTTTGAGTAGGCGAACAGCCTGTCAAAACGGCGCCCAAAGTTGCGGCAGTTAAAAGTCCTAATAATTTTTGAGTTTTCATTAGCGCACCACCTTTAGGTAAACTGTTTCAAATCCTTGCAATCCCGGAGAGTAAGCGGTCATAAAACCATCGTCACCCGAATTCCACAGACGAATATTGACGGTATCGCCAGGAACTGGTGCCGAACAAAGCTCTCGCTCTTCGCCACGATAGTTTCGGTTTCGATAAGTTCCGGTCATCGTGTCACGCACGCGATAGTCATTACCCATGATTTCGATCCAATCAAAATCACTATCGAGATCAATTCTCGAAAAACAAACAGAGACTTCTTTGGCACCTTCGACACTAATCGGAGTGATCCAATCAAATCCTTGTTTGTCATCTCCTCGGGGAGACTCAACCACTTTGGCCACTGTCTCGACCAAGGGAAGAAGTGAGACATTACTATCATTGCTCAAAGCCCGTCGCACATTGATTCGCCCGGAAGTTCCCACCGAGCCATGAAGCTGAGGCAGTACATCCACTGTCGAAGTAATTCGCTCTTTGACTTCTTGCGCGGTCATCTGAGGATTGGCCGCCCAAATCAAAGCGGCAAGACCGGTCACATGAGGTGTGGCCATCGACGTTCCACTCCATGCCGCGTACGGCACTTTGAAGAGCGCTGCAGGCACTGAAGACATGATGAGAGAACCAGGAGCGGCGACCTGCACCATATCAAAAGCGTAAGAACTAAAGGACGTGAGCAGATCCATATTATTGGTCGCAGCGACGGTCAGCAATGACGTTAAGCGATTGGAGTAGTTAGCGGGATACTGATGAAAAAAGCGATTGCTTGTTCCTGAGTTCCCCGCGGCGACGATACTCAAAATTCCCACACGTTCCGCATCGGCAAAGGCCATCAGCAAAAAGTCGTCTTCATCTCCATTCAGAGATGAGCGGCCACTCGCGCCCCAAGAATTGGATGTGATGAATCTCTTTTCAGGAAACCGCTTTTTGAGATCCATCAAATAGTAAAGAGCTCGGATGGCATCAAAATCTGAACCGCCGCCTTCGGCGCCCAAAAACTTAAGACCCATCAGCGAGACATTCGCGTTCATCCCCGCAATTCCCTTATGGTTATTGCGAAGAGCCCCGATCACACCCGCGACGTGTGTGCCGTGACCATGATCATCCATGGGGTCACCATGGTAGCCGGCAAAGTTGTAGCCGTGCACATCATCCACGAACGAAATTCCGGCACGAGTGTCGCCGTTGTTATCATCGTTAATATTATTAAAAGGTATCTCGTTGGGATTTACCCAGATGTTACTCTCGGCAGCTCTCACTAAAGCTTTGCCATCGACGCGATCGACGACAGCCAAATCTTCATGCGTATAATCAAGACCTGTATCAATGATGGCGACAACGACATCCTTAGAACCCGTCGTATCCACTCCACCCATATTGATGTCCGCACCCTTTTTACCGGCGAGACCTCCAGGAGCTTCTTGGGCATCATTCATGAGACCCCACTGAGTTTCTAAAAGAGGATCGTTGGTCTTGAACCCTTCACGCGCCGGAAACTTCTCACTGGGCAGAGGTGTAGGTTCCTGCGGCAGAACCAACTGATCAGATTTCATTTCATAGGATTTGGAAGCGGCGACAACTTCGGGATCTGTTTTGATCTGCATCACCACCTGATCCAGAGCGACAGTGCCATCGACCTTTACTCTGTAAATGGGCTGACCCGATACTTCTTCCCTCAGATTGAGTTGAAAATCTTTGGCGCCATTGAGCCGATCCAAAACAGATTGGATATCAGAACCCTCTGATGTTCGGACAATGACCTGTCCCAAATAATAATGCTCTTGTGGATGCACACCGAGTGTTTGCTTTTCTTGTCGCAAATCCTCGTGACTCGGTAGCGCCGTATTGGGTCCACTTTGACAGGCCAGCAAACTGAGACTGGCCACTCCTAATGCGAGTAAATTCTTGTTCATATCCCCTCTCCTCTTCTGAAATCTCAACAATTCAAAAACTAGACTTTTAGATTTTTTCTAAACGAGCTTTCACAATACGCACCAAGTCTTCGCCCATCTGCTGAGCCGCACTGACTTCGCGATCCCCAAATCCTCGATAGCTCCCCAAATCACCACCGCGCGGAACTTGATTTCCAAAAGCGGCTCTCAACGAAAAGAGCGTGAGATTTTTGGGCGTCGGTGCAGGGGCCCCTGCTTGACCCGCCGGAGCAGGAATCACAGTGTAAGGTGCGAGCGAAAGTTGAAGCGACATTCTTAACGCCGGAAACTGCGCAATCGGATACAGCGGTCCTTCGATCTCAATGACCGTATCGCTTCCGAGCAATCGCTGGACGTCATTTTTGTCATTTACCTTTTGAATCTCGCCTGCAATGCCGTTGTCTCCAGCCTCCTCGAGTTCCTTTTTGAGCGGTTCACGAAACGAAACAAAATCTCCACTCTTCAAAAACTCTCGAGCATTTGTAAATGTTTCGAGCGGCCCTTGCTTGTACTCAACCAGCGCACTCGTCCCATCTCCAAGACCTCGCATTTTGAGATAGAGGAGGTTTTTGTTTTGCGACTTATAGGCTCGAGCAAAAGCAATCTGCGGAAACACCTTTGGCAACTTAGTCAGATCCTCAGTGATAGCCTTAATAACAGCCGCCGCCTCTTTATTGACAATCGACTGAACCAAAACAGAGGCGCCCGATTTGCTCGACACCACCTGGCCCGCTTCTAAGTTTTCTAAAAATTTGTTTTGAGCGTACAGCTTGTGAGACGACAAGCCCACAAAGACACCTGCAGCCAATAGACACAATACGACATTACGATGAATGAATATCCCCATATTCCCCCCTTACATTTGCAATCTTGCGCGAGGCGTTAACGCGGTGCAAGCAAAAATCCGCAAGGGTCCAATATTTTTAGACAATCAAGTCCTGCGCACAAGAGCGCGCCCGTCGAGAAATCAGACAATGCCACCAAAGAGGGACCCAGCGTGAGTTACGCCGCCGCAGCGCGAGCCGCGTTGAGTGCTGAGCCCGCCTGAAACCATTTGATCTGCTCAGCCGTCATCGAATGATTGAGAACAATCTCCATCGTCTTACCACTCGCTTTAGCGACGATCGCTTTGACGGGTGACTTTGGCGAAAGAGCCTTTAGTCCCACAATACTGACGCGATCTGTTTGCTCGATCTGCTCATAATCCGCAGGATTGGCGAATGTGAAAGGCAAGATCCCTTGCTTCTTCAAATTGGTTTCGTGAATTCGCGCAAAACTTCGGGCGATCACAGCGCGGCATCCCAAATAGCGCGGCTCCATGGCGGCATGCTCGCGAGAACTTCCTTCGCCGTAGTTTTCATCCCCGATCACCACCCAAGACTGCCCTCGACCTTTGTAGTCTCGCGCAATCTGCGAAAAAGTTTTGCCGCCTTCATTCGTAAAAAGATTCGTGCCCTTACCTGCTTCTCCTGTGAAGGCGTTGATCGCGCCCAAAAACATATTGTCGCTGATTCGATCTAAGTGCCCACGAAACTTAAGCCAAGGCCCTGCCGGAGAGATGTGATCAGTCGTACATTTGCCTTTGGCTTTAAGAAGCAAAGGAAGATTTTCAAAATCTCTTTGGTCCCACGCCTCAAAAGGAGGCAACAAACTGAGACGCTCACTCGTAGGACTAATCGCGACAGAGATGGCTTGGCCATCTTGTACAGGGGCCACATAGCCTTTCCACGAAATCGCAAATCCCTGCGGAGGAATATCCGCGGCCACGCCAGGCGCTTTGAGTTTGATTTTCTTTCCGTTCGACTCCAGCTCATCCTTGAGAGGATCAAATGAAAGTTTGCCCGCAAGGCTCAGTGCCATGACGATTTCGGGTGACGCGATAAATGAAAGTGTTTCGGAATTTCCGTCGTTTCGTCCGGGAAAATTGCGATTGTAAGAATTGATGATCGAATTTCGCTGACCTTGCTTGTAGTCGTCTCGCTTCCACTGACCAATACAAGGGCCACACGCATTCGCGAGCACCACAGCGCCCACATCCTCGAGCGTCTTCATGAGACCATCTCGCTTGATGGTCTCAAAGACTTGTTCTGAGCCCGGCGTCACCATCAGCTTGATGGGCGATTTAAGACCCGCTGCCAGAGCCTGCTTGGCAACATCAACCGTCCGCAAGATATCTTCATAAGAAGAATTCGTGCAGGATCCAATGAGCGCGGCCGTCAAAGTGTCGGGATAATTATTTTTTGTTACATCGCTCTTCATTTGCGACACGGCTCTCGCCAAATCGGGTGTGTGAGGTCCGCAGATATGAGGCTCAAGCGTACTTAGATCAATTTCGATCACTCGATCATAAAACTTTTTGGGATCCTGATTGACCTCTTCGTCATTGGCCAACAGGTGTTTGTACTTGTTGAGCACCTGAACAATCTCATCGCGCTCAGTGGCTTTCAAATATTTTTCCATCGTCGTGTCATACGGAAACACCGATGTTGTTGCGCCGTGCTCGGCTCCCATATTGCAAATTGTTCCTTTGCCCGTACACGAGAGGGATTCTGTTCCTGGTCCAAAATATTCGACGATCGAATTAGTACCGCCTTTGACCGTGAGAATTTCGCAGACTTTGAGAATCACATCTTTAGGAGCCGCCCAACCATTCAACTTTCCTGTCAGCTTGACTCCGATGAGTTTGGGATGAACGACTTCCCAAGGAAGCCCCGCCATCGTCTCCGCGGCATCCGCTCCACCGACTCCGATCGCAATCATGCCCAAACCACCCGCGTTAGGAGTATGAGAATCCGTCCCAATCATCATTCCGCCCGGAAACGCGTACTTTTCCAAAACAACTTGATGAATAATTCCAGCGCCTGGTCCCCAAAATCCAATCCCGTACTTTTTGCAAGCCGACTCCAAAAAGTCATAGACTTCTTTGTTTGTCGAGACGGCCGCCTTCGTATCCGCCATGGATCCTTGATACGCTTGAATCAAATGATCACAGTGCACCGTCGAAGGCACTCTCACCTGTGAAATCCCGGCCTGCATAAACTGCAAGATTGCCATTTGTGCGGTGGCATCCTGCATCGCGACGCGATCCGGGCGTAATCTTAAGGTCGCGCTGCCTCGCTCGAGTTTTTGGTTTTGTGGATCATCCAAATGTCCTAAAACAAATTTCTCGGACAGCGTTAAGGGGCGGTTCAATCGACTTCGAATGACCGCCAAATTTTTTTCCATCTTTTTGAATGTGTTTTCGACGAGTTCCGCTGTTGTATTTGGATTCATAGTGACAATAATTTAAACCCTGAGGCCGACTCTTGACCAGAACTCAAAGTAGCCAGAATGCGAGCGCTGCCATCGACGTAGGAAACAAGGCGGCGAGCAAGAGCTTTGCGGGATTGATGCCGCTTCGACCAAAGGCGGGACTCAAAATTCCAAATCCCACGGGATTGGGAGCATTCGCAATGACCGTCAACCCCCCTCCCGTCACAGCTCCCGCCACGAGTGCGTATTTGGAGATGTCGGAGAGCGACGGAACTTGTGATCCCAAATAAGTGAGCGCTGCATTATCCGTAATCGCCGTCAACCCAATGGAGCCCACAAAGAGACTCAGAGAACTCAGAGAACTCAAAACGGGTTCGAGCCACCAACGTTGCATCCCGCCGAGTACGACGAGTCCGGCCAAAAACAAGGCCACGAGCAAAGATTCTCTCAATTTTAGCGGGGATTGATACTCCTTGGTGATCGTGACCACGCCCATAAAAAACAAAAAGCAGCCCACAAACAAAATGGGATGGTGAGCTTCGTAGACGACAAAAATCAAACATGACAAATGAAACAAGATCACCCAAAGCGGACTTGATTTGCGATTGGATGCGGGCTTTTTGGCGCTTATTTTACTGAGTTCTGAGCGACAAAAAAACGAAATCACCAGAGTCGACACAAATATCGCCAAGGCGGCCTTGTCGCCAAAATTCATGAACATAAATTGGAGATCCCATCCCCAGGTGGAGGCCACCATCAACACGGGGGGTGCAGCATAGGGCGTCAGGACTCCGCCAATCGAAATATTTACAAAGAGCAGGCCCAAGGTCGCATACTTGAGCCGATCCGAAATCGACTGCGAATAGATTCGTTCAAAGAGCAAAAGCGCGACCACGGTCATGGCCGCAGGCTCCGTAATTAATGAGCCCAAAAGCGGGCCGACAATGAGCGTCGTGACATAAAAAGGAAGCGCGCCTTTGAGAGGCAGAAGGGACGCGATGGCATCCATCAGGCGTGCGGCCAAATCCAAGATGGGCTGAGTCGCACAGAGGCCCATGATGACAAAGATAAAAAGAGGCTCCGTCATATTGAGAGACTCTAAATAAGAGGTGGCATCACTACGGCCCACGATCCAGTACAAATAAAGAATCAAAATGCCGGCCCAAAAGCCAAAGACGACTTCGACTTCTCCCAAGAGATGAAACAAATTGGATCGTACTGAATGCGGTCGCGCTCGATGCGCCAGCTTCTGAAAGTAAGAGACAAAAAACGTATGGATGACAGCGAAAGCTAAACAAATTGTGGCAATCTTCTCTGTCGACATCCTCCAAATTAAAGACACTTTAAATCAAATTCACAATATTTTTAGAGATTTATGCTCGACCCCCCGAAGGTAAACTCGTATACCTTGCGGATGGCGAAGACAGCTCCAGTCAAGGCCTTTATCAAGCATCACTTTAGGCACTTCAACTCTGCAGCACTCATTGATGCGGCCGAAGGCTATCGAAAGCACGTCGATGCAGGCGGTAAAATGTTTGTCACTCTCGCAGGTGCGATGAGTACGGCGGAACTCGGTCTTTCACTCGCGGAGATGATTCGCCAAGGTTATGTGCATGGGATTTCGTGCACGGGAGCCAATCTCGAAGAAGATGTGTTTAATCTCGTGGCACACGAGCACTATGTTCGCATCCCCCACTATCGAGACCTCACGGCAAAAGATGAACAAAAATTACTCGATAAGCATCTCAATCGAGTGACGGACACCTGCATTCCCGAAGAAGAAGCCATCCGACGCATCGAAAAAGTGGTGATCGGCGAATGGAAAGATGCTGAGAAAAAGGGAACGTCTTATCTTCCCCACCAATACCTCTACAAGATCTTGCTCGATGGTCGGCTCAAAAAGTCGTACCAAATCGATCCCAAGGATTCGTGGCTCCTCGCTGCGGCAGAAAAGGACCTTCCCCTGTTTGTTCCGGGGTGGGAAGACTCGACTTTGGGCAATATTTACGCTGCGTACAAGATTTCCGGAGAAATCAAAACTCACGTCGTTAAGTCCGGCATCGATTATATGGTCTCTCTCGCCGAGTGGTATTCCAAAACATCTCCCAAATCTCCGGTTGGATTTTTTCAAATCGGTGGCGGAATTGCCGGAGACTTTCCGATTTGTGTTGTGCCCATGCTGCACCAGGATCTCAAGCGAACCAGTGTTCCGATGTGGGCTTATTTTTGCCAGATCAGTGACTCGACAACCAGCTACGGCTCTTACTCGGGCGCTGTCCCCAACGAAAAAATCACCTGGGGCAAACTCGAAGAGACAACTCCCAAATTCATCATCGAATCAGACGCGACCATCTGCGCTCCTTTGATTTTTGCGTATATTTTGGATTGGTAGTTTTACTGCCGCTGCGGCAGTAAAACTTTTCTCAGGATGTCTCTTACAAATTATCTGTGACGCTTATGTCATGACGAGGAGTGCCTCGGGGAGCTCTTGAGCGCGCTAATCATACGGTAGGTTCAAGGATGGCCTGCGCTCAAGGGAGGCGAACAGAAATTCTTAGTTGATGAAGTGTCTTTCGACGTGTCCCCGAGGCACTCCTCGTCATGACATAAGTGGCCGAGTGATATGCATCTCATTTCACGCAGACTTTTACTGCCGCAGCGGCAGTAAAAGTTTTAAGGCAAATCCGTAAAAAACAAATCCTTGTAGCCGAGACGAATCATCATGATTCCGATGGCGGCCAAAAAGAGGGCCATGACTTTGGCGACTGCACGCGATCCAGATTTTCCCAAATATTTGGCGACGATATCTGACTTTCGAAACACCACCCAAACGATCAACAAATTAACCAGCAAAGAAGCCAATGTGGGATAAAATCCATGAGCTTCGGCCGAAAGCAAAATAGTGGTCAGAGCTGCAGGCCCCATGATGAGCGGAATTCCAATGGGGACAACTCCCACTGTATCAAAATAAGCGTCATCCTTTGAGGCATCTCGCTCGGATCCTGGAGCGGAGTGCATCATGTCACGAATCGCAAGGACGACGAGCAAAATCCCACCTGCAATGCGAAAATCCCCTTCCGTAATGCCCAAAAAGCTAAAGAGCAACTGACCGGTCAGCAAAAACAAAACAGAGATGATCATCGCCGTCCAAGAGGCTTGAGTGATGAGGCGTCGCTTGCGTTGATGATTCACGTTTTCTGTCAGAGACAAAAAAAGTGGCAAGACTCCAAACACGTCGATCGCGACGAACATAGGAATAAAACTCTGCAAGAACGCATCAGTAAAACTCATAACCCCAGTTTAAAGCCCTCTCCCCTAAACGCCAAACCGAGAATCATTCGATATTCGGGTACACCCGCTCCATAGATCACACCGTAGCCCCCGCCCAATCTCAACTCCCACCACTGAGGACGCCCCCGCAGATGCATATTCAAAAGAACTTCACAGGGGTTTTCTTTCTTTTTTCCAAAAGGGCTTTCAAAATTTGTGCGCCCCAAAAACTCAGACGAAAGCGTAAAAAGTCGACCCGTCATCCACGCCATCCCCACTCCATAGACAATCTGATGTGCAATATTCATATCTCGAAATTGATACGATTCGCGAAAGTGGAGACCCAAATTACCAGTGATCTTAAAGATGTTTCGGTACTGAGACTCAAAAGCTGTCAAAAATCCTCCCGAGACTTCTTTGGTTCCAAAATAGTAGCGACTCTGCCCCCAAGGAAGCATCATAAAGGGCACAAGAGTCACTCGACCCGGAACGAGAGGAACTTTGAGATTGAGACGTCCATCTCCGGCTAGCGTCTTATCTTGTATGCGAGCAGTCCCAGATTGAGGATCCTGAAACGCCACATCAAGTCCTATCGGCTGCTGAAACCCCACCTCAAGACGTGGCCCCAAAATTCCGTAATGAAACCCCACAAACTGAACCATGCTGCGCCCGATGATCTCGGAATCCACACGTCCATTCTGGAGAACTCGATATGACGCGGCCTGCGCATGAAGCGACGTCGTCGCGTACCACTCATTTTGTGTGAGTCCTCGAACTTCCCACAGTCCCATATAAGGAGAGCGATCCGTCACGGGGCGATTGACCAAAACATCAAAGTCTCCCGCTTCGAGCACCGAGCTCGTGATCAAGATTCCCCATAACCAAAGTGAAAATTTCATCACGCTAAGAGTATTTTAGAAAACCTTCGTGCGAAAGCACAGCATTCCCTTTAATTAAAGGGAGAATGAATCGCTGGAAAATCTTCGCGGCGTTTTTGTCTCTCGGCTTGATCTGGGGTGGAGCCTTCGTCGCCATCAAGGTCGTTGTCACAGCGATTACACCGATGCATGCCGCCATGATTCGAATGTGGATTGCTGTTCCATTCTTGTGGATTACTTTTAAGACCTTCAAACTCAAACGACAGATTCCGCAACGATTTTGGATATCGTCTTGGGTGGCGGGGCTGTTTATGATCGGCATCCCTTACGCCTTTGTATTTTGGGGCGAGACCAAGATATCGGCAGGCCTCGCGGGCATCATCAACGGAACAGTTCCACTTTGGACGACATGTTTGACAGCCTTTAAGTTTTCGCCACTTCACAATCCCAAAGAAAAGGTTGATCCACCTCTGATTGCGGGCATCGCATTAGGCTTCTTAGGCATGCTCATCATTTTTGCACCCCGAATCGAACTCGCACAATCGGAGGGTTTAGGCATTGCCGCCGTGATGGCGATGGCGGTTTGCTATTCGCTCAGTAATGTTTTGAATGCTCGGCTCTTTCAGCGAGCTGAAAATCTGAGCATTACTGGCAATGTGTTCCATCAGCATGTGATCAGTCTCATTTTTTTAACGTCACTGGCACCCCTGATTGAGGTCGGACCATCAGACTGGAGCCCACTTCTCGACAGCAAGGTGCTAGGTTCCCTGGTCTTTTTAGGGGTGCTTTCGGGATCGACCGCCCTCCTTTTGTATTATTACCTGATCAAAGAGATCGGCGCGATTCGTACCTCAAGCATCACCTATCTGATCCCCGTCGCTTCTGTACTCTTGGACATCATTCTTTTGGGGTCGGTTCCCACACTGGCGACTCTCGTGGGAGCCTCGTGCATTTTGCTGGCGATCTTCTTTATTCGATCCGGGCACTCCCCAAATTCAACCCAAGCACTCCGACGATAATCAAAGAGATAAAAAACAGTTTCTGCAGATTCATGGTTTCCTTAAATAAAAAAACACCAATCACCGCTGTCAATGCCGTTCCCACACCCGACCAAATGGCATAGGTCATTGAGAGCTCGAGTTTTTTGAGAGCAAAAGTCAGGCACGAAAATGCTATCGCATAGCAAACAAACAAACTGATCGAGGGCCAGAGCCGACTAAAACCATCCGACAGCTTCATGGATGTCGTCCCCAGGAGCTCAAATAAAATCGCAAGACCCAAGAGAATCCAATATGTCATAAAGGAGATCTATGTCCTTTCGCGCGTTCACTCAACATTTTCATCTTTTGAAGCGAAAGGACTATGCGTTTTATTTTTCGGGGCAGTTGGTTTCGATGTCCGGAAGCTTTATGCAAGGAGTCGTTCAGTCGTGGCTCGTCTATCGATTGAGTGGCTCGAGTTTTTGGTTGGGATTCATTGCTTTTTGTTTACAGTTTCCCGCCTTCATCGCTTGCCCGCTGGCGGGAGTCATCACAGATCAGACTGACAGACGTAAGCTCCTCAGTCGTGTCCTCGCGCTGATGATGCTGCAGTCGAGCCTCTTGGCGTATCTCACGATCACTCATCAAATTGAGATTTGGCATATCGCCGCACTCGCCATTTTTATGGGAGTACTCAACGCCTTCGAAATGACGGCTCGCCATTCTGCTGCGATTGAGTTTGTAGGTCGAGACGAACTCCCCCACGCCATTGCCATGAATGCGTTTTTGATCAATGTGTCCAAAGTCGTCGGTCCTTTGGCCGCAGGGCTCTTCATCAAGGTTTGGGGCGAAGGAGTCTGCTTTGCCTTGAACGCTGTTTCTTATTTAGCGGTGATCTGGAGCTTAAGAGCGTTTCGAAACATCAAGCCTTCTACTCTCGGCCCTCTTGTTTTTTGGAAGCCACTCAAAGAAGGGCTCTCCTACGTCAAAACTCATCGCCGGCTTCACTTTCCTCTGCTCTTTGCCATTTTTTTAGGCTTTGTCGGGGCACCTTATATGGTTCTTCTGCCGAGCTACGTCAAAGACCTCCTTCATGGAGATGCGACGACTTTGTCGTGGCTCACGGCCGCTCACGCGTTTGGGGCTCTCTTTGGAACTGTCATGGCGATTGATCCTCGAAACAAATCTCAGATTCTTTGGAAAATACTTGTTCGACGAATACTTCTGTTTTCGCTGTTTCTTTCAGCGTTTGCCCTGTCGAACCACCTCGCCATTTCCATCGTAATGATTGCACTGATGGGAATGAGTTTTATGGGATGCTATCCCCTGATCAATCATGCTCTTCAGGCTCAGGTCGATGATGCGTATCGCAGCCGAGTGATTAGCATCTACATGATGACATTTTTGGGTTCATTGCCTTTGGGTGGACTCATTTCAGGAATGGTGGCCGAAACTCTTTCTATTCAAGATCTTCATCTCACCACAGTAGGACTTTGCTTGATTATCGTGCTTTGGATCCGAACCCGCTATCAGACTCAAAAATGGAAGAGCCAGGTCTTGCCCCTTGAGCCCGAGCGCGATCCGCGACAAACACCCACGTGGAAAGGCCCACCAGAATCAATATGAGTGCCGGCAGAGCTAATCGTGCCAGCAATGCTCTCAACTTTTCGTCGGCCATTTCACTCCCCCAAAATTTTAGTTTAAGAGCAAAGGCCTGAGGTGAAAAGCCCAAATCTCTCTTGAGTCGTACTTTAATCCACTCTCCCGACCCAATACTCGACGTGGAGCGTCAGATTTATCTCTCTCGTTTTGACTTTAAAGTCTGCTCGGGTCTAATCTAAAAATATGGAGCAAAAGGAAAATCAGCCCCAGCGCTGGACGCCCCTTGAACAAAGTATTTTTGAAAACCGAATCATCTTATTGAGTGGAGCGGTCGACTCCGAAATGGCGGACAAAGTAAATCGCCAACTCCTTGCGATGGAGAGCGCCAATCCCGAGCTCCCCGTCTATCTTTATATCAACAGCCCCGGAGGCGAAGTCACATCGGGATTTTCGATTTATGATACGGCCAAGTTTATTAAGCCTGAAATTTACACCGTGGTCATTGGACTCGCAGCGTCGATGGGATCACTCATTGCTCTTTGCGCGGAGAAAAAAAACCGACTCGCATTTCCAAATGCTCGATTCCTGATTCACCAGCCGCTCATTTCGGGCCTCCTCAGAGGGACAGCGGCGGATATTGAGATCCACGCCAAGGACATTGTGCAGATCAAAGAAAAGATCAATAAACTCTACTCCGAAGAAACAGGTCGCCCTCTCGAAGAAATCAAGCGTGCGACGGATCGCGACAAATGGATGGATTCGACCGAGGCGCTCAACTTTGGATTGATCAATAAAATCGTCAATCGCCGAAGCGAAATGCCCAAAATAAAGTAAGCTCGCTTAGGAGTGAACTTTTTTAGAGCTCATATCGTCCCAGTGACCTTCATCACTCGGGGGTGGAGTTCCCAATGGCTTCAAGCTGACCTTAGGTGCTGCCGGAGCCTTCGCCTTCTTGGACGACGATTGGGCCGAAGATGGTCCTCCAACCAATCTTTCTAACTCTTGGACAGCTCCTAAGAGATTTTCGGCTTCATGAGAAAGTTCCTCAGCCGACGCACTACCCTGCCGTGAAGCACTTGAATTTGCATGTGTGACCGAATCCAGCTGATTCATGGCTTTGGTGATTTCGGATACACCCGTCGCCTGCTCTCGAGTCGCTGTGGAAATCTCATCCACACGCCGGACAACCTCCACAACACCTTGCCCAAGCACTGTCAAAACCTCTCCACAATCTTTTGCGACTCGCGTTCCCGCTTCGACTTTGGATTTATTCTGAGTCATCAGTCGTTCGATCTCAGACTTTGTTTTGGAAACGATATCCTGAACATGCTGGGTACTGTTGCCGAGCATGTCCGAAATTTCCTTAGCAGCGTTACCCGACATTTGAGCGAGATTGCCGACTTCTTCGGCAACGACAGCGAAGCCCTTACCGTGTTCACCGGCACGAGCTGCTTCGACCGATGCATTAAATGAGAGCAGCTTGGTCTGAAACACGATGTCATTGATGACGCGTGTTTTGGCGCCAATCTCTTCAATGACTTTGACGATTTCAGAGATCTGGCGATTGGATTCTTCGGTCTTATGCCCAATCACATCATTCGAGCTGCTGATTTCTCTGATCGCATGAATCAAATCTTGAACTGTCTGCTGACCTCGCTGAGATTCAGCTTCGGCTCTGCGAGCGACATCGCGAGACTGATCCGCGTTCTCTGCCGTTCGTTTAATCATACTACTCATTTCTTCGATCGAGGCCGCAGTCTCTTGGAGCGCCTCCGCTTGATGAGTGGTCGACGTCGACACAGATGTAGCGGTACGACTGACGTCTTGCGAAGTATTCGCTAGTTTTTGAGACTCTTCTCGCAGCTTGGAAATCACAGAATTCAAAAGTCGCGAAATATC
>CAZUTA010000019.1:0-40627 GCA_964622975.1 uncultured Bacteriovoracaceae bacterium | reverse complement strand
TTGAGCAAAGTATCCGAGGCCTCCAAGCCGAGGGTGGCACGATTGATTCGATCAATACAAAGATCGATGGTCTTCAGAGCCGCAAACGATTCAAGGAGCTCTTAGTCAAATGGGGAATCATCTGCCCTGCCTCGTTTTGCATCAACCTCACTCTCGCCGCGACCGGTCTTGAGAACGCGTTTCCCCCACTCTCTGCTGGAATCGCTCCGGCCATTGGGAGCTTTGCGATGGTTTTCTTTTTTGACCAAGCCGACAAACGCTGGAACAAAATATTTGATCAGGAAATTCGAGACGTGATTCGCAAATTTGAGAATCACGTCGAGACGATTCTTCTCAAAGCAGAAAAAGACATCACAGAAGCCAGAGAGGTTGATATCAAAAACCTCGATCAAGCCCTTGAGACTTTGAAAGCCGTTGAATTTCTCGAAACCGAAGTCCACCGTGTAAAGCAGCAGCACCTCGAATCCTATCTCAAAGATCGTAAGGAGCTGATTCCTCTCAAGACCAAAATTTTGGAGCTCAAACTCGAAGAAGCCGCGATCAAAAAGCAAGTCGCGATCAAACAACAACAGCTCAAACTCGTCGTGAGCATTCGAGCGAAGCTCTTTTATGGTGATTCCAGATTTCGAGCGCTCCCCCGTGGGAGCTGTCGCAAGATTTTTGAAGAAATCGCTGCCGACAAAGGCCTTTCGGCCCAAAGTCCTCATTGAGTTCGAGCCCAAAGCCCGTCTATCATCGAGCCATGATTTTGACCTCAGCGCTTTCCTTGAGTCTTTCGCTCGCTGGAGCGATGGAAAATACAAACCATGTGTTTCCTACGGCCGTCGGTTCTTCAGGAACACTGAGAACATTTTCGAGTCGGCCCAATACGCCCGATTATTTTTCGGTTTCTCTCATGGGGAGTTTTTTTAGTACCGAACCATTTATTGATGCTCAAAAGCACTCCAGGTCTTTTTTGAGATTGAACGGAAACTATACGTTTGATTGGGCCATCCCCGTCGAATTTTTTGTGGGGTCGGGTTTTACGTTTAATGAAAACTCAAACGCCTCTAACTCCACCACACTCACAACACTTTTAGAAAACACGGACCTTGGAGTTCGACTGGGCTTTGGCGGAGAAGACAGTATTTTTTATTTTGGAACCTCGGGGTTCTTGAGATTTTTTTCGGGATCGAATGCGCTACGAAACGCCTCGGGCGGATCCACCACTCGATCGGGTCCCTTTCTCTCCGGGATGGCGGGCGTAGGCTCTACTCTTGATTTGAGCAAAAAGAACGAGGACTTTCCTCTGCGATGGCATATGAATGTCAATTACCGAGCACCTAACTCTAATTTGGTCGGGACCACGCAGGATTTTAATAAATTCGCTCTCGACGCTTTTAGATACCAGGCAGTAGTCGCCTCCACGTCGATGGAACTCGCGTATCGAAAAGTGATTCCATTTATCGAAGTCTGGGGTGAATACGCTTTTGGAACATCGGCCGTTAAATTTAAAGAGAACCGAAAAAAGGCCACTCTCGGTCTGAGATGGAGTCCGATCACTCCTGTGGGGATTTTGCTTGCGGGTGATATCGGTCTTGGCGGAATCGGCTCAGGCCAGAATGACGGAGTGCCTCGCAATCCCCCTTGGGAATTTTGGGGTGGGGTCCACTTTGCTGTTGATGGCCAAACTCTCAAAGATAATCACGGATCCATCCGAGGGGCTGTGATGGATGATGAGACCGGGCTTCCCCTCGAGGGCGTCAGCGCGACTATTGCTTCGGAGACTCAGCGTCCTCAGCTGACGGACCTCAGTGGGTACTACGAATTTGGACGCGTCTTGAACGGCGATTACGATGTCAATTTTATGAAAGAAGGTTACGAGCCTCAAAATCGCCGTGCGACGATTCGAGAAGGCCAAGATCTCTTATTGGATGTTCGTCTGCGAAAAATCGGACCCAAAATGGGCAATCTTGTGGCTCAGGTTTTGGATCCTGAGAATCAGCAGCCCCTCGCTCGCGCGATCGTGAGTATCTCAGGCGTCGACAACGCTTTGGCGACGGATTCGGATGGACGCTTTCGTGTCAACAAACTCCAGGAAGGTCCTCACTCGCTTCGCATCGAGGCTCCGGGTTATCGACCTGGAGATTTTAGTGTGGATATCAAAGGAAATGAGACCGTGGATCAAAAGTTCACGCTCGAAAAACTCCCTCCCGAGACGGGAGATTGTCGTGGCGTGGTCAAAAACGCAGAGGGGACTCCTTTGACAGCGACGTTTACTCCGGAAGAGGGAGTGAGCGCTCAAGCCTTCGTCACCGATCCCATTACAGGAGAGTTTTCCACAACGCTTCCTCCAGGAAAGTATAAGTTTAAAGTCCAGGCCGAGAACTATCTGCCCTCCACCGTGGACTGCGACGTTACGCCCGGCCAAAAAACCGAGCTCGGACAAATCACCATGGAAAAGCCCAAGGAAGCCGTCGTCGTTGAAAACAAAATCATCTTGCCCGATGCGATTTACTTTGAGTTTGGGTCGGCCAAAATTAGAGAAGATTCGTTTGGAATCCTGGATCAGGTCTCTGGAATTTTGACTGAATCCAAAGACTTTAAAGGACTCCAGGTCGAAGGGCATACGGACTATATTGGCTCTGATGAATCCAACCAAAAGCTCTCCGAAAATCGCGCCAAGAGCGTGCGGACCTATTTGATTAAAAAGGGCGTCCCAGCAAAGAAGATTAAAGCCCTCGGTTTTGGAGAATCAAAGCCTATAGCTACCAATTCGACGCCCCAGGGCCGAGCCGAAAACCGACGTGTAGAGTTCAATATCCAGGGTGGTCAAGAATAGGCATTTTGAGGTAACCAGAGGGGATGTCGGACAACCCCTCTGTTGTTTATTGGGATCATAACGCAACCTCCCCCCTCAGACCGTTCGTCAAAGAGCGAATGATTGAGGCTTTTGATCGCTACTGCGCCAATGCGAGCTCTGCCCATTCGATGGGTCAGACCTGCCGAGCGGCTCTCGAATCCGCGCGCCAGACATTGGCTGATCTGCTCCATATTCAGCCCTCGGAGTTGATATTTACGGGCTCGGCGACAGAGTCAAATTTGATGACTCTTTGGGGACTTTGGATGTCTCGCACCAAAGAAAGCCCTCGTCGCAAAACGATTATTTCGTCCCCCTTGGAGCACTCGTCCGTCTACGAAAATCTCAAATTTTTTGCCGAAGAGTTTGGGGCCAATGTTGTTTTGGCTCCTGTCGATGAACAAGGCCAAATCAAAGTCAGCGAGTTCGAAGCTCTCCTCAAAAATCCTGATGAGATTGCGTTCTGTACTATTATCGGAGCGCAAAACGAAATCGGCGTCATTCAGCCGTGGCAAAAACTCGCCGCGCTTTGCGATGCTAAGGGTATTCCGTTTCATGTCGATCTTGTTCAGTTTTTGGCGCGCGAGCCGCTCAATCTCACAGAGTCCAAAGCTTCATGTGTGACTTTGTGTTTTCATAAAGCCGGCGGCCCCAAAGGCGTAGGGCTCCTCTACCAACGCACCGGTGTCACGATGGCTCCGCTGATTCGCGGCGGAGCACAGGAGCGTCAGCGTCGAGCAGGAACCGAAAATCTGCACGCCATTATGGGCGCGGGCGCCTTGGCCGAAGAAGTAAAGAGCTTGGTTCCCCTGTTTCAGGATAAAGTTCGCAAGGTCAGAGATTATTTTGAATCAAAACTCAAGAGCATGGATTCTCGAATCAAGATCGTAGGCGAGAAAGCTCCCCGAATTACAAACACATGCTTTGCGGTGTTTCCGGGAAACATCGCCGCTGAGCTCATCATGCAGCTCGATCTCAAAAATATTTGTGTCAGCAGTGGCTCTGCTTGTTCGTCAGGAATGCCCAAACCTTCTAAAACACTTTTGCATTTGGGTTTCTCAGAAAAAGACGCGATGGCCGGACTCCGGTTTAGTATGGGAGCAGAGGTGACTTCAGAAGAAGCCGATCGAGTTTTGGCCGCTCTTGAAGAAATTCTCTTAAAAAAAAAGTCCATAGCGGCCTAAAGTCATAAAAAATCATGAATGATTTGATTCAACATTTGGCACGCCTCCCCGGAATCGGCGATCGAACCGCTACGCGATTGGCATTTTATCTGTTGAGAGCCAATCCGCAGTATCGAGCGGGATTTGTCGAGGCGATTCAAAAACTCTCCGAAGTTAAATTCTGCTCCACTTGCGCTACCGTCACATCGCAGAATCAAGATCCTTGTGCGATTTGTACGAGTCCCGTCCGAAACCCCAAAGCTCTTTGCGTCGTCGAAAAGCCTTCGGATATTTTTACAATCGAAAAATTGAATGTGTTCCAAGGACGCTATTTTGTTTTGCATGGCCTCCTCTCCCCCATGGAAGGCATTGGTCCGCATGACATCCGAATCCCCCAACTCGTCCAAAAAATTCGCCAGGATTTGGACCTCCAAGAGGTAATTTTGGCGCTGAGCCCTACCGTCGAGGGGGATGCGACAGCCCAGTTTGTCACCAAGCAATTGGAGGCTTCCCCGATCACGATCAGCCGATTGGCCTCTGGATTGGCCGTAGGCACCGATCTCGAGTTTGCAGACCAAATCAGCCTTGGAAAAGCCTTTGAAGCACGACTCGTCCTTCGGTAACATAACTGAGGTATGCCCTCTCGAACTCAAAAGAAGTCTGATGCAAAGTCTTGGCAAGATACTTGTCAAAGCCTCGTCAATATCTACCTCAAAAAAGTAAAGGCGCCGCAAGGCTCACTCTTTGTTTTGAGTACTTATGGAGATCCGCTCTTTCGCGGGGGCAAGCAAGCCAAGCTCGATTATACAACTCTCGGAAGCTTAGCGGCGTCGATTCACGCGGCGAGCGAGGGTTTGAGCGAACTGATGAGATTTAAAGTCTCTGCCGTGCAACTCGGAGATGCCAAAGGGGGCCTGTGGTTTGAAAAAATCACGGCCGAAACGCTGCTGGTGGGATGGAAGTGTCCCTGGAATTCAGTGGCGCTCAAGCCTCTGATACAGCAACTCAAAAAAGCTCTCGCTCAATTGCCCAAGGGGCAAAACGCGGGTGAGGCTTTGGATGGAATGACTCTGGGGGGATTAGATTCACAAATGAACGAAAGGATGGGACGCTAAGCCGTGTCGTTCATTAATTATTCCAATCGCGAGATCAATTGTAAGATCGTGTTTTATGGACCCGGTCTTTGCGGAAAGACCACTAATTTGCAGTTTGTTTACAAAAAGACGGCTCCGCAGGCTAAGGGCAAGATGATCTCTCTCGCCACAGAAACTGAGCGAACTCTGTTTTTTGATTTTTTGCCGCTGGCTTTGGGAGAAATCCGTGGATTCAAGACACGGTTTCATTTGTATACGGTGCCGGGACAAGTATTTTACGATGCCTCGCGAAAGCTGATTTTGAAGGGTGTGGATGGAATCGTCTTTGTGGCGGACTCTCAAAAAGACCGCATCGACGCCAATTTGGAGAGCCTCGAAAACCTTAAAATTAACCTCAAAGAGCAGGGCTATGACCTCAATGATCTGCCTTTTGTGATTCAGTACAATAAGAGGGATCTGCCCAATGTTTCTTCGGTCGAGGACCTCAGAAAGCTTCTCAATCCCAATGGAGTCCCTGACTTTGAAGCCGTGGCCATGAATGGTCAGGGCGTTTTTGAGACCCTTAAAGCCGTCGCCAAGCTGGTTTTGCTCGAACTCAAAAAAGATAAGAAGTAGGCCTCCTCGAGAAGCGGCCCACCTTTAGACTTTAAGAAAAAAAGTTGAATAGACGCGACTAAAAACTTAAGTTCGATGGTCTCTGAGCATTCTTTATATTCCCGGGTAGCTCAGGGGTAGAGCAGGTGGCTGTTAACCACCCTGTCGGGGGTTCAAATCCCTCCCCGGGAGCATTTTATACCAACAAGTTGTTATCAAGATCGGCTCGGAGCGTCGGCACTTACTCATCGTGCCTCCGTCCCCGGGAGCATTTTCACGGACCACTTTCCACCCCAACATCGTTATCGGCTCAAAAATTGCGGTCATGTATCTCATTATACACTCCCTTATTTTCTCACCTCTGGCCTTGTTGGAGTGGAAAGTGGTCTCGTAAAAATTGTTTAAAGAGAGGGATTTGAACCCCCCTTGGGGGCAGAAGCCGAGCGAATAGCGAGGGTTCTGTTGCACGTGCACCCTCAACAAGTGAATCAATCCACAATGCCACTGAATCTCCAAACTCCCCGGGAGCATCTTGTCTGAGTGTGCGAACACCTGGTATGCCCCAGTAATGAATCTGAAGATCAACGACCAGATGTTTGTAACAGATATTCGGTCAAGCGATAAAAATTCTTTCGTCGAACATCTCAAAGAAAAACAAATTTACGACCAGACGTTGGCCATTCCATTTCCCTATCGTCAATCAGATGCGGATTGGTGGATCAATCACGTGGCTGAAGAAACAAAATCTCAAGGTCGCTCCGTAAATTGGGCGATCCGAAAGGGTCATGATCTTATCGGTGGGATTGGATTTCACGATTTTAAGATCGGAAAATCGCATAAAGCAGAAATTGGCTATTGGTTAGCTAAACCCTTCTGGAATCAGGGCATCATGACCGATGTCGTGCGGAAGGTGTGTGATTTTGCATTCACCGAATTAAGTTTAATAAGAGTTACCGCTACCGTTTTCTATTTCAATACAGGTTCAAGTAGAGTTCTTGAAAAGGCAGGGTTTAGCTTAGAAGGACACTTAAGAAGCTATTACAAAAAAGACGGCAAAATTTTTGACGGAAAGCTGTATTCGAAAATTAATTAGTGTTCTCAGAAGGTTCACTTCAACACTTAAATCTAGCCCTGGAATTATCGATCAGCTGATTTTGTCGCTTACCACTCCCCTCGTAACAAAACCCCGTTTTGATTGAGATTATTGGTTGGGGTCCAAGAGTTCGCACACTCCGTCGTCCGACGAGTATTTTCACGGACCACTTTCCACCCCAACATCGTTATCGGCTCAAAAATTGCGGTCATGTATCTCATTATACACTCCCTTATTTTCTCACCTCTGGCCTTGTTGGAGTGGAAAGTGGTCTCGTAAAAATTGTTTAAAGAGAGGGATTTGAACCCCCCTTGGGGGCAGAAGCCGAGCGAATAGCGAGGGTTCTGTTGCACGTGCACCCTCAACAAGTGAATCAATCCACAATGCCACTGAATCTCCAAACTCCCCGGGAGCATTATTATTCGGGTCCATTCAGAAAACACGCGAGCCTCACTCGTTAGCTTCGCCAGGTCGAGCTTGATCGTCTTCCTCCGTCTCGCGTGGACCATGCTCGTTTGGAGCCATGATGAGGAGATCGAGGATGGAAACAGGTTCGCGCCTATGAGCATACATCTGGTCGACAGCGTAGCTCAGAAAATCAGCCGACGCCTTCGGATCCGAATTCGAAACATCGACATTAAGTCTCAAAGCTTGCTCGTCGAATTTAAACCTGGGATTGAAGCTTGGGTGCCTCTTTTGAGTTTTATCGACGGATTCATAAACGGTTGAGTACACGAGATCGCCAAGCTGTGTCCTATCTTCGACAAATCCCTTAACACGCGGTTTGATTTCAAAATAAAACTTTCCATCTGACATGCGACGCACACGGAGATTGAACATCGAGTCTCTGATTTCACTTGTTTCAATGCGAAAGGGCCGAATAACTTTTGGAAAAATCCAGTCGTTGCCCGAGATGCCACCGAAGACGCCGTGGAATCGTGCCTCATACAAACCAGAGATTTGTTTCTTATCTTCACGTGATACAAAGCCCTCTCCAGCAGAAATCAAGTCTGGATAAGAATGAGGATTTTCAGCGACCAATGCCATTCGAGTATATAAACTCTCTATGATGACTCGGCAAAGGTCACCCGCCTCGACCATTGCAGGAGCGGCGATCAGAATTACGAAAAGAGTGCATCGCCTAACCATGGCTAATAAAGAAGTGCAAACAGCATGCCAAAACGTCAGGCTCTACTGCTCGAAATAGTAAACAAATTCTCTGCTTTTGGAAATCGATGTCCCAACTCTCATCTAGTCGGGCCACTGTCGGTGTGCTTCAAAACAAGCGGTTCTAAAATCGTCCACCAGAGGGAGCATTTTCTAACCTATTGAAATCAAATATATATTTGCCCCATCTATAAAAGGATAAGAACACGTGATATCTACAGTCTCAATTTTTAGGGGATTGAAATGAAACTCGTGAAACCTAACTTAGCTCTTCTCCTGTTCATTTTCTCGCTCACTTTAAACACTATCGGGTGTGGCGATAATAAAATTCCAGCTCAACCACAATCTACTGAGCAAAAGAAAGAGCAAGAACTTCAGGCTCAAATAGCTAGCAAAGGCACCCAAATACAAAACTCAATTAATAGTGGACTCAAACGCCTGTTAGAACCGCAAAATATTTTTGCCTCCGTTAAATTGAGCAAATTTGAATTAAGTGACTCCAGTAAAGAAATGTCTCTGGAAAATCTAAAGCATTTTGAAACACAGATTGATCTCAACGCAAAGAAGCCCACTCCATACGAGAATATTGGAAAACTTATTGATTCAGATTTTAAAGGCATGAATGCCACCATTGTCTTCGACAAAACGACTGGGATTTTAGGAAACGCAGAGACTTCTGTTGATGTTTTTAAGTTAACAAACATCTATTCAGGGGGTTGGCTCTCTCCAACAAGAGTCGATCAGTTATTGCCCATCGTTCAAATCATCGATCCCTTTAAGTTGAAAGATGCGGCGGCGTATAGTTACGATTCGAATCAAAACATAATAAAGGCAGGGAAAGAAGTCGCAGGCGTTGGCCGTTTTGATGGAACTGTCGAAGCCTCTAAAATTTCAGTAATTCTTGCCACAAAAGACATCGAAACTTTGAAAACTCACCCACTCTTTCAAGCTTATAATTCAATCGTGATTGAGCACCTCAAATCTCTTGATCCAGTAAAATTGGAGCAAGCAATTCAAAACTTTCTCGATCAATTGACTGAAAAGAAACAATAGTTCTCTGAAAAAAGTTCGAGTTCATCCCTTTCTGGGTCTGCTTCTAAAATCCTCCACCAGAGGGAGCATTTTATACCAACAAGTTGTTATCAAGATCGGCTCCGTTACCACCTTCCTTTCAAATCAGTTTGTACCCGACGTTTGAAATCGAACGAGTACTGGAAAATGATCAGAAGCGCCGAGAGCCGGACCTTCGTCAGCCTCCATCTTAAAGGGAATAGGAATGAATTTTTGCTTTGTATACTTTGGATGCCGAACGATACGAAATGAGTTTGGAGTAAACCTCAATCCTGTTTCATCAAATAGCCCCGACGACAAAAGAATATGGTCGATTTGCTCAAACTCCTTCCTGCGTGAGTAATAATAAGTGGAGCGCATCAGTCGGAACATTTCTTCTTTCGAGTATTCACGATCTGACGTCTCATCGTAAAAAGGAAACTCCGTCTCGCGGAAAAACGAGGATCGCAAAAGATCAAAGCTAGACTCCCAAAATGTTGCCCCCCCTTCATCTTTGAAGAGGTTGCGAGGGTCGTTCGTCACTAGAAGTTCTTTTTGAAACGAATCGTTTTCAAACTCATCATTGAAGTCACCAAGCGCTAAAATATCGACCAAAGGATTCTCCTCCTGTAGGTGCCGAACACGCTCCTTGAGTTTTCGAGCGCCTATGGCGCGCATATCCGAGCCGTCATTTCCGCTTCCCATATCGAGCCGACTCTTCCAATGGTTCATGAATATCACAAGTCGGTGCCCTTCCACTTGAAGAGGAGTTTCCTGAATAAACCTTCCACCCTTATAGACCAAATGAACAACTGGAGACCCAGCAAGACCGAATTTGGAAAGAAGGGCAACCTGAATCCCTCTTCGATCAGGATGCTGTTTTGAGATCACCATTGTTTTGTATCCACAAGCGGCCAGATACTTGTCTCGAAAAAGTTTAAGAGTAGAACCATTTTCCAATTCGGCGAGACCGAGGATATCAGGGCAGGATTCTCTCCCCGTATTTCTGATGCTGAGGATGATTTCTGCGAGATGAAGCATTTTTTGATGGAGCTTTTCTTTCGTCCAGCGCTTAGCCCCATCCGGCGTAAAATCTTCGTCGCGAGTGTGAGGGTCATCCAAAGTGTCAAACAGATTGAGGACGTTGTAGCTCATGACAGAAACAGTTCGAGCTTCAATTCCCCCAGATAAAAAAATGAAACCCAGAAGTAAAAACCTTCGTAACATTGCCCTCTCCCCTCGCGTAGATTTTACAAAGTTCAGAGTGAAAGGGTCGAGCCTTCTATAAATAAGGTTGTATTAAGAACGCTGCTTTTTGACGCAAAACTTAAAACTAAAAGATTCGAACAAACTATTTGAGTTCTCGTATACCGGTTGCCTCGCTCGGGATTCGTGTTATATGCATTCACCGAACCTCGACCAAATCCGTAACTCTCGATGCTGTTCGCATCGAGTCCCTGAGAGCATTCTCCCCTCTGGCCTTGGGGGAGTGGAAAATGGTCTCGTGAAAATTGCTTTTAGTAGTCTTCATTACAAGCCGCCACGGAGTTCCCAGTGGTCCAATCCAAAAAAGGGTCAGAATTAATTCCACCAGAGTAGTCGCAAGCACGTGCATCCGAGTCGCTTGCTAGACTTATCTGATTATGCCGCACTGAATTGTTCTCTCCAGCTTCCCGAAAGACTACGGCTTGCATGACGTTCTCAATGATATTTTGGCGGATATGAAACACTTGGGAAGTGTTGTCACGGATCACACCAATTCCGTTAAACGAAGCTCCGTATTTAGAGAGGACTGCCGGTCGTCCCACAAGTTGCACGCCCACACGTGCTCCTTCAATTTGGTTGCCACCAATCCAAGAGTCTCGAGCATCTGCAATTAAAATTCCGAAGGGGAAAAAAGAATCCCTTCCTCCTCTTTCAATCCTGTTCTCTTCAACCCACACAGATTTTGTTTTATAAAGTGAGATACCAACTGTAGATCTCTGCATCTCATTCGAATGAATCCTTAATCTCGCACAAACTCCAAAATCAAAAATTTTTGGGTCTTGGGACTGAGCCACCGCTCCACTTGCCAAATTGAAAAGAGTTTGTTGAGCTCTCAAAAAATCTTCAAGTGTCAGAAAGGCTAGTTGCCCGTTATGATCCAGCGGTATTCCATCGGAATAGCGATCTCTAAACTCATTCGACGCTCGATCATAGATTTTTGGCCATTCCTGTTTGTAGAGTTCAACACTTGTATGCAAAGGATACGATCCGTCTGTTCCGATACCATAGTCCGCCCCTATGATTCGATTTTGAAAAATATAGATATCCTCGCTGCCAGCAAATGCCGCGCTGATTCCCATTGTTACACCATAATTGACTCGATCATCCGTCCAGTCCTTTTGATCAACAGAGATCGTGTTATTGAATACATCTACGTTCCGCCCAATGACGGTTACACCACCTAGCCCTGCAGCACAGATTTTGTTGTCATGGATTTGCACGGGTTGCTGATTTGTCCCATTCACCATCCACCTTTTTGCAGGACAAAAATTCTGAAAGCACAAATCAGTGGCATATGTATCAGGCACCCACGTCAGAAGAAACCCTAAATCGATTGCATTGAGAGCAGAGCCCTGAATATCAAGAAACGAAATATCTAATCCCGACTCCGCAGCCGCCACTCGAACGATCGAATCCACAACGATTCTGCCTCGATCGTACTTACTTTCACAAAATCCATCACGACTACCAGTCGATCCCGCAAATGCACTAATTGAAAAATGAGACAACTCAACATCTCGAACTGGCGCTTGCTCCAAAAAAGCAATGCCACTCCCAAATCGCTCGTCACTCACCAATAAAAGCTGATTGAGGTTAGGATTGCCATATGCAGATCCAAGACATTGGGTCCGGGCCGTATTCAGAACGCAGTTGCTCATCCGTATGGAGGTCGGGTTTCTCGGATCGCGACTTCCGCTCAATCGAATATGTGACGGAATATGAATTCCGATCTCGGGCCCAAACGGCCAAGATGCGGATTGGGCTCGAGTGATTTCTAAAGTACCTGGCCCCATGACAACTTCTTTATAAATCCTTGCCCCCTTATTCTTTCGACCCTGTGTATCTCGCCCTGAGGCAAAATAGATGGCGTCTTGATACCAACTCAGAGATTCATGCTGGCAAGTTGGGGAACCTTGCTCAGTGCGAGTGTTGTCTGAACTACAAATATTTCCCATTCCCCCGAAAGGACAGAATGTAGCAACAGGGCCCTGACTCCCTTCTGATGAATCATAGACAGCAGCACAGATCACATTGCCAGTCTTTGAGAGGCCGTTTGTACGGAATGCCCGTTCCTCCACGCTCATGGGAGACTGGCAACTGAGGAGAAGAAAATGAGTTACCAGGAGCGCTCGACTATATTTCCAAGAGTCCCACAAGCTTTGATACACAAGATTCACCTTTTAAACTTGGGAACAATAGGCCCACCATTCATTCTCCACATGTCTTGTCCATTTTGCAAAAGCTGTGCCAGCCTTAGGACTCACTTCTGAGCCGATACTGAGTGTGCTCACTCGTCAAAAAGCGTCCGATAATCTTTCAATACATAAAAATAGTCTATTCGACTCGCAAATCCGGTTCGTCACCCTCTTCGGGATCCATTTTGAGATATTCATTTGAAAGAAGGCGGTGAGCGGTATCGAACTTGCTTTGTTGCTCACCGCTTGATCGAGTGTAGGTAGGCAAAAGATTATTGAGAGTCTGCATAAATTCAAATGGCGCAAGAGAAACAGCAAGTTCTGATGTCTCCAGCAATGGATCAAGTTTGATTTTTATCTCAGTGTGATTGACAGGAATCCTCCCACGGGACGAGATGTCCGAGCTCAAAGATTGATCAAAATTGACTTGGCCTACAATATGGCGACCACCTCCGAAATCGTAGTACACGAGATCCATCGACAGCCGATGCGTGAATATCCGCAAACTGGGTATGAGCTCAATATCGGTAAACAACACGGGCGGATTAAAACGTTGTGGCGATTTGTTGGCGCTCTGAGGGAACAAAGATATATTTTGAGCTCCGCTCGCATAAAGCTCACGACTTACTTTGAAAGGATCCGCACCTCCCTCCTGCCTAAGCAGATCGATTTGCCACAAGTTTGTCCAAAAAAAATAAACAGGATCCTTAGTTCCTACTGGGAAAGAGTCTGGTGTCGGTGGCACATCTCTTGTGCCTAGGGAAACTCCGCCTTGCCATGGAGTTTCTAGAATGGCCGAAGAGCGAGCTGGCATCGACATCGTTCCAAAATCCGATCCATCGAACTCCTGTAACCACCGCACAGAGGCGTACTTATTACCTCCCTTTGGAGCCAGCCTTCGATCTGCGGAATCAAAATAAATGGAGTCAAATCTCCTAAATCTCGCAAAGCTGTTTTCAGGAGACTCCAGAGCGAGCACATCGCGACGTTCTTTCTTATCTCGGTAGACTTCAAAGACATCTGCCAGCTTGATCGCAAGATCGCGTGGACTGCTATAACTTATCCGAAGCAAGTCACGGAGAGTACTCAGATCTTGCACTGGATCTCGATAGCCAAGCTCGGAGGCTCTGAATGCAGCTGTGTTGGCGGATCTAAAATTATCAAGTGGTGGCACAAATCGACGGCCTCGAGACGTTTTCACTGCGATCTCAATTCCTCCATAAACTTTGTGCGAGGCAGGGATATGCAAGAGAAACATTCTTGGTAAGGATTTTATTATTCTGGAACACTCCTGGCTCGCCAACAAAGTGCTCCTAGCAAATAAGGACCAAATGGAAACTCCACAAATCACCAGGACCTTTTTGTAGAATGAATAATTGGCAGTCACATTTCGCATTGGTGCTCCTCTCGAAAGAACTGACTTCAAGTCCTGTGCCCAAATTCTTGCCCGCGCGGCGTTGGGATACTCGGAGCACTACCTGTGTCCTGAGAAATCTGTGCCCCTGCGTGCGAAGGAGCTGTCCAGCAAAAATTTCGGGGAGGCTTGATCTCTTTGCGTGGACTCAATGAGTGCCCATATTCAATGACGATTCTGTGGACAGAAGACGAGGGCCTTAGTTTTGCAATTCATTGAACAGTATGAAATGGATTCTCACTCCCCTATCAAACCTCACTTGGGTCTCAATGCTCTTCGTTTCCGGATGCGGAGGAAGCGACGAGGAAAGTCTGGCTTCAAACAGCCTCCACAATAACAATCAATGCGAGCTCTTTCAGCTTTCTGACCCTGTTCCCATTGAATTTGGATATAGTCCCTCCGACTTTGAAACATCCGCATTCTTGAGTGACTTCTTGGATAAGGGACTCGAGTTTAAGAACACCGCGACACAAACTACTTACGTCACTACTTCGATTCAAATGCATTGCATGGACCCCCTCTATGTTGGACTCGAAGTACAAAGCCAGAGTTCTCCGGGTGGCTGGCGGCAAATTGCTTGGCATTTTGTAGGAATCAATACAAATGGAATGAGTCAAGGACCAGAGAGATTTCACGATTCGCTTTTCTTGAATCCAGGTCAAAAATTTAGATACAGGCTTCGCCTCGATGCGAGCAGTGCTCAACCTCGTTGTTTGCTGACTCCGGGATGGATCTATCATGACAAGACCATGAGTCAGTTTCAGACACTCTCTAGCTGCATCGACTGATCAACCTACTTGCCACAGACACATCAATGAGTTTTGATAATGGAGATGCAGCGGCCTGAGATTTTTAGCTTTGTTGACTATCGTCTCTATCTTACGGAGATCGTAGAATGGGGACGAAGTACAGGAACGTTTTCCAATCGAGATTTTGCAAAGCGTGCGGGCCTCGGAAGCCCTAGTTTTTTAAGAATGATTATCCAAGGGAAGCGGAATCTGAGTCTCAAGACTGCCCAAAAGATCTCTGTAGCCTTAAAACTTGCCTCCGAGGAAGCTCTTTATCTTGAGGGCCTCGTACGTTTGTCTCACGAAGTCAGCGCCAGAGAAGGTGATAAGATTTTGAGAGATCTTCTCAAATCTCGGAAACTCAAAGCTTCTCGTCTGATGCTCTCGCAAGAATACGATCTCTTTTCGAAGTGGTACTATATTCCCATTTTCGAAGGGTTGGGCAGTCTCTGGAAGACCGAGGGCGCAGAAGAGATTGCTGCCGCAACCCGGCTGAGTGTTCGGGAAGTCAAAGAGGCACTCAAACTTCTCGAATCACTCAATCTCATTGAGCAAAAAGACGGCCGCTGGATTCGAAAAGAAATGGCCCTAGAGGCCACTAACCCAATGATGAATATTCATGTTCGCAACTTTCATCGAGAGATGGTCAAAAAGGGACTCGAAATGATTGATTCACTCCCTCCAGAATCTCGAGAGCTTGGCACCGTAACCATTGCTGTCAATGAGCGCAGTCTAAAAGATATCCGAGAGAGGCTCAATGAGTTCAGACGAGAAATCAACGCGCTTTATACGTCGACGGATGATTCGACTGCGATCTATCAACTCAATTTTCAATTATTTCCTGTCGCAGGCGAGCGGGCTCAGGATCCCAAGCCCAAATGAAAGAAGTTTTGGAGAGGCTCCAAAACTAATAACGCCTTTTTTGACGGTGAAACCCCAACAATAACCCGAAGAGTCCAAGTCCAAAAACGATCGACACCGCTGCGTTGGGCGAATGTTCAGAGTTGCTTAAAGCTCCACAGACGCCGCCCCCGCCTGAACTCGAACCAAATCCGCCAGAGCCAGACGAGTCACCAGCACCTGTATACTCGGCGCCAAAATTCATGTTAGCGGATGACCCATCACCATCTAATCCATTGCCTACCGTCACTCCATGGCGAGGCGCCTGCGTAAACCAGGCGCACTGAGCTTCTTGGGCACCACCTTCGTAAACGAGTTCAGCAACTGCAAAACAAAATATGCAGTCCGAGAGAAGCTCACTATAGGAGACCAAGATCAACTCTTCTACGGGCCACGAAGCATATTCGCTGGAAAAAATGCGAGACTCGGCGTCCTCGCTGTCCACGATCCAAAATCTCATCTTTTTAACAACTGAACTCCCTGAACTCGGGTTCAAACTAAACTGGTACCCCTCTTCCCAATCACTCCTATATTCCGTGTCCTTGCCCGATACAAATCCCCGCGCGAAGTACTCGTCACGATCGCATTTTTCGAGCTGCACCAAAGGCTTTGAATGATCCTCAGACTCAGAATGAACATTCTCTTGTTTGGGCCCCTTAACAGCACCGACAGCTAATAAAAAACTCAACACACCCACCCACATAATCAGATTGTAACACTGGTCATGACGCGTTTTGAACCACCCAGGCTAAGTCCCCAGAAATCCAAGCATTATCTCTGAAGCAGATGCTTTGCTGCTCCGCACCTGTCTGCTCCTGGACGACTAAAACCAGGTATGAAGTTACTTAAAAACAAAATGCTGCTTCGTATCATTTATGACTCGCTTCTTTGCGTCTTAAACAACCCTAGAAGAATTGAGACCTTGCGGCTGTGTAGCAATGGAATCTGGAGTTTCTTTGGACGACGATGGTCGAAGCTCATTCGAGTGATGTGTTATTTGAAAAAGTTTAACGTGGAGGGTCATGAAAATTGAGGATTAATTCCAACATTGCCGCTCTCAATGCGCAGAGACAACTCGGGCTTACCACCCGAGCGCTCAATCGTGCCCTCGAGAGACTTTCTTCCGGCAAGAGAATTAATTCGTCTCGAGACGATGCGTCCGGCCTTGCTATCGCAACAAACCTTGAGAGCCAAGTCCGTGGATTAAAGCGAGCTTCCCAAAATATCAATGAAGCCAATTCATGGCTCATGACCGCTGATGGAGTCCTTGCGACGCAAACTGAGCTCATTCATCGCATGCGTGAGCTAGCCCTTCAGGCCTCTCAAGGCACTCTCTCTGCGACGGACCGAAGCTCACTCAATGGTGAACTTTCACAACTTCTTGCAGAGTTTGAACGAGTCAGCCAGGAAACGACGTTCAACGGAGTTTCACTTCTGGATGGGACTCTCGATTCGATGACCATTCAAGCAGGTGCGCGCAAGGACGATACAATTGAAGTTTCTATTGGAGATCTTCGGGCCGATTCTGTTTTTACACATGCTCAAGGCCTCGGCACTTTTGCTTCTGCAACGACTACCGAGACGGGAACTGCTTCAAAGGTTCTCTCGGCGGATTTGGATCACGATGGAAATCAAGATATCATCGCTCTCAATACAACAGATGACACAATCTCAGTTCACTGGGGTCGAGGCGATGGAACATATGATGATCGAACCACTATTGCCACAGATTCCAACGCAAGAGACATCGCCCTTGTAGATCTCGACGCGGATGGTCGAGTGGACCTCGTAACTGCTGATGGGGCTAGTCGCACCATCTCGCTCTTTTTGAATCAAGGAAATGGCCAGTTCTCAGCCCGTACCACTTATGCGACAGAGTTGGATTCTAATGCCGTCGCATCCGGTGACTTCAATGGTGACGGCGATATTGACATTGCAAGCGCTGAATCCTCTGGCCTCACATTGAGAGTCTCAACCTTCTTTGGCAACGGTTCGGGCTCACTTGCAACCCGAGTCACGGCCAATGCCGGGGTTCAAAGTGCTGCACAAATGGAGGTCGCAGACTTTAACGGCGATAGCATCGATGATCTTTTGATTCGAGGCGCTTCAGCGGGATCTATAAGACCCATTCTGAGTGATATGACTGGGACTTCGTGGACAGCTGGTGGACTGATTTCGACGGTGGGAGCAACGCTTCATAATTTTAGTTCAATTGATTTTGATCGAGACGGAGATATGGATGTTGTTTCATCTGCCACTGGGCTTGCTGCTGTCACCCGAGTCCAGGTACATCTCAACGACGGAACTGGCACGGTTTTTACGGGCGGCTCAACCTTTGCAACGACGGCAACCAACAACAACACCACAGGTGGCATAACTGTGGAAGACTTTAACGGTGACGGCCTCTACGACATTGCCTCTTCACTCCTGAGTGGAGAACTTTCTGTTTTGCTGGCAACAAGTCTCACCACCTTCTCAACTTACTCTTCAACTGTCTTGCCTGCGACTGGAGTAAGTTTGAACAACCTTATCGCCACTGATATCGATAACGATGGAGTCAAAGACCTCGTCACCGAAGGAAGTCAGGGAATCATCACCTTACTCACGCTCACGCAACAGGTCTCCGCTACTCATGAAGTCGATATCTCAACGGTCGAGCAAGCGCAAAACCTCCTCAGTATTCTTGATCGAGCTCTTGAAAACATTCTGAGTACCCGATCAAGAATCGGCGCTCAACAAAATCGCCTCTCATCGGCGCTAAATAGTACTTTGACCACACAAGAAAATCTGGACGAGGCTCGAAGCAACGTCATTGATGCAGACATTGCCAGCGAAATTGGAGAACTGACGCGATATCAAATACAACAGCAGGCGATTACCGCCGTTATGGGGCAAGCCAATCTGCAACTCGCCACGGTCATGCAGCTCCTGCGCTTTTGAGAATTCAATAACAGTAAAGACTTAGCTCCTTAACAGATGAATTTACCCCCAGCTCCCTTTATTCGATCTACTGACTTTGGACACGATCCGTGTTCCAAGAATTTCAAAGTTTTTAAAAATAGCGACCAACGATCTTGAGACACGCCAGGCCGAGAGCACAAAATGTGCTCGTTGGTTTTTTTCCCAAAGGATCTCACAATACGATGAGGAGGAATTTGTATGAAGATATTCTTAACGATCTCAGCGATTGTCCTAGGATCAATTACCACGGGACATGCAGCCACTTGCGGCGAAGCATTCTGGAGTGAAACAGGGCAAGTCTGTCTCACTTACTGTGGAACCATGGAATGTACTATTGATAACGCCACCGACCAGGCCACGTGTGTAGGCACCACGGGTCAGGATGGTGCAACGATCAAATGCAATCCTGTCACACCGGGCCAGCCTTGGCCAAAGACCTGCAAAGCAGGCGGCGTGGATATGACTTGCAATCTCGCTGAAACACCAGACTAACGACTTACTTAAAAAAGTGGTTGGCGAAGAGGGAGTTTCTCACATGCGGGAGCTCCTCTTCGCATTGATTCAGAACCGACAAATTTGGGCGAGGCCACTCTCTGTGCTCCTTAAGAATCAGGCTCTGGTGGTCTTCCCCTAAAGGCATAAAGCTTGCTCTGAATATGGCTCTGGATGTTGAGAGCAATCAAATCAAATTCGAGATCAGGCTTTAGCGTCGTACAACTCATCGTCAGCTCGCTCGTGGCGACTATTGTCGTGCTCGTCGCAGCTCGTTCCTTTTTTGGTTCTCGAGATTCCGTCAATATCTTCGAAGCGCGTCAGCAGATTCTTGATTCTTCACTTCGTTTTGAGTCAATCATGGCAGCTCACTTTCGAGATACGATTTCAATAGATGGGTTTTCTAAGTCAAAATATTCATCCATTAAGGGACAATCTCATCGACCTAAAGGTGCTCCCGTTCGAGACGCAATTTTGTTGGTGCGAGATATTGCCCCCGAGCGTTCCCTCCCGCTGACTCTAAGCTTCTCCGGAAATCTTCGCACTCTGTCCGGACAATTTGTGCGAGAGAATCAGAATTCAAAAGAACCCTCAACTTTTGATCTCCTCTCGCAAACAGCGGTAGCCGACCAATTGCTTTATCTTGTCAGTCTCGAGAATCGAAATCTTGTCACACTTGCCAGACGAGTCACGGTACAAAATGACACCTCCGATACCGTTCAGTTTTTGGCAGCGGCGCGGCAAATCGAGATTCCACAGTCCGAATTCAATCGAAGCCCCACTCACCTGAAGGCGGTCCGTATTGATGCTCTCTTTGTAGACGAAGAGGCTCGACTCACTCGTCAGCCCCTGAAGTCCGATACGTTTGATCCCTCATTTTTTGTCGGGGCCCCTGAACTACTGATTCAGGGAGTTCAGGAGTTAAAAATTGATTATCAGTTCTCCGCGCTCAAAGACGATGGTGTTTTTATTCCGTCTACATTTGTCCCGGAACTACCGACAGACTGCGAAGATCGGCCGTGCCCTACATGGAATCACGTGTCTGAAGTCCGAATGCAGGTGAAGTTCAAGAGCCCCAAACCCGCGGTCGCCAAAGAGCGGTCTATCGACTTTGGCGGCTTTCTGTCCGACAGCGAAGGCTATCTTGTCTACGAAAGGCTCTTCTCTTTTAGGCCTGGGGGTCGAGATCATAGCGGATTCAATACATCGATGGCGGGCAATTCTCTCGAATGTGATCCGGAGGATCGAGCGGGTGCGCGCTGCAACTGGGCTTGTACTAAAGTTTTTACGAGCGACGACAAAGATTCACCAAAGTGGAAGGGGTATGGTCAGCCTCGATTTAAAGCTGACAATCCTGAGATATCAAATCCCCTCGCCTCAGACTATTGCATCGCCAGTACGAATCGAGTCACAAAAAAATTCATTCCTGCCGAAACCGCGCCTGGCCACGCTGATTGCACTGAAGGTGAAACAGATCCTCAAAAATGTCATATGCCCGGATGGAAGCCCTATGGATATCTTGGATATACGGACAATGAGCAAGCGGATGCAGCGATTAGACATTTTAATGCGTGCGAAACTTGGGCGAGATTCAAGAATCCAAAAGCATCGCTTGCCTGTACCTGCACCCAGCCTCTTTCTTTTTATTATCGCCTTGGGACGGACTCTGATCCCGTAGCTTCTCAACACTATTATCTAGACGAAGCGTTACTCAAGCAGCTCATCGTCTCTACCAACGGACAAGATCGCCATCGCAACTGCTTTTACTATCGAGGATGCGATCAAACTGCAGCCATGCTCAAAGCACACTATGAATCTCAGACGACCGTAGCTCCCCTCACGCTCTGGAAAGATCAATGCAAGTGCTTGACCCACAACATAGACGAAAATGGGGAAATCGAACGTCCCGTCCATGGTCAATCTATTGATTGGAACGCTCTTTGCAATTTTAAAATCAACGAAGCAACTCAAAAACTCGAACGCACAGAAACCTGCCCATCGACCTACAACAAAGCGTCAGATACCTACCTCTTGTTTGATGGAGACCAAGGATTATCCGAAGCTCAAGCAGCACTCTGTGCCTGCCTTGCGTCAACCGACCAACGACTCAATAGAGGTCAGGGTGTTTTCGAGTATCCTCTTTCTCAATCGAGTGATCCCAACCAGTACTGGATCGGTGGGAGATCTTGGATAGACTTTCGAGGGCACACACCCTTGGAAGATCAGCAAACGTTTTGCAAGGCAAATGTCAGTTGCCGCGACCGTCCGCAGACTCCAGAGTTTGATGAGACACAGACCTTCGGATCGTCGACAAGTCTGACGACTTCGTTCAATGCTAAAAGAGCAAGCGATCCATCGGCTCGAACGATTTCGGAATATGCGTGCACTCGAGCTGGAGACGTTGCCGATGCACTTGCTTCGGGTCAGCCTTCACTCGCAAGCTGCCTTGAAGACTCAGGGAGCGTTAGCGACTCAACGGTCCTCCCTCAATTTGTCAGTCGAAAGGGATACTGCTCTAGGCGGTGTGGTGTACCGATATCAGACACAAGCGATGTGGCCGGCTACGTTCGTCAAGAAATTACCTCGATGAGATATATCATCACCGGTACTCCGCCCTCGCAATCACTGCCTGCTCAATGTGGTGGATCAGAATCAGGAGGATCAGTGAACTCCCGCTAGGTAGCACTTGCAAATTTATGATGATGCTTCAACAAAGACAATCATACATGGGATATGGACTTCTCTTTGTCTTGGTCGTCCTATTAATCGCTTCTGTCTGCTTGCGCTCCGCGATGCTTGAGGAAAGGCAACTGCATCTGAGCACGTCAGACCTGGTGGATTCGTCACAGACCAAACTTGCCGTCAAATCGACGATTGATGATCTCAATCGTCGGCTCTTAAGTTATCTTGAAGTCCATTTGGTGGATTCAAAGACGGATGCTTTAGGAATTGAACTCGCCGAACTCGGCTATGTTCCTCAACCTGGCGAATCGATCAGCCTTTTGTGTCATTCCGAGTTTTCTCAAGGAGGCACAATTGTCCACGAAGGGTGTACCTTCGATCGAAAAAGGCTTCCTAAGATTTTTCGACTGAGAGTACAAAGATCCCTTCACGACTTGGTCGTTTCTGCTACAGCCACTATCGATGTAGGCCCCTCAGAGATTAAAAACTATTCCTATATACTGGGAGCCCAGCCTCCCGAAATCGTAGGTCTCAGCGGGATCTTTGATGGACCAGTCTCTATTCACTTCACCAACGGCCAAGACCCTGAAAGTATTATCGCCTTTACGAATCCCAGTGATCAGCCCCTCACGATCAATGGCATCTTATCGTCCAATATTGTTGATCGCACCCATATCAAGGCAGCCAATCAACTCAATCTTCCGGGCTATGAGAACTTTATTAATGGACCGATCGCCCTCAATGGTGGGGTGAATCTTGGCATCGATGTTAAAAGCCCAATTTCTGATATCCACTCGAGCTTCAACGCTCTGACGGTAGGAGCCATTCGGGGCAACCCTCAAGAACGAATCCGGCAGTCCACTCTCGAATTTGGAAATAGTATAGATGGCGAGTGTCACCTCACCGTCATCGAAGAAGCAGAGAACGGCCAACCTCAAATTGTATTTTCGGGATCGCTCCCAGATCACAAAGTGGTATTTACACGGGGAGCTCAGACTGTCGTGAGGACTGACCACTCGTCACATATCGCTCGCCTCTGCACTTCGGGGTCTACTTTTATATCTGAAAACGACATTACGCTTGAGCACTCTCTCAAACGTGGACCTTCTGGACGTCAGGACAGTTTGTTGCCTCACGAATTTCATGTAGCCTTTGTCAGTCTGAATGGCATTGCCGGCAGGATCGATGAAAATACAAAGATTGCAAACACCTCTCACACTTTTGGAGAGGTGCTAGCGGGTCACGCCACCATCGACCTCAATCAACCAAGTCTCGAACTCGAAGCTAGTTTTGCTGCAGTTTCTGATCCAATCAATTCTGGTCAAGAGCCTAGACCCGCTGTGTATGTTGATCCCGATCTTTTTGCAGGGAGCGGCCCCCTCAATTTGGGAGATTTGGTCGTCACAGGAGCCGTCATCGCAGGAAAACACTCTGGCGTAAAAATTGTTTATGCAGATGGAAGTCAACGTGGATTTCATCAAGGAGTTCTACGTCATCCTGGAGCAGGATTCCTGAATCCGGCGGGTACACCTCAAGGATTTCGCTCCAGCACATCAGCACTCCTCAGTTCTAGCGTCACGGCCATTGATTATTCACATCAATCAATCGAAGAACTTCTCTTGGCAATTCCTTAAAAATTTTTGAAGAACAGTCAGTGTGCGCTGAAGAAATCTTAGCGTTCGATACAACAGACACATCGAACCAAGGTCGCCAGAATACCCCACTCGCGCATATGAAGTCGCACTCTCGATCTTGTTAAATCGCGGCCCGGTGGCGAAGTTCGAAAATATTTTATCAAAATTTCACATCTATCGGTCTTAAAAAGCCGAGCACGATTTGTGCTCAGCGAAAGTTCCCGCAAGCAGTTTCTACGCTCTTGACATGGTCCAGCTCTTGCAATCTTTCTTACCGATGATTCGTATGTGGATACTATTAATTTTACTCTCCTGCAGGGTCTCATTTGCAGACTCGATCAAGAATCAGAATGCAACCGGGCCTCACGGTCTGCTTCTCTGCCGAGACATTGCGGCTCGGTTAGCGGCAGGTCCAGAATTCATATCCTTTCTCAAATTGGGAGCTCGCGACGCAAGACTCATTGAGGACACCTTAAGAGCTATTCTTGACATAACCATGGACCAAGCTCTCGATCCCGAGGACGCTCCCACTGGGATAAGACTTGAGATCGTCACCACTCAGGAGGGGCGCAAGGCGCTGCAATCTGAGTTTGGAGCAGATCCACGTATTGAAAACCTTATCATAGAACCCAGAAATCAATTTGAATTCAATCAGCCCAAGGATGTCGGAATATTGAGACCCTTTGCCAAGAGCAGTGACATTTTAGATTTAATAAAATTCGAAGTCGTATTCGCCCTTACCGATGATTGGGAGGCGACCTATGCACTCACTTCTAGATTCTTGACTCGTCCTGAAGTCCTCTCTGTTGTTCCAGGCCAGTCATTGAGAGATCGTCATGGGCCAAAAGGTCGTCAATTTAGGCAAGGTTCAACAACGTTGGCTCGCTTATTTTCTGAAGGTGAATTTGTCGATCTGCAGGCAATTTTACAGCCAGGCTTTAAAGAAACTAGTAGAAGCTTCCAAAAATTGCGAATGCGCCTTCTAGAAAATGTATCGCCTGGTCCGCCCCTGCCTCACTCGCTTCAAACTGATTTCAAAGGCTCTAAATTTGAGAACATGTTTCTGGCTCTGATGCACGAAAGTGAATCAGAGCGTAAGGGTGTGCCCACCTTTATATTGTTTGCGAAGCGCCCTCGCGAGACACAAAGACAGTTTGAAGACCGAGTCGAAGGCGTGAGGGCCCTGATGCCTAAAATGCATTCGCTGCACTTTCCCAGTGTTTTTAATTTACACAGGCCTGTTTCTAAGACCGCTCCTGCCACGGCTCAGATGCTCTATATCTCAAAGATACTTTCCCCCAATCAAATTCTGAGAATCATCGATGACCCCAGAGTCGACTTTGCGACGAGACAGTTTCCTCCTGTCTTAGGGACCCACACTCCGCTGGGTCAAAAAACAGTCATTTTTAAATCACTGATGCACGGCTCAAGATCAACGCTCGAGGTTTCCTTTGATACAGGCGAAACTAGCGAGACGACCCTCTACAAGTTTACTCCTGGTGTCGGCGAACGAACTCTCGTCGCGCACCGAAACTACGAACCAGATTTTCGAGGATTTGTTCGCACTAATGAAGTCGAAAAATTTATGAAAAAAATGCCGGGTGCTACCAAGATTTTTCCGCCTAAACCCACAGTGGGAAATCCGCGAACCTATCTCAAATCTAATCTTGGGTGGCTGGTCACTCGCCTCAACGATCCTTTGGGCGTGAGCGACTATCTTATTCTAGAACCCACTACCGGCTTCGATCGCAGAAGGATTTTTGTTATCGAATTCAATCCTGGTTCCTCGAAACCAGACAGAATCATCAAGGGTAACGAATCTGTTACCGATATTTTCATTTTGAAATGAGCGAACATCAAATTGCCTACCATTACTGATTCTTAACGCATACGGGCTCTGCATAATAACATGGAGTCCCCTGGGCCAATGCGGCGGCCTTCACAAGAATCGCCACCCGCAAGGGGATTCGTACCCACCCCCAACCCTTAGGGGCTTGACACATTTTGTGCTCGTTGTGAGCTCCATTCGTCCGAGCTAAGAATCCTTAGATGAACATTATATTTTCGGTTGCACTCTTAAGTCTCGTGTTAAACCAACTACCAACGCTGCCGAGATCGCAAAATGGAGGGCTTAGCTGTAAGACCCTTGACAGTAGCGAAGTCATCAACTTTGCCCATAGCCAAATTGTACTGAGCACAGGCTGCAAAAGAGAATCAGTGTATCGAAGACAAAGTAAGATGGATTTGCGCGATTTTGTCTTAATGCACCATCTGCAGCTCCCCTTTCTTTCGCAAACGAAGATATCGGTAAGAACGCCTGTTAAGGAATCCATTGATGCCTACGAGCAAAGCTCCCGGCTTTTCCATTCTGAGATTTCCCACAATCCGAGCGATGCAGATTGTGAAAAGATTGAAGATCGTGTTTCGCGACAGGACTGGGTGTTAAGGGAACTAGTTTTTGCGAACTCAGATGCCTTTGTCGGAGCTCCTCGAGGAAATTCAATGATCCATGCCTATGTGCGTTCGGGCGAGTGGATTCAAGAAAGTAGAATGTCGAGATTTGTCGGCGCATCAACGTATGTAGGTTCAGGTACAATGAATATTCATTCTACAATTGATATTCGTCCGCCCATTACTGAGGGCTGGATCATTCCACTTGTCGATTGGCCCGCTTCTCGACCCAACCCCATCGAGATCAATCTAGTGAGAATGACTCTCGATCCTGGTCGGCCCGTCTGCTGGAGATTTTATCTCAATACGATGAATGGTGGGATAGAGACTGATGACCCATGATGGTAAATCCTAGTCGCAATCCACGTCTGTTTTGATCATACCTCTGGTGCTCGCCTCGGCTTCTGAAAAGGGGAGAATCGTTTTGGAGTCGTATTGCGCCCCCATAAGATTCACATTTGTAAATGTAGACCCCAAAAGATTCGCATTGCAGAACTTAGCACCGCTCAAGTCCGTATTGACAAACACTGATTTCTGCAAATTCGCCGTCTGAGCCGTAAATGTGCGAAAATTTTGAGACGACTGAAGGAATGTGTTGTTCATATACATCGATCGCGCATCAATATTGACAAGTTTTATGGGTACGGCCGCTTTGATCACAGTCCCTTGCAGATTCAGACCTGTAAGTTGACCTCCAAATGCGTTTATCCCAAAGACACCGCCAATTGTAGAATCACTCATATTGACGCCATTCAGATTGTTGGAAGTAAAGTGCACACCATTCACAACGTTAAGATTCGTCATTCTCAAACTGCTTCCAAAACTGCGCATGCTGTAGAGATCGCCGACCTCAACTCGATGCAAGTCAATACGTGAGAGGTGAGAACCCTGAAAATCAATGCCGACAAATTTAGAAAAGCCAAAGTAAGCGTCCTGCAAATCAGAGTTGATCGTCATTATCCGATTTGTCTGGGGGTGATATTGACCCACGCGGTAAAAGTTGGATTTTCGCAGATTTGCACCATTGAAAGTTGCTTGCACGGCAGCTTCAATAAATTCTGCCGATTCAAAATTCGACTGTCCGTAATACTCTGTTGCTCCTTTGTATCCATAACGAGCACTATCGCCCGAATTGACCAAGAAGTGGGCACGGTGAAATTTTGTACCCTGGGCATTTACGTGAGCAAACTCGACTCCCCAAAAATTGGTACGATAAAAACTGCTGCCGCTGATATCAACGTTATCAAAAAAAGCCTCGTGGAGATTGCAGTCTACACAAGTCATATTGCGCAATTTAGTATCTCTCAAGATTGGGGCATAGGCGTGGATCCCAGTGAAACTGATGTTTTCAAAACCATTCTGAAGGCCATAGGTTTTAGTGCAGTGATTAAGAGTGCCCAAGTTGTAGCCCCAGTCCAAGGGATTGTTCGAACGCTGGCACGTGCCCTTTCGAAGCTGACAGAGATTCAGCGTAGGTCCCACACCTCCAAATGTCTCTACACTACAAACAGCTCCAAGGAGGGGCGAGCTCCATCCTTCATTCATTGGATCTTCGGCTCCGCCCGACCATCGCTTGTAACTGACAGCTTCAGTTTCGTGTCCTTCCCAAAAATATCGATAGCCAAAATCTTGGGCCGACGCAGCAGATGCAGAAATTAGTATCGCAAGCCCCATCACTACCCCGTTTTTGATTCGTCTATTCATAGAGTGTTTTCCTTATCGAGTTTGAGTTGAGTTTTGCAGATTTGAGGGATCGACGCAGGTTCTGTCAGTTAGTGTGCCGCTTAAAAGAGATTCAACTACCTGAGACTCTGCTCGATCTAATGGGAGTTCACTAAGCTCCAAAACGAGTGAACGAATGTCTAGGCGTTTGTCATTCAGCAAATCCTGAGATACGACAACCGATGCAGGGCCGTTCTCAGCCTCCAGTATAGGTTTAGCAGCGATCTGGTGAAGTCGGATACATTCTGATTTTACTTTTGTGACAAGATCGATCGCTTTGTGAAATGCATCAGACTCGCCAATCTTTATGTTTGGCCCGCTGTCTGATTGCGCGTGCCCTGCTTGAGTCAAGAGGAGCAAAGCTACTGCAATTGATTTGAAAGTTTGAGAATTCATCACTGTATAAACCTCCGTCATTGAATTGATTTAGTCTAATACCCCAAAATGCCTATTGCTCGGCGCATTTGCCAGGGCGCGCCATATAACACTCAAAACCGGCACTATCGATTTTTACTCTGAAGTTGACCCTCAAAAGACTGCACGTCATCATACATGGAGGTCTTGCATTAACTGTATTTTTAAGAAGTTTGATTTCAATATCATAGTGATCAAAGCTGAAAGCGCGTGCATCGTGAGACAATACTTCGCATGCTTTTACATAGCTCTTGCCGTTGGGATCTCGACATGCTTTGTAGTACGCTGTTGGTGGATCAGAGGGCTTGGTGAGCTCCTCCTCGATGACTGTCGATCCAACTGCAAATGGTTTCCCTCCCGGACAGCGATTCTCATCCTGAGGATCATAGGGACGGGGCTCTGGGGGTTGGGTGTTCGGGCAAAAGAGTGGGTTTGGTTGAGAATTTATCAACCGCTCCATGACTAACTTTCCATCCGAAGGATTTATCCGGCTGACGACTACATCGCGCCTGTTGCTATCACATTCCAAAACAGCGGCCTCTCTGGCCTGTGCTATTGCTCTTTCGATATTGGCATAGGCCTCCGGATATTTTGCTTTCATTTCAAGCGAATTGAATTCAAAATCCTGATAGAGTCGAGCAACCATATTCGCATTGCATTCGTCCTTGAGAGCTTCGACCGTTTGTGAGCAGAAGCCATCCTCATTTGGTGCATACTCAAGATCCATCGTTAACACGTTCCTGTAGAAAGGGATTATTCCGGACGCCGCGCCTCTACCCGAAACACTCTCAAGCTGAGCAGGAGACTCGTCGTTGCAAGCAAAGTTACCCGCCGGCCCCCCGAACGATCCCACTTTGGCCTCAATGTTACTAAATGCGGGAGCTCCAACAACGACTGCTATCGCGCCCAAAAGGAACAGGGTCTCGACCCTCATTCTTGCTATTACCAATCCTGAAAACCTTTGCTTCACACGCACCTCCATGCGCCCGTAAATGAGCAGAAGATATGCCAGCTGCCTTTTGGCATTTAGATGACTTTTACGGTGACACGGAGCGTGCTCAGGGACAAACTCCGGTGCTCATTGCGCAATTTGAGAGGTGTCCTTAATGACCTATGTTTCTATCCGTGCACCAGTGTGCGCTTCCTCTTCATTTTTAAGACTAATAGAATATCGGTCGTCTCATTTGGGATCCGTGCTATATCGCTCCTATGCAGGTCGAAGGGTTGAGCTGATTGGCCATGGTGCACTTACCGAAGGCGATCTTGTTGAAATTGAATATAAATCCGGTGAAACAGTGAAAGTTGTTCTCGCTGAGATAACACACTATATCTCTGGAGGGCACGGTGAACCTTGGCAAAACTACTCCTATATTTTCGCGCCAATACTTGTTGATGGTCTGATTCAACAGGTTCTCGTTGATGAGAATTTTTCCAAACGAGTTGTGTCGTTAAAAGTCTTGAAACGGGTCAACCCAGAAGACTTTCCCAAAGAGCATAGTCTTTATTCTTCGAAGAAATTGCTCAGACCTTATTTTGTACAATAGGTCAAATGACTGAGACGAAACTCATTGCGGGCTCGAAGGTGTATTCTCATTATCTGGCTCAATCCAGATAAAATCTGGGCCCCAAGAGCCTCGAGGTCCTATGAGAGCGGTTCGAAACTTTTGCCAGATTGAAGGTTCTTTATTCGAACTCTGAACCTCGTATTGCCCTCCAAACTCAAAGTGCTCTCCCGTCTCTTTTTCGACAACAGAAAATCTGAGTCTTTGAGCGCGTGCTCCAAATGGAAAAGCCCTTGGTGCAGCCTCGATAATAGCTGAGTATCCAAAACGATCTTCATTCAAGCTGAAATGCCGAAAATGAAATGAGGGTTCGCCAGCGTGTCCAAAACGTCCAAGAACGAGACGACCCTGCTCCGCCACCAAAACAAGGTCTCCGCTGAGAGGTCGCCCCTGATTGTAATGATCCGGAAAGGCCTGAAGACTGAGAATATTTTGACTGAGAGGAAAGAATCTCATTGAAATGTATTTTTTTGTACCAGACTCTCTTCGAGTAGCAATTCGAAGGGGCCCCGTATTGTAGGCAACCCACCCCACATCAGCATTTCGTGAAGGAGACGCCTGTTCTGAGGGCGAACCATCGGCTAAACCAATCAAACCCAAAGTACTCCAAGATGGCATCATGGCGCCTGGTGAGATCGGGAAACTCCGACAAAATCCATTGTTTTGCGGACATTCTGAAAGAAGTTGGAAGCTCCGTTGACAGGGGATGTCTGAATTAGATCCATCACTAGAAAGAGTGAGAGAAAAAAACAGGAGGCTTGTTGAAATCATAAACGTTACTTTTGCAATTTTTGAACCACTTCATAGACTCCATACGCAAGAACAAAATCTAAACATAGATTCTCATTGCAATGTGCACTTGGTGAGCAGTGCACTCTGAGCGCTCATTGAGAAGCTGGATGAATATTTATCGCGACAATCATTCTGAGTTGGCGCACTTATTGCAAACTCAGATTTTGAGATGATTCTTTGCAAAAATCTAGATTCAAAAAATGTATCACTTTTTCTTCTGCTGCTCCTTTCACATTTCTCATTCATCAGCTCCGCTGCTGGCAATCCGAAGAGCTGTGGCGATCTTGTGAAACGGCTCAGAATCCTGCAGGGTAACCCGCCACTTGATGCGGCTGTATCTCATCAAGCAGTCGTTCATGCCTGGGCCGAGAGCGTTCAGAATCTTCCTCTTGCTGATATTGCACAGATTCTCCAAGTGGGAAGGGATGGACGATGGCAAGAGATGTTTAAACTACCGGAAAAGAGTCATCAACAGTTTAGATCCATCTCTCAGAATCTCTCTGAGATTTTAGAGACTGCGACACATTTGCCAGAAGCGACCCATGGTTTACTCACAGATCAACTCCTACAAACAGGAACTCATCTCTTTCGCCTGAAGGCGTTTGCGGCTCAGGAGGCTGGCGACTGGCCAATCTCAAATATAGAATTTGATCCCCCGCCTATTGGAAGATCAATTGGAATTTCTCCTGACGGAAGGATGTTTGTATTTTCAAGTCATACGAGCCTTCATTCAGATCATCAAAGGATTCACGTCGCAAAGCTTGATGACAGAGCGCATATGAAGCACCTTGAGGTCCCAGAAAGTTACCGAACAAGTTCGGGGGAGGGATCTGGGGGTATGGCTTGGTCTCTCGACAATATTCAGTTCTCCGGAGACGGCAAATTCATTACAGCTCAGGAAGGGTTTCAAGAAAATTACTTTGAAGTCTGGGACTCATCCACGTTGAAGTATTTAGGTTTTATCGGATTAGATGAGCTCTCTCCTGATGGTCGGGCGAGATTCTCAGATTTGGGTATTGTCTCCATTCCGAACTCTCGATTGGCCCTCTTGACAACTATTTCTGAAAAAGACGATCTCACTAGACCTCGAATAAGTACTTCTGGAGGCTTACCGAGTATTGAATATCCAGTGATCACGACCGTCACTATCTACAAGATAGATTTCCAAAATGACTTTCTTGCTTCGAAGAGACCAAAGTGGGTTGATGCGCCAAGGTATCTGGAGGTTTCGAAAAAGGAACCCCTCCTTGCGACCAAACTTGAGGGCCCTCACAAACCCATTGATATTTCCATAAATTCTACTCAAACGCTGGCGGCCATGCTCGCGTCGAATGGAAGTCTCCAATTACTGAAAATAAATGGCGAGAAAGTTAATCCTATTGATTTTACCTGGCCCCAGGAGATCGGGAATCCTCTTGGTGTTCAGTTTTTAAGCGAGCCCAACACCTTGTTGGTGATTGGGACAAAGGGCATTCAAAAAATATCAATGGAGAGGGAATTGGTGAGCTATAAAGCTCTGCAGAAATTCGAAGCAGAGTTTCTGCCTTTGGTCGGTACGAAGTTTCCTATTCAAGACAGTGCTGATCTGCTGCTTTCAAAATTGCACACCCGTGACGGTCGATTTTTGATTTTGGGAACTCATAGCGGAAAATTAATTCGCATTAATTTGGAGAACCTTGAAATAAAGACAGTCGACATGAGTTCCCAAGCGATACAGCATCAACATTTTGGTCCCCTCAATGGGTTTCCATCGGGAATAATCCGGGTCGTTGAAAAGCCAGATGGAGGGTTGATTTCAGCATCTTCAAATGATGGCAGCATCATCGCCCACTCCCCCACTACCATTCAGAAAGCTAAGAGCGCTGAAAATCAAAAGAGAGAAGGATCAGTCCTCACTTGGGTCTCACGTTTCGAAAAGGGCCGAACGGATCCCAGTTTCACTGCGGAACTGTCAGCAGCCATTCAAGACTTGAATAAAATGACCTCTCCAAAGAATTTGGAGGATTGGCTAAATATTATTTCTGACCTGGGTCCGGAATGGAAGAAACTGGTTTCGGATCATCAAAAGTCGAAGGCTCTAATAAGATTTTCTGATGAAGGCTCGAGGGCCCGATTTGCAGATTTTAAAGCGCAATTTAACTCAAGTCCTGCAACAGAGATTGTATTCCAAAGGGGCCCCCGACTTCGTTCTCATATTATGTTTGAGATTGTTCACGAGTTGCGACATGCCACCAAATCGCGCGCAATGGTCTTGGAATTTAAAAAGTTGTCCCCCGACAAAACCATGCCAGACGAAGAAATCGCTACTGGCTTCAAAGAACTACTCATCGCCTCCGAAAGCTACGCAATTGAGACTGAGATAAAATTGGCGGACGCACTGTCTGATCGCAATATCGAACTGCCACCATATTTCAAAAAGGACTCAGAACTTTTAACAGCCTATAGAGACAATGGCATCAATGGGATTCGACAGTACATTAATCTTCATCTCTATGATCCTCAATTTGTGTCGCTGCGAGTTCAAATAGAATCACAACAAGGGGAATATATTCGCTGGCTTCGATCTAGTGCTGAATAGGCACTAAAGTTGCTGTTTTCTGACGCGAATGAAGCGACTCAATAAAAGCTCTGTTGGTTCGAGAGCTTTGCATAAATCTGACCACCTTTAATGAATCCTCAACACATTTCATCCGATGGAATTCGTAGAAAGGTTTTGAAAAATGGTGTGAGCGCCAGGGTGAGTTGTCACCTTGGATTGACGCCACACAGCAAGAGAAACGCGTATGAGAATCGAACACTCCATAGCGAATCAGACTATTCATCGACTGGAGGTCACGCAGAGGGCCATCAGTCGATCGCTTGAGAGATTGAGTACAGGCAAGCGCTTGAACTCCCCTCGTGATGGTGCGAGCGATTTTGGCGCTTCGATTCAGCTTGATTCACAAGCCCGGGGATTCTCGCAGGCACTTCGCAATATCAATCAGGGCTTGAGTCTCTTGCAGACTGCGGATTCGGCGATCTCATCTCAAATAGAACTCGTCGAGCGCATGCGTGAGATTGCTGTACAGAGTTCGAATTCTACCCTTTCAGACACTGATCGTGAGAACCTCAATGGAGAACTCCAGAGTCTGTTGTCAGAGTTTAATCGCATCACCGCAACAACAGAGTTTAACGGCACACAGTTGATCGATGGAAGCTTGAACACCTTGAGTCTCACGGTTGGAGCCAACAGAGAAAATCAAATCGATGTCAGTGTGAGCTCAATGCTGAGCAATGAGGTGTTTCAAAAGACGGCAGGGCGCGGAACCTTCAGCGTGGGGCAAAGCGTTTCGACAGGGGATCAGCCGCTCATCATCACAACCGGGGATCTCAATAATGATGGGAACATGGACCTCGTGACTGCTGACGACGCCGGCTCTGGCATGGATGGCGTTTCTATAGCTCTGGGCCGGGGTGATGGGACCTTTGAAGCACGGCGCACGCTTGATATTCAATCAGGTGCATCTCCCAGAGATATCAAGATCGCGGATATCAACAACGACGGGATCAATGACATTATCACTGCGGACGGCGGAATCAACCAAGTCTCCTTCTTTATGGGTCAAGGAGATGGGACCTTTGAAGCGCGTATTACTGTGGCCATGGGCACAGCACCCGTGGCTCTTGAAATTGGAGACGTCAATGAAGATGGAAATCTGGATATTGCGGTGGCCCGCGAAAACATCGCCGGCATCAATTTATTTTTGGGAGGTGGAAACGGCTCCTTTACCCAGACAACTTCTGTGAGCCAGTCCTATTATTCCGTCACCAGTGACGTCGAAATAAACTTAAGGGATCTCAATGCTGACGGCCATTTGGATATGATTGTGGCCACGTCAAGCGGTGTCACGGGAGGTGCGGGAGTTTCGCTCGGCCTCGGAAACGGCTTGTTTGGCGCAACAACCAATTACAGTAGCTCAACTTTTGGAGCGACTGACTTGGCAGTGGGTGACATCGACAACGACGGGGATTTAGACTTTCTCTTGGCCAACGGAAACGATGCGTATCAGACGGATGTGTATAAAAACAACGGATCAGGAGTGTTTACAGCCAGCACAGCAGTGGCTGCGGGGGCGGTCGACTTGAGCTTGGATCTTGTTGATTTTAATAATGACGGAAATCTCGATATTCTAACGGCCGATTATGCCGATAGTGGCATCTACCTCAATCTGGGACGAGGAAACGGCACATTTGCAAGCCGTTCTTGCATTGCGACGAGCGTGATCACGTCATTGGCGATCGAGGATTTTAATGAAGACGGGGCACTTGATTTTTCAACGGCCGCAACAAACAGCGATGTGATGAGTGTATTTTTAGCGAGAACTCAGAATGTCAGCGCTCTGAGTGATGTGAACGTCAACACGGCACAAGAATCCCAAGCTTTGATTACAATTTTGGATACGGCTCTCTCCAATCTTTTGGCAGAACGAAGTAACTTGGGCAGTCTACACTCTCGTCTAGAAACGGCGAGTTCGCATGCGCTCCTGATGAACGAATCCATTGCCTCCGCAAAGTCGACGCTTGAAGATACAGATATCGCAGAGGAAACGGCAGAACTTGTACGCCTCCAAATCACCCAGCAAGCCCAAGTGGCGGTGATGGCCCAGGCAAACTTAAGCCTTCAGGCAGTAGTTGAATTGCTGAGGTTTTAAAAGGTTATCTAGAGACCCACTATCTCTTTCAACCCACCCAGGAGTTTTGAGCAAAACCGAGATGCTTTCGAAGGAGTCATTCTCCATCCCCTATTTCTTGCAAATTCTCTGACCTGAGGATTGTTCATCATGCCAATAAGTGCATGAAACTCTCTTTGAGTCCGAGGGGGATCCAATGCCAGAACCAGCTCAACAAACTGAGATCGTGCGTTCAATGAAGAGTCATTCGAACCTGCCAGCAATCGAGGGAATGCCTTTTTTAATTCTTTACCAATCCTGCTTTGATTGACAGCTTTTTGCCATTCCGTCGGAGTGAGACGAAGCTTGGCGACAGCCTCCAAAGCCTTCTCACCAACCATAGTCGCGCCCTTGTAATTCTCGAGCTCAAATCCTTTATCCCGGGCAAATTGCAGCAAGTGGATCAGATTCAATGGACCACTTGTTTGTTCAAAAAGACCGGCCATCAGTAATCTTCTCATTCTCGAAGCAAGTTCTGCTTCGTCATCCGAAGTCAGATGTCCTGACATCATGAAGTAATGCCTCAATTGATCCTCAAACTCACTCAATACGCTTTCGAGTGGCTCGCTAATGCCGGATTCTTGACTGGGCTTACCGAGTGCTGCATCAATCGCTTGAATATTGGCTCGCCTCCAATCCAAAAATTCTAGTTTATAAAGGATCCCTGCCCCCTTCGAATCAAACCATCTCAAATCAAACTGATTCGGAAAATAGTTTGGGTATTGCAGAAGTTCCTCTTTTGTTGGGGGTAAAAAATGTCCCACCTTGAGTCCGTAGCTATCTCTCAACTGGCTTTGCAATGAGCGCAATTGGTTGTGACTTAATGTGCGAAGAAGCTCTCCATCAGAATGCCGAACGAGTCTGGAAATCAATAAAACTTCATCTGTTTTGATCGGCGCAGCCTTACTGGATCCAAAGAAAAGCTTTCCATGTTTCTTCTCTTCTCGCAGGCGAATCGTTTGGGCAAAGACAGAAAGCAGTTTGGCTTCAAACTCCGTATCGCCGCTAGGAATCGACTGTCTCGCATAGGCCCTTGATCGTGCAGATTCAAAAGCAACGATCTGTCCTGGAGTTTCTGCAACATCTAAGACGACTGGAATAAGCGCTCTCCAGTCATGTTCCAAATCCAAAAACGACGAAGGGGGCGTCTTGTAGGCAAGATACTCCTCGAGGCGAAGGAGGCCCAAAGTCAGATCTGGCAAGACTTTATGACCTTCTCGAATAGCCTTTTGAATTTTACTGTTTAGAATCTTTTTGAATTCAAGGAATTCAAGGGACTCTGGATTGGACATCAAAAAAAAATCCGGAAGATTCTCGTCGGGCTTATAATGCGGCTCCCCCACCTGTCCTGCAACGATCAACTCATCGTATGCACGTTTGGCCCAGCTCTCGAATTTGCCTTTATCTGTCCCGCCGGCTTCGGGTGGAGCCGCGTAGGAATCTGAATAAAAAACGCCCAAAACAAATACCACGCCTGCAAATGCTTTCATCGCAATCTTCATGCACATAAATGGACGAATCTGCAATATTCATACCCGCTAGATTTGGGGGGATTTGGGGAGATTTGACAGGATACACTTTGAACGCGGGGACAGCTGTGTCCCAGGTCCGAGGCCAAAAGCATTTGGTCGATTACACCAGAAGTCGAAATATCCAAAAGTGAAGGCTTCTTTAACTAGAGAATATCAAAAATTTCCTGAACACCTGAGACGACTGTGTTGGCTTGCTTTTTTGCTCTCTGAGCGTCGGACTCATTATAAAACTCCGAGGGCGTCAGATCTTCGGTCCCATAGTAAGCCAGCTCTCGATCGCGACGCAGCTCCTTAGAAATCTTGCAGAACTCATCCACCTTAGACCTCATCTTTGTGGGGACGCGACTCTTGTGCTCATCCAAAATCGAACTCACATCATGAACGCGAGGGACTTCGATATTGAGCTGGCGAAGCAAGGCCTTGAGACAGAGTTCCACCACCTCTTGAGATTCTCTAACCACGTCTGGCCAAGCCTTTTCGCCATAGAGGGCTTCGAGCGCGACCAATCGCTTATGAGAGCGACTCAAATAATCCAAAGCGAGACTCGAATTTTTCATGAGACTTCATCCTTTCTCACCCAATAGGGCTGTCCGTGAGTCAACTTGCGTACCATTTCTCCAGAGGCAATTCGGGAGCGAATCTCTCTTAATATTCGCGATACTTCGCTCCCCGATTCCCAAATGACGACTCCCTCAAGCGCGACTTCGGACCACAGGCTGCCCGCTTGTCGCGCGGTCTCAGGGAGTGAAACAAATTGTGGAGAGTATTTTTCGAGAGATTTATCTCGCAAAGAATCAATCAAGGTCTGCCACTCACGGTAAAGCTCCCGATGAATAGGGGCTTGAGAATCAAAGACCAACAGTAGATCAATATCTGACGCAGAGGTCTCAGTTTGTCTGACTTTGGATCCAAAGAGCACGATAGCTTTGAGGGTGCTCGCCCATTTTGTCAGTACGCTCGCCTGGAGTTTTTTGGGGAGCTGAAAAGTATTAAGGCTAACGGACTGCTTGAGAAGATCGAGGCAGAGTTGATTCAAGGATTTGCCATCCTGCAATGCCATCGTCTTAAGCTGACGATGCAAAACTTCCGGAATCCTTAAAACAAACTTACCAGAGAAGGACACCCCTCAATAGTACTATAGTACTGATCTGAGAACAAGGGGCCCCTAGGAGCCCCTTTTCATCAAAAAACTACAACTCACCAAACATTTCGGCCGGCAAAGCGTCGACCTTCGATCCATGTAGGCTCTTTAGCCGAAGGCACTACCTTTGCTGGAGCAGTGCCTCCAGTTACAGAACCCACAGCCTCCTCTTTTGTTGCAGGAGCTTCTACAACTGGAGCCGGAGCAATGTACCGATCCTTTACCCCCGATTTGTAAACAATCACGACTTCCGCAATAGAATCTTCTTCATCTGCGATGGTTTTGAGCACCGAGTTTACATCCAAAACTTTGATATGCTTGAGCTCCTCAAGACGCCTGGCTTCTTCGGCTTCACGTCTCTTTTCAGCCTGTCTTCGGCTGTACTCATACCTCGCCATTAAGCTTTCGTCATCGATAGCCCAAGAAATTGATGGTAACGCAAACAACGCCAAAACCATGAGACAAGTTCGGTTCATAAAAACTCCCGTTTCAATTCGATAGTACTTTAATATTTTTTAGGAGCTAGCGAGGCGCTAACCCTTAAACCCAAGGAGTTTATTTAGCTGAAGACTCGCTGATTTGCAAGTTTTGCGAATGGAGGGGCTACTGAACGACGGTCTCAATATAAAAGGATCCCAGATCCGTCTTAAATTTGACCGTAATGTACTGCCCCCTAACACCATGAGGAATGGGAGATCCCATGACTACCTGAGGGATCGCCATCTGAAGAGTATGCCCTTTTTCGTTGAGCTTGGATTTTGCAAATCCAAAAACCTGATTACAAATTTCAGAAGCTGCATCTTTGAGCTCATCGGTGATTTCACTGTATTCCTCACCGAGCATACGACTCACTACTCCCAAAAAGGTACCTTCTTCAAACGAGATCGCCATACTGCCATAAAAATTTTGGCTCGATAGAGGGATGACCCCAGAAATTTTAAAATCTCCGGCATTTGGCGAGAAACTCACGGACTCTTTGGAGGCCTCAACACTCGCCATGGTTTTGAGGACGTCGAGCGTCCCCTGAATGAACGGCATGATGAATCCGGCATCTAAACTCGTTTTGGGCTTGAGCCCCAGGGCCCCGGACAAAAGAGCCTGAAACTCATGGGGATTAAAATTCCGGCGCAAGTAACTGAGATTAGGGACATCGATATTCATGAATCCCCGGTCAATCATATCTGCGACAGCAACCACGAGTCGTGGCCACTCTTGCGCAGGAATATCCTCCAGGAGATTAAGAATCCTTTTGCCATCACAGTCTTGTCGAGAATAGTCGACCATCAACAGATCATGCGTCTGCGCGCACATTTCATCATAGGTCTCGGTCACAGAATGAGTCTTATAGACTTCAAGATTAGCGGAGAGACTCTTCAACGATGACTCCCACTGACTCAAAACTTTTTCATCGTCATGAGCCAAGAGAATAGAAAACTTACTCGACATGTCTGATCTATTCTACGGCAAAATTAATCTTCAAACCCAAAAATACTTTATAACTCCTATTTTCTGAATGTGGTGGTGCGTGGCAGCAATTCTGCTCGGCATCAATTCCAAGCTCCCCACTCTGAGTCATAAAAGTCTGAGATTAGAATAGAGGGAACGGGGTAACTTTTATTTTTGGGCTCAGATTCAAAGCACTTATTGTCTTAGCGAGCTTCATTGTCGTTCTGACTATTGCGGCGCATTTGACAATGCGCTCAATCATTTTGGATAAATTCAAACACCTCGAGTCCAGCTCGGCTGATCAAGCCTTTCATGCCGCAGAATCGGTCTTACTCGCGCGAGTTACAAGTCTCGATCAAAAACTCGCCGATTGGGCCGCTTGGGACGACACTTATCAATTCGTCATCGATAAAAACAAATCCTATCAGCGATCCAATCTCAGCGCTGAATCCATGCGAACACTCTCGATCCAACTGATTGGTATCTACGATCGAAATGGCAATCTCGCCTTTGGCGGATACTACCCAGACGACTCGAATCAAAGACAACCGCTTTCAGAAAGCTTTAGAGAGCATTTTCATGCCAAGTCCTGGCTTCTTAAATTTGAGAATATCCACGATTCGAAACATGGAATTCTGACATTGCCGGAAGGCTTAATTATATTTGCGAGCCGCCCCATTATTACGTCCGAAGCCCTCGGGCCTTCCCGAGGTACTATTGTATTTGCCAAATACATCGGAGATGCTGAGATCGAAAAGTTGAGTGAAGTTGCAAAGCAGAAGCTCTCTCTCACGCCCATTCAACTCTCTCGGTACTCCGAGGAAGGTCCAGCCAACATTGAACACCGATTCAATACCAGTGTTGACGAGGTTCAATACAGACATGCAGAGAATCTTCGGGACGCTCATGGACAGCCGATTGCCGAACTGGCAATCACGCTCAATCGTGACATTATGAATCAAGGTAAAGAGGCCATCTCTACATTTGGCCACTTTCTGCTAGTGTTTGGAGTCGCATTTACTTTGATGGCCCTTACATTAGGAGATCGATTTGTCCTCAATCGCATCGTCAAACTCGGCAATGAAGTAAGGAAATTGGAAGCTTCTCGAAATTTTGATCAGCGCCTCCTTGAAAGAGGTCGGGATGAAATTTCTGCGCTGACCCATTCTTTTAATCGACTTTTGGATCGAATCGGCGAAAGTCAGTCTTCACTCCTAGAACTCAGCCAAAGACTTCAACTGGTCATCGACGCTTCTTCGGCAGGGGTTTGGGATTGGGATCTCACTACGAACAAAGTATTTTTTGATCACAAATGGAAGACCATGTTGGGATACACTCCTTCGGAAATACCAGACGAATTGGAATCTTTTGGCCAGCTCATGCATCCCGATGACGCCGAACGTGTTTGGCAAGAAGCCAGAGATTTTGCCGACGGCTATATGGCCGAGTACTCTGTCCGATTTCGAATGCGAGCTAAGGATGGTTCTTACCGATGGATCGTGTCCGAAGCGCAAGTTCTCAGAGAT
>CAZUTA010000018.1:0-51503 GCA_964622975.1 uncultured Bacteriovoracaceae bacterium | reverse complement strand
TTGGATTGATCTGGAGAATCAAGAGTGGCGAGTCTTGGGCGCGATGGTTCCCGGCGTACCGCTCTTTGCCTTGGGATTCAACGGCGCATTGGCCTGGGGACTGACCAATTCTTTTTACCAGGCCACATCACTGCGTCTTCTTCCGGAGTCTCTCACAGAGCTTGAATCTCAAAGACCTTTGATCTGGTTTAAGTTTGGATTTTTGCAGCTGCCGTTTTTCTTTAAGACTCTCTCGTGGACAAACGAGGGAATTCCTTTGTGGCCTCAAAGTCTCGAGCTCAATGACAAAAAGTACTCCGCACTTCTCTATTGGTCTGGTTTCAAAATTGACTCTGCGGCATTTGAAGGAATCATTCAAATGCCGAAGCTCAAAACAGTCACTGCATTTGATCGCACTGCGCAAGCGATGCAAATCCCTTCCTGGCACTACGTCTTTGCAGATACCAAAGGAAGCATTGGGTATCGAATGGTAGGACGGCTCCCTCGATACTTAAAGGATACTCCAGGCAGAATTCCCACTGAGAATTTTGCCCATGAGGAAATCTTGGCGCCTGAGGATTTACCCAGACTGATCAATCCCGAGAGAGGCTTTATCGTCTCCGCCAACAATCCTCCCTGGCCCGCAAACTATCCTCTCAAATCAGGATGGACTCACGAGCCTTCTTTTAGAGCCTATCGAATCGAAGAGCTCCTTCAAACCAAACCTCGATGGGCCTTGCACGACGCCACCGCTATCGCTTGTGACAAGCAAATGATCGACTCTCGCTTCTTGATTCCTCTTCTCAAACCTTGGGCTCGTGGCAGACTGACGAGTCCTCGCCTCACGGCCGATCTTCATTGCACCGAGTGCAGTTTTTATGGGATTTGGATTTCTCACATCCGAGACAAAACGGGTCTCGGCGAAGCCCCGCTGTTTCAGCTCCTCTCTCTCAAGGAGCCGCCCGCGTCTCTCATTCAAAAGATTAAGGATTCCTTTGATGAAACCGAACAAATTCTAGGTTCTTTTGATTCTCAACATCTCAATCCCTGGCAAAAATTTCATCAGGTATCCGTTCGCTGGCTAGGACTGGCCTCAGATACTTATCAAACTTTGATCGCTACAACCGGCGGTCAGCACAGCGTGAATTTGGGCGAAGCCAAATGGCTCAAAGTCGAGAATCGGTTTCAGCAAACCTACGGGCCGTCGAGTCGATTTTTGATTGAGCTTTCAACTCCTCCAAAAATTTTGCTTTCTCTGCCCGGACGAAACCGTCGCCAACGAGATGAGCCCTTTGCCAATGATCATCTGACCAAAAAATGGCAGCGCTGTGAGTTTGATTCTTATCAGTGGAAGTAAGACACATTAAGGATCTGCGGGATTTGAAAACAGATTGAAGTGCCCAAAGACTCTCGACATCATAAACTCAAGCCCAGCCTGCTCGAGTTGTTGCTTCCAAGGAGCGAGACTCGGCTGAAGCACTAAGAGTACAGCATCTCTTTGAAGCGAAACAGGTGCGACACCCGAATGCAGAACTTGAGGAGCAGAAAATATAATAGCATCCCCCGCCCTCATAACCGGTCGCTCAATTTGGTCCAGAAGATCCTTGTCGGGACAGATTTCTGCTAAATCCAAAACTCGAGACTTCATATCTCTAAAATTATATGCCGACTTAGCTTCAACTTCTTGGGTCGCCTTCAGAGGTAAAAAGTCAGTGGAACCAAACTCTCCCTTCTCTCCGGAATCCGTCAGATAGTACATGATATGAATCTGGCTGGCTGGTGCTGTATCGCGATGCCAAGTGAACGATCCTGATGGATTTTTTGTCGGCAGCGTTCGTGAAATCATAAAGTGATTCACATAAAAATGGGACTGAAGTGCAGCTTCCACTGCAGAGACGACACTCATATTGAGCGCTTTCACAATAAACGACTTCATCAGCGGAAGATCTGATTCTGTCACGGCCACACAATGATGAAACTGCTCGGACTCGCTCAATCCTTCAAAATACTTTTGTCCCCCTTCCATGAGTTTTCGTACCATCGAGTTATCTCCCCGAAAGGCTCTCTCAATGAGACCTCGCATCTCTCGAATGGCGCTCTCATCAAGTACTTGAGGAATTCGACAAAAGCCTTTCGTCACAAGATCAGCCACGGCAGGCAAACTCACCGAATTATTCTGTCCTTGTGCCTTCACAGTCCGGCACATTTGCAAATAGAGCTGATGTGCATTTTCAAATTGTCCAGCTTTCACTGTATTCTCAAGGCCTTGATAAACAGCGGGATTGACAGCTTTTAAGATTGAAAGATTCGACGTGTCAGACACAATCTGCATGAGAAAAGGATCTCATGACTGGAAGAATTGGGCCAAGTTGCATTTCACCCTTTGACGCGGGTGAGAGTTTGCAGCCATTGACTGCGCTCATGGATGATTGACGAGAGAACACAGTAAATTCATTCATTTCCAAAGATTTTGACGCAGCGAAAAATCCAATGCCCCACTATGAATTTAGGTCTTCATGGGGATCCCTTTTACGTCGATAAAGACTTTGGGGATGGATGAGAAATGCTGAGATTTTTAGGGGGTTTGCTTTTTTTGGTCCAGTCCGTTACTGCGACTCCTTTTGCCGACTCTTTTGGCAGATGCCAAAACCAAAGTGATAACCTCTTCCAAATTCAGGTCAAAATAAAATCAGAACACGAACTTGTTTCGCAGGGACTTTCTTCGGACGAAGCAGTCCTCAAACGCCAGCGAGCTCTCGAGCGAATTCAATCCTCACCTTGGAGTTATCTGGAGTATCTCCCTCGTCTCCAAATTCATAGCATAGGCCTCAGCTTTCTTAGCGATCAAAACGCAGTTGCGCAGAGCCTTTTAGAAACAGGAGACTACGAGTTTATTCGCCGCAATTGTATTTATAGTCCTGCCCTCACTCCCGACGACGCTCAGTATGGAAATCAATACTATCTTCCTCTGATTGAGGCCGACGATGCTTGGGATTTTACGACGGGAACAACGAGCATCACGGTGGCTATCGTGGATTCCGGTGTCGATATCACGCAACAAGATCTCTCGGGCCGAACCGTCTCAGGATTCAATACTTTCACCTGCACTCCCACTGCGGCCGCGGGTTGTGGCAGCATTGCACCAGTGGAAGCAGCCGTCACTGCCCTCAATGACTGCGCTCACCACGGAACACGCGTGGCAGCGATCGCGGCAGCCACCGGCAACAACGCCGTCGGAATGGCCGGAATCAATTTTGCGGCACAGATCATGCCCGTTCGAATCAGCAATGCGGCTGATTGCACGTCAAACGCCGTCAATATGGCCGAAGGAATCATCTGGGCCGCCGAACACGGCGCCAAAGTCATCAATGTCAGTTACTCTGGGGTTTACGATCCCACTGTTCAAGCTGCCTCCTCTGTCGCCCGCAGCCTTGGATCATTGGTTGTGTTTGCGGCAGGTAACAATACGCTCGACCTCTTAGTGGAGTGCAGCGCAGTTTATAGCAGCGCTCAATGCGCACCCTATACACTCGATGATATTTTGGTTGTTGGCGCGACTGATTCTACTGATGCACTGGCGGGATTCTCAAACAGTGGAGCCTGGATAGACCTCGTCGCCCCGGGGGACAATATTCGAACGGTCAATACGGGATCCACGTACGCTGATCAAGATGGAACATCATTCTCGGCTCCCATTGTTTCTGGGGCCGCATCTCTTTTATTTGCACTGTTTCCTGACCTCAACCCGGGAGAAGTCGAAGATCTCTTACTACAATCAAGCACGGATCTCGGCACAAGCGGAGAAGATGACACTTTTGGCTATGGGCGACTGGATATCCATGGAGCAATATCTTTGGCCCTTTCGGGTTCTTTGAACTCCTCGCTCTCTGATAATCGAAAACTCGATTTGCTCCTTCCAAAAGGTCCCGCAAAAATTGGTATGACAGACACCCCGGCACGAGGAGGCTCCCAATCACGAGGAGTGATTTTTACGCAAGGAAACTCCGGCCTCTTCAATTTTAGTCATCAAGAAATCGACAATCGCCGCCTCTCCATGAGCGAACTTCCCGTAGGCGCAAAAGTGGGTCGAGGATCTCTCTACTACCGAAAAGACGATGAGAGTTCAGACTTTGTTTTCACGAACGACTCTCGCACTCAAGTATTTTTGGGCTCGTTTAACTCGCTCGGCGGCGGTGGACCAGGTCCCGCCATTGTTCACAAGACCGCCTGTGGATCCTTTGTTCAATTGAGCGATATTCATCTGACTGAAGATGCTTCGGGAGCAACTCTCCATTTGGTGGTCGCCGACAAAGGCGCCGATGCCGTCTATTCCTACACTTTGAGTCGAAGCTCTGAGACCGTCTGCACCCTTAACGCTAGTCTCTCAATTTCAAAACCCGAATGGATCCGATCCGTGAACCAAGCCAATCCCAGAATTTATATCGGTTATCGAGATTCTACCGGGCTTCGCGTTCGCTCTTATCAGGATTCAGATCTCACTGCCACATCGACTGCCGTGACACTCACCACTTCCATCAGCGCACTTTTTGGTCGCCCCTTTTTGGATTCTACGAATTCAGATCTTTGGGTTCCCATCGCATACGCCAATGATTCTGTTGGAGCGGATTACATTGCACGATTCACTTTTGCGGCGTTTCCTCCAGTCACCAATACTACCGTCGCGTCCTGTGCCTCGCCCACTCAGATCTTGCAAGATTACGAAGGGGGGAGCCGGCTCCTTTACGTCCTCTGCCCTCAACATCGAAAAGTGAGAGTCTTAGACACCTCCGGAAACTCTGTCGGAGATATCTCCACCACTTTTACGCCCCGCAAAATATTTGTGACCTCCGATGGAACATACCGATACGTGGCCGCACTGAGAGGCGACGCGAAACTCAGTATTTTTCGAGCGTCCGCCACAGGAACCTCCCCAAGTTTTTCGGAAACAACATTTAATCTTCCCACCATCATGGACGACATCGGAGGATTTGGATCTCTCGATGAAGTTGTCCTCGTCGATCAGGAAACGAATCTCATCTCTGTTGCCGACTTGGGGACGCTCGCTTCGGATTATAATCTTTATCTTCCCCGCGGGATCAACGCCCTGGCAGCTCAATCGGCCTTTGTGACACATTTTGTTTCGACGGCAGCAAATTCTGCCTACACTTTGGACGAACTCAAAAACGGAATCTGGAGACTTACCCAATATCCAGTCGACACGTCTCCAATTCAGATCTTTTATCGCACCAATCGGCTTTATACTTTGAATCGCGATGGGGAATCAGTCACCGCGATTGATTTGACTGACGGCGAAAGCCTTGAGCTCTCCCTCCCTTCTGGAGCTCGCCCACTTCATTTTGAAATGAGTACAGCACTCGATCGAATCTGGACCGCAAACTCTGGAACAAATTCCATGACTGAAATCAATATCGCCAATGCCAATATCGGCATTCATGGCGCTGGGGGACTTTCGGAAGTGGTCGTGCAAACTGTCGCCATTGGATTTAGTCCCAAGAAAATTCTTTACCAAAGTTCGGATGATACCCTTTATATCGCAGGCCCCACTCAAGTGCGCGCCTATGACGGATCAGCCATGACCTCAGTCATTACTCAAACATTGGCCTCAGGCATTAGCGACATCACTCTGCGGACTGGAGGAATCTGGGCTTCATCTCGCAGAGGCCCCAGTGTGACCGCAATGGACCGTAGTACTTTTACAACGACTGCCCTCACTTATAGCCCTCAACTGATGACATCCAACGAGAGCGTAGGAATCGTCGGCTTTATGAACACTCAACAACTTCGATCTTCTGCGGGAAACACCTACAGTCTCTACCCATTCACAAAAATATTTTCGAGCCTCACCAATCTCTTCGTCTACAATTCCGGCGAGCAGGAGCTTCAGGTCTACCCCTACTCTCAAATGGCCTCCTCAGGAGTTGCAGGATCTCGAATAAGACTCACCTCTGATTTTGACATCACGGATTCGGACACCAATGGAAACATTTGGCTCGCCAATTCACAGCAACTCAAAGTTCAACGAGTGAGTTCAAACCTCCAAGTCGAGTCCGTCAAAGATATCTCTCGTAGTCTACCGATCGATATCATTCCTTATGCAGCAGAAAATCGGATCTATGTTTTGAGCCGAAACCTCAATCTTCTTTATTCCTACGACACAGTGAACGGGGGAATGAGAAAAGTCTCGGTTTGTGAGGCGCCCACAAAAATGATTCTGGATTCGGTCAATGATCGGCTCTATGTCCTTTGCACTCAACTCAGTGCCATTGCGGTCCTTGCGCTCAATGATGTGGGCGATGTCCTCACGCAAACACTTTATCGAACGGGATCTCAGCCTGTGGATATGGTGTTTGATTCGACAGCGGATCAGCTCTTTATTCTCAATCAAGGCTCTGACTCTGTGACCATTTATGACACTTCAAGTTTGGCCACGGCCCCTACGACAGTGACGATTACGGATGCTCCCTCATCGATGGCTCTTGATACGTCGACAGGAGATCTCAGTATCTTTCATCGAGCCACTCGAACTCGCACAAGCCTTGACGGACCGAGCCTTGTCGCAACAACAGCCACCATTGCAAATTTTGGATTCACGCGTGCGGCCATCAACTCTTCAACAAATACTGTCTATGGCACTAGCATATCGCCCAAGTCCATCTACGCGACTTCAACTTTAAACTTTGCTCTGAGCGGAACCGCTCTCACCGACGAAGACAGCTACGCGACGGAGATTGGGATCAGTCCAAGTCAGGACAAAACGTATATGCTCTACCCCCTTAATGATATGGTCAGGATTTTCACAGAGTCTGGAGCTTCATCCACGTATCGCGATGTCTCTGTCGGTGACGATCCCCGAGGAATACTCGTGAGCGACACAGTGACTCGAGCCTACGTCTCCAATTTTGCCGATGATACGGTCAGTGTGATCAGTACAACAACGAATGCCGTACTTTCAACAATCAGTCTCACGGCGGGTTGTGGCCCGACAAAGATGGCTCTCATTTCTGTCAGCGGCACAAACTATGTATTCACACTTTGCGAAACCAACGAAACGATTGAGCTCTTTACAGCAGCGACATACTCAGTGGGTACACCTGTTGAACTTGAATGAAACTGAATTTGGCCTGTGAGATCAGTAGATCGCTTCGCGAATCTTGGCAGACAAATAATCCATGGCCCACACAACGACCGCAATCGTCACAATGATTGTGCCCACTTCATTCCATTTGGCGAGACCTTGATACTGAACGAGGAGCGTTCCCACACCTCCGCCGCCCACCAAACCAATCACCGTGGCCATACGAATATTAATATCCCAACGATAAATCGTGTAAGAGAGAAACGGCAAAATCACCTGCGGCACGACGGCATACCAAATCACTTGAACTCGATTGGCTCCAGTTGCTTCAATCGCTTCCATCGGCCCTCGATCAATACTTTCAATCTGTTCTGAGTACAGTTTGGCCAAAGAGGCAACCGAATGAAGCATCAACGCCATCATTCCTGCAAACGGTCCAATGCCCACCCACACCGAAAAAATAATCGCCCAAATAAATGGCTCGACTGATCTTGTAAAATTAAAAACAAAACGAAGCCCCACATAGAGCGAACGAGCGAATCCACTAAAATTCATCAAGTTCCGTGAGCACATAAAGCTCAAACAAAACGCCACGGGAATCGCCGTCGCCGTCGCTGTGAAAGCAATGAAGATCGTGACGACCATGGCATTCAACACCATATTGAAAATGCTCCAGTTCGGACGCACGAGAGCCTCAAAAATTCGCTGAGCTCCGAGCAATCCCTGCTCACTAAAGAGAGCGACGGGATCCATTTCCGTCAAAACGTATCCAAGAACCAAAGTGAGACAGAAAAGAAAAATCGAAAAAACTCCCGCAGTCGATTTCCAGGAAAACGCATCTACTTCCTGAGACTTCAAAATCTTATCCGATTTAAAAATTAATATTCGACCGATCGAACGAGAAATCTCAAATGTCACAAAGCCCATAAAGAGAGCCGCAGGAATCATCCACAAGAAAGTAGAATTGGAGAGCTGAATGGTTCCTTCTGTAAAAAAATAATACAAAGTCGTGAGACCAAAAATCGCATAGCACCAAAGAATGGAGTCGAGCAAAAATGCCTTCAACAACCCCTTGCGCTTAGCGTTTGCCAATCGCTGGGTATAAGAGTTCTGAACTTGTTCCTCAGTGAATTTCAACGGCTGCGGCTTCTTCACCGTAGATGCGCTTGAACCAATCTTCGTCGATTTGGTCTGGTCTACCTTCAAATACAATCGACCCTCCTTTCAACGCAACAACCCTGGTCGCGTATTGACGTACCAAACTCAAAAAATGCAGATTACATAAAATCGTTTTTCCAAGCTCCTTGTTTACTCGTTCCAAATATTTCATCACAGAATGCGATGTACTCGGATCCAAACTCGCGACAGGCTCATCCGCCAAAAGAAGATCTGGATCCTGCATCAATGCTCGAGCAATGGCGACTCGCTGTTGCTGACCACCACTCAACTCATCTGCTCGCTTTAGCGCTTTGTCTGCGAGCCCCACCATATCAAGATACTGATAAGCGCGTTCACGTTCCTGAGGTGTATAGAGGCCTGCCACACTGGCCAGAGTCGGCTTGGTTCCGAGACTTCCCGATAGGACGTTTCTCAAAACAGTATGGCGTTTGATCAAATTGAAGTGCTGAAAAATCATGCCAATCTTGCGACGGGCTTGACGAAGGTCGTGCTGATCGAGCTGAGTCATCTCGATCCCTTCCACTTTTATGCTCCCACTCGTCGGCTCGATGAGTCGATTGACACATCTTAAGAGCGTCGACTTTCCCGATCCGCTCAATCCAATGATAGCCAAAAACTCTCCGGGCATCACTTGAATAGAAACGTCAGTCAGGGCGCGAACGCCATTTTCATAAATTTTATGAAGATGCTTGATTTCGATGATCGGTTGCTGACTCATCTGCCCCTCTCTCATTTAGCTCTTCTGCTTCTTGAGCACATCCTCCAGATTTACTTGAGCCTCTTTCACCATTTGGCGAATGGCATCATAATCCTTGTCCGTAACTTTCACTAACGAATGACCGGTGGCAACATCTTTCAGAAGTTGAGCCCCTTCCTCCGTCGCACAAAATTCAAAAATCGCATTGGAGACCGCCTCAATGACCTTCTTATTCATCTCTTCGTCCTTAAAGAGATTTGTACGAATCACCCACGGCTCATTGGGGATGTCTTCAGTAAATGTGATAATCTTTACGACATCAAAGACGTCCGGAAACTGAGTCTTGACGCGAGCTCGAGCATCATTCAGCTTCTCGACGCGTTTTCCGTTTTCCATCACATAATCCGGTGATGAATAGTACGTCGCTCCCGCATCCACTTGTTTTTGATAGACCATGGTCACGACCGAATCATGGCGTTGGCCAAAAATTACTTCGCCCAAATCCACGTTATTCTTTTTGAGTAATGCTGAAGGCAAAATAAATCCCGATGTCGAGGCGGGATCCGTAAAGGCAAACTTCTTTCCTTTCAGATCAGCGATGCTTTTGATTCCGCTATCTTTGCGAGCGATGATCTGACCTTTGTAGGATTTTTCTCGAATCTCCCCTCGTGTGACTGTTCCCACGACTTGAATCGGAAAGTTTTTGATGTCTTTGGTTAAAATATATCCAAAGGTATTAAAGACCGCGAAATCCACCTTGTTCGTCCCAAAGCCTTCGACAACCGCGATATAGCTCGAGGGCACAGAGGTCTTCACATAAAAACCCGTGTCTTGGCCGTACAAAACTTTGGAGACTCTTTGAGAGACATACTTCTCAAACTCGGAGGCTCGGCTCGCAATGGTTTGAGCATCCACAGAGGGAACAAACATCACGGTAAAGGGTCGCTTTTGAGACCCTACGGGTCGATCCGCACAGCCAATCATTGAGAAAGAAAGAGCTACCAAGCCCAAAGAACCAAGGAATCCACGTCTACGCATCTAAAAGACCTCCTGGGCCCCTTCTTTACCCAGCTTGCTATGCGGGGAACACAAAAAAAGGGGCTTATTTTAGGCCCTGCGGTTTTGTTTATCTCCTCATTAAAATACGCTAGGAGAGCACATGCGCGCAGCGGTTCGAATCCGACCTGGAACAGCGATAAACCCCCTTTTTATGGCTCGGGCCATCGAAATCGCTCAAACCCCTGACGTCTGCGTTTTGCCCAATCCTCGAGTCGGAGCTGTACTGGTTTACCAAAACCAAATTGTATCCGAAGGCTATCACCATGGCCCCGGGAGCCCTCATGCTGAGGTCGAGGCCTTAGATGCCGCCGAGAAAGTTGGATTTAAGAATTTTTCGCAGTCTACTCTCTATGTCAGCCTCGAGCCTTGCTGTCATACGCGCAAACGCACGCCCCCCTGCGCTCAATACCTCATCCAAAAAAAGATAGGCTCTGTCGTCGTGGCGATGACGGACCCCCATCCCGCGGTTTCTGGTAAAGGGATCCGCCTCTTGAAAGCGGCTGGAGTGACCGTTACTCAGGGCGTTCTCAAACAAGAGGCTCTTCAACTCAATCAAGCCTTCATCAAAAACCAGGTTTACAGACTCCCCTACGTCACTCTTAAACTCGCCTCTACTTTTGATGGTCGATTGGCGGATGATTTTGGAAAATCACAGTGGATTACCAGCGATGCCGCTCGAGAAGACACCCACAAACTTCGCGCCACAGTGGATGCGATTGCCGTCGGAGCTCGCACTCTGGACCAAGACAATCCCCAACTGAATATTCGAATTTCAAAACAAGGTTCAAAGGCGCAGCGTGTGGTGGTGTTTGGACGCCCTCAGACTCCTCGGTCAAAACTCAAAGCCATCCGCGCCAATGGCGACGAAAACGTTTTTGTTTTGAGTCACAAAAAGCCTCTCAAATCGCACCTCAAAAGTTTGTTTAAAGATCAAGGGATCTGCCATCTCCTCGTCGAGGGAGGAAGCCAATTGGCTTCTCAGTTTGTTTCTGCGGGCCTCGTCGATCGAATGATCATTTATTACGGCAGAGGTTTGGCCGGCGGCCAGGGAAAGTATTTATCTTTCAAAGAAAAGCGATCACGACCCCTCGCAAAAATTATCAAATTTCAACCCGAACGAGTGACTCTGCTCACTCCGGACATCAAAGTAGAAGGACAGATGAATGTTTACGGGATTGATTGAAACAACCGGAAAGCTGATCTCTCAAGTCCCCTGGGTGATCGAAGTGAGAGGCCAGTTTCCTCAAACAAAAATCGGAGACTCTGTGGCCATCAACGGCTGCTGCCTCACCGTGACAAAAATGGAGTTTCCCCAAGATCGTCACCTTCTTCATTTTGATCTCTCTCCCGAAACTCTCCAAAAGACGAATCTCGGTCATTTAAAAACCGAAGATGAAGTGAATCTGGAATGGGCGCTAGAAGTGGGCCAGAGACTAGGCGGGCACTGGGTCACAGGACATGTCGACACGACGGGCACCGTACTGGCCTTTGATCACAAAGGTGATTTTTGGAACTTGAAAATTCAGTTTTCTGCCGACTATCAAAACCATTTTGTACGCAAAGGCTCAGTGACTGTTGATGGCGTGAGTCTCACCATCAACCATTGTGAACGTGATTTTTTTGAAGTGATGATTATCCCGCACACTCTTCACAAGACGACTCTGAAGCACTACAGTGTGGGGCAGAAAGTAAATCTCGAAACAGATATCCTGGGTAAGTACGCGCTCAGAGCATTGGAGAATTCCCCGTATGAAAACGTCCAGCATTCGTGAACTGATTGAAGATCTCAAACTCGGCCGTATGGTCATCCTTGTTGATGATGAAGATCGCGAAAACGAAGGCGACCTCGTCATGGCGGCAGATCTCGTCACACCTGAAGCCATCAACTTTATGGCGAAAGAAGGACGGGGCTTGATTTGTTTAAGTTTGGATACTGAGATCGTAGATCGATTGGGCTTACCACTGATGACCCGAAAAAACGGATCTCGTTATGGGACAGCGTTCACGGTCAGCATCGAAGCCGCTTCGGGCGTCACCACAGGAATATCGGCCTTTGATCGAGCGCATACCATCCGAACAGCCGTCAATCCTCAGGTCAGACCCGATGATATTGTGACACCTGGTCACATCTTTCCTTTACGCGCAGAAAACGGCGGCGTCTTAAAGCGAGCGGGTCAAACCGAAGGCAGTGTGGATCTGATGCGACTCGCTGGAATGCAACCCGCCGCAGTGATTTGCGAAATCATGCACGACGATGGCACCATGGCGCGAAGACCACAGCTCGAAGTTTTTGCAGAGAAGTTCAATCTCAAAATTGGAACCGTGGCCGATTTGATTCAGTATCGAATGCGAGAGGAGTCTCTCATTTCTGATGAAGGATCTGCCCTTATCCCCTCGCGCTTTGGGTCGAAGTTTCGATTACATGTGTTTTCGAATCGAGTGGACTCCTCGCAACATGTTGCTCTTGTCAGGGGCACAATTGTGTCGGATGAGCCGACACTTGTTCGAGTGCATTCGGAATGTCTCACTGGGGACGTTTTTGGGAGTCTTCGATGTGATTGTGGCGAACAACTGGAGCGATCTCTTGAACAAATTGATCGGGCGGGGCAAGGAGTTCTTGTCTATATGAGACAGGAGGGACGTGGGATCGGACTGCTCAATAAGATAAAAGCATATCAGCTCCAAGATCAGGGACTCGACACCGTCGAAGCCAATCACAAATTGGGTTTCAAAGCGGATTTGCGAGATTATGGAATTGGCGCTCAGATTTTGAGATCTCTGGGTGTTCAAAAAATGAAATTAATGACTAACAATCCCAAAAAGATTGTGGGACTCGAAGGCTATGGACTCGAGATTGTCGATCGAATTCCTATCGAGGCCCCTGCTCGTGACGAGAATCGAACCTACCTCAAAACTAAACGCGATCGAATGGGGCACCTACTTAGCCTTGTTAAGGAGCAAAAATGATTCTGATTGTTCAAAGTTTATGGAACGAAGCGATTACTTCTAAGCTCGCCGATGCAGCGGCCAAGCATCTTCAGTCTATGAAGCTTCAAACCAAAATCGTTCAGGTTCCTGGAGCACTCGAAATCGCGCTCGCAATTCAGAATGAGCACAAAAAATTGAAATCAAAGCTTAAAGGGGCCATTGCCTGCGGGACTGTCGTTAAAGGCGACACCTACCACTTTGAAATTGTCGCGCAGGAATCCGCGCGCGCTTTGACAGATCTTTCGCTCAAACTTCACCTCCCCATCGCCAATGGGATTTTGACGACCTATGATATCGATCAAGCGCTCGACAGAGCAGGAGGAAAGTCCGGCAACAAGGGTGAAGAAGCCGCTCAAGCCGTGATTGATATGATCAAGCTCTTGAATCCAAAGAAATAAACCAGATAGACTCCATTCATGAGAGTGGAGCGAGTGATTACATCTCTATTTGTGTTTTTTGGGTTGAGCACGATATCGACCTACTCTCAAAAAATTGAATTCAAGCCCGTGGCTGAACTTCATGAACAAGAAATCGCCGCACAAGCCACAGCAACCCTCAGTCAGAAAATTTCGGATGCGGCGTTTTTGATCTGCACTCCTCGAGAGAGTTTTCCGTTTCCAAAATCTTGGAGTTCAGAGCTCAAAGAGAATGTCTTTGCTCGAGAAGCGCTCAGTGATCTCATGAAGTGTTCTCCCAAAAAATGTGCCTTTAATTTTTTGCGGCCAGAACTTGAAGTCTTAGAAAGACTCGAGAAGCCAGAGGATTTTAAGAATCAGTTTATTCAGTTTTATCAAGATAGAGTGGATGGAAAGACAGGTCTCGACACGGGTCGCACCCCCTATTTTTTTAGAACGGGCTCTACGGCAGAGGATTTTTGTCCCTCCCCGAGCCTCAAAACTCTCATCGATAATCGTCCTGTAAAGGGGTTTCCATTTCGATTGAGCCTCGTTCGATACAATCCCCGAATGAGACAGACGACGAGACTCTTGCAAGGAACCTCATACCCACTCGGAAAAAATCAAAGTGGAGTTTGCTATGCTGAAGCACTTTTATTTTCGGATCATTATGATTTGGATCGATTGGAAGTCTGGAAACTCGAGCGTATGGATCAAGGGACGCGAGTCTCTGTTCAGGTTCGACACCGAATTGATCTTCTGAATTCTTGGTTTAGGCGCCTCAATAAAGGCGCTTTGAAGGATGAGCTCAAAGATCTCTTAGAGGGGCAAATGAAAGAGACGCTCGCTTGCCTCCAAAACCAGTCCGCCTCTCAATAAGTCTTGTCACGGCATGATCGCCCTTCCTACAATTTAAGTGGGTAAGGGGGGGTTCAACGTGGGGATTTTAAATCCGACAATCGGTATTTATGCCATTAGTTTTGGTATTTTTTGTACCAATATTATTTTTGCTTTTCGGGGAGTTTTTGAGGCTCCCGCCGCTTTGCTTTTGATGTTTAGCCTCCAGACGCTTCTCGTGATTGTTTTGTTCACGGTTTTGCATGATGCTGTTCATCGCTCCGTCTCCAGAAAGACGTGGCTCAACGATGCTATTTTGCATTCGCTCTGGATTGTTTTTCTCAACGCTCCTCAAGTCTTTAAGTTCATTCACCTGACTCACCATGTTCACACCAATAAGGAAGTCGAAGATCCTGATCATTTTACTTCGAGCTCCACTTGGGCGGGTCGCTGGATGCGATCTTTTGCCCTTATCTTTTTTTATTACTACTTCGCAGCAATGCGATTTCCAAAAACTCTCAAGTATCAAGGTTGGAACTTTCTCTCAGTCAGCGCCCTGCTCGCGGTCATTGTCTTTTGCTATGGCCAGCCTGAGGCTCTCGCCCTCTTTGGAGTTTGGGTGCTGCCGGCCTTTGTTGGGATTGGGTTTTTGGGGTTTCTGAATACCGCCTGGCCTCACGCCCCAGGAAAAGAGACATCGAGAATCAAAAATACGAAGATCCTTCTGGTGCCCGCCCCTTTGCGATGGCTCCTCCTCAATCAAAACTACCACCTGATTCACCACCTGCGACCCAACATCCCCTGGTATGATTATCCCGCCTACTGGGCGACTCATCGCGACCGCCTCCTCCAAGAGGGGGCCGAGGTCGTAGATTATAGACTCAGATCCTTTCAAAACCAGAAGTCTGCATGTAAACAAGGTCTATGACCCAAGCCGAAACGGCATCAGAAGCCACCGAGCCTAATTTTGAAAATCTACTGACCTGGCCCGTCCTCATCGAAAACCTCAAAGTAAAGATGGGATTTAAGGGACCTACTCCGATTCAAAAGGCAGCGATGCCTGCCGTCTTAAGCGGTCGCGACATTTATGCAGGAGCCAAAACTGGAAGCGGTAAGACCATTGCTTTTTTGGCCCCTTTGGCAGAACGAATTAAAAAGGGAGAGATTCATCGAGTCCTGATTTTGGCCCCAACTCGAGAACTCGTCCTTCAAATGGATGAAGAAGCCATGCGTCTCCTGGATGGCCAGACCGAAGTTGTTTCGGTTCCTCTTTACGGTGGCGTCCCCGTGGATCCCCAGATTTTGGCGATCAAAGCGCACAAGCCGCGACTTTTTATTGCGACTCCTGGACGTGTTTTGGATTTGTTTTCGGAAGGCGTCCTGCCCATTGATCAAGCTCAAGTGGCTGTCCTCGATGAAGCCGATCGAATGTGCGATATGGGATTCGCTCCACAGGTCACGCAGATTTTGGATCTGATGAAGGAGCGAAAGCAGATGCTTTTGTTTTCAGCAACACTTCCAAAAGAATTGACGGAGATTATGAGCAAATATTGCCCGAATCCCGAGAGGATTCAGGTCGATGCTCCAGATCAATCTTCCGAAACCATCACCCATCGAGTGATCTTTTGCCCTCGAAAAAATAAAATTCAACGATTGGTACAAGTGTTGACGTCCGATCCAAGTATTGTGAGTGTTTCGTTTTCGCGCACACGGACCGGGGCCGATCGATTGTACGATCGGTTGCGTACAGAGCTCGGCCAAGTTGCTGTTTTGCATGCGGGCCTCGATATGAACGAACGAGAGCGTACGTTGAGAGCTCTTAAAGATGGAAGAATCAAACATTTAGTCGCCACCGATGTCTTTGCACGGGGCATTGACGTGGATTTCCTCACGCATGTGATTCATTTTGATCTCTCAGGAAATCTCGAAGAATATATTCACCGCTCTGGACGATCCGGTCGGGCGGGACGTGAAGGAACCACCATTGCTTTTGTAGAAAGCGACAATCCCGAACAGCTTCAGGATTATCAAACTTTCGCCAAAAAGGTGAAGTTCCTCCCCATGCCAGGCGAAGAACTTCCTGATTTTTCGTCCGGAGGATTTGGGCGAAGCCAAGAAGGTCATCGGGGCGGAAGAAGTCACGGCAGAAATGATCGTGGCGGAAGACACGATCGAGGCGGAGAGCGCTCAAGACACTCCGAAGGCCGTTACAAGAATAATTCTGAAGCCCGGCAGTCCGGCGGCGGCGAAGGACGTCACTCTTCAGGTGGTGAAGGCCGGCCCCCTCGCGAAGGTGGGCATCATCGACAGGACTCACGAGGTGGTCGTCATCCTCAAAAGAGACATGAGAGTTCACGCCCCCCTCGTCGTTCGGAAAGCACGACGACTCAGCGAACCAGTCCTCAAAAGACTTTGCTCTCAAAGACCAAGTCGTTTTTGAGCAAAGTTTTTGGAAAAAAGACTTAAACTGTCTTTGAATTGAGTTCGAGCAATGTAATTTCGGAAGGCAGCCCCAATCGATTGGGTGGCCCCCAAAAGCCTGTGCCTTGATTCACATAAATCCAAAGCCGCTCATCATGCCGATAGAGGCCTCGATAATATCTCTGAAAAAATCGAATCAAAAAGGCTGCCGGGTAAAACTGTCCCGAATGAGTATGCCCAGACATTTGCAGATCAATGGGATGCCCCTGTGCCAATTTGTAGGAATTGGGTTGATGAGCGAGGAGAATCGAAAAGTCACTGGGCTCTGAGCCTTTGAGTGCTTGTTCTACATTCGGAGCATGATTCTCATAAAATCTTCCGCCTTGCAGATCGGTAATCCCCGCAACCAGAAGCTGCGATTTTCCAATCGAAATCCGTCGATGCTCATTGAGAAGAACATCAAATCCCGTCTCTTTAAATACTTTGATCCAGGATTCAGCCTGCCAATAATATTCGTGATTGCCTGTCACCGCAAATACACCGTAACGAGCCTTCAATTGACGAAGAGGCTCGAAGTCGCGCTCTAAATATTCAGGCGTTCCATCGACAAGATCTCCTGTCAAAAAAATTAAATCCGGCTGGAGATTCATCGTCATCTCCACGACGCGTTCTACATGAGGTCGCCGAAGTAAGTGGCCGACGTGCAAATCAGAAATTTGGACAATTTTTAGATTGTGCAAATCCGCCGGCAAATTGGCTACAGAAAGTGGGACTTGCTTGACGACTGGAGACGAAATCGCCGTTTGATATCCTCGCCACGCCAGGGCTGTAGCAGTCCCAAGACTGGCCCAGGGAATCCATCGAATCAAAAAGTCTCTACGCTGAGGATCGAGGCCCGGACTCACCATCAGGCGAAACAAATCTCCCGTCCCCAAAGTAAAAAACAAAATGAGGCCAAAACCCATCAAAGTAAACCCCAACCAAACCGAGGCTGACAACAGACTGTGCGGCAGCATTGAACTTCCGCCATTGCCTGTTTCGGAAACACCTAATATTCGAGTAAAGAATGGCGCGGATAAAATCAAAAGCCCGCCGATCACAAGACCACCCGCAAGCAAAGGTCGAATCAAACTCCCGCGAGGAACACTTTGCAAAAATCGCCAATAAATAAATCCAAGGGCCGACGAAACCATCAATGCCAGGACACCAAAGAAAACAAGAAAGCTTAGTCTCAAGATTGGGCACCATGACATTTCTTAAATTTTTTGCCGCTGCCACAATGGCAAGGATCATTCCGTCCGATGTTTTCTGAGTCAGAATTTCGAATCTGCTCGGGTCGAGGAAATTGAGAATCAAAGTAATGCCACTTTCCTTCATGCAAGCGAAACTCAGCATTTTCTCGGTGAGTCACAGTTTGATGATCTTTAGAATATCGAACGCCAAAAACAATAAAGGTCTTATCCCCCTCGATTTTTTCGCTTTCGATATTGAGGCCCTGCCACTCGGACTCTTTGGACCACGTCTCCACGCTGGCTCGATCGACTTGAGATCGAGTTTCTGGGTGATGAGTCTCCAAAATGTAATCAATATTGCCATCCACGAAAGCCTGATAACGGGCTTCTAAAAGGGCTTTAGCGGTCTTAGGCCAGGGAGTATCTTTACGCTCACGTAAATTATCTTTCGCAGAAGTGCTCATAGACATCATTTAACGGAGACTTTTGCAGTCTCCAATCAAAAAAGGGGTGACGCGCCACCCCAGAGTTTGGGACATTGAGGACGGAGGGACAAAGTATGATTTTAGGGGGATTGGGACTTCATTTTGCATTGTGGACGAACTTCTTTTTACTGCCTCAGGCAGCAGGACCCGAAGATGATCTTCGGCCGACTGTTGTCGATGCTCCGATCCACGCCATGCACACGCCATCCGGCTTTGATGACAATGACGTCGCTCAAATCATCATTGAGGGCGAGTTTCCGAATACCTGTTATGCGGTAGGGCGCGCCATTGTTCGGGCGCAGCTCGAGGACCTTGAGCAAGGCGTGATTAAGGTTCATCTCGAGGCTTTGCACTCTAAAAGAGGAAACTGTCTCCAAGTTGAGACTCCCTTTATTAAAGTTGTAGACCTGGGTGTGCTGCCCGCCGGCAAATATTCCATATTGGGACTTAAGACCCTTAACAAAATGGGAACGCTCAATATCGCTCATGCCGGAGAGGCCGAACTCATGGACAAGCATAACTATGCCCCTGTCGATGCACTTTATATCCGAGATGATGCCTTAGGCTTTAGGCGCATGCTTGTTTTGATCGGGGCTTTTTCAAATACGTGCGTTCAGTTTGCTGAAACAACTCCCCTCTATCGTGGGACTGCAGACCGAGAAGTCTTAGAAGTTCTTCCCATCGTGGAAATGAGAAAAGATTCTGATTGCCGAGAGGCACATGTGCCTTTCTTTAAGACCATTGAAATTCCGGATGGAATTCCTTCTGGTCGATATCTATTTCATGTGCGAACCGCTAATGGCAATTCGCTCAATAAAATGGATAGAATCAAAATGGAATGATTTACCGAACCCTTAAAAAAATGCTCCCTCTTGGAGCTTTGGTTTTTATGCAGGGGCCGCTCTTCAGTTTGAAGGCGGCCCCACCCGTTTTGGAAGCGCCTTCCAATCTCCCCCTTCAAAAGAATACGTCTCTCGGAGATCTGCCCTCTGTAAAAGATTGGATCTCCAAGTGTGGAAGTCCTTCTCCTCTCATCACCCTCCGAAAAACCTACGAAGCCCCACTTCTCGTGAGCGATGCCAATTTGGAGATCATTCTCAAAGGCAAGTCCAGAATCACCTTTGACTCGCCATTGAGCGATGGGCGCAAAAATGACATTCAAAGCTTTGACGTCTTTGACGAGGGAACAGCTCGACTCATGAATGTTCATGACCAAATCGAAAATCGATTTTTTGGCTCTACTTCCGAGCAGACTCTTTCTGAAGACTCTCGCGCCTCCTCTCTCCAAAAGGCCGCCTATGATCTTCTTGAGCAGCGCGAATCCGACGAGCTTTTGATCATGGATATGGGTATCTCGCACGCCCTCGATGTTTATTTTGGATTTTATCTGCGCGACCAAGACAAACTCAAACGAGATAAAATTCTTCAAAGACAAAATGAGATTCTTTACATTTCAAATCCCGTCAGACTCAGTACGCAATTTGAAACTCCGGAGTTTTATGACCTGATCCAGTCGGTCGATGGCGTTTCTACACCATTGCGAAAAGTTGAAACCAACTCGGCCACCTTTGCGGCTATTTATCCAAGTCGATTGTTTTACTATGCGGGACTCAAGCGATCCGCTTTTAGTCTTGCTCGTCTCAAACAAGAAAATTTAACGAACTTGACTACCATCATCTCAATGGACCTCCGTCATATCAATGACAATACGGCATGGGCGGGGCTCCCATCGGCTAAAGAGCTCAAACTTGCAGGATTCAAAAAAATTCGGGTGGGACTTGAAGGCTGGCGCTACGGAAAATCCTACGCCATGACCGATCTTGAAAAAACGTGGAAGACGCCCTATGCCATGCACCTCAGAAGTTATGAGATTGAGTTTCTCAAAAAAAAGCGGCCCGCCATTGAGCGGCGCTATCGCGAGGGTTTTGTGATCAATCCCAGTCGCCGGGCCCTCCAAGACAAACTCATCTCCTACCAAAAGGAAGGCCTTGAGCTCCGGTTGACGGGGCTAGAGAGTCTTGAGATCTTCAAAGGCCAATCCGCCTACGATTTGGGAGAATAAAAATGTCCTTTTGGTTAATGAAGTCCGAAGTCACTGATTATTCGATCGATGATCTCAAACGAGATCAACAAACCGATTGGACTGGAGTTCGAAACTATCAAGCACGCAATTTTATGCGTGACTCCATGAAGCCCGGCGACCTCGCCTTTTTTTATCACAGCAATGCCGATCCTTCGGGTGTTGCGGGCGTGATGAAGATTGTCGGAGAAGCCAAACCTGACCTCACTCAGTTTGATTCAAAATCCAAATACTATGATGAGACAGCTGCACAAAAAGAACCTCGCTGGTTCTTGAGAGAGGTTGCCTTTGTCAAAAAAATCAATTTTGTCTCCCTCGACCAAATTCGCAAATCCCCAGCCTGCAAAAAAATGTTTATTTTGCAAAAGGGCAGCCGGCTCTCGATTACTCCCGTCACTGAGACAGAGTGGAATGCTGTATTAAAGCTTGGCCAATAAAAAGGGGGCCATTTGAGGCCCCCTTTGTGAGATTCTGAATTTACCTCCGCTACGGAGGCAACAAAATGTCGGTTACTTTTGAGCTTTCGCCTTCTCGTCCTGATATTTTTTGATCAGTTCTTCTTGCTTGCTCTTAGGAACGGGAGCGTACTTGGCAAACTCCATACTAAACGTCGCCTTTCCTTGAGTTCCTGAACGAATATCATTTGAGTATCCAAACATTTCGGCCAAAGGAACTTCGGCGGTAATCGTGCAGATATTGCCCGCGGTCTCAGTGCCCAAAATCAAACCACGACGCTGATTGAGGCCTCCGAGCATCGCTCCCTGAAACTCATCAGGGGTTTCGACTTCGACCTTCATGATCGGCTCAAGAATGATGGGACCCGCGGCATTATAATACTCACGAATCGCCGTCATCGCGCAAATTCGAAACGCCATTTCGGACGAGTCAACCACATGGTACGCACCGTCTTGCAATCGCACTCGAACATTGACCACAGGAAACCCAATGAGCAGACCCTTTTTGAGCTGCTCTTTAAAGCCCTTGTCGCAAGCAGGAATATATTCGCGAGGAATACGACCCCCAACCACTTCATCAACAAACTCATAGGTGACTGAGGCATCTTCGTGCGGCTCGAGTACTCCCAAAACTTTAGCGTACTGACCCTGACCACCCGTTTGCTTTTTGTGCTGATATTCAAACTTGGTTTGCTTGGTGATCGTCTCTCGATAGGCCACTTGAGGGGCGCCTACGATTGTCTCCACGTTAAACTCACGCTTCAACCGCTCACAATAAATTTCGAGGTGGAGTTCGCCCATCCCCGAAATAATCGTCTCATTTGATTCTTCATCAACATGAACTCGGAAAGTGGGATCTTCTTTCGTAAATTTATTCAATGCTTTGGAAAAATTATTCAAAGCATTTTTGTCTTTGGGAATCACAGCCAAGCTGACGACAGAATCAGGCACATACATCGACGTCATGGAGTAGTTGAGATCTTCGGAACAAAAAGTATCTCCCGAATAACAATCAACACCGAAAAGAGCGACAATGTCGCCGCCCGCAGAAACTTCGACGTCCACCATGTCTTGCGCATGCATACGGACCAGACGGCCCACTTTGATTCGTTTGCCATCTCGAGCGTTCTTGATGTTCTCACCCTTTTTGAGCATCCCTTGATAGACGCGCATATAAGTGAGCTGCCCGTATCGACCGTCTTCGAGTTTGAATGCGAGACCGACAAAGGGAAGATTGGCTTCGGCTTTGAGGGGCACTTTTTCTTCGCTCTTATCCAAATCCAAAGCGACGTTGTTGCGCTCGCGAGGCGAGGGCAAAAAGGCCGCGACGCCATCCAGCAACTTTTGAACGCCTTTGTTTTTGTAAGCCGAGCCCATGAAGACCGCGACCATTTTAAGAGCAATCGTGGCTCGTCGGATCGCTGCTCGAATTTCGTCATTGGTAAGTTCAGTGCCTTCCAAGAATTTGTTGGCAATATCGTCGTCCACATCGGCGATGCCTTCGATCATCTTTTGGCGGTATTCTTTAGCCTTGGCTTCGTAATCGGCAGGGATGGCTTCTTCACGAATGATTTCGCCGTTGTCTCCGTCAAAAAAGAACGCCTTCATTGTGATCAAATCGACCATGCCTTTGAATTCGTCTTCAGAACCAATAGGAATCTGAACCATCACAGGATGGAGGCCTAATTTTTCTTTGAGCTGATCAGCGACACGATAAGGGTTCGCTCCTTGACGATCGAGCTTGTTGACAAACGCCAATCGAGGGACGCCGTAACGCTTCATTTGTCTATCGACAGTAATCGACTGAGACTGAACGCCTGCAACCCCACAAAGAACCATGATCGCGCCATCGAGGACGCGAAGCGCTCGCTCAACTTCGATCGTAAAATCAACGTGTCCGGGAGTATCAATAATATTGATCTGAATATCGCCCCACTTACAAAAAGTAGCGGCCGATTGAATCGTGATACCTTTCTCACGTTCCAAATCCATAAAGTCCATCGTCGCACCGACGCCGTCTTTGCCTTTGACTTCGTGAATCGCGTGAATCTTTCCGGTATAATAAAGGATCCGCTCTGTCAGAGTGGTTTTGCCCGAGTCGATGTGGGCCGAGATCCCGATGTTTCGTGTTCGATCGATCGCATCAAAATTTACTTTTTCTTTTGCAACTGCCATAAGAGGGTCTTTTACGGCCTCTCAGGGGCTTCTTCAAGGCTTGAGTAGGGGAATATTTGGACACCCTATTTCCAGACAAATACTGGGTTTAAGACGCTACGCCCCATGGGCGACTAAACCCTATAATTTGAGCCTTAGGGGGTAGTTTTAAATGAAATCAATTCTTAGTGTCTTCACTGTTATTTCGAGTATCGGACTCGTGGGCTGCGGCAGCTCGAGTTCTGGACTTTCGGATATTGCTTCGCTGCCAAAGGCTACGGCCTCAGTATCTGCAACCTCGTCCATCCTTGTTAAGCCTGTCGCCACAACGGGAACCTTAGTAAAGGATCTCAATACAATCACTTGGACCGGCAACAGCCGTGGGCTTTGTGAAGCCGGCTCGATCGTTAAAGACGCACTCAGAGAAACAGGCACTGGAGATAAAATCCTTTGTTACATCGGCGTGATGGAACGCAATAATCTCTTTAATGCCTCCTATGACGGCACTGACAAATACTACACTTTGGCACCTGCCGCCGACGAAGAAGATCCTCAGACAATGAGAATCAAGTTCAATATCACGGAGTCGGGAGGGCAGATCTCAAACTTTAAAATGTGGACTTGCGAAAACGGCTCCACCCAGAGCCAATACTTGAGCTTAGTCAACGCCGATGGCGAGGTGGATATGGTCGCTGTGTCTCGATTTTCGAGCAGCAGCGGCGGAAACACATTTAGCAATGGAAATCGAGCCACCGTCGAAGGCACGGTCAGTAGCACAGGTGCTTGGACATCAAAGACTCTCACAAGTCGATACGAAGGGAGCAGCACTTATGAAGGCAATACATTCACCAATGATGGATATGCCCAAATCATCCAAGCGGCGACATCGCTGACTTTGAGTGCGTTTCAAATGGGAACCTACAACGATGGCAGTGCGCATACTTTCTCGTCTGAAGTCTTTGGCGCTATGGAAATTCTTGGCGCCGGAAGCTTGAGTACTTTTGCGTTAGGCGACGGAAGTTTGAAGTTTGTAGTCGACTACGGTGGTACAAGTGACAGCGGCACAACCTCATGGACGGGAGACGATCAGAATGTTCTTGGAGATGTGACGAGTGGGACTTTTTACTCCACTGCAAACGGCGGAACAGTTCCGACGGCGGCCGCTCAAACAATTACTTTTGATAGCTCTGCCAGCGAAGATTGGGACTGTACCGCTCCAAGCGGCGCGACATTTACAGACATTGCTTCTTCGTCATTTACCGCGACTGTTGAAGCTGGGATCGCGACTTGTGACGAACAATTTGCGGGCGATGACAATCGTGAGTACATTGAGTGCCATCAAGGCGACTGATTCATTCATTAAACTTAGAAGTTTAAAAATTAAAAACCCGCTGATGACCTCAGCGGTTTTTTTTTGGCCTCCACTGCGACCCTCTTATCCTGCGCACTCGTGCGCGAATGGCAAACGCACACTCTTTTGATCTTTACATATGGCATGCTCCTTGCGAGACGAAGAGAGACTGGCGTGAGCATGATTTTTGAGGAGAAGTCATGTCCCGGATTTTTTGGAGTGTTTTGCTTTTGAGTTTGAGTCTCCCCGCCTTTGCGGAGGATGGGCCCGTGGAATCGGACAGCTATGTCCATTCTGATATCGCTCAAGCTGCGCGCGAATGGAGACCCAAAGCTACAACATCGACCATTGGCACACTGATTAAGGGTGGGGCCTACGGACTGCTTGGAGTGATGGTAATCAATGCGCAAGCAGACGCGGCTCAGGCCCTTCCACGACTTTCTCAGACACTTGAGTTTTCGGCGACAACGCTCTGGGCGCCACTCTTAGACCTGTCGGCTTATTCTTTCGGAACATTTGCAACAGGGACAATGGCGGCAACAGTCAATCGCGCGTTAAAGTCAGGAATTGCTTCGCCCTTTCTTGGCACAAAATTAAGGTACGATCCTTCCTTTAGAGGCTTCTTTATTCGTTGGACAGCTACCTACGCCACGGCAATTGGAATGGCGAATATGATGCCAACCGCTCTGCACTCCTGCGCCAAACTAATTGCGCACATGACTCAATGACCTGACCTCTCCCTAGCCCGCTCGCATATTGCGATCCAAGGTGTCCAAAAAGTCTTCGGTATACAAAAAGTGTTCGGGCTTGGTGTCTTTGCCGTAAATGCAAACGGCGAGGTCCTTGGTCATCTTGCCGGACTCCACGGTTTGGACGCAGACGCGCTCAAGCTTTTTGCAAAAAGCAATGAGCTCATCATTGCCATCGATCTTTCCTCGAAAAGCCAATCCTTGAGTCCACGCAAAAATCGACGCAATCGGATTGGTCGAAGTCTTTTTGCCCGCTTGATGATCACGATAATGTCGAGTGACGGTGCCATGAGCGGCCTCGGCCTCCATGGTCTTGCCATCGGGAGTGATCAATGCCGAAGTCATGAGTCCCAAGCTGCCAAATCCTTGAGCAACAGTGTCCGACTGCACATCGCCATCGTAGTTTTTGCACGCCCAGACAAAAGCGCCATTGGATTTGAGACAATACGCGACCATATCGTCGATCAATCGGTGTTCATACGTGATCTTTTTGTCCTGAAATTTGGCCAAGTATTCCTTTTGATAAACGTCCTCAAAAATATCTTTGAATCGACCATCATATTTTTTGAGAATTGTGTTTTTGGTTGAAAGATAAAGCGGCCAGCCTTTCATCAAAGCAACGCTAAAGCACGAGCGGGCAAAGCCTTGGATGGATTCGTCCGTATTGTACATTGCAAGCGCGACTCCGTTGCCTGAGAAATTAAAAACTTCATGAGTCTCGGGTGCGCCGTTTTCCGGACTATAAGTAATGGTGAGCTTTCCTTTGCCCTTGGTCACAAAATCCGTGGCTCGGTATTGATCTCCAAACGCATGGCGCCCAATACAAATAGGCTGAGTCCAGTTGGGGACCAGTCTCGGAACATTTTTACAAATGATGGGCTCTCGAAATACGGTCCCGTCCAAAATATTTCGGATCGTGCCATTGGGCGACTTCCACATTTTTTTGAGACCAAACTCTTTGACGCGAGCTTCATCTGGAGTGATGGTCGCGCATTTGATCCCGACATTATATTTTTTGATGGCCTCAGCGGCTTCAATGGTGATTTTGTCCTCGGTCTTATCGCGACTCTCCATCCCGAGATCAAAATATTTAATGTCGAGCTCAAGATACGGAAGAATCAATTTGTCTTTAATGAACTTCCAAATGATTCGAGTCATTTCATCGCCATCGAGTTCGACCACAGGATTTTTAACTTTGATTTTTGCCATGGTCCCCATCCAAAAGCATCGCCGCTCCCTTGGCAAGTTGAGATGATGCAGAGCCCCTTGGGGAGGGCCTCTCTTTTTGTTAGCATGAACTCATGGCTCGGCCTTCATATCCCCGAAAATGGCGCCGCTATCATTTGGGATTTTTTGATGGACTCCAAGTCCGCATCGAAGGATCGAGTGAGTCTTATATTTTAACCACCCTCGGAGGCGGAGGATGTGCCCTCATCGGACAAGACCCTCTTGTAGCATTGGTGCCTCCCCAAAAAGTGAAACTGAGATTTTCTCCCGCTCAGACGCTAAGCACTCGATTGCCGTTTCAGATCACAGCGGATCTACTCTATGTCACGCCTCACAATATGATGACGGGGCAAAAGTATTTTGGATTTAGATTTGAAGAGCCCGAACGATCATCCATTGATCCCATCATGCGCGACATGTCCGAGCTTGCGGCGCGAGGGGCTGTTGAAGAAGCTCGCTAACTCAAGTTAAAAAGATTGAGAATCACTTGAACTTGCAAATTAGACTGCGCCAAAACTGCGACCTGCGCCTGTTGGAGGATTTGGTTTCTGACGAGCTCTGCTGTTTCCTCCGCAATGTCCACATCGAGAGCTTTGGATCGCGCTTCGCTCAAAGATTCACTCGATAGCAGATTGGACGACGCCGCATAGTCCAAGCGATTGTGGAGCGAAGAAATCTGAGAGAGCTCGTCTGTCAGGGTCTCGAGTGCATTGTCGAGAACTTCGAGAGCGACTTGCGATTGGGATTGGCTTGTCAGATCGAGATCGGTCAGGCCTGAGACTTCTTCCTTTACGCCCAAAAGAATACCAAATTGCGCAAGTGTACGATCCGTAATGGCCAAATCCAAAACTCCATCTTCATCAAAATCTCCCACGGCAAAGGGATAGGGCGCAGCCGATTGAGTAAGACTCAATGTCGACGAAAGCGAAAAACTCCCATTGCCCTGAGAGAAGAGCGTCGCCATCAAGGTGGACGTAGAGTCCAGGGCAATCAGATCATTATTTCCGTCTCGATTAAAGTCAGCGATCTCTACAGACAAAACATCGACAAACCCTGCAATAGAAAGTGTTGTGCCTGGCGTAAAGGTTCCGTTGCCCTGATTGATAAACAGGCTCAATTGCCCAACTCCTGAATTGGCAAGTACCTGATCCAGATCTCCGTCTCCATCCAGGTCCCCAACCGCTGCGAGGCTTCCGCTTACTGAAGTCGTTGTCGAAATCACACTAAACGATCCCGACGCATTCATTCCGTAGACTTCAAGGAGCGACCCCGATTGATTGATGATCTCGGCTTTGCCGTCTCCCGTGAGATCGATGAGCGCCATATTCGACTGAGCATTCGCAGTGAATGTTCGATACAACGAAAAGCTTCCTGTTCCATCATTCTCAAACACAGACATAACGTTGTTGAAATTAGTAACAACGTCTTTATCTCCATCCCCATCAATATCTCCACTGACTGTGTAGCCTGCATATGTGCCAATGGAGCTCGCCTGCGCAAAGGTCCCGTCTCCGTTTCCAAGATGGATAAAGGTACCGGTATTGCTCGCGCGGACCACATCCAAAATGCCGTCGCCGTTATAGTCCTCGAGATTGGGAGCTTTAAATGCAAGCCCCCCCTCACCCAATGTTTGGACTCGATAGAAGGTTCCATCGCCTCGACCCAAATAAACGGAGGTCTTGGAGTCGGACAACACAAGATCCAGGTGTCCGTCGTTGTTGAGATCCCCCGTCATAGCATCTCGAATACTCGTCGCATCCGAGGGGAAATACGTGGCTCCGAAACTAAACTGTCCTGTTCCTGCTGCTTTTGTAAAGACTTCGGACGATCTTAGATCATTGATATCCAACTCGATTGTATCTTCTCCCTCAGCACCTGTTTGAACGACGAGATTTTGGGCACTGCCGTCAAGGAGATGGAGATCATTAAACTTTGTCGAATTACTTGTTCGAGTAAACTCCTCGAGAAGAGACTGAAGCTCGTTATTAAGTAACTCTCGCTCACTCTCGTTGAGGGTTCCATTCGAAGCCTGAAGGGCCAGCTCCCGCATACGCTGAACGAGTTCGAGCTGAGATTGGATCGCCGACTCCGCCGTCATGAGGAGTGACTGACTCTGATTGATATTGATCGACGCTTGCTTGAGGCCTCGCACTTGAGCATCCAAACGAACTCCGAGGGAGTAGGCGGCCACGTCATCGCGAGCAGAACTCACTCGCTGACCCGTTGAGAGCCGACTGAGCGACCTCTCAATCGCCGTCACCGTGCGATTGAGATGGTTACGCGCTACTCCAACCATCGGAAAGTTAAGCCTCAAGAAATTTGTTCTCCTTCTTCTTACAATTTCTGCCCTGCGTCAGAGCGGGGATACAAACATCCCTGTGCCTCTCACGCACTTAAAAATTTCCTATCCATATCGTCGGAGAAAAAGTGAGTTTCTCGAGGTCCAAGTTCTTGGATCTCTCAATTCGCTTCGGAGGCTCTCTAGAGTCTTTGGATTGGAAGTGGACCGAAGCGCGTCAGACCGGAGGGCGCCTTGAGATGCAAAATCGGGGCCGATCTTAGACTTCTCTTGCTCCCCTTTTAAGGCTCCCTTAGCGCTCAAGCGACAAAATTGGGCAGGGCATCAAAAAGTCACTTGAGCGCGCTATAATTTTATCTTTAGGGCGTGTGTAAAAACCTGGGGGGTTTCGGTGAAGTTCAAATCATCTAGCAATTTTGGTCTTTTCGCTTCGGTGATCTTACTCTGCAGCTGTACAGCAGGATCGAATTCGAACTCGAATTCGAATACTGATTTTATTAGTCTTCAGGGTGGGACAGTGGATATCAATCTTGGAAACATCCCCACGATCGGTGGCACACTCGAAAATTCCTCGAGTACCTCAAGTCCCGAAGGAGCGCACACACCCACTCAACTTGGATTTGGGGATCCAAACGAACAAGCGGGCGCTGATCAGCTTTCCGGTCCAAGCAGTCTCATTGAGGTCCTCACGACAAAAACTCAGCAAAAGCTCTATGGGTATTCGAGCTCCTATATTTATCCAATGGGCACTACCGATTGGGATTCCCCCCAGACGGCTCTGACGATTGGAAGTGGCAGCGAGGTTCTGCAGAAGAAGTGCCAAAATGTCATCGAAACTATTTTTGCTCATAAAGGGCAACTCGACTGCGATCCACAGATTAAATTTGATCAGGCCGTGAAGGCTTTTTATGGAGCAGAACTCAATACGACAGCTCAATCGTTTTGTCGGACAGCATCGTACACGAGTTTGGCGTCATACCATGCGATCATGGCGGGATTTCCTGCATGCATGGCAAAAAAAATGACCGCATTCAAAACTAAAGAAGCTGTCGTCAATACTAAAAACCTTGATCTGAAGTCTCTCTTTGTTCAGAAAAAAGACACAATCACAATTCGTATTCCATTTAAGAATCCCACCGCTACCTCCTTTTACACGTATCTCCTCAACGCGCCCGGGGAGATCATCGTTAGAGTGGAAGGAAAAAACTCAAGCCCCAATGAATACAAAGCTCAAGTGGCTGGATGCGCTGGAGCTCTTGAAACGAGCCAGTATCAATTAACAGTGGACGCCAACCGAGAACTCAAACTCAGCTGGAAAGCCACCTCCAAAGCGCAACAAGTTGTCGGGGGCAAAAAGCAAGAGACTTACATCTCTGGTTCCACATCTTCGACCGAACTCTTGTATTCCACTCTTTTGTCGGAATATGAGTTTGCAAAGGGAAAGCTCAGCATCAACTCAAAATACACCGTCAAATCGCCGAACTTTGACTTTATCGGACAAGGGGATGACCCAAAGGATTACGAAGCAGATTCGTTTACAGGCCTCGTCGATCTTACTTTTGAGGGCGATACTTTGAAATCATTGGGAGCAACCAAAATTTATTCAAAGGCCAAGTCATCTAAGGGATATCTTGTTGCAAAGGGAACGACTCTCGGAGAATTTGGATGGGCGGGTCGATTTGTGCCGGTCGCAAATTTGCAGGGAGGTCTGAAGCTATCGACGATGGGATGGCAATCCGGGCTCTTTTCTACAAACACCGAAGGCTATTCCACAGGATCGGCCAATCAAAACAAGATTGAAACTGGCATCAAATACAATTACGACTCCAATCAAAATATTTACGCAAATCTGGTGCCCGATTCAGTCGAAAACTTTGCGCTCGACTCATTCTTGGGCCAAGCAAAAGGTCAATTGACTAAGCTCCAACCTGTCTCTGAGCCTTTACCAACGGGACTTTGCGGGCCTCAGGCGAGCGACTTGATCGAAGTCATTGCACTGGTTCCAGGAACTCCCGAAGTCGAAGCGGCCATCAAAGACTGCAGTGGAAAGTTGACTGCTCCGATTCCGATGGTGTGCGACAACTCCTCCGATATTGCTGCCGCCGAGGCACTCATTTTTGAATCCGGTCCAGTCACAATCTCACATCTCACAAATGAGCCAGCCAAAGGGGGCATGGGAGGAACCCCTCCCATTGAGGCTACAAGCACTGGTTCTGTAGATTAAAGGGCTTATTGATATCGCCGTCGATAAACACCGGGGGGCTCATAATGCGGGAGCGCCCAAATTCCTTTTTTTGCCGCCCGCGCTTTGGCTTCAGCCAAGGGATAGGCTTTCTTATCAAATCCTTTAGCACGAGCTTTCTTGTAAAATTCGCAAAAGCCTTCTTCAACGAGAACCTCGTTCACAACCTTGCCGGCTTTGAGTTTGAATTCAACGAGACTGCGACCGTAAGCATCAAGACCGTAGGCTTTGATCTCAAAGGGAGATTTGAGGAGAGTAGCTAGGCGATCGCGCGCTTCGATTCCGAGGGGCTGACCCGGAGCCGCCTTTTTGCCACGAGGACCACGACGTTCTTTACTTGGGACTTCAGGACAATCGATTCCGATCAAACGAGTCTTGACCCTAAAGCCATCCGAAGACTCCAAAAGAACCGTATCCCCATCGTGCACATCGATCACTTGCGGAGAACTTGCCGCCACTAAAATGGAACACAGGACATTGAGATTCATATTTGAGTTTTGGCGCCTTTGGGGCTAAGCCGGCAAGCAAATAACCTTATGCGAACACATTTTGTCTTGATGCTTGTTTCCCTCTTTTTGAACGGCGCTTTGTTAAACGCGGCTGAACTCAACACCCAAACTTTTGTTGAAGCCGATGGAAAGATCGTCCTCTGGGATGATTTTACAATTCCTGCCGAAAAATCTTACAAAAGCATCGTCGTCATTCGTGGAAATATAGAACTGGAAGGGAAAACAGAAAACCTTGTCGTCGTCGATGGTCATGTTCACCTGGTGTCGGGGGCAGAAATTACTAATAAGATTGTCCTTGTTCATGGACAAATCTCTCGCGAGGAAGGCTCCAAGGTTCCGGAGTCTGTGGACACCTGGAATGAATCCTCCTGGTGGCATCGATGGGAAAATCGATTTGGTAGTTTGGGTAATGCTGTAGAAAAGTTTTTTACAAGCGCGTGGCTCTGGAATCTCGTGGCTGTTCCTGTGGTCGGAGTTGGAATCCTTATTGCTGCGGCAATTATTGTCCTTTTGGGCTCCATTATCTTTTTCATTGCGCCGCGATTTTCACATCGGGCAGATCGCGTCTTAAGAACCTCTCCCTTTATTTCAGTCCTTTGGGGACTTGCCGGATTTTTATCGATTATACCCATCGCGGTCATCATGGTGATTTCGATTGTAGGAATTTTGGTCATCCCCTTTTATTTTCTCTTTGTGATCCTCGTTGCCTTTGCTGGACTCTTTGCGGGATTTAGAGGAATCGGAACATTCCTGATGAGCAAACTGGGTGTTGAAAACTTTTTTGTCTGTACAGTCGTTGGACTGGTTGTCGCTTTTGCACTCAGCCTCGCTCCTATCATTGGACAATCTGTGTTTTCTCTCCTTTGGCTTGCTGGCGTCGGAGCGCTCTTGAGGAGCCTTCTGATTGCCGATGAAGATCCCCGATTTATCGATATCCCTGTTTAGACTCGTCTTTTTAGCTCTGTCACAAAAGCTTAGCTCCAGCCGTATACCTCTCTAGATGAGACTGATTTTAACTCTAGTCCTATTGGTGGGCTTGCCCCAGTGGCTGACGGCACACCCCACGGCCTTTAAGGGCGCGATCTCAGCCATGTCTTTTAATTCTCCCGACATGAACGATGTTCTCGTCCATTATTCCTTTTCACCTCGTATTTCACTCGGCGCGCGCAGTGTCCGAATTCGCGAACGCGGTCTTGAATCCTATTCGGTATTTCCGCAGCTGAGTCTTTTGCTCTGGCGATGGAATCACGAGAAGTTTCAGGCCAACGTCTATACCTATGGAGGAATTGGAGCAAATTGGGCTCAAGGCCAAAAATCATGGAGTAGTTTTTATGGTGCAGAGGCCGATATTGAGGATCGTCAGTTGTATTTTTCCACAGGCTTTGAACATCTCCGGCAAAAAAAGTTCAGAGATTTTCATCAATATCGAGTTCGAGCGGGATTTGCGCCCTACAAAGCTAGTTTTACAGAGCTCGCGAGCTGGATGATTGTTCAGTATGACTTTAAGCCACACGCTCCCCAGCGACATTCTGTTACTCCCCTCGTGAGATTATTTTATAGAAACGTTTTGATTGAAGCCGGTTTTTCCTGGAAGGGCGAATGGCTGCTGAATTTTATGACTCACTTTTAAACGAAAGGAATAAAATGAAACCGCTTATACTCCCCTTAGCTCTCGCAATCTTATCTCCCTTTGGCCTGATGGCTGAAAACATCTCTGTCCATGTGGACGGAATGGTGTGTGGCTTTTGTTCGCAAGGTCTCACCAAAACTTTCAACAAAGAATCAGTCATCGAGAATGTGCATGTGGACCTTGAGAACAAAGTGGTCCATTTAACAACAAAATCCAAAGGCGATTTCTCCGATCAACGAATTGGAGAGATCATCAAAGACGCCGGCTTTAAGCTGCGAAACATCGAAAGGAATTAGTCATCCTATGAAAACTCTGAGTTCAAGTCTCAGTCTTTTTGCGTCTTCGGCCACTCTTGTTTGTTGTGCGCTTCCAGCTCTCTTTGTTTCGCTCGGACTTGGGGCTGTCTTTGTGGGTCTGATTTCTGCCGTCCCGCAATTGATTTGGCTGTCCGAGCATAAACCACTCGTCTTTGGCCTCGGGGGGTTTTTGCTCGCGCTCGCCGCAGGCGCTCAATGGAAAGCTCGAGGCGAAGCCTGTCCTACGGATCCTCAGTTGCGCGAAACCTGCGGACGCGCTCGACGAACCTCTCAGATGATTTTTTGGTTATCGATCATCCTCTACTTGACCGGAGCTTTCTTTGCATTCGTGATGGGATGAGATGGAACTCTCCGATGAGGAACTCATGAGTCGATATACGACAGGATCAGCAGAGTCCTTTGAGCAACTCTACGAACGTTATGAGTTTCGCCTAATGGGATTTTTTGGGAGACGCCTCAGTGCCCCCTCTCGAAGCATGGCGACGGATTTGTTTCAGATCACCTGGCTCAAGGTTCACCAAGCTCGCGATCGATTTGATCCCGCTCAAAAGTTCTCGTCCTGGATTTTTACAATTGCGCTCAATGTATTGCGGGATTACGGAAGAGAATTGAGTTCTACTCTCAAGACAACGTCACTCAACGATAGGGAGATGGAAGCGCCCACACCCACTCTCAGCGCACTGACGGCTCAAGAACTCAAAGATCTAGAACATGAAATCCAGAATTTGCCCATCGAGTGGAGAGAAGTTCTGCTCCTCAGTGACTGGGAGGGCTTTGCCTCTCAAGAAGTCGCCGCCATGAAAGGCTTGAGTGAAGCCAATGTTCGACAGATTTTATCTCGGGCACGTAAAACAATTAAAGCGAGTACTTATGACCCAAACTGATATTCGAAAGGCGATATTGAGTTCTCTGAAGGAGGAACAGACTCCTAAGACTCGAATTGTGTTTCGTGGACTTTTCTGGGGCAGCATTTTGAGTCTCGCACTCATCCTGTGCTTGAGGTCGATGAGCCGAGATGTGTTTGCAACCAATGATCTCGCCCTTTGTATCAGTATTTGGACGACTATGGCTGTGGGTTTGACACTTGTTTTTTGGCCACAACCCCGCATCCAACCTCGTGGCTACTGGGGGGCATTGGCTTACGGAAGACTACTTGTGGGGATGGTGATTGTGACGATTTTACAACTCATCGTCTGCCCTGAGTTTGCATCGATGGCTTTTCATTCATCGGGGCCGTTTTCTTTTGTGGGCCAACTCACTCATTTTTATATGTCCTTTGGTGGAATGAAAGGCTGCATGTTTCTCTGTGGCCTCACATTTACAGGCTTGGGAGCATTTATGATTTTTAGAATTTTGGATCGAGCCTTTTTGCAAACCCCTGCCAAAAAGCTCCCCGGAATTCTCGGCTTAAGCCTGCTCGGACAAAGCCCCGTTATTGTTCTTCAGGCGTTAGATCCCCAAGGTCGAATGACTTTTGTCTACTGGATCGCAGGGAGCTTACTGGCCCTGATCATCATTGCGCTGATGATGAGAGGGAAGAATATTTTGGATCCATCGAAACCAACCACTCTGCCTTAACTCGAGCAACGACACTTTGATCGCGATCAAAAATTTCGGCGATGGCTTGGAAAGGCTTTTTATCGCTGATCACTCCCAAGCTGCCGCCCACTTGTTTTGCAAAATCACAGTCGGCGATCAGAGTTCCGCGAGCTTTTTTGAAATACTCGATTTCGAGTTTGGTAACAATCGCACGGGCACCTGGGGGCAAGAGGGTAAGCACTGCGAGTCCTGAGGAAACCTCCCCGAGATTGATTAACGCAATTGCATGAATAGATTTAAGGTGATTGCGAACTCCATGACGATCTCGCATCTGGACGCGTACTCGCCCAGGGCTCAAGCTCAAAACATGCGGCCGAATCGTCCCGGTATAAGGAACCTTGAAGCACAAAAGTCTGCTAAAAATGAGTGACCCAAAGGGAAGCCAAGACACGCGATTCCAAAGCGCGAGCAAATTCATGTGACTAGGTTGGCGAAGCCCCCGTGCAATGACCAGAAAGATTTAAACGGATGATCCGGGCTTGAATATTTTTTCCATCACAATCGCAGCCGCGTGACTGACATTCAAAGATTCGACTTTCGGCGCCATTCGGATTTTGACGAGCTCATGACATTGGGATTTTACGGCATCCTCTAAGCCTTGGCCTTCGGATCCCAAAACAAGTGCAACTTTGGCAGGTGGATCCCAGACTTCTAAACTCAGACTTTTGGATTCGGCTTCAAGGCCTACTATGCGATAACCACACGACTTGAGTTCGGGGAGAATCTCAGCCACGGTGGGGACTTTAAAAAACTTGAGGCGAAACGCGAGGCCTACAGAAGCCTTCATCACGGCGGAGGTCAGCTCTGCACTTTTAGTTTGTTCGTGGATGATCGCTCCAAATCCAAAAGCCGCAGCACATCGAGCAATGGATCCCAAATTATGGACATCTTCGATGTGATTGCAAATCACGACATGCGGAACATGAGCGAGGTTCTCCCCCGTCAAGGGCACATAAAATCGATGGGAGGTCTTAAAGGCCACTCCCTGATGGGCCTCTGATTTGACTTGGGGGGGAATCCCCTCCTCGATCTCGATCGCCGTCAAATCTCTCTTTGTTTCTTTGGATAATCCCTTCACAAATTCATAGGCAGACGGTGTCTGCACGAAAATTCTAGAAATCGGCGCTCTCACCGCTAACGCTTCTCGAAGCGTGTTTCGGCCAAAAAATATAGAAGGTTTAGTGGGGTCAATCGCCATCGTGGGGATTACCTACACAGTTCTCTTTCAATTGATGAGTCCAAATTGTTAGACTTTCAGTGAGAGGGACGACTGTGGAACTAAGCCAGCAAAAACACAAACCTTTAGAGCCCATCACGAGTCCTTTAGTTGTTTGCATTGGTGATGGGCCACAAATCAGAGATCTCATTGTCAATTCAAGGCCACCACAGGTCATCGCTCACATCACGCCTGGCACCTCTCAGTCGATCTCAGAAACTCCAGGCTTGAAGATCAATTGCACACATGCGGTTCAAGCGCGTAGTCCTCTCTGGGGATTTTTTATCTCGCAACTTGCGGTATTGCCTCAATTGCAGATTGTCACCGACCCGAGCATTCCAAAGGCCACCCTCGATCAGTATCTAGAGCAGATTGCCGAAGCCAAACGTCTCGCCCAGATGACTATGGGGAATTCGATAGAAGACACATTGCTTGGGCTTCAATACTCTGTCCAAAACCTCCCAAATCTCGCCGCTTCAGCGGGATTTGAAGCTTTGCGAAACAAGTTTGCCGGCAAAACAATTTTATCCCTCGCCACAGGCCCTGCTCTCGAGGAGGCCCTTCCCTTTTTGCAAACCCATCGCGATCAATTTGCAATGATCGCCTGTGAATCCTCACTCCCAACACTCACAAATGCCGGTATTATTCCTCATTTTGTCACAGCACTTGAACGCGAAGAAATAGTCGCTCGATATCTCGCTCAAGAGCTCCCTCACTGGGTGACACTCATCGCACCACAACTTCTTCACCCTCAGGCTCTCAAAAACTTTAAAGGACAAACGGCGCTCTACCCTCAAGTTTTTGGAACAGGAGATGCGCTCAAACTTGAATTTTTGGGACCCTCGATTGAAACGGGAATGTCTGCCGGAAATTTGAATATCTCCGCAGCGATCAGGATGGGATTCACCAAGATTGTGATGATTGGCCACAATCTCGCCTTGGATCCAAAGACTCAAGAGAGTCACACAAAAGACGCCTTTTCGGAATCCAAAGTGAATCTTGAAAATTTCACCCTTGAGCGCCCGTCTCAAGACGGGACAACTGTTGTCCTGACAAATCGATACTACGATGTTTTTAGAAAGCAGATTGAGGCTGAGATTTCTCAATACTCACAGATTGAGTTCATCAACACTGCTTCAAAGGGAGCGCTGATCGAAGGAGCATGTTACAAGCCTCTCAGCGAAGCACTCACCGATTCGGACGAGGGAGCAATACACGTGAGAAATTATCTTGAAAGGTCTTTGCGCCTGCCTTCTCCGACTGAAATCTCAGAGCGAATCTCCCAAGCAAAAAAATCTCTAAAGCTTGTGACCAAAAAAATAGACTCCCTGATTACGAGAATTTTTGAATCTGATCGTCGGTTGGCGAGAGAACTCGCAAGTCTTACGAAAGGGCTGGTGCCCTCGCCTCAAGAAATGGCTCGCACATACGAAACCTATCAAAAGTTTCGAGAAGAAGTTTCTCGCCTACCCGAAACTCACTTTGCCATCATGGCCTGCTACGCCCAAGTCATGAAGATCGAACAAGAGCTCTCCGCTCTCGAATCGCGAGGTCTCGCCTTGGAAAAGAAATTCGAGTCCTACCTCCGCGGTGTTGAAAAGATATTCAACATCTGGAAGACGCAGTTGCCTCGAATCCAAAAAATTCTTGAGGCTTAAGACTCTCGATCAATGTCCCAAGGTATATCGCGTGGCCACCCAAGCAGAAATTCTGGAGCAAAGTCCTGGTGTCGAGGCCCCCGGCGCAATATGGGATCGAATCCGCTGATCAATCGCCCTCAATCCTAGATGATGACGCCAAAAGAGCCCTGTCGAAATCGTCGCCGCATAAGTGAGCTGAGCCCCATACCCAATCACATGCCCCACATTAAATTTAGCGCCGAGAAACTCAAAGAGCTCTTGGTTCTGGAAAAATGCAGCGGCCCCAGCCACCACGCGTGCCACATTCAACAAAAGCTGCGAAATTGTTTCAAAGCGAAACTGATGGAATCGATCCGCATAGCCTTGTTCCAATTGTCTCGCACCCTGAGTTTGAGCGTAACCAAAAGACAAAACACCGAAAGTAATCAAACTAAAAAACGGATGGACGATCATATCCCCTGTATTAAACGCATAAGTCTCTCCAGCGAGCGCCGCGGCAGCCGCTCCCGCCAAAGTACAAAGCGCTGGATAGAGAACGTTGAGTCCAATAATCAGTTTTTGACCGTGATGGGCCACTTGGCGCGTCCAAAAGGCGTTTCCCAAAATCTTTTTGCCCATCACATTCACGGGCTTCACAAACTGATACTCAAGAACCGAAGAAAGTGCTGCGGATGCTGTGGAACCAAATTGAAAGTTTCCACCCATTAACACTCCCATGGCGGGACCGAGAGCTAAGGGGAGAGTGAGGTTCAAAAATGTTCGCGTCTCAACGAGGCGATCAAAAGACTTCCGCTGGTGAGGAAACGGATCTCGCATCAAGTGATAAAGAGGGACATCCGCTTCGGATTTAATCCGAGGATCAGCTCTAAATTTTTGATAGCGCTTTTCGGATTCGAGCTTTGCATTGGCCTTATCAACCTCGTCAGGCAGCATGGGCAAATAGTAAACGCTTCGCTCATCCGCCATAGGATCCTGAGCATGCGAGAGTCTAAAAATTTCTTGGAGAAGTTCCTGAGAAGGATGTGAGGCATGATAATATTCGCGGACCAACTCGACGAGACGCGCCTCAGAGGCTTGTGCAATGACGAGATAGTCAACGCCCATCCTTTCCAGACGCCGATTGGCCTCGGCGACATTGGCGGCTGTTCGGCGAACTTCAATCTTAACAGCACGACCGCCACCGATTTTGAGTGCAAGACTTCTAAAGTCATCATGGGAAAAAGGAAGCTGACCGGACGTCGCAAAAGGTTTGAGATAACTTTCGAGAGAATCTAAAGCTCCCCCAGTGCCACCATTTTTGAATCCTTCGGCAACTTCGGAGCGAGCCCTTTCCAGATACGCTTGAATGGGATCTCCTGAAGTCTGAGCTCCTAGTGGAGCTCCTACCCATCCCAATGCCAAAAAACCTACTAAACTAAGCGCAAAACGGCCCTTTAGACCTCTCATATTCCCTAAACCCATAGGACCTCAAAAAATCAGTTTTTTCAGATGACGTAAAGCGTCAATTACATGACCCCCTTCTCGCTCCGCGTCAGAGCCCCTACAATGAAAGGATGCTGCGCTGCATCGAATTGGGGATGAGCGCAGTTCCGTATGCAAAAGAGGGTCCCACGGACGGGAACTCTTCCCTAAAAAGGTAGAGAGGACACGATCCATGCGAATCAATTCAAATTCTTCACTGGGAACTCTCAATCAAATTTCTTTGACGAGCAAAAAAGTTTCTCAAGTTTTTGAGCAGCTCTCTTCGGGCAAGAAAATAAACCGAGCCGGTGACAATCCCGCCGCCTCAGCGCTTGTGAATTCTCTCAAGTCCAATACTTCGGGACTCAACGTTGCCAATCAAAACATCGGAAACGCAAGAGGTGCGCTCAACGTGGCTTCCGGCGCGATTGGAAGTTCGATCGAACAGCTTCAAGGCCTCAGAGATTTAGCGGTGCAATCGGCGAATGGAACTCTCAACGCAAGTGATCGAGCGGCACTCAATGAACAGTTTCAGCAAGGGGTCGCAAACCTCAATGATATTTCTCAAAATACTTCCTTTGGCGGAACCAAACTCCTTGATGGCTCTTTTAATCAGAGTATTCAAACAGGCGCCGAAGCAGGGCAAACTAATGATGTCGAGATTGGAGATGTCTCAGCCAATGCTCTGGGAGTCAGCACTCAGAATGTGAATTCGCAATCCTCAGCCGAAGATGCCATTGGAGCGATTGATTCGGCGATTTCTCGAGCGCTCAGCGAGCAATCCAAAATCGGAGCGGCGGAGAGCGCTCTCGAGTATCGAGAGAATGCAAACGCCGTTGCCGCCGAAAATCTTGAAGCCGCGCGATCTCAAGTCGAAGATACAGATATTGCGGAGGCCACTTCAGAACTCAGTCGTCAGCAAGTTTTGCAAGAAGCTCAGATTTCTGTTTTGAAAGCACAAATGAGACAAAAGACTGAGATCAGCAAGCAGCTCTTTGGAAACGTTACTCAGAAGTAGTGTTTCCAAATTTTTTCTCGAGTCGCACCCATCCAAATCTTGCCAAAGCCGCAATGCCAAAAGCCTTCATCGAATGAGCGAGGAGCGCGAGTGTCACTCCCGGCACAAAGGACGTGAGCATTGTTGCATCCATCGCACGCAGATGAGCGTCGTTCATCCCCATGATCGCCATAATCATTTGAGTCGGTAGACCAATGATCGCTCCCATGAATGTCGCCCAAGGCCCGTAATCATACATCGCCGTTTGAGCCGACGCCCACATGGTGGTTAAATGAAAAAACTCAACCGTGCGTACTATAAAATCCGATGGCACGGATTGACCCACAAAATACATGACAGCATTATTGCTCGTCGCTGCGGTTGCAAAGATGGCCGCAAACCAATGCCATCGCTGAGGACTAATGGTCGTCGCAGCGATCAGACAAAGTGTGCTCGGCACAATGATCGTGAACCCATCCATAAACAAAACCAAAAACAAGACGATTGGAAGTCTCGACGAATCTCGATGTTTTTGAGCAAATCGAATCCACCAGACGAGAACACGTCTCTCACCTCGCTTGAGCATCGCGCCGAAAGACCTAATCTTTGTCTTAGTCCCCATTTATTTTTTTGCCCGCATCTCGACAAACTGAATAATCTCACCTGCGATATCCACGCCGGTCGCACGCTCAATGGCCTCGAGGCCGGGAGAAGAGTTCACTTCCAAAACCAAGGGCCCCTTCGAACTTTCGAGCAGATCTACTCCCGCTACATTGAGACCTACGAGTTCTGCAGCCTGAATCGCGGCCTTCTCGAGCTCCGGAGAAAGTTTGACTCTCTCGGCCTTCGCGCCTCGATGTACATTCGCTCTAAACTCTGCGGGATCCGATGAAGTCCGTCTCATCGCTGCCACCACTCGCCCTCCGACCACAAAGGCTCGGATATCCGTCCCTGCGGATTCTTTGACAAACTCCTGAATCAAAATATTTTGTCGAGCCGATTGCAAGAGCTCGATGATGGCATGCGCCGAATTGAGATCTCGCGCCAGCACAACTCCCACTCCCTGAGTTCCTTCGATGACTTTGATCACCACAGGCACGCCACCGAGTCCATCGATGGCCTTTAAAATTTCCTCTTTGCGTCTCACAAAAGCGGTTCGGGGCAACTTCAAATGCCGGGACAAAATCTGAAGTGCGCGCAGCTTGTCTCGCGAATTCGAAATCCCACGGGCATCATTGACTGCAAAAATTCCCATTTGCTCGAATTGTCTCACCACCGCCGAACCAAAATAAGTAATGCTCGCCCCAATCCGCGGAATCACTGCGTGGGGCTTGACGATGGGCTTGGACAAATAGATCAGTGACGGAGGATCCTGAACTTGGATTGTAAACTTAAGAGGGTCACGAACGTACACCTCGTGTCCCATCTTTTGACCGGCCTCAACCAGTCTCCGAGTGGAATACAGTCGAGAGTTTCGAGAGAGCACAAACAATATCATGAGGATGTGCCCCCTGAATTAGGCAATCGTTACTTCTTTTGCCAAGTAGACCGATTGAATCGCATTCAAAATCTGAACTCCATCTTCAAAAGGTTTTTGAAATGCTTTGCGTCCCGAAATGAGCCCCATTCCACCAGCGCGCTTGTTGATGACAGCGGTCTTGACGGCATCAAACACATCATTGTCACCTGCAGCGCCTCCAGAATTAATGAGACCTGCACGTCCCATATAACAATTGGCGACTTGATAACGAGTCCACTCAATGGGGTGATCGGGACAAAGCGTATTGTAGACCCGTTCATCTGTTTTTCCGTAAGACGATCCCGCACCCACATTCAACGCCTTATATCCGCCATTATTCTCGGGCATTTTTTGTTTGATAATATCGGCTTCAATCGTCACGCCCAAATGATTGGCCTGAGCAGTCAAATCCGCGCTCAAATGATAGTCCACTTTGTCCTTTTTAAATCCTGGATTACGGAGATAACACCACAGCACCGTAAACATTCCCAAATCATGAGCTGCTTTAAACGCTTGGGAAACCTCGACGATTTGGCGTCGAGATTCGTCACTTCCAAAATAAATCGTCGCTCCAACACCTGTCGCACCCATATCAAAAGCTGATTTCACTTGAGCAAACATGGTTTGATCAAAGGCGTTGGGATAGCTCATGAGTTCGTTGTGGTTGAGCTTAAGAATGAAGGGAATCTTGTGCGCAAACTTTCGGGAGACTGAGCCGAGCACTCCAAACGTACTCGCCACGGCATTACATCCGCCTTCAATCGCCAAACGAATGATGTTCTCGGGGTCAAAATAAATAGGGTTCTTCGCAAACGAAGCTCCTGCCGAATGCTCAATCCCCTGATCCACTGGAAAAATGGAGAGATAGCCCGTTCCTGCCAGCCGCCCGGTTCCAAACATCGTTTGAAGATTTCGAAGCACATTGGGCGATCGGTCGGTGATCGCCATCACCCGATCAATAAAATCCGGCCCTGGGAGATGCAAATTTTCGGAGGAAATCCCCTTACATTTATACGAAAGAAGACTCGCATCCTTGCCCAAAAGGGTCTGGATATCCTTGAAATCCCTCACTTCTTTTTGATTCTTACCCATCGTAGTGACCTTTTCCTTACTGGATTTGGCTGTAGATCCCATGGCCTTAAAAGTAGCTAAAACAGGGGCCCCGGCACAACCTTTTTGACCTGCAAAAGGCCCTCGAAAGGCTTGAAGAAGCTCAGGATTTTGATTTGAATGTGATCCTCTTTTCGGTAGTAACTCCGAATTGGTTGTTTTTTTGATGTTTTAGTACAAGTGAACTCTTTATTGAGGTGATGAATGGCAAAAGATAATACAAGCAGTCGAGTCCGCAAATTCCGCTTACAGCGACGATTAAATACTGATCTTCCGGGATTAGGAAAGCCCGGAGCTCTGGCTCGACGCCCCTTTGCTCCTGGAATGCACGGCTCCGGCCGACGCAAACCTTCGGAGTACTCTGTCCGATTGTCTGAAAAGCAAAAGTTGATTGCTCACTATTATTTGACAGAGCGATCTTTGCAGCGATTTGTCCGCGATGCGCGACAAGCTGCGATTAACTGGATTTCCGAACTTTCTCGTCGTTTGGAGCTTCGCCTCGATAACTTGGTGTTTAGAGCTCAAATGGCTAATTCGATTTCTGCTGCTCGTCAGCTTGTTCGACACGGTCATGTCTTGGTCAACGGACGAAAGATGAATATCGGATCCATTGTTTTGAAAGTCGGAGACGAAATCAAAGTACGCGATAAATCTCAGCAGCATCAAGTGGTGCTCGGCGCTCAACAGAAGCCCCGCCTCGATATTCCTACCTATATGGAGAAGACGGGAGATTTTTCGGTGAAGGTGATTCAGGATCCGAATACCGCTGATATTCCTTTTGCGTATCAAGATCGATATGTCGCGGAGTATTATGCCACTCGCGGACGAAAATAATTTAGCTCCCTCGATGGGGGGTGAAGATTTTGAACTTCTAAAAGAGGCGTATTTAGCGCCTCTTTTAGCATCAGGACAGTTCGAAGAGGTCTCGATCTACGAAATCTCGGATGGAACGGAGACTCTGCGCGCCTCAAGTCAAGAGTCGCCGATCACTACGAATTTTAAGTTTTCTGAATTCATTCAATTTGAAAAAAAGACTGTCGGCGTGGCCAAATATAATTTGAGCTCTGATCATTCAGTCGCACCCGCTCTCAAAGCGATACTTCCGCCCCTTGCCGCTCTGTTTGCCTGGCGAACTCTGCCATGGGCTCATCGACTGCAATGTCTTCAAAAGCTAAATGATCTCAAAAAAAAGTATGCCGGATTTGATTGGATCGGAATTTATCGTCGAGACGAATTTAAGAAAGACGATCTGATCGTCTCGGCCTATCTTGGCGAACCGACAGATCATGTGCGAATTCCTGTACAAGAAGGAATTTGTGGCGCGGCCATTCGAGAAAATCGAAGTCTCAATATTGCCAATGTTCGGGCGGATCCTCGATTTATCGCTTGTTCGGTGAGGACTCAGAGCGAGATTGTTGTGCCCATCCAAAATTCTCTGGGTGAGGCCATTGCCGAAATCGATATTGATTCAAATACTCTGGATTATTTTCAACCCGAGAAAGTGGCCTACGTCGAAGCCTGCGCTCGAGATCTCAGTCAGATACTCACGACTTAGGAATACTCAATCTTTTGCCGGGCCAGATGTGATTGGCACGACGAAGATTGTTTTCTTCCTGAATCTCTGCCACGGAAACTCCGTACTTTCGAGCAATACGTCCTAAGTTTTCTCCACGACGCACAACATGCACTCGCGCCATCGCATTTTTCGCTTGAGAGGGGCGAGAACGATTGGAATTCATTTGTTTGATTTTTTGACGGCCTTTGACTTCGACGCCCGCTCGACGTCCAACGGCGGATAGCTTTCCATCCAAAGGCACAGGAATCAAAATCATCTGACCTTGACGGACTCCAGATCCTGAGCCCATGCCGTTTAGTTTTCGAACTTCCTGAATGTTCACACGGTACATATTGGCAATCTTGCCGAGATTATCGCCACGTCCCACTCGATGGGCTGCGTACTGAATCTTTTCTCCACTCGTGATCGACTCATAGGCCGTCATAAACTGAGAAGTGCTGTTGACGGGAATCCGGAGTTCATAGGTCTCGACGTTTGGGGGCGTGACCGGATGATTGAGCTCAGGATTGAGATCTAAGAGCTCTTCGAGAGATACATTGGCGACTTCTGAGAGCTGAATGAGATTCACAGCTTGATTGACGACGAGTTTGTCGTACTTGAGAGGCTCTTGATACTCGATATTATGAAAGCCATATTTGGCGGGCTCTTTGGCAATCAAGGCTGCTGCAATCATCTTGGGCACATAATGTCTTGTTTCGGGTCTCAGATAACGACCCCGAGCGAGTTCCCAAAAATCTTCTGTGCGATATCGACGAATGGCTTTTCCAACTTTGCCCGCGCCCGCATTGTATGCTGCCGCAGCAAGCTTCCATGATTGAAATTGATCATAGAGATCCTTGAGATGTCGAGCCGCTGCAATTGAAGATCTCTCCGGATCTCTTCTTTCATCGACCCAAAAATTAACGTCGAGTCCGTAGAGGCGACCTGTCGCTTTCATGAACTGCCATGGGCCCACCGCTCGCGCACGCGAATAAGCCTTGGTCGAAAATCCAGACTCGATCATGGCAAGATACACCAGATCTTCGGGCAGATCATGTTCGCGCAAAATTTTTCGCATAAAGGGAACGTATTTTCCGCTTCGTTCCATATAGATCGTAAACCACTTACGGCCCCGGCCCTGAAAATAAGAAATCCATTGTTCTACTTTGGCATTTCGAACCACGGGAATATCAAACTTAGGTGGGACTTCGCCGCGCTGCTGAGCTTCGTATTCTTCTTCTGTCAGAGGAGGATTCTCAAAGTCCAACTGATCGGGAGTTTGAGAAGTCACAGGCGGCTGAAAGCGCGCATGCTTCTTTGATGTCGTGGCGCATCCCGCCAATGCCAACATTGTCAAAACCCCAACACTCCACGGCAAGAAACGCGAAAACATCATCCTTATATCTTAGGATTTCGCGCGCAGCAGGGTCAATACAGTCCGCCAATAATTCTACTTTGATGCGCCCCGTTAACCAAGCAAGTGAGTCAAAACAGGCCGCTCAGGGATTCTTCAAAAAGAAGCGATCGAGAAGATAAAAGCTCAGACAGGTCACCGCTGTGCCCACTCTTAAGACGGGAAGATCGATATGCAAAAACGTATAGCCGAGTGTTTGAGCCTCTGCTCTTTCGGCCTCCGTCCAACCCCCTTCAGAACCAAAGACTGCCAAAACTTGAGCCTTAGGGTCTGAGCGGATTCTGAGACCTTCGTCTCTCGGAGCCTCATCAAACAAAAACTTTGAACTAAATCTCGCCAAAAACTCAGGGTCCTTCCAATCCACTTCTAAGATCTCAAGGGGCTGAGGTCGCTCACACTGACGCGAAGCCTCAATCGCAAGACGCCGCCAACGTTCAAGACTAACCCGCTTTTTAAAGGATTGCGTTCGATGACTCTCAAAAAAGAACAAGGCCTGAGCACCAAGCTCTGAAACAGAACGAATCACCTCGGGAATGACAGTGTTTTCTGGCAGGCCCACGCCGACAGTGAGACCCCAGACGGGGCGCTCGATGAGATGAATCTGGGTGATCACAAACTTTTTGTCTTTGAGGATTCCCTCGGCTTCTTGGCCCCATTGATTGAAGAGCCTGACCTCTCCCTGTCCACGACGGACAGTTTTGAGGTATCTCAGCTCGCTTTCGGGAAGGGAAATCTGTGCGCCGGATTCAAATTTTTTATCGACATAAAGTCGCACCATCGACATCTCGGGCAAAACTAGACCGACTCCTCCAAGCTCGCTAATGTTTTTTCATGCGTGAATGGACTGAAATTGATTGGAAGAGACGGGGTTCCCTCTATTTGATCCCTTTGGGAGGGGTAGGCGAAATTGGCATGAACCTCATGGTTCTGGTTTCTGAGGGTCATGGCATTCTGATCGATTGTGGCGTGATGTTTCCTGAGGCCTCAATGCTCGGGGTTGACCTTATTGTTCCCAATGTTGAGTTTCTTCAACAAGCCAAAATCAAAATCGATGGCATCGTTTTGACTCACGGGCACGAAGACCATATCGGCGCAGTTCCCTTTCTTTACAACGATCTCAAGCGACCCCCTGTTTACGGCTCAGATTTTACTTTGGCCTTGATCGAAGATCGAATGCGAGAACATGGGAATCTCAACCAGGCTACTCTTCGGAAAATCAATCCTCACAAAAAATTTCGCGTCGGGCCCTTTATGATCGAGCCCTTGCGAGTCACGCACTCCATTGCAGAGAGCATGGGCCTTTGTATCGAGACTCCTATAGGAAAAATCATCCATTCTGGGGATTTCAAAATCGATAAGAAGCCGATCGACGGAAAGCGTTTTGACGAATCTCGATTCAAGAGATTTGCGCGAGAAAATGTTCTGCTCGTCATGTCGGACTCGACGAATGTGGAGCGAGAAGGTTGGAGCACATCCGAAACCGATGTGGCCCTCGGAATTAAAAAAGTTCTAAAGACGCTGCCCACTGGCAAAGTCATTGTCGCTCTTTTTGCCTCGAATGTTCATCGCGTTCAAAAGGTGATCGAAGCCGCTGTGTCTGTTGGCCGAAAAGTAGCCCTCTGCGGCCGATCCATGCATTCGAATTTTGAAGTTTCTCAACGTCTCGGGATTTTGAAGATTCCCGCAGGAGCAATGATTCCCACTGAATCAGTGATGGATCATGATCCGGACTCTGTTTTGATTGTTTCGACGGGGACGCAAGCTGAGCCTCGATCGGCACTCTACCGCATGAGCCTCAACGACCATCCGGACATCAAGCTCGAGCCAGGAGATACGGTTGTGATGTCGTCTCGAAATATTCCAGGAAACGAGAAGAGTATTTCACATCTCATGAACAATCTTTACCGACGAGGCGCTGAAGTCATCGACTCTCACAGCGCACCGATTCATGCTTCTGGTCACGCCTATCAAGATGAACAAAAAATGCTGTTACGATGGACCAAGCCGAAATTTTTTCTGCCCGTGCATGGCGAGTATCGAATGCTGGTAAAACATCAGAGATTAGCGGCCACTGTGGATCGTAAGATAAAATCTCAGGTAATCGAAAATGGTGACGTTCTTGAAGTTACTAAGAATGAATTCAAAAAAATCAGTCGAGTGCCATGCGGTAAAATATTTTTGGATGAAGCCGCGGGCGATCTTCATGAAGAGCTCCTCAAAACTCGAAAGCAACTCGCCTACTCCGGCGTCGTGGTTGTGAGTTTAGTGGTCAAACAGGAGACGGGAGAGATCCTCGAAGGACCGGATTTTGATATCCGAGGGGTCAATGATGAGGTGGATATGCACGGTCTCAAGGAGCAATTGGTGAGCCGGTTTAAGCAACTTTCAAAGGAAGCTCGACAAGACACCATGGAGCTCAACGAAGAGTTTAGAAGGACGACTCGTCGATTCTTTCACAAGGCCAATGGTGTAAAACCCGTAGTCATTCCATTGGTTTACGAGGTTTAGAGACTATCTGAGCGTGAACAAAATTTTAGGGTTTTTCTTTTGACATGGTGCGTAAACGGACTTACAGATGACTTCTCAGTTAGGTTTTTAAGTTTGGGTCCAGCGCCCTTTAGATCTCAATCCCCTCCCCTCCGATTTCTAGAAGTGCTGGGCCCAATTTTTTTTCTCTGAAGCCTGATCCACACCAAACTCAGTCCAGCGACCAGAATCAGTAGAAGCATCTTTGGCGACACGCTCAAAGTCGTGCTCAAAGCACAAGACTCTACACCGCCCAAGGCCTCATCAACCCGAAGAGTGCGATAGGCTTTGCGAGAAGCAATATCGCTCCATGCTCCCGTTTGATCGGACGTATCTTTTGCTCGTACTCGGACATAGAGCAGCTGATTATTTTTGACAGGATAAATTCCGTAACAACCCCCAAAGGCGGATGCCGTCACGGTGGCTGGGGAGGTTAAAGTTGTATCACCGACTTGAGTTTGAAACGTACTCGCAACAGGATTGTCCAGATCCGACGAGGTATAAGAAAAATAAACTTCGTACGATGCGATATCGCCCCCAGCGGGAGGTGTAAAACAAGCGAAGATCGATTGGTTTCCAAACTCCAAACGAAAATTTCCGACAGCATCGGGAGGAGGGTCATAACTAAACTCAAGCCCTTGCCGCATGAGCGGAGCCGTCGTGGCATTGAGGTCCTCGTCCCTGACTTGAACAAGAACTCCAAAATCACCATTTTTGGCCACATCGAGTTCGGTCGGGGTGAGTGAGATTGTTGCTGTTGTCCCTGCAGTGAGACGTCCATCTTCAACCAACTTTTGGGGAGTGCGCGAGAGACCACTCGATGTTCCATTGGCACTGGCCTCGGGATCAAAATAGACTTCGTACACAGAATCTCGATCCGCGCGTATTCCAAATTCTAAAGGAGTCGAACTACTGATCGACGTGGTGACGGGAGGTGTAGCCACCTCGAGCAGGGGCCCGCTCGCCAAAATGGTAAGCCCTACTGATTCGGTTCGACCAAATTTAAAGTCCGAGGCCGTGGACTTCCAAAGTGAAGGACGAATCGAACCAATCGTTGAACTCCCGGCTCCGCGATCTTCAAGAACATTGAGAGTGGAGGTGAGGGGCAGAGACACTCGAAGAAGCTTGTCGTCTTCATCTGAGGGATTATTGGCCAACTCGTCCTTTGCCACAAACACCCCGAGTTGAGATCCCCCTGAAACTTTATACATGGCAAGTCCTTTGGCCTGAGATCCGATAGAATGCGTGATCGCAGAAGAGAGTGAAAGGGTTGAGAGCGGCAACCCCACTAAGACCGCATCGTCTTTGGTATTGAGCAAACTCTCAGACTTTCGATTGAAGAGTAACAGCAACTGATCGCTGGCCGTTGAGACAACAAAATCAATCGGTTGATAGAGAGCAGAGGAACCTCCCTCCGAACTTGAAAGACTACGATCGTTACTCATATGCAATGTCAAAGTGGTCGTTGTCGTCGGATTTCCGATGGCAAAACTCGAAAGCCAAAGCGTTTCATCATTGATGGCTTCAGAAGTACTAAATCCAGACTCAGTGGCGGCTACAAGGGCATAAGTCTCTGAACATCGCACGGCAAAAGGGCTCAGATTATTGTAATTGCTCCCGATGAGCTGCTGCCACGACGTCGACGTCACGGCAGTATTGCTCGTCACCACTCTGACTTGATGCTTTTTTTCGGTGCCGTGCCTCTCGAGGAGTACTGTTTTTCCACCTCCCGCACAGGCGTCTATCACGGTCCAAGCGGCTGCCGAAGACGGGCGTACATACTGGGTACTGAGTTCGTCGGGGATGAGAGGTTTGGTCAGGCTAAAATATTGGACTCCGTCCGTCGTTGCCACGTTGAGTCCGCCAGAAGAGTTTACAAAAACTCCCAAGACGCTTCCATCCACTGACGTCAAGGGACCGAATGTCGCCATAGTCTGAAGATCTAAGGCTTGGATTTGAGAGGTTCCACTGGAGAAATAAAGATATCGCCCATCCGCTCGAAGATCAAAACTGCGCACTGTTGTGGCGCTCAGTTCATAAACTTTACCCCGGTATCCGAGAATCGCCTCGTCTGCCAAAAGACTCTCGACCGATCCCCAAAAGATGAGCATGCTCAAAAAAAGAGGGAGATTCTCAAATATGTTGAGTCGATTTATTTTTGGATTGATTTTGCCAGTCATCACAATGGGCTTCAGCTTAACAAGCCTCTACGCGGATCACCAAATCAAAGATCCAAAGCTTGTCATCGAAAGTACCAAATCCTTGCTCAGGCAGATTGAACGCTTTAGGGATTTCGCAAGCCAAGACGACGACTTTGACTGTATTTTAGAAGAAATTCGGACACTTCAGGGAAAGGCTGCGAACTTTTTGAGATTGGTCGAGCGAGATTCGAAGTCCGATGAAGTTTTTGAGGTCTTTGGAATTTTGGATCGTGGCGTGCTCCAAGTTCGCCAACGAGTCCATGACGAGATTCGATTTCCAACTCGACGTGGTCTTGATCGTTGGTACGCGGTCGCCTTCGCATTTCATGATCTTGTCGAGGCCTTGGATGCCCAAGAGGCCGATAGCGATCTTACAAACTGGAGCTTTAGGGCCGTCATCGACGGGCTGAATTTTTTTGTCAGTGGACGAACGTTGGTGGAGCTCAAACAAGAGTGTGAAGACGCTCGGGCCAAATTGAATATCCAGAGTTTTGACGATGTCACGATTAATGGAACTCAGTTTCATACCTCAGGATATTTTTATAGTGAGGATGTTTGCCCCTTGGCCGTTCTTAACGCTCAACCCGAGCGAAAGGGTCGACTGCAGGTTTCTGGCGATTTTGAGGGACTTCCTTTTAATCTCACCGGAAACTCCAAAAGCGAAATGCAAAATCGCGTGGACCAGTATTGGGGAAATCTTTCAAGAAACATGAGAACTGACGACGTGCAGATGATGGGCACCCGCTATCATACCTCCAACTTTTGGAATGCTGGGGCCATGAAAACGATCATCAAATATAATATCGCTGATCCTCTGGAGCTTTGGGTAGCACGAGGAGATATTGATGGAACTCCATTTAACCTCACAGCCGAAACTCAAAAAG
>CAZUTA010000017.1:2476-55248 GCA_964622975.1 uncultured Bacteriovoracaceae bacterium | reverse complement strand
AATACCAAAAAGGGGGGTTCTGAATTTCCAGGTGGGGATCATTTTCAAGAATCGGATAACCCGATTTGGTTCGCTTGCCCGAAATGACAAAATTATTTGAACCATGGGCCATTCTCGGCATGCCTTCGAGGGTTTCAAGTAAGCCATCGATGGTGAGAAGGGCTTCTTGAGATAATGGCTCGATGTTGACTTTTTGAGAGGTAGATTTTGGAGATTTTATTTCGTTCTCTTTGATGACAGAAGTTCTCCAAGGAGTGTGGACGTCATCAAAAAAATCTAAGTGCTGAGATATCTCGGGGATTTGCTCTTGGGCACGTAAAACCTTGAGCTGAGATTCAAATCCTCGTTTGGTTTGGTAAAAGCTCTGCAAGAGCAAAAGTCCCAAACTGTCCTCGGCAGTCCACTTCAGTGGACTCGTTGCAAAACTAATCCGGTCCAAACTTTGAGCTTCGGCCATTCCTTGCTCCACTCCTTGTGCAAACGCCTGAAAGCTCGCTCTGAGTTCTGTCGAAAATCCAGGAATGAGCTTTTGAGCCATGAGTGGCAAGCGGAGCAATCGAAACAAAACATCATACTTGATATAGTCGGCTCCAAACCTCTCGGCCATTTGGCCTCGAATGGCTGACCTCAGATAAATAAGTTGATCCGCACGATCTCGACCTTGATGGTAACCGGCGCATGTCATGGCTTGTAGGGCCGTGGTGGTCCGAACGTGAGGGATGTCTTGCTGAGAATCCACCACTTCGCACGGGCTCAACGATGCTAATGCCCAGAGGCCAAAAATAGAGAGCCCAATCACTGCTGGAGAATAGCGATCCGTCCTTTAGGGAGTCAATCAGTCGAGCGTATAGGACCAGTCGTAGATTTCGCTCATGTCGCGATTGGAAGGTTGCGCATCACCGCCCAAGAAAATTCCTCCATGTCGACAGTCAGAATTGGTGTTCTCCACGATTCTGAACGATGAGCCCGGATTGAGCCGAAACGAAACAGGAAAGCTCATTCCATTTCCGCGCCCTGTCGTCACTCCCGTTCCCTCGACAAAGAAGTGATTGATTCGAATGAATTTTCCATCCATGCGTTTGACTTCGAGGTCGGCGGATTTGCAGGAGGCCGTGACGCCGGACAGTTGAACGCGTCCATTGACGAGAATGCGTTTGCCTGTGGGATTCATCCATCCAGCTTCGGAACTCATGGCTTGCCGAACGCTTTGATCGGCCGAGACCATCGCATCAAGATCGATTCGCATGGGATCGGCCGAACTCGACATTGAGTTGCCGTTTTGATTGAGGTTGTTTTGAAGCGAGGGCATTGAGTCCTCATCGCCTCCTCCACAAGATGTTGCAAGCAACACGATGAGAGCGATTTGTGCGGATATTTTGACTGAGTTTTTGTGATTCATAGGATCTCCAGGGGCTGGCTAGCCATCTGAAACGGTAGTTTCCTTGGAATTGCAGCCGTAAAGTAAAACGGCGATAGAAGTCACAATGACCAATACACGCCCATGCATTCATCTCAATTCTTGCAAGAGATGTTCTCGCTCCAGTGCCTTTATATCCGTTCCTTAGCCATTTTTGGGGCCATCTATGAAAGAATTTCAGCGCAAGCTTTATTGAGGAGGCGAGATTGATCTATTCTCGTCCACATGAAAATTGTTCTCATTTCTGGCACGAATCGACCTGGATCTCAAACTCGACGTCTTACTAAGTATATCGAATCTCAACTCCAATCCTTGATGACCGCGGGCGAAAGTTTGGAACTATTGGATCTCGTCGATCTTCCTCTAGAAGTCTTTGCTCCGACCTCCTACCAAACCAAGCCAGAAAGTTTTGCAAAATTTTCGTCGGCAATGATCGCCTCGCACGCGATGTTTTTTGTGATTCCCGAATACAACGGCGGTGCCCCAGGAGTACTCAAATATTTTGTGGATATGTTGCCATTTCCACAGAGCTTGCAGCATCGCGCGACGGGACTGGTCGGAGTCGCCGCAGGGCGATTTGGAAACTTGAGAGGGGTAGAGCAGATCGAAGGAGTTCTCAAATATCGTAATGCCTATGTCTATCCCGAGAGAACCTTCATTCCTTTCGTCGACAAGGCGTTGGATGAAAGCGGAAAGCCCAAAGATGAAGGGACTCTTAAAGTTCTGAATTCTCAGATTCTTGGGTTTTTAGAATTCGCCCGCAAAACTCAATCTAAGTAGTTTTGTTTATTACGGGCCTTTTTTGAGCCGTGAATAGAATCGCTCTCTAGTACGCATTCTTTGTTCCGTAGCCCCTTTCGCTTCTGCGGGAGGGGGTGACCTCAGAGACAAAACAAAAATGGAAGTGCGCGGTTTGTGCGCCTGATCGTCCTTTGGACTCCTACGTTGGATTAGAAAATGCAGATGAGTGGGCGTAGATGGAGGACGTTTAAATGAAAGCTTATAGGTCTTTGGGACTTTCAATTTTGGTTTTTGTGATGAGTCTCTTAAATTTGGCTGACGCGGCTCCGACACCATCGGGACGCCAAGCTTGCGAGGACAAATGTTGGGTCGATTATGCGGCGAGCACTCAAACGGCTGCCAGCGAACAAGACTGCTGTTCTCAAAATTCGGGGTCTTGGATTCCTTTGCTCGGATGTTATATTTTAGATGAGGACGATCAGACGTCCTTTCGCGCCTGCCGCAGTCAACTTCAGGCAGCGCAAAGCACTCTCAATAATTGCATCAGAAAATGCCGAGGTTCACTGAACATCTCCATTATTACGCTCGCTCAATAGTTTCAGATAAAGGAGTTTGTCTTGAAAAGTGTAATTCTTCAGTTCGTACTTTCAGGAATAGTTTCGTTCGGGCTTTCTTCTTGTGCTCCGGAAATGGATGAACTTTCCCCAAGAAACCTCTCCACGAATACTTCCAATAATAATCTACCGACAGCGACTTTGCCAGAGTGCCCTCGCACGAGCGAGCTGGGGAGCATTCCGGTAAATCGGGATGGTACTTCAAATTCTCAAGGATCTTATTGCCTCATTCCCAATGTGACGGAGAGCAATAAGTTCAACTTCTCTCCTGATTCGTCTGGCAGTCGATATTTGAGAATGGCAGATCCGACTCTTCTTAAGATTGGTCAGTACTATTATGTCACCGGGACCAACGATGAAGCGGAATGGGTGCTGAACTTTAGGATTTATCGGTCTCGTAATCTTGTCGACTGGGAATTTTTTAAATTTGCCTTCGACGATTCTCTTCGAAACAATTTTTCTTCGATCGTGGTCAATTCCAAGACCCTTTGTCATCTTTGGTCACCGCAGCTCTACCAGTTGCCTTCAGAACCTAACAAAATCTATATGACGTTTACGGCGGTAAATAACTCTGCAGATCCAAGCCTGCCCCAACTTTGCTCTCAACCGACCCCTGTCGCCTTGTCGCGAAACACTTCTTACACCGTGAGTATTCAGCGCGAAAACTTTTTGGGATCTGGCTACTTCGCCGAAGGTCAATCTCAAGAACCGATGCCGTTTGGCTACACGGTCAGTAATGTGGCGGGCACGAATCGCTACTATGATGGTGGAATCTCTCAAAGAGCTTCTGGGATAAATGCGGGAGCGTCAGTTCCCACGAGCCTCGATCCCGTACCTAGCGCCGCTTTTATTCGAGGAAGTGGTGGCCGACTTTGTTTGCCAGGAGATTGCGCGACCGCCATCGGAATTGATCCCTTTGTGTTTTTGGATCAGGGAAAACATTGGTTGCTCTATACTTGGTTTGATACCGAGCCTGGCGTTGCGCCTGTGAGCAACGGATGGTTTGGTTCTCACGTCGCCGCGTATCCGATGCTCGATCCTTACACCATGGATGCTCTTGCCGAGAAGACGACTCAATTTTTTCAAGTGGGGTTCAAATCCAATATCAACAATGCGGCGCCTGGGGAGGCGTACAACGGCACATCGGGACGGCGTGCGAGCCAAAGTCCTTATGGAATTGCATCGGGCCCTTCGGCATTTACGTTTCAGGGCCAAACTTACATCACTTTCAGTCGTAACTCTTTTGATTCGCCCGCATCTGGAATTTTTTATCGGCGAAGTGGAAACAGTTTAGCAGGCCTCTATTCAGACGCTCCGATCAATCATTGGGGCGAGCTCAATTCGCTAGAGCTCCCTCTCGCAATCTCTCAAGATCGCACAATTCCCTGCGGAGAAAGCGTGGGACAAGGTCAGATTTTTATGGGCCCGGGCGAGAGATTGTTTTTGATGTTTCATCGCAAAGAGGCCGAGGCTTCGTGTAGTAATTCGTCGAGCGGAGCACCACTCTATAACTTTCCGGGAGGCGGATCAGGGCGCACAGTTTTTTTTAAGGAACTGGATTTTGATATTTTTGGAAATCTGCAGGTGATTTCGAATTCTGCGGACCAGGGAATAAAAGGGGACTATCGAAAGTTTATTATTCCTCGATAAGTGAGAATCACCAATCGATGGGCTGAGTCGATTTTTGTCCCACCACTTTGGCCAGCATCTGAAAGAGCCAGGAATGTGAGTTTTGTTCAAATTCTCTTCGGGCAATGACGGCTTCGACAACGCCTCTCTTAGATCCATGCAAAAATTCGATCTCGCGCAGAGTGATGTATTTGACGCTGACATCGACGATGCGACCTTTGGATCCAAACTCACCCTCAAAATCGAGAGTTTTGTTAAAGCGAGCTAAGATGTTTTCTCTTTGGTTTTTTTCTAGCGAGAATTCAAAGCTGTTATAGACGATGATTTTTTGAACATGCTGACAGACGCCGTGCTCAAATCCTTTGAATCCAAGACCATCATTGAGTTTGAGGGAGAGCTCCGGAACTCCAAAGTCCATCTTCCACTGGGCTCGACCCGTGTCTTTGATCCACTTCATTTCGCTTCCGGCAATCGAGTCTTCAAACTCTGAGCTCGGAAATACGCGACTTGAGCGAATCAAGTTTTGCATACTGTGAGCGGAAATCTCAATTTGAGGAAATCGATCTTTGGCGTGTACGGCCACTAAATAAAGGAGAGCGTAGAGATGTTCAAGTCGGGAGGCTGTCGCAGGATCGGCATCAAAATATTTTTGGATCTCTGATTTGAACTCAGGAGTGATCTCTTTAAAGACAATTTCGTCTTTGGAAGACTTGAGGGACCTCAGGGCCCGGATGACCTCCTGAGATGAGGCTCGGGGTCGTGTGAGCATCCGCTGAGATAGCTCTGTGACACATGTCGAAGGAGCGGCGTCATTTTCAGCGAGAGCGGCGCCTTCCAGGGACGCCCAGACAGAACACCAAATGATGAAAGTGACTCGCCACATCCCCGCTAACCCTCGATCTTCAGTTTAACGGATTTTGAGGGCCCTGCGGCTGACCTCCGTAAGCATTTAACCTGAGTCAACTTTCCGGCATTGTCTTATGTTGACTCGTATGACTTTGTCTCAGAAGTTGCCACCCCGGGCTCAATGACCGTAGTCTCTTTTTCCGATGGAAGCGCCCAAAAAGCCTGAAGAATCCGAAGATTCAATTATCGCGATTCGACGTCAGAAACGTGTGGAATGGAACAAAAAAGGGGTGGAGTCGTATCCCACAGCCGCGGGTGCTCAACCGACCCATTTGGCCGCGTCCCTTCATAAGGACTGGGGCCACCTGACCAAAGAAGAGTTCGAACAGAAAAATTCTGCCGGAGAGACGGTACAGGTCTCGGCGGCCGGGCGGATGATGCTTCATCGATCCTTCGGCAAGGCAACTTTTTTGACGATTCAAGATCGCAGCGGTCGAATTCAAATCTACTGTCAGAGTTCAAAGCTTTCTGCAGAGATTTACGAACTCATTAAGCATTTGGATTTAGGTGATATTGTTTTTGCGCGGGGCAATCTTTTTAAAACAAAGACGGGGGAGCTTACGATTGATGCGTCGGAATTTAAACTTCTGACCAAGAACACTCGTCCTTTGCCCGAAAAATTTCATGGTCTCCAGGATGTCGAAACGCGATATCGCCAGCGCTATCTCGATCTGATCTCCAATGAAGAATCTCGTAAAGTCTTTCAGGTCAGATCTCAGGTCATCAAAGAGATTCGAGATTTTTTTATGGAGCGAGATTATTTGGAGGTGGAAACCCCTATGCTCCATCCTTTGGTGGGCGGAGCGCGAGCGCGCCCCTTTAAGACCTTCCACAATACCCTAAAGATGGATTTGTTTTTGCGAATCGCTCCTGAGCTTTATCTCAAGCGTCTTGTCGTGGGCGGCTATGAGCGAGTTTTTGAAATCAACCGATGTTTTAGAAACGAAGGGATCTCGGTCAAACACAATCCCGAGTTCACGATGCTCGAGTTTTATGAAGCCTATGCGACTTACGAAGATTTGATGAAGATGACCGAGACACTTCTCGAGCGCCTCGCGATCAAAACCTTTGGCCAATCAAATTTTGAATATCAGGGGCAAGCGATTGATCTCAAAGCCCCTTACCGTCGGTTGAGTGTTCCACAAGTGATTCGTGAATATTCGAAGACTGATCCCGAAGACGCCGAAGCGGTGAAGCATGCGCTTCGCCAAAGAGATATCAAGTTTGCGAAGGAGACGAATCTCGCCGAACTTCAGTGGTTGTTCTTTGAAGAGTTTGTGGAGTCGCAGCTGATCCAACCCACCTATGTCGTGGATCATCCGCTCGAAATCTCTCCCCTCGCACGTAAGTCCGCCACCAAAGAAGGTGTCGCCGAACGGTTTGAACTCTATATTTGCGGTCGCGAAGTCGCGAATGGATTTAATGAGCTCAATGATCCCGAAGATCAAGAAGCTCGCTTTCGAGATCAACTCAAGCGAAAGGAAGCCGGAGATCAAGAGGCCACGGACTTTGATGCAGATTATATTAACGCACTCCAAGTGGGGCTCCCTCCCACGGCAGGCGAAGGGATTGGGATCGATCGATTGGTCATGCTCCTGACGAATTCCGCCAGCATTCGAGATGTGATTTTGTTTCCACAGTTGAGAGGTTCATGACCAAAATCGAATTCTTTTTGGCGCGCCGATATTTGGCTTCGAGACGCGGGCATGGCTTGTCCGTTATTACTTGGATTGCTTTGGCAGGCGTCATCGTCGGTGTGATGAGTCTTGTGACTGTTTTGGCGGTGATGAGCGGATTTGAAAAGGAGCTCAAGACCAAAATTCTTGGAAACAATGCGCATATATTGGTTCAAGTTTCAGAGGAGGCAGAACTCTCTCGATCCCTCGTGGACGACTTGCTCAAACAGATTCGGGCCAATCCAAAAATAGATTCGGCCATGCCAGTCGTCTATGGCGAAGCGTTTATTTTGAGTCCGAGAGGCGGGGCTGAGGGCGTATTTGTCAAAGGCGTGGATCCATCGCTTGTGCAGCGCGTTTTGGATCTCAAAAATTATGTTCAAGAGGGAGCTTGGGATAAGTTTCACGATCGCAGCGTGATACTCGGAGAGAGTTTGGCGAGTGACTTGCGAATATCGACGGGAGATTGGTTCACACTCGTTCTCAATAAGGGAGATTTTTCTCCTTTGGGGCTCACGCCGCGAATGCAGCGGCTTCAGGTCGTGGATACGTTTCATTCTGGAATGACTCAGTACGATTCTCGGCATGCCTATATTCCTTTGAATCTTGCAGAGACACTTTTTGAGACTCTTCCCAAGTCCATTGAGGTTCGCGCCAAAGATGTCCGAGATATTTCGTATTTGCGAGACCAGTTGGCGACAACTTTGAATGCGTCCGTCAGAGTTCATGATTGGCTTTCTCTCAATAAAGATTTTTTGTCGGCCCTTCGCTTAGAAAAAACTGTCATGGCCGTTATCTTAGGACTCATTGTATTGGTGGCGGCATTTAATATTACGGGCTCACTCATCATGATCGTCCGAGATAAGACGCGAGATATCGCCATTCTCAAGAGTATGGGGGCTTTTGATCAGACGATTCTCAAAATTTTCTTTTTTCAGGGAGCCTTTGTGGGAATTGTCGGAACAATCATTGGCAGCTTGCTCGGCGTTGTCCTCAGTTTTGTACTCCAAAATTATGTTCAGTTTCCCCTCGATAAAGAGGTCTATATGATCGATACGCTCCCTGTGGATTTGAGATTATCCGATGTGGGTTTGGTCGCTCTGGGGGCACTGTTGATTACTGGAATCGCTACTTTGTATCCCGCGAGACTCGCGGCCTCCGTCATTCCGACGGAGGGGCTTAAGGCGGACGGCTGATGGCATCCTTTTTACGTGTTCAAAATGTCTCCAAAGCTTTTCGTCAGTCGGATCAGTCGATTCCTGTGTTATCGGGCCTATCTTTGGAACTCAACGAGGGTGAGAGTCTCAGTATTGTGGGTCAAAGTGGAGTCGGCAAGTCGACTTTGCTTCATTGCCTCGGGCTGTTGGATTCTATCGATCAGGGTGAGATTTATTTTGGAAGCGAGCGGGTGGCTCAGGCGGGTACAAAGCCCAGTCAAAAATCCGGTGTTTTACAACGTCGAAGGCAAATTGGATTCGTGTTTCAGTTTCATTATTTGATGGCAGAGCTTTCGGCGCTCGAAAATGTCATGGTGCCCTTGATGCTCAATTGCCAAGAGGCGGACTCCGCGTTTGGTCGAGCAAAGGCATTTTTGGAGCGTGTGGGCCTTGGGCATCGATTGGACCATCGTCCCTCCCAGCTGTCCGGGGGCGAACAGCAACGAGTCGCCATTGCACGCGCTCTTGTGCATGAACCCAAGATTATCTTGGCTGACGAGCCGACCGGAAATCTCGATCCAAAAACAGCAGAGCAGGTATTTAGTGTTTTGAAAGAGCAAAGTTTGAGTTTAAAAGCGATTTTAGTGATGGCGACCCACAACTTAGAACTCGCAAGATTTTTAGGCCGAAAGGCGACTTTAATAGAGGGGCGACTACAAGAATGACCATCCTGAGATTGATTTTTTGCGGCCTCCTTTTTGTCTGTATGGGAGCAGTGAGCGCCCAGACCGTGGTCGATATTGAAGTACAGGGACAAGAGCGAATGGGCAAAGAGGCCGTCCTTCAGTACGTATCGACAAAAAAGGGGGATGATCTGCGGCGAACTCAGATTCGCGATGACCTAAAGACTCTCTATAATTCAGGACTGTTTCAAGATATCCAGATCGACGTGGCTCAGGCTTCTGGCGGAGTCAAAGTCATCATTCGAATCAAAGAAAAAGATTATATCCAAGAGATCAAGTTTGAAGGGCATGAGGCCCTGGATCGAGAAGAGCTCGACAAAGCCATCGAACTCAAAGTTCCGTTTTTGTGGGACGAAGCTCAAATCAAGGCGGCTTTAGAAAAAGTTCGCAAGTCCTATCGAGATAAGGGTTTTTATCTCGTGACGATTCGCACCGAAGTGATCAAGGACGGAAACAAAAAGACGCTTACTCTCCACATCGATGAAGGGAAGAAAGTAGAAGTCCGAAAAATTTATTTTCAGGGGAATAAATTTTTTAGGGATGAGCAAATCAAAGAGCAGATGATTACTCGCGAGGGTGGTCATTGGAGTACGATTTCGGGTTCGGGCCGATTTGATGAGGACATGATTACGCAGGTGGATGGTCGTCGCATTCAAATGCTTTATTGGAAGAATGGATTTGCGTTTGCCAAGATCGACGTCCCCTCAGTGACCTTTACTCCCGATCGTACCGCTGTGTTTTTGTCGTTTCATATCGAGGAGGGGGATCAATTCGATGTGGGGGATATTGGTTTCTCGGGGGATATGGATTTTATTCCTGATGCAGAGAAGCTGAAGTCCGAGCTCAATAGCAAAAAGGGCGAGCTTTGGAATTATCTCAAGATTCAGGAGGACATCCAAAAAATTCAGGATCTCTATGGGGATCAGGGCTACGCCTACGCCAACGTTTCGCCCGACTGGCGAATTAATCCGCAGAATCCCAAGCAGCTCGATCTCGAGTTTAGAATTGATAAGGGCAATTTGGTTTATTTCGGATCAATTGACGTTCAGGGAAATCTCGAAACCTACGATCGAATCGTCCGACGAGAGTTAGAGTTTACCGAAGGGGAACTCTTTAACACCACACGCTTTAGAGAATCCAAAAAGAATCTCGAAAAGCTCGGCTATTTTCAGACCGTCAAATTCATCCAAAATGATGTGTTAGCGGAGCGAAAGATGGATGTCGTCATCGAAGTCGAAGAGCGACAAACAGGGACTTTGACTCTGGGTGCAAGTTTTTCGTCATTTGATCGATTTGGAATCCAAGGCGCTGTCTCCAAGGTCAATTTGTTTGGACGAGGCTATGACATCAGCTTAACCGCACAGATTTCGTCTAAGCGGCAATTATTTTCGGCACTCTTTAAGAATCCGCGAGTTTTTGATTCTAAGTTTTCTCTCACCGTTCAGGGATTTAATACCGAATACCAATCTCTCGATGAGGCCAAGATTACTGAGCGCGGAGGAAGTTTGACGGTAGGGTACCCCCTGACCAAAACATGGTCCGTTTCTTCGACGTATAGCCTTCAAGATATTGGAATCAATATTCGAGATGTCATTACTCGATTCTATCCCAATTCTTTTGGTCTCAACTCATCGATGGCTTTTGGAATCACTCGAGACACTCTCAATGTGCGAGAAATATTTTTGCCGACCAGTGGATCCTATCAGCAGTTGAGCACCACGGTGGCGTCTCAGTATTTGGGAAGTAAGCTCTCGTATTCTCAGTCGAGTTATGTGGGCAAAAAATATTATCAAGTGATTGACGAAGATTCGATGATTTTGCCCGCGTCTGTTTTGAGTTTTGGCTTGCGGGCGGATTATTTGCGAGGAATCGAGGGGCGATCGACTCCGTTTAACGAAAGATATGTTCCGGGAGGTATTTATTCGATCCGAGGGCATCCTTTTCGCTCTTTGAGTCGCTTTGTGGATACTCAATTTAGCGAAACAGGTCAGAGACGAGATGACTCCGAATCCGACGTGACGAGTTCCCAGAAGCTCCGCTTGGGAGGCAACAAGCAGGTCATTTTTAATACGGAGTTCCTTTTTGATATCTTCCGAGAGGCCAAGATCAAAGGAGTGCTGTTTTTTGATGCAGGAGGGGCGTTTCCTGAATCCGAGTTTGAGTGGGCCGATGTTCGTGTGAGCACAGGATTCGGCTTTAGATGGTTCTCGCCCCTAGGGCCCTTGCGCTTTGAGTGGGGTATTCCCCTGGATCGCAAGGCAGGAGAGGACTCGATACTCTTTGATTTCTCGATTGGATCACCCTTTTAGTTAGGCTAGGTTGGCCGCGGAGGTTTTGAATGAAGATGAAGTACGTATGGATGGTTGCTTTGAGTTTGTTTGTATCCCCCTTGATGGCGGCGGATTCAGCAGCGCCTTTTAAGCTGGCGATTGTCGATTTTCAAAAAGCTCTCAATTCTGTGGAAGAGGGCAAAGCAGCTAAGGCGAAGCTCAAGAAAGAGTTTGACGATAAGCAAAAGGATTTGGATGCCCGCAAGGTGCGATTGGATAAATTGCAAGGCGAGATCGAAGGTCTGCAGAAGCAAATGCAGTCAGGCTTGTTGAAGCAGGACCAGCAGGCTCAAATCATCGACAAGGGACGAAAGCTTGAAGGTGATTTTCGTAAGCAACTCGAAGAATTCACGGATCTTGGGAAAAAGCATCAGCAAGAAATCGGTGAAAAGGAGATGAAAGCAACACAAGATATTTTGGGTCGGCTCAAGGGGCTGGTTCAGGATATTGGACGTCAGGAAGCTTTTACACTCGTTCTTGAACAGTCAGCGAGTGGACTCGTGTATGCGTCCACCTATACGGACGTTACTGAAAAGCTCATTCAAGCTTACAACTCTAAATTCAAAGTAAAATAGTCGGAGAATCATATATGGCACGTGGAGATAATCGTCGTACTTCAAAATTTCAGGCTCGTCGCGGTCAGCGAAAGCTTAAGGCTCGTCTCAAAAGAAGAGCAGAAGCTACCAAAGCTGCACGAAAAGGCAGACCTGCTGCGTCTCCTTCTGTGAAAACACGCGCAACGACATAAGTTGTTTTTGTTTTTTCCAAATTCGGAAGTCTAATATCGTTAGACACTTGCTTCAGCGGGAGGACGAGATTCAATGACTTTCATTGTGGAGTAGACTCGATTTCGGCCAGCCCGCTTCGCTTGATAGAGTTTGTGGTCAGCCGCTTCAATCAAAGTTTCTGCCGTAGCGCGCTTTTTGGCCTCATAGTCTGAAAGACCCATGGAAAGCGTCAGAGAGACATCTTGGTTGTGTGTCTTGATCGACATTTCTGCCACAGCCTTACGAATTCGTTCGCAAAGTCGAACCGCATCGGCGAGCGAAGTATCCGGAAACAAAATTAAAAACTCATCTCCCGCATAGCGACCGACAAAATCGACGGAGCGCGTGGACTGGTTGAGAGTCTGAGCCACGTACTTGAGCGCCTCATCTCCCGCGGGGTGTCCAAACTTGTCGTTAATCTCTTTAAAGCGATCGATATCGATGATGCAGAGGCAGAGAGGCTTGCCATAGCGCTGGGCTCGCTGAACTTCGATGTCGAGCTGCTTCTTCATGAAGCGGTAATTGAATATTCCCGTCATCTCGTCTGTAAATGTCATGCGCTGGAGACGTTCGTTGGCTCGACGGAGTTCGTGAATCAAAAACTTATTGGTTTCGATGAGCTCATGTTTGGATTTGGCCTCTCGAATCACAGCGGGCAAGCGATCCAAAAAGAGGAGCTGAGTATCTTTGATGACATAATCATACGCACCCTGCTTTATGGCTTCGCTGGCAATGATCTCATTGCCCTGACCTGTCACAAAGATGACCGGAGTTTCGATATTCAACTCCTTCATTCGCTTGAGAACTTCGAGCCCTGACTTGCGGGGCATATTGTAATCAACGATGACAAAGTCATAATTTTTAAATGCTTCGGAGGGTTCTGGATTGTCCGTGGTCTCTACTTGCCACGACTCTTTAGACAGGCGACGGGCTGTCAGTTCGGAGTGGTGAGCATTATCGTCGATGATGAGAATTTTCATCAGTACCCACTCCTTTTATAACATAGGTTTTTGGAATCATCACTGTAAACGTTGTGCCCACACCTTGTTGGCTTCTCACCAAAACTCTTCCTCCAAAAGATTCGGCAATTCTTTTGACGATCGAGAGTCCAAGTCCCATGCCTTCTCTTGATCCGGCGTCCCCTGAGTCGAGGCGTGAAAAGGGTTCAAAGATTCTTTTGAGGTCTTCAGAAGACATGCCGACGCCATTGTCGGAGATCGAAATTCTCAAAAAGCTTCCGGATAATTTGGCATCGATCTGAATGACAGGGGCTTTTTCTTTTTTGTGAAACTTGAGTGAATTGGCGATAAGGTTCAAGAATATTTGATAGAGCCGAACGGGATCTCCTCGTACCAAAACGTCATCAAACAAAACTTCGATTTGTCCCTTTTCGCGAGAGACTTGCTTAGAAAGACTCATCACGACACTATTCAGAATCTCTCTCAAACTCAGATCCACGAGTTCGTCGGGATCGTGATAAAGTTTTGCAACGCTCTGAAGCGATCCCACCATGAGATGGAGAGAATGAATCGCCTCGCGAATAATCTTCAAATAGCGCTGCTGATCCTTGGGAGAAGAGGCCCCATCTTCTAAAAGCTGAGAAAATCCTTCGAGAGTGAGGAGAGGCTCTTTGAGATCATGCCCGAGCATATTGAACATGAGCTTCCATTCTCGATCTCGTTCCTGAAGGCGGTGCAGTTCGGTCTTCAGTTGAAAAATTGCTTTGGGTTGTTTGGCGCGTGTGACGCCACGAGCTAAAGGAAGTTCCTTCTGATGAGGATCCAAAATGCGGCGGCGCCTGGCCGTCACTTTTTTGTCCAAGTTGGAGTGCCTTTCGATCCCCATAAAAACCGGGTCGATTCTATTGCTGAGTGCCCCCCCTGTCAAAAGCCCCCCAGCTCTTGATCAAAAGTGGCTTCTAAGGCCTTGCCGCGGCTTGTCTTATCCTTGAGGCGCAACTTTTGTTTCCACTCAGTCAAAATTTTTGCAGGCCCCCTAGTGATACTGTCAAAGTTCTGATAGCTTTTTAGTGTCAGGCTTTTGACCTTTTCATCAAAAGTTTTGTGCGGGGGAGGAATTGAATATGAGAATGGATCCATCGGGCAAGGGGACTCCTATATCATCCGAGACAACTCAAGAGCCGGCGGCAGCACCGACAGCGGCGGATCAGAATTGGTCCCGCACCGCACTCGAAGGAGCTGTGGAGACAGCTGAGGAAGTCAATGCGCGCGCTCAAGTGGCTCTGTCGTCGATGCTCACCGATGAGCAACCTTTTATTGGTGCGAGTCCTTCGATTCGAAAAGTTTTTGAACTCGTCGACAAAGTCGCCAATACGGATTCGACGGTTTTGATTTTGGGAGAAAGCGGAACTGGAAAAGAGCTCATTGCTCGCGCTTTGCATTTTAGATCTACGCGAAGAGCGAAGCCCTTTGTGGCTGTGAATTGCGGGGCGATTCCTTCGGAGCTGTTGGAGAGCGAACTCTTTGGACATATGAAGGGATCTTTTACCGGAGCTCATGCTTCTCGATCGGGACGATTTAGTCTTGCTCATCAGGGCACACTCTTTTTGGATGAAATTGGAACCATGCCCGCGAGTTTGCAGGTCAAGATCCTGAGAGCTCTTCAACAAAAAGAGTTTGAACCCGTGGGAAGCAACAAGACGATGAAATCAGATTGCCGTGTCATTGCAGCGACCAACGATGATTTAGAAGCCGAAGTCGCCAAGGGCAATTTTCGTGAAGATTTGTTCTATCGTTTGAATGTGATTCCCATTCATCTGCCTCCTTTGCGAGAGCGCAAGGAAGACATTCGATTATTGGTGGATCACTTCGTAAAGACTTTCAATACAAAGAAGGGTTACCGAATTGAACGATTGAACGCTGAGGCGATGGATGTTTTGATGCAATATCCTTGGCCAGGAAATGTGCGTGAACTGGAGAATATCTGTCAGCGAATTTGTATCCTGAAGCAAGAGGGCGTGATTGGTGTTGAGGATTTGCCTCCCAAGCTCTCTTGTGCCACCCCTGTGGGGATGGAAGGGCGACCTTGGTCTTCGATGCTTTCTGGAGCGATTCCGGAGGCGGGAATTCCTTTTGATGATCTTGTGGCTCAGTTTGAGAACGATTTGATCTTTAAGGCGCTCGAGCAAACCAAGTGGAACAAGAACCGAGCGGCTCAGCTCTTAAGGCTCAATCGCACGACGCTTGTCGAGAAGATCAAAAAGCGAGGACTCGCTCCTTCTAACGAAAACTAAGATCACGGCGCAGTGCTTCACAAATCGGCTCTTGACCCATGTTCCACGCTCAGGGAACTGTGATCCTATATGATTAAGAGCGACAAATGGATTACTCGGATGGCCAAAGAGCAGGGGATGATTGAACCCTACGAATCATCTCAGGTGCGCGCAGGTGTCGTGTCGTTTGGAGTCTCCTCCTACGGTTATGACATGCGCTGTTCCGATGAGTACAAAATTTTTACCAACGTCAATTCGACGGTGGTGGATCCCAAAGATTTTAGTGATCGCAACTTTGTCGAATACAAAGGCCCGATTTTGGTGGTGCCGCCCAACTCGTTTGCGCTGGCTCGTTCGGTGGAGTACTTTCGAATCCCCAGAAATATTTTAGCGGTTTGTTTGGGAAAATCGACCTATGCTCGATGTGGGATTATTTGCAACGTCACGCCATTTGAGCCGGAATGGGAAGGACATGTGACGATTGAGATTTCAAATACAACTCCTTTGCCTGCAAAGATTTATTCGAATGAAGGCATTTGTCAGGTTTTGTTTTTTCAATCTGACGAGGAATGCGCAGTTTCGTACAAAGATAAAAAAGGAAAGTATCAGTCTCAGCGTGGCATCACTTTGCCTCGGTTGTAAGTGAAAACAGCAGATCTTCATTTTCATTCCACCTTCTCCGATGGCAAGCATAGCATTGATGAGCTTTCGACGTGGTTGGACGCGGCTTCCCAAGACGGATTGAGTTTAGCCGTTTTGACGGATCATGACGGCGTTGCTGGCTTTGAAATCATGTCGCAACTGCAAAAGTCTTGGTGGGCCGGGGTGTGTGCGTCGGAGTTTTCGTGTGAGTTTGAGGATTCGCAAGTGGGCAGAGTCCGAGGGCTTCATTTGCTCGTTTATGGAATTGATCCTCAAGATGAAGACCTCAAATCTTACTTTGAGAAGTTTAGAGAAACGCGGGAACAGAGAGCATATAAAATCATCGAAAATTTAAAGAGCGCTGGAATCCCCATTGATGGGGATCAGCTCGTTCAACGCGCGAAGGGAGCGGTTTTGGGACGACCTCATATCGCTGATGCGCTCGTCGAAGCCGGAGTGGTCAAGTCGCGATCGGAAGCTTTTGATCTGTTTCTTAATGATCAAAGTCCCTACAACGTCAAAAAATACCGTCTCAGTTTGAAAGAAGCCTGCCAGTTTGCAAAAAGAAAGGGCTGGAAGACCTCTGTCGCTCATCCGGGCCAGCATGGATTTAAAGAAAATCAGTTAAAGCATTTCAGGGATCTGGGCGTCGATGCGCTCGAAATTTTTCATCCCCGTCATACTCGGGATGATCTGATTTTTTATCGTGAGCAAGCCAAAGCCTTAGGATTTAAAATCAGTGGGGGGAGTGATTTTCATGATCAATCCTCTGATCGTCGAGGAGACCTACCCTCGATTGGACGAACCGAGTATTTACTCGACGACGCCAAGCGCTTCCTGGGAGACTTGATCTAAGGATGGAGTACGACAAAAATCTTTTTGGCGAGATTGAGAGATTTGTCAAAATTGAGATCCTGGGAAAGGTCTACGAGGTCCCTGATCGCCTCGAACTCCTCAGGGTTTTTCAATTCTTAGATTTTTCGATCGATTATGCGCGGCTGTGTTGGAATGGGTCATGCAAGCGATGTGTGGTGAGTTTTGAAACCCCCACACCTGGTGGGGTTGCCAAGTCTGGCGAAGCCCTCAGCTGTCGGCTCAAATCTTGTGAAGGGATTTCCCTACAAAAATTGCCATCGACGATCAAAATCGAAAGTTCCAATCAGCAGAGCTCGTAAAGAATTGACTCTTTAAACTCGTCGTAGTGATGATGAGGCTTGGAGGCTTCATCATGAGCATCACTTATAAATTTAAATATTTATTGTTTATATCCATGGCTGTGGGCGTCGTTTCCTGCGGGGAGGAGCGTACCCAATTTGGAGGAGAGGTCGCGGTCAACCCCGTTAAGGCGCAAGACCCGCTTCGTCCTTATCAATCTCTGGCGGCAAGATTTAATTCGGTCGTCTCGTTGCCGACCTTTGAGCGCACTCCTGAAGAGATCTTGGCCTCCACAGAGGCGACCTTGAATCGGGCGGATCAGGATTTGAGCCGGATTGCTGGACAGGCCAAAGCGACAGCAACTTTTGAGAGCCTCATCGTGGCCATCGATGACAGTCTTTACGAAGTCGCAAAGCTTGCGAATCGATTGAATTTGATTTCAGAAACATCGACTGACAAAGCTGTAAGAGAGATGGCAAGTGAGCAGCTCACTCGTGTCGCTCAGTGGTCTACTTCGGTGGATTATCGTCAGGATTTGTTTGAAGCCGTAAAATCATTTCGGGCGTCAAATCCTCAGTTGGCTCAGTCCCGTCCCGGATTGAGTGGAGAGCACCTTAAGTTTTATGAGGACTTGTGGAGAGATTATCAGCGCGCAGGATTGACGCTCGATGCAGAGACACAAAAATCTGTGGAAAGTCTGCGCAAGCAAATTGACGAGAATCAAACTGCGTTTTCTCGAAACCAAAGTGAGGACGTTACGGCGGTTCGTTTCACGACAGAAGAACTGGAAGGTGTTCCTGATTATGCATTGGCTGCGATGAGGAAAGAGGGAGATTCTTATTGGGTCAAAGCTCGAATTGCTTCGGCAGCAATGCCCGTTCTTCAGTACGCCAAGCGAGAGTCCACACGGGAGCGAATGCTCACTGCTCGGTATCAAGTGGGGATGGAAAAGAACGTCGATTTGTTTGAAAAGACGGTTTCGCTGCGACAGCAAGTGGCAAAAAAGCTCGGCTATAAATCTTGGGGAGACTATCGCGTAGAGACGAAAATGGCTCAGACGGCTGAGCGTGCCGAGGGCTTAGTCGCACTGATTGCCAAAAACTTAGCTCCGAAGATGAGTGAAGAAATCGATCAGATGTTGGTTCTCAAACGTCGCGATACAGGGAATGCCCAGGCAGAGTTCAAAATTTGGGATTACTATTATTATATGCGGCAACTGGGAGAGGAGAAGTTTCAGGTCGACTATGCTTCCTTAAGAGAATTTTTTTCTGCGGAACAAGTATTAAAGGGGATGTTTGAGGTTTATTCCAAAGTCCTCGGAGTTCAATTTAAAGAGGTTAATCCTCCCTACAAATGGGTCGACGATTTGCGCTTGATTGTGGTTCAGGATTCTAGATCTCAAGAGCCTTTGGGATTTATTTATTTTGATCTCTATCCGCGTGATGGAAAATACGGACACTTTGCACAATTTGGAATTATCGATGGCAAGCGCTTGCCAGATGGACGTTATCAGCGCCCCGTAGTGGCGTTGGTGTGTAACTTTCCTGCGGCCACTCAGGATGAGCCATCTCTCTGGGGTTTTGAAGAAGTGGAAACCATGTTTCATGAATTTGGTCACGCGCTCCATTCTGTCCTCACGCGTGCGGAGCTCGTGCGATATTCGGGGACAAGTGTCCAAGCGGATTTTGTGGAGGCTCCCTCTCAAATGCTTGAAAATTGGTTGAGTCAACCTGAAGTGATTGGATATGTGGCAAAGCATTACAAGGATCCGTCAAAAGTTTTGACTGCCGAGATGTTGGAACAAGTCAATCGAGCGCGCACGGCGACGAAGGGAATCTACTATCGAAGGCAAATGGCGCTGGCTGCCTCAGATATTCGATTTCACCGATCTGGTGATGTGATTGATTCTGCAAAAATTTTGCAGGATACATTTTCAGAATTCTTTTTGCCCTTACCGGCGAATACCAACTTTGTCGCAGACTGGGGGCATATGATGGGCGGTTATGATATGGGGTATTACGGTTACGCTTGGGCGGATGTGATTTCTTCGGATTTGTTTACAGCATTTGCATCGAATCCCAATGGATATCTCGACCCCACCTTGGGCATGCGAATGCGAAAGGAGATCTACGAAGTCGGTGGCAGTAGGCCGGCTGCGGTCTCCATTGAGGCATTTTTGGGGCGGGCTTACAACACCAAAGCTTTTTTTGAGAGCTTTGGACTTACGGATCCACTCAGTGTCACTCCCTGACGCTAGATGTTAGCGCGTGGGGAGTGGTTGTTGTTGTAAATATTCTCGATTGAGAGGGTTTGTCCCAGCACGCCAAAGATCACTCGGGCTTTAGTCAGAGCAATCAGAGTTGGCCCCATAGTCGATAGAAATCTAGAGTATAGGTATGAATGAGAGTGGCCAAGAGCTCAGTTCTAGCGGATCCGCCATTTTGCCTGAGTGGGATCAACTCGCAAGCTTGGTCGGAGATTTTATTCAGTACTGGGGTTTTAAAAATGTTCATGGCCGAATTTGGACGCATTTGTATTTGTCCAAGACTCCTCTCGACGCTCTGGAGATTAGAAAGCGCCTTAAAATTTCAAAAGCTCTCGTGAGTCTCTCAGTACATGATCTCATGCACTACAATGTGATCAAAGAAGTTGGAAAGAGCCCTCGAGGTACCATTTTGTATACGGCGAATTCAGATTTACATGAAGCCATCTTCAATGTCTTAAGAACACGAGAAGAGCGAATGGTTGCGAGAATTCAAGGAGCTTGCAGACTTTTGCAAGCCGTTCCTGACACCGATCGAAGTGCCGTAGGCATTGATGCTGATCGTTTGAATATGATGAGTGAGATTATTACAAGCGCAAAAGACTCACTCGATTTGTTTTTGAACGGGCAGGGCCTTACTGAGATGTCGCTTTGTCATCTCTTATCCGTGAAAAAAGACGGGTCCAGCGGACGGCAGATAGACTAGAGATCACAAAAAGCCCGAGGCCGAGAACCAAATGTAAAATGGGCAGCTGGCCTGGGTTAGCCATGGTTCCTGTAATCAAGGATAAGACACTGAGCCCCAAGCTCGAATACGTGGGACCCATGGCTTGAAAGCGACTTTGGTTAAGTTGTGAAAGGCGAGGTGGAGGCGCAGTCAGTGCCAACCTTCTCAGTACCGTATCCACTCGAATGAGCATGATAATTTGTGGAAGGCTTACAAATGTAAGTGAAGAGAGAGCGGTGACGAGATGCCATTGATTTTTGGTCTCTGGATTTTGAATAAGCTCCCAGCCAAATCCAATATTGAGAAGAAGGCCGATCAAACCAAAATAAAATAGAAAGAGCCAAAATCGCATTTAGCGATCCTTGAGTTTTTGTTCGAGATTGCGAATTTTTACGAGAACAAGCCCCACGACAAAAAACAAAATGAGCCACAAAGCTCCGTAGCCAATGACGAAAGAAAGGTAGGTATCAGGAGTTTCCATTTTTTAAGATCCTTTGCTTCAAGGAATGATATTTCCAAAGACAGTAGGCGATCAGCCCTCCGAGGATAAAAAGAGAAAGAGTCATGAACTCAAGTCCTCTCGAATACTCGGGAGGCAAACCTTGAGGATTTTTAAGAACCGAGGGATGGATCCCTCGCCAGAGTTTGACACTAAAATGGACCAGAGGAATGTCGAGTACTGCTAAAAAAACAAGAATGGCAGAAATCACTGATCCTCGAGATTCTAAGCGGCGATCAGAAAAAACCTTTCGAACGCTCAATGTGGCAATGAGCAACAAAAAGGCAATAAAGGTCGTTGTAAGTCTGGGATCCCACGTCCAGTAGACGCCCCAAATAGGCTTGGCCCAAATGGGTCCGCTCACGATCACTATGGTCGCAAAGATCAAACTGGTCTCAGTAAAGGCACGACTTAAAAGATCATAGTGAGGGTCGCGTTTTTTGGACAAATAGAGTCCCGCAAAGATTGCCGCCAAAAACAACGCGGCATACATCACAAAAGCGGCGGGTACATGGAAGAAAAAAATCTTTTGAACAAAGCCTTGTCCCACTTCGGGGCCGAGTAGCATCAAAACGTAGTAGAGTGCTCCCAAGTGGATTACTAAGCCAGCACTCCATGCCATCCAAATCACGGGCTCAGTCTAGAGGCTTTGGCTGAGTTCGTCGAAGAAAAACTCAAAAAGAAGGCTCACAACAAAGCCTCCGATACAGAAATAAGAAATCAAGATGAGGGACCACGACCAAGAAAAGCCATCTGTCTGGAGGACCTGAGCGGCCAAAAAAGCTGGAATGGTAAGAGGCAAAAAAAACAAACTAAACAAAAACTCTCTCTCAAGCTGAAGAAACAACCCCAGGGCGGTTCCCAAAGGCGCCAACGAAAGTGAGAGAGCTAAAACAGTCCAAAAGAGAGGCCAAAAATCAAAATCTTGAGGAGACCAAAAAACAAAAGTCATGAAAGCATACGCCAATCCTAAAATGACGAGTGCAAAAGACTGAACAAGAGCCTGTGACCAAAGAATTTTGGGGCGGCCAATACCCAAGGCCAGAAAGACTCCAAAATTTTGAGCCCGATGCTCCTGACTAAAGCTCCTATAAAAGACAGAAACGGCCCCTAAGAAAAAACTCAGCCAGAATGATTCTTTCCAAGGCAATGCTGGCTGTCCTCCTAAATCTCTTGGGAGTTGCATCAGAAGCAGCAGTGGCAGGCCCAAAAGAATGCCGGGAAGCAGACTATACTTGAGAGCTTTAAAATCCTTTTGAAGAAGCCTGATCATACAGAAGCCTCATTGAGGATCGTCTCTGAAGTCGGCTTCTGTGCCAATTCTTGAGGCATATGCGTCGTGATAAAAATAATGCGATGAGGCGCAAGTGCCTGATGAATTTTGTCTGCCCAATATTTTTTGGCACGCTCGTCGAGGGGATTGAGGGGCTCATCAAGAAGCACTCCTTCAAAGGGAAGTTCTAAGGTGAGGGCGAGTTCGACTTGTCGCCTTTGTCCTGCGCTCAAATGATCGAGCCTTCGTTCGGCCCAAGGCGAGATTTCCGAAGGAAGAGTTTTGGGCGATTTTAAAAAGGATCTGAGAAAGCAAAAATTTTCTTGAACCGACCATGTCTCATACAAAAAACCTTCGAGCCCAACGACTCCAAATGTTTGGGGCCGCTCCAAAATAGTTCCTTCCAGGGGCTGAAGTCTGCCGAAAATGGTTTTAAGTAGACTGGTTTTGCCACTTCCGTTGGGACCACGAATCAGATGAAGCCCTCCCCATTCAAAAGTCTTTGAGAATGGGCCCAGCGAAAAATTATCGCGCTGAATCTGAATGTTTTGAAGCTGGAGCAGGCGAGGCATAGTAGTAAGGTATAAGCTTCTCAAGCAGCTGCAATCGCTGCAACTGATATTCCTCATCGCTTAAGAGTCGTGAGCCAAAGGCTTGCTTCAGTGCAAAAAGCTCGTTGAGTCGCTCATCTCTATCCTTGGGGCTGTTCCCTATTTTTCCCTGTACTCTCAAAATCAAAATGAGAACAAAAAGAATTAGGGCTGCCAGCCAAGGCATCCAGTAGAGGTAGACAATTTTCCAAGAGAGTCCGCTCCATTGAAGACTCAGCGTTTTTGTTTTGGAGTTAAGCTGAGCACTATAAAGGGCTGACCATCGATCATCGATGAGTTTTTGGGAGGACTCTTTTTTGAGTTCGACCCCTTTGAGCGTCGGGGTCAAGCTTTCGGAGGAGAGGCTTAACTGGTGAATGGGGATATTAAATTGAATATCCATTTCTACGGACCCTCTTTTGGGTTCGACTCCATAGGCAAAACTGAGACGAGTTTTGCCAGGGTTCAGTGGGCGTTTGAGAATCACGGTATTGCCCTCATAAGTTGTATCTTCTTCACGAAATCCTTGAATGAATTGCAGATCAAATGTGTTCTTGGGGAGTTGAAGTTGAAGCCCGCCAGTATAAGTAGTGCTCTTTGAGTTATGAATCACGACTTCTTCTTCGATCCGAAGGCCTTGCTCGGATTCTGAGGCATGGAGGCGAACATCCTCGACAAAGACTCCGTCTGGTTCGGTCGAAGTTTTATAGACAAGGATCTCGAGGCGAGCAGTCGAAGCGGGCGCAGGATTAGCAAAATAAGAAACCCCTTCGAACTCTGTGACCGCGGCGACAAATTTTCCTTTGGGCTCGGGAATTGCGACCACTACTTTGCCAGAGGCTGAAGTATCCAATTCCTTAAAGGGACGAGCTTCTCCGTTTTCAAACAAGACAACCCTGATGCGTTGGGCTGCGACGGGTTTGCCATTTAATGTCACTGACACTTCGAGTGCTTCGAGGAACTGTGTCGACAAAACGAAGAATCCAAAACAAAGGACGAGGCTCTGGAACGATCGCTTGAGATGAAGTCTCATGGAAGTCTCCGGCTTGAGCTGTCCAACTCGATTTGTATCAGAATGTTCTCTCGCTTTTCTAGGGCCTCAATTTCTTGATAGATTCTGCTCAGTTCGGTCATGAGTGACGATCTCAGCAGTGCGTAATCGTCGTCTGAAATTTTTGACATGGACCGATCAAGTTCGAGGTCCTGAAGATTTGCGAGAAATCTAAGCCGTTCAGAGTGGAGATGCTTGAGTTCAAAAAAGAACGCAGGAATGGACGGGATTATTTCTGTGGAAGAAATCTGAGGCCAGACCACAAACAGCAGTGCCCCTAGGGCCATCAAGGCGCAAACAGTGATCAAAGCGAGAATCATACGCGCCGGCGTCCTAGGTTTGAGGGCATCATTGATAATAACCCTCCCAAAATGAGGACGACTCCACCCATCCAGAGCCACGAAATAAGTGGATTGATCGTCACATGGATCTTAGCCATTTGAGTTTGGGGATCAACGGAGCCCAACGTAAAATAAACATCTTCTTTGACAGTGGAATAGAGCGCCACTTCAGTCGATGGCTGCTCTTGAGCCTTGTAAAAAAAGCGAGCCGGCTTAAGCGTATCGAGGAATTGATCTCCTTGATACAAATCCACAACTCCATAAGTCTCGATTTGATTGGGCAGGTCCTTGTTTTCAAAGCCCTTAAACAAAATCGTATATTCTTCGAAGGTGACATGATTGCCAGGCTGCATATCAAATTCCTGAATTTGTTTATACACGCTTCCCGCAATGCCGATGAAAATCATCACCATTCCTAAGTGAACAGTGTAACCGCCGAACTTTCGATTGTTCTTGAATGTGGATCGCACAAGAGCTGTGAACGCAGATTCTTTAAACTGGATGATGCGTGCTCGAGTGGCTGAAACAAACTCCATTGAAATGGTCGTGAGCACAAAACCCGCTCCAAAGGCCGTCCCAATGACGTACCAGTGAGTGAGCTTGAGAGGAATCATCATGAGTGCGGCGACCGTTGCAACGACGAGCGGCCAGGTAAAATTGCGTTTGAGATTGTCTTCACTCGCTCGCTTCCAAGCGATCATGGGTCCGATTCCCGTCAAAAGGAGTAAAGCGATACCAAACGGTGCCAAAATCTTATTAAAAAACGGCGGACCCACAACAATACGACTGCCTGAAATCAATTCTGAAATTGTCGGGTAAAGAGTGGCATAAAGAATAAATCCTGCCGCGCCGACGAGAATGATATTGTTGAGAACAAATGCACTTTCCTTTGAGAGGAAGGATTCAAAAATATTTCCAGACTCGAGCTCTTTTCGACGCTTATAGATGAGCGTCCCCGAAAAAATAATCACGATCGCGAGAAACACCAAAAAATAATAGCCGATCGAAGATTGAGCGAAGGAGTGCACGCTTTGCACAACTCCTGATCGCGTGAGGTAGGTTCCCAAGATAGTCAGACAAAACGAGAGAACTACGAGATTGATGTTCCAAAATCTCAACATTCCTCTCTTTTCTTGAATCATCACCGAATGCAAAAATGCCGAAGCCGTAAACCAAGGCATGATCGCTGCATTCTCCACAGGATCCCAGGCCCAAAAGCCTCCCCATCCCAGCTCCACATAGGCCCAGTTGGCTCCCAATAAATTTCCGATGGAAAGAAACAACCAAGCAATCAGTGTCCAGATTCTTGTGGCCACAATCCATCGGCTGTCGAGTCGATTGGAGAGCAGAGATGCGATGCCAAACGCAAAGGGCACAGACATTCCGACAAAACCCAAATACAAACTCGGCGGATGGATTGCCATGGAGGGGTTTTGCAAAAGCGGATTGAGACCGCGACCGTCTCCTGGAAGATTGGGAAAAAGTCGAAACGGATTGTCGCTGTAAATGAGGAGAACTAAGAAAAAACTCATGATGAAGGCAAAGACGGCCGTGATATAGGGAATCAAAGCCGTATCTGATCGGCGGTGAATCAGGACTGCAAGAGCTGCAAACAAAGAATTGAGCCAGACCCAGAATAAAAGGCTACCATCTTGGCCTCCCCAAAGGGCTGTGAGCTTGTAAATGATCGGCATTGCCGAATTGGAATAACCGTAAACATAGCGAACCAAGAAATTATCATTGAGCAGGCAACTGACAAGAATCGCCACCGCACAAGTGATAAAAAAAGTCGTGGCATAAAGTGATCGCTGACCGGCTAAGATGAGTTGCTGATTTTTTTGCCGAGCTCCCCACGCTGAACTGATCAAAGAAAGAATTCCAAAGGCTAATCCTAAGCCTATTGCGAATTCACCAATTCTGGGCCAAAACGCCAGTTGTTCAATCATTGAGGCCTATTCTTCATGGGTTCTCAAGTCTTAGTAAACCGATTTGCCGCGCATTTTTTCGAGGGGAGGAAGGCCTCCCACTTCATACTTAGACGCGCATTTGGCCATGAGGCCCTTCGCTTCAAAGTGAGCCTGTGCGGATCCGAGACCTTCGACAACGACTTCGGATCCTTCTTTGAAGGTGTCAGGCACGAGGCCTTTGTAATTGACGTAAATATCGCGTCCCAAATCCTCAACGACGAATTGATGGAGGTCTTTTTGAGCGACATAAGTACCCACTTTCACTTTGCCGGCGATTTTTACTTTTTTGCCATCAAACTTCCCTTGGTGATCCAAATATTCACCCACGGTCATATAGTATTGAAGACTTTCCTCGCTGGACTTGGTCAAAAATACGATCACGACAAACACAGCAGCGAGACCCAAAATGATCCAGCCCCACCGAATACCTTGGTTGCGAGGATTTGCTTGAGACATGGCCTCATCCTATGCCAAGACAAGGGCTGATGTTAAGTCCTGGTGTGTTGGAGGTCTTTCCTTTTTCGTCCGTTGTTGCGGAAGAGGCAAAAAAGTTCCGTAAACTCGTGACCGAAGCTCAATCGATATTGATTTCGAGTACGTTGACTTCTGATGGGGACTCTATTGGGGCTCAGCTGGGTGTCCTATCCCTCATCTCTCACATCAAAGGATCTGTGGAAGGTGTCAAGATCGTCGATCAGTCGCCTGTTCCAGAGCGCTACCAATTTTTAAAAGGCTCAGAGCAGATTCTATCCCTGGAAGAATGGGATAAGCGGGGTCTCAAGATCAATTTTGATCTCGGAATCACCTGTGATGGGGGGATTGAGAGAACGGGAGATGTTCAAAGACTTTTTACAGGAATCTCAAAAAACATATTGGTCGATCATCACTCGATTGGGAGTGAGCGTCAGTATGCGTCCCGACTTCTGGACTTGGATGTCTCAAGTACGTGTGAGCTTGTTTATTTGCTTCATGAGTACTTTGGATTTCCGGTGAAAGCGGACCTCGCCGAGGCTCTCTATGTTGGAATTGTCTTTGATACGGGGTTTTTTAAACATTCTCTGACGAAGCCGCGGACGCATCATGTCGCCGCTCAGCTTATCTCGACAGGGATTGATTTTTCTAAAATTAGTGATCGGGCGATTTTGGAGCGTACATGGGAAGCTCAGCTTCTTCTCAAAGCCTTACTCGATAATATGGAAGTCTTTGATTCGGGCCGAGTCATTGTTTCGCATTGGACCACTGAAGATTACGAGCGAATCCAACCCAAAGATGGGGATCAAGAGGGAATGATCAATCAGCTTTATTATACGGACAAGGCTGAAGTCGTGGTTTTGATGACTGAAAAGTCCAAAACTCAAACGAAAGTGTCGTTTCGATCCAAAGGAAAAGTAAATGTTGCCGAGCTTGCGCGAAAACTCCACCCCCAAGGCGGCGGGCATGTTCGAGCCTCGGGATGCGAGTTAGATTTGAGCCTCTCACAAGCTCAGAGCCAGATTTTGAGCGAACTGAAGCAAGTCCTAAAATAAATTAATAATTTCAATGATTTAAGACAGCTGCGGCCGAGCGTCCAGAGCCATAATGTCGTGCTATCCTTAAGAGGTGAAGACTGTGGGAGGTGGGAGTCCGGAACCCGTCGTTTCTCGGATTTCTGAAGAAGACCATTACAAAGTTCCGATCGAGATGTTTCAGCTTGGAGAGAAGCTCGAGGCAGATGTTTTCTTTTATCACCAGCGACAATACGTGATTTTCAAAAGTAGGGGACAGTCTTGGGCGTCGGAAGATCTCAAAAAACTCTCTGATTCGAATATTGAATCTCTCTTCATTCGATTTAAATCAAAAAAGGATCATCACGAGTTTTTGCATCGCAAGTTGAGATTTATTATCTCAAATCCATCGGTTCCTACGGAGAAAAAGGCCAGGGTTCTCTTTGAGACATCCGAACCTATCCTGACGACAGTCTATTCGAGCCCCAACTCGAGCGAATTGATTGCGAGTGCAGGAAACTTCGTAAAAGCCTGCATTCAATATTTGGGCGATCGAGGCAGTCTCCCGGAATTGTTTCAATTATCTGGAGAAAGTCTGACGGAACACACCCATGCACTTCATGTTTCCACCTATTCGGTGGCTCTCGGAAAAAAAGCAGGTATCCGTGATCAGCAGCAGCTCTATACGTTGGGACTCGGAGCACTCCTTCATGATATTGGAAAATCAAAAATTGATCCGACTATTCTCAACAAAGCCGGCGAGTTAAATGATGAAGAGTGGTTGCTGATGCGACAGCATCCTGAAATGGGAGAGCAGATCTTGTTTCATCGAGATATTGTTCCTGTGCTCTCTCGAAAAATAGTTCTGGAACATCACGAACGCGTGAATGGTAAAGGCTATCCCAAGGGGATCAAGAGCATTCACCAATTTTCAAAAATTGTAGGGATCGCAGATTGCTTTAACTCTCTCACCTCGCAAAAGCCTTATGCCAAAGCGATGCCTCCTTACGAAGCACTAAAGTACATGATTCAGTTCATGAAGTATGAGTTCGATAGCAAGCTCTTAAATATGTTTATCGATATGCTTTCCGAGTAAATCTCTCTCTTACGAATTAATCCGCTCTTCGAGATCTTTGAGAATTTGGGATTCGATCTGAGGATTTTGAATACTTCGAAGAGGCGACGCGGCCTTCTTGGGTTGTCGACCTCGTCGAATCCAAAATATGACGACGCCCACAGCAATAAACCCAAACAAAATATAAGGTAGCCAATAGGCGAGCCCCTCTCGTCCCGACGTTTCTGGTGCCATTCGGAGACTTGGGCCATAGCGCTGACTGAGATCTGCAAACACACTTTCGAAGGTTTCGCCCGAGCCCATTCGTTGGCGAATTTCAGCTCTCAGCGTTTCTGCTTTAGAACTTGGGCATTCGAGCAGGGAGACGCCCTTGCAATAGGGGCTCCAGATCTTCTGCATGACCTCACCAGATTCCTCAGCATAAAGAGCGAGCGAGAACAAACTGAGCATGACGAGTTTTGAAAAATATCCCACTGAGGGAAACGTTAATGCTTTTATTGCTGATAGTCGAGTTCGGCGGGGTTATCGAGAGAAGGAGTCGACTCGCGAGGCGCCTGTGGCACGACCGCGGGAGTTTCTTCTGACTCTTCTTTTTTAACTGCTTCGGCGACCGAATTGAAAAGATTAAGAAACTTTTGTTCATCCTCTTTGATCTTGGCTTCCATGGAGCGCTTATTCTGAGCTTTTGCGAGGAGAGCCTTTCGTTGGCCTAAGGTATCCAGGAGTGATTTTTGAAACTCAGCCCATGTTCTCTGGCGCAAGCTTTCTTGTTTGAGGGATAAGACCATCTGAAGAATGGGTTCCTGGAATTCTCGATGAAAGTTGCCCGACGCGAGGTATTGGGCCAGCCCTCGATTATCGAGCTTTTTGAGTTTAGATTTGAGCGAGCCAAACAGTTTGCGTCCTTCGGTCTTAATCGAAACAAGCATTTTTTGATCCTGGTCATAGGCGGCTTCGCCAATAGCCTTTGCCTCGGTACGCACGAGGTCCTGAACTTGGTTTCCGCTTAAGAGAGCGGCCTTTTGCTCCAAGGTCTTCAGCAGTCGACTCATCGACGCAGACTCTTCAGCCTTTAAGGTTTCTACAGCTTGATTAGCTTCGGCCAAAAGCTGGTCATGCCTTCGCTCGCTTAACTCAGGGACTAAACGATTGAGTTCACGGCGCCAGCTCAGCAAAATTTCTTCGCGAGAGGGTGGCCACAAAAGTTTATTTGCGGTCAAAAGAACGGGCTCAAAAAATCTCTCAAACACCGTCGAGGACGAAGTGAGATATTCAAGCTTGGACCAATCTCGAGCCGATGAAATCTGTTCTTGAATCTGTGTGAGAGTAAGGTCGCGAGTCGAATTCACTTCTTGGTGAATCATCCATTCACGTCCCCCAAGAAGAATCAAAAAAAGTCCGGACGCCATTCCGATGGCAAGACCGCGTTTCATATGCTCAGTATACTCCAATTACCGCGAGTCTTTAGGGGAAACCATCAAAAGAATTTCACTCGCTGTCTCTTCGATCGCTTTACTCGTTACGTCAATGAGTGGCCATTTGAAACGTCGCGCCAACGCAATGGCCCCTTTGAGCTCTTCGTCTATCTTTTCTCGGTTCACATAGGTGTCGGATTGCTGAGCGGAAGTTCCCAATCGTACAAATCGTGCTCGACGAATTCGTTCCAACGCCGTCGATTCAATCGACAGCATAAAAATAGGAATCTTTTGTTCATGAGCTCTCATCAAAACGTCAGGAGGTTCGATGCCAAGCACCAAGGGCACGTTAGCGACTTTATAGCCTTTGTGGGCAAGGTACATCGATGTCGGAGTTTTGGATGTGCGCGAAACACCCGTTAAAATAATCTCCGCATCAGAGGCCTCTGAGAGTCTCATGCCATCATCATGTTTAACGGTGAACTCAATAGCTTCCATCCGTTCAAAATAATCAATGGCCTGAGTCGAATGTAAAACCGCCTGACGTTCAGCGGGAGCGGATTGCAAAAATTGACTGAAGACTTCGACGGCGGGGTAGAGAATATCAAGTCCGACAAGTCCTCTCCGCTTAGTCTCAGACCAAACGAGCTTTCGCAATTGCTCTCGGGCAAAGGTATACGCCACCAGATGGGGAGGTTCGAGTTTGTCGAGAGCTTTGGTGATTTCTTCGGGGCTTCGAAGGCGAGGGACGCGTCGGATTTCGATGTCCGCTCGATGAAACTGCGCCAATATCGCTCGAACAAAACTCTCCGCAGTATCGCAAGTTCCATCCGAGATGACTGAAATGGGTTCTTTCTGAATTCGCTTCATCCGCGAAAGCCCTCGCGATTCCACTGATAGGCCTTCCATACGCTTTCTTCCATTTCGATGCGCATCGTTGTTGTCCAGTGAAGAGACGATGCCATCATCTCGACAACAGTTTTGACGAGCTCTTGCGTGCTCTGATCATCTCCATCGCTTTCGTAAAAAAGAGAGGAGCGCCGCTTAAGGAAATCAATCGGCTCCAAAACCATTTCGTTTTCGAGGCCATAGAGAAGCTCAGATTTTAAAACTGAAAACTTGGAATGAAGTGGCGCGAGATTTAAATTTCTTTCTCGATCGATTCGCAAAATATCATGGGCAAATCGTCCATAAGTCTCCGCGAGATGAGAAGGCTGAGTTTTAAACGATCCATCACTTTGGGCCTCTTGAAGCGGCAAGCCTCGCGTTCTGGTGGCCGCAATCTTTTGGTATTTGGTGAGACCATCCAGAGCCTCTTCTGCCATGAGTCGGTGAGAAGTCAGCTTGCCTCCCAAAATATGAAAAAATCGCGGAGGGTTTTCTTCGATCAAATGTTCACGCGAAATTTTTGAGTTATCTTTGGTCTTATCCTTAGGTTCAATGAGAGGCCGTACTCCTGCCCAAGATTGATAAGCATCCTCGGGCTTGAGTTTGGTGCGAAACGCCTTGTTAATCTGTGAAAAAACATAATCTCGGTCGGCCTTTTGAGCGCGCGCCTCTTCGGGTCGGCCAATCGAAGTGTCTGTTGTGCCGACGTACGTCATTTTGTTCCAGGGAATAGCAAACAAAATCCGATGCAGGGCCTGATCGACAACAACGTAGGGCTGATGAACAGGAAGTTTGTCGTGCCTCACGAGAAAGTGCACTCCTTGAGTGAGCCTCAAAACAGGTGGAAGTCCGACAAAGGAGCGCACTCGATCCGAAAACGGCCCCGTGCAATTAAAGACATAGCGTGTACGCGCGCGCAGTGGCTCCACTGTGGGGTTGGTGCGATCCACGATCTGAAGGGCAAAGCGACCATCGGGCTCAATTCTCACGCCACTCAGTTGCATTCGATTGAGGCAAACAGCCCCATGACGATGAGCAGCTTTAATGAGTTCAATGACAAGGCGATAGTCTTCCGAAAAACTATCTGTATACACACAGGCTCCGGTGAGATTGGCGTCTTCGAGAAGTGGAAATTTTTTGAGGGCATTGTCTCGATTCAAATTTTGGTGGCGTTGCCTAAAGCCAGAAAACGCATCGTAGAGCAAAAGTCCAAGGTTGAGCTTCCATCGCGCGGGAGGGATCGATCTATATGTCGGAAACACAAATGAAACATCTTTCACCAAAGGCGAATAGAGGCGATGCAATCTCTCTCGTTCTTGAATGGCTTCTGACACGAGTTTGAACTCAAAATTTTCGAGGTAGCGCACGCCCCCATGCAAAAGTTTGGTCGATCCCGAGCTCGTCCCCGATGCAAAATCTTGCGCTTCGATCAGTGCGACCTGAAGTCCTCTGAGTGCGGCGTCTCGTGCGACTGCAGCACCGACCACGCCCCCGCCGATGATCACGAGATCCCAGTTTCTCTCCGTCAAAGAAGAGATGAGTTTGGGGCGGACATCGGCAGAAAAAGCATGAATCATTTTTTGGTTTTTAGTCCCTCTCGTTCGTTGGCTTCTGCAGCGGCGAGCGTCGCCATGCGGACAATTTCTTCTGTGGACGAGCCTTGTTGCAAAACATGCACTGGCTTTTCGAGTCCCATCAAAATTGGTCCGATCACATCTGCACCTCCCAGGCGCTGCAAGAGCTTATACGAAATATTTCCCGCCGCGAGATTGGGGAAGATCAAAATATTGGCAGGTTCCTTGAGCGTGGAGAAGGGATAATCCTGCAGACGATCTAAAGTCACGGCCGTATCCGCTTGCATCTCCCCGTCGACTTCGAGATCCGGTCGACGTTTGCGAATCATTTCAACGGCCTGATAAATTTTGGAATTCGCAGGATGTGGAGCCGATCCAAAATTTGAAAAGCTCAGCATTGCGATTCGAGGTTTGATTCCCAAAAACTCTGCTTTCTCCGCCGTCTGAAGCGCAATCTCGGCCAATTGCTCGGCATTGGGGTCGATATTCACGGTCGTATCCGCAAAAAACAAAACTCGATCCTTGAGCAGCATGATATAGAGCCCTGCGGAGACTTTGTACTTTTTGTCTCGAGGAATAATCTGGAGAGTGGGTCTGAGGACTTCGGGATAAGACTTGCCTGCGCCGCAAATGACAGAGTCTGCTTGTCCGCGACGAACCATCATGAGGCCGTAGTATGTGCGGCGATTCATGAGCTTTCCTGCTTCAGACAGTGTCATCCCTTTGCGCTGCCTCAATTCATAGAGTCCTTGCGCATAGGCCTCTCGATTCTTGTCTTCGTCGGGATCGACGATTTCTATTCCTCGCGCATCGAGTTGGAGCTTTTTCATTTTTTCGTGAATTTGATTTCGGTCTCCAATCAAAATGGGCTCCGCCAGACCTTCTGTAGCCAACAAATGCGCTGCTTTGAGAACTCTGCTGAGGTGAGCTTCGGGCAGAACGATTCTGCGAATCTTCTTTTTGGCTTTGGACACCACCAAACTTAAGACTTGTTTGGAGCGATCCATCGTTTTTTCGAGATGCTCGCGATATTCCTGAATATCGATTTTCTTCTTTGCCGCACCGGACTTCATCGCCGCCTCGGCAACAGCGGGGGCCACCCACAACAAGACACGAGGGTCAAAAGGCTTTGGAATGATATAGTCAGGACCAAAAGTAATGTGCTTGCCGCCGTAAATACGCACAACCATGTCCGGCACGCTTTCTTGTGCCAGAGCAGCGAGCGCTTTGGTGGCAGCCATTTTCATTTCTTCAGAAATTGTTGTGCTCTCCGTATCCAATGCCCCTCGAAAGATGGACGGAAATCCGAGTACATTGTTGACCTGATTCGAAAAGTCCGAACGTCCCGTCGCAACAATCGCATCGGGGCGCGCCTTTCGGGCTTCGGCATAACCAATCTCGGGAGTGGGATTGGCAAGGGCAAAAATGATGGGCTTTTTGGCCATGGATTTGACCATTGCGGGAGTGACGACTCCCCCCACAGAGAGGCCAATAAAAACATCGGCACCTTTCATGGCTTGCTTGAGTGTGCGAAGTGCGGATTTTTTAGCGAATTTCTCTTTGTACGCGTCGAGATCTTTTCGTCCCGTGTGAACTACTCCACTTTTATCGCAGAGAGTGACGTTTTCGCGTTTTACTCCACACGCGACGAGTTGATTAGCGCAAGCAATCGCGGCTGCTCCTGCTCCACTAAAGACAATTTTGACTTGAGAGGCTTTTTTCTTCGTCAAAGTCATCGCATTGAGAAAGGCCGCAGCCACAATGATGGCGGTCCCGTGTTGATCGTCATGGAAAACAGGAATCTTAAGGGACTTTCTCAGGGCTTCTTCGACGATAAAACAATCTGGTGCTTTGATATCTTCGAGATTGATCCCGCCGACGGTGGGTTCGAGCATTTGGCAGGCTTTGATGACTTCTTCAGGAGTCGGAGCATTGAGCTCGATATCAAAAACATTAATGTTAGCAAATTTTTTGAAAAGAACGCCCTTTCCTTCCATGACAGGTTTGGCCGCCAGAGGTCCGATGTTTCCTAATCCCAAAACCGCGGTTCCATTGCTGACGACAGCCACGAGATTAGCTCGCCCTGTGTAGCTACTCACTTTGCGAGGATCTTTAGCAATCTCCATGGAGGGCAAAGCTACGCCGGGCGAGTAGGCGAGCGAGAGATCTCTTTGAGTCATGCACGCCTTAGTGGGCACGACTTCGACTTTGCCTGGAAGCCGCTCAGTTTTTTCGAGATTAGTGTACTCATGATAAGTGAGTGCATCTTCATCGACAGAAGAAATTTCTTCAGAGGAAGGGCTTGGTTTAACGAGTCTTAAATTTTTGGATTTCATTTATTTCAACCTCGGCATTCGATTACTTTGGCAAGAATTATTTGAGAAAGCTCTCAAAAACTATCATGGGTTCCCACTATTATGTGAACCTCGGACAGATATTTAGAGTTCTTGAGTGGCATTCGTTGACACTGGCTTAACGCATTTTTTATTGTGTTCCAATTGGTCTTATGCGCTTTGACGGGGGCAGAGGGAAGCGACGTGAAGTACTGTGATTAATAGCGGTGACGGATTTGATAACGAGAAGCCGGGTGAGTTGCGGCTAAAGGAAGACTTGGACTTGGATCTTTTGAATAAAAAAATTGCAGAAGCGCTTTCCAGAGAAATGGACAGCGAAGCGAGTCGCATCGAGCGCTTAGGAATCGAGGCTCGCTCGATTCTCAAATCCATCGAAACTGAGACCGTCAAATTGAAGCAGTTTGAAGTGATGAGTCGTACGGACCGGCATTATTTTCGAGCTCGATTTAATTATTATAAATTGAGCATTCTCCGCCTGAGATCAGAGGAGCGCGACTTTTTGGAGCCTCGATTGGTGAGTTTTTATCAAGAAATCTGTCAGCGCGAAATTGAAGGTGGAAATGATCCCACAGATTTACCAAGACCAACGGCGATTTTGGAGCCGGTTCCCACAGCCCCTAAGGCCGTGGAGAGACCTTTGAGCGTTTCTTCGAAAGGCGATCTGTTGCCGAGTCTTGAAGCGTCTCCAACTCCTAAGGATTTAAAGGTAACAGTCCAAGAACTGCAGCTCATCAGAATGGCGCTCCAGGCAGAGCCTTCGAAGACGGGGCAGCAAATGATTAGCGCTGCGCTTGATCGAGTGATTTCTCAACTCGAAACTCATTCTTAAAAATTGAAAAAAAAGACCCGAGGGGAGGAGGTCCCCCGGGTCAAAAGACTTGTTCTGCAACGAGCCAGTGGTGTGTGTGTGTGTGTGGCAAGGCTTGGTGTGGTCTATGTGGTTGGCTCGTCTTATTACAAGTCCCTAGGCAGCTCGTTCCCTAATGAATAGGGGGGTACGACCGCCTCTTTTTACAGATGCGCCTCCTCAAACTTTTTAGGTCCGAATTATTTTCTCTCTTACTCCAACGCGTCAAAACGACGGCGTCCCTACACGAACCGGCCTTTGCAGCACGGTCTGCATTTAAGTAACAGCAAGAGCTATGCCAGGGTGAGGCTGAGAAATGACTCACGTTTTTTAGGGGGGACTGGGGACAGCAAGCCACAGGGTTTGGGGCAAAACACTGATTTGAATTGGTATTTTGATAATTCAAACGCTCATTTGAATTATTTGGCGTATCATTTTATACTGGCCTCATGGTGAAACCATCGGCTTCTGGGCAAACATCCAAAGAAGAGATCATTAAAGCAGCTAAAATCGTCTTTGCCTCTAAAGGTTTTGACGGGGCCACCGTCAAGGATATCTGCGACCAAGCGGGATCCAATGTCAGCGCTGTCAGCTATTATTTTGGAGGCAAAGAAGAGCTCTATAAAGCGTGCCTCGAAAGTTTTGGACTCAATCGACTGGCTGCGGCCGAAAGAGTGCTCAAAGCGCCAGAGTCTTTGGAGGACTTTAAGGTTCGAATGAAGATGTTTTTGGAAGAGTTTATCGAGCAGCACTTATCGGAACCCGAAATTACTTCCATTTTGCATCGCGAGTGCACGTCATCAAACAAAGTCAGTCGTGAACTCTTTGAAAATATTTTTATGAAAGTCTTTGAGGCGTTTCATAAGTTTTTTGAGGCGGCTCACAAAAAGCAAATTTTAAAGGCCAAGCATGATTCTCTGATTGCTGCGGCGAGTGTTTTTGGATCTGTCGTGCATTTGCTTCGAACGGATTCTATCGCCAAAGAGCATTTTAATATCAGTCTTGAAAGTGCGAAGCATCGATCCAAGGTGATTGATCAGCTTGTGCAGCAAACGGTGCATGGCTTGGCAGAAGGAGAATCCCGATGATTGTTGGTTTAACACTATCTCTCATGGTTTCGGCAGCGCCTGAGGCTTTGAGCCTCCAAAGCTTTTTGGACCAGGTAAAGACGGGGAATCAAAATTTTGTGGCCTCTGGACTTTCAAAAAATGGCGCGAAGGATCGTCGCGCAGAGAGCCAGCTTCTCTATTGGCCTCTTCTTGAAGCAGAGACTTCGATTTACAAAGATCCCTTACTCAATTTGGCAATTCCTGCGACTTTGGAGAGTCAGTGGAAGTCGAGCGTTGCACTCAAGCAGCGGACACCTCTCGGAGTGGATGTCTCGGCTCATCTCAATTTTAAGCAGCAAGATTATTCCTCGTTTCCGACAGGCGACTATACGAATTCAAGTTTGGGCGTCGGATTTCAGGCGAGTCTTTGGAAGAATCTTTTGGGCGCCGAACTGCGATCCAAATTTAAGGAACTCAAAAATCGCGCTTTAGCTCAATCCAAACTCGAGCAGTTTACTCAATCAGCAATTTTGGCAGACGCGGAGTCACGTTATGCATCCCTCCATCTCGCGCGATCCCTCGTTGCGTCTCAAAAGGCTTCGCTCGAGCGAGCGGAGAGATTGTTTCGGTGGGTGTCGCGAAAATCAAAAGTCGATCTTGTGACAGAAAACGCGCTTGAGCAAGCCAAGGCCAACCTGGCGGGGAAGAAGGCGGCCTATTTTTCTGCCGTAGATTTGGAGCGAGCCTCTGCTCAACGTTTTAATTCGCTCAGAGGCCGAGAGGGCGATGAAGTTGAGCCTCTGTCGACTCAGTTTAATGAAGATCACTATATGAAATCTCCGATGGAAGATGTTTACAGGCCTCGTGCCGATTTTGAAGCCCGGATTCATCAGGCCGAAGAAATTAAGGCCAGAGCGCTCCAAGCCCGAGAGATGCTCAAGCCAGATCTGCTCGCTTTTGGAGAGTATAACTTTCAGGGCCAAGATCAGAGATCCAATCGAAGTGGTGCTCTGGGAGATGCGCTCAGTCTGAATGATCCTCAATATACTTTGGGATTGAAGCTCGTGGTGCCTCTCGGCATTCCGCAGTGGATCGCCGCCTCTCAAGGCTATGATGCGGAGGCTCAGGCTCAAAGCCTGCGATCGCAGCGACTCGATTTTGAGGGTCGAGAAGAATGGCGAAACCTCACTCAGGTGATATCGGAGGCCCGTCGGCAAGTGATCTTGATTCGAGAAGCCGAGAAAGCTCAAAAGTCTCGAACAGAGATTGAAATGACGCTCTTTTTGCGTGGTCGTTCGACGACGTTGAATCTCATTCAGGCGGAGGATGACTACTCCGATGTTTTGATACGGCGGCTCGAAATTGAATCAAGGTTGGTCAATTTACTGGCTCAATTAAAAATGTTTGGAGGAGAGCCTTCATGAGTCTCGCAGAATTATCTATCAAAAGACCTGTCTTTATTACTTGCTTGGTTCTCTTGAGTCTTGCGGTAGGGATCCTTTCCTTTACTCGACTCGGTGTGGATCTTTTTCCGGATGTGACATTTCCAGTTGTCACGGTGACTGTTCCTTATCGAGGAGCGGGCCCTGGCGAGATTGAGACCCTGGTCTCTCGACCGCTCGAAGAAGAGATTGGCACATTGGCCGGACTCAAGCGCGTGCGCTCGATCAGCCAAGACGGAGTGGGTGTTGTCGTTGCGCAGTTTAATCTCGATGTGGATGTCAAAATCGCCGAGCAACAAATCAGAGATCGTGTAGGCGCTGCAAAACCCAAACTTCCAAGAGATGTCGAAGAACCTGTGATCCGTCGTATCGATCCATCGGATCAGCCTATTTTAATATTGGGTCTGAGTTCAAATCTGCCGGACGCTGAAGTCTATGACGTCGCTCATGAAATGGTAAAGCCTCGCATTGAGCAGGTGAGCCAAGTGGGAGTTGTGGATATTCTTGGGGCTCGTAAACGAGAAATTCATGTGCTTCTGGATCGAGAAAAACTCAAGGCCCACGAGATTTCGGCGTTTCATGTCGCGCAGCGAGTGGGGGCGTCAGGAGAAAATATCCCAGCCGGCAAAGTAGAAAAGGCTGCGAACGAAACGATTTTTAGAACGATGGCAGAGTTTGAAAGTCTCAAAGATATTGAGCGCGTTGTCGTCAATTTTTTTGGAAACGATGTCCCAGTCAAACTCTCTCAGCTCGGCCTCGTGAAGGATTCGCTTGAAGACAAGAAAACCGAAACTTACGTGAATGGAAATGCGTCGGTATTTTTAAAAGTCTATCGTCAATCAGGAGCCAACACTGTTCGCGTGGCGGACTCCGTCATTGCCCGAGTCCAAGAGCTCAACCAAGAACTCAATCAACGAGGGATCAAGGCAGAGTTGAGCGTCTTAAGAGACGGGGCGCAGTGGATCCGCTGGAATGTCGAAGATGTCGAAGAAGCCATCGCGCTCGGAATTATTCTCGCCGTGCTCGTTGTTTATTTCTTCTTAGGATCTGTGCGATCAACTGTGATTACGGGCTTGGCACTTCCAAATTCCTTGATTGGGGCCTTCTTCTTGATGTTGATCGCTGGATTTACGATCAATGTTATGACGCTTTTGGCTTTGAGTTTGGCTGTGGGGCTCCTCATCGACGATGCCATTGTTGTGCGCGAAAATATTTTTAGGCATCTGGAGAGTGGAAAGTCTCCCGTGCAGGCGTCTTTGATTGGAACACGAGAGGTCACACTCGCCGTCATTGCGACAACGCTTGTGGTGTTAGCCACCTTTGGACCCGTCGCCTTTATCAAAGGGGTGATCGGCCAGTTTTTGAAACCCTTCGCACTCACCGTTTGCTTTGCGATGATGATTTCACTTTTTGATGCTCTCACGATTGCTCCGATGCTCTCAGCAAAGTTTGCAGGAAATCTCCATCGAAACCCCACCACTTGGTTTGGGCGACTCAACGATCGACTACTTAAGTTTTTTGATCGCGTGCAGACTCAACTCGAGGATTCTTATGAAAACATTCTCAAAAAATTTCTACCTAAACCTTGGATTGTGATTGGAGCGTCGACCGCGATTTTTGTGGCCATGATGTATACAGGAAAGTTTGTTCCCAAGACTTTCTTGCCTACTCAGGATTCGGGAGAATTTACGGTAAAGCTAGAACTTCCGCCGGGCTCGAGTCTCAATGCGATGAGTGAAGCCGCTCGCGCCGTTGAGGCAAGAGTTCGCAGTCTTAAAGAGGTGGAATTGACGGCTTTGACAGTCGGTAACGCCGATGGCGAAGCCAATACCGCAGAGATCTATGTGTATTTGGTGCCGAGAGCGAATCGGGAACTCAATACGAGTGGGACCAAGGAAAAGCTCCGAGAAAAACTCGTGGAGTTTAGTCACACAAATCCTCGAGTCGTTGATTTTGACGGGGTCGGTGCTGGATTGAGGCCCTTTAATATCGACATCATTGGCGAGGACCTGGCGCAAATCGAAACCATCTCGAAAGGCCTCTTTGAGAAACTCAAAAATCATCCGGCGCTCAAAGATGTCGATATGGAATATCGCGGGGGTAAGCCGGAGTTTCGAGTCGATCTCGACCTCGATCAAATGGAGAGTTTGGGAGTGCTCCCGAATGCTGTGGGGATGGAGTTGAGAGCGCAGCTCGAAGGAATCGAAGCAGCTAAATATAGGACGAAGGGGATCGAGTACGATGTGCGCGTTCGTCTGCAAGAAGATCAGCGGGACTTAAAGCGCGAGTACGACAAAATCTACGTCCCCAATCTCAATGGGAGTTTGATTTCGCTCCGTTCGGTCGCCAAAGGAGTGGATGCCACGGGGCCTGCAAAGATCACTCGAATCGATCGAGCCCGTTACATCCAAATCAGTGCCGACATGGCGCCCGGCGGTGGAATGGGTGAGGCGATGGCGGATATCAAAACTTATTTTGAAAAAGAGGCTCCTCTTCCTCCGGGAGTGACCTATGCATTCTTGGGTCAGGCAGAGGACTTTCAGGAAATGGGAAAGAGCATGGCGATCGCTTTCGGATTGGGAATTGTTTTCATTTTCTTTGTATTAGCGAGTCTCTACGAATCCTTTGTCACGCCTCTGACGATCATGCTCGCACTTCCTCTCGCGGTATGCGGATCGATCGTCGGACTTTGGATCGGACAGGAGTCGATCAATATATTTTCGCTCTTGGGAATCGTCATGCTGTTAGGTGTGGCGAGCAAGAATTCGATATTGCTCGTGGATCATGCGGTTCGTAAGGGAGAAGAAGGTTGGGATGCGACAAGAGCGATCATTGATGCGGGCAAAACAAGACTGCGTCCCATTTTGATGACCACGATGGCTCTCATTGCCGGCAGTCTCCCGATTGCGATTGGTCTCAATGAGGCCTCAAAGCAGCGAACCTCAATGGGTGTGGCGATCATTGGAGGACTCATTAGTTCTACATTGCTGACTCTCGTCGTTGTGCCAGCGGCCTACCTCATCATTGAGCGATGGCGAAAAAAGTGGTCATCCCAGTAGAAACTGAGCTCCAAAGCCTACGCCCCAGCGGATGATGGGGCTCAGGATGCCGGCGCCCAAAACTCCGTCGAGAAGGATGATTCCAAAAAGGACCATTCCGCCAAAGCGCAAATTCCATTCTTTAAATTGAATCGAAGCGCGTAACGGCAAGAGTCGAGCAAGCAAATGGCTTCCATCAAGAGGACCAAGCGGGATGAGATTAAAAATCGCGAGGCCTAGATTCATGATGATAAAGACCTGAAAGAATTTTACAAAAATTTGAATGTTCTCAGGACCAAACCACAAAAAGGCGTTGAGCTGATACAAAATGCCGGTGATGCAGGCGAGTGCGATATTGGTCAAAGGGCCAGCGGAGGCGACCCAAAACTCAGCCCAGCTGTTTCTGAAGTTGGCAGGATTGATCGGCACAGGCTTGGCCCATCCAATAAATCCCGTCAGCAGAATCGCCAATGATCCGAGAGGATCAAGATGGGCGAGAGGATTGAGTGTGAGTCGACCCATATAGCGCGGCGTGTCATCTCCAAAGCGGTTAGCCATAAACGCATGACCCCATTCGTGAAAGGTGAGTGCGGGTAAGAGTCCTGCAATCAAATAAGGGAGATCTCTGAGCATTTCGGGTCTAAAAATCATTGAATCATAGAAGCCGATTCCATCTAGCGATACAATGAAAAACACCTATGAGCACGAGCGCACTCAAACTCGCACGCGACGGCGGAAAGCCCGTTCGCTCTACACCACTTCCTTACAGCCGCCAGTCTATTGATGCCGATGACATCAAAATGGTGAACGAAGCCCTCACGGGAGATCTCATTACTTGCGGACCGTGGATCGAAAAATTTGAACGAGCCATTGGCGACTATGTGAAGATGCCTTACGCGGTGGCGTTTAACTCCGCCACGAGTGCGCTCCACGCCACGATGGCGATGCTGGGGGTTGGTCCGGGCCAAAAAGTAGTCACGAGCCCTATTACTTTTGCTGCGACGTCCAATTCTGTTTTGTACTGTGGGGGCGAAGTCGTTTTTAAAGATGTCGAGGCTTCGACCATGAATCTCAATCCAAAGACGCTTGGAGATTTGAACGGTGTGAAGGTCGTCACCGCCGTTGATTTTTCGGGCAACCCTTGTCGATATGATGAGCTGAGAGAGATTCAAAAAAAGCACAATCACTCCTTTGCACTCGTTGATGATGCTTCTCATTCACTTGGAGGACTGTATCGAGGAGCTGCGATTGGAGCTCAAGCGGATGTCAGTATTTTTAGTTTTCATCCGGTCAAATCTTGTACGACTGGTGAGGGCGGAGTGGCCGTCGTGCATGACAAAGCGCAGGCTGATTTTTTGAAAGCCTTTCGCGCTCACGGGATTTTTAAGGACGGTCGGCCTGGTTTTTATGAGCAGAGATTTTTGGGGTACAACTTTCGCATCACAGATTTGCAGTGTGCGCTTGGAATCAGTCAGGTCAAAAAGCTTCCACGATTTATGGCGCGGCGAAACGAACTCGCTCAAGCCTATCATCAAAAGCTCAAAGATTTTGATTTTTTAGAGCTCCCTCAAGTGACGGACAATTGCATGAGCTCCTGGCATCTGTATCCAGTGCGATTGCGGCACAAAAATGCGGCGAAACTCAGAGATGATTTCTTAAAGGCACTGATCGCCGAAAACATCTTCGCCAATGTGCACTACATTCCGGTGTATTGGCATCCGCATTATCAAAAGCTTGGCTTTAAAAGAGGCCTTTGCCCCATCGCTGAAGATGCGTATTTGCGAGAGATTTCGATCCCTTTGTTTCCTCTCATGGAGGAGTCAGACATCGACGACGTCGTAAAAGCCCTCGAAAAAGTCGCCACCATTCTCGAATAATTTTTTTGGCCCCACGTCTGTTTTTTTTTGCATTCCCCTACGCGGAGTGCTAATTGCTTAGACAGGGTTAAGGATCAATTATGAATAGTTCACGACTTCATGGGCTGCAGCGCCTGCTGTGCAGTCTATTGATATTTGTATTGTCTACGGGGCCAGTGTTTGCGGAGCTCGATGCCGGTTCATCAGATCCACAGGCCTCTACAAAAGCCCCCGATCAAGTGATCGCTGAGAATGTCGCTCAGCTCGAACAAAGCCTTCAGGATCCTACCAAGAGAAGCGTTCTGGATTGGGCGCGAGTCCTTCAGCAAAAAGTCATCGAATACAAGAAGCCTTCACGTATTCAGCCCGGCAATTTGACGCTGGAAGTTCTTAACGGAGTCGATCGAGTCACCGCCCGAATCTACCAAGGGGCGCAGGCCATCGGAAATGGTGCCAGTTTGAACGGCAGTCAGTTTGCCTTAGCTTACCAGGGCGAGAGAATTTTAGAGCTGAGCATTCCTATTCACTCCGCAGTCTTTCATCAGGGGCGCCTTTATTTTTTGGAATCGGGAAGACCTGATCCTCAGACGGGGCTCTTGGAACTCTCATTTATTGATCTCAATTATTTTGCATCGGCTCTTGGCCGAACTCAGCTTCCTATTTTTAGAATTCCGCTCAAGTTAAATGGGGAGGCCTTTAATCTCGGGAGGGAGGGGGATCGACTCCGAGTGGGTCGCGAGGCCATACCCAACGAATATTTGGACCATATGGCTGGGCTCCAGCAAGTGGCCTGGAATCTCAATGTTTCGTTTGTAAATCCCAAAGAGTTAGAGGCTGCCACAGAGACGCTCAATGATTTTGGATTTTATTTTGATCGGAGTTTGGAGCTCGCCGGCAACGATGTGACTGAGCAAATGGCTCGTGTGGGCCAGTTCGAAAAATTCAAAGCCGACTCCCTTCAGAATTTAAAGACGAGTTTGGAGCAAACAAAGTCAGCCGAGGGAATCAATCCCGAACTCAAAAAAGTTTTTTCGAGCATAGCGGAGAATCACCAAAATCAGCGCAAGCTTTTTGCTCGGATGGGCCGACTTTGGGGCAAGCTGAGTTTGCCCCAACCGATGGGGGCCCCTTCAGTCGTCGAAGGATTTAGGCTGATCTCTCAAGGTCTCGTCGGGCCTCTGGGTGTGCGCGATTCGCAGCCGTCTATCTCGAGTGTCGTGAAGATCAAAGAAGGCGTGTTGAGAATCCTCAATTCTCGTGCTGGCAAATTGACCACTGCGGCTGCTGCGACGGCATTGTTTTTGTATCAGGGCAATGACATTGCAGCGAGTGGACTTGATTATGCGATCAGCTCAGCCGTTAATTTGGGTGAGCTGGTTTCTAAGACGACCATGAATACCCTGGCGGGAGTCAATCCTGTTCGCGTGTATGAAGCCTATCTGACACCTGAGCGCTTACCCAGACTCATGGTGGGGGCGACCGCGGCGGCGACGGTTTTGTTTATGTCGCTTGGCCTGCCTCACATTATTGTGAATGCGCATTTGTTAGCCAAAGATCTTGCGCGCAGTCATAGAGAGGGCAAAGAGAAGGCCCTGGCCGAATCAACACCGTTTACGTTTTTGGATTCGATCCGATTTGTAAAGAATGCATTCATTGCTCGGCAAAAGGCCGAAGAAGAAAAGTTCATCAACAATCTTTCGCGCTCTTCAAAAAAGGGAGGCGAGTCTTCTGCAGAATCTGATTGGTTAGTTTTGTCGGCCGAAGATCAAAGGACTCTCGCAGAAATGTCCGAATCCGATCGCGAAGCTTTTAAGGATCAAAAGCGCGAAGAACAGACTCAAAGAGTAAGAAGTATTATTGCCGAAGATCGGTCTCGATCTTCGAGTCCATGGGCCGCTCGCTTTGCCTCATTTGCATCCAAACTCAATGTCTTTAAGTTTTTGATGGGCTCACCGGACTCCGTTTACGGCGCAATGGTGCACTTTATCTTTAGTTCGGCCTCACTCACCAATTCGGGCCACGTCTACGTGAAGATGTGGAATATGTGGTTTGCGTTTCGATCCTTTGTCTTGAGCCCAGTCCTCGCGGCCACATTTATTTATTATCCCAATTATTTTCCCGTGCTCATGAAGCGAGACAAGGGCGTGGATATTCCGAGTTATTATAACGGAGGCTTGCGTCCCTTTTATGAACATGAATGGCTGAGACTCAAATCTCTCTTTGGGGGCGAACACCTCAAGCAACTCAATGCTTTTGAAGACGCTATCTTGCCCATCGAGCGAGCAGTCCATGAAGCCGTATTAAAAAAGGCCTACACAGCGCTTCTCAAGCGAGTGGATGATCCACAATCACTGCGAACTATTTTTGAAACCAACGGAATCGACAATTTGGCGGATCCCACGATCAAAGATTTATCGGGAGAAATGCGCGCTTACTTTCGATCCTATTACGAAAAGCTATTTCAAGAATCCATGAATACTCTTTTGCATGAATTCTTAGTCTCCCAGAACCTGACCTCTTATGATAACGACGCTGAAGTTTTAAAAGTGGCTGCACTTGGCCGAGAAAGTGACCTCAAAGCATTTGCCAGTTCCGTCGATCCCAAGTCCTTTGTCGAGAAGGCACTAAAAAGTAATCCGAGGTTTGATGACGAAGTAAAGACAAGCCTGTTTGCTCAGTTTCATTTGAGAAATATCGCTCTGCTCGATCCCTCCAAGAATCGGCAAATTGCGAGATTGCAATCTGTCAAACGCCAAGCAGGCAATGCTCAAGCCATGGCGCGAGCGGTGCGTGCCACCAAGGCGGCGATCCTTGTCGATAAGCCCTTGGAGCTGATCATGATGTTTGTTCTCTTGGCGGGCGTGACAGAGGGAATCAATGTACCGCTGCACAATGAAATGTTCAGCGATGATGCGTGGTTCTTTTTGGGACGGTATCCATTTTTGACGGGCTATGTCTCCGGAGTGATCACGTCGGTGCTGGCGGATATTTGGATGAAGCTTCAGCAGGATGAGCAAAACGAAGGAAAATTTGAGAACGTGCCCGAGGGCGACGAAGCAAAATTATCCTTTAAGAGCTATCTCTTCAAAAAAATGTTTAAGAACCCAGACAATACGCTTTGGAAGAATCAGCTTCACTACAACAAGATTATTTGGGCCAATATGCGAGCGGCATTCGTCATGATGGCAGTGACAAACTTTTTGACGCTCGGACGTTTTGATTTGGATGTTTATTTTCTCGGATACTTTTTTGCGTATGCGATTCCTACAGGTGGTCTCGCCTTTAAAATTGAGCAGGGCTTTGAATTGGCATCCGCCTGGTATGCCAAAATCTTTCCAGCAGAATTGCGCTCACATCCTGAGGCGCAAAAATATCTCAACGAGCGAATCGGCCGTGCGCGGATAGGATTTAACTTCTTTTACAAAATGTACGAGAACACCCTGGGCGTCTTTATGAGTAATTTGATGACCATAGCGACTCAAGGATTGGGTCCACGTGCGCTGACCCGGTTTATGTTTTTGGGCTATACGCCGACCGAGCTAGTGGGGAATTCGATGGATTGGGTAGGGGATAAACTCTCAGGGATTCCGGGCGCGCAGAGCTGTGCCAAGGGAATCCGTCATTTGGTGACCAATCACTATAATTCGGGCATCAAATTGACTTCTAAGCCTTAGAAACGGGGGTGTTCTCTGGCTTTAATGATATTGTGGCTCTTGCAGGGCTATGTTAAGAGGCCCCCATTGTGACTCGCATTCCTGCCAAACAGACTTGGGCTATTGTTGGATCCGAAACCAAAGGGGCTGCGATGGCCGCTCTCATCCAGGTGCGTTCAGAAGAAGTCCAGCCCATTTGGGTCAATCCCGCCGAGGTTGCCTTTTCGATGAGTCGCAAAATGAGCCTCGACTATTTGGGCGAAGACGTCCGATTCGTGGATCTCCAGGCACTCAGTGCTAAGGATTTTGAATCTCGAGTTTTGGACTTTGATGTTGTTTTGTTTTTGGGCGTGCAAAAGGACGTCCCCGAGCGCTGGATCCAGTGGATCAAAGCGAAGAAGATTCGAGCGTTTATGGATCGGGAGGCGGCGAGGACCCTCGGAGTTCTGGGGCACTTTGAAATCGACCTAGAAGCCTCTGAAGGTCGCCAGGGAGGCCTCAAAATCACCCAATTGAACAAGGTGGTGATGATGCCCAATCCGCCGAGTGTTTTGAGACGGCTTTTACGGTCATTGCAGATTCCTCTCGAGGTCAAAACCAAGATGAAGGCGGGAAATCGCTGGCGTTCTTGGACAGAAGCGATTTCTCAGTCCTAAAGCTCTTTCTTGCTAAATCACACAAAGACCTTATCTTTAAGTCATGAAGCAATCTCGCGTTCGAGCTCCGCAAAAGAAGTCAGGACGCACTGGGGCAAATCAATCGGGAAGCAATACGGTGCAAGTGGCTGTCTGGAAAGAGGGCCACGAAGATCGCCGCGCTCTCGATGGCTTAAACCAAGAAGCATTCTATGATTTTTCTCGCCCTTTGAGGCTCTTGGATTCTTCGGGTTGGGGTGGGCAGATTAAAGCGACCTCTGATGGTCAGGGCTTTTTTGTGTTTTCGTCTCAACCTCATTCTGTAGATTATCCGTCATGACAGTTCGAGTCGCTGTAGGAATTTGCGCAGAGTCAGGTCGCTTACTCATGGGTAAGCGCTTTAAAGACGATGGTTTTTATGGCGGCTATTGGGAGTTTCCTGGCGGCAAGATCGAGGCGGGCGAGACTCCAGAAGAAGCTCTCAAGCGAGAGTTTCGCGAAGAACTCGATGCCGAAGTGACTGAAGCAGAGTTTTTGAATTCCGTCATATGGACCTATCCCAAGCGAAAAGTAGAACTCAATTTTTTTCTCGTACGGGTCAAGAACACGGACGTCTCTGTGATGGCCCGAAAGGCTCACTCAGAACTCGAGTGGCTCACAAAAGAAGAGGCGCTTTCGCGCCCCATTCTTCCGGCCAATGTCTCATTGATCCGAGATCTCAGTTTTTAAATTATTTTTTGACCTTTACGAGCAACCCATGGAATTGCCGCAGTTAAGGCATTTATAGCAGGTTCCATTTCGTACAGTGGTGTGTCCACACTGATCACAAAACGGGGCGTCTCCCATCATTGCCTTGAGATGGGCCTCGGCCCCTGTGCCGACTTTTTGGTCGAGCCCTGGGACTTCATCAATGGCGATAGCACCCGTGGTTTCGATCTCATCCGGAGTGGGCGAAGGAGTTATCGTTCGCACCGTCTCGGGTTTGACCTGCACAAAATCTGTGCGACCCAAGTACTCCATGCCGAGGACCCTAAACACATAATCAATGACGCTCGTGGCGTACTTGATATTGGGATGAGTCACAGGGCCTTGAGGTTCAAACCGTGTGAAGGCGAACTTATCCACGTACGTGTTGAGTGGGACGCCGTGCTGAAGACCCATCGACACCGATATCGCAAAGCAATTCATGAGACTTCTAAAGGCCGCGCCTTCTTTGTGCATATCAATAAAGATTTCGCCGAGACTTCCGTCGGGATATTCCCCGGTTCTCAAAAATACTTTGTGTCCACCCACACGCGCTTCTTGCGTAAAGCCTTTGCGCTTTTGAGGAAGCTTGCGGCGGAAAGGTACAGAACCAGGTGCCGGCGTGGCGACGACAACAGGTGCAGCCTTTTCGGTCGTCTCTGATTCTTTTTTATCAGAAGAGCTCGAGCTCAAAGGCTGAGAAGCTTTGCAACCATCGCGGTACACGGCGACAGCTTTGAGTCCTAACTTCCAACCTTCCATGTAAATCTGTTCGATTTCTTCAACACTTGTTTCGTTGGGAACGTTGACTGTCTTAGAAATCGCACCAGACAAAAACGGCTGAACCGCAGCCATCATTCTTACATGACCCATGGGTTCAATAAATCGAGTGCCTTTTTTGCCGCACTTATTGGCGCAATCAAACACAGCATAGTGTTCGGGCTTGAGAGCGGGGGCTCCTTCGACCGTCATTGTGCCGCAAATAATCTCGTCTGCTCGCTCAATCTCGGAATTCGTAAATCCGAGGTGAGTCAGCAAGTCAAACCGAGGAGCCGACGCTTGGGCTTTGGTGACTCCGAGGGTGTTCAGTCCTGCTTCACCGATGGCAAAAGCAGAAAAAGCACTTCGCAAATCAAAAGCCGAGGGCAACCGTTTTTCGATGTCCTGTATCATCGCTTCCGTAAATCCTTTGGCCTTGAGTTTTTCTGGGCTCAGGATGGGATTGCCGATCAGAGTTTGAGTGCCGGTGACATAGTCGGTGATCGATTGAATCTCCGCATCGCTATAGCCGAGATTCTTGAGCGCACGAGGCACGGAGTTGTTGATGATCTTAAAGTAGCCGCCTCCCGCGAGTTTTTTGAACTTTACGAGAGAAAAGTCTGGCTCGACTCCTGTCGTATCACAGTCCATCAGCAGTCCAATCGTCCCTGTGGGAGCGAGGACTGTCAGTTGGCCATTTCGATAGCCGTACTTTTCGCCAAGACTCAGAGCCATATCCCAATCTTCTTGAGCGGCTTGGTTGAGGCTCTCAACTTTAGAGCGAATTTTGTGTGCGGCATCGCGATGCATTCGGATGACATCGAGCATGGAGTCGGCGTTCTTTGAATATCCAGGGAATGTGCCTTTTTGCGACGCAATTTCGGCAGAGGTTCGATAGCCTTGTCCGCAAAGAATCGCCGTGAACGCGCCGGCCATTTGATTGGCTTCTGGCGAATCATAAGGAAGTCCGTACATCATGAGCAATGTGCCCAAGTTGGCGTACCCCAAGCCGAGAGGTCGATAGTCGTGAGAATTTTTGGCGATGGTTTCGGTGGGGTAACTCGAGTAGTCGACCAAAATTTCTTGAGCCGTCGTAAAGATGCGCGCGGCATGGCGATAGCCTTCCACATCAAAACCGTCTTTTTCGCTCCAAAATTTGACCAAATTGAGTGAGGCCAAATTACAAGCAGAGTTGTCGAGGAACATATATTCGGAGCAAGGATTTGAGGCATTGATTCGATCCGTGTTTTTGACGGTATGCCATTTGTTGATCGTTGTGTCGTACTGAAGCCCCGGATCTGCGCAATCCCAAGCGGCTTGGGCTGCCATTCTCCAGAGATCTCGAGCGCGATAGGTCTCGCAAGTTTCGCCCGTGGTGCGGAAGGTGGTTTTCCATTCTTCGTCATCGATCACGGCTTGCATGAATTCATCCGAAACTCGGATCGAATTATTTGAATTCTGGCCTGCGACAGTGCGATAAGCTTCGCCGTTAAAATCGGAAGGGTAGCCAGCGGCGATAAGAGCCTTGGCCTTTTTTTCTTCTTTCACTTTCCATTGAATAAAATCCACGATCTCGGGGTGATCCATATCCAAGCAAACCATCTTAGCGGCTCGGCGAGTGGTGCCGCCCGATTTGGTCGCTCCTGCGCCACGATCGAGGACTTCTAGAAAGCTGATGAGACCAGAGCTCAAGCCTCCGCCCGAAAGCTTTTCTTGTTTGCCGCGCAAACGAGAAAAGTTGGAGCCAGTGCCGGAGCCATACTTAAAGAGTCTGGCTTCGTTTTTGATCAAATCAAAAATGCTCATGAGATCGTCTTGTACGGCTTGAATAAAACAAGCGGAGCATTGTGGATTCTCATAGGCTGTGGAAGTCATCTCGATGACTTGTGTTTGGGGATTCCAATAATAAGATCCGCCCGAACCTGTGATTCCGTAAGCTTCAAAGAGTCCGCAGTTAAACCAAACGGGCGAGTTAAACGCGCCTTTTTGAGTGACCAGTAGATGGGTGAGCTCGTCTTCAAAGATATAAGCATCTTTGGTGCTTTTAAAATAACCGCCGAGTTTTTCGCCGGCTTTGCGAATCGATGAGGCGATTCTCGTGACGAGTTGTTTGACGGATGTCTCGTGATCGGCTTCTCCCGAAGCTTTGGCCACGCCGCGCTTTCTAAAAAATTTGGAAACAGCGATGTCTGTCGCAAGTTGAGACCAGTCGGCGGGCACTTCGACTTGATCCATTTTGCTCACCACTGATCCATCGGGATTGGTGATCTTGCTGGACTTCATTGTCCATTGAATTTCTTGGAAGGGATGCTTTCCTTCCTTTGAAAAGTATCGAGCAAACTTGAGGCCCGTATTCATACGTGTTGCAGACTTTGAGCCTTCATTTGTTTCTTCGAACTTCACTTTCGACCTTTCGGTAGCCATAGAACCCCCTGGTACTCTCTATAAAACTTATTTAAATCCCTGATTGATCGACACTTTCGTGAAATCAATCTCCCCTTACTTTTGATTGTGAAAACTGGGGCCCCTATCGTCAAGACAATTACACTACTAATAGTGGCTTACGACGCACCAAGACACAATAGGTAGTGTCTTATGGTAATCTTGCAATGCGCTGCTGTGAGAAAGGAGAGAATTTTTGAGAAAACGGAAAGACAGTTAACTTTTCTCGGTCAAAGGAGGTCAATAGATTTTCTCCGACCTCAAAGCCTCTGCATTAAGCCCATTAAAAGACAGTCGATGCGGATAATGAGAACGTCGGCTCATCGGGTAACGGATAATAAAGAGTTTCTTCTCGGTCTCGGCTCAGAAGATTTCTCATTTTCAGATGAAACTCTAACGGAAGCCTTTGCGCGATGGCTCCTGTACGAAGATCCAGTCCCAAATCCCATTGATCCCGTGACCTTTGGCCTGTGGTGCGTGCCAAGACCGAAGCCCGATAATAGAGGGGGAGGCTTAAAATAAGACCAGAGTGAGGAAAAAACTCAGGGATAAAAATAAATTTATGTTTGGGCTGATAGAGTTGCTGTCGAGATCCATCGGAGTCCACTCGTGTCATCAAAAAGGTATAGACGCCTTCCAGTTGAAACAGTCGATGCGGCATCCAAAGAATCTTATTCTCTAAGCCAGAGGTCCAGGCCGACCCTTTGTTTTGAGATTGAGAGAGGGAGGGGCTCAACTGAGTGTTTTCGATCAAATCAAGTTTTCGATCTGCAAACAGTGCTTGTTGTATCTGCAATGTAGAATCTGCCTGCCATTCATAACCCAAATCTCCTTGCCAGACGGTCTCGCGTTTGAGGTCCCCATTGGGAATATAAAAGGGAGGAAGGTCATAATACATTTCGTCAAAATTGGGAGCGCGCTGAATAAACGACGCATTGGTGAGAATCTGCAATTTTTTGAGAGCTGTCCACCTGAGTCCTACGCCCGGATGAACCGAAAGGTTCTGGGCCAAATCACTCACGTACTCTCCTCGCATTTGGGGATGCAAAATGAGTCCCTCGGCAGGAGACCAGAGCCAGGAATTTCCAAAACTCGTTGTGGCGCGCAACTTCGAATCAAATGATTTGGATAAGAGTTTTTCGAATCTTTGTTGAATCTGGAGTTCTGTACTCAGAGTCGGCGAGATGTTTTTTCGATGCGTGAGAGAGACTCCCCCATCAAAACTTCGATTGGTTTGGAGGCTGATGACTCTCTGATTTTGAAACGTAAAAAATGTTTGAGCTTCGATTTGGCTCCAGCGCCATTGAGCAGAGATTGTCGGACGGATTGTTTCGGTGTCTGTCAGCATGTTGAGATTTGAAGGGCCTGGATTTTGGATTTGAGAATATAAAACTTGAGTCCAAATCTGACGGGTCTCTGTTCGATTCCAAGTACGAAAGCTAAATCGAGAATGGGCATTGTGATCTCGATAGTCATTCGAACCGCGATCCATCGTGAAAGTGGCAAAGGGAAGTTGGGTTCCCAAAAATAAATTTTCGTAGCTTCCATAGGCGAGAGTGAATCGAGGACGAAGCGGCTCTTGAGGAAGACGTAAAAGAATCTGTCCACTCGGACTTGTGGAAAGAGGAGAGTATCCGCCGCGGATCACTTTGATGTCGTCGAGACCGTAGGGATTGAGCAGTCCAAAATCAAAAACTCCGCTCGCCACGGAATTGAGCGGGACTCCTTCGAGGCTCACCGAAACATCCTTTGCACTCCCCCCGCGCAAACTCAAAGACTGCAAACTTGCTGGGCCTC
>CAZUTA010000017.1:0-2466 GCA_964622975.1 uncultured Bacteriovoracaceae bacterium | reverse complement strand
TGTCTCACGAAGATGAGCGGCTGGAGATCGGCGGATCTCACCCATGGTGCCGTCAGAAGAAATATGATCCGTAAAACTCGTTGGCGCCTGAGGAGCACCGGTACTGACGGATTGCGCCCAAAGATCAAACTTGAGACAAAAGACAATCAGAGCCAAGGGAGTGAGAGTTCGCACAGGTCCTACCGATTACTCACTGCCCATCCCTGCGAGCAAGTCCGCAAGCAGGGAGATTGCGGGTCGATCAATGCTTGAATTGAGGAGGGGGCAAACCCACGCACTCTCTCTTTTTAAATGGTGTTGAGCATCATTTTGGTTCTGCTCCTATTATTTTCCCTGGAGGAATTTATGCTTATCACATTGGCACTCTCTTGGGGACTTTCTGGACAGATCATTGTTCCCCCGCAAACACCGATTCGCACAGCGAAGATGCAATACAATATTCTCAAAGTGACGGCGAAGCGTAACGAAGATGGAAGTTACGGGGAGCCCCTGATGACGCCCATCTGCTCAGGGATAGCGAATATAGATGTCGTGAACTGGGGTGGGGGAGAACGACGCGCTCAGTTTTTGAATCCATCGGATAAGGCACTGCAGATTCACTGTGATTCGACACTCAATCTCAAAGAGGGCTTGAAGATTGCGGAACTCAAACTCCGTGGAATGATGGGAATTTGGACAGATGCATCCGAGACTCGATTCAAATCATACTCCGCAGTCATGGATCTCATCCTGACAGATATTCAGACGCAAGCTCGTGAAGTACGACCCTACTTTGTGGCAAACACAGTATCTGATATCAACCTCAAACAACTCTCAGGCTTTCTGACGCCACCATCTTGGAGCGCCGTAGAAATGACTGATGGACGTGAGGTCTTGGTCGCGACAGTCGACTTTATCGACGAAGAATAATCGAGAGCTAAAGAAAATCGCAGTGCTGTCGATAGATCCTGTAGGATGTTTCTTCCGATTGGATCTGATATTCGATTGACGCGCCGTCCCTGGGTGACGCTCAGCTGGGGAATCTTTTGCATTTTGAGTTTTTGGTTTGTGACGCGACCAGAAGCCGGTGTTCCCTACCAACAAACAACGACCTATCAGATGGCATTTATTCCTGCTGGCGAAAACGCTTTCTGGAAGCTTCTTTCCTATCAATTCATGCACGCTAATTGGATTCATTTGATTTCTAACCTTTGGTATCTGGCGGTTTTTGGATGGGTGGCCGAAAGCCTTTGGGGATCTAAGCTCTACCTTGTTTTGAGTTTAATCGCAGGCGCCCTCGCTGTTTTGCCCGAGAGAATTTTTCAATTGGATCCGAGTCTTCCGATTGTGGGGTCTTCGGGCGCTGTCGCCTTTGCCATTGGATCTCTCATGGGCCTGAGTCCTCAGAGCAAAATAAAATTCTTGTTTTCTCCGATTCCGATCCCCGAAATTCCCATGACGTTTTGGGTTCAGGTCAAAGTCCTTGTCTATTTTTGGCTCTTTCTTCAAGTCACTGGCCTTGCGTCAAATGCATGGAGCGATCACCCTCAGCCTGTAGCTTACGCAACGCATCTGATGGGCTTTCTGTTGGGGCTTCTTTTTGCCTTCTTCGCTCATCGACGTTTGGAGCGAGCACCTTTAAAATAAGAGACATGCTAAGCCTGCTCAGAGTGCTTCGTCGGGAACGAATGCGCCTGAGGTTTTATATCTGCCTCGAGTTTCTGCTGAGACTAGGATTTTTGGCGGCTGTTTTTGTTTCGATCGCTTGGCTGGCTCAACTCTCAAATGCCGTGTTCAAAGTTCCTGCCGGGGTTCTTGTGGCGAGCCGCCTATTTTATTTTGGCGTTATTATTTTTTGCTTTTGGCGTGTCGCCCGTCGGTTTGTCAGGCAGTGGCGACGGATCACTTTGATTCGAGCGGCAGACGCCATCGAAAAGCAGTCCCGTTTTTTTGTTTCTCATCCGGATTGGAAGAGCGAACTCAAATCGGCTGCCGCCTTTTTGGAGAAATCCGCGACAACGGAGTTTGAGAATGCGCATATTGCGCGCATCGCCCGATATGCCCGAGCACTGAGCACTCCCGTATGGCCACGTTGGACGCTTTGTTCACGTCTCGTTTTTGTCGGTTTCTTGTTCGCGGCGGCCTCGACCGCTCCCCAGTTTGATTTGATTCCTGTGCCTTCTCAAATTCGCTCTTGGACACCTTCTCAGTTTGAAGCCCTCCTTCCTTTTGAAGGGGCGACTTGGATATCTCAAAAGGGGCTTGTGAGTGGTGTGAAGGGATCGCGCATTCGATTTGTTCCTCCTGATTTTGGAGCGGCTTTGCGCTCTTATTTGTTTTTGAAACCAAATGAAGGTCCGTGGCGGGCGATTCTTTGCACTGAGGTTTGCGAGATTACACTCGAAGAAGGCGGCCAGTTTGCCGTGGGAACTTTGATCGAGCGCTCAAGTTTGTTTCCTCTCGTGGTCGTCAATGATGACCCTCCAA
>CAZUTA010000016.1:9946-56091 GCA_964622975.1 uncultured Bacteriovoracaceae bacterium | reverse complement strand
AACCCAACTCACGTACCACTTTAATCGGCGAACAGCCGAACCCTTGGGACCTTCTACAGCCCCAGGATGCGATGAGTCGACATCGAGGTGCCAAACTTCGGCGTCGCTATGAACGCTTGGCCGAAATCAGCCTGTTATCCCCGGCGTACCTTTTATCCGTTGAGCGATGGCCCTTCCACGAAGAACCACCGGATCACTATGACCTACTTTCGTATCTGCTCGAATTGTCACTCTTGCAGTTAAGCACTCTTATGCCATTACACTCGACGGTTGGTTTCCAATCAACCTGAGAGTACCTTCGCGCGCCTCCGTTACTCTTTTGGAGGCGACCGCCCCAGTCAAACTACCCACCAGACAGTGTCCTCGCTCCCGCTTCAGGGAGCTGAGTTAGAATTTTCGAACACACAGGGTGGTATTTCACTGATCCCTCCACTCGAGCTAGCGCCCAAGCTTCAAAGGGTCCCACCTATGCTACACAGTGAGTCCAAAAATTCACAGCCAAGTTGTAGTAAAGGTGCACGGGGTCTTTCCGTCACGCAGCGGGTAATCGGTATTTTCACCGATAGTCCAGTTTCACTGAGCCCGTGGTTGAGACAGCCGGGCTGTCGTTACGCCATTCGTGCAGGTCGGAACTTACCCGACAAGGAATTTCGCTACCTTAGGACCGTTATAGTTACGGCCGCCGTTTACTAGGGCTTCGGTTCAAAGCTTTGTCTTGCGACGAACTTCTCCCCTTAACCTTCCAGCACTGGGCAGGCGTCAGCCCCTATACGTCGTCTAACTGACTTTGCAGAGGCCTGTGTTTTTGATAAACAGTCGCAACCCGCGACTCTCTGCGACTCTCCTAGGCTTTGACACCCTGGAGAGCACTCCTTCTCCCGAAGTTACGGAGTCATTTTGCCGAGTTCCTTAACCACGGTTCTCTCAAGCGCCTTAGAATATTCTTCCTAACTACCTGTGTCGGTTTGCGGTACGGTCGGCCTTAGTTTTCCTTACGAAGTTTTTCTCGGAAGCAGAGCCTCAGTTCCCTGAGAGGGCAAGCCCTCCTGGTGCTCGCGTTTCGGATTAAAACGGAATTACGGGTTTGCCTGTAATTCCTACCTACGCGCTTGAATGGGTACAACCAATGACCCACGAACCTAGCTTTCTCCGTAACTCCTTAGATCAACGCACTAAAGCCGGTGCAGGAATATTAACCTGCTTTCCATCGCCTACGCCTTTCGGCCTCGGCTTAGGGTCCGACTAACCCTGGGAAGACAAGCTTTACCCAGGAAACCTTAGTCTTTCGGCGAACGGGTTTTTCACCCGTTTTAACGTTTACTCGTGCGAGCATAATCTCTTCTCAAGGCCGCTAGCAGTCCTTCCGGTCTACCGTGTATCTCCTTGAGAATGCTCCTCTACCCCGCAACAAATCCGCAGATCCGTTGCAGTTACGTCTTCGGCAAGTAGCTTTAGCCCCGTTACATTTTTGGCGCCAGTTCGCTCGACCAGTGAGCTATTACGCTTTCTTTAAAAGGTGGCTGCTTCTAAGCCAACTTCCTGGTTGTCATAGCGATCTAACTTCCTTCTCCACTTAGCTACTATTTAGGGACCTTAGACGGTAATCTGGGCTCTTTCCCTCTCGGCTATGAAGCTTATCCCCCACAGCCTGTCTCCCGGAATATGGACTAATGGTATTCAGAGTTTGCTTAGGTTTGGTACCCGGGTAAGGGCCCTAGCCTATGCAGTGCTTTACCTCCACTAGTTAACTTCCGAGGCCATACCTCAATATGTTTCGAGGAGAACCAGCTATCACCCGACTTGATTAGCCTTTCACTCCTATCCACACCTCATCCCCGGCATTTTCAACTGACGTGGGTTCGGACCTCCACCTAGTGTTACCTAGGCTTCATCCTGGACATGGATAGATCGTCGGGTTTCGGGTCCAATGCATGCAACTAAACGCCCTATGAAGACTCGCTTTCGCTACGGCTCCACCTACGCGGCTTAACCTTGCTGCATGCAATGACTCGCTCGCCCATTATGCAAAAGGTACGACCTCAGGCCTCACAATAGCCCTTGGTCGGCTTGTAAGCGTACGGTTTCATGTTCTATTTCACTCCGCTCATCGCGGTTCTTTTCACCTTTCCCTCGCGGTACTTGTTCACTATAGGTCAGTAGGTAATACTTAGCCTTGGAGGGTGGTCCCCCCGGATTCCGTCAAAATTCCACGTGTTCCGACGTACTTGGGATGCTCATAGGAGAGAGTTTCTTTTCGCTTACAGGACTTTCACCTTCTTTGGTCAGCCGTTCCATGCTGTTCTTCTAAAAAACTCTTTTGTAACTCACAAAATGAGTCCCGCAACCCCTACGTACATGTACGTAGGTTTAGGCTGGTCCCCGTTCGCTCACCGCTACTAAGGGAGTCTCGTTGATTTCTTTTCCTCGGGCTACTGAGATGTTTCACTTGTCCCGGTTTGCTTCTCCGCCCCTATGTATTCAGAGCGGGATTCTCGAGCATTACCTCGAGAGGGTTTTCCCATTCAGATATCTCCGGATCAATGCCTATTTGGCGGCTCCCCGAAGCTTATCGCAGCCAATCACGTCTTTCATCGCTTCCTACTGCCAGGGAATCCTCCATACGCCCTTCATAGCTTAGTCATAAAATCCTTCAGGGATTTTAATCTTGTGCTTCTTTATTTGCGTCAGAAGCACCGGTTCATCTTTAGACCGAACGTGAATTCGTTCTATTTCCGAACCGAAAGCTGAAGTTCAATGTTCGAGTACGTTAATTCCTTTTTGGCTTACTTTTCTTTGCTTACTTGAGGGCAATGCAGGGGCCATTGCACTCGGCTTTATCGATAATAATAATGTTGCTGTCACAACAGTTTTGAGAACTCTTTCGAGCTCTCGAACTCTGTGAACTGGACGATATTGTCTTTACTAAAAATTTGGAGTCGACTCGTTTTAATCGATCGTTTGCTTAACGCTCACAATCTTAAAACGTAGTCGTTATCAAATCTCTTCAGTTTTCAAAGATCACATTTCGACTCGGTCTAGGTACCCAAAATCACAACAATTTTAGCGTTACCACAACGTCGAGGTCGCCACCGGTCTCGGTGTAAAAAGAGTTCTAAAGGAAAGGTTTCAACCTGTGCAAGCGGAAAACAAAAGAATTTTTAATGAAGTGTAAAATTTTCGCGGCCACTCAAATGGAGAACAAAAAATGAGGTGAAAATGGCGCATCAATTTGATCTCCAATTCCAAGAAGGCGCTCAACTTTGGGCTATCTCAAACCCTAAGGACTCTAAGTCACATCCCGCGCGAGCTCGGCTTTTAATGCAAAAGAACGGGATATTGCCCCCGCTCGATGGCCTCATGCCTGCCCGAGCGCTTGGAGGCAGAAGCAAAAAAAATCCGGAGTGAATTGCCCGAAAAGGCGCTTCGCTCTACCGTCGGGAATGGTCAGCTTTGAGGGACAAAATATGAATAAGCGAATCGCGGTATTGCTCGGGGCCTGCTTTTTGAGCTTTGTGCCCAATTTTTTCATCACTTTTGTCCATGGAGATGAAGGCGGATGGCTCCATCTCTCGAGATATCTCTGGTCAGGAGAGCTCTACTCCACTGTGACGGACACAAAACCTCCTCTCCATTTTTTGTACTACTGGTTGTTCTCAGCGGGTGGAGAATCCATGCTGCTTCTGAGAGTGTGTACGAGCCTCTGGATTTGGGCCGGGGCTCTGAGTCTCTATAAGTTGTGTGAGAAATATTTTAGTGCGCAAGCGGCATGGTTTGTCTCGCTGACTTTTTGTTTGAGCATTGGGCTCATTGAAAATGGCGCAGTGTCGTGCGAGCGAATTTATCTTCCACTGATCATTTGGGCGACATCCTTGAGCCTGCTCCATTCCTCTTTTGCCTCTGCATCGCTCGCAGGAGCTTTGATCGCTGTCGCGTTTTTGATCAAACAACCCGCGATCATCCTTGGCGCCGTGAGTCTACTTGGATTGTTTAGATATCGGTTTTCAAAAATCGCATGGCTTTGTTTTGCATGGATCTCGGGGTTTGCAGCGCTCCTCATCCTGACACTAATCATCTTGCCACAAACCGCTCCGCAAATTTGGCAGGAGAGCTTTGTAGAAAATTTTACGTATATTGCCTCGAACGCTCCGGGGCGTGGCGCAGATATTCGGCAGAATTTTTTTGCTGCGGTTTTTTGGTATGGCCCTCTCATTTTGGCAACTCTGCTCTGGGTAACGCTTGGAATGAGGAGAAATCTCAAATGGAAGAACGCCCAAATGTTTTGGACTGTGGCATGGGTGACACTGAGTTTTGCGACACTCGCTGTGGGCTCGCGATTTTATCAAACCTACTATCTCAATATTCTTCCTGTACTCGTGGTGGGAGCTGGTCTCTTTGTTTCGAGCTGTCAAAGACGAACACAAAAAATCGCGCTTGGAGTGACCCTGCTTTGGCTCATGATCGGACACGGTTTTACGATCTACAAACAGATCAACGATAAGAATTGGGCTTGGGATTCGCAGGTGCGTCACCTGGTGCAAGAAATCGAGACACGTACTCAACCCTCAGACAAAATTTGGATTTTGAATTCGATTCAGCCTGCCTATGCGGCCAGCCATCGAACTCCTGCCGTCAAACACGTCTATTTTCATCAAACGCTTGGGCATATCGATTTATGCCTGACAGAGGAGTCTGCGCTTAGAGAACGATTGGATTTGCCCAATTATCAACGACTATTGAGTGACCTAGAACAGACCTCACCGGCCTTCGTGTTTTGGACTCAAAGAGCGAAGAATACCTGCTCTCATCGACTTTTGTTGGAGAACTTTCCGAGTCTCAAAAATTTTATAGAATCAAACTACACTTTGGCCTTTGAATCCCCACTGGGTAGAGCGTTTGTCCGAAAGTAACCGGTCTTTTTTATTGAACTTCCCTCTGTTTCTTGAGAATTCTTATTGCTCTTAAGTGGGCTCGTAGCTCAGGTGGAATTGGGCCGCCGATGGCGGCCACAAATAGACTCGAGCGCAGTTGTTTTTTTGAGTGCCTCTGGCACTCAACGCGCTCTAGCCACCTGAAATCTGATTTCTTTCTTTTTTATTGAACTTCCCTCTGTTTCTTGAGAATTCTAATTCTTCTTAAGTGGGCTCGTAGCTCAGGTGGCTAGAGCGCGTCCCTGATAAGGACGAGGTCGGTAGTTCGAGTCTACCCGGGCCCACCATTTTTGGGCGCATCTTAGCTCCGTTTATCAGCGAGCAAAACCTTAAAGCCACCGTAAGAGAAACGCTTCATATCAAACGGGATTTGATCTGCATCGCAGTTCATCCGTGGATCTCCCATGACCTTTTTGTTTACCAAATTGCGGTGGGCTTTTGATTTGAAAGTGATGAAAGAAAAAACTACGGCGTCGCCAGACTTTGCCTTGCTGAGTTTTTTAAAGGGAAGTCCCCATTTGACATTAAGATCGTCGCCGACACATTCGTAATAATCCAAAGCCCCATGCTCCATCCAAAGCTTGCGCCCCAGCTCTGCCATTTTTTTGTAAACACTGAGCTTAGACTTTTTTATAACGATTACAAATCCATCCACATAAGTTCGTTTAGCCATACCTTTGTTCCTCTTTTCTTTGACGTACTATTATACGTCTTCAGTCCCTCGACAAGGTACCTTTGGAAAAGTATGAATTTGAGTAATCAAAAAGGAGTCCTCACGATGACAACTGACAACAAAAACACCCGTCGACAATTTCTCAAAGCATCTGCACTCGGATTAGGTGCGCTTGTGAGCACCAAGGCTATTTCTGCAGCTCCTCCCGCGCCAGCATTGCCCCCGCGCCCCACAAAGTCTTTGGATCCAAAGGATCCTATGGCTATGGCACTCGGCTTTGTCACAGACCGTTCAAAGGCGGATTCAAAAAAGTTTCCGCAACTCAATACTCCGGACGGCAAAACCGCCAATTGCAAAAACTGTATGTTGTTTCACAACTCTCAAGCAGGGTTAGGACAATGCACAATATTTGCGGCCGGCCTCGTCCCCGAAAATGGCTGGTGCATGTCTTGGGTGAAGAAAGTCTGATTCAAACTCTTTACCGAGGTTGATCGCCAAAAAACTCCCGCAGAAGCTTTTGCGCTTCTGGATGACGAGCAGAGATGTCAATGAGATCGAGCCCTCTTTGGTCTCGGACTTGATCTGCAGGTATCAGGTTTTGCGATAGCAGTTCCTTTAGTTTGGTCGTGTCTCCGTGTTTGGCTGCTAAGATGAGCCCCACCTGATGCGCGGTCTGAGCGTTTTTGATTCGAGAGGACATTGATTCCCAAAACTTTTCTCCTTGGGGAGTCTCGAACTCTACGGGCACCCCTTCCACAATTAAAATTCGATCTTGAAGTGCTCTGTATTGCAGCGACACCAATGCGATCAGGTCATTGACTGATTCATCGAGAGAAACTACCAAGTCGTAGATTTTACCAGGCGCATAAGCACGATCATTGGCTTGAGCCTCTTGCAATCTCCGCTCGATCACACTGAGCAATTCATGGGCTTGAACATACTTCAGAGCAGCTTTCTCGGAAATCTTGAGAGCATGATCTGCGAAGGCGATATCTTCGGGATCTTGAGACCTTCGTTTGAGATCTCGTGCCATAAATGCAATGGATCCCGGACTCAGAAACTGAAGATTGCGCCGTAAATCCTCCACCTCTTCATAAAGGTCTTTGGAAGGAACAAACTGATCCGCAAATGAATAATGGAAGGCTTGTTGAGCCCGTCGAGCGATAATGGATCTGGGCAAATCATCATGCGGTACAATGGTGGGTTGCTTCATTCCCCAAGTGATCCAGTTCTCTTGAATTCCAAATTTATCAGGCGTCGATGAAAACTGCCCATCCCTAAACATCTTCATGATCAGTGCGAGAGTATGAGCCTGAAAAATCTGCGCTCGCTCGTAAGGCGATTGCTTTCCGGCCGGTGTAGTGAGCGCGGTGGGCTTGAGCTGATCTACTTGAACATGAATATCTTGAATCAATTGCACCCAGTCGATCGGAAACTCTAGAATCCACTTTCGATCGGCATTTGAGTCCGCCCAGCTCTTTAACAAATTAAACAGAGGCTCGGGATCACCCTGATTCAAAGCACGACGAGCGCTCAAAAACTGAGGCATGACAGCGCGGACAAAACTTCGCCTTTCAATCTTGAATTGAGCCGACTCTTTGAGTTCCATCAGCCAATGCGCACATTTTTTGATATCCATGGCTTGCACTGAGGACTCAAGAGCGATTCCAACCCAGATGACTGAAAGAAATACAAAACACCGACAAGACCACCGAGGACGTTCCACATCTCAAAAAAGTGCAAAGTTCTGGCCACGCTAACCTATTGAAATTACTTGGACTTGATGGGGAATCGAGCTCTCAGTCGCTGCGCAGATCATAGCTGCCGCGCAATCACACGAGCGATTGCGGTCGCCGCCTCGGGAAACAGATGAAGATACAATCGGGGTTCCACCAAGTTGAGCGAATAAAGAAGCCCATTTCTTTCTGCACTGAGAACAAACTCAAATTCTGCGGTCAGCGGGGTATCTTCAAAAATCGAAAGACTCTTTTGAATCTGTTTGAGGCAGCGATTGTCGGCTGAGGTGAGGACCGGCTCCATCCCCTGCCTGACTTGGACCACATGAGAGAGCATTCCATCAATCACGATGTACTTAAACTTGCCCATATCCGAAAGCGATTCAAAGCTGGGTTCGATTCGGATTCGCTTTCCTGTCCAGGGTTTTAAAAATTCCTGCCACGCCGTCAAAGAAGTTTCGAGATTTAACACAAACTCCGATCCATCGGGTGCCCAAGCGACGAGAGTTTCTTCTTCAAAGACATCCTGCAAATTCTCAAAATCGAGAGCCACCGAAGGGACTTCAAAGATACGAAACGGAGCCACGGGGACGCCCACGGAGCGCAAGTCAGAGAGATCTTCGTCATGCAAGTTCCAACGCAAAAGTGACGGAGAATTCCAAATGAAAGAAAATCCATCACTCTCAACACCCTTCAAGAACTTTTTAAATCTTGAATGCTGACTTCGATGGCCCGGCAAATCATAGAGCATAATGGCGGGAGTTGAATCTCGATGCCCGGGCTCCCACTCGGTCCAGGCTTTGAGCTCAAATTGAACGTCTTGATGTCGCAGCGCCATCGCGAGCTTAGAAAGACCTGATCGCTCTTCGTAGGGATCCTTGGATGAAATGATGATGAGATCTGCCAACGACTCTGCAATTTACTACAGCTGGCTAACAGAATCTACGGGAGTATATCGCACGCGGCGTTTGATCAGCTCAATCTGCTTATCATAGAGGCGATCAAAAAATGGGTTTCCGTTGGCACGCGTCTTGAGCCACTGAATCGGCTCCACCAAATTGCCATCCAGCTCAGCGGCGGATCTCCAAAATCGCTCTTTGTCCGTGATCTTGGCCATCATCAATTGAATCTGTCCTTTTTGCCAGCGAGACGAAGTCATGTCGTAGGCTCGAAGCAAAAAGTATCTTGCTTTCAAGGAATTTGTCTCAGCCATCCCTGCTGTATACAGATTGCGCAAGATCTTTTGTTCATCAGTGGCTTTTGCTTCATCCCAGGGCGAGTCAATTTCTGCTGCTTGTCGAGTGGATTCCCACGTTTTCATAAACTCATTCCAGGTCTTTTCATTCGTGGCTTCGGGACAGGACGGAGACTTTTCAAAATCTGGCGATAATGCATAAGCCTGAGAAGAACACTCCTTCATAGCGGCATCGGCCAATTCTTCCCAGGGTTTGACGACCTGAAGAGCTTGAGTTCGATACTGGATGAGCTCCTCAGGAGTGAGGTCTTTCGGCTCAGGAAGGTTCTTCATCCAATCTCGCATTCGAGAACTGATAAACGCACGATGATCGAGCGCCTGAGCAAATGCCAAAGGAGACACATTCCCTTTCTTGCTCAATTTGACCCACTTCGCATCGAGGGCCTTAAAGTTTTGAATGGCAGCAGGGACAACTTTACCAATTTTTTGAAAGCTAATCTGCTTTAGGTCTTTCACAAAGGAGCGTGTCTCCTGAATGAGTTCTGCCACTTTAGGATCGAGTGCAGGTGCGCTTTCTTGCTGACCCTGGCCATAAAAGAAAGCGAGTGCATGGTTGGCATTTTCGGATTTGAGTTTACCCAAAATTAATTTGCCCTCTTGCTCCCGCCCTAACGCTAAGTGAAGTAAGCCCACGCGCACTCGCTCTACCTCACTGAGACCCTTCTCGTAGAGATTCCAGTACGCAAGTTCTCGATCCAAAAGAAGATGTCGCTCGGACAGTGCAAGACATCGCTTAAACATTTCGGACTGTCGGCCAAAGTCTTTGGGTTCGAGCTGTTGATACTTATCGCATCGATTAAGCGTCTCTGCATCCGTTCCAAAGAGGACAGAGTTCTTGAGAGCTTTGATAGCGACCGACGCACCAAGAGGAGCGCGCTCAAAGATCGCATAAAATCGCTTCGCCTTTTCATTTCCATCAAGGGGTGAGGCGAGGAGATCCTCGAATTCGAGTTCTGCACGCACAATCTGAATTTCCTTAAACAGCGGCTCCTCTTTTGAATAGGGATAGGCTTCGTAAAGCGAAGTCAGTGTCTTTCGCAAGGAGCCTGACTGAGTATTCTTTTTGAGAGAACCCATAAGCATTTGAACAAGGGACAAGAACACTTGCGTCTCGGGAATTCCAATCTCCTTACGCAAGTATATTTTATTGTCCAAAATATTCTGACTCAGACGAGCATAGAAGTTCTCATCATGGGTCGCGGCATAGAGCTTATCCAGCTGCTTGAGTTCGCACTGACCTTCGAGACCTTGAGCCATACTCTCAATCGTGGCTTCTTTTTTTGTTCTTTGCGCCAAAACCTTGAGGCAGTTCTCAGGATCTCCGTCTTGCAACAAAAGTCGCGCATAATTTACTCGCAGTGGATCTGCGGTGACCTCTTTAGGATAAAGGGTGAGGTATTTATTGTACGTCAGCAGCAACAGACTTCGGTAACGAGGTCCGAGTTTTTCGGCATCCTCTTTGTTGTCCTGAACGAGTGTTTCATAAAACGCAGCATTGTTATTGAGTTCTGCCTGAAGCTCAGTAGTAGATGCGGCGTCGACTTCTTTATCGGGGAAGGTCTTTAAAATTCGCTCGACATCATCATGCTCAAGCCGACCCCGATGCACTCTCAACCAAAGAGGTGCAGCGACTACTAACACTTTGAGCGCGGTATCACTTTGCGCGTGCGGAATTGCTTGAACCAAAAATCCAAAAACCTGCTGAGCTCGGCGCACATCATTTTTGGAGTTAAAGCCTTCGACCAACAATCGCAAAGCATCCAAATAGAGCTCGCCTCCGCTCGGCGGCTGAATACGCGTCGCCATCTGCTGCAAAACGCTCGCATCGGTAGCCACAAAGTCAGGTTTTGAGAATGTCTCGATGTAAGGTCGCAAACGATCTCGAAAGGCTTCTTCTCTCAACTTGGCAGGACTGTAAGGATTGTCTTCGAGCGCGACATCAAACTCAAAAAGCGATCTCAAAAAATCATGCATCTGCAAAAATGCCCAAGCGCGTTTATAGGCAGCCACAGAACGCAGTCTCTCCGCTTGACCCGCTCGGACATAGGCATAGAGCGCCAAATCCGTGAGTCCCAGTTGCATCAGACAGTCGCCATACGAAATTTCATCATCGGGAGTTTTAACGCTCAGAGCTTCATAGTGCTGCTGAGCTTCTGCAAACTTCTTTTGTTCGAGGTATCTAAATCCAAGTTCTCGATGAATCCGATCCAACTGAATTTTTGCCTTTTCAAATCTTGGAATCTCTTTAGTCAGGCGCTCAATGATCTCCATTTTGGCATCCTGAAAATGCTTGAGCGCTGCAGGATCTCCAGCGTCCGTGAACTTCGCTTGGCGCTCCGTCAGCTCCAAATCCTCTCGAATCTTGATCCATCGAATCAAAAATTCAAGGCGCTTTCCGAGATCACGTTCAGAAGCCATCAATCGCTCAGCGGTCTCGAGCATCGATTGGGGTGCGCGAAAATCTCCCTGCTCAACCTTTTCGACTTCGTCCGCGGCCCAAACCTGAGTCGCAGCCAAACTAAAAATGAAGGTGAGAATTAGCCGCATTGTTTCCTCACTGGGACCGAATAATATCCAAGCTCATCTGCCCAAGATTCTCCGACGAAAGGCCAGACAATCGCCGAGCGACTCGCTTTGGAAGGCTTGATGACTCCTTTGTCTCGCATTTCGATTTCGACGAGATCCAAATCCTTCAGGGCTTGCATCATTTGAACTCGATAATAGCCATCATAAAATCCTCGGAGACGGCGGCAAGTATCATTGAGACCTCGACTATCGCAGAGTTTGACCCAAGGATGATTCTCTACTTGAGGCTCTACCATCGCTCTCAGATTTTTTCGACCTGCATCAATTGTTTCAAACGCCTTAGACCATTGGCAAGATTCCCTCTCCACCAGTGAGCGAATAAAATACTTTTCAAAGAAAATAATAGGATAAATGAGAGGGCTCTCCGCCGACACAACACTTCCTAAAGCGCGATCCAACTTTCCATTAAAAAAGAAAATCCAGGCCCTATGTTGATGAAAGAGGGCTCGACCCTTCATATCGTCAATCAGTTGTTCGTAGATGATTTCAGCCTCTTTATACTTTTTCTGATCAAAGAGACTTCGGCCATACAAAAACTTAGCCTCGGCCCACAAACGACGATCCATCTTTGCGGGCTTTTTCTCATTGAGCTTGAGACTAATCAGCCAAGCAAATGGGGTTTTATTCATTTGATAAAGACTCATGGCTCTAAAGAGATTTTCAGAAGTGAGCTCGCCTACAGGATTTGATATCTGAAATCCTAAGTGCTCGCGATTGTCTCCAGGACTTTGATTAAGAGGAGGGCAAAGGGGATGATCAAACTTTGCCTCAACACAAAACTCAAAAATTCGAGTCGTGGATTGATACCAATCTTCGGGAGGTTTGACGTCCTGAACCAAGGCCCAGGTGGCAATGATGGCGCTACTAAAAAGCAAAGCCCACCCCCATCCCTAAGAACGTGATGTTATCGGGAGCGTCTGATTTGAATCCAATCGTATGCCCCCCGCGAATATTAAATGTGACTGAATCGTTCAAAAAGAATCGAACGCGAGTTGCCAGCGTCAGACCAATCTGATCTTTGGCATCCATATTGTAGTAGTCAATCCCTGCACCGACCTGCCAATAGTGATAGGAGATACTTCGATTGAAGAAATTGGATTTTGAATAGAGAAGATTTAAATAGGCCGCCGATCCCACATGATACTTCATATCTTTCAGGGCGGGCTCATCAAGAGTGACAGACTGGCCGGTCTCTGCCGAGACGACATTTTCGATACTCTTCTTTAACCCTGTATCATGATTATAAAGTGAGTATCCAAAACGGACGGGTTCGAGAGCGATGAAATCGCTGATTTGATACTGGACTGCCACATCGACCATGATGGGCTTCACATATCCATCCAGGGGCAAAAAATTGAGATCGACATCTAAAACGATTTTGTCGGTCAAAGAAAATCTCGGATGGTCGAGGACTTCGACTTCTTCAAACTGATCCTGTGCCCAAAGATTGTTGATGGTCAAACAGGCCACAAGTATCGCCTGCAAAGAATAAATCTGTTTCATTAATTAATGCCCCCTACTGGATTAAACAAAAATGGATACTTCACTTTAACAACGCCTCCACCTTTGGGGCTAGGAAACTTCCATTGAGCAATTTGCTTTCGAACGCAAGGATGCAAAAGCTTTTGTTCAATTTCAGAGGAATCAGAAATAACCTGAGCGACACTTCCATCGGACTGAATCGTCCAAGAAGCAGCGATCTTTCCAGAAAGCCCCGTTTGTTTGAGAAGCGCATTCTCATAACAGTAACGGATTTCTGAAAGCCTTTCTTCAATAATTTGTCGAATGACGGCGGGATCCAAGGCTCCACGCACTTCAACTTCTTTTCGTACGAGTGCGATGGAGGGAGTTCGAGCAGCTTGAAGTTCTGCTCCCAAACCTCCTTCATAGGATTTACCTGAAATCGATCCGAGTTGAGCAATAGACTGGGGATTGCCCTCACTCACTCCAATTCCAGAAGTGGCTCGTCCCAATCCGAGCATGGGCTCACGACTGGCATCTGTGACTTGTGTAACAACTTTGGGTGCTGCTACCGCAATAGAAACTCTTGAAGCTCCAGGAGTGGTTTGAATCGCTAAAAGTCCAAGATTTTTTACATTGCGAGGCTTAGTTCCGCCGGTTTTGCCAGCTGCGGACTTCAAATTCTGCGAGGCTTTCTTCGCTGCTTTTTGAGTAGATTTATTTTGCTCTAACTTCTTGGGCTTTTCCTTGATGGGTTCTGGGACCTTTTCCACAGGCACCTGAACCTCAACGACAGGGACAGGGATTTCCTTTTTGAAGATCTCTTTGGCCTTTTCCAAACTCACTTTTTGCACCGCCACGTCTACGGGTGAGTCTATGAACAGCCCGCGAATAAATCCTACGGTTGTGATGAGCAAGAAAAGGAGTGCGTAAACTGCCATGGTGTAACCCACAGCTTTTCGAAAATCCCTCTTTTCTTCAGCACTCAGCTGAGTGCGCAGTCCCTCAAGAGCGAGTGTGGGCACCTCTTCGATTTTAAAATGAACATCCCCGATACTCCATTGAGCTTCACCGGTGATATCGTAAATCTGTCCTGAATAAAGACGATTCTTCCAAGTCTTTTGAGCGACAGCATTGCCTTTGAGAGTACCAATAATTTCGTCCGTCAGGTGTAGCTGCTGCTTGTTTCCAAACCAGGATCGCGAAAGCAGCTTGAATTCAAAGGGAACGAGAGTTGAGGTCAAAGCGACATCGTTTGAATCTTCCTCACCTGCACGAATTGTCCGATAATGTCTCAGGTCAAATGACTCCACCACTCCGTTCGGCCGGGTCACTACGAGGCGTCGATATGAAGAGGTGTTTGCACTCATAAAATTTAAAATCCCATATAATTGTAGTCTCGAAGTTTAAAATCGAGACGTTCTTGCAAAAGGCTTTTGGCCTTTGCTGTATCCATTTTGGTCACAAAAAAAGCTGGGGGTAGTTGATTCTCCCCTTCAACAGTCGTTCCGGTCAGGTCTACGGTTTGCTCTTTCTGATAGACGATCTGCTTTTCGATTTTGACAGTAGGAGCTTCGGCGACGGGGGTCGCTGGCGATGCTGCCGCCTCTGCCGAAACGAGCAGAATACTGGCGAGAGTGATAATCATTTTGCATCTCCTTGTTGAATTTCTGTCAGTAAATATACTTCTGAAAATCCGGACGCTGAGAGATGGGCTGCAGCCATGTCAACCCAGCGATAGGCGGTTTCTTTGTCTGCTAAGAGCAAGACAGCCTTTTCTTCGCTTTGTTGCTGAGCTTTGATGGCGGCCTTCAGCATCTCCCAAGAACTTGAATTGGCCGAAGAGGGGTTGAGACCTTGAACAACTTCCCCATTCACTTTGATCGCGTCAGCACTGACTTGAACTTTGACATGAGGAATACCTCTCAAACTATGCGCAGACTGAGGCAGTTTAAGATCTTTTTCGATTTGAACCGAAGCCTGATCAGGAGCAAATGTGACGATCAAAAAGATAAGAAGCACCGTCAAGACGTCCAAGAATGGCGTCAAAATCATCAAACTCGCTGGCTTCGCTCTTTTGTCTTGAATTTTCATTCGACCACCCCCGCGGCCATCACCATCTCTGTGACAGCTGGAGAAGAACGAAGTGCATTGAGAACAGCGACCGCGTTTTCATATTTAGTTTCGGGGGAAGCATGAAAAAGTGAGGGGCCCATTTTGGAGTTTGAATTGGCCGTCAATGAACTTACATAATCTGTGAGTTGTTTGAGCTCCGTGAGAGCAAACTGAGATTTGATACCCGGAATCTCTCTGGCAAAATCCTTTTCATACCCTGTGACTTTGACTTGGCTCTCTGTCACTTCGATGGCCAACCAAATCTCTTTGACTTGGTCATTCTTTGAGGGGGCTTGCGCTGTACTCGTTGCCGCAGAAGGCGCTTGCATTTCAAATCCCCCCAGTTGAATAAAGGAACTTGAGACAATGAGGAAAGGGATGAGGGCCACGAAGAGGTCCATCATGGGAGCCAAATTTAACTCGGTTTGTTCGATGGGTTTATTCAGTCGACGCATAACTTAATTCACTCCTCTACGATTCTTTGAATCAGTGAATTAAGACACAGTTGCTGCAGCTTTTTTCTTAGCCCCAGCATGTGAAACTTCCTCGTCCGTATCATTGGTGTCAATTCGACCACCCGATCGCGAGCGCTGAATGATTCTCTTTAATTCTGTCGCATAGTGCTGAACTTCATCGACAATGCGATTGGCACGTGTCGAAAGAAACTGATGAATCAAAAGTGTAGGAATCGCGATGCAAAGTCCAAAAGCTGTCGTATTCATCGCAACAGCAATACCACTCGCCAGCAACATCCCCTTGGCTGCGCCTGCTTCGACACCCACGGCCGAGAACGAAGCAATAAGTCCCGAGACTGTTCCGAGCAAACCCAAGAGTGTCGAAATATTTGCAAGAATCGAAAGATAGCCTAATCGATCCGTCACTGAAGGAAGATGCCGAAGGGCTTCGGCTTCCATCGCGACATCGAGCTCATCGATCGGTTGATCAACATTCTCTAAACCCGAGGCCAAGACATTGCCCAGGGGAGTCGTACTATATTGACGGGCTGCTTCGAGTGCTCTCTTATTATCTCCCGCCGCCAAATATTTTTTGACTTGGTTAAAGAGTCTCTTTCCATCAATTCCAAATCGGAATCGATACGCCAAGTATCGTTCGATACTTATAATGACGACGAGAAAGCTCACCGCCAAAAGAGGCCACATAAAGAAGCCGCCCTTAAAGATGAAATCAATGATTGAAAAACTAATGTTATGTTCCATGGCGCTTACCTTTCTTGGTTAAAACCGACGAATCTCAATTTCTCCTGCCGAGATCTAATGAATACAAGATCCATTCCAAGATGGAATTTTGACGCTGCCCCCATTTTAAGGGGATAAAACTGGGTTCTGGAAAAGAGTGTCAGGCAGAAATGTCAGACTCAAAATCTATGGCTACCCAATTCTGCCCGACACAAATCACCGTTTGCGGACTAGGCGACTTCTAGACTCAATGCACTCATGGCACTGCCTTTGCAGTTCAAATATTTAACGATTCGACAAAATCAAAGTTTCTCACTGCCACTTGTCATAGAGAGAAAAAGGGCCCGCAGACCGACGAACAAACCAGCCGAAGGCGCTGCGGGCCTTCCCCTTTTTTGAATCCCAACAATTAGTCCGGCGATTTGAGATCGAAGGTAAAATTCTTTGAGCGACCTTCCATAGTTCGAATGTGAAACAAATAGTGACCCTCTTTGAGAGCTTCCGGAACCAAGAGAGGTCGAACGAAGGAAACAGGCGTATCAAGACAGCCTTCTGTACGAGTTCGCTTAATAATAGGAAGGACCTCCACAATATGCTCGGTCTTCTTTTCGATCTTGAGCTTCTCGTAATCGAGATCTTGGCAATTGTTTGTAAACTTTCCAAAAAGAGTCAAAAGATAATGATCCTTTTGCAATTGATTGGGCTCAACAAAGGCCCCATCGACGATGGCATAAAGAAATGTATCCTTACTCTCCTTGCCGGTAGGGGCTGATTCTGCAGTGGGAGCTTTGACAATTTTGAGAAGGCCTGCCGGCCCATCCTTTTTTTGTGAATGCCAAACTTCATATTGTCCAACAGGGAGCATCGGCAACGTGACGGCTTCAAGGTAGGGAACATTCTTGGACTTCTTTTTTTCGTCGGTACAGGCGGGGCCTTCGATTTTGTACGCTTCCACAAAAAAATGAAAGTGTCTGGAATTCTGCTGATGCATCTCAGTGAGCCGAACAGAGGCGACTTGATAACAGGCATTTTCAAAAACTCCCTCGACTATAAACTGAGGAATATCGTTATCGTCAAAACCCGTCGGAATATAAACTGCACTCACCGGCGCTTCGAAAGGAGCCGAACCTCTCGACATAATCATTTGAGACTGTTGAATGAACTCCTGAGAAATTATCTGAAGCCCAAGAATGACTGAAAGCATGGATCACCTCCTGCCTTCAGGACTACCCTTGTCTTTGCTCAAATTCAATCAAAGTCAAAAATGACTTAAGGATCTGCGGGATTAATCATCAGATTGAGATGACCTAAGACCCGAGACGCCATATAGGAGACTCCAGTCCTCTCGAGCATTTGATCCCATGGAAGAATACTCGGCTGGAGAACGAGTAAGAGTGCATCCCTGTATCCCGTCTGAGGGGGAATACCCCGGTGCAAGACTTGAGGAGCCGCAAACACGAGTGCATCGCCAGCATTCATGGACGGTCTTTCGATTTGATTCAAAATATTTTGGTCTTTTGTCAAATCTGAGAGCTCGTTGACTCTCGCTTTGATTTCCACAAAATTATAACCCGTCTCTTTTTCGATCCATCGGGTTGCGCCGACGGGCAAAAGCTCCGTCGCTCCATACTCTCCATTTTCGCCTGAGTCTGTGAGGTAAAACATCACATGCACTTGTGAAAACGGAGCGGCATCTCGATGCCATGCAAATGATCCTACAGGCTGAGGTGTGGGAAAGGTTCTCGAGAGCATAAAGTGATTCACATAAAAATTTGTTTTGAGAGTACCTTCAACAATCTCCACGATTTCAGAAACAAGGGAGCTTTTGATGATGTCTTGCATCTGCACCAACGATTGCGAATGAGGAGTCGCACATTTGTGAAACACCAATGACTCCTCTGCCATTGCTTTAAATTCTTCAGACAACCCCTCGATCGGAAACGCTTTGCCTTGCTGTTCAACCAGTGATTGATCCAAGATTTCTCTGGCCTGCTGAATGAGTTCAGGCTTGAGAGCATTCTTGATTTTGGCAAATCCCTTAATCGTCAGAGGCGAAGGAAGCTGAAACTCAAACGACGCCAGATTTACTTTCTTCTTCACATGCCGACAAAGATCAAAGTACGAGCGATGGGCTTGTGCAAAATCCCCTGAGTCAATGATAGAGCTTAACTCGCCGTACATTTGAGGATTGGCTTGCTTTAAAAATGAGAGATGAGAAGTGCTTTCCATACCCTCTCAGAATCTCACTCCCCGCATCTTAACGCTCAGTAGCACTTTTAGATATTTTGCGTCGTCCCTCTTCGCGGCGCAGTGTGACAAAAAATGTCGTCGATTCTTAAGGACCCAATCTCTATACTAGGGATCTCGGGGGAGGAAATTTTATGTCGCTCATCTTGCGAGCCATTGTGCTCGTGTTTGCCATCCATTCGTCGGCTGAATCCGCACAAAACGTGGGCTCTACACAAGAAGGTTATTGGATCCCTGATTCTTCAGGACGAATTATCAATCAACTCAAACAGAATCCCCTCCTCACTTTTGACCATCTCAATCGACAAGGCTTTGAAGTCTACGGCCCAATGGGGCTCAAAGAACAACTTCAGAATCTGCAAGTGGATCATGTGGATCTGATGAAGCTTGAATTTCTCACCCGCGCTCAGCAGGGTTATCCGAGTTTTTTAGAAATCGAAGCTCAAATCAAAGCCCTCCATCAAAAATACCCCGAGCTCACCGAGCTCTTTAGTATCGGCAAGTCCAACCAAGGTCGCGATCTTTGGGTCCTCAAACTTTCAGACAATCCTTCGATCGATGAAATCGAACCCGAAGTGAAGCTGATCTCAAGTATGCATGGAAACGAAATCACAGGTCGAGAACTGATGATCAAGCTAGCAGACGAACTTCTTAGTTCCTATGCTATCGATCCGTCGATTCAGGCAATAATTGATCAGACGGAAATCTTCATAATGCCGTCGATGAATCCTGACGGAAGTGAAGTTCCGATGCGAGGAAATGCCCGATACATCGATCTCAATCGAAACTTTCCGGACTTCTCGACGAGCGACGCTCAGAACACACTGACGGGGCGAGAAGTGGAAACTCAAGCGGTGATGATGTTTCAGTCAGAACGACAGTTCTCTCTCTCCGCCAATTTTCATGGTGGAGCGGAAGTTGTCAATTATATGTGGGACACCATCGAAGATGATCATCCCTACCTGCCCCTGCTCTTAGATATTTCTAAGTCCTACGTTGAGTATGCAGATTACATGAAAAATCCGAACGAGTTTCCTGAAGGCATCACAAACGGATACGCTTGGTATGAAGTGAATGGCGGCATGCAAGATTGGAGCTATCATTGGTACGGAGATCTTCAGTTCACCGTCGAACTCTCTCAAGAAAAGTGGCCCGCCTACTCCAGCATTGCGAGTTATTATGATGCCAACCGACTCGCTCTCATTGATTTTCTTCGAAGAGTGCATCAGGGCGCTGGCTTTGCATTCTCCGGCGCAAAGTTCTCAGGATTTGTACGAATCCAAAAGCAAAGCTCGCAAGGATGGGTCGACCAGGGGACTTTCTCGTTTAGAAATTCTGAGTTTTTTAAAGTGCTTCCCGTCGGGCAATATCGATTTCAAATTTTTGAAGGCCAGAGCCTCAATAATCCCATCGCTGAGGCCCTTTTAGATGTACGCAGCGAAGTGAGAGATGATAGCTATCTGATTATCCCAGAGTAGAGTTCAAAACGATCGCCCGCGCCAATGCTTCATACCCGCGGCCACACCAAACCAATCGAGCAGTCGATCCTGAAGAGCCAGAGGTAAGGCGGCGCGCAAAAGGGGAACCGTCCTTACAAGCATCGGCTCTCTTACCAATGACTTCTTGGCTTTGAGAGCCTTTACAATTTTTTGAGAGAGGGCGTGTGGAGATAAAAAGGGCATCAATTTGGGCGCTTTGGCCCCCGCAAACATTCCTGTTTCAATATAGCTCGGGCAGACCACACAAATATGAGGGCCTTTGACCTTGAGGGCGCGAAGTTCTTGTCGAAGAGATTCAGAAAACCCTAAGACTCCCCATTTGCTGCTCGCATAAGTCGATCCAAACGCAAGACCCATCAATCCCGTGACACTCCCGATCTGAAGAAGTGCCGAATCTTCGCGATTCATCAGATCAGGCAAAAACAAATGAGTCATCGAGACGAGCCCGATCAAATTGACTTCCAATATCTGACGGTGATCGGCCAGAGAGTTCTTCAAGAACTCTCCTCCCTTCATAATGCCCGCATTGTTGACCAAGATATCGATCTGATGCCACCGATCTGTGACCCGACTTCTCAACGCTTGCAATTGCTCTACAGACAGGATGTCTACCACTTCAAAAAAGGAATTCGTGGCCGTAGGGACCAAAGATTTGAGTTCACTGAGCTTCTGTTCATCTCGATCAATGACCCAAACTTGTGCGCCGCTTTCTAGCAAACGTAACACGAGTTCTCTTCCGAGTCCTTGCGCACCGCCGGTAATGAGAATCTTCTTCGATTTGAGATCAATCATTTATTTTCGACTCGCCAGCCAAACGCCTACAAAAGCGAGGCCAATGCCCAATACTCGACTCCACGCAAAGGGAACCTTCTCAATCCAAGCATCCCAAGCCAAACTCATGAGCAATTGAAACGCAACAACTGCCAAAAAAACGCTCACAGCCCCCAATCGAGGAATCGCAAATGGAATTCCTAAAACAATCAAAAATCCGCAGAGACCAGGAATCAATGCCTTCCATTCAAAGAGTCCTTCGCGCGAAGCATCTTCAGTCGCATGGAAAAAAGGTGAAAACCATTGAGGCTGAACACGTGTGATCCCCCAAAACACTAAGGAGAAGATCAACACCACCATCGAATTTACAACCAGGGCCCAGGCCAGTCCCCATCTCTCTCCCAAACTTCGATTTAGCCCCGCTTGAACTACGGTTGCGATTCCTGCCACTGCTGCTGTCAACAATCCAAATCCCATCGTTCAGAGAATATAAACCAAATACCTATTTGAAAACACCATCATCCCCGATAAATTTACATTCGGATGGGAGACTTGATTCGCTTTGATTATCGTTTTGAATTTCCGGATGGACGAAGTCGCGCTTACCAACTCGCGCTCCATCCGGAAACGCTCGAAATTCAAAAATCAACAACCCCTCAGTCTCTACCCGTTTGGACCGCACTCACAGTCGGGCAATGCAGCCATTGCCCCTTAAAAGTTGAAACTCACCCAGAGTGCCCCATCGCTGTGAATTTGAAGGACCTCTTTGAGGCATTTCGAGATGAAAAAAGTTTTTCAGAAGTCACCATGCATATTCAGACTGCGGAGCGAACATTTTCAAAAACTCTTCCCCTCCAAAATGGTTTGTTTTCGATTTTTGGACTGATCATGGCGACGAGTGGCTGCCCCATCATGTGCTTTCTCAAACCCATGGCTCGCTTTCACCTGCCTTTTGCCACTTTTGAAGAAACCACAGTTCGAACAGTTTCGATTTACTTAATGGCACAGTATTTCAAACTAAAGAGAGGTGAAACTCCAGATTGGGAACTCAAGGACCTCGATCGTCATTATGCAGAGCTCCAAAAAGTTAATCAGGGAATGATCCAACGTTTGCGCAGCATGGCAACAACGGGGGATGCCAATCAAAATTCGGTCACGATTTTGGACACCTTTGCCAAACTTTTAGGCCTTTCACTCAAGAAAGATCTCCAGAAGTTTGAGTATCTCTTCGTCAATCCCTAGAGCTTTGATAACCTTAAGGGGTGAATCCTGTACTGATTAAAAATCGCGACGCTCTGATGGAAGCACGCCCTAAAGTTTGGCATGTCATGGGCAAAAGCCTGAATGAATTTGATCCTCAAACGGATCGCCTTTCTGCTCGAGAGTCCGAACTCCGAAAAAAGGCCGAGGCTACTCTCAATAGTGCCCCCATCCATCACTCTCAAATTGATGTGATCTTTGGTGTCGGAGATGGATTTTTACTGGAAGAGTTGATTCGTCGCTCTCCGACGCGACTACGGATAATTATCGAAAAGGATCCGCACAAAATGCTCAATGTTTGTGCACGACTCGATCTCTCCGAAGAAGTTCGCTGTGGGAGAACGCTTCTCTTTGTAGGAGAGGATCTCGAGAGTATTCGCCGAGGATTGATTTATTTTTTTGAAAGATTCCAGCGTCAAGCCGCTTACGTCCAAGCCTTTGCCGATGCCCAATCCCTGGAACTCCACGCGGAGTACTATGCGCAAGTGCGAACCTTGATCGAAGAATCAAAGCAGTTTGCCGAACGATTTTCGGGTGATTCAATTGAGGATTCATTTCGTGGACTTCAAAACACAGTGAGCAACTTGAATGACATCATTCACGCCTGTGATTTTCGTCTGATGGAAAATTTGAGTCCCGGCGGCGGCCCCGTTATCTCCCTCGCTGGCGGGCCTTCGGGCGATCTTGCCTGGGATTTCTTAAAAGAGGCTAAAGGCCGCATCCCCATTATCGCCTGTGACTCTGTTCTTAAGCCTTGCGTCGATTACGGCATCAATCCCGACTTTGTCACCGCACTCGAGCGCGACCCGGTCGTCGCGGATTTGCTGAGAGGGATTCCAGTTCACGAAAGAACGACTCTCGTTGGACCTCCTCTTTTGCTGCCTGGAGCACTCGAAGCCTTTGGCGGACGCAAAACCTTTTTTGCGACGGCCGCTCCTTTTATAGAAAGTTTAGGTCTCAATTTCTTGCCCAAGATTTTTCCGGGATCTTCGGCTGGAAATCTCAATCTCTCTCTCGCCACCTTCTTGGGATTTGATCAAGTCATCATGATTGGCCACGATTTAGCCTTTGGCCATGATATCCACCAAACTCACCTGCGCGGCACAGTGGATCCTGACCGCGAAAAAGGTCGTAGTCTCGAAGAAGTCCAAAAACTAGCGACGGGTGGAAAGGTACCCACTCAAGATGGGACTTCTGAAGTCTATACGATTTTTGAATACAATATGTTCCGTTACCAAATCGAACTGGTGATGAGCGGATGGCCCAAAGTGGATTGGATTAATACTTCAGCTAAGGGCGCGGCCATTAAAGGTGCAAAATTCAAATCCCTCAATCAGGTCAGAGAGGATTTGAAGGACGAGCGTTTTGATGCTTTTAAGCAAAGTCGACAGCGGCTCTATCCCCCTTCGCCTGGCCAGCTGCATGATCGCCGGTATCAAGTTCAAGACACCGTGCGAGAGCTCGACAAGAGCCTTGCCAAGTTTGAGCTCGAGGTCGAGCAACTGCAAAAGGCGCTTGCGTCTTCACCAAGCGAAGAAGTTTTGCAAAAGGCAGAAATGCTAAGACTCCAGGCTCCAGAGAAGATTCAAAAAGCTGTGCTTTCGATTTTAGTCTCGGACACAATTCCTTTGGATCGAGGGATCGAGGCTGTCAAAGTGAAGTTCCAAGGCTCACCTCACCTGCAAAAGTTTTTGTGGGAAAAGAATCAAGACTACTTTGCCATCGTCAGTCGATGGCTTCCTCAGATTCGGTCAGAATATCTTCGCGCCCTGGAAGTCGTGAAGCGTAAGTAATCTACTTTCCCTTTCTTGAGGAAAGTGGAACCCAAGATCGTGGCTTTGCCCCGGTATAGATCTGACGAGGCCGGCAAATCTTCATTCCGGGGTCTTCGACCATTTCTTTCCACTGAGCAATCCAGCCTGGCAAGCGCCCCAGAGCAAACATCACCGTAAACATATTGGTCGGAAACCCAATCGCTCGATAAATAATTCCCGAATAAAAATCCACATTGGGATAGAGCTTTCTCTCCACAAAATAAGGATCTTTGAGCGCTGCTTCTTCAAGACCTTTGGCGACTTCAAGAACAGGATCATGAACTCCCATTTTTGCGAGAACATCATCACAGGCTTTTTTGATGATTTTGGCTCTCGGATCAAAATTCTTATACACGCGATGTCCAAAACCCATGAGTCTAAACGAATCATTTTTGTCTTTGGCGCGATTCAAAAACTTTTTGAAATCCCCACCATCCGCTTTGATCATCTCAAGCATTTCGATCACTTCTTGGTTGGCACCTCCATGCCAAGGTCCCCACAGCGCATTGATCCCGGCCGAGACCGCAGCAAACAAGTTTGCTTTGGAGCTTCCTACCATTCTCACCGTACTCGTAGAGCAATTCTGCTCATGGTCTGCATGCAAAATAAGGAGAAGATTGAGCGCTTTTACAACAGCCGGATCCAGATGATAGGGTTCCGCCGGAACCGAAAACATCATATTCAAAAAATTAGAAACATAGTCGAGGTCATTGCGGGGATAGACAAAGGGTTGCCCGATCGATCGCTTGTAAGCAAACGCCGCGAGCACCCGAACTTTGGAGAGCAATCTTGTGATGGTGGCATCTCGATCCTCAGGAGTGGGATCTGCATTCAAGAGTTCTGGATAATAGGCAGACAACGAACACACCATCGAAGACAAAATGGCCATCGGATGAGCTTGGCCAGGATACGTATTAAAAAAGTTCTTCATGTCCTCGTGAATCAAGGAGTGATATTTGATTTTCTCTCTAAAACTGAGAAGTTCAGTCTCGGTCGGAAGTTGGCCATAAATCAAAAGATAAGAGCACTCCAAAAAACTCGCATTTTCGGCGACTTCTTCGATCGAGTAGCCGCGATATCTTAGTATCCCCTGCTCGCCGTCCAAAAATGTAATCCCTGAGGTACAAGCCCCGGTATTCATATAACCAGTATCCAGAGTGACGTAGCCCGTAGAAGCTCTCAGCTTTGAAATATCTATCGCCTTTTCGCCCTCTGCACCCTCGAGGATAGGAAGTTCGGTAACCTTGCCGTCGATTTCAAGTTTTGCCATCTTTGCCATGGCCAAATTATGACCAAAACTCAGCCAGAAGGCGAGTTTCTAAAGTTTGAACTTCTCTTGCCGCAAATTATCGTCAATTAAAGTGCGGACGCGCTCTGTCAATTGATCGCGATCCCCAAAATTCATTCCTTGAGTGCTGATGGGGGCATCCACATGGAGATGAATCTTCCCAGGCGATATTGAAAAACTCTTCTTTGGCAGCAATCGATGTGAATTATAGATTGTCACAGGGACAATGGGCACTTGCGCTTTGAGGGCAAAAACAAAAGCGCCCTTTTTGAAAGGGCCTAGGCGGCCATCCTTGGACCTCGTCCCTTCGGGAAACATGACAATAGAGATCCCATTCTTCAGATAAGTCTCCACGACTTGGAGACTTTGATTTTGAGCTCCCCTCGCTCGATCAATGAATATTGTGCCCACTAAATAGGAGGCCCATCCAAAAATGGGGATCCACAACAGCTCCTTTTTTGCGATAAAACTCGAATTTTTGGGAAGATAACAGAAGAGTGCGGGAATATCCAAAAGGCTCGAATGGTTGGCGACAAAAACACAACCTCGCAAATCTTTAAGTCCCTCAGCTCCTGGGCCAGAAATACTGACTCTTATAGAATGCGACTTCAAAATCCATCGGGTCCATGCCACCTTTACCGCTGTTGATATGACTCCCCAATCCCCTCGCTTGAGTCGGCTTCGTCGAGTGAAGAGATCAAGGAGTCCTAAGGTCAACACCAAAATCCCGGCCAAAACGACACTGGGTATCGCCACAAACAGTGAAAAGAACGCACTGGGCCGCCCCAGACCAAATCTCATTGAGATAGCTGTCTCGATCAGGACAGTTAAGTCAATCACTTAGCGTATGACGCGGTGGTTGTGAGATAGTGGGATGAGAAACATATATTTTAAGGGGGAATGCATGAAGTTTGACCTCTCCATACGGTTATCGAGTTTGAGCTTAGTTGTTTTAGGGTGTGCCTCATCTCCCGATCCCATCGTAACCAACGATAGTCGACTCGAAGCTCAAGGAGAGTTTCTTGCACTCACGCAAGTTTCGGGAGCCGAATCTCAAGCGCTCAGTCCCGTTTCGCTCAGACATATCGTAAAAATTGCTTCTCCAGAATTAGATGGAGATACACTCCAAGCCACCGATATCCATCTTGTCGATAAAACGGCCTACATTTCTTACAATGTGGCCGGCTCAACTCAAAAAGGTGAAGTCGATGTCATTGATTTCAATTCCGTCACGCGACCGCGACTCATTTCCAGCTTGGAGCTTCCCCATCATGATGCCAATGCCATTTACCGCCACAAAAAAAATGTTTTTGTTGTGGGCGCTGTAAACTCAGGTGGAGCGATGCTCCTGAGCATCCCCTATGAGGGGGAGCTCAAAGATTCGTACTCGAGCTATTCGCTTGAGAGTTATGCGGGTACGGATGTCGCGGTAAAAGACCAAAAAATTTACGTCACGTCCGGAGATACCGGCTCCTTACAGATTTTTAATCTTATATCGATGGCTGAAGTCGCTTCTCTTCCTATTGCAGATGCTCGAGGCATATCCGTCAGCGCAAATGACAAAAAAGTGAGAGTCGTTAAAGGCCAGGATGGAGAGGTTCTCACTGCGGATTCTTCTGCCAGTTTGCTCAGCCGTCTTGAGCTTGGTGGAAACACCATTGCCGAATCCAAATCCACCATTGAATCCGGAAAAACAACTTCGATCGTTTCGTTAGGGGACAAAGGATTCAAAGTAATCTGTCATGACAACAATCAAACCCTCTTGCACGTTTCGCCTCCAGTGATTGCTGGTGTTGCTTACACGGACACCGTCACCAATTCTGTGAGTTCGGACGATGGTATGATCTTCGCAGCCAACGGCGAAGCTGGAGTTTACGTTTATACGGTAAGCAGTGGGAGTCGAATTGCCGGAACTCAATGCTACAGCCTAAAGACTAAGCTCTTAGGTGCCATTAATTTTGGAACTCATATTTCGGCAAACCATGTGGCCTACAAAAAAAATCACCTCTATGTCGCTGCGGGTCTCGGCGGCGTTCATGTCATCGAAGTCTCAAAATCTCATCACGACAGTGACTTTGATGATTTTGACGACAATGACGACGATGACGATCGAGACTGAGCTAAATCCCGATCACTTTACAAAAAACAAAGACGCTTCATTGACACCCAAAACAAACTGCTTGTTATTGGAACTGAAAGACGAAGTCACTTGCACGTATGTCGTCACATTAGGCCGTAAGTTGACCTTCAAACTCATTGGCTTCAGCGAAATCTCCGCCATACCATTAGCCAGCTCCTTGAACTCAATTCCCTCCTTCGAGTACATAAACGTCCTTAAGCTCTGCCAGCTGGTCGATTGATACATCTTTCCCACAGGGGTCCACAGATCAAACTGATAGATGAAAGTCTCAGGGCCAACACTGTCATGATTCTTGACTGCCAGATAGCTAGCACGGACCACAGGCTCAGGACCTGAGTAAACGACAACAAAAGAAACCTCATCCTTTGCAAAATCAAATCGAATATCACGGAAGCTCACCGTCATATCCGACAAATCTGCGGGGTTGACCTGCTTCAATCGAGTACTTTCGCCTTCATTGGCATACAATTTGAGGTCCCAATGCCCGCCTCCGTTCGAAGGAAACAAAATAGGTTCCCAAAAGATCTTCTGAGCGGCACTTCCGGGAAGCATAAAGTAGCGAGAATCATTTCCGTAAAGTTCAAAAGGAAGTTCAAACGAAGCTTCTGGATTAAACTGCTTTCGATCGCTGGCAGTCCCCTTTCGATCAATTTGGAGCATGATGCGATAAGAACCCGGCTTCGTTCGAGGGCACAGATACTCAAAATAATAGGGATAGGCGACTTTGGAGGCCACATCTTCAAATGCCCTGACGAGTTCATCGGCAGAGGCGACGTATCGCAAGCTTCCGTTTTTGGAAGCCCGCTTTAGAATTTCCTTATTATCGATTCCTTTTGAATCATTGGATTCTTCAATACCGAGTTTGACGGTATGAATCACCGTTTTATGCTTCTCGATAAGCTGCTCAATCACATTCACGCTCTCCACAGCGGCTTCGGCATTATCGGGACTCTTGTTGTCTGCTCCATCCGAAAATAGCAAAACGATGTTTTGAGGATGAGCCTCAATCGCAATCTTTAATGCCGAATACAAAGACGTAAACTGGCCAAATGCCTTTTTTGTATTGATGGCTTTGAGGTTTTCAATTTTTTGAACATGTGTCGCAAATTGATAATACTCAAAATTAAATGGACTGCTCGACGAAGTGAGCTTGGAGACGAATTTTTCCGCAGCGGACTTCATTCTGCCCAGAGCCTCTTGATCCTCCATCGAATAACTCGTATCGAGCACGAGAGTAATCCCTACAGGAGGACGGCTGATTGACTTATCAGTGAGTGTTTCGAAGGATGTTTCTTCAACACCATCAATGAAAACTTTAAAGTTTCCATTTCGACCCGCCTTCAAACCATTGACAGGCTTGCCCTCGAGGTCGGAGACCAAAAACGTAAGGCCAATTCGTGTTCCTTCCTTTTCGGCATCATAAGCAATTTTAGAAATCATGGGATTGGATACGATCAGTGTGGGATTGTTCACCTCTTGTGCGTGGGAAGGCGCTAACAAAGAGGTCGCCAAAAAAATGATCGAGAAAACATATTTCAACATTTTAAACTCCTTTTACAAATCGCTACTAAACTATGGCTAACCCGACAGAGGATAAGGTGTCACTTTGATAGTTTGTGTTTCAGAGGTGCCCTAGGAGAGCCAATGGTTCTTTCCGCACTATTTTAAGACCTTAGAACGACTAGTTCACCCAATGTGGGGGCTGCTTCCAGCCATTGGGCGCGAGAGCCTGATCGAGGGTTCGATGAGTTTGCTCAATCGTCACTTGCACCTCTTTTTTAATTTTTTTGAAATCTGGGGACTCGGTCACCAAGCGAAGCCCCGCTGTATATCGCATGATTTCTTCGGTTGGCGGATGTGAAAATCCCCAGGGACGTGAATGACCAAAGGCCTCGAGAACAAATGTCCACTTTTGCTTTACGCCCTCATCATACAGAGCCTGCACAAAGGCCAGAAACTCAAGGAGATTAAGAGGTTCTTTTAACAAAACAGCGTCTTTCATGTGGCGCGTCCTTTCTGTGAAACGATTTTTACTTTAGGCCATCAAATATACAATCAGTGATTTTTTTAATCATTCCAATGAGCAGGTTGCTTCCATCCACCGCGACCTGAAGCGTCCTTCAGGGTTTTGTGTGTCTCAACGATTACGGCACAAACTTCTGCAGGAATCTTACTAAACTCAGTGGACTCCGCCACTTGCCGAAGTGCAGCCGTATAGAGATGAATTTCTTCTGTAAGAGGATGCGCGTAACCCCAGGGACGTCGATTTTGAAACGCATCAATTACGAACTTCCATTGTTGTTTTTCGCCCTCATCGTAAAGAGCTCTTACAAAGGTGAGAAACTCAAGCAGATTACGGGGTTCATTTAACAAAACATCGCTACTCATTATTTTGATCCTTTCAAGGGATTGATTTTGGGCATGACTTCTATATCAGGGACATCGACACCGTAGGGCGGAACAACAACCTCCCAGTCCCCACCGGGATTGTGCCCGATGCTTTTTGATCTCTGGACCACAAAAGGTGTGCCGGGCTTGAGTCGTCCAGTGACTTCTAAATCATAAGCACTCGCATCACCCGGCACTCCCAGGCCTCTGCCAAAATCTTGAACATCGTCAGCGGGCTTGAGCGACCAAAACTGAGCATCAACAGTTTTGCTCACGTCCGCAGGGTCCACATTTGAAACACGAATGATTCGATACAAAGGGCGATCAGGAACTGTGGGGCGAATATCTAAACCTTCTTTAGACAAATCGCTGACCGCAAGGCTTTCAAACGGTTTATTGAAATCAGTTACAATTTCTGTACGCCGAGCTTGGTCAGCAAGTTTTGAGTACTTAGTCACAGCGTCTGGGTTGCTGAGGATCTCATCTGCAATCCATCCCGGGCTCTCGTTCTCGATTGCTCTTAACGCCATGACTTGTCTCTCATTAATACTTCGCAAGTTTGCGCTGAGTTTCTGTGCGACATCCCCTTGGAGACCAGCAGCCTTGAGCGAAGCGCCATTTTGAATCATTTCGAGTCGACTGAGACCTTCGACCATTTCGGTCTCAATCTTTCGCGCAGCACGACCCGTCAGACCACGGGTAACAGCGGCGAGCCGTGTGGCCTCCAAGCCTTTAACTGTACCTTTCGCCACAGCTCCCACAGGTATGAAGGCGGAGCCGACTTCAAAAGTGAGTTCTCCCAGCATATGAGCGCGCTTGTCCGAATCCGCGGATTTGAACTCGTCCCACTTGTTATCCGCCCAATGCCCAAGGGCCTCGTAGGTTTTATCGTAATGGATGATCGCTGAAGCAATCGAAACAACGACCTGATCTCCATGAAACACGAGGGCCTCTGCAAGATCGAGAGTCCCGGTGACAAAATTTACTCCTCCATCCACCACTCCCCTCACAAAAGATGAGGTATGGCTCAACCCGGAGAGCATCGCATAGCCTGCAGATTCGCCTGCAGCAATCAGGCTGTCAGCAATTTGAGAGGCCACAAGCAAATCCGAGCCCAGCTGACTCACTTGAGTCGTTGATCCAAAACTCTGAGCGAGAATTCCTGAATTCGCAATAGAGCGAATCGTTTGGCCGTCAACAGAGATGATCGAGGTCTTCAAATTGATTCCGGCAAGCAGCCTCGGGTCAATACCTCGTTGATACAACCCTTGAGAATCAAAAAACTGCTCTCTAATCTCCTTACGATCTGAGACCTCGCCTCCACCCTCAACCCAACTGATGTGCTCAGCTTGTGTCAGAGCAGTGCCTCGGTATCCTCGATGCTCAAACTCTTCAAGAGAAGCAAGACTATCCGCATTCGAAACATTGTTAAAAAATTCCTGGTCTCTAGAAATCTGATCTAAGAGCAGTTGGGAGCGATCCCGCGTCGCTTGCAACTCTAACTCGGCCTGAATCAAAAGCTCCTGATCACTGCTTTGCAACCACGCTCCACTTGAATTGTCTCGCAAACTATCCAAAACATCCGAACGCTTCGTGGGATTTTGAATATCGGCAATGACCGACTCCAGACGAGTGTTGATCGCTTCGAGGATAACTTTCTGAGACTGAAGCTGAGCCATTTTTTGCTGAGCCTGATTAAAATTCTCTTTCGCCGCATGACTCGACAAATCTTGTGGGCGCGGCGCCACCGGTCCGCTTCCAAATCCGCTCCCCGGAACAACGATTGTTATCCCTGACGAGGTTTTTAATCGAATGGTCGGAGCGCCCTGCCCCGAACCTCCCCCGCCTGTTCCGCCCGCGCCAGAGCCGGGCGCTTGAACCGTCCCTGGGGCACCGCCTTCATCCCCACTGCCCCCTACAATTCCAATATATCCTTTGGCGGTTCGTCCGCCTCCGAGATCAATTTCAAAAACGGATTGCGAAACAATCGCCGTCGACAAAAATGTGCTTAGAATCAAAAACCCTGGCATAACGTGGTCCCTTCAATCATGAGATGTTCATTCTGATCCAAAAATACAGACTTCCATTTGATACAAAATTCCTTTCGCAGCGTTGACCGATCGACAAATGGAATCTGGTACTCGGTCTTTAGACTCGGCAGGCTCATTCCGATCTGCAGCATTCCATTCTCAAATGTACTTTGCTGAGAGCGAAGATACCGCATCGCGATCCAGAGTTCTCGTGCGGCTTGCTTTGATTCACCAACAAGCTTTCGATCAAACGCCGGCAAGATCCAAACTAAATCTGTCGCTTCGCGATATCTCAGCAAATCTTGATAAAGCAATAAGGTATCTTGGGCATCCGTCCACGCATCCATCTCAAATGTCGCTGGTATCAATCCTTCGGGAAACAACTCCAAACAGCCCCCTATTGCAGAATCTCCTCGTTTCTCAAAGACGTAAACCTGAGCAGACTCAACACAGGTTTCAAAATTCTTCCATGAGCGATCCACTTGTATGACGGGCTTCACGTCCGCATCTTCGAGACTCGCCCTCGCACGAATTGCCTCATCTCTTAAATCCCGAATGAGGGCTTCTTGCTTTTGGAGAGACTGGGCAGCAAAAGATTTGCCAAGTATCTCAATTTGATTTCCCATTTGCTTCATTTGTTCTGCAAGATGGCCATGAAACTGCGTTACAGAAACTTGGGGCTTTTCGGGAGCGGATCCAGTAGCGGCCTTCAAGTCCTTTGTCTTTTCTTTCTCGATTTTTTGAAACTTTCCGAGGGAGTAACCCTTCTCGAGTTTCTCAGCAATCGATGTAATTCCACGATGATCAAACTCAATTTTATAATTCTGTTCATCGGAGACCTGATATTCTTTGGTAGTAATTTCGTCTCCAATAGCCAGCAACAGCATCCAAGCAATCATCATTTTGCCTCCTCCGTAGACCCTTCTTCAAAGACTGACTGTACATTCTTGAGCACTTGAAAGAGAGGCTTAGACTCCAGCTGAGAAGGTTGTCGATAACTCGAGTCTCCTGCGGGCCGCATGATTGTCTTCGCCTCAACATATTGCAAATGAGCATGTCGATACTTTTCAGCTCGGGCCCACAGATCTACGTTCTGATCCTCTAGAGTTTTCTGAGAGCTCAAAATACTCTGAGCCAAAACTCGGACGCGGCTGTTCCAATTTCTTGCACCCTCAAACTCCCCTTCTATATTCTTGGAGCCTTCGTTTACAAATGCGGCCGATCGAGCGAGAGCCTGCTGATCTGACAAAAGTTGACTGACGCGCAGGTAGCGAGCCTCTTGAGAGGCCTCAAGGCCAGCGAACAACCTCTCTTGTACTGTCGCAAGCTCCTTAAGATCGCTTACTGAAGACTCCCAAGTCGCAGAAAAAGAATCCTTCTTCTGAACCTCATCAACAAAGACCTCTCGACAAAGTTCTTCGACCTTTTGATCAGAATATTCCCTGGATGGTGTACCCGCTCCGAGAATGCTGTTGATCTCATCGATGATACCTAGAGTGTCATTGTAGGCAAAAACCTCATCCATCTGAGCAAAACTTGCGTAAAAGAATTTTCCAACACTAAAGAGAAACTGGGCAATTGCCACTCCTGCAACGCAACCCACCCCAGGGACAATATTACCCACCGCGCAACCCGCCGCTACAAGGCCCCCTTGGATATATTCCTCAGTTTGATTCTCGGCAGTCATACTAAAGGAGATGTCTGGACTTGCAGAAGCCGATTGATTTCCTCCAAAACTCACGGTCACTCCAACAGAGGCGCTGTAATTGAGGTCAAATTTTGGAGTTTGATCGAGCGCAATCACCGGCGGCGGAAACACAGTCTGAGCATTAAAGTAATCTCGAGGCCACTTCAGAAACTCTGCAGAGCAGCCCTTCTGAACCAAACCCTTTAGTTGATCAAGCTCCTGCTGAATCTCCTTGTATCGACTGAGTGCCTGACGAGCCGCAGTGAGGTGAACCGATCCTCGATTGAAGACCGCAATGGTTGTGACCGCATCCCCTCGGTTCATTTGAGCATCCTGAGCAAATTCCAAATACGCCACTCTAAATCTTTGTGCCTCGAGTGCTGCCGAACCTTTCAGAAACTCAAAAGCCTCGATGAGATCAAGTTGACCCAGCTTAAAATGCGTCTTTGTTGTTTGCAAATGAGCGGAGCGGACATCCTTGGCATAATTGGCCTTCCAAGTATCACGCATCTTTTCATATCGACCTTTAATACTTTCCCAAGATTCGTCCTGGGCATTCAAGGTGCCACAAAATGTCAGTAAAATCGCAAAGAGATACTTCATCGTCTGATTCTCGATTCAAAAAGTGTCTGCCAATTCTTGGCGTTGATCATCGTATAGAGCTCCAAATCTCCCGGAGTTTTGACCATTTCAAAGACCATCGAGTGGAGGGAGGTCGCAATTCCTGACCGGCCCACAGCATTGGCGTTTTCATAGGGCTTTGAAAGATGATCGAGAGATATCTTATTCAGCATCTGAAGGTTCCAAACTACATCATCAAAATCGGGAGGCTCGTCACCCGCCGCAAAGACAGCTCCTCCATTAAAAATATGTTTCAAATACGAGAATGGATTCTTGAGCTGAGAAGCATAGAGCTCCACTTCTTGCTTCTTGAGATTTTTTACGAGTGCCTGGGGTGACACAAGCATTTCGCCCGAAGCTTGAATGACGATCGGCATGAGAGGTCTTTCCTGTAAGCGATCAAGTTCTAAACAAGCGGGCACTACAAAATGCCGATTAAGCAACCAACCATTGGGGCCCCCTGCTTTCCATTCATCAGTCAGGCGACTTATGAATTGATCGCAAGCCTGCGCAATCTTCATAAAATCAGCTCGAAATCGTGTGAGTCTTCTAAAAGACAGTCGATCCAGGGCTTCTTGAGCTCTGAGAAGTGACGCCTCACTCACTTGTGCCCCTCGCAAAATATCCAATGAAGATTTGACCTGCCGATAACTTTCACTGAGTGCCTTCTGAGACACATCGTCTTGATCCATTTCTTCAAAAACGTCGTCGAATACCTTCCAGGCTGTCGAAAAATACGACAGAATTTCACCCCGCTTGAGTGAGGCTTCATGCAGCTTCGCCTTATCCGTCGACAAAAACTCTCGGCTCATCGGTTCTTGAAGTGATCCCAGCACGAGTTGATCAGAAATCTGAGAATAAGTTTTCTCTACGAGCGCCCAAAAGGTTCTTTCAAGCTGAAATTCGAGAAAAGCTTCGACCGCGAGTTGTCGTGAACTTTCAAGATCTGAAACGATGGCTATACCTTTGTCATCACCCCGCGATCCAGAATTGCCCACGCTTCCAGAAGAACCCTTTGTGGGCATGGCCTGAGCTGGGTAGTGCTTAATATCCGATTCGTTTCCGTTCTTTCCATTGTTATCCGCACTTCCAGATGCGGTCTTTACAATGATGCCCCAACCTTTTGCAGGTTTGCCTTTCGCCCCACCACTTCCACCTTCACCCGGCTCTCCGCCGTCACCGGCCTTACCGCCGGCGCCCCCCTCAACAATTACTGTTTGTGATTTTGGCGCAGATCCTAGTTGAAGGCGTACAATGGCACCGGCACCTCCGTTGCCACCATTTCCGCCGCGGCCTCCGTTGCCACCACGCCCCCCATATCCTCCGTCACAGGGATCGTGCCCACCAATCCAAAATGTTCCTGCCTTACCGTTTCGTCCAGGAGCACCGTTACCACCAATGCCACCTTGTCCACCATGACCACCCGAACCACCGGCTTGGCCTCGCCCGTCAATGATCAAATCGCCGTCGACTTTGGCCGCAGAGATACTGATTTGCCCAGCTGGCTTGCCATCTCCTGCGGACACTTCGGCATCAGTTCCCGATAATCCTTGAAGGCCATCCTCTCCTCGCGAAACGGTAATCTCTCGCTTGATTTCGTCATACTCCAATTTTCCATTAGCAGTCCGCCGAGGAATTCGTATCGTTTTAAACTCTCCGGTTTTATAGGTGACGCAACCATCCTTACCGTGCACACCAGGCCCGCCCTTATTACCATCCGCGCCGGGAGCACCCGTCGAGCCTTCAGGAAATGCAACTATCTTGCCCGAGCCCTCAAAGATGAGTCGGCGGGTCTCAATTGTAAGATCGTTTCCCATCGTGAAAAGAGGTTCTGAAATAAGAACCTCATCTGAAGAAATGATAGTCGCTGAAGTAAGAGTAAGTGGCTCATCAACAACAAAGCGAGTCGCAGCCACAAACTCAAGCCCATCGAGTTTTCGCAAGTTCTCAAACGGAGTCGTTCCTGCGACTAAAGAAGTCGAAAGGATTAGAATCCACCAACTAAAATATCGCATCATTTTTTGCTTCATTGTCTTCACCACACACCTCTTTAGTTTCTAAGAATCTTCATCCATTCATTTAAAAGCAAAGAGCCATTACGACCCGCTTCACCAGCAGATCCTTGAGCTCCGTCTTTGCCACCATACAAAAACACAGAATCTCCCGAATCGAAAAAATCCGAACCATCCTCACCTTCAAAGCTAACTTTGCAGACTAGTGAATCGTCAAAACGTCGGAAGGCTGAATAATCGTCTGGAGAAAGTCGCAAGATACGATTGAGGGCCCTATTAATCTCAGGGCTCCAGCGCGCGAAGCAGTTCTTTAAGTCTTCCTCAGTCAATGACTCCTGATCATCAGGTTTACAGATCGCTCGGATTTGAGCGCGATCTTCTTTGTGCAAAAGATCTAAATATCCAAAGGGCACCACCACTTGAACATCAGGACTCAGATTTACAAAGACCTGAGCAAGTAAACTTTGGATTTCGGTTGCCTGCAATCTCTCATGAAAGAAGACTCGATCATCGGCCTTAACAGTCAACTGCTCGTAGGACGAAACAAATGATTTAAGACTCGATTGCTCCGTCTCTGGATTGCCAAAGGCAGAAAGTTTGAAACTTCGATCAGATCGACCACCCTTTTCAGCTGGATACGGGAGCTGCGCGGTGGTTGCAAACGATACAAACTGAAATCTCTCGAAAACCTTGCGAGTTGCTGTGAGATCGAGACTTCCACCATCCGGTGCACGTTCGGGAACCGCAGTAATGCCTGGGCCATCTTGACTCACCTGAAGAGGAAAATGAAAAACGCTCAAGTGTTGGCCTGCGCAAAATCGGAGTTTATGTTTATTGAGAGTCTGGGGATCAGCCTCGATGTAATATCCTTCCTCACCAGGCTGGCACTCCCGTCGTTGTTGCGCTTCGCCGGGGACGCGCACCATGTATAAGATTGGAAAAATCACTGAATCGCGAGACTGACGGGACTTGGAGTTTTCTCGATCAATTTTATGAGGTGGCATGCTCTCGACAGAACTCAAATCCACTATCCCCAGTTTTATCCGATCGGCGGTTACAGTGAGACTTGTCCCGTCAATCTCAATCAGACTCTCCGCACTTGTTGAAACAGTCTCAGCTGAAACTTCGAGTTTCTTGCCCCCTTGGTTGTTAAAGGCGGGCGGACTGACGTTCCAGCATCCCCCGTTTAGACCGTCTCGATCAGACAATTTTGATGCGAACTCCTGCGAAGATAACTGACCTCCAACTAACCCGAGAGCTTCTTTGAGAAAGTTACAATACTCTTCTTTTCTCTGCTTCCATACGATTCGATTTTCGACGGGAAGTCTGATGAAACTGCGCCACTTAAGCCAATCGGATTCTGAGGTTGGCTTTGCAAGTGAAGCAAGCGCTTTGATGGCCCATGAACTTTCGGGAAGTATCATCGAAAGTATCCATGTATCGAGCAAAGGCTCTTGGGAATTTCTTTTGGAATTGATCCACTGCCCAAAGTCGGAACTATCCTTGATGGGTCGTTCTGCGAAAGCAGAAGTCCATCGATCTAAGACCTGACTCGCCCAATGATAAGTTTTCGCTCGCTGTGCAGGGATTTGATCCTCGACTTTTTGAACCAAGGCCAGAAATGCTCGAAGCTCATTATAAGATTTGAACAAATCACTCAAATCTCGCGCTGCCACGATCTCAAACAGCATCTCTACACGCGTAAGAAGCTCTGCCTCCGAGAGCGCTTCCAATTGATATGCCGGTTGAGTGCTCCAGGCACGCATCACATCGGCCAATTTGCATTCGGCGGATTTATCGCAGGCAGACAAAAAGATCTTAAAAGATTCTGTGGAATCGAGTGCAGATCTCAAAATAGCGGCACGAAGAGGCTCAAAGGCAGAAGAAAAGCGGCTGAGGGAATAACCCAGACTGACGAGTCGTGCTCCGCTGATACTGCTCTGCTCAAAAAGCGATGCCTTGGCCGTAATTTCCTCGAGGAGTCCCAAACCCTCATCCGAAACAAGCTGACCCGTGAAATCAAATTGAGAGCTCTGACGAACAGAGTTCTCGAGGAGATCCAATGCTGAAACGACATGAACAACCCTTTCGCTTTCGCTTGGCGAGGTGTCCCGCAAAACATATTCAAAGTTTTCGATCACAAGAGGAATCGATGGAACAGCATTGCACAATCGCCCTTGACCAAAGGCCGCTTCTCTATAGCCATTACGGATAGCATGGGGCTGGGAAGAGTTCGCTACCGCCAATGCAAATGTCGCAAACGCATTCACTGAGGAACCATCACAGGACAGTTTCTGCAGATTGAGCAATTCTTGATGAACACTCGTCCACTCAGGCTTGGGCCATGAGAACCTTTGATGGGCAAAGCCTTGCCAAAGCCCCCAAACATCGAATCCAGGACCCGCAAATGCCTGGAGATCTTTGAGAACTTTCAATTGAGCTTCTGAACTATTGGCTGATTTCCAAGCGGATTCGAACTGAGGCAACTGCCAGGAGGTGGGCACAGGCTTTTCGACAGGAATCTCCTTCGTCTCTCCGGGAACCTCTTGAAGTGGGCGAACGTCCACCGGATTGCTCGAACAGGCCAAAATTGTGAACATCGACAATGCAAATGCGGGCAAGAATCTCAACATACGGTCGTCTCCTTTATCAGTGACTATGAGTCACAACAATCCTGCGCGCCCCTGCCCCTATACGCGCATGGATGTCTCACTTAGCAGAAAGGATGCCATCGAGAGACTCGGAGCTAACGCGTTGAAATAACTAGATTTATGAAAAAGGATCGCTGCAAAAGCTGTAGCCATTTGGCAACAAAGATCTCCAAAAAACAACAGATCAAATCAAGACTGCCGAATTGAGTGCCCAAACAATCCCGCGAGTTCGTCTGAGTTTAGCTTTAATCGCTTCAGATCCATTGGCATTGGAGGAAATTCATATTCAGCGCCCTTTTGGTTCGATTTCTGCTTGGAGGCAGGATTGTTTGGATCGAATAGATTCGGTGGCTTGATCCAAAAGACAACACCGCCCCAGACACCGCTGAATAAAATCACACCGATTTGCGGACTGTGGTCCGGTTATCTCAGCGCAATCTCGACCACTGTGTTGCCACAATCTGAACGTTGGATTGCATTGATTATTTGTGAATGCTTAGCCAGGTTTTTGACCCATGAAGAATTGTTTTTTTAAAGCCCTTATACTTCTCGCCTTAATGCTTAATCTCGGAGGATCCCTCTTTGCTCAGGCGAGGCCTTTTACAATCACTTATCAAGGCCACGCGACGCATGCAGGTCAGCCCATTAGTGGACTCGCCGATTTTAAGTTTACAATGTTTGCCTCTGAGACGGGCACTGCGGTGGTGGGAGGGCCTACTTTCTTTGAAGGCTCAAATGCGATCGATGTTCGAGATGGCAAGTTTTTGGCCGAGCTCAATTTTACGTCCTTTGACGGTGGAGCGCGTTATCTTGAAATCGAGATTCGGTATCCATCGGGTGTTGGTGCCTATCAGGCCCTTGGAAGTCGCCAACCTGTCACGGCAGCCCCTTATGCGATGGCCGTCCGAAAGAACTACGTCACAAAAATCAAATCAATCTCCCCTTCAGCATTCGTTCCCAATTCTTCGATTCCGTTTATTCGAAACGCTCTTGAGATTTTTAGAACGACAGGAACCGCCACCTCTCTTATGACTCAGTTTTATGCAGATCTTGATCTCCCACACGGCGCAATCTTAGATCAGGTTGTGTTTTATGTAGTGGATGGGGACCCCACAACGACGAACACTTGCTATGCGCTACGAAACAATGTCGACGGCGTCGCTAATCCAGTATTTTTGCAGCAAGAAACAGGAGTAAGCTTTGCCTCTACAGCTCCTGTGACGCTCACCATGAATGTCTCAACGGTCGTGGACAATATCAATTATCATTATGCGATTGGCTGTCAGTGGCAGTGGTTCTCAACGCCTACGGATCCATCACTCGTCAAAATCCGCAGAGCGAAGATTACCTACCGCGTGTACGAGTGATTTCCGCAAGAATCACGGTTGTCCCAAAGAGTGGTCAGTGGGAGTCCATTTGTAGGCTCTTTCGCATGCAGTTACCGAGAATCATTGTATTTATCAGAGGCCCATTCTGGAACGCATTTTGCTTTAAGCCTGTGTGGTGTAACTATGCTTGGCCTTTTGGTCTTTATCACAGTTCAATCCCTGCCGCCGGCAAACTCTGCCCCTCCGATGTCAACCATTCGTGGGAATCGTGTTGTATCGGCCTTCTGCTCAGACGCATTGAGGCTCGTCCGCCAAGCCTTACTCACTGAAGAAGATCCAGGAGACGCACTGGTACTTGGAGTTGATGGAGATGGGGGTCGCGTACGAACTGAATTCGAAAATGACATTCTTTATATTTTAGAAAACCCACTGCTCCAAAATATTCAAGACTTCGTCTCCAAATGGCAGTTTCCGGAGGAAGACTTCAAAAAGGTCCTCAGATACTACGGCCATAGTTTGGAGATGCAAACGGGCTCATTGAGAGCGCTCGGTCAACTCTCGGCCGAAGAGGTCCGCCAGCATCGAGTTCTTTTTTTTGATCAGATCAAGCAGAAGTTGGGGGCTTCGACGTCACTCGAGCCTAAGTCTGAGCCTCGCGAGGAGAGATTTAATACATATCGAATTCTAGGGCACTTCAAGACCCCGCGCCAAATTGCTCAGTTGTTAGAAGTCCCTCAAGCCCAAGTCTGGACCGAAATGAATTCTAGGAAATTGAAATTTGTTTCTGAAGCCGCTGCCCATAAAAATTATTACTTAGAATATCTTCCACTTCAAACAGTGACGCAGATGGCAGAAACCTTGGGAGTTTCTGAGGCGCAGGTCTACACTGAGCTTCGGGAATTCGGTCTGTCTCATGACAGGATACTTTCTGAACCTTTGGGACATGAGGGATCAAAGTGGTTCAAAGAATTCGTCAATCGGTTCAATCGATTTGGGACATATTCGCAGGATATAAACGCCGATATGACCCGTGAGGAGGTTCTACAGTATTTGATTGAGGAGATTGGCCTCAATCAAAACGCTGAAGTGGCCGACGCATTGGGTTTGTCTGTCAGTGTGATCGAACAAGTCGTGAGTGATCGCGGATTTTCCAAAGAGCAGCGAGGGCGAGCTTCCGACTGGAAGAGCCTTGTAACCTATCAGGGGGCCAAACGTTGGCGAGAATCTGTGCTTCGAGAAATGTCTGCTTTAGGGGCGAGTCCTCAAGAGATTGTAGCAGGGCTCAACAGTGGTCGAGCTCCCAGTCATCATATTTCAGAAAGCCAAGTCACTGCCAAGCAGCTTCAGTTGGGAATTCGAAAACCCCTCAGAATCGTTGAGCAGAGACGAGCGAGCCCTGTTCCTTCTCATTTGAAGGGAGAAGCTCGCGAGCGCTGGATCGCAGAGCGTGTTTTGCGATTTACGGATGAGCATGGGCGCAGTCCGACTCAGATTGATTTTTCGGACGAAGCCATGCCTGTCGGGGTTTTGTATACGGATCTTCTCTCCACTTGGGGCAGTCCTCCCAAAGCCTGGTTGGCGATTAAAAGACTTTCGCAAAAGCACAAGTCAGAGTGGAATTTTAAGAATCCGTTTAGACTTTTAAATATTGAGTTTCATCAGGACCCCGGAACAGAAGTTCGCATGGAGCAGAGACGCGAAGCTGCAGATCTCATCCTCGCAGACTTGAGGAAGAACAAGAGATTGATTGATCCAGATGCTGTCGATGAAGTGGTTGGCTTTGGATATCTCAAACTTGTCGGCAAAGGAAACTGGGCGACAGGCGGTGGCTATCATAGTTATCGAATCTTTGATTCAGAATCCGATATGGCACTGGCTCTTTGGCGTCGAAATCGCGAACTTAATTTGGATTCGTCATCTGAAAGAACCTCGCTGACGCTTTCTGATTTTGATATCAGACATCCAAGTCATGAGTTTATTGAGGAGCGTCGGCTGGAAGAACTCGATCGGTTCATCGATGAAAACCTCAAAGACTCCGATGTTTTGGATCTCTCACTCTTGAGAACCCAGTACTTTGATTCTGAACTTGATGCTTTGCGAAGGCTCGAAAGTCGAGTCGAAGAGCGGACGTTTAGGGGAAGAAAAAAGTATAAATTGCGAGAATGGATTCAAGAGGCCCAGAAGCATTGGGTTGAAGTCGATACCTTCATTGTCAAAACGCTTGCTCAGCATTCAAGACCTCAATTGGATCTTTTGCCTTTCAAACTTTACGACACTGAGCTTGCGGCGGTCGAAGGCCTCTTGAATGCGATCAAGGGTCATCAAGGAGTCCCCGGAAGTACTCGACGCGTTTGGATCGCCGCTCTCAAGAAGCGAGCTCAGCAACTCCGTGCAGTCGATGCATTCTACTCAACAGTCACTCCCGGTAACTTTGCGCCAGATTCCTCACCACTTTATGTCTCTGCATTTGATTCGGACAAAGAGGCTCTCGAGCTCGCCCTTGCACAGCTTCCAAAGACCAAGCGAGTGGACGGACGCCAAAAGGATCGCTTGGAACGTTGGCTCACGGGGCTTGTTTCGGCTCAATCGGGAGTCAGAGTGGAGCCCGTTGCTCGCGTTCAAAGGCAAATTCCTGCTCGTGAGAACACGGGCCCAAGTTTGACCGACGTACAGTCGAGAGCTGTCGAACTCGTGTTGACGAGATTTCATACGAGAGGCCGAGTCTTGAATGTAGGAGACTTGAAATTTGACCTGAGAAAACAGGCTGGAGAAGATCCTGAAGCGGTTTCGTATACAGAGATCGTGAGTGCTTTTAGTTATTCTGACGCCGCACTTTACCAGGCTGTCCAAAAGGCATTGGTCGAAGATCGAACAGGTCGCTTCATGACCCGACGCAAAGGCAAGTTCCGCGAAGACCTCGATGCCATCATCAGTGGGCTATCCGAATAGGCGCTTCTTTTGAGAATAAGAACTTCAAAGCCGATCTCCCTCGGTCGGTGAAATTCTATCCCACGGCCTTTTGGCTTCTTGCTTCGTACGAACGATAGCAATCAAGGCCTCGGCGGGATGGACAGAACTTTGATTGACTGGCGCAAACCAAAATTAGCGCGAGCCAAAGACTAAGCATCCAATCGAGAAATACCACCAGGCTGCAAATTCAAAAATGTGACAGCGACGTCGCGCACACTAGAGAGCGCGCGACATTCGTGCGCGAGTGAATCAATTTAAATTGGGCAAATCGCATTAAAGTTCCGAAAGTGTCTTGGCATGAAAGCTGCGATCAGTCCCGGGAAGGAGGAGACGAACGATGTCTAGCAATTCAAAAACAATGGTTACCACATATATTTTCATGCTTGCCTTGGGATTTGCAAATTCCGCGATGGCATCATCAGATGATGATAGCCCTTACAAAAGGATGGAGAACTATTTGAAGTCGGTGAATGATGCTTACAGTTCGCCAGTGGAGCGGGTCAAAGTGGCTACGGAATTTTTAGAAAAGCATGTGGGCGAAATGAGTGTTTTGCAGTTTCAGGTCTTTATGAATAATTTTAGGATTAAAGATATCGACACTACTAACTGGATACTCACTCCAAGACTGGGCAATGGGCTCTGGGAGGGACAATCAGGTTACTTTGAAAGAAGGCAAGCAGATGACGAGGCAGTACAGAAGAGGTCGTATGCCCAATGGGTCGATGAAGCTTATGGCCCAGGCAGTTCCGCATCTATAAAGAGTATGCTTAAGAGCTTTGCGGGCAAATTCATGGAGGCACATTTAGACTCTGTGACGGTGTCTGATTTTCGCAGGGGTCTATCCGAATTTCCCCAGTATTTTGATGGTAGCTTTTCTGAAGTGACTCAGAACTACATCAAAATGCATCAGAGCAAGATGAATCCCATGGAAATTGTAGTTTTCTTGGGGCAATATGTTCCCCCTGGGTCTGCGTCAGCTGAATTCTACGAGCAGCTGAGACCTCGCATAGCCAAAAACATTTTTTTGAAAAAGGAATTCACCATTTCGCAGGCCGATGTTGACGGGCTCTCCTTTTATAAAACTTATGGTTCGAAAGATTTGGCAGCTGATGCATTCGTAAAAAGTATTAGCGAAGTCCTGCCTGAGCTGCGCGATATTCTCGTTCACGCCGATGATTTTAAGAGGATTCAAAGTGCAATCGCGTTCGCGCTCAGCAAGGATGGTCAGAAGATTTTCACTTTCAAACCGGAGCAAGAAGCTCAACTGAAAGCCGTCAGCACCTCAATTACTGAATCGGGTCTTAAAGAAAGGGCTGAATTGCTATTTAAGGGCTTTGCATCAGAGAATACGGCAAATTCAGGCTCCGAAGCGAATTCGTCAAATTCTGCCGGTACGACCACGATTGAGAAGCCATCAAGAAATGAAATTGAAAATCTCTATATGGGTGTCGATTGATAAACGTCCAATCGTGGGAACAGAAATTGTATAATTTGGCTCTTGAGAAACGGTATACGCATGCAATCTGCAGTCACTCTTTTGTTAAATCTATTATTTATAGTGAACCTCTATGCTGGAGATGATTGCAAAAAAATCATACGCTCAAGCTTCGGGGGCGCAATTGAGAAGGCGTCTTCGCAAGGGAGTTTGCCGGCTTCCAAATCCCTGGGTGAGGTGTCAAAGCCATCGCGGTGGGAGCGCTGACCAAAGTTCGGAAAGTTGTGAATTCTGTCAGAAGCGAGGAAGGCAGGGTTGCATCTTTTTTGGCCCGATTTCCTCGCCAGTCCTATGTAACACAAAATGCTTCGCCTGAGGTATTGGGAGATTTTTTCAACCAAATTTCTCAAATCAATTTCAATGCCGAGTCGCCTCCAAAGGTCGTACTGCGTTTTCTTGTATCGAAAGAATATCTATTCGGTTGGGTTCCCGTTTTAAGCACGGGGATGCGAGCCAGCCCTTCTGAATTTACAATATCTCAAGATCTCATTGAAGGCTGGAGGAGGCTTGGATTGGTTAACGATCAAGGGAGATTTGATTTTTCGGTCTCTCCCACAACAATTCGAGATCGCTTTAGGCAGGTAACGGGATGGTCCACGAATATCAAACATCACACTCTTTATTTTGGAATCCAGAAAAAATCGGATGAAAGAATATTGGATCTGCGCCTGAATGACTTTTTGAACCAAACCGTCGTCCTGGACGATTTGGTAGATTATGTTTTTATATTGCCTCTCATGACCCATGCATCAGCTCGCGAGATTCTTCAAGGCTTTGCTCGTCTGTCAGCCCGCAAAGTGCGTGGAGGTGGTCTTGGGGTATCAAAAGGGGAGCAGTTTTTTGCCATTTTAATGCAGGAAAGTATTCGTCCAGGAGCACCTCTGTATGGAGCAGGTCCTCTGATCAAAATGCCAAGCGAGATTCCGAATCTAGCAGAGGCGTATGGATGGCTGAAGAGCCTCAGGGCGATGCAGACAGCACTGGAGGGATCAGATCAACCTCATCGAGCACACATCGCAGCCAATGGCGGAGTAAACAATGCATGGGCTCATTCGGCGTTCTTCCATTTAAAAACAGGATGGCCGATCGGTCACCTTTCGGACTGGATGATTCGCGGGGTCGCCTCCCATTTGGATAAAATTTTCAATATTCATAAACCCTTGTTGGACTATGAGCTCGAGGACGTGAAGAGCCTTCTGCCCAGTCTCATTGGTTTAATAGAGAAGCGGTTGAAAAATGAGCCAGAAATTTCGGAGTTACCGGAATCGAAGTCCTTTGGGGTTCTCCCAGAGTGAGTGATTCCTTTTGATCACTCGCTCTTTCGAAGGATTCCTGAAGCGACTTCCCCAGTCGCCTCTGCTTTTTTTGCTGCAGGATATTTTAGCGGCAATGTTCTGTTAAATTCGTCGATATTTCTTCTCAAATTTCGAATCGAATCCGCCTGGATATAGCCCTGCGCGTGACACCAATCGACATACAGGAGGATCGCAATTTTTAAAGGCTCCAATTTCTGCGCGGCGACCCGAGAGGAGCGAAGAGCTTCACCATTACAGATCAAAGAGATTTCAGGAAATTCAGTGCCCGCCAGCTCAAAATATTTGCAGTACTCCACCACAGTACTCAGACCAAAATCCGTTTGATCGACATATGAAAGGTAATCATAGACCAACGCATAGATCTCCTGATGGTGCAGACTAAGTTTTACCTTTTCAATCTCGCTCGTTTCAGCGCGACCATATGAAATCGATTCTAGCATCACAGCCAGGGAGTTCGGCTCAAGAGAAACACTCTTCCATTTCATCGGACCGACGAGCCCATTCAGCATCTCTCCAGTTGCTTTAAAGCGTTCGCTTAAATTCTTTTGCCCTTCACCAGCCATTCGAATCTGATAGTTCAAAAACTGGGGCGTCAGTTCTCTCAAAAGTCGTCGAGTCAAAAACAATCGTCTCTGATTGATTTCAGCTCGAGCCTCGCTAGAGCTCGGGCTTTGGAGT
>CAZUTA010000016.1:0-9936 GCA_964622975.1 uncultured Bacteriovoracaceae bacterium | reverse complement strand
CTTTCATGTTCGGCCCAATCCCGAATGCTAAAAGTCTTACTGAGTTTATTGGGGAGATTGTCCTCATTGACGGTTCCATAGTCTTGGACCATTTTTGTAATGGAAGACTGAAGGTGGGTTTCAACCTTGGTGACGATAGATCGTAGCATCGATCGACTGCGATCGTTCAGGGGTTTTAGGGCAGTGGCTTCTAGGGTCCAACATTTGTGTGAGTCTGGAACTCCCTCCCGAACGGCATAATCATAAGTCCAGAGTGCCTGTTCAATGGGAAAGTTCGTTCGAATGTCCTCCATCAAAGTCGCTAAAGCTGAATCGGGGGTGTGAACCAGATTAGCAATATTTTCACAATCGTTCCAAATCTGATCGCTGGATTGCATCGAATCTCTTAAGGCGATTTTGATCGATGATATCTTCGGTTGCGATCGTCTCGAAAGATCCCAGGCCTTAAAAAAGGAGTCGCAGTCTTGGCAATAATTTCGGATCACGCGCTCCTTTTCGTTAAGCATCACGACGAGCTCTTCCATCGTCGCCAATCGTTCTTCCGGATTGATAATGTCCATAATCTCCTGACGAATGTCATGATAGAGACACACGCTCGTCATATAGAGATGCCGTTTTGAGGGGTCCGAAAAATCATATTGATCGCTCTTAAGAAAATCATCGAAAGCCAGAAGAATATTCGAAAAAACTGCTCCTCCTACCGAAAGTGCAATTCCATAGGGACCCGCATACGATCCCACGAGACTCGTCGTTTGTTGTGCAATATTGGCGAGTGAGCTGAGAAAGCTGGGCTTTTTCTTATCCGATACGCAGCTAGGATTCTGCTGAAGATCTCGAACAATTCTTAAAATTTTTCCGGCGCTGGCGCGGGTATATTCGCCAATCTCTCTCAAAGAGTCTGGATCGATGACTTGCTTTTGAATTCCCTCTTCGATGCTCGATTGATATTTGAGGGTTGAATGAGATTGAAAGATGCTCAAGTCCTCAAGCTCGGTAGCCAGTCCACGACATTCTTCTTTTTGTTCAAGGCTTAACTTGAGATCATCCAACTGTTTAAGAAGAGCAGAGTACTCGGGTTGAGGAACGGGGCATTTGAGCGATTCGCTCGATGTTGCAAAGGTCGTCAGACCTGTCAAAACAATCGTAGTTAATATCACCGGAGACCTCCCTTGGGGCCATCCCTAGCTCAAGACATGGGGGACTTCCAGTGATTTTGTGGGAAGAAGTCAGCACTGCAAATACTTCGCTGTCTCGGCATTTGGCTTCGCTGAATTTACTTCAAAGTCGATCTCCCTCGGTCGTTGAACTGCTGACCTACTGCCGCCCTACCCATTGCTCAATTCAGCCTTTAGACAACACCGCCCCCGGGCACCGCTGAAAAATAAAAGTGGCTTTTAATAGAAACTCCATTGGTCTAAGGACTTAACCATGAAATCCATATGCGTCTTTTCAGGATCGAGCATGGGATCCGATCCAGCCTATAGGCAAGCCGCACAAGAGCTGGAGCATCACTTTGCAACGAATTCCATTCGGCTGATTTACGGGGGCGCGAAAGTGGGGCTTATGGGCGAGATTGCGAACGCCACCCTGAACGCTGGAGGAAAGGTTATCGGTGTCTTGCCTCGCTTTTTGCAGCAGAAGGAAATCGCTCACGAGAATCTTACCGAGCTGATTCTTTGCGATTCCATGCATGAGCGAAAATCGAAAATGTTCGAACTCTCGGATGGCTTCATTGCATTGCCTGGAGGCTTTGGCACCCTCGAGGAAGTATGTGAAGTTCTTACGTGGGGGCAACTGGGACTTCATTCGTGGCCGATTGGATTCTTAAACATCAATCGCTACTACGATCATTTGCATGAGCAATTTAAATTCATGGAAGAACAGAATCTCTTAAAACCAGAGAATAGAAGTATGGCGCTCTTTCACTCCAATGTAAGTGAACTTTTAAAAGCGATGTACGCCTACAAAGCTCCGGCGGTAACCAAGTGGATCAAAAAGAGCTCGATCTAAACTCTTCCCGGTAAGAGTTAGAGGGATAGAACCTTCAAAGCCGATCTTCCTAAGTTCGGATTCCGATTTAGGTCCTGGTTCACTCGCGATTGCTGAGAATAGAAATGCAAAAAATCGATGATTTCTAAAAGGCTCTCCTTGGTTTACCCTTGGAAAAATATGCCCCAGTTTAAGGGACCTTTTTGGAAGGGCTTTAAAGCCATGCTCCCCATTACGACAGGAGTCATTCCCTTTGGCGCAGTCATGGGGACGGTCTGTTCTGAAAGCGGCCTTGGAATTCTTCAAACTCTCGGAATGAATTTTTGGGTCTATGCCGGGGCCGCGCAACTCGCCTCCATGGAACTGATGAATCAAAATACCACCGCTCTCGTTGTCATCGCGACAGGCCTGATCATTAATGCTCGCTTTTTACTCTACAGCGCGGCGATGTCACCCCTTGTTCAGAGGGCTTCATTTATGACTAAGTTATTTTGCGCCTATACTCTGACAGATCAGGGTTATGCGGTGATGTCGGCGCATCAAAGCAAACTTACGGGAATGCCAGATACCATTAGATTCTATTTGGGGTGCACCATTTGCATGGCGCTCACTTGGCACACTTCCGTCATCGGTGGCTTCATATTTGGAAACTTTGCTCCAACCTCTTGGTCCCTGGATTACGCGGTGCCTTTGAGCTTTATCGCCCTCGTTATCCCTACTCTCAAAAACCATAGATATGTTTTGGTCGTTATTGTTTCGTCACTCCTTTCGATTCTATTTTATCCGCTGCCTTACCGTATCGGCCTGATCCTTGCGGCAATTGTCGCAATCGGCCTGGCGGTGATCTTATCGAGAAAAAGGACTTCTCAATGATCGAGAGCAATTATTTTTGGATGATTATTTTTTTTCTGGGGCTTGGTACACTGGCGATTCGCTACTCAATCATTGGTGTTTCCGGTCGTTTAAAAATATCGGAGCGTACCCAAGAAATCTTTTCTTATATTCCGGCTGCTGTATTGCCAGCATTGATCGCTCCGGCTGTATTTTTTCACAACGGTCAGGTCGCGTGGGCATTTCAAAAGGAGCGGCTGCTCATCCTGATTTTGGCCACTGTTGTCTGCTACTTTTCAAAAAGCACACTTGCGACAATTTGTTTTGGATTGATCACACTCTATCTTTTGACACAGACCTTATAGCCAACTCTAAGCTGCGCGAATCGGGATGGTCTGCCCGGTGGACTACACTTCAGAGGCCCTTACTTGCCGCCATCGTGAGAGCTTGAATGTACTTAACGCAGACATTTACTTTTTTGATTTCATGTTTGATCGCCCAATTGGCTTCAAAATCAAAGAGAGAGTAGCCCCCCAAGATGCGATTGAAAGGGTCACTTATAAAGTTCAGCAGGCTCCCACCGATTGTGAAAAGGCCTAGCATCATAGGCACGTAGATATACGGCGGCTGCGTTTGACTCCATAGCGGAGAAAGCATCGATCCCATTCCAGTCATCACTCCCAATGTCGGAAGCCCAAGACTAGAGAAACGAGGATGTCTCTCCCAAATACTGCGTGCATCAATCGCATCATACGTATGTTGAATATCTTCGCTTTCAAAACCGAAGCTAAACAAAATCGTTTCGGCCGAAGGCGCCGAGAGTTCTTCGATGTCAGACAATCGCTGCCGTCCGACAAAATCTGTCAGTTGATAATACCACCACACCTCGTCGGTCATGATCGTATCTGGGTACTGAGGCGTAGGGCCCAGGGCTTCTTTGATGACGGCGTGGGCCTCGGACAAAGTCTTTGCCTGCTTGAGCCCTCGCAGAAGTGATTGATCGTCAACATCTCCAACCGATAAAAAAAGCGCGATGAGAAACATAGAGAGTATTGTTTGCAAGGCCTATACCTCAACTCTATGTGCTGCTCCCTAGCCACTCGTTGACCACGACTTGAGTCTTCATCCATGGGGAATGAATTTTAGAGAAATAAATGTCTCAGTCTATTCTGTAGGATTTACTCTGTCTTTGGCAGGAGCCTCTGCAAGTGTCAGATGGCGCCAAGTACAATGCTTCGAGCTTGCACATTCAGTAAATATCTATTGATCCTTCTCACACACACCTCCATGCGGCAGTTAAAGAGCAATGGATATGCCAATGAATTTGCCCGCTCAAAGGGGCAATTAATGTGACACGGGGTGTGTGCTCAGCGCTAAATTAAGGTCACCACTGTGCAGTGAGCAGAAAAGTTTCCCCCCAGAAAGTTGTCATCTTCTGGGAGGAGTCGGTGGGAATCAGAAGTCAGGGTTACTTATGATTTGCCGAGACAACTTCAAAATCAGTCGCTGGCACGACGACCGTCACGCGAATCTTACAAAGTGGGGCAAGTTTACCAGACAGAGTATCCTGGTATTCAGACGTCTGCCCCGTTAAATACCACTCGGGCTTCTTGGCTAGACAATCCGCCTCGTCAAAGCCGCTACTAATACATACACCTCGAGCCCTGGTTGTCGCATCGGCAACCAATTCACTCATCATTTCGAATTTAGGCTCGCAAGGCTGCGTAAAAGTGCTCAGCCCTTGAAAGCTCACTTCTGGAAATTTAGCCTCAAGAAGACTCATTAAATCCTTTCGAATATCCGAAATCGAATCTCTTTGATCTTTTCTCAACCTGCTCAGATCTATCTGGTCTATTTTCTCAAGCCATAGCTTTGAGTGAAGGCTCAATCGATTTGGCTTTGCTTCCGCTTCGCCATTGCTGATTGCCGTCAAGAGCATCAATATTCTTATCACAAATACCTCCTACTAAGTTTTATTGGTTTAAGGGTCCTTTTTCTTTCACATTCGATAACTGCTTTGGGCCGTGCCTGATTACAACCCGAAGGCGCGGTCTGTAGCCCAGCCGATTTCTGGGGATTCCAGCACCCACTTCAACCACGTCTTCGAACCCGGGGTGGCTAAGCGCATTCATTTTAAAAATCTTCATTAGGGCAAGCAAATTGAGTCTTCACATCCCCACCAAAAATCAAATCGAAAGCGGCAGCGATTACGAAGACTGCCGCCTTGATTTTAACAGACGATGTTTTATTAGAGATTTTCTCACCTTGTTTCATCAAAAGGACTCCGTCGTTCAGTAGGGATACTTTTTGCTGCTTCTATTAGACTCCGGATCCAGGAGGTCATCCAGATTTTGGGAATGAAAGCGCACCCGATTGAGTCGTTCATTGAGCGACTGAGAGACACCGATCCCCGAAACGAAGTTTTCATCGATTGGCGCCAAAGACGATCTTTTGCCTGAACTGAAGCCACTGGTGAGCTCAATCACCTTGGATTTTAGTGCTTCAATTTCTTGTTCTCGCTCCTCAAGCTGAGCACGCAAGTTCTTTCGAATAGTTTGATCGCCGCGTTCAAAAACTCCGCTCTTAATAAGTAATTCCGCAAGGGGAGCCCCACCCATTCGAACGAGTTCATAATAAGCCTGTTCGGGAGTTGAAACTTTATTGAAAGGTGCGCGGTCAATGGCTTCTTCGGGAGTCGAGCGTATCTTTTCCATTTCGTCACTGGTAAAACCATATGGGTTGCCTGTCGCGCCCTGTATTGTCCTCACCGGAATGAGCTGCCCATCTCGCACGAAATCTTGAACACCCACGAGCACCTTTGGGTATACTACTTCGGACACCACTTTAGAAAAACTATCTCCGTCCTTACTCAATTCGAATCGACTCACGTTGAACGATGGGCTCAGAAAATAACCATCTCCTCTAAATTCCCAACGCAGAGTCTCAGTCGCAAGAGTCACCTTTTTTGGGCTTTCAATCAGGAGCGAAAGAAAGGGACTTCCCTTGGCGTCATCCTGCTTGTGAAATTCATAAAAGTCCCCCGCCGGAACAAAACGATGAGTAACCGCCTTAACGTTGGGGCTCATTCCTCCCGCCACAAATGGGGGAACAATCCCAGTTTCAATTGCGCCCGAAAGCTCCTTCACTTTCTTTTGTAGCTCATTAATTTCTGAACTCTGAGCAAATGTATGTAAGGGGCCAACGAGTATGCTGATGATGAATGCCTTAGTATAGATTTTCATTTTCAATTTTCCTCCGAGAGTTTTCAATTCAACTAATGTGCCAAAGTTGCGCGATCTGCATTCTCATTTTACTGCGAGCACTTTTTGTTTCCTGAGACATCGAGTCCGCATCCGTACCAAATTACTTTGTAGGCTTAGGAGGATACAGAAAATGATCCCACGCATTTTCAAGATCACCTGCTAAACCGATTTCTTGGATACCGCGCGAAAGCGATCTCATAAATGCATTGGCCAAAGGAAGGGTGATTTTCCAAACATCAACTTTTTTGAGTGATCCTTGAGCTTGATCGACCTTCTTAATTTGATCAGAAACTCCAAAGACTTTCGCATAGGTGAGCAAATCAGTGGGCTCGAAGCCTTTTGGCATTGGAAACTCAATCCAAGGCCCAGTGAATTTTAGGCCTTCATTAAAAGCATTACTCAAAAAGGTTCTTTTGAGCTCAGCTTCGCTAAAGTTCCCAAAGAAGCCTTGAATATGGTCGCGTTTGCCAACAAGGCTAAAATAATTCAAATAGTAAAAACTTGGTGACGGCCGCCGTGCGAATGCCGCTCTTTGTAGATTCCGACTTCCAGGAAAGCCCCCCACTCTAATTCGATTAAGAGGGCTACTCACACGACCACCGAAGCTGCCGGGGTCAAGGAAAACACCGCTCACAACCACCAATTCGGAGGAGTTGGGGTTAGGATCGGCTTCCATAAAATACTTAAACCAATTACTTGGAATTCGCTCAATTCCTCTGACCTTGGCTATGTCGTAAGCCGAAATCGAACTCAGGCTGTTATCCACCAAAGGCAGTAGGCCTCGCATGGAAGCAAGGTAATCGTTGATCTGAGATCCGCTAGAATCGCTCGGCATCCAGACACGCAAAATGCTGGGATCTCGAAGCATTGCCATGATTAGTCTCTCTCTAGGCACTCCCGCGATTGTGAACGCTGATACCTCAGTGGCAAGATCTGAGAGCGGGATCGGAAATTCAGATATTAAGGGTGTCTGATACCCTAGTAATTGAGCCTCTGTTTCTGGATCAAGACCGGACGACACAATCCTCGCTGCAACGACTCCTCGATTGAGGCGATCTGCGTTGAGCAAGAATCGCGCTGTTTGGCGATCAAATCTTTTGGCCGCCGCCAACGCCGAAATCAGACTAGAGCAGCGCTTTGTGAATTGAGTACTCTCGGTGTAAGGAGCCTCATCCGCGAAAATTGGCCTGCCACCAAAAACTCCAAGAATCCAAGCAAACACATAAAACATTAAAAATAAATCACGCATACCAAGCGAGCTCCTCTAAAGTTCGATCGTTTAAGATGCGATCGATTCAATAAATATGCCGCTCGTTTTATCTCAATCGACGCTTTGTTCAACGAGCACGTTTTGTGCTCTATGGAACTCAAGCCTTGAGCCACATCACCCGATAAAATCGTTTAACCTGAAGATTTTGCAATGACTCAAATTGTGCTCATAGAAAAGCCGCAGAACCTTCCGCACCACCCGAGCCTCCCTTCAAACCCGGAAAGCTCGCTGCAGAAGCATCCCCTCCGTTACCGACGGTTACACCGTGTCGCGGAGCTTGGCGACGACCAAGATCTCATCTAATGAGCATGAGGCATGCTCACAATTACTTCGATTCTTGCAGTATCTGAAGCTTTGTCGCGCAGTCCTCTCCCATAAACACAGGAAATAAAAGTCCAAGCTGAGTCGGCAAAAGATAGCTCGGATTTGTACCACAAGAAGCTCCCCAGGGATCATAATCGCTCGACGACTCATCTTGAATGCTCGACAGCTGTTCAACCGTCTCTCCATTAGTGCGAAAGAGTTTAAATGCAGATTTCGCATTTCGAGCCCAAAAATAAATCTGATTGTTGTAAAGAGCGAGACTCGTGGGGTCATCATTCACAAGCCGATTTTGCGTTGTCGAGCTCAATTCCTTCGCACTCACACCATCAAAAGTAAAAAGCTTTCGCACTCCCTGGTCGTTTGCGGCAACCATAAGGACTCTATCGCCAATCACCTGTGCTTCCGAAACCAAATTTAGATCGACCATCTTCTTAAATGATTGAGCCGGCCTGAGTTCGTAGAGATTCCCATAGGTGTCTTGTGTCACCACATAGAGAGCTGATGACGTTGCGATGAGCTTTGTAATTGGGGCCAATTGAGCATCGGTATGCCTTTCGATCTTACCCTTAGAGTCAACACTGAAGATTTCATATGCTGAATTGGTGGTTTGGGCAGAGAAAAAGAGACGATCTCCAAATTGAAGTGCATGGCGCGGAAACTGATCGAGCTCAGGATCAGAATTTACCGAGTAGATTCGTATTCGATCCCCATCGAAATGAGCAAGCCTTTGAATGCTGTTACCTTGAGGGCTGGTCAAAGTTTGACTCCAAATGATTCCGAGACTTGTCACTATCGGTTTAAGAACTCCGACGAATTCAGACTGTCCTTGGTTTTCAAAAATATTTGAAATTTGTACTGTCTGAATTCCATCCCATCGAAACAATTTTTGAGCGTTCGATGTATTGCGCGCCCAGAAATAAACCGCCTCTCGCCATACGACGGGTGTTGTGACGAAGTCACTCTTGGTTGATCCGGCCGTATTCGAGATCTGGACAATGCGAGCGCCGTCAAAATAGAATAGCTTCCCCATAGGCCCGACAAAAACAAGTCCGGATTTATACTGAACCATCGCGCTCACCTCATCAGAAACTTGAGAGCTCGAGGCCAAATCAGAGATCTGTTCGAATCCTTTTTGGCCCAATCGAAAGAGTTTAAAGATCTTTGCGGTGGCACCACTGAGACTCGCTCTCACAAAAACCCCTTGAGGCGAATCAACAGGGCGGAGGCTGTGAATTTCATCTGAAAGATTCTTTCCAGCAACGTCCGCTACTTTTACTAATTGCTGTACTTTAACGGGAATGGCGTTTGTTTCTACGAAGCCCCTGCTGGAGTCGTTCTGATCAACCGTCACGCGTGCTTTCAATTGGCCCGTACCCTTAAAATCTTCTGATCGAATCAAAAAACCATCAGATCCAAGCCTACAGCTCCCAAGATCGGCGAAGGGTTCAATTAGTTCACACAGCGGATTCGTATTTGATGGTAGTCGCGTTTCAATTCGAAGGATTGCTTCCCAAGGCATCGTCAGGTTGACCGGCGAACTCCCGACATTTGCCGTCATCGACGTTGATGAGGGTGTGGGGGCAAGCGATTTTTGAGATCCACCGAGATCAATCCATTCGGTCGGCACAATTGATAAACTCGGCAGGCCAGGCTGAGGTCCTTCCGTTTGAAGTCCGAGGCCCTGGACTTCAAATTGAGTTTCCAGCCCCATTCTGACGATTTCCAGCGAATCCCTCGAGGCTGTCAAAGTTGCTGAAATTGGTTCGTCATTTTGAGACTTCTGGGCGCCCGCCCCATCTGAAATCGCCCTTGAGTTTGAACAGCCAACCAAAGCAATACATAAAATTATAATCCGCATAACGATACCTTTGAGCAAGAGGTATGCCATGCCTAGGCGCCTCGTTTGGGCCGACACATCCTGTGCTCGCGGCCCAAAAATGGATCTTCGCCTCGCGATAGTTTTGATAGTGAAAATCACCGCCGCTAGGGAAGCCAAAACAAAAAAGCCCCGCATTTCTGCGAGGCTTTCGAAAAACTAAGAGATTAGAGTTCCCTCAAAGTTAAATAGCAACTGAGTTTAGACTTTGATGACCGAAGTCATCATTGAATTAGAGAAAGCCGTTTCTTCTGGGCCTGCATTAAGGCCAACTTTCTCTACCCTTCAGGGTAAACCACTATGCGAGATTCTTTCGGAATCCGCATTCTCCTTAGAAAGGAGGTGATCCAGCCGCAGGTTCTCCTACGGCTACCTTGTTACGA
>CAZUTA010000015.1:48963-56114 GCA_964622975.1 uncultured Bacteriovoracaceae bacterium | reverse complement strand
TGCCGCTACGGCAGTAAAACTGGAGCGGGAGACCGGGGTCGAACCGGCGACCTTCTGCTTGGCAAGCAGACGCACTACCACTGTGCTACTCCCGCGCCTATTTGACGCGTCGTCTATCTTTGGGAGTCTCTCACGTTGCGCTCCTGTCGAAAACGCTCCACTGGAGCCTTTGCGTACCGTCGCGTGTGCTACTCCCGCGCCTATTTGACGCTAGGGACCTTCTTACGCCTATTCGGCGTAGATGTTCAGAATTCGTAGCATGCCAAATGGAGCCCTGAAAAGTCCTATTTTGCGTTAAAACAGTTCAGAAACTGTCGGCAGCAGTCCTTCATATGTTCGAGCCACTGGCGGTAGCCGCCGTGGACATCCTGAGTTCCCGAAATCTGGTTTTCGATTTCAAAGAGTTTAGAGCCTGCATTTTGGAGAATCCACGCCACAAACCTCTCATCTCGATACAAATTAGCCCGAAGGTCTCTGAGGATTTTGAGGACTTGAGTTTGAGCTTCTTCATCCTTAGGCAGTTGTCCGAGGGCTTGCGAAATAGACTCCAATTTTGTGGTCATTTGCGCCGCCCAACTTTGAAGCCCTTGAAGATCAAAAGAATCCCTCGAAGCCGGGATCACCGTCTCTGCTTTTGATCTCCAGTTGTGAAGTTCCTGAGAAGATTGAGCACTCCAGAACTTGGAACGCTCGCTGAGCCTCATCCACAAAATATGAGGGATTTTGAGTCCGCCTTCAGTGCAGTTGATGACGGGCATTTCTAAGCCCTGCGCGAGCAGCTGAAACTGTTTTGCAAAGAGATAATACCAAACACTCGTAGGGACTTCGGGCTCGAGGTTTCCAGGAAGACTCAAAAACTTTCCATCTCCGCGTTCTTTCATTAATTCTTCGAGCTGTTCTTGAGATCTTTGGTTCGACCATTCGGAGTAGGCAATTCCTTTGGCGTGCGTCGCGCGCGTTTGGGGATCAAAAGCTAAGTCCTGACCCACAAGACAGATCTCTGAACATCCCCAGGAAGCTGCGGCACGACAAATCATATGCATGACGGAGGATTCGCTCGGGAGAATGCCACGAGGAATGGATTTTTCGATTTCGACAAACCAGCCATAGTCTCGATAAGCGACGCGTTGGCGTCCTTTGAACTCATTCAGAACCGCCGAAGGAACTAAGGGATAGGCGATGAGCTCTGTTTGCGCGGGAATCTGGATCCCCTTAAAAAATGGCATCGAATGTTGGTCGCGTTCTATGGCAAACACAAAATCAGGTGTGATTTGATTCTCGAGCAAAATCTTGAGTGAGGCATCAGAAGAAATAATCAGCGCTCGTTCCTGCAAGTCCCTAAGCATGGGCAAGCTCTTGTTGAGCGAGGGCCCTGCAGCCACTCCGATGGCGGGCACTCCTTTGAAGCGATCTTTGAGTTCCAAAACACCAGGATGGGACTCAATCCATTTGATATTTTGAAACGTATTTTGCACACCTGCAAATGAGTCCTTGGGATTTCCAAACAAAACGTTGAGCTGAGCGATGGCGAGGGACCATTCATTTTGAATCTGCGTTTCAAGATCGGGACTTAGATTTTTGGATGAAACAAACTGATGATTCTTACAAACAAAGGCGAGGTTGGGCTCTTTAAGTGCTGCCAAAAACCGTGATTGAATTTGATCGGCGTCCAATCCCTCGAGCCACTGTAGTCGATCCGTCGGAAGCAGCGAAAGTGCTGAGATCTTTTGTCGAGCCGCCGCTGCTCGTTCCACATTGGGATCGACGACGAATGCAAAATTATTTTGAGCTACAGATTGCGAGAAGAGTGACTCTGAAGGCGCTCCAAGGAAGATTTTTACTTGCACAGATGAATTTTAAATGAATTCGCTTTAGAATCAACGAATGTCGGTCAAAACGATTCAATTAAAAGAGGGTTCCTTTTTGTTTCGAGAGGGAGATTCGAGCGATGCGGCCTATATAGTCGAATCCGGTGCGCTCAAGATCCTCAAACAGTTTGATTTGAATATACAAGAAATTGGCCGCGTTCAAGCGAGCCAGATTATCGGGGAGATGGGACTGCTCGACAACAGCCCTCGATCGGCGGGCGCGCAAGCCGAGGTGGATTCAACAATTATCGTCATCCCCAAAGAATCTCTCACTGAATATCTCAATATTCAGCCGGCCTGGGTCAAAGCTTTTATCGAAAGTATCATGGGGCGTCTTCGCGCGACGAACGAACGTCTCGCCGAAGCGCTTGTGGAAATGAAGAAAAATTCAAAATCAAAAGCGACAAACAATATTCAAAATATCTGATGCGCTCTTTTGATGATTGAGCGAACTCGCCACGGTCTCAAAAATGCTGCTGATCCAACAAAGATCGAACTCGCTCCTGCATTTTTGAGTCTTGTCACGTCATTGGCGCAAAGAATTCCGCCTCCCGCGTTGATGGGCTTTGTAATTTTGGCTTTTCGTGCTTCTTTGACCCAGGCTTCGACAAGTGGCATCAGTGGTGCGCCCGACAATCCTCCCCCTCCATAATTTTCGAGCGGAGATTCTGCCGTGCCAAACAGGTCCTTCCACGAAATCGAATCAGAGAGTTGGCCCCAAGGGATTGTATTTGAAACACAGAGCGCATCGCAGGCGGGATGTTCAGCAATCTGTGCCGCAGTGGAGGGAGGAGTGGTCACGCTCAGTTTGGGCATCAACGGAATTTTGAGTTCACTCAACAAATCAAGTTGAGTGGTCGCCTCGGCTACAAAATCATCTACAGGTCGATGCCCCACATTGGGGCAAGAGAGATTGATCTGAAGACCAAAGGGTGCCTTAAAGTCGTGCCGATAAATATTAAGAAGCGAGATGAATCCCTTCACCTCTTCAAGTCGCTCTTTTGGTGTGTCACCAACGGCCATAAAGGACAAAAAAAACGGTTGAGGCCAGTTCTGCCAAAAGCCAGTTGTAAAGAGAGCCTTTGCTCCGGGACCACTCAAGCCCACCGCATTGAGAGCAATCCCCTTAAAGAAATCCACCTTTACGCAGTCAGGAAAAGCTTTTTGAGGGGTAATGCCATCGGAGAGGAGCTTCATATTGCCTGCCCTTGAATGCAGGGTTGTGGTTTTGGCCACAAAAGTTGAGCCCTTAAAGCTCAGTCCCACAAACTGGAAATATCGATGGTACCACCAGCCTCTTCCATCAAAATTGCGAGCACCCGAGGCGTCTAGGACGGGTTCAAACTGAATTTCGCGTAGTTTCAACGCTTAAGATTTAACATCTTGAGTACTTTTAAGGAAAGGACCGAGAAAAAAGAGGGGCGCGTCTTATGTATACTTATATGCGCCCTTTTTTAAAACCCATTTCGCCCAAAAACAAAATTGAAAGCTTTTAGTCCCCTCCCCTAATGTCAGATTTATGAATCCTTGGCTTTGGCTGCTCCTCGCGGGCGGTTTTGAAATTGGTTTTACAACTTTTATGAAGCTGTCAGATGGATTCTCCAGATGGCCCTATACGATCGCGTTTGCACTCTGTGCGATTTCGAGCTTTGTGCTTTTGAATAAATCAATCTCCGTTATTCCGCTGGGGACGGCCTATGCGGTTTGGACGGGGATTGGTGCCTTTGGAACAGCGCTTGTCGGAATGGTGTTTTTTAAGGACTCGACCGATTGGATTCGTGTCTTTTTTCTTTCGACACTTATCCTTTCGATCGTGGGACTAAAGTTTCTGGCCCCACAGTCCTGATTAATTTTTTCTTCTCGGCTTCGAACCGATTGACGGTCAGTAGGTTTTTGGCGTCGAGAGCCATCTGGCAGCCTTTTTCAAGAATTTCTAGGGCCCGGTTGGGTTCTCCCACTCTGGCAAAATGGCGAGCTTCGTAGATCATCGCATCGGCTTCTAAAGCCAAAAACTTTTTACTCGCCGCTTCGATCTTCATTTCTTGGAGAGACTTGAGGCCTTGAGACTCCTTCCCTGTTCTCATCTGGCAATAGGCCATCATAATCTGGGCCGAAATCTGAAAATAACTAAATCCCGCATCCTGAGATTGCTGGCGAGACTCTGAAAGTTCAATCAGCGCTTCTTCAAATCGCTCAAACTCGATCAGAATTTCGGCAGTATTGTTTTGAGCGATCACAGTATTTTTGATATCTCCAATTTCCTTTGCGGCTCGAGCCGTCGATCTAAATTTGTCTAAAGCTCCTTGGAGATCATCCTTGCCTTGCAGAACACATCCCAAATTGTTGGTTGAAGAAACAAAGAGAGGCTTAAGAGATTTGATCTCACTTGATATCTTAATGGATTCCTCAAGCCGACTGCGTGCTTCGTCCAAGCGAGCGAGATCCAACAGCACAGTAGCTATATCATTGAAGAACTCGGCTTCGAGCTGTCTGTTGGCGAGACTTTGTGCCCCTGCTAATCCTTTGTTCAATATCTCGAGCGCTTTGTCCAACTGGCTCAACTGCCTGAATGTAGATCCCAAGCTCTTCCACGCTCGGACTTGAGCCTCATAATCATTTCCTTCAACCGCAGACTTTAGACTGTCCTCTAGATTTTTGAGAGATTCCTCGGAGTTGCCACGCTTGCGAGCTGAGTCTGCAAGATAGCGATAGCCTCGAGCTAAGAGTGACAGATCTTTTTTGCCTTCGGCGATATCGATGATCTGCTTTTGCAGCGTATTTGAGTTAGCGTGATCTCCAATATGACTAAAAACTTGCGCCAATTGGGTTTTGAGCTCTATTAGGGATTGATCCTGTGCCGGCGTTCTCTCTGGCAGAGTCTCGAGACCTTTGATGGCCTTTTGAAAAAACAGAATCGCTCCGGCGTTTTCGAAATTTGCGGCAGCTCTCTGGCCGCTCAAAATTTGATAGTGAATAGCCTTTAAAGGTTCATTCGCTTCTTCAAAATGATAAGCGAGTGTTTCGATGTTTTCGATGGTGGATTCGGCCTCCAAGGCCAAGCCCACTTTGAGGTGATAGGATTTGCGAACCTTCACTAAGATTCCTTGATAGGCCACATCCTGAGTGAGGGCGTGGTTAAATGAGTAGAGTGCGTCCGAAGACTCAGACTTTGCTTCATAGACGAGTTCTTTTTGTCTCAAGCTCTCAATGAGAGATTCGACGTTTTCAGGATCGTCGATGAGCTTTTCCATGAGGGCACGATCAAACCGACGACCCACAATCGAGGCCATTTGCAAAAATGACTTTTCGGCATCATTGAGTCGATCGATACGAGCGGCGATAAGGCCCTGAACAGTTGCTGGGATTTCGACCGCATCAAGATCCTGAGCGAGGACGATCTCGCCTTCTCGCTTTTGAATTTTGCCTGACTCAACAAGACTTTTGACAATTTCTGAGATGTAGAGCGGATTCCCATCAGACTTTTGTTCGATCAATATTTGCAGTGGCTTTGGAACTTCAGAAATCTGAAGCAAACTTCCGACGATCTGTAAACTTTGATTGAGTGTCAGAGGTCCGAGAGAGATTTGATGGTAGTTTCGCTTTCTCCCCCAGTCATGAGTGAAATCGGGTCGCAAGCCACACGAAACAAACAGTGGCCATTTGGGGGCAGAGTCGATGAAGAGGCTGAGAACGTCTCGACTCATCGGATCCACCCAATGAATGTCTTCGAAATGAATCACTGTCGGCTGGAGCAGAGTGATCTTGGCGCAGATTGCTTTGATGGTTTTTGCGAGTAAGTTTTTGCGGGCAGCTCCGTCCAATCGAATGGGCTCATCATCGGGCAGATTGAGTTGCAAAAGATCCCGTAGCAAGACTTCGGACGCTTGGCCAAGCCCCCACGCAGACAGATCAGACATTTGCTCAAGTTGCTTGGCGTGAGAATCATGGTTATCGAGTTTGAAAATACCTTTGAGAAGTTGAATGAGCGACGCATAGGCTGTGGACCGCGTGATCGAACTGCATTTGGCTTCAAAAAATCTGAAATTCTTTTCTTCGGCCCTGCGCTTGAGTTCGAGGCGCAATCGGCTCTTTCCGATCCCCGCCTCCCCAGTCATAAAGAGGATTTGACCTCGACCTGCACTTGCTTCGTCTAAGAGACGATCCATCAAGAGTAGCTCGGCATCTCGACCGATGAGAGGCGGAAGCTGAGATTTTTCTTTTGAAGATTCGGATTTTTTTCGACCTTTGAGAATGAAGGCTTCATAGGGTTTCTCTTTACCCTTCATCTCAATCGGCTGGGTGGTTTGGAATTCAAAAGCACTTTCACAATAGGTTTGGACGCTACGACTGACAAGAATCTGCCCCTTGTCCGCGGCAGATTGCAAGCGTTGAGCCACATTCACCGCATCTCCCATGACGGTATAGTCCATCTTTCCTTCGGCCCCTACACCGCCGGCGATCACCATTCCCGAATTGATTCCGATCGAAAGACTCAAACAGAGACCTGTGTCCTGATTGAATTCTTTGAGGCACTCTTGCATTTTGAGTCCGCATAAAACAGCGAGCTCGGGATCATTCTCATGAGCAATGGGGGCCCCAAAAAGCGCCATGATGCAGTCCCCCATGAATTTATCAATGGTCCCTTCTTGTTCTTGAACGACTCTTCCCAATCTTCGAAAAAGTTGATTCATGATGTCTGTGACTCTTTCGGGATCGAGTTTTTCGCTGAGAGATGTAAAGCCATTGATGTCCGCAAAAACAACAGTGACGAGTTTGCGCTCCCCTCCTCGAACGGAAGCACTCTTTGGCGCGGGGGCAAAATCGACAAAAGTTGAAGCAGGTGAATTTTCTGGCATGACAGCTACAGGGTTCACGGAAACCGGCGTGCTCAATGCATTGAGTCGGTCCCCACACTGAAAGCAGAAATGAGATTCGTCTGGCAGGACAATTTTGCAGCCACGACAAAACGGTCTGACCATTGTTCCACAGCAATGGCAGAAGTAAGCAGCGGGCACTAGCGCCCTGCGACAAGATGGACATTCCCCCTTTTTCACAGCCAGAATTAGTTTATCACCAAGATCATCTTGCTGCGGCGCAGAGGCAGGCTCTGCATGCTACGATATTGGCATGTCAACTCAACAACCACCGGCTCCACCGTCACAAGCAAAACCCGTTACACCCGCTGCCGCACCGGCGGCTACCGCCGCAAAGCCTGCGACTCCCGCATCAGCTCCGGCGGCTACACCAGCGCCAGCCCCTGGTTTGCCAAAAATTCCAACACCT
>CAZUTA010000015.1:10709-48863 GCA_964622975.1 uncultured Bacteriovoracaceae bacterium | reverse complement strand
AGCTCCGGCGGCTACACCAGCGCCAGCCCCTGGTTTGCCAAAAATTCCAACACCTACACCTGCAGCAGTCGCAACACCGAAGCCAGCAACTCCTGCACCAACTCCTGCACCAACTGCAGCTCCAGCGGCTAAGCCCGCTCCAGCACCAGCAGGCACTCCTGCACCTGCAGCCGCTGCAACACCGAGGCCAGCAGTGGCAGCACCGGTGGCTCAGCCTAAACCAGCCGCACCTGCTGCTGCGCCAGCCGCACCTGTGAAGCCCGCAAGTCCGCAGCCTACTGCCGCTCCGGCACCTGCTCCCGTTCCTGCTGCGCCAGCCGCGCCACTGGACCCCAATGCGGCCCTCATGCAAACAGTTCGAGATGGAATCAAAAATGCGATTATCAAAAATGAATTTGATATTCCGATGCTTCCTACTGTGGCTACTGAGGTTATGAAGCTCACCAACAATCCCAATGTTGGACTTTCGGATCTCGAGAAGGTTGTAAAGCAGGATCAAGCTCTTGCGGCCCGAGTGATCAAAACTGCTAACTCGCCTTTTTATCGTGGCGTTGCAGAAATCACATCGCTCTCAAATGCCATGAGTCGAATCGGCCTCAAGTCGATTAAGGATATTGTTGTTTCATTGAGCGTTCAGTCTCAGACGTTTAAGCTCGCGGGCTTTGAACCAATCATGGATCGCATCTGGGATCATTCTGTCGCTTGCGCCGGAGTCGCTCAGCACTATGCACAAAAAATCGGCGCCGAAGCAGATGCCGCATTTTTGGCAGGACTGCTTCACGATGTGGGTAAAACAATCATTGTCCAGATCGCCGGCAAACTCCAAAACAATGAAGGTATCCGGGCTCGCCAAAAGGATCCCAAAGTGGATCCCAAAAAATATGAGATTCCGGGACTCAAAGACACCGTGCTGCCTTTAGCGTTTCAGGAATATCACCTGACAGCAGGTTATGCCGTTGCGTCTCGCTGGAGTCTGACAGAGATCGTTGCTGACGTTGTCAAAAACCATCATGACTACAAGAAAGCTCAGCCGGCTCATCAAAGACTCTGCGCGATTGTTCAGCTCGCTAATTTGACCTGTCATCATTATGGACTCGGTCATGCCGAAGAGCCTTGTGGCATCGAAAAAAACGAAGCTTGGGAATTTTTGAACGTCACAGAAGATCGAGCGTCAGACTTGGCCAATCAAGCTCAAGAAGTCGCTCACAAGCTCATGGGCTTTATGTAGAAATTAGCCGTATGGCCGTTTGAGCAATCGAGAACGTTTCTTTTGAAAATCTTTTTTGAGCTTTTCAAGAGCTCTTTCATAAAAAAGCTGCTCCGCCACTCGTCCATGCAGAGCTTGCCGACGAGGAGGCCAATTCAAATTTTTTTGCGCTGATTCAATAAGTCCTAAGACTTTTTCAAATCCTCGTCCCTGCTGCGATGAGACTTTTACAATGCTCTCCGCTGACGCGCCAAACTCGATAAGACTTTGCTCCATTTGATCCGCACCCGATAGATCCGCCTTATGGATGACAAAAATATCAGCCCACTCACGTAGTCCGCTCTTCATCCACTGAATCTCGTCTCCTGTTTCGGGTTGCAAAATCAAAACGGTCAAAGCCGAAATTTGAGCCACTTCGGATTGAGTTTGACCCGTCCCCGCCGTTTCGACCCAGACTTGATCAAAGTGAGACTCTAAAAGGATCTCTACATCTCGAATACTCTGAGAAAATGCCTGAGTACTTCGCGTTGACATTGAGCGAACAAAAATATTTTCGGAAAGGTCCGAACCCTGAAGTCGGATTCTATCTCCGAGCAGTGCGCCACCACTTTTAGCACTCGAAGGATCACAGGCCACCCAAGCAACGCGCTGAGATTTTGCAGCGAGTGGAATCAAGTGACTCAGCAGTGTTGACTTTCCCACACCTGCAGGACCCGTAAAGCAAACAGTCTTTCTGAGAGACTGTGCATTAAAAACATGACTCAAAGACTTGAGAGCTCGAGGGTTACGGTTTTCAATGCCGGAGATCAATGTTGCAATCTCGCCAGGCGATAAAGATTTTGCCTTTTTCAATTTTTGGGCGCCTTTTTTTTGGGTTTGAGGCTCACTTTTGCCGTCACTTCGACATCATAATTTTCTGCCAAATGCTCCGCTGATTTTTTGGCCAGACTTTCAAAGTCTATCGTGTTTAGTCGATCCGAAAACTCTTTGACCACTTTGGCCTGTAAATCATCTTTGAGCCCCTTAAAAGTATCAAAGGCCGCGCCAAGAGGCTGATTGGAGTCTCTGATCTTTTCTGACGCTTGTGCGAGTTTTTCAACAGCCCCAAAAAAAAGATCATTCCATGACTTGTTTGAGCTCGATGATCCCGAATCATCTCGTGACTTCATGCTTGGGCTCCCCTCTTCGCTCTTTGCTCCATCCGCACCTTGAACGCGTCGAGGAGCAGCGGCAGCTGAACTTTGGTCAATTGATCAACGATGGATTGAGGTACCATCCACCCAAACTGCACATTGACCGAGTAAACAGCCTTAGTCCGATCAGGCCCGAGGGCTGTGAGCTCCCATGAGCCCGAATTATCCTTCATCAATTCACCTTCGACAAAGGTCCAAGACAATTTTTGCGGAGCTTCTGCCTCGACTTTGATCGTGTAGTGAATTTTTTTAATCAAACTGACCTCAAAGTCGACAAAGTGACCCTTCTTGGTCTTACGTTCTTTGGCCGAAGTCGTCGTCTCCAAAAACTGAGGGTATGCACCAAAATCATTCACGACTTCAAAGACTGTTTCGACTGGAGCGTTGATTTCAATTTCGCGAGTGATCATAGACTTTACGCCTTCCAAATGGTGGATTTGGATTCAAAATGATGCCGCGCTTTGATTCGTCGAATCGTCCCCGTCTCTGAACGCATCACGACTGAGTCGGTCGTACAACCATTGTGAAAGAAATTGACGCCTTCTAAGAATGCTCCCGTCGTCACCCCCGTCGCCGCAAACATCACATTGCCTTTGGCGAGTTCGTCGATTTTGTAAATGCGATCCAAATTCTGGACTCCCATTTTCTGTGCCCGCATTTTTTCGTCATCGGTTCTAAAGATGAGTTGCCCCTGAAAATCCCCTCCGACACATCGCAGAGCAGCAGCCGCGATGACCCCTTCAGGCGCTCCGCCAGTACCCATCAGAACATCAATTCCGGAGCTCGGCTCACACGTCGCAATCGCAGCGGACACGTCACCATCTTGAATGAGGCGGATACGAGCACCGGCACGACGAACTTCGGCAATGAGTTCTTCATGACGGGGACGATTGAGGATGACCACGGTGACTTCTGACAATGCGCGCCCCAGGGCCTTTGCAATCTTCTCGAGGTTCCACGTCCAAGTCTGAGAAAGATCGATGACTCCACGCGCCTGCGAAGAAACAGCGATCTTTTTCATATAAACATCGGGAGCATGCAAAAATCCCCCGGGCTCTGCCATGGCGATCACAGCGATTGAATTGGGTAGTCCGTGCGCACAAATCGTAGTTCCTTCGAGTGGATCAAGCGCAAGCTCAATACTCGGGCCCTTTCCTGTACCGACTTCTTCTCCTATATAGAGCATGGGCGCTTCGTCACGCTCCCCTTCTCCAATGACCACTTTGCCTTTAAACTCGATTCGATTGAAGGCCGCCCTCATGGCCTCGACTGCCGCGCGATCTGAATTCTTTTCATCCCCGCGCCCAACAGTCTGTGCAGCCGCTAAGGCCGCCGCTTCTGTCACGCGGACCATTTCCAGAGCTAAGTTACGATCCATTGAGGAAGATTAGTTAAGAGAGGCCTTGTGGATCAAGACTTTGAGCATGGATTGCAAAAATCTCACTCGATCAAACGACGTAAAATCGATCGATCCAATCGGCATTAAGTGATCCACTCCTTGTCCCACAACAAATGATCCCTCTGGGAGGATCGTGTTACGCCAAGGAACAATTCCATCGCTCTCAATGCGCGCCGCTTCGAGCTGATCTCTAAAGTAAGGCTCAAAAACAGTATCCCAGCGTCCTTTGACTTCATGCGCATGGCCTCCAAAACTCACGATCGGAATCGTCGCCGCCACTTCGGCAATCTGCGGAGCGAAACGTTGCATATAAAGGAGACGATCTTGCATGCGCATGCTGAGCAAGGACTCAACAGAGCCTCCTAAACTTTTGAGAATCCGATCTGCTGTTTTGCGATACTCTGGCTTTTGAGTCCAAACATCAGAGACGGGTGTTCCATAAAAGGGAGCCTGAATCGGTATCCACCCGTGCACTTTTTTGAGCAATCCCAAATCGTGTACAAGTGCCTCGAGAATATCAAGGCCGCCTTTGCTATGAGACAGGAGCAAAACAGGTCGATCACTTTGTTCAATCGCGCGCTGGATTGCCGGCGCATTCACTGCCGGAGAAGCTTCGGATTCGATGTCGACATGTTCATAGATTATTCCATTCGACTTTAGCCACTCCGCTTGTGGATCTTTATTTTTAAACAACCACGGCAGCATCTTTGAGACTTTGGACTTAAACCCCGAGCCCACATCCGAAAGAAATCCCGGTACAATGATCACTTTAAATTTTTGAAGTTCTTTTAAATCCTCTGGAGTCAACGGAGATTCTGAAGCCTTAAGATAGGAATAAAAAAGTGGGCTCAGATCCTGACCTTTGACATCGCTGCGTGAATGTTCAAAGAGAGGAGTCTCATAGGCCGAGGCCAAAGGTTCGATGGCACTCAAAAGATAAAAGACAATCTCTACTCCCACCTTAGAATTTTAAAAGCTCCACTCATTCGAGGGCAAGGAGATTGCGATGACACAGCCAGACATCCATCTGATTTGCCTATTGATGGCCATCCAAGAGCTCCCTTAGAGTGAGAGATGTGACAACGAGCTATCGAATCGCACTCCTCTCTCACGAAGATCGATATGTCGATGTCCTCGAAAAGCACTTTCAGCGACTGGGACACACGACCAAACTCATTCGCTATTCGGACACCACGCCACGGGAGCAGATTGTCGAAGAGCTTAAGATCTTTGAGCCTCAGATTTGTCATTTTAGAAATTTTTATGCGATGAGCCCGATTCCCGAGGTTCAGGATCCAGTCTTTGAATGGATTCAGAAGAGGCAGATTCCCTGTGCGGTTTGGTATATTGATCACCCCGAAGTCACTGGCAATCAACGTCTCAATTTTTGGTGGTACGAGGGACTCGGACTCCCGAATTTTTTGTTTTTGTGTATGGATCGAAGCCATGTTGAATTTTTTAGAGAACGTGGATTTGCGTCTGCTTATCTCCCCTTTAGTGTCGATGATGACCTCTTTAACTCCACACCCCCTCCCTACTCAAAATCTCTGCTGCCCGTCAGCTTTGTCGGACGTCCTTTTGAGTTTCAAACAATTCACAAACCCGCTCTCGAGGAGCTGAGACCCCTCGTCCTTCGTGAAGCTCTCATGAGATTTTGGCCCGCCATTGAAGGAAACCTCAAAGCGCTCGTTCCTCAGTTTGACGAAAAAGCCCCCCGGGTTCAAAGCCTTTTGAGTCAGCTCTATTTGCAAAAGACTTATAGTGGTGAAGCCTACGCCAAACTTCGTCATGAACTCTTCACTTCTATCGAATCCCTTATGGAGCATCCTGGCGCGCAGCTTTTTATGAAGAGCCTGCGCGGCTATTTTGATTTTACGGTTTCTTACTGCGCGATGGCCGAACTTTTGGATGCTGCAATTGATCAAGGCCTTCATCTCTTTGGAGGCCCCGGATGGAACAGTCTCTTGGCGCGTTATGCTTCGCCCTCAGTTCAGATTGCTCCCGAGGAGGCTTACCAAGTTTTTCATCAGGCCCAAGTCAACCTCTGCCTGACCAAACTTCCCTTCACGACGGCGGTGCATGATCGAGTGTTTTTGACTTATGCCTTGAAAGGGTTTCCACTCATGGATCGGCGAGCGGATCTCTTTGAGTTGTTTGAAACCGGCGAAGTTGACTCTTTTGAAGGCCCCGAGGAGCTCCGCTCAAAAATCAAATTTTATTTGGGCAATCCAGTCGCCCGCGAAGCCATCATGCAAAAAGGATTCGCACGAACTCAAAAGGCCCACACTCACAGCATTCGTCTCAAACGAATGCTCGAGATCATTCAACAGCACTTTTCGATTTAAAAAGACCAATAAAAAAATCTCTACAATAATGAAAGTCCCTCCACAATCGACTCGCACGAATTCTGAGTTCTTTCCCTTCTTTAAACTCCGTGGAGAGTTCGGGATGGTGACGGTAGAGCCTTCGAATCTGAGATCTAAAAGGCTTAAGATCCTGTGTTGAGGCCGTCGACAATCGCCCAAGAAGGCCCTTTACTTCGAGCTTATCAAAATCATCGAAGCGATTTTGGAGCTCTTGTAAAATATTCTCAATAGCGAGTGGCCATGGACCTCTTCGAGCATGATATCGATACTCGTTGAGAAGATAGGCACGCATCTCAGACCGGGGCATACTCAAGATGGCTCGAATTCCCGCACTTTCGGAGTCATTGTCATTATAAATAGAGCGTAAAGTAGACGGTGCCCGTGTCCGCACTTCTCGCTGAATTTCGTCCACATATCTTTCGTCTTCGCGACTCGTCATCCTGAGAGCATAGATAAAATCCGAAAGAGACAGGGCCTTTGAAAATCGACGAGAAGTTTTTAGCGCGACAATCAAATCGAGTGGGCTCGGCGAGGGAGATCCCAACGTTTGTCTCGCCCAGGCCTCGTCGCTCGGATCAACCAGTTTGAGCGCACGACTCCTTCCTAGAGCTTTCAGCAAAAATGAACTTGTTGAATATTGTCCAGACTGATCATGGACCTTCATCAAATCACGGATCCGCTGACATGGCGCACCCTCTCGAATCGCTTGAGTCCAAGATGGCAGGAAGTTTCCCGGCATCGCTTGTGAGTAATCGACAATAATGGAAAACAATGCATCTTGCTTGTCTTCGCTCAGCTCCAACTGAACTCTTGCAAAAAAACTCTGGGATTCGCTCTCGCTCATGGGTGAGGTTTGAAAATCCATCAATGCCCGTTCAATCATGCTTTGAGCTAAATGAGGGAATGGTAAAGGGTTTGTCACGAGGGTCAGAAACCGATTGATTTGAGGAGCTTCACTGGCATCAAGGGCTAACGGACAAAAAATGAGCAGGATTCGAACTACGCACACACGCCACATAAGCGCCTATCCCTACGACAAAAATGCCCTATCCCTAAGAGCATTTTTGCTCCATTTGGCCTTATATCGTCTTCTTGAGTTAGGTACGGATTTTGCTCTCTTTTTGCCGCTATGACATATGGCTTCAGCAAAATCACACTCGTCATGACCTTCCTTGTCACTCCTTCTTTGACACAGGCTAAACCTAATTCCGAAGGAAATCGCATTCAAGCTGTCAGCGATGAATGGCGAAAGACTTATAAATTTGATCAAGGCGTTTTTGATCAAATTCAGACTCATCTCTCCGCTGTCATGGATACACATGTGCTCATCGAGCAATCCTCGATCAATGAAGGACTGAAAGCACAATTACTCGAAGCTCAAAAAGCTTCCCTCCAAAAGATTGTAAATAAGGACAGCGTGAATCTCCCTTATCTCTTGCGTGAATATGCCAACGTGATCTCTGCTCGAGCAAATTCTACAAGCGGAATGAATCCAGAATTCAAAAACGCCGTCACCCGACATTTACGTCTTAAAGAACAAGCGATTGAGGCCGCGATCACGAGTTCTGGCCTTTCAGCGGTTCCACTTCTTTCGGACTTGCATGCTCGGTCGTCGCGCCTTAAAGCCGATGCCCTGTCGCGAAAAGTCAAAAATTTACTCACACAAATCGTCAAACGCGAACAGCTTGAACTCGAAAAAATGAAGCTCGTCGGAGAGAGCCAGGCGCAAACTCCTTCCCCTGCTCCCGCGCCACAAGCAACAATTGCCGCAGAGATCCCTCCCTCTCCAATGCCTGAAGTTCCTGCCGGTCCTGAAAGCTTCTCCACAGATCAAACAGTGAGACCAAACTAAATTTAAGGTTTATTGGGAGGCGGTCTCAGCAAGCCAAACTTGGAGAGAAACGCACCACAATCCACAAATTCAACTGGGTTACTGTCAAAAGCGATATTCATAAGGTCGACGACCCTTGCTCGATCCGGAATCTTCTTTAAAACTTCTCTAAACTCTTTCTCCGAGAAATAGAGTAGAGGATTTTCTCCGAGGCCTTCAAAAAGTACAATTCGTCCGCGCTCCAAAAGGTGAGGCATCCGACTCTGCACATGCAGAGGTTCGTAGTGACTTTGAGGCCCCTTGCTAATGGCCAAGTAAACAATCGGCTCTAAGGGCTTTTCGAGATCAATGAGATCATCCAAGGAAACCACCGGCGTCCAGCGCACGGCTTGAACTCTAGGTAGTGACTTAAGGATCTGATCCCCGGGCGAAAACGCATCCAGACGATGGACATATTCAAGTTGATTCCGAAGTGCCTCAATCGTTGTAGGTTTATATCGCTCGGCTTCCGCCAGGGTCCTTTCAGAAGCCCGCATCCGAAGCTCAATCCTTTGCAAAAAAACATCCCAGACCTCGATCTCGCCTAAGCCCTTAAAGTCCAATGGAGGATCGTTGCGAGGAAACCCATAGAGCCAATGATCCCCCGCAAACTCTTTGTGGTCTCCATCCAAAAAATCTATCGCCGGAAACGAAAACCAAATGAGTTTCTCAGGCGCCAAATTGACCTCCGTTCTGAGGTCTGGATTCTTGAGGTCCTTGATATGGATCACCATCGCCTTGCGAGTCAGCTTTCGAAAGTTCTCAACATCCTGAGGATGCGGAGGGAGTTCGGGGATCTTTCGCAAAATCCGATCGTGAGTCTCGCGATTGATCTGAGCGAGCTCAATGAGGCGGTACAAATCCTGACGCGATGTCAGATGAATATCCTGAATGTACGATATCCATCGTGTCTCGAGACTCTCCCAGCGACTGAAAAAGCCACCCTTTCGAATCTGCACGCTTCCCTTTCGGATGAGCTCGATATCGGTCAAAAGCTTCGCCAATATGGAGACTTGTTCACTCGATGGAACCCGATCCTTCATGCGTTCGAGCTCAGTCATTCGATTTTCAACAGCTGCGACAAAACGATTGAGACTCTCCGGATCGGGAGCGGCGAGAATGAGCCCAAAAGCGACAAATACTTGAGTCAGCATAGATCAACCACGAAACGCCAAAAGTCCTTCCAGAGATGGGAAGATGCAAGCCTCGAACCAGGCTAAAACGGTCCTTAACGCCCGCCTTAAGCGTTTTGAGGGCCCCTTTGAGACCCGGATTCCCCACCCTCTTTACCACTCAATCCCGGCCTTTTGAGACGTATTTTGAGGCTAAATTCAAAAACTATTTACACTTTTATTTATACATTTATAAGGGTGCAAATTTCCCCGAAACAAGACCCAGACTAAGTCCACCCCTTCAATCAATCCAAGAAATATGTTTATTTTATATCATATTTATTTATTCTTTAAAAATGATTCTTACCCCGCTTTTTGAGTCACTCCAAAAGAGAAGTCTTTCGCGCAAAAGCTTCTGGCATAGACATCGTCATCTCTTAGAGCTCCCCTGCGGCTCCGTGCGGCTCAAAAATTGGCCCCTAACGACCGAGCAGCTAGAAGTCGCTCAAATACTCGCTCAGTGCGCTCCTCTCAAAATTGAGGACTTTAAAACAAGCGCGCAGAAAAAAATATACAGGCAATGGAAGAGACTCCCTCAAGACCCCAAATATTTTAAAATGCTCGTTGAGCAAGATCTCCTCTGGCGAAAATTGAGCCATACAACGCTCATGGACTTCTTTGGAAGCCCCCAAGCTAAACTTTGGTATCGTGGACGTAGTCGTTCCAATCGAAAGGCTTACTTTGAGTTTGAAGCCGCATATAAAGCGAGTCGCAAGCGAGCCCTGTTGTATGAGGCAAGTATCAAAGATCTCTTGCGAAAGAATCCCCTCCTTCGCTACCAAGACCTCAAGGTATTGGGAGTCAAAAACGCTCAAGTCATTATGGAGAAATTTCCACAGCTTGCTCAATACCGAGAAAGCGCTCTCAAGGTTGTCGCGAAAAACCTTTCAACTCCAAATACGAGTCAACACTAGCGCTCGGCTCAAATTCCTGAACTTGCCATTTGATTAAAAGCCGCCTGAGTTGTGAAGGAGTCTTTTGAATGGCAAACTGTTCACGCAGAAAGCGCGAGAGCGCTTGGCATGATGGCTTGCGAAGCACAAAATAAACTTCAAGTATTTTGAGTCGGCTTTGCATATCCGTATTTTGCCGGCGCCTGACGGACGGCCTGGAGAATTCCGACTCAGACTTTTTCTTCCATCGATAGAGTGTCGCCCGCGTGACACCGAGTCTTTGAGCAAGACTTGAAATGTTTTCATGTCGCTGAAACGCCGCAATGGCTTCCATTTTTGCGTGTGTTTTTGAGGTTTCATTATCAATACTCATTGACTAAAAATTTATAATAATTGAAACTATTTATAAAGAAGAGACTGAAGCAGAATGCTTAATTCTCTTGTGAATATTGAGCTAAATGATTTGGTCTTTTTTGTATTATTTTAAGTGTAATACTAAGGTAAAATAACTTCGCAAAACTGTTTATTTTGCGAAGTATAGCGGTGAGACTTTAAATTGAGGCAGAACCAAGGATGAAGATTCTCAAAAAAAGGCGCTCGCACCAAAGGATCGACGCCGCCATCAAGCGTGAGGCGACTCTTTTGCACCCCCTCCGAAACGACTTTGAGCGTTATTTGAGTACGCTCAAAGAAGAGCGTCGATTGCGACCCAAAAGCCTCAAGCACTACCAACTCGAGCTCGAAATTCTGCTTCAGCTTTTGAGGAACCCGACAGAGATTTTTCCGATCAAAGATCATCTCAAACGAACCGCCTCGACGACCTATTCGCGCAAACTCGTCATCTGGCGAAGCTTTTTAAAGACCTGCCCCGAACCTTGGACTCATTCTTTGGATTCGATCGCACTTCCCAAAATTCGGCGAAAGGATCCGATCTTTTTGACGGATGAAGAGGTCTTTTTACTCGAACAAGCCTGCTACAAAAGTCCGCAGATGACTCGGGACCGGCTCCTCGTGGCCTTTGCTCTGCAACTTGGACTGCGGATCTCAGAAATTTTGGCGCTAAAGTTTCAAGACATCGAAGGAGATTGGTTGCGCATCATCCGCAAGGGAGACAAGGAACAGAGACTCCCCCTGGCGCCAAGCTTGCAGTCCCTTTTGAGACAGTGGAGTGAAGAGCTCGGTGCTGGCTCCAACGATTGGATTTTTCCGGGTACAGCAAGACTCGGACTTTCAGAGCCTCTGACGGCTCGAGCGGCTCAGATATTACTGCATCGTCTCGCTAAATTGGCGGGGATTCAAAAAAAATTCGGACCCCATGCCTTACGACATACCTTTGCCACCAAGCTCGCGAGCACAGGCGTCAATCTTGTGGCTCTCAAAGAAATTTTGGGCCACGAAAAAATCACGACGACAGAGCGCTATCTGCACGTCACACCGACTCATTTACAAGAAGCCTTAGGAATTAAGAAGACGCTTACTTCGCGGGAGCGTTTGGCAAAAGACTCTTAAGTCCGTTCTTCTCGACGACATTCTTCATCTGATCCTTGAGTCTCAGATTGTGCTCCCGAACATCGAGCTGACGAGCGACTCGCTGGACGGCATCTCTCCAATGCGCGTTCACGCTCTTGGCATGATCAAACTGATACGATTGATACTCTCCCGGGCTACCATCGGATTTGAGCAGATCGCCAGGCGCAGGCTCCAAATCAAAGCGCATTCCTATAAGGTATTCATAAAATATCGTGACGCCCTCGTCTTTGTAGTACTGATGGGCAAACATAAAGAATTTATCCACAAACTCTTCCTGTCCCTCGATCCCTCCAATGGTCGAATCCACGAGCGCGTTAAGGGCCTTTGTGATTTCCTCTTCTCGCGCTTTTTGTTGAGCAATGGCCTCGAGGTCTTCGCGCTCCTTTTTGTCGTATCGAAACCAATTGTAGGTCGCAATACTCGCCTTGGTCCCCATCGCTGCGGCTATACCAAGACCGCTGGCTGCAACACCCCACATCCCCACGGTTTTCATGGGAACACCCACTAATTTTTCAAAGGCCTTGGTCGACATCTCTCGGGCATGATTGATCTTTGTAAAGGTCCGAGAACAAAATCTTCCGGTCGCCTTAATCGGAGTGGATTCGAGTTTGCGATCGATGAATCGAGCGCGCTGAACTCTATCGAGTGTGAGTTTGGGCGGTGCGAGCTTTTGCGACAACTGTTGAGTTGGACGACGGACAATCCCGGCAGGAGCTTGAGAACCTTCCGAGCCTTCTGCCGCAGTTTGAGATGACTGAACTACTGGAGCGTCAATAAGAGGTTTTAGATTTTGCAAAAGACGCTCTCGAGTGAGCATACGAGGGTCTGTCGCAGCCAGTGGATAAAAGTCCACGCGATTGCCTTTGACTTTGACGGCCGCAACATGAGGCTTTCGAGGATTCTGAGTATTACTCAAAATATCAAATATTTTTTTGAGACGAACAAATCGAATCGCCTGAAGCTCAGCCTCTATTTGGAGGCGATTAATGACTTGGGCTTGCTCGAGGGCTTCGATATCGATCTGCTTTCGTACAAAGGACTCATTTTTAAATCGCTCAGGAATCGGCACGAGCGTTTCTAAATCCATGGGATCAAAAACAATCTTGTCGCCATCAATGGAGGGTGCCGGAACAAATTTTTTGGGACCTTCACCTCGATAGGCAGTCGGTGAATCCATTGTAAAAATGGTGGGTGAAAGCAATTCGACCTTCAAAAGATGCCATTTGAGCTCCGTCATGGTTTTACGGCGGAGTGCGTAGGCTTCCACCGCAGCATTGAGTGACCGAAGAGTCTCTTGATACTTGAGATATTCTTTGACCCACTCATCTACTCTCTTCAGAGCGTCTTCCCACGTGATATCAAACTCAGAATCATTTCGTTGACCGGTAACCGTCCGCAGAATCGCTTCAGATTTGCGTTCATCAATACGATAAAGCAGCGGCAAACTCTTGAGATACTCTATCTGAGTGGCCTCCTTGCCCTTGATGCCTTCATGCGCTAAAAATTGATCGAGGTCCGAACGAAATTCTTCGGATCCGAGACTGGAAGAATCTCCCTCGCCTTCCGTGGTTTGAGCGAGTAACCCCAAAGGCAGAATCAGACACGCTAAACAAAACAGATGAATGAACTTTCTATTCACAAACTCTTCAACTCCAAGCACTTAATAAAGCAAGGCCGATGCCAACCGCTGGCCGTGTAAGTCATTGATATCCCACATCTAATTGACATAATACTTTGCGAAATCAACCACCCTCTGCACCTTTCAGGTCGCAGGTTACCTGTCAATCAACACTTAGAATTCCCTTTGAATTTCGATACACTAGGCAAGTTCGGAGGGGGAAATTTTGATGTCTATAAAAAATTGGGTGATCGGATTTGCTTTGTTCTCATACAGCGCTTCAATCAATGCACAATCCGTTGGCAAATTCATTGGTCGAATCTCAATGAAAAAATTTGGTCTCCATTGGAAAGATCTCCCTCGAGGTCTCGACATTGCTGGTCAGAATTTAGGAACTGGCGAACTCGACGTCGTGCTCAATTCGGAATCCTATTATGACCTTGTCGACCGGGGGATCCCCGTCAACATCATGATCAAGCAAGCTGAGAGAATTGATTCGCAATATCTGACCAAAGAAGAAATTTTGGAGATTGTACAAGAAGCCGCCGAAACTCATCCGGACATTGTCACTGTTGTCGAAATTGGTCGCAGTCTATTGAACTGGCCTATTTATGCTGTGCGAATTTCAAGCGCTGAGAACGCAGATCTCAAACCCTCTATTCTTTTTAATGGAATGCACCACGCTCGCGAAGTCATGACTCCCGAAGTCACCACGGACATCATCCGCTATCTCACTAAAGAATATGACAATCCTGACAAACCCGAAGTCAAAGCTTGGGTAGATAATTTGGCGATCTGGATCATTCCTCAAGTCAATCCCGACGGAAACACGATCGTTTGGAACGAAGACAATTGGTGGCGCAAAAACGCTCGAGGAGATGGTGGAGGGATCTGGGGCGTCGATATCAATCGCAACTATTCGTACCACTGGGGTCATTGCGGGGGGAGCAGTTCAAACCCATCGGCACAAGATTACCGAGGCCCCTCCGCGGGCAGCGAACCCGAAACTCAAGCCATGATGAAGTTTGTCAAAGCGCAAAACATCGCGATGAATATCTCGTATCATTCGTATTCTGAAATTGTGATTTCTCCCTACGGCTGCTCCGGGCAGCGCATCCCCGAAAAGGAAATTGTGAACTCTGTCGGCAAAGCCCTGGCCTCTCAACTCGTCAAAGACTCAGGCTCAGGCACATACAAGTACGGCGCGGCTCACGAACTTTTGTATCCCGTCGATGGCGATGATATTAGTTGGATGCACAATGAAGTGGGAACCCTCGCCTATGTGGTGGAGGTCAACTCAAGTTCGCAGGGTTTTCAGCCTTCGTATTCGAAGTGGAGAGATCTCACTCTCGAGAGAATGCGAAAAGGCTGGCAATTCATGCTCAATCGATTGCTCTGGGGCCCTCAGGTTCGCGGACAGATTACCGATGCTGTCACCGGAAAAGCCGTGGATGCCGAAATCAAAATTGAGGGACTCCCATACACAGATGAAAAACTCCGACGAGGGAAACGAGGATACTTTCAGAAAGTGCTCACCAGTGGATCTCACGAAATTACATTCAAAGCCGCGGGTTACCAATCCCAAACCATTGCCGTCGCCGTGGAGAATGAGCCTGTTGAACTCAATGTGAGCCTAGAGCCCGCCAGTGATTTTTGGGACTGGGGATTCTAGAGCCATCCCGCGAAGTAGGCCCCAGGCCTTAAAGTCAGAAAAGACTTTAGAAACTTCCTGAGCTACCAGACCAGGAAGGATAGAAATTTCCGCTAGAGATCTTCCCTTGAGGAGTGCTCTGAGCACTTTGATCTCAGTTGTTGTCGGCCTCCACCACTGAACTTTGTTTATCTTTCGATAGAGGCACAAATTTACCTTTTGTCTGCAAAATCGAAGACGCTTTGGATCTTTGGCCTCATAGAGGCGATCCACTTCAAGCTGAGAGGCAAACAATCGAACAGAAGGATCTAATACAAAATAAATACTCTCTGGTTTGGCATTCGCAAAATCAATCATATCCCGATCCAAGGAAGAATTGATTTCTAATGAGTGATGGATTCGAATCATCTCCCATTCAAATCGCGCAAGCTCGCTTGCCACGCGCGTTTGAGGAGACTTTCTCAAAAACAGAGCAAACTGAGATCCAAACTCATTGAGACTCGAAAAGCGTGATGCCTTGATCGAGATGTAGGAGTCTGCATATCGATCAAACTTTCGGATTCCCAAAAATTTGCGCGTCATTGCAAAATCTATCGTGAGGGCTTCTTTGAGCCGAAGCCCATAGGCCTTTGAATAGATCTCAAAGCGTTTCTTGCTGCCGAGGCCCGGCGCTTTGCGAATCAGCTGCAAAGAACTCCCTAAATCTTTCTGACCCGTGATTCCTTCAAAAAACTCTCTTTGAATGCTCTTCAACTTCATGCCGCTCGACGTTCTGCTGCAAACGCCCTCGCCTTTTGGAGCTCCTCTTCGAGCACAGAGAGCTCTGGAATTCTCTCATCCCACTCGATCATTGTGCTCACCGCCCCCCACCTTTGAATCGCATACGCATAAAGCTCCCAGACCTCACGGCAGACCTGCCGATCATGCGTATCAATCCGATGCGTCTTACAATCGAGATGTCCCGCCAAATGAATCTGGGCCACGCGCTCTTTGGGAATAGAATCAATATAAGACTGAGGGTTCCAACCATGATTCATCGCACTGACAAATACATTGTTCACATCCATCAAAAGCCCACAATCGCTTTGCTCAGCTAAAGAATCCAAGAACTCCCATTCGGGAATATGCGACGCCTTAAATTCTAAATAGGTCGATGGATTCTCGAGCAAGATTCTTCGGCCCAAAATATCCTGCACTCTTTTGACTCGTTCCACACAATGAGCCAGAGATTCTTCAGTCAATGGGAGGGGCAAGAGATCATGAGAATTTTTTCGCTGAATCCCCGTCCAACACAGATGATCAGAAACCCACTCCGGCTGGATGCGGCGATAGAGCTCTTTGACTCGCCTCAGATAGGTCATATTGAGGGGGTCCGTGCTCCCAATAGAAAGCGACACTCCGTGAAACACAATCGGAAACTTCTCGCGCAGCTGTTCAAGCTTCTGAAAATGCGCGCCGAGTCCTTGATCGCTCAAGCCCAAATAGTTTTCGGTCAGGGCTTCAAACCATTCGGCCCGGCTTCCTCGCTCTAGGATCGTCTCAAAGTGACGACTGCGAAATCCAAGTCCAAAACCCAAATTTTTAAATTCTTGTCTCACCATTGGCCTCAAAATGAAAGTGGGGCCAATCGGCCCCACAATCAAGATCAAAAATTCGACCTTAGATTTACTTCTTGTGTTCGGTTTTTCCGCCACAGCTATCATGGCCATCTTTTTTGCAGGTATCTTTGCAATCTTTATCCTTAGCGGGATCGCACTTTTCGGTGCCGTGATCATCCGCTCGGACATTGAGATTTCCGAGAGAAATTCCAGACATGATTCCAGCCAAAGCCGCAGCGGCTACGATTTGTTTACGAGTCATTTTGTTGCTCCTTATAAAAGCATTTTGAATTGATTAATCTAAATATGAGAAATGCTCTCACGTGACTATCTAAAGAAATTACGGGCCCGGACGCCAGCGCTATCTCATGTCGTTTTACTTTTTGTAAGTGAGTTTGAGCTTCGGAAATGAATTTCTTTTCACATTGAAGTGCATGGCCGTCCGTAAGCCCGAAGGCTTAATGTCATTGAACAAAATGCGCTCCCCTTTCGGCAACCCAAAAACGATTGCTTCAAAACGAATGCCAAATCTTTTGAGAGATCTCAGAGTATTTGCTCGATATTTGGCTTCGCGCGCGGTCAATAGCACGATCGAATCTGTCTTTGGAATGCGGCGATAAAATTTTTTGAATTCGGGTAGGAGCTTTTCTTGCCCCTTCAAATAAAGATTGTGTTCAAAAATGGTTCCATCCAAATCAAATATCCATGTGTGACCAAGGCCCGAAAGATTCAGATTTCTTGTCTTCATGAAGTTTTCAAAACCTTTCCAATCGCCCCTCCGGGATGGTTCACTTTAAAATCATTGAGTTTAATCTGAAGAGACTTGATGAGTTTCATCGCGAGAGCTTGTAAGAAGTTCAAAAAAATCAGAGTCGAATTATTGGGAACCAAATTCCATGGATCCCCTTCTTGAGGGCAATGCAAAACCAAAGAATGTGTCGCGGCTTGAGCTCCTCGCGACGACGATTGACAAGTCATCAGCCACGTCCTCACCTGTCTTTCTTTTAAGGCCTCGAGCAAAAAGACAGTTTCATCCGTCTCTCCGCTTTTAGAAAGCACAAGCACAAGATCCTGAGCAGAGACTTTGCCCAAATCCCCGTGGATTGCCGAACTCGTATGCAAAAAATGAGCTTTTATCCCCAGTGAATTGAGAGTCCCAATAAACTTTTCGCAGACTGGAACACTTTTTCCAAGAGCTGTCGCAACAACCGCACCACCCTTTCGCAAAGTCTCAACGATCTGCTTGAGAAGCAAATCCGCCTCGGTCTGAGGCCAATGATTGAGTACATCCTTGAGTGCCTTTGCCTGAGATTCAAACTGTTCTTTCACTGAAGTAGTCTTCCATAAGCTCCATTCCTCGCGCAAATGCTAAGACGACAGAATCCCAATCATCCCAAACATAGGTGGTGAGTGAGAGCCAAATGAGCGCATGAATAAATCTGATTTTTTGAGGTTGTGCTCGAGTGAGTGTAAAAAATTCTTTTTCTAAATGCTCCCAGCCTGTCGCTTTGAGTTCATAACTCAGCCCTTTCGGACTCAAAACATCCAAAACAAACTCGCGTCGATTAAACGCATCATAGCGACCCACGAAAGAATAATAGAGCTTTGCCCAATCATAATCCGCATCCCCAAACAAATCTGTTTTTCCAAAATATCCCCTTGGATCCAGAAGAGAAAGCTCTCCCGTCTTAAGATCCCAAAGAGAATTCGAAAAAGTGGGATCTCCATGAATAAAGACAAATTCGTCGGGCAAGAATTTTTTGGCTTCGCGCTCAATCAAGGACCAAGAAAATAAAAAGTTTCGAACGCGCTTTCCATTCACCAAAAATATTTTTTGATGGCCAAACGGAATCAAGGATTTGATTTTTTGGAGCCGCTTGAGAGTTTTTCCTGTCAAAGCTTCACGATAAGACGCTACATCTCGTACACTCGGAACAAAACTTATATGCAGAGTTTTGAGCGCATTCACCAAGGCATTCAAAGCCTGCCTTTTTTGAGAGTGATTCATTCTCAAATCACAAATGGGACGCCCTCTTCTTCGCTCCAAAACAAGTGGATGAGTCCCCAAAATCTGAGGGACAAACTTGAGAGCCTTTGGAGCCACTTTTTTGTACCAATGGATTTCTTTGTTTTGAAGCCACTTTCCCAAAGCATCCTTAGCTCTTTTGGTGACTCGCTTGTCTTTGATAATCACTTCATTAAACGGTCGAGAGCGCGGACGATCGTGAGTCAGTTTTTGATAGGATTCAAACGTCCCCACTTCGGCTGTTTTGGAAAGCCCAAAAGCCGTAATATTGAGACTCAATTCTCTCGACTGCAAAAACGCGCAGAACTCTCCTGTGGCGGGCAAATCACTCAATACTTGTTTGTTCTTGAGCAAGTACACGCCAGCGATTCCAAATTTTGTAGAGCGCTTTTCTTTGAGGCGACCATTTTGAAAGCTCCATCGACACGCAAAACTTTTTGATAGCCCAATCGCCACATCGGATTTTGGCTTAAAATTCTTGGGCAAAAATCCAGTGTCAAACCACAAGTCACACCAGACAATTGCAAAGGGATTTTTATGTGGAATGAGTTTGAGGGCTTCAGGCAATCCCGAGCAGGTCCCCTTACCGCGAGCTTTAATCATTTTAAATTTGGCAGGAGCATATTTGCGGAGATAACTTTCCAAAATATCCGATTTGTAATCGGCAATAATCAAAAACAAAGCGCGAGGATATTGCCGCATTAAGCGAATAATCAATGGCTCCCCAAAAACAGAGATAAGTGCCTTTGGTTTATGACGAGTCAGAGAGCCCATTCGAGTGCCGAGCCCTCCGGCCTGAACAATAATCGTCACCGATCGACCTCAACGCTTACTTCTTGAATGCCCGAGCGCTTCGCCCAAGCTAAAGAATTGCTCTTCAAAAAATTTTGAGGATACTGTGCCCCCATTGGATAAAAAACTCTTAAGGGTACCTGACTCCAAGAAAGCCAGTCACAGAGCCCTGACCTCAGAGCTAAGACTTGTCCAAAAAGTCTTTCTGCAAAAAACAAAAGTTTGAGATCCATCACTAGACCCTGAGTACCAGGCAGGTCTGTTTCGTCTGGCTTCGCTAGATTGGTCCAAAGTCTTTTACCTCTCTGTTTGTACGCCTCAAGATGAGGCATCCAAAAGTCTTTAGATAATGCAGGAACACTTGTTGCCAAGGGCGAAATCAAAACATCGACTTGAGGATCGAGTTCATACTTATTTTTGAAAGCCTCGACCTGAGGCATGAGTCCTTCGGGCGCCGTCGGAGCGGTCAGTGGAGTCTCTGTTTTGAGGCCCAAAACTTCACGATAGATATCGAGAAGATGGATTTGCTCTCGATTGAGTTTTTGGAGGAGCCTTCCCTGTTCAAAGGCTGCAGGATGAATGCAAAGAAGCCGGCCTGTCTCCCAGCGATCAAAGCTCCCTCGCTTGAGGGCATCCGATGCTTCGAGATTTTGGACAATAATCTTAGAGAAGCTCACACCTTTTGGTGCCGTAAAAAAATCGAAGAGGTCTGATTGACTCTGCTTTCCCACAAAACAGACATTGACCGGAGGCTTACGTTGAAGCGCAAAGTGATTGGCCAAACCGAGAACAAAAAGCTGATCCCCTAGTCCAAAGGGCAAGACCCAGTAGTAAGTCTGCGTATCCATATCTTCTGGTTTAAGATCGCTTAATGTCTGGATCTGACTCACAAGACGCATTGCCAAAAATTCTAATGTTCTTCACTTCTAAGTAGAAGCCTTATTGCAGCCTAGCCCAGAGAATAGGTAACATAAGTTGCGAGTCCTTTTGGGGACTTAACGCACTGACTCGTCGCAGAGAGAGGCGTCTGTATAATTTATGGAGGTGGGGCGAATGCTAACTTTTAATCTCAAATCTCGTGGTTTCACAATGATCGAAGCCATCGTCAGTATGCTGATAACTGTCGTCATTGGGGCCGCGGCATTTATGGCGATTCGATCAGGGAGTTCCGCTCGCTCGCTCGAAGATGCTCGACATACGCTGATCCGAGACCTCGGTGTGGCCAAAGAAATGATCCGAGAGGATCTCAACAAAGCCGTCGTTACCACCGGCAAAATGCAGTCGCTGTTTAATAATGGAGAGCGAGAGTTTGCGGGGCTCAATATCGTGCCCGCTCAAAACAATCAGCCCATGAAAGTCGTGATGTATCAGGAACATTTTCCTGGTATGCAAATTATACCGACGATTACTCAGACTACAGGCCAAAGTGGCTTTACGACTTTTTCTGCCAAACTTAACAACCTGTCTCTTTCACCCGATATCATTGCCTATTTTTCGAGTGCTGTTCCTTTTTACGAATACTACTTCGCCAAATCCGCAACCAAAGCCACGGCTGCCAATAGCCCCTACCTTCAAGGATCCAATGCCTCACTCACTCTTTTATTTAAACGCACCTCCGAAACTTCGACAGGTCACAATATCTCAATCAAGACAACCACACTCAATGCGATTGGCGCAGAGATTCCTGTAAGTGCGCTCAACGGAACTTTTATTCTCACGCCCGCAAGACGCGTGACTTATTTTGTGAACAATCAAGGTCAACTCGTTCGGCAAGTATTTTATGCGCAAGGATCCGCCAAGAACGAATCCCAAGTCATTGCAGAAAATATCGCTGACTTAAACTTGAAGCTTACTTTTGGAAATCACCTCTCCCCAGGAGCCCAGCTCTTGCCACCCACCTCGGGATGGCCTGTGAGTTCTATTCCCTATGCAACGACTCAAGGAGATTGTATCAACGGAACTTCAATTCCTGCTGGCTTTCGTTGCCCGGAGCCCGCGGACTTATCCTCCATCACTCTCAGCTTAAGAGGCCATTCGGATAAGCCAGTCGTTGGCGCCACTCAATCAAGCGATATGTTTGATGCTCAAGGCCGTCTGCTCAGAGACGAGATCATGACGTTTGCGCCCGAAAGATATTTGCATCTGACGTCCGAAGCCACAGGAGTTCCGACAGGATGTCTCCCTCTCGAAGCTAACCGCTGTAAGCCGAGTTGTAGTGTCTATTTTACGGCTCAATGGGGCGACTACGGAACCCCACCTAACAATTGGATGGGATACGGGCAGTATGTGACTGATAATAGTCTGGAAGCAGCTGAGAGCGCCTCCAAATTTTGCCGAGCCGGCGTTGTGAATTTAGGTACCGAAGATCCCGCTACAGGGGCTCCTCTATTTATTGATCCCATCTCGAATTATGATGCATGGGTTGCAGCGATTACCGCTAAGGCCGGGGGGGCAAGCAATTTTCCAGGTACTTTGAGCAAGCGATGGTTTGCGTTTGATGCCGAAACTAAGGATGTTCTGACCGCAGCTACTGAGCACTGGAGTATGGATTGGAGCCACTCGTTTTGGATTAACCCCCTCGCGATGGTCGCCAATACGTTTTTGCAACCGAGAGATTTGTTTTTCAAACGTCTCAAACGAATTGATGGTGATGGCAATGTAGTGGCCTCAGGTGAATGGATTTTTGTTTTTAATAATCCATTTAATCCACTAGCCTCCAGCCGATCGGCGACCAGTTATCCTTTAACGACGCGCGAACGCTGGCAGGACTTTGAGCACATCATGGATGAAATGGTCTCGGGCACCGTGTACGATATCAATGATGAAACAAATCCTTGGATGAGCCTTCCAAGTGGAACTCCGTTTACTCCCGCAGAAGTTTCGGACGCAGGGGCAATTAATGCTTGGGCTGCAGCGGATTCGGTGAACAAGGGTCGCTACTTTGCGTGTGAATCCAGCATGCTCTATGGCCAAGCCATATTGAGTGGATTGTATCCGAACGCGAGTTGTAATAGTGAAATCTCAGCCGGATTAGTAACTTGCCCGGTCCAGCTCATTTGCGGCTGCAGAGTTTGGCGGCAAGATCAAAATGGAACAAGCACCAACCAACCCATCATTCCTGTTTTTTCGGATCCTGAGTGGCAAAGCAATCTTGATGTGAATGCCAGCAGCGTCGGCAATCCCGTCCGACGAAATCCTTTGACATGCTCCAATACATGGACGACCGACAATGGTGGCGCCTACCGCCTCAAAAGCGATGCAAATCCTCAGGGACTGGCAATCGAGCGAGCCGCACTTATTGCCTGCCATATGGAGCCTGCGAGTTTTCCGACACCCACTCATGTTCAAGTCTCTGGCACCATGAATGACAATGGATTTTTTACGACCAACTTTTATTCGCGGAATGCCGATTTTAGAATGCGTCGGGATCAGATTCCTCCCACTCAAATTCCTGCTCCTCCTAATTGGTCGGCATTTAATACCGATGCCGTATTTAGTTCTCGGCCCAGAGCGGGATCTTATGTGGGTCGTCCTGTGCCGGCCTTTAAAGTCGAGGAGAGTCCCGGTGTGATTTCGGACGGGCTAGGGCTTTTGCCTTCAGGTATTGAATGCGATGAACTGACTTTTGGCTCAAATTATGACTGGATGGGTCTGAGTATTTGCTCTGGATCCACAAGCACATGGACACCTCCCGCGGGCAGCGAGCAGTACGCCCCTCTCAGTGGCTATTGTCGGGCTAAAGATCCAACGACGAGTTGTGAGTACTATGATCTTGGCGATATCACACGAATCCGAAGGATTATCAACGGACTCGATCCAAATTCGAATGCAGCACTCCCCGTCAACTGCGGGGGAACCGATAGCGGTGGCTCTCAAGGATTATAAAAAGGAAGAACATATGGCACACATCAAACATCCGAATCCAAAATCACAAAGAGGCTCTGCACTCGTGCTCGCCATGATCGTCATCTTGGTTGGCACCCTCTTGTTCTCATATTTGCTCAAAAGATCCAATGAGCGGCGCGAAAGTGCGGGCAACGAAAGCGCTCGACGAGCGGCAACTCTTTTGGCGGCTGGAAGACTCGAAACCGTCAAGCAAACATTTATGACGGATCTTCAAGCCGCGATTGGGCTTGTGCAAACCAATCCTAATTTGGCGGCGAATATCCAAACTTTTCAGTACAATAACCACCCCTTGCTTCAGCCTCAAATCAATTTGCCCGCAGGAGATTCGTTTTCTATTCAGCCCATCGCTCAAGGCACAGCGGGTTCAGGATCCTTTAAATACGAGGTAAAGGTCGACAATGTTTTGCCCAAAATATTTAGCGTGACGTATCAGGCTCGATCCGAAAAAGGAGTGATTGCGCGAGTCACGCACAAAATTCAGGTCAATCGATCCACTCTCAATAACTTTGCGATCGCCTATCATTCTCAGCCCCAGCCGGTATCATTTGCAGGGCCTTTTACCGCCAATGGTCAGGTCGCCATGATGTTTACTCAAGACCAGACGGGACCTAATGGCACGATACAGGGAGCTCTCAGTATTCCCGGTGCCACCGGTGAGCCACTGATCAAACTCAATACCACTGCGGGAGATATTGAGTTCAATTCGCTCGTAACAACCAATGCGCCCCAAACTTTTAGTTACGGAAACCAAACGCACAACAACTTGCAAGTGGTCAGCGGAACAAACTCAGCCAATTTCTCTTCAGGAGTCGCCTATGCGCAAGGAGGAGATTTTTCGGGCAATCTTCTGGCCATGCGAAGTTCGCTGCTTTCTACGCCCAATGTAAACGGCATCTTAAGTGGTGAGAACGTTTCCTACTCAAAAGTCTATATCTGGAAAGGTGCTCAAGGGGAGACAAACTACAAAGTCGAAGTCTATCCCGTCAGTGTCCTCTACTCCGCACCGGTCTATGATCCGGGAGAAATGGGCAATTATGATGTCCGAAGCGGCGAGATTTTGAACGCGGACCCCATGGAAACCCAATTGCCATAGATAAGGAGTCAGACAATGAATTATATAAAATCCAATCTGATGATTTTACTTTCCTTCACCTTAATCTACTCCACTCAGACCTTTGCAGCTCCTCCAGGGACGTTGGAAGTTGGCGGAACTGGTCCGCGAGTGCTTACAGGAGTGGTGCCAACAAACTCTGCACCAGGAGCGGAGTACTCGATTTCCATTCCTGGCCCCGTGGTGTACCTGTATGGTTCGCCTGGCACCAGTCAGAAGATTGAGTTTGGAGGACAAAATATTTCTCTCGTGACAACCGGAGACGTCACAATGCGGTCCGGTGGATCTCAGCCTATTGAGGGCTTTGGCAATACTCATCTGACAGTCATCGCCAAATCACTCAAAGTAGACGGAGGAACCTACAATGCTGAAGGCGCACAGACTCTGAGCGCAATTTATGCCGCGGGCACGGACATCTGTGCCAATGCCAATTGCAGTGGCTCGACAGTAGCGCCGACGCTCGACTATCAGAACTTTAACGTCGTCGGTCCCGAAGCGACTTCGGTGTTTCAGCTCCATCCTGGACTTTTGGAACCCAATGCGAGTGGAAATCGCGTCCATTTGGGCGAAATGAAAATGACAGGCCTGATTGCGACAGGCGCCTATACGCCGTGGAAGTCTGTCACTCAAACAAACGACCTCTCGGGTTTCAAAACTAACTTCATTTATCCGGATTCGATGCAGACCAATCCGCCTCAGAGCATGACGTCAGGGACGTTTTCTGTGGGAGCACTTGAGTACGCCACCATTATGGTTTCGACCGAAATCGTAGACACGGCAGAGGCCATTGCTTTTGTCAGTGGTGGTGGAGCCCAGGGGGAAGAGGCCCAGCAATCCATTCCCCCCGGCGATCCCGATTGAGGTGAAAGTTCACATTCAGCAGATTCTCATTCGAAGTGATGCGAGAGCCTGATATCATTTATCAGTGAATATTTGTGTTCTCGCCTTCGTCGTCAGCGAAATTCTGGCGCCTCGGTTTCGCGCGTCAGTGAGCTACGATGAGATTCGCTCCGATCGCAGCCGAAGTTTTGAGATCCAATCTCAGCTGGCCGCTCAATACTTTAGACAAAATACTCTTGAGTATTCTTTTAAGCGAGATTCAAGGCTCTTTGATTCTGGATTTGAGGGAACGGACTATATTCATCGCTTGTCGCATATAAGCCCCCTACATTCTTACCTTTACCTGGAAGCCGCTGTCTCCTTAAGCCCCTCTCCCACATTTTCTCCCCAGCGAAAGTACGAGCTCGATCCTCATTTGACCGCCTTCAACCAAAGTGATTTTGGACTCGGCCTCAATCTCTCTCAATACCGAAATGAGAATGTCTTAAATCTCAAACCCTCCTGGCGATTTGAGTACTCAGAGACTTGGGTCTTTAATCTCAAGACAGAAGTTTCATTGCATCCCGAAAACACTTTTAATGTTCAGGAGTCAGTCATTTTTAGCCCAAGCACTCGATGGGAACACCGTCTCTATGCGGGACAAGGCAAGTCCTATGAAGGCGATCAACTCACGCCGAGTTTTTATACTTTGAGTTTCTCTTCGAAACGAACACTGAACGCCGTTTGGAGCCTTCTCGGATCAATGAGCTATTATGACTCGGATCTAAGAGCGGAGTGGAGATTTGGCGCCCAATTGGAGTCGAGATTTTGAAGAAAGTTTTGGTCGTTCAAGGGGGATCTGGTCGTGGACTTTTTAGTTTTGTCTTTAGTGCGCTGACAGCGCTCCAAAAGGCCGAAAGTCTTAACGCGGAGGTTTATGTCAACTTGAGTCATTTGCCTGGATACAAGGACCCTCTTTACACTCTCACTTCAAACGTCTGGGAATATTATTTTGAGCAGCCAAGTACAGTTCGCGAGGCAGATCTACTCGCACATCCCGAATGGATTTTAGAAACTGACACTTATGTCAAAAATCATATTTTACCCTTTTTGCTCACAGAGCCTGTTCGCAACACCATCTCCGCGCTCATTCAAAAATACATTCGAATTCATCCAGAGATTATTGATAAGGCTCATGCCTTTTGGGAGGCAAACAACTCTTCTTATAAAGTTCTTGGGATTCACAAGCGAGGCACGGACTACGCGTACCATATGAATCCCATTCCTTTGAGCACCTACTTTGAAGCTGCCGAGCAAAAGTTGAGCGAAGGTTTTGAGAAAATATTTTTAGCGACGGATGAAGTCGCAATGATCGAGGCTTTTCAAAAAAAATTTGGAGATCGGCTCAGTTTTTATCCTTGTGAGTTTCGCTCCAAGAGCTCCTCCCCCATTCATTTGGGAGCGCACCCCTGCTACCAACTTGGCGAAGAAGCCATCCTCGAAGCTCTTTGTTTATCCAAGTCCCAGCACCTTCTTAAAACATCGTCGAACGTCTCAAGCTTTTCCGCTTGCTGGAACCCAAAACTCTCTTGGACTCATTTGGATCTTCAGCAAGAACATCGAGCGTAAAACACTCGACGATTGCCAAGCGTGAGTCTGATCTTTTATGCTCGACTCCTAATGAAACTCTATTTTGGTCCAGCATCGTGCTCCCTCGCCCCTCATATTGTACTTCATGAACTCAACCTTCCGTTTGAAGCGGAGCGAGTGGACATGCGACAAAAGACAGTGTCTACAGGTGATTTTAATCAAATCAATCCCAAGGGCTATGTCCCTGTGCTCATGCTCGACAACAAAGAGATTCTCACCGAAGCCGCAGTCATTCTCCAGTATTTAGCGGATCAAAAGCCAGAGGCTCGTCTCATCCCTGCCTCCGGAACCATGGAGCGATATCGAGCGCAAGAATGGCTCAACTATATCGCGACCGAGGTTCATAAAGGATTTTCGCCTCTCTGGAAAAAGGACAATGCTGATTCCGTCAAAGAGGCCGCGCTTGAATCTCTCAAGAAAAAATTGGATTTTTTATCTCAGCAACTCCAAAAGACTCCGTATTTGCTGGGATCAAACTTTAGTGTCGCGGACGCTTATCTTTTTACGGTGCTCAATTGGACAAACTATCTCAAGATTGATCTCGCGCCGTGGCCGGCTTTGCAAAAATTCTTAGCGACAGTGAGTGTGCGCCCGAGCGTCCAAGCCACTCTTAAGGCCGAAGGCTTGTTAAGAGCCGCCTAGTTTTTCTTAAGCAATCGAGCGGAGAACTTCTTCCAGAGATTGAGGGCCTCACCTACTTCGGACAGGCCCAAAATCTTAGCGACTCCAAGCGCAATCAAACAAAACTCTGCACTTAAGACAAAGACAGTAGCAAATCTCTGAATGATTCTTGTAACCAATACGTCTGAGCCCGAACTCCAAAATTCATAAGTGAATTGATAAGTCAGATAGGTCAACACACCCGCTGTCAAAGCGACAAACGAATACTGAAGTACCGAGAGAACAAGTGGCCTTAACGCAAGTTCTCCTCCCGCTGCTTTGAGCACTCGCTTCAAAAGGAATGCCAAAATCAGAGCATTAAAAATGGCAGCCAATGAAGTTCCAAGAGCCAAGCCGCGATAACCCAATGGCTCGATCATCAGGAGATTAAATCCCACCGTCAGAGCGACAGACAAAATACTCGAAAGCACGGCCATCTGAGTACGTCCTAAAGCATAGAATGCCGGCACAAAAACTTTGACGGCCGAGTAACCTACAAGCCCGACAGAATACGCGGCGAGCACAATCGCTGTGGCCTGAGTATCTGCGGCTTCAAACTTTCCGTACTCAAAGAGCAGCCGAATAATGGGCTCTCCCAAAAACGCGAGGCCCGATGCGGCCAAAAAGTTAATCAAAAAAATGGTCTTTAGACTTTGTGTGAGTGTGTCATTGATCGAGACAAAATTTCGATCTACCCACGCACTCGAAATGCGAGGCAAAGCCGCTTGAGCGAGTGATACCCCAAAAATCCCAATCGGAAACTGCATCAGACGAAACGCATAATTGAGATACGAAACCGCGCCAGTGCCCTGCGAGCTCGCAAGGATCGTGTTCACAAGCACATTGATTTGAGTGGCTCCTAGACCAACCATTCCGGGAATAATCAAAAGCATCATCTGCTTGAGTCCAGGATCTCGATACCAGCGAAACTCAGAACGATAATTCGGATCCCAACGGTAGTTCACTCGATAAAGCGACGGCAGCTGACAAAGCGCCTGAACGGCTCCACCAAAGAGAACACCGAGTCCCATTCCGATAATGGCATGATAACCCCACAGAGGCAGAACAAATGCGCCAATCAATCCTGTCACAATCGATGTCAAATTAAAGAGCGCCGAAGAAAACGCCGGCATAAAAAATTTATGACGCGAATTGAGTACCGCCATAAAGGCTGCCGCCAATGCCACCAGCGGAAAAAACGGATACATGATTCGAGTGAGATCGACTGTGAGTTCAAACTTTCCCGCTGTTTCTTTGAAGGCGCCGGCATAAAGGCTCACCAGTTCTGGCGCAAAAATAATTCCGATGACCGCCAGAAGCGATGTAAAAACAAAAAGAACCCTAAAAACAAGGCCCGCGAGATACCAAGCCCGAGCCTCACCCTGCTCCTTATACGCGCGAGTAAATGTCGGAACCAATGCCGCACTCATCGCTCCCTCGGCAAACAAATCTCTCAGAAGATTGGGAATTCGAAACGCCACCTGAAACGCATCCGTGGCATCGCTCGCTCCAAACAAAAATGCAAAAACCAACTCTCTGATGAGCCCCAATATCCGGCTAAAAAACGTCGCAACTCCCATCGCGCCCGCCGATTTGAGGAGGCTCTTTCGAGACGATGGGTCCACTTCGGTAGGCGGATTGAGAGCCATTAGATCTGATTCTGCGCTCTTTTGCCGCACGAGAGAAAGCACAAATTTGGATGCCCACACGCTTAAGCCACCCAAATTATTCGCTTTTTGTACTCGTCAAAGGCTTAAAAAATGGCATTTTAATTGCATTTTTTAACTTGAAGGGCAGTGGCTCGGTTTGGAATTTAAACAATGAAGTCTGTGGTGTTATCGTGGTCAATCCTAGCGGCTATATTGTCCGCTCCTCTCGTCGCAAAGACTCCCGACAAATCAAAAATCAGTTCATGGGAGTATTGTCGTTTGGCGCTTCGAGTCCTTTGGGGACATACCAAAAAAGCAAATCAGCCCGCTCCGATCGTCTTTGTGGATCTAGAGAGAATTATTGGAGAGCCTCTTCCCTGGGGAGTTCGAGGAATTGCCAACCGGATGGCTCCACTCTTTTCTCCAGCGCTCGAGGCCAATATTCTTTATCGACGTGTCTTGGCAGCTTCCAAAGATCCTGAAAATCGAGGCAAATCGTTTATGCAGGTCGCCTACGAAACCGTAGGCCATCGGATCATCCTCTCTGCCAGAGAGCTCGAAAAAATTCCCACTTCGGGGCCTTTTTTGATGATCTCCAATCATCCAACCGGTGTGCTCGATGGAGCCACCGATGCACGGATTTTGGAAGCCATGGGTCGCACAGACTACTCCATTTTGGTTGCCCACTTTTTGGAAGAAACCATGAAGACCCATCCCGAGCTCCCCTCCAAATTTATTTATGTGGATCGTCGCCATCGGAAGTTTGACAACAAACCCCGCGAGTCTTGGTCTGAGGCGGAGCAAAAGATTGCCCAGGAAGCCGACACACTCAATCGAAGAGAATTCCGAAGGATGCTCGAGCTCAAAAAGCGCGGCGGAGCACTTATTCTGTATCCAAGCGGGAGTATTGCTTCCCAACTTCCTCATTCAAACCATCCCGTCACATACGACAGCTCTTGGGATCCCACCACCGTCACGATGGCCAAAACAATGGGGGTTGTTGTTCCCACGTTCAAGGTCGTACGCAATTCTGACCATTATCTCCAACTCAAAAAGACGTCGATTGCCGCCAGTCGCAGAGCCTATTTTGGTGAGGCTCTAAACAAACACGGAGTCCGCGTCGAAGTCATCATTGGAGAGCCCATCACTTGGAAGCAAATCGAAGAAGCCGTCCCCTTTGATCGAGAGCATTTTAAATCGCTCACCACAGAATCAGAAAAAAAATCCTACGATGACCTAATTCAACTCAAACGCCTTGCGTTCTTGAGAAGTAAAGTGGACGAACTCGACCCGACCGGTATGGCCGGCAAGTTCGCCCCCCAATAAACACTTTTTTACTCGTTCAACTCAAAGCGTCGCGCCGCTTCAGTCGCGAGCTCGGACCTCTCACCCTGTCTCAAGGTAATATGCGCTGCTCGATAAAATCCTGCCATACGCCGAGCCGCTTCGCTGAGTCCGTTTGAAGTAGACGTCAATCTGGGATCATCAATCTGCGAGGTATCTCCCATAAAGACGAGCTTTGTTCCGACACCGGGTCGGGTCGAAAAAAGCTTGGCATCTCCAAAGGACATATTCTGCGCTTCGTCGATCAAAATAAACGCATTGGGAATAGATCGTCCCCTCAGATACTGGATCGCTTCAAGCTTTACCTTACCTGTATTGAGTAGCGCCTGAATAAACTCAGACTCTGGTTTGTCAGACTTCTCAGCGTCTCGAGACTGAACACCGTTATTAATCTCGAGAGCCGCTTGTTGCTTGAGCTGCGCGAGACTCGTCAAATTGTCCTCGATGGGAGCAAAATAAAGCCTGAGTTTTTCAAGCAAGGTACCTGGCAGATACCCCAACGAATCCCCTGCCAATGTGGTGGGCCTCGAAAAGAAAATCCTCTGATAAAGCTCTCGCTTGGATCCCTGCCCTTGAGCAGCCGACATTTTGACTACACTTTTGACATCGTTAGGTCCTTGGCGCAAAGCCGCCGCCACAGCGATCAAAGTTTTGCCTGTTCCGGCAGGGCCCGACACGGTGAGCATGTGGATCTCAGGATCCATCAGGTGATCCATCAAAAGCATTTGCTCTAAGTTGCGAGCAAAAAGTCCCATATCTCCAAATCGGCGAATATCATTGATTCGAAGAGGATGGAGCTCGGGCTCACCTTCTGGAGTTTGGCGAAACTTAAATATCATTCGAGAGGCTTTGCCTTGATAGGCTGCATGCGAATCCGCTTCTTCGCCTGAGTTTTGGCGAAAGCTTCCGACCTTTACCATATTAAAGTAGGCACTGCCTTCGGGATCCATATCTTTGGGCACCAAAACAACGAATTGATTTTGCGAGAGCCCCTGACCGCCGAGTCTTTCAAGCAGTATTTTGGCTCGCTCCGCCGGATTATCATTGGGCCCCAAAGGCTTCATGAGACTGACGAGATCAGAAAGTTCTGCCTCTTCGAGCATGAGATACATGGTTTCTGGAAACGAGTCTTCTTCGGGGCGAATATCAAACTTAGAAGCATGGGTCAGAATTCTTGCATTCACGCCTTCTCGGACCGCTCGAATCCGAGGATTGAGATCGTTTGTCATAAACATGACTTCTGTTTTTTCAAACCCCTTCATCTCCTTTGCAAATCCCTTCCACTCCACCGCGGTTGCAATAATCGCATCATCATTGATGGAGACGTCGAGATTTTTTGATTTTTTTGGAGGTTTGGCAAAAATAATTCGGCGACCGTCCTTGAGAGTCACACCCTCCTCAAAAGCTTTAGGATCGGGATTGTCTCCCAAGAATGAGTTGAGAATCCGAACGACCTCACGCGCCTTTTGCGCGAGATCCGTCAGACCCTTTTTCTTGCCATCGAGTTCGCGCATCACGGCATCGGGAATCACCAAATGATCAGGCGATGTCAGCAAATACTGCGGATCTTTGAGAAGAATATTGGTATCCAAAACAACGAGTCGACGCTCGTGCGGCCCCCGGACAGGGTCAGAGCCCCCGAGGCTTGACATGCCGAGCGTGCATGTCGTTGCCAGAAGAGCTGAAGAACTCCCCCCGACAATCAATCCCAACCCGATACAAAAAGATGCAATGGCCCCTAGTCGTTTCAATCGAAATAACCCCTTTAATTTTTGTTTGAATTCCGCAACCCTTAACCCGTTCAAGAGAACGTATACTAATTCATTGGCTTGTCCAAATTTTTCAGAAGGCCCCCAGAAAGTTTTTGAAACTAAAGAATCTAGCGAGACATTCTTAATCAAAAATTAGCAATTCAATTGCGAGCCAGATAGATTGAAAGCAATGAGCGGTGTTTTGAGGAGACGAGAGCGTCCCTTCATTATCAAGGGAGTAACGGCTCTTTTTTTTATTGCAGGACTGATGTGTGTTTCAGTTCTACTTTTTTCTAGTCTTTATTTCGGTGATTGGGCGACGAGTGCAGCCTTAGTATTGCTGGGCTACCTCTGTACGGCCACAGCGCACTCTCTATGGAACCTCAAAGCCTGGGCTTGGTATGCCGCTGTCTTTTTGTTGGCTCTTTTAGCGCTGGCAGATTGTATCTACGCCGTGATTCACGCGTCTGTTTATGCGGCTTTGCGCACAACAATTACCTGCATTGTTTTGGCATTTTTAGCTCAACCCAAAGTGCGAAAGTTGTTTTATTGATATGGATAGGCGGGCATCTTCTCGTGATTGAGAAGCATTTTTTTGATCTCTTCCATCGCCGCAAGCTGCATATAGCCTCGATGCTTTCTGCAGAGATCAATCCAATGCACAGGCACCACAAACATTTTCTTTGAGGGGATATGTTCGATGATCTGATAGTCACCAGACATGGTCCGGTTCTGATCGCGGTACTTGTCCTCGAGTTTGAGTGCTTTAATCACCTTGTTGGTAAACGAGGCTGAGCCAGCCGAAGCAGGCGCAAGCGCAGAGGCCGAAGTCGTATTGGTCGTCGACATTCAACTCCTATTTTACCGTGACTTGAAGGATGCGGCTTTGAATCAAAAATGGTGGACCGTGAAGGAGTCGAACCTTCGACCCGATGATTAAGAGTCATCTGCTCTACCAACTGAGCTAACGGTCCACCTCTAGAAAACGTCTTAAAAAGACCTTTAAGCCATTACCGCGTTAGGAATACGCAGGCAAGCCCCAGTTAGCGAGTCTCGAAAGGAACATATAATTGGTCATATCCAGCTGGACCGGGGTGACCGAAATTCTGCCCTGCTCCGCCGCCTCAACATCGGTGCCCGGCTCCACATGGCTTCCCACCTTTGAGCCTCCGATCCAATAGTAGGGCTTTCCTCGGGGATCCAATTTTTCTTCGACAACATCCGAGTACAGCCGCTTACCCATACGGCACAAAACGCTGCGTCTCTCGCCAACGACAGTCTCCGAGGGCACATTCACATTGAGCATTGTCCCGGGGGCCAAGCCAAACTTGAGAACCTCTGCCGCCAAAAACTTTGCAAAATCAGCAGCCGCTTCGTATTTGAGCTCATCCGTTTGCGCATCCGGGACCGCGGACATCGCAATCGCAGGGACGCCAAGCAAGGTCGCTTCAAGAGCTGCCGAAACAGTCCCTGAATACGTCACATCGTCTCCTAAATTCGCTCCCCGATTGATTCCCGACACCACAATATCTGGCTTACGCGGCAAGATCTTATTGATCGCAATATTCACGCAATCCGTTGGGGTCCCATCCACCATAAATTCCGTCGCACGTTTTTCGACCCGTTTGACTCTTAAGGGACGATGCAATGTGAGTGAGTGTCCACTGGCGGACTGCTCGCGATCCGGAGCGACCATCCACACTTCTCCGAGTTCTTTGAGCCTCTCTTTGAGAGCCAAAATGCCATCCGAAAAAAATCCATCATCATTAGAAACTAGTATGAGCACGTTTTTGCATTCCTTCCGTTAATTCATCAATACTCATTAATTTGGCTTTAGCGTTATACAATGCCTCAATCTCTGCCGAGTATTTTTCGAGGATCACGCGCTTTTTGAGTTTTAAAGACGCCGTCAGCTCGCCCGTACTCGCGCTCCAAACTTCTTCGCAATACGCGACTTTTTTGATTTGCTCATGAGGTGCCAATTTTTGATTTACAAAATCAAGATGAGCCTCAAGTTCTTTTAGTGTTCCAAGACTCGAATCCCAATTGATGAGCGCCACACAATTGGGGCGATTTTCGCCAAGCACAATGGCTTCACGCACCGCAGGAAAATTCTTGAGCAGCGTTTCTGCCACAAGAGGGGCGACATATTTGCCGCCCGAATTTTTGAACAAATTCTTTTTTCGATCAGTAATAAAGAGATTGCCCTCGGGATCAAAGTGACCCACATCTCCCGTATGAAACCACCCTTCTTGCAGAGCTTCGGCCGTGGCTTCGGGCTGCTCATAATAGCCTTCAAAATGAAACGGAGCCTTGAGTAAAATTTCTCCATCTTCTGCAATCCGGGCCTGCACTCCATGATAGAGTTGGCCACACGAATCAAAAACGATCTGATCTGGTCGAGTCATTGTCGAAACACAAAGCGTCTCGGTCAGACCGTAACATTCATGAACCGAAAGCCCCCATTCCTTTAACTGAGCAGCCGTCTGCGATCCCAGTTTTGCAGCCCCCGAAAACACCAGGCGACATCGATCCAGTCCCATTTTGCGCCGGATGCTTCGTCTCACAATCCAAGGCCTCATCACGGCGGGCACTCGAGCGAGTCGCCGCTGTATGACAGGATTCGATTTGAGTTCTTTTTCGAGCTTAAACTTGAGCATGTCCCAGATTCGCGGCACCGCCAAAAACAAAGTGGGCCGCACGTGAGGAAGCTGGCTCACCATCCGCTCCACTTTATCAATAAAGTAAACTTCAGCACTTGTATAAAGAGAGGCCACGTCGATCAACATGCGTTCGGCCACATGCGAAAGTGGCAGGTACGAAATCATACGATCTCGCGAACCAATATTCACCACTTCATTCGCTCTGAGGAGAGCTTCACACAGATTTCCAAAACTATGCATGACACCCTTCGGCCGGCCTTGAGTTCCACTCGTATAAATCAATGTCGCCAACATCTCGGGGCGCACGGCTTTGGTGGGTCTATAATTTCCACTCAAAAGGCTTGCGCGGCTTTCGAGTTCTTCAAAACTCACCTGCCGGCATTCATAGGCGTCGTGAGTCTCATCTACAAAAAGCACCCGCACTTGAGCCTCCCGAAGGATATGATTGACCTCAGAATCCACCGAAGCTCCATACAAAGGCACCGTGACAATTCCAGAAATCATCGCCGCCCAATCGAGGGCCACCCACTCAATCCCGTTGTATCCTTTGATTGCGATGCGATCGCCCTGGCCTAAACCCAAATCCTTTAAAAACTCAGCATACTGAAAAACTTTTGTCTGAACTTCTCGACCCGAAAGAACCAAAAAATCATCAAATGTTTTATCGCCTAAGCGCAAAGCCGCAAGAGCTCCCTTTTGGGGGGAGCGAGCCAGGAGCGCTTCGAGCGGGGGAATCCAATAACCCTCTGTCACAGAGGGCGAGGCTATTCAAAGTCACGCCGCCCATCAATAGTTACATGTTTTTACGAAAAAAACTTAAAGGCCAGATCCGCAAATGCCAGCACAAAAAAGAATCCACACGCATCGGTCACAAAGGTCAAAATGCCGGAGGATGCCAACGCAGGGTCGATTCGATAGCGTTTGAGAATCAGCGGCAACATCCCCCCAAAGCAAACGGCGATCAGCGTATTGAGTGCGATGGCAACTCCAATGACCGTGCCCAAAATCAGACTTCCCTTCCACATCACCGCAACGGTTCCCAAGATGAGCCCCATCAGGGCGCCGAGGCTCAAGCCCAGTTTGGCTTCATTGATCAAAACCAAGATATAGTCTCTGGGCTTTAAAATCCCCAAAGTCAGCTCGCGGATACTCACCGCCAATGCTTGATTGCCGGAGACCCCCCCGAGATCCGAGATAATCGGCAAAAACAAGGCCAGTGCGACCGTGGCCTGAAGCGTGTCCGAGTACATGCCAATGACCGAAGCCGAAATCAAATTGAGTCCAATCTTGAGGACCAAAAACGACATGCGTCGGAGCGAGCGAACGCGCTTGGGCAGACTTCGAAGTTCCTCACCCCCCAAAATTCCGCTCGCAGTCAAAAAGTTTTTTTCTGCGCGGTTTTCGAGAGCCTCCTGCAAAGATCGTCTTTTGACAACTCCACATAAGACGTCTCGATCATCTACGACGGGAAGCCCAAAATATTCCGAACGATCAAAAAGTTCCTGCAGCTCCTCAAGACTCGTCGACGTCTTTACTTTGACTGGATCTGGAGACATCAAATTGCCGACCATGCTTTCGTTAGGCGCGAGCAAAAGATCTCTGAGCCGGACCACTCCGACTAAGCGAGCCTTTTCGTCAACGACATACGCATACAAGACATCGAAATTGGAATAAGTCTCGGCGTTGTTTCGCAAATCATCGAGCACACCCTGAACACTCAAGTTCATGCGATACTGCAAATACTCGGTGACCATGATGCCCCCGGCAGACTCCCCCGCATAGGACATCAAAAATCTTGCGTCCTTGGCTTGCTCAGGATCCATCTCGTCCAAAATCGCCTCAGCCTCTTCGCGAGGGAGAGCGGCAAGAATATCCGCCTTTTGATCCGAGGCCATCTCTTCGACGATCGCGGCGGCTTGTTCATCCGGCAAATCATCAATCAGGTCTGCGGCCTGCGCGTCGGGGAGATCCTCCATCAAGTCCGCGGCATCTTCGGGATCGAGCAAAACCAAAAGTCGATTTTGAGTGTCCTGATCCAAGCGCGATATCGCACGCGCCGTTTCTCCGCTTGAAAGCCCGTCCAGATATTCTTGGAGTTTGAGACGCTGACCGGATTCTACAATCTCGCGAATGATCTCCCAGGACTCTCGCCCAGCTTTGAGATCCGTCTGAAATGTTTGAGTCTCAGTCATCTCCAAATTACTTTATCACGCCTTCTGGTTTGGCCTAGTATTTAAGTCGATGAAAGCACGTGCCTACGGAGCCCAGAGTCCTACAGATTTAATCGCACCCCTGACGATCGACAGAAGATCTCTCAATCCGCGCGATGTCTTGATCCAAATCGAGTACAGCGGGATCTGTCATTCGGACATTCATATGGCGCGAAACGAATGGGGTTTTTCGATGTATCCGATCGTCCCCGGTCACGAAATCGTAGGCAGAGTCATTGAGGCCGGCGCCCAAGTCAAAAAATTCAAAGTCGGTGAGCGCGTCGGTGTGGGATGCATGGTGGATTCGTGCCGAGACTGCGGCAGCTGCAAAGAAGGTTTGGAGCAGTACTGCGATAAGGGGTTTGTCGGGACCTACAGCGGTCTCGAAAGAGACGGCAAAACGATCACGCACGGAGGATATTCAACTCACATTGTGACGCAGGAGGATTTTGTTCTTAAAGTTCCCGAAAATCTCGACGCTGCTGCCGCAGCTCCGCTCCTTTGCGCCGGAATCACGACCTACTCCCCCCTCAGATTTGTGGGACTTTCGAAGGGGCACAAACTCGCCGTCTTAGGACTTGGAGGTCTTGGACATATGGCCGTCAAACTCGGTCATTCTTTTGGAGCCGAGGTCACGGTTTTGAGTGGCTCAGCTTCAAAGAAGGAAGATGCCAAAAAACTCGGCGCCTCACATTTTGTTCTCACTTCGGACGCAGACGCAATGAATCAGGTCAAAGGTCATTTTGATTTTTTGATCGACACTGTGGCGGCCAAACATGATTTGGGACAGGCCTTTGACACTCTCAAACGCGAAGGCACGCTCATGATAGTGGGAGCGTCCCATGTTCCTTTGGATCTCGGAGTTTTTTCACTCATCATGCGTCGACGCAAAATGATGGGGTCCTTGATTGGCGGCATAAAAGAAACTCAAGAAATGCTCGATCATTGCAGCAAACATAAGATCACAAGTGATATCGAAATCATCAGTGCCGACAAAATCAATCAGGCGTATGAGAGAATGCTCAAGGGCCAGGTCAAATACCGCTTTGTCATTGATGCGAAGACGTTTTGAAGTC
>CAZUTA010000015.1:0-10609 GCA_964622975.1 uncultured Bacteriovoracaceae bacterium | reverse complement strand
CAGTCCGTCTCCTTTGAGCGCAGGGAGACCTTCTCTCAACCGATTTGAGTTGCACGCTCAAAAATCCCTGGTGGGCGTTTTTCTCTCAAGTACGGAATCAGGAAATTTCGTTAAGAATCATGAGGCTTCAAAACGTCTTCGCCTCAATGAGGTGAGCGCATCCAGATCTGGTGTCCGTGAGCGTCTGCCACCTTAAAATAGTGTCGAGTGATATAGGATTCAATTTTCGGAAACCTCTCAAACGGAAACGCTCCATAGTCATTGAGTTGAGCGCCTGAGGTATCAACGATGATCTTCGGTTGAGCGCGATAGAGATCGTCCAAAAATTCCTCTTGAGCTCCCCTTTGCGGAACCGATACCTCAGAAGCCAATCCGGGCTGACGACCCGAGACAAAATCCGAAAAAATAAATCGACTTCCGCTTCCTCGCTCACTCATCACATAAAGCTGAGACGCCATTCCCCACACGACGATCCGATCCGTGCTCGCCGTCAGCTCCTTTATTTGATGGGCCACGTCCATGAGTTCGTGTTGACGCTTTTGATTAAATGAAGCCTTCACTCCGACTTCGTCGCGAAAAGTATTGAGCACCAAAAAAATTCCAAAGCTGAGTGCTGCGTATCCACTCAAAGTCCAGGCCCCAAAACGCTTTGCGCTCAAGAGGCGCCATGCTGGAGCCGCAAGCAAACTCAAGCCCATCACGAGCGGCAAAAAATAATGCGTATAATAACGCCCCGAAAGATAAATCGTCAGAGCCGCCCCCACCACGGCGCAAGCCGCAGATTGGATCTCTCGAGAGTTCCACTGCGATTTAAGCCTTACAAATGCGGTCCACCAAAGCGGAAGCCACGCTGCAATCATTCCCAGTGTTGCTAACAATCCTGAAGTGGCGTTGTTTTGAATACTGCGAGAAGCGGCGACATACTCCATTCCACTGCGGACAAAATAATACATGAACGCATCTGCAGCGCCCTGCGATTTAAAGTAAAAATACGTCGCGCCAAAAACGATGGCCCCACCCGCAGAAGCCAAGAGCGCCCGAGCACCAAAAGACAACAACTCGCCTTTCGAACGAGTAGCGTAGAGCCCCAAAAATCCAAAAACCAAAATCAAAATCGCGTACTGTTTGCAAAGGACCGAAAGCCCCCCCAAAATTCCTACAGCCAACATCCCGAACATCGAGCGAAGCGATAATGAACTTTGAGCCCGATCAAAACACAAAAATGCCGCGCCCAAAAACAAGAGCATGGGAATTTCGGCATTGGCTGACAAAATCTCTCTCGGAAAACAGCTCGAAAAAACAGCAAACAAAAGTGCCGCCAGTTTTGCCTCTTGTTTGCTCGTCCCCAGTCTTAAACTCAGACGGTATACAAGTAGACATAATCCTAGGATGAACCCCAAAAACAGAAGATGAACCGCATGAATATTCCAAGGGCCTGCCACTTCTCCCACCATTTGATAAATCCAAAATAGTCCGGGGGGCTTGCGATCGACTGCGTTGAGATAGAGCGTCCCACCTGCTTGAGGGATTTCGGCAATTGCAAGATAGGTCGATTCATCGACCGACACTCCGTAGGGCTCAGTCCAATAGCAAACCCGGGCGAGCAAAAGAACAAACAAAACGGCGAGGGAAAAGCGCATTTAGTCTTTGGAAGCAGGAGTCGCCTGATTTTTAAAAACAAAATAACGACTCAAAATAAAATTAAAAAGCATTCCTGCCAAAATTCCTGCCAGCGACGGAAGCTGCGGGATTTTTTCGAGTTCCGGAATCGCCCGAATAAATCCCATCGTCACCGCATAGTTCACAAATGCTCCGAGCGAACACGCTCCGACAAAACTCACATATTGTTTAAGCAAGTTTCCATGGGCACCCCCACTAAATGTCACGACGCGATTGAGAGCAAAATTAGAGGTCATCGCTGTCAAAATGGAGAGAGCGACGGCCCATTGAATACTCAGATCCAACTGAACCAAGAGAGTGAGTGCCGTCATCTGGACAATGACGCCCAAACCTCCCACCACCGCAAACTGTGCAAAAAACGAAGCATTACCAAACTTATAATCCGCCAACCTCTTGATATGTCGCAAATATTTGAGCTGCTCTTTAAGGCTCAATTTACTTTCGCCCAATACACGATCTGCAAAATGAATCGGCACCTCTTTGACGTCTCGGCAATTACATTTGACGATGAGCTCTAGCCCAATCTTGTATCCAATAGGATTGAGATTTCGAGCCTGCAAAAATGTCGAGCGCCGAAGCGAAAAAAATCCAGACATCGGATCCTTAATCGATGCAAAGGGCCGAGCAAGCAAGGTCGCCCCCCAAGAATTTACAGAGCGCAAAAAACTCCAATCTTGATCGATACTCCCCCCTTTGACATAGCGTGAACCCACCACAAAATCCGTATCTCCCGAATACAATGTACGCACCATCTCCGGAATGACTTCGGGCGGATGACTCAAATCCGCATCCATCACCACCACCGTGGCGTATTTGGATTTTTCGATCCCTTCGATGACGGCAGGACTGAGCCCTCGGTTTTGCTTTCGCACCAGCATCCTGACCCAAGGCAAATTGAGTTCTGCGATTTTTTCTTCGGATCCATCCCCGCTATCATCATCACTGATCAAGACTTCAAACCGATCAAACTGTGATTTGATCATCTCTAAGCGCTTGAGCAGTCCGGGCAGATTGAGGACCTCTTTATAAGTGGGAACAACAACCGAGAGTTCTCGGGCCTCAGCAGGCATGGATTGAGCTGTCTTCATGAATGGAACCACTGACATGATGCCCATTCTTTTAGCTGCAATCACCCATCTTCAGGAGCTGAAAAACCCAGTTTTAGCATCCTCAGCCTTACGAGTAGACATAATACTATGGCTTTTTGACTGTGACTTCCATTGTGTTGAGCTTAAATGTTCCGTCGGTAAGCGGCTCTGAGAGACCAAAAAGCTCTACCTTAAGGTTGGAGCCAAGGGCGGTCGTCAAGAGTTGTGTCGCGAGACTCGTCATTTTGTCGACCGTACTCTGAACCGTGTATTGATTTGGCGGCTCTGGATTTCTGACAGTGAGGATAATCTTGCCGGAGCGATTTTTGGTCAAATCAGAAAGCGCTTCTTCGGGCTCAGACTTCTCGCACACAACCACACCCGTGAGTGCTGCCTGCATGTTACTCAGTCTAACGACCTCGCAGTTCACGAGCTTAACCCAGGCAAACGTAGGAGATGCGGCGACCACTCCAAAGGCGGCGAAAGAAACGACTCTCAAAAACAATCTGCTCATAAATACTCCTTGAGCAACCTAATAGCAGCAATTCATCCCCGCGAGAAGGGGGGGACTGCATCCGAATGTTAGCACCCACCTTGAATTGCGCCCCCCTGAGAACCGACTGTGGCTCTAGACAGGTCATCCAAGTCTCGCTATCCAAGCGATGCGTGATTTTTTACTGCCGAATTGTCGTGGGCGTGATTCTCATTTCAGCTTTGAGCTCGCCCTCTGAAACTGCTTTTGCGGTTTCACATAGGACCATGTGCGCTAAGACTTTATCTCGGTTTCTGTTTGATCGCGGTCTCTATCGATTGAAGGAAGCCCTCGAGCGTCCCGCCGACAAGCAAGAGCCCGATCCATTGTATCCACTCCATAAAAAAATGATTTTCAAAGGCCTGCGCGCAGCAACTCCTCGCAGGATTTTGTTTTTGGGCGATGGTGCCGCAGAGCAATTGGTTTTGCCTTCGGTACTTCTCAATCTCTACTACGGACCTCGTTCAAAAATGAAGAGGAAGGTCGAAGTGGTGAGGACCGATATAGATGAGGTGGCTCTGACACAACTTCGGTTTGGGTCACGTCAGCACGAAGATTTGCCGCCCATTGTTTTGATGGATCATACAAAAGTCTTTCCGTTTCCGGATAATCATTTTGGAGCCATCATCATGGATCGAGGCTTGTGCTTTTGTAATTTTGACGGCGAACAACCGGCGCCACAACATTCGCCCATTTCGTGCGGTGGGATTCCCCCGTCGGGTCCTGCCGTTGAGATATTTTTTTCGGAGGTGGTTCGAGTCATGGCAAAAGGCAAGCGCAGTCGTTCGTTTGCTCTTCTGAGTGGAAGCGCGTGGGAGAGCACTCTTCAGTATGTCAAATTCTGGCCGCAGATCCTCAAATCACTCGAAGACTCCCAAGGCGTTCGAGTTGTTTTCCTTGGAATCAATGATCATTTACAGGAAGATCTAATCAAAGAAATTCAGATTTCAGGTCGCGTTTTTGAACACCAGGCGATTTTGATCGAGCCTCAGTAAGCATCACCTCCAAGAGATGGCATCGTCTATTTCTGGCGCTGCAGACTAAGATAACGGATCTCTGCTTCAATCTCCTTGAGCAACTCTGGATCTTTACGTGTCGTCTGAGCGCCCAAAAAATACTTCATCTCATGTTCCATCAGCACCAGCAGTAATGTGCGGGGTCGGATCATATCTTCCGTCAAATTGATTCGATAGAGAAAATCTCTCATCCTCCGGCGATCCCGCGCCAATCGATAAGCACGACCATCTCCATGCCATGCAAAACTCGTCAACACTTCCTTCGGCGAAGAAAAATACAACTGACTTGCTTTAGCCGACAAATAAGTATTCATGAGTTGGACGGGACCAAAGAGAACATCAAAGTCAGGAATAACATCCCCTCCTTCAAAGGCGAGATTGAGAGGCGAGTGCTTCGCATTATCCGTCCCAAGCATTTGATCAAAGCGAGCCGCCAGATGCACAAATCTTCGATAATCCGGATCGACGAGCTGAGCCATATGGAACAAAAAATCATGAATATCCGAAACAGGCAAAACTCCTTCAACCAGAAGACGAATATAATCCTCATGAGAGCGAAGCGGATAATCTCCGACGACATAATGATATTCGGCCACTTTTCTTAGGCCCAAAGGGTTTCCTTCGAGCAGCACTTTGAAGCCGGAGAGTTCTTCAAACTTTTGAATAATCATTCGTGGATCAGCGTCGATATCAAACCGCCCCTCAGCATTGACAAACCCCAGTTGCCTCCACCCGGCCATGACGATGGGAGAAATTCTCATTTCTTTAAACTCTCCCCGATCGAGCTTCGGTAAGCGAATCACAATGTCTTTGAGTTCTTGAGGAGATGCCTCTTTGAGTTGGCTGAGCAAAGCCTCATACCGTGCAGGCTCCAAGCCCATGATGTCGGGGCTCGTTCTAAACCGAAACATGAATCGCCTGACGGGATCTAACTCAAGCGCACCTTCGATCTGGCGAATAGCCGTCTTACAAAACAGGCGAGTCGCCGACTGCCACCGCGGAACACGCGCATCGGCGCTCTCCGATAAAAAAAACAGAACTCCCAATGCAAAAGTTTGCCATTTCATGCATCCACGCGCCGCAAAGAGCAAAATACCACAAGTCTTTAGGTCCTGCTCAAGGGGCGCTTAAAACTGTCAAATGCCCTTTAAAATGCCTTCGAGCTGATTTTTGAGCTCCAAAAGATCAACTCCCAAAAGGGTCCGATCTGCGGCGCTGATTTCGTCAACTTTGCTTAGTGCCGATGTCAAAATCGTTCGAGCTGCAGTGTCGTCCTTCATTTTTATCTTAAGTTTTGCAGCCGCTCGCTGAATCAGAATCTGAAGCAGAATTTTTTCTGAGCCCGTTTGGAGGTGCCAAAGACTTTCGAGAAGTTCGTGAGACTCCCAATAAAAACCTCGCTCATAAGCTTCAAGCCCGAGCACAAATACTTCATTTGTCTTAGAAGTCTCCTCCGTCACCGGAGATCTAGCGCTTGGCAAATCCGGCTTAGGTCCCTGACCCGGCAAATAAGGAGAAGTGGTCCAATTCATGTCTTACAACTAAGCTCATTTGCTGCCGCCGTCTACGCAAGCGCCTTTCGAAGACACAAGGTCTTCAAAATCTTTGACGTTGAGAGGATTTAGGTCGGGGACGCGTCGACTCTTTGCGATTGAATCAGTAATGCATTCGCATTCCTATGATCCGATTCCTCTCTATCTTGGTCACAAGCCTGCTCTCCGTTTTGCTTTTGTCGCAATCTGCCGACGCTGGCTCACGAACGAGCAGCTGTGTGGGACTCTTGCGCGCGCTTAATCGAACCACCTTCACGATTGAGCCACTTGATTCGACAATTCGGATTGAGGGCAAACAGATGATTCGTCTCTTTGTCGAAAAATGGCAAAATGAAGCTCGCCAGTATTCAAACACTCCATTGCACACAGTTCTCAAAGGCCATAACCGAATCACCAATACTCTCTGGACAGCTTTTAGCTTTGCTCTGATGACGGGCGGCTCTCGATTTGCCTTTGGATCCTATCCGGGATTGATCAGGATTTCTGCTGCGTTTTGGATTATTGTGGGGGCCTGGATTTCGGCTGACAAAGCTCGCCTTTGGGTCACTCATTTAGATTGGGGCAAATCCCGTCGCATCCAAAAGCATATTTTGGGTGCACTCCAGTCTGAACAAGAAATCCGACATCCCCTTACACTCGAGGCGTCCCTCGAAGAAAGTCTCTTTAAAGCCGCTGCTTCTCGCCAAGGCTATTCTTCATCCCAAAAGAGTGTTCAGGAGATCGATGAGGCGGTCAGCACTCCCGCTGCGCTGTTCACAAACTTTATTGCCAATGCTCGAGCTGGCGGAGCTGACGGCTATGTTCCGATTCGCAGCACTCAAACAAAAATTCAAGTTCACTTTAGGCTTCTTCACCCGTCGATGCGGGCACGAGAGATCTTAGAAATTCAGGTGGTTCATTAATATGAAGTTTTTGTCTCCGTTCTTTTTGCTTTTGATTTTGAACTTCAATTTATCCACGGCGATAGCCGTTCCCCAACAAAACGCCGACAATCAATCTCAGCAAGAAGCCTCTGCCGCAAAGATTCGTATCCTGGCGCTTCATGCTCCATTATTCATTGATTCAAAACCGATGACTCTTCTCTCCAAAAACTCTCTCCACACAAAAACGCTTCGACAATTGTATTCCAAAATATCCTCAGCCGTAGGCACGGATTCAGACCCACAAAAATCAAGTCGCTTCGAGCTCAGCATCAGTCTCTCGGCTTTGGATGTCAGAGAATTCGGAAGAATGTATCAGGAGCTTTCTGTTCTTGATGAAGCCGAGTGGCATTGGAGCAGATTTAACTATACAGATACGATCACGGCCTTCTCTCTGATGGATGTCTCGTTTGACCTTCTCAAACATCCCCCCGAAATTTCAGGGATCAACGAAAAACTCCTTTTGGATTTGAGTGTCTCCTATACGTTTCAGATTCCGGCGATGCTCTCTGGCTTGCATTTTATATCGAAAGAGAGCCAAAAAACTTACCTTCAGTTTTTTATGAACCGTCTAAACACTCGCCTCTCCACTTTGCCCGAGGCACTCCGCCTGCGCTTTATTGAACAACTAAACCTCAAACTTCAAAAAGAAACTGGAGTACTGCCGCATCAGTACCTCAAGCAGTATCTCTGGTCTCACAAAGGGGCACTTGCTGCCTGGCTGCTTTTGCCGATGACAATTCTTTTAGCGGAGCCCCCCATGCATATCTCACTCCCCGTTTATACGCTCCTTGTTACCACTACCGGAATTTACCTCGTGAAACCCAAGATGGAGCGGGACATAAAATCCTACGTCGCTCAGCTTGATTCGATCAAAAATCTTTTCCAAAAGTGTATCCGCCAAAGCTTAGGAGGACAAAATCCATGAAGAATTTCCGATGGGCTTCGCCCATCCTTTGCATACTCACGGGCTTGTCCATACAACATATCTTTGCCGAGCCGTCTGGCACCGCTCAGAAATCTCATGATTTTAGGGAAACCATCGAGAGATACATCGACCTGCGAGAAAGGATCTCTCCTTATGAGGCGCGAGTCTTTGAGATTCCCGAAATCAAAGCCTACTTAATCGAAATGCTCGATCTTAAAGCTCTTCGATTGGCCTATCATCAAGACAAAATCGCCAATGACGAACCCCGTGAATTTTGGGCTGCTGGTGAAGCTCCTGATTTAAAGGACTTCGAATCCTTTGCGCTCTCTCGGCCTTCCCCCAGAAAGCTTTGGTATGTGGTCTCCTACAACAATGAAGTTCTCAAAAACCCTCGCTCTGATTACGAAGCCATAAGGATCGCGCCCGCCGAGAGCCCTGTCAGAGTCTACTCACTGCAACTCTCCTATGAGACGGCTTTAAACCTTCAAAACGAACTCCTCCTCGCCCAGCTCGGCGCCGAAAAAGAAGAGAGTGGTCGCACCTTTGATATTCACGCCATTATTCAAGCACTCAAGCCCCACGCAAAGATCGCCTCTTCGACCAATTACACAATGATCGCCGATCACACTCAGGCAATTTTTGTTCCTGTTCTTGGAGGCCTTTCGCTTTTTATTTTGGCATCGCAACATTTACCTTTGGCTGAGCGTCATGGCAGTTTTGCAGTCCTCACGGGTGCCGCAGGTGCGGTTGGCGTCATCGCTTTTGTTTTATCGCCAGACCTCTGGCTCAATTCAGGACTCGGAAGAACTTATTTGAGACTCGCCGATCGCTACCCTGGATTATTTGCAAACAGGCCAGCCAGAGCCGTGCTTAAAAGCATCGGCATCGGTGCGGGTGCAACCGCAGCACTCCTCTGTTCTAGCTTCATCGCGAGGCTCGAATTCTAATGTTAAAGATTTGGATCTGCAAAGCACTCATCGTGGTCGCGCTGCTTCCTGCAATGGTAAGTGCAGAGCAAACAGGCACGCCCCCCAAAGACTTTACGCTGACACTCAGTGAATATTTAAAATCACATTCTGAGTTGAAGACGACAGAGGTCCGAGTCTTTGATATTCCCGAGCAAAAAGTTTTTTGGATTGAAACGCACAATCTCAGTGCAGAAAACCCATTGAAGGCAAAGCTTTTTTATATGGTCGGATACAACGATATTGTCGGTGGACCGTTTCATGACAGTGATATCCTCGAAAACTTCTTACCCGTCGAAAGTCCAATCAGAGTTTATCAGTGGGATTTGGGGCAGGAGACACTCCTTCTTTGGCAGAGCGTTTTAAAGGCAGCGAGCAATCAACAAAAAGTGGAAGCCTTGATGGATCTCAGTACTTTGCGAAAGTATAGACGCCACCCTGTCGCTCGAGTTGTTTCAACTTTTGCGCTCCCCATCCACAGAAGGATTCCCTCACTCGCATTAGTTGATGTGATTCAAGCTTCTGGGGCACTTCTTGCTGGCGGCAGTCTTTTGTTTGGAGTGGCGACTCGATTTACTCCATTCGTACTTCCTCAAAACCACTCTGAATTTGTAGGGGCCAGCGCGGGGACCTTAGCCGGTTTTGTCTTTTTTGGTGTGCCCGAATATTGGATTCAAACTCCAGTGGGTCGATCCTATCTCAGGCTTGCTGATCGCTATCCCAAATTGATTCCCAATCCTCTGACACGCATTGTGCTAAAGAGTTTTGGTATTGCTGCCACAGGGGCCGCCTCGGGCCTCTGCGTGAGCGTGATTTCAAGATTATTCTAGGAGTTAGTGAGCTCCATCAATAATGCCATAGTGCGGGACCTCAATAAATTTAATGTAAAACATTTTGTAGTATTCCTTTTTTAGAACCTTCGGACTATACGCCCACGAACTCGCCTCATTGCCTTTTAATGATCGGCCACGAAACCCCGGATTGACAAACAGAGCGTACAAATCACTCAGTGAGCTGTTCGGATTCTTTGATTTAAAAAAAGAACTCACCAGAACCAGATTCGTCGGATGGATTGAAACAGAATGCCTAAACTCTCCAAAGCTTGATGGTTCGGGTCGATGGACTTCGAATCCAATAACTCTTTGCGATATCAATTCTTGCAGACTCTCTTCAGAGATCGTCTCCAAAAAAGTGGCCGGTGAATACCCCTCTTCAAACAAGATCTTCGTAAGGACTTTGACAACGGCTAGATTCCAACGCACAGAGTCTCTTTCGCGCCAAAACCCTAGGGGCTTTGTCCCACGAATGGCCCTTTTGTAAATGGCAGGATTGTCCAAAAAAAACTGCTGATCAATTTTTCGGGTCAACTTCGTGAACTCATCAGCAATAAAATCATGAGCGAATGTGATTTCGTGCAGCGTCAGATGAAGTGACTTCATCGGGGCGGTCATCTGATTCAGCCATTCGTCTGGAGGCACTCGTTCATATTTTGCGACCTGACTGTCAAAATATCTGATCAGCCAATCTCTCGCCTCCTGGTCAAAAGGGCTCTTGTCTGGTCTGAAAGCTGCCTCTACGACATCACTCTCAACATTTTCTCGAGGCTTTGCATGCGACGCCGGAAACGCGCCGATATAGAGCATCGAGTTCACGCAAGAAATCTCGGCACTAGATTGTCGATGATAATCAGCACGGAGTTGATTGAGGTGTTTTTGATACCCCGGTATGCGAAACACTTCAGAAGGCCGAGCGGCGTTGACGTGCTCCCAAAAAGCCAGGATGAGGCTCAGCCAAACAAGAGTCCTTCGAAGCATCTAAAATCTTTTAACACGCCCTTTTTCAGACATTGCTTTCAAAGAGCGCAGCTCCAAAAATTGTTAAGACTTTGAGTCTGCGCCAGCGTGGATCGATCACTGACGGGCTCGAA
>CAZUTA010000014.1:0-67268 GCA_964622975.1 uncultured Bacteriovoracaceae bacterium | reverse complement strand
TGTTCAAGGACGAATGGATTGAGGCCAAAGTATCCCAGAAAGTAAATGCCCCCATCCCCAAGGAGGGTGGGCCCGGCCAAGGAGAGGCTTGCGGTGATATTCTTGTTTGAATCCATGAAGTACTGATGCGCCAAGAATCCAATCGGAAGATCCTTAAAAGCTTCGGTCCGAATGCTTCCCCCTACAATCAGATAGGGCTGATCCTGAAACAGAAACTCCATGGTGGCGCCCACTTGTTCTTCACTCAAAACTTTAAGCGCCCCCGAAGGCACAGTTCTTGGAAGCTTCTTCCAATTGGGAAACTTCTTCATCTGATCTTCGTCAAAGACAGCCTTACGAAGATCGTCAGGTGCGGCAAAGGCTCCCAGCTTTGCTCCTGCGCCAGCGCTCCCTGGATTGAGGTAGGTTCTTGCGAGGAGAAGATCTCCTTGTTGAAAAGTTTTTCGATAGGGTGAGTTCAATCGAAAGTCGGGGCGCAAATCAAAATTTACTGAGACGATGCGCTCCGAAAAACTCACGCGGAGTTGGGCGCCTGTTGCGATTTCCACCTTTTCGCTGCCGCAGGCGCAGAGCAACATGGCCAAGGCCAAGATCCAATACATCACTCCTTTCTATTATCGTCGAGTTTCAAAAAAACTCGAGAGAAGTCCCACTGCCTGTTGCGTCAATTCTTTGCGTCTTGATTTTTTGATGGCCGTCTTAAAATAAGCTCGACCTTTTCGTCCAAACTTAGGACTCGCTGCCAGGTAATGGATCGCTTTGACTCGAGACAGGCGAGCGGCAGTAAAGCACATCAAGCAAGGTTCCAGAGTGATATAGAGTTCGCAGTGATTCAAAAATTTTGTCTTCAGAATCTTTGTGGCTTTTTGAATACACAATATTTCGGCGTGAGCCAAAAAACTCCCTTGGCTCTCCGTTTTGTTAAAAGCGGTCGAAATTATTTTTCCTTGGTGCACAAGGACCGCCCCGATGGGCACTTCACTTTGCTTTGCTGCTTTTTTTGCTTGTTGAAGCGCAACTTCAAAAAAATACTCATGATCACTTTTGGTTGAAGAGCTCATGATTGAGAAATTCTCGACCAATCAATGGGTGCGCTTTTAAGTTTTTGAGAGAGGATGTGATTGATCTTAGAGAAGTGCTTACATCCAAAAAATCCGCGATCTGCCGAAAACGGAGAGGGGTGCGGGCTCTCAAGGACATAGTGATGAGAAGAGGTGATCAGGAGTTTCTTTTTTTGAGCAGCGGCTCCCCAGAGAACAAAGATGAGAGGTTCTGTTCGGGCATTGAGATGCTGGATGATTTGATCCGTAAAAACTTCCCATCCCTTATCCCGATGCGAAAAAGGCTGACCTTTTCGGACAGTGAGTACTGTATTCAAAAGGAGTACGCCCTGAGATACCCAGCCCGTCAGATCGGAGAGCTTGGGATCGAGCTCAATGCCGAGATCTGATTTGATCTCCTTAAAAATATTTTGAAGGCTCGGAGGTTTGACTCGAAGATCGTTGGGAACAGCAAAAGACAATCCCATCGCCTGATTTTCTCCGTGATAAGGATCCTGGCCGAGAATCACGACGCGCACATCGGGAAAATCAATACTCTGAATCGCTCGCAAAATGTTTTCTCGAGATGGATAAACAGTGGCCGAGGATTTTCTTTCTAAACGCAAGAATTTTTGAAGGTCCAAAAAATATTTTTTCTGCGATTCGTTTTCCAACAGAGAACGCCAATGATGCGGCAAGTTGTCTGGAAATGATTTGGTGGAGCAGACCGGGGTCGAACCGGCGACCTCGTCGTTGCGAACGACGCGCTCTCCCAGCTGAGCTACTGCCCCCTTTTTCACTTTTGAGGTTCTAGCGTGGCCCTGTGACAACTTCAATCGATCATTTCGTCAAGCTTCAGAGGTGATATTTTGTGACGCATTTCAAAGTGACTGGCTGCATTGTGCTGACTCGCCCCCCTCATGACGGAATGCAGAGTTCGAGAGAAAATCATCACCAAGGGGGTAAGGGCTCAATGAAATTCAATGTATTCACGATTGCATTCTCGACAATTTTTGCATCTGCCACTTTTGCAGATGAGATACCAGCACCAACACAAAAGGAGTGGACGATTCTCGTTTTTCTGAATGCGGACAACGATCTCGAGCGATTTGGTTTTGATGATATGCGAGAGATGGAAAAAGTAGGCTCCACAGATCAAGTCAATGTGGTGGTCCAGTGGGACGAGTGGAACAAGTCGGGAAGCTCTCGTGTCTATATGGAAAAATCCACTCAAGCTTATGTCGAAGAGCGCAATTCATTTAATTCTCCCATCGTGATGGACATGCCTGAACAAGACATGGGGGATTGGCGTGTGCTTGCAGATTTCATGACTTGGGGAATTGAGAAATATCCGGCCAAACATTATGCCGTGATCATTTGGAATCATGGATCAGGATGGAAAAAACAAGAAGGCTTTAGAGCGGTCAAAGGGATCTCTTATGACTACTCGTCTGGCACTCACATCACGACGATGGAGCTCGACCAGGCCTTTCTTCAAGTTCAAGGGTTACTGGGCCGCAAAATCGATGTTGTCGGTTTTGATGCCTGCCTCATGGCCATGCTCGAAATCGGAGATGTTCTTGTTCCACATGCGGACTATCTTCTGGCTTCGGAGGAAGTCATTCCTGGGCCCGGATTTGCTTACGATCATTTGTTGAGTGCGTTTACTTCTCGAGATGAATTAAGTGTTGCGAACTTTCTTAAGGACTCTGTCGAGCAATACTATCTGAGCTACAGCGGTGGAAGCCAGGGAACTCGCCAGGTCCAGCTCTCTGCTTTTGATCTCAATAAAATGGCAGCCGTCAAAGAGAAGCTCGGCGTATGGCTCGAGTCACTTCAGAGTGAGAGCGGTCTGACTCGCGAGCAAATGTTGAGTGCCGCGGACGAGACTCTAAATTTCTCTGATTCGGATTATCGTGATTTGGGTGACTATGTTTCTTTGGTAATGGAAAAGAGAATTCGAGTCGCAAGCTCAGAAAGTGATATGGCATTTGGGACAAAGAGTTTCGATTTGCTCGAAGCGCTCAGAGATGCGACGGTCCAAAATATGGCATCGAATTCTTACAAACGATCAACTGGGATGGCGATTTATCTCCCATACACTTCGAGCTCGTGGAGCCCTTGGGGTTCTAAAGCACCGACAGATCGATCAACCAAAGAGAGGTATCTCAATTTGAGTTTTGCAGCTTCGTCGACATGGCCCACGCATTTGGACTACTTGTTCATTAAGCCTGAGGGCCTTTAGAAACAGCTGATCCATCGGGGATTATAAAGATCCAAAAAAAAGAGCCCGGGCTTTGCGCACCGGGCTCTTTGCAATTCTGGTGGCAACTTTGGGGGAGGGATTAAGGGTTTAAGGGTTCGTTGCCACCAAAACTTAAACTATGTGATGACTCTTTATGCAATGCGCATGCCAACTTTTTAACTATTTGAAATCATTCATATTTTACCAAAAATCCATCGGTTTTTGGGATCGGATTTTGAGTAATTCTTACATGGGCCTCTCGCACAAAGCCCCTAAAATGGTAAAAATGCCAATAAATTCATGCGCTTATATGATTTCATGAGATCGAGTAAGAATTACATCAGACGCTAGATTTGTACTTGGCGAGCTTATTATGAAGGGTTTTAAGGCTGATATTGAGCATTTTGGCCGCCTTCGTCTTGTTTCCATCCACATAGTTGATCGTGTGAAACAAAAACTCTCTTTCCACATCATCCATCGTCTGGCCCAAGCGAAATTCAACAGTAGGGGCCTTATGAGCCTTAGATGTCATCGTTTCAGGGAGGTCTGCTACGTCAATAAATTCGCCCTGGCAGACGATCACGGCGCGCTCAATTGTGTTTTTGAGTTCGCGAACGTTTCCAGGCCAGGAATATTTTTTAATGACGATGAGAGCTTCTCGACTCAAGCCCTTAATGTGCTTGTCGTTCTTTAAGTTAAACTCCTCGATAAATGTCTGTGCCAAAAGAGGGAGGTCTTCGGATCGTTCGCGCAGCGGCGGAAGCTTAATGCTAAAAACATTGAGGCGATAAAAGAGATCTTCTCTAAAGCTTCCATCTTCAACCAAGCCTTCGAGATCTCGGTTGGTGGCCGCGATAACTCGCACATCGACCTGCAATTCTTTTTTGCCACCGATTCGTCGGAATGTTCCATTTTCTAAAACGCGCAAAAGTTTGGTCTGCATATCGGGCGTCATCTCGCCGATTTCATCCAAAAAAATCGTGCCTCCGTCAGCCACTTCAAAACAGCCTTGTTCCTGAGTATTGGCTCCAGTGTAGGCGCCCTTCTCGTGACCAAAGAGTTCGTTTTCGAGGAGAGTTTCTGGGATAGCGCCGCAGTTAATCGCGATGAAGGTTTTGTCCTTGCGCTTTGATTGAGTATGGATCGCTTTGGCAACAAGTTCTTTACCTGTTCCAGACTCTCCCGTGATGAGAACAGAGGCCGTCGTCGGTGCAATGACTTGAATCTGCTTGAAGACAGATTTCATTCGCGGTGTTGAGCCGTTGAGTTTGCCAAAAGTTCCAAGACGTCGAACCTTGTCTCTCAGGCTCGTCATTTCTTGCTCGACGCCGAGACGTTTGGTCACATTCTCGAGCAAAATTTTGAGCCGAACAACATCCACTGGCTTTGTCAGAAAGTCATAAGCACCCTTTTTGATGGCTTCGACCGCTGAATCAATATTGCCGTGAGCCGAAAGAATTACAAAAGTGACCTCGGAAGCGAGCTTCTCTTCTTTGAGCTTTTCGAGGAGTTGCATTCCGTCGAGCTCGGGCATCACGAGGTCTGTCAAAATCACATGAGGCTGAAATTTTTTGACGAGTTCGAGGGCCGCTTTACCATCGCCGGCATGAGCGACTTCGTAGCCCCAGGTTTGTAAAAGGTCTTCAAAGCCTTCGCGCGCGTTTTCTTCGTCATCAACGACGAGAATCCGAACCTTCGAAAAACTGAGGGGGTTGGCCACCATGAATCATTGGCTCTACCAAACTTTGATCTGAATCGCAAAAAGCCGGCATCAGAATATGCAGCTCAGAAACGCTTTTAAGAGGGATCTGAGGTCCATTGAGGAAGGAGAATCGCAAAAACGGTCCCCTGACCAGCTTTGGACTCTACTCGGACATCGCCGCCATGATCTTTGGCAAATCTTTTGACTACGGTGAGTCCAAGGCCTGAGCCTTTAGTTTTGGTCGTAAAATAAGGATCAAAAATTTTAGAAAAAATCTGAGGATCAATTCCAGTACCATTGTCCGAAACTTCGATCACGATATGCGTTCCCTCTGTCTTTGTTTTGACGGTGGTGTGGCCATTTTGTTCGGGCATGGCTTGAAGCGCATTGAGCATCAGATTGAGGAGTGCTTGCTTGAATTGATCAGCACTCCCATGAACTGCGGGAAGTTCGCTTTCGAGCTCACATTGGAGAGTCGCACCTTTGTTTTTAAACTCCGGCGCCATAAAATCCACCATGAGTTTGATCACGGGATTTACTTTGAATCGTATTCGCGTTGTTTGGGGCGGACTCGCAAAATCCAAGAATCCTCTGAGCACTTTGTCGAGACGTTTGACTTCGCCTTCCACAACATCCAAGTATTTTTTAGCGCGCTGACTGGAGGGTGTTTCGACGCCCGAGGTCAATTCGGTCAGAGTAGAACGCAGCAATTCGAGGTTTATGATGATGGAATTCATGGGATTCTTCATCTCATGAGCCAATATCGCAGCAAGATCTCCAAGGTTAGCGAGGCGGTCCTTTTCATTCAAAGGCATTTGTTTTGCATAGCTTGCTTCGACGCGCGCGTCATTTGTAGAATAAAGGTTATATGAATCGAATTTGGTGCCGGATTTTACTGGCTTTAAGCCTGTCGGGCTGTGCTGCTCAGGATGCAAACAAACTTTATGTCAGCGCATTTCGGCAGCTCGAAAAGGCGCAAACCAAAGAGCCTCAGCATCGTGATCTCGAAAAAGCGCGCGTGAATTTTTCGGAAGGTCGAGTGGCGTTGGATGAAGCTCGGTACGATATTGCGACTCAAAAATTTAGAGAATCTCTCCTTTGGTCTGAGAGCATTGTCGATCCGGGAGCGTACGAAGCAAAGATGGCAGCAAAGCGAGCAGAGCCTGCTCCATTGGCGGCGGTTCGTGCGCCGGCACCCGCTGTTGCACAAGCGCCCGCATCTCTGCCCGCAGCAGAGCCAGAATTTTTGCCAGCACCGAATCCAGCGTGGAATAACGAGCCTAAGCCACGTTCTCAAGAACCTCGAGCGCTGCCCAAGGCAGCTCTCGCAAAATATTTGGCGATGAAGCGAGCCGCTCAGTCGAATGGAGTGGCAAAATCCACTCGAAATTCTGTCGCGACACCAAAAGTAGCACCTAAAGTGGCGCCTGTCGCTCCGTCTGCGCCGGCACCAGCTCGTCAGCCTGTGCGACCCGCGGTTCCTGTGGAAAAGAAAATAAATGAAGGCGGTTCTGCACCGGTGGCAGAAGTCCCGGGAGCTCGAGCCTCTTCGAGTGCTCCAGTGCCGACTCCCATTTTGCCAGCGGTTCCTACCGATCTTAGCCCTTCTGTGAAGTCCGCTCCGAGCGATGCAGAAGTGAAGCCCGTCGAGACCCCCTCCATGCCTGGAGAAATCTCGAGCGAGGCTCTTCAATCCGCATCGGCCGATGCGGCGACTCCCGTAGCAGCCAAAAAGGAAGTTCCAAACTTTGCAATTCTTCCCACTCCTCGCCAAATCAAGGGGCCTGAAGGAATGCTTACTCCTCAAGCAAATACGGCAGAGTCCGAGGCTTTTGAGACTCCGGTAGATCCAAATGCTGCTAAGGGAGATCAAACTTCTGCTTCTGCAACGACGGAGGCTCCGGAGAAAATGGATTTGAGTCCTGATGCGATTGCCTTAGCAGAAGCGCAAGCTGCAACTGATATAACTCAAGGAGGTTCGCAGCAAACCGGTGAAGAGGCGCGCAATCTCAAAAAATCTGAAGCAACTAAGACTGAAGTCATCAAAGCGCCCGCTCGACCACTGGATAAATTTTTGCCTCAATCTGCAAAGCCTAAATCCGCAGCTCCTGCGGCGACAGTGGCTGATGCAGGGCTGGGAGACGAAGCTGCCGTTGCCACTCAAGCGATAGTACCAAAAGCGGCGGCCAAGGCCCCTGCTGCTAAAGATCCGACAAAAATTCCGGGTGAGCTTTCGTTTTCGCCAAACGATGCATCTGTCGAGCCACAAGTGATGATGACACTTGATCAGACGAGTAAATTCTTGCTCGAAAACCCCAGCTCAGTCATTCAGTTCCAAGGGGTTGTTGGACCGGGTGAATCGAGTTCTATCATAGATACGCGATTCGAATCCCTGCGCGCTTATCTCGTTGCGAAGGGTGTGCCCGAGGATCAGGTGCGCCTTGCGAGCAAGCGTCGAAGTGGCAACAAGGCAGAATTCCAGATGTTCTTGATTGAGGATTGATTCGGGACTTAATTAGTCCTCATGAAGCCCAAAGAGATTCGCCGTTCGAGTGGCGGCCTTCAGATTATTTGGTCCGATGGAAAGCTCGACGTCGTCGATTATGCTCGCCTGAGGCTCGCTTGTACGTGCGCGGTATGTCGAGAAATGCCGAGTCATCCGGACTATCGCGATGCTCGCTTTGAAAGATCGCGAAGCGTTCATTCATTAGATCTCGTAGGCAATTATGCTGTTGGAATTATGTGGGCCGATAGTCATCGCAGTATTTTTGCGTTTGATCGCATCAAAAATTTGCCTCCTTTGACGGAGGAAAAAATTTCGCCTGAGGCAGAAGTGGCGGGCGGATGCTGTGGTGGGGGATGTCATTGAGCTCAAGCCGTGACGATGTGATCGAATCTTTGGGTCTTGAGGAGGGTCGTCATTTTGAGTCCAAAAAATTGGCAACGCCCGTGATTGATTCTCATTTGTATACGAGCCTTGGTAAGCAGCTCTTTGATCTCTACGAAAAATACAAAGTGGCTCCACAAGATCAGCGTCAGATGGAGCGTCTCTCTTATTTGCTTTTGACTTTTACTCGAGCGCGAAACAAATGATTCGATCTCAGCACAAAGAAAATACCAAAGAGTGGTGGAACGAAAAATATTCTAAGACCGAGGGGTATTTGTATTCAAAGACGCCCTCTGAATTTGTCATCTCGTATCTGGATTTGATTCCTTCTGGCGGAAAGGTTTTGGAAATCGCTGCGGGCGAAGGTCGTAACGCTGTCGCGCTTGCACTTAAGGGATACGATGTTACGGCGATTGATTCGGCTCCTCTTGCGCACGAGCGCGCTCAAAAGCTTGCAGCAGAGTCTGGGGCCAAAGTGAATTGGAAGACGGGGGACTTGGATTTTTTTATTCCAGAGCTTCTCGCCTATGATGCAATTGTGAGTGTGGATTTTAAGCCGCCCCTGACTTTGCTCAAAAATTTATCGCGAGGTCTCAAACAAAATGGCGTGCTCATCATGGAGGCCCACCTCCTCGCTGCTATAAAAACCAACAAAAGTATCGAAGCCTTCGAATGCTACAAAGCCAATGAACTTTTAACGTCGCTTAATCCTCAGAGCATGAGCTTTCAGATTCAATATTATTCTGAGCTGACGCCTTCTTCGGCGTGGGGAGACAAAGTGTTCTTGATTGCCAAAAAAACTCAGCTTTTGTGAGGGTTGAGCCACTGAGATCGCCAAAAAATCGCGGCCCCGATGGTCCCGCACAAAAAGCAAAACGCCCAGACCGAATAGTGAGTGTAATGCTCATAGAGCCAGGTTCCAATCCAGGGTCCAAGTGAGTTGGAGAGCGAAAAAGTCATCGTCAAAAGCCCAGTGTATTCGCCGAGTCGATGTTCGGGAGCTCGATGGGCAATACTGGCATGGACGGCGGGAGATTCGATCATTTCTGCAAATGTATAAAACGCAACAAGCATCGCGACTGTCGTAAAATTCCAAGCAAATCCTAGAAGTCCAAAACCAATGGCATAGATCAAACTTCCAAGAACCATGGAGCGTTTGAGTGACCAGTGATGAGTCCAGACATTGAGAGGGATTTCGACAAACACAATGAGGATCGCATTCACCGCAAAACAAAGTCCGATCCAAGCCGTCGAGAGGTGAAGATTCTGCGCCAAATGAAGCCCGAGAACCGTGTCATGTTGTTTGTAAATGCAGGCGACCAAAAATATTCCAAAAAGAAAAAACAAAAACGTCGTATCAAAAAATGCTCGAGATTCTTTTCGATAGGGGTGAATCAAATTGGATTCTGCGGGGAGATCCCCTCGTTTGGGTCGATGAGGAGATTTGAGTTTTGCCAATACAAAAACACCTGAAAAAAGCGCGATGGAATTGATATAAAAAAGTGCGGGGTAACTTCTCTCAGCAATGATTCCTCCGAGCGCGGGGCCAATGGCCCATCCAAAGTTAATGGCCAGGCGGTAGAGAGAAAACGTGAGTTTTCGATCCTCGGCAGGAGTCAGCAAATTGAGCATCGTCGCCGCCGCCGGACGGTAAGCCTGGGTGCCTAAAGCCCAAAGGGCTGTTGCGATAATGAGTGCGCTCGAAGATTCACTGAGAGGAATCAACGGAAGGCTAAGAGCAGAAAAAATCAGACTCCCTCTCATGATGATGACGGGCGAAATTTTATCCGTGAGCGCACCGGCAATGAGTGCGCCACTGAATCCAAAAATCCCGTCCAGAAACAGCAGGCCGCCCGCCTCTGCCGGACTCCATCCACGCTGAGTCGTCAGATAAAGAGTAAAAAACGGCCAGGCCATACTGCCGCAGCGATTGATAAAAATGGTGAGGCTCAAGGTCCAAATCTCTTTGGGGAGCTTGGAGAGCATTTTCCAGGAGGCTATGTACTGACGAATCGGCATGTCTTAGCGCTTTTATCGAGCCTCATAGCCCGAAGCCAATAATAATGAGGACGACTGAATTGCGCTCGCCAAAAAGAAGCCCGTTCGGTAACTCTTCAAAGGTTTGATGCATCCAAATTGAGGAGACTTACACATGATGGGATTTGTTTTTTCGGCCAGTGATCTCGCCAAGCGCGATCGTGCTTATACTTTTGACGATGTTTTGCTCATGCCCTGTCGATCAGCTGTGCAAAGCCGATTTCATGTTGAGACGGATTCTCTACTGACAAGAAACTTTAGGCTCAAGCTCCCGGTGGTGGCTGCCAATATGGATACGATCTCCGAAGCCGAAATGTGCATCGCGATGAATGAAATCGGAGCGACGGCGATCTTACATCGGTTTATGACCATTGAGACGCAAGTGGCTCAAGTCAAAAAAATTAGGGACAAGATGCCGAACGCAGGCCTTATCGCCGCGTCTGTGGGAGTGAATCAAGATTCAAAGGAGCGCGCACGCGCCGTTGTCGATGCTGGTGCGCAGATTTTGACAGTGGATATTGCGCACGGCCATAGCGAATCCATGATTGAAATGATTCGGCATCTCAAAAAGGAATTTCCGAAAGTCGATGTGATTGGCGGGAACGTCGCGACTCCTAAGGCGACCGAAGATTTGATCACCGCGGGTGCAGATGCGATCAAAGTTGGAATTGGCCCAGGCAGTATGTGTACGACGCGGATTATTACCGGTGTTGGGATGCCTCAACTCTCCGCAATTGCGATTTGCTCCGAGATTGCGCGCAAATCGGGAGTGCCGATTATTGCGGACGGAGGCTTACGAACAAGTGGCGATGGGATGAAGGCTCTCGCGGCGGGAGCCTCTACCTTAATGATGGGCAGTGTGCTCTCGGGAGCGATCGAAACTCCTGGAGAAATTGTACACGGCAAAAAGTTGTATCGTGGAATGGCGTCTCGTTCTGCGCAGACCTCGTGGCGCGGCGGCCAGTTGCCCGAAGGGATGGCTCCCGAGGGTGAAAGTACTCATGTGGCCTGTAAAGGGCCTGTGCGAGAGATCGTTCAAGAGTTTGTGGGTGGAATCCGCAGTGGCATGAGCTATCTCAACTGTCGATCTATCGGCGAGATTCGTGAAGCCTCTCACTTTGTAGAGGTCAGCCCCAACTGCTTGCGCGAAAATCTTGCACACGGCGTAAACCGCTAGGCGTTCTTAAAATTCGTCTCTATCCAAAGGCTTATTGAGGATTGGAGTGGCATTAAATTCTACTGCCTTATTCCTTGCCGTTTCAAATAGAGCTGTGCCAAAGAGGCGGAATGAAGCGTGTGTGTGTTTCGATTGGGTATTGTGTCGTGCTCGCCGTATTCGGATGGAGTCCTCTGTTTTCTCAGAATCCAGATCCGATGGCCAAAGAATGGGATCGTCGCCAAGAGATATTGAATTCTCTTAAAATCAAGATCCAAGAAAACTCCAGTTCAGTAGCGAGTCAGGAGTCCATTAAAGGAACTCAAAAAGAGCTCGATAATTCTGGTGCGCGGTTGAGTGTGAGCCCGCTCAGTCTGATGCAGCTGACTCTTGAAACCCCAATAACCCAGAGAGAGATGGCGACGATTCTGGAGAGTATTCCTTCGGAGACTCAAGCGAGTCTGTCCAAAGACTTGAGAGATGCGGGCGTCCTCGGTGAGACTCTGTTTCATTTAAGACGGGAAGATCTCAAAAAATCTCCATCAGGCCGATGGCAGACCACGAAGACTTTTTCAAAAGCGGGCAAGTCCTACGAAATTCTCATTGAGCAAATCGATGACAGCCCGACAGAAAAAAACCCCAAAGCTCACGTTCGAGGAGCCCTTGAATTTAAAGACTGGTTTGAGAAAGAAGAACTCGCTCGAGGCCACGAGCAGTTGCCCGCAGATCCAAAGGACGATGCTGAGTTCTTTAAGCGGTATGGTGGAAGGTTTGCGGGTTCAGGAAAAGGCCCGCATACGGATCCCCAGCTGGCGAGATCTGTTTTGGAGTTTTATTTTTCGCTCGCTCGCCAGAATAAGGCCCCCGAAGATTATTATGCAGTTGTTTTTGGTCGCATGAATCTATTGGATGGAAACTTTCAGGACACGGGAGAATTATTCGTCCAACTTTCTGATTCCAACTGGAATGTGACTCAGGTTGCAAAAAAGAATCGAATTCTGACTGATTCCTCGAGGAGTAATGCAATGGGATATCGATACGTCGCGTATGTCCCTCGAGAGATTTCGGAAGCCCCAACATTTGCGCGAATGAAAGTTCGCGTCGAAGTAAATTACTAAAAATCAAATAGGGGGGGAAGTGAGGAGAATCTGTGAAACGAGCGTGGTGTGGTAAAAGTGCCCTGTTTCTTGTGGCGGTAAGTTTCTTTTTGATGGGCAGTCAAAGTGCTCAGTTGAAAGCTCAGAACTTAGAAGATCTTTCGATCTTTAATACTCCCGAGGCGATGGCCGAAGCGATGAAAGAAATGAACTGGGAGATTCTTGACTGGAAGGTCATGCGTAATGGTCCCCATTATGCCTTGAGCCATTCCGAAGAGCTCTTTCTTCTCAACGCCGCTCATGGCCTGAATCCAACAGGGATCAATCGCTATGTGCGCTCGCCACAAGAGCGTCTCAACCGCGGTCCTTGCGTTTTAGTCCCTGCGGGCGGTGCTGCGGCTGAAGCAGCAGCGCGGAATTCGCGCGATGGGGAGTACTCTGCGAAGCCAGGTCCGTTTAAGGCCGAAATTGTGTGTGGATCTGCGGCGATCTTAGCAATGATGCCTCCCACGAGATATCCCACTCCGCCAGGAGGTTTGGTTCCGGACTATGTTGTTCCTCACAAACATTTGTTTCCTGTGAATTGTTCGGAGGAGTTTTGGGATTGTGATGATACGGCTTGGGCCTATTGCCAATTGTTGCCGGAATCAGAGCGTGAAAACTGCCATATTATTTTTCTTTTTTCCTATGGTTGGAATCATGCCTTTAATATTCAGCGAACACGAACCCCTGATGGAAAATGGGAAGTTTGTTTGATCGAACCTTCTACGGGGCAAGCGATTCATTGCTGGATTAGTGAGAATGGTGAACTCAAGATCCCGGAGACCGAAGAAGAAGCGGCTCATGAACGGTTGTGTCGATTTTATGAAGGAATGGGACTCGTTTGTAGCCATTGGAATAATTTTTGGTGGAGATATCGCTACCTCAACCCAGCGGATGGATGGAGTGAGTGGTATTGTGGCGAAAAGCCCTGGTGGCAATGTGGCAATGAAGAAGGTGTGAATGCGATATGCCAGGAATTGAGAGATGCGGGCATTGATCCCTGCCAGATTACGACTTCGTGCCCAGGCTGCGGAGGCACTACACCCGAGCCGGATCCTAAGCCCGTTCCTGGACGCCGTCGCCCTGGAGAATATTGATTTAAGGGAGTTAAACTAATCTGACAGAGAGGTTGCGCTGCCTATGCATGCTCGAGTATGCCTTTTGAGTCAGGTTTTTTTAAGAGTGCGGCCTTAGCTCAGCTGGATAGAGCATCTGGCTTCGAACCAGAGGGTCGGGCGTTCGAATCGCTCAGGCCGCGCATTTTTCTGCTGCAGATTCACTTCGCCATACTTCCTCCGCCTCGATTCTCTCTCGGTTACGTACATCATGGTACGCGCCCTCGTTCGAAGACATCGGCTTCGTTGTCTGGCTCGCGACTCTTTGCAGAACGAGCTCGCTGCCGCCTTGCGGGTGGCTTCAAATCCTTTGAAAAAATAGCGGGTGAAAGTACCGCCACATATCGGCAGTGAGACATATTCATCACACTTTGGCGCCTTTATTTGGGGCGAAGTTGTCGCGGCATCAATATTTTAGGCAGTTATTTCAATAACTTATCGGAGCCGTCTTCTTGGCCTGGGGCTTGCATTAAAGGCCGCGAGTTAAGTTAGGGAGTACGGACATATGAACACTAAAGAGTTGGGTCTCATTTTAATCTTCTTATCGTTGATCGTCAGCGCTTGCTTCTCAAACGCAGAAGCCGCCGAGGAACCGGGCAGGGATCCAGTCCCCGTCGACAAGGCGGCCCATTTTGGAATCGCGGCCACGGCTCAAACCAGTTGCTACGCTCTTGCCAAAACAGTGACCCGATCCAAATGGGGCTCACAGATTGGCTGCTTTGTCCTGATCAACGCCGCGGGTGCTGCCAAGGAATACACAGATCCCAAGCGTGGGGGCGATCGAGATGTCCGTGATATCTACGCCAACGTCGCCGGCTCAGGCCTCAGCTTTATGTTAATAGGGGTTGCGTTTTAGAGGAAGGAACTGCTTCAGCGAGTAAGCGCTCTAAATATTGTCCATAGGCGTTCGACTTCATGGACCGAGCTAAAGATCCGAGCTGATCCTTCGATATCCAGCCTTGTCTAAACGCGATTTCTTCTGGGCATGAGATTTTCAATCCCTGTCTTTCTTCAATCGCTTCAACAAAATTCGCGGCTTGATGTAGGGCTTCGGGAGTCCCTGTATCCAGCCACGCGATACCGCGCCCCAAAATCTCGACATTGAGTTGACCACTTTTGAGATAAAAATTCATGATTTCTGTAATTTCAAGTTCACCGCGAGATGATGGCTTAATGCCATTTGCAATCTGTACGACTTGTGAATCAAAAAAATAAACTCCAGTCAGTGCGTAGGGCGAGATGTGAACCTTAGGCTTTTCTTGAATTTGCTTTGGAGCCCCAAGGGAATCAAATTCAATAACGCCATATCTCTCGGGATCCTTGACCCAGTAGGCAAACACGCTGGCACCACTGTCTCGAGCCGCTGCACGACGCAGGCTTGGTGTGAGGCCACCTCCATAAAAAATATTATCTCCGAGGACAAGAGCGGCACCTTCGTGTCCCCCTTTTAGGAACCCTGACTTATCGGCGATGATAAATGCTTCGGCGAGACCGCGTGGTTCGGGCTGGAGCGCGTACTCAATGCGCATTCCCCACTGACTCCCATCACCCAGTAGCTTTCTAAACTTCGATTCGTCCTCCGGGAGCGTGATGATCAATACTTCACGGATATCGGCGAGCATCAAAACTGAGAGTGGATAATAAATCATTGGCTTTGAGTAGACAGGGAGCAGCTGTTTGCTCGTGCCCTTTGTAATGGGATGAAGACGTGATCCACTTCCTCCTGCTAAAACAATTCCTTTCATAGAGTTCTCTGCGAATCCTGTACTGAACTGACTTGGAGACCGAGTCGATTAAGATAGGACTTGTCGGAGACTTGATCGCACCAATTTAAGTTGCCCAAATACCATCCCACAGTTTTTTTGAGGGCAGTCGAAAGAGATTCCTTCGGGCTCCACTGGAGCTCTCGAGTCGTCTTTGTAAAATCAATGGCATAGCGAAAATCATGTCCAGGTCTATCCCGCACGAATTGAATGAGCTCTGCATAAGAGCGGTGATTGTGTCTTGGTTTTAATCCATCGAGGATTGTACAGATTTCCTTCACAAGCGTGAGATTGTTGGTGGGCGTCCCTCCACCAAAAAGGTAAGTCTGTCCCGCACTTCCACTTTCGAAGGCGCTAATGATTCCGCGCACATGATCAGTTACATAAATCCAATCTCTGACGTTTGTGCCTTCACCATAGACGGGAATGGGCTTCTCATTGATGGCATTGAGGATGACTACGGGAACAAGCTTTTCGGGAAATTGAAAAGGTCCGTAGTTATTCCCGCAGTTGGTAATGACCACGGGGATTTTATATGTGTGACCAAACGCTCTCACCAGGTGGTCAGAAGCAGCCTTTGATGCAGAGTAGGGAGAGCGCGGATCGTAAGGTGAATGCTCATCAAAAAATGCATTCTCCATCTCAAGGGAGCCAAAGACTTCGTCTGTGGAGACGTGAACAAATTTGAATGTTTGGGGGTGCGCTGTTTCACAATACTGCCTCGCCATCTGTAGAAGTCTGAATGTTCCTACAATATTGGTATCCACAAAGGCTTCAGGGCCATCGATCGAACGATCCACATGGGATTCAGCTGCCAAATGGAGAACCCCTACCGGACGATGCTCATAAAAAATTCTTTCCACCGACTTTGAGTCTGAAATATCTGATTTATAAAAATGAAAGCGAGCGTTGTCTCGAACGGTCTCTAGATTCTCCAAGCGTCCCGCGTAAGTGAGTTTATCAATCACCACGACGTCATAGTTTGTTTCGTTTAGAATAAATCGCACTGCTTCGGACCCGATGAATCCCGCGCCACCGGTCACAATCAAAGCTGAACTTTTTGGGCGCTCTGCAGTCATTTCGTGGCCTCCACCAGTGAGCAGAATCTCTAAATTAAAAAAGCAAGTCATCCGAATAGTCATCTGTCATTAAGATTGCCCTAGGGGCGGAATTTTCTTCACATTTAGGGCTTCGGGATTTAGCTTTCGGCTCAGTGAGGGGCCTTAAGCATAGTCTCTATATTTCGCTCGATGGAATTCTGGAGCCCTTGGGGGAGTCCCAGATTCTTGTTTACCTAGAAGAGATGTGTAGTTTCGATCCTCAGCTCAGGGTCCATTTGCTGACCTTTGAGAAGCCAACGGACCTTTCTGAGAAGGAACGATTGGCCGCAATGCAAATGAGAGTCAAATCCGCAGGAATTTCTTGGCATTTTTTGCGTTACCATCGTCGCCCCCGACTTCTGGCATCCGCTTTTGATATCACGCTCGGAATCTTGATGGCTGTAAGAATCTGTTTGAGCTCACGCGTAAAGATTGTGCATACGCGGGGATTTATTCCTTCAATCATCGGTCGTGGACTGCAGCTGTTGGGAGTGAAGTGGCTGTTTGATATGCGGGGATTTTGGACCGACGAGAAGGTCGATGGCGGAGCCTGGGCCCGAGATTCGCTTCGCTATAAGATTTTGAAATCGCTCGAAAGACGAATGCCTCTCTGGGCAAATCAAAACGTTACGCTCAGCTTTGCCAGCTTAGATTACCTTCCGAAAGATAAGACGGTGGTGATTCCGACATGTGTGAAGCAAGATCGATTTCGTCATACATCATCAAGAACGCTCTCGACTTTTAAAATTGGATACGTGGGCTCGGCCTCTTTTTCCTATGATTTTGATGCTGCCTTAAAGGCTTTTCAGCAGATTCATCTCTTGCGGCCAGAAGCACGATTTTTGTTTCTCAATCGAGATCGAACGGGATCAATTCTGACTGATATTACAAATGCCGGATTGGCAGACGTTTCAGAAGTGAGAGCTGTGGCCTATTCCGAGATCCCCAGAGAGCTTGATCAGTTGAATGGAGCTCTGTTTTTTGTGAAGCAGACGTTTTCAAAGGTCGCCTCTTGCCCTACCAAGCTTGGTGAACTCATGTCTGTGGGAGTCCCGGTGTTAACGAATACCAGGGTGGGTGACGTGGAAAGGCTTGTGCGGGATCACCGAGTGGGAGTTTGCATTGAAGATTTTAATTTAGAATCAATTAAGGCTGGCGTTGCTCAATTCTTAGAATTGCTCGAAGACCCCAAAGTCTCTGAGCGTTGTCGAGCGTTGGCAGGAGACTATTTTTCTTCAACCAAAGCGTCTCAGAGATATTTGCAGATTTATGAGCAAATGCTCTCACGCGCCGAACGATAAAAATTCGGAAGATGAAATCGTAGAGAAACTCTGATCTCTTTGCGAGACGATGGGGTGAGAAAGCGGCCAGGGGATTTGCAAAGTAGTATCGTCATAGCGGATTCCTCGCTCGGATCCGGGAGAATAGGGTTGGTCAATAAAATAGAGCACTGTTGCCGGAGTGTTCTCGGTATTACAAAATCCATGAGCAAAGCCCGGAGGGATCCACAAATGCTTTGGGGTATCGCTTGAAAGGCTGAAAGAAAGCCACTTTTTAAAAGTGGGCGAATTCTTTCGAAGATCCACAACAACATCAAAAATTCTTCCTGCGACGACGCTGACGATTTTTCCTTGAGCTGGGGCTAATTGATAGTGAAGTCCTCGCAAAACGTTGGGCGCTGAGTGCGAAATGCTAATATTGGCAAATTGAGAGGGCAGGCCGAGGGCTTGGTATTCTGTCGCATTAAAGACCTCGGAAAAAAAACCTCTTAGATCGCCGAAACGTTCAGTCTTTAACACCCATAGATCTGTAAACTCTGTTTTTTCCACTTGTATCATTGGAAGATCTCTCCGATTACCTTACTTAACTGAAGTTTCCAGGAAGGGAGTTTGATATTGAACTCTCTCTTTATCCTTTCAGAACTTAAAACAGTATAGAGTGGGCGTTTGAGGTTTGAGGGATACTGAGATGTCATGATCGCTCTGACTTTGGGGATATTTTTCAAATACGGCGCTGCTTGTTTTAAAATCTCCTCGGCAAATTCAAACCAAGTTGCAGTATCTGGCGAGGTCACGTGAAAGATTCCGTTTAACGGCGGAGAATCCCGATTGAGAATTTCGCAAGTCGCTTGTGCGATTTGGGAAGCGCTCGTCGGACACATTGTTTGGTCAGAAACCACGGGTATTTCGTCTTTAGTGCCAGCGAGTTTCAGAATCGTAAGCACAAAGTTGCGACCGCGATTTAAAAATACAGAGCTCGTTCGTAAGGTGATCGCACGACAACCAGAATTGACTATCCTTACTTCTCCCTCCAATTTTGTCTTGCCATAGACGTTGAGTGGATTGGTCTGATCGGACTCCAAGTAGGGAGAATTTTTAGAACCGTCGAAAACATAGTCTGTGGAATAGTGAACAAGAAGACTTGATCGACGGCGGCAAAATGCGGCCAAGCATTCTGGCAATATTGTATTCATTTGCGTTGCAGAATGGGGATCAATCTCGGCCTGTTCTACTTGCGTATAAGCCGCTGCATTAATGATGATGTCCGGCCTGAGGCTGGTTAAGACTCTTTCAACTTCATCGGGAGACTCATGATGGAAATCAGATCGAGTCATTGCGGTCAGTTCTGCGAGCGGTGTGAGGAGGCGTTTAAGCTCATGGCCTACCTGTCCAGTCGATCCCAAGAGTAGAATTTTCCGCCGTTGATCTAACATAAAGCGTCCTTAGATTGCCTCATGTTCTATGCTCCGCCCAATAGGAACTTGTTTCTTTTGAAGCTCGAGCGTGACCTCTCGCCCGTTACTTGCTAGGTTGAAGTTCTGAGACAGGGTTGGAGGGTAGGTGTTGGGACGATTTCTAATCCAATTTATTGATGCGACCATTCGCTACCGTAAGCTGGTGTCCCTCGCGCTGCAGGTGGCAATTATTTGCGCCGCTGCTGCACTCGCTCATCTTTTAAGATTTGAGATGGAGTTCTTTGCAAGGTGGGATGACTTCATAAAGTTTTTACCTATAGCCCTCCTGGTAAAGCTTCCGTTGAATCGGCTGTTTCATTTGAATCACGGCTGGTGGAAATACACGAGTGTTGGTGATGTAAAGCGAATCATCGCCGGCATGGCTTTTGCTGCCGTGTTGATTTTTTTGATTCAGTCCTTATCGTTTGAGTTTTTTTCGAGAGCAGTCATTGTTTTAGATTTTGTTATTACTGTCGGTCTGAAGTGCGGGATACGCCTGGGGGTTCGAGTTTTGCGTGAACGCACTTCTCTTCGAGATAACTTTAGGCGGCAGTCCGACAAAAGAGTGCTTGTTGTCGGGGCCGGTGATGCGGGGATTTCGCTCGTCAAGGCTCTTCAGGCGAGCGCTAAACTAGAGATCCATGTCGTCGGTTTTTTGGATGATGATCGAACAAAAACGCGCGCTCGATTTGTGGAAGTACCAGTTCTTGGCGATATTGGATCCTTAGTTGGATTGGCCAAGGAACATGCGATCAATGAAGTTTATATCGCCATTCCTTCGCTTCAAAAGGAGCAGTTGGATCGCATCGTTAAACTTTGTATAGCTTCAGGTGTTTCGTTCAAAACAATCCCTTCATTGAAAGAAATGATCGAGCAGGGGCATCAGATTCATCAGCTTCGAGAAGTGGAGGTTGAAGATTTATTGGGGCGAGAGCCGATTAGACTTAACAAATCTCGAACGGCGCAAGAGATTGTGGGCAGAACGGTAATGGTCACCGGTGCGGGGGGCTCGATTGGCTCGGAATTGTGCCGTCAGGTCCTCACCTTCAACCCAGCTCAATTAATTTTGTTTGAACGCTCAGAAGAGAATTTATTTTATATTGAGAGAGAGCTTCGAGAAAAGTTTCCTCAGTCAAAAATCGTGGCCATGATTGGCGATATTCTGGATGAAACCGCTCTGGACTATGCGTTCAAGAGTTATGCACCAAAACTTCTATATCATGCAGCGGCTTACAAACATGTGGGAATGATGCAGGTCAACTCTCGGCAGGCCGTAAAGAATAACGTTTTGGGTACGAAGATCTTACTCGATAAAGCGATTGCTTCTGGTTGCGTGGAGAAGTTTGTGAATATTTCAACAGACAAAGCGGTAAATCCTAAGAGTGTGATGGGGTATTCGAAACGGCTAGCGGAAATGGTTTGCCAGGCCAAAGCGGATGAAGGCGTAGAGGTCATCTCGGTTCGCTTTGGAAATGTCCTGGGGAGCAGTGGCTCAGCTGTGCAAATTTTTAGAGAACAGATCCGGAGAGGTGCGCCTCTGACAGTGACAGATAAAGAGGCAACTCGATTTTTTATGACAGCTCCTGAGGCGGTTGAGTTAGTTTTGCATGCGAGTACTCATGGAAGCACGGGAAACATCTACATGCTTGATATGGGGCAGCCTGTGAAAGTCGATCAACTGGCTCGTCGCATGATTGAATTGGCTGATCCCAGAGGGGCTCGAGGATTGAGCATTGTTTATACTGGGCTTAAAGAAGGTGAGAAGTTGGCAGAGGAGCTCGCCTGGGAATCCGACGATGTTTTAAGGACCGGGGTCGAGAAAGTTTTTGTTCTTAAGCCAGACTTGCGAGGCGAAGTTTCGCAGGCCGCACTGACGAATTTGGTGGATTGTGTCGATAGGGAGCCAAAAAATGCCGCCGAGTATCTTAAGGTACTCGTAGATGGGATTGATCGGGACCTCAAAACGCAATTGGCCGCACGGCGCCATAAAATCCCTGCAAGCCCTAGCACACAGTCGGAGGCGTTTCAGGTTGCCGGCTAAAGCAGCGCAGTGATAGCCTTTGCTATGTTCTTTAGGGGGTTGTTTCTCAGCTTACTTTTGCCAGGACTGAGCGTTTTTGCTCAGTCAGAACCTTCAAATATTCATTCCAATTCAGGGACATCTTCAGAGACAGTGCAGCGAGATGCCTCTGGAGCAGCGAATGCTCTTGGACCGAATGGGCCCTATGAATCAAAGCGCAAGGGACAAGTTCTAGTAAAAGAGAAAAAAAATCGGGCGAGACAAGACAAGGCCTCCTTGCAAGGTGAGAAGCGAGATCTGTCAGAAGAGTTGAAGATTCGTGATGAAGCGACTGAGCTTGTGCGAGATGCCGATTTACTCAAGCAACAGTACAGAGACGAAGGAGTCTTAGACCCTATTTTGCCAGAGGCCGCTCAAACTCCCAAAGAGCGACCCACCAATTTGGTAGAGAGTGAAGAATTTGAGGATGGGGATCTGTTTGAAAAGCCCGCTTCTCAAAAGTTATCAAAAGTTGAAGAGGTTCTCCTTGGCAAGTTTCCTCTCGAATTGTTTAGAGACTTTAAACAGTTTGGATACGAAGCCTTTCTCCCTCGAACTACAGAGGACTCAGACGATCGTCAGGAGCAGGCGAGGAACTTTTTTGCTGAGGCCCCCGCTGGCCCTGATTACATTGTCGGGCCAGGCGATGAACTTTATCTTGTGGCTTGGGGCTCCAACAGTTTTTCGGTTTATTTGAGCGTTAAAAAAGATGGCACAGTGTTTCTGCCCCGAGTCGGAGCCATTAAGGTTGCGGGCAAAACTCTTAAAGATGCCGGAGATGTAGTCCTAAAGAGACTCAATTCTTCTTATAACGGGATCAAGATGCGCCTGAGTTTGGAAACAGCGCGCAACATTCCACTTTATGTCGTCGGTGAAGTGGAAACTCCGGGAATGTACTTCGTTCCTGCGACTGCTGGAATTGTAAATGCACTTGTTCAGGCGGGTGGGGTAAAAAAATCTGGAAGCTTGCGACGACTCGAAATTGTTCGAGCCAATAAAACCGCTCATAAAGTCGATCTTTATAATTTTCTGACGAAAGGCCAAACAGCCTCCATTGATTTGCAGCCCCACGATGTCATTTTGATTCCTGTCCTCCGCGATGTGGCAGCTGTGACGGGAGGAGTCCGGCGCCCTGCAATCTATGAACTTACTGAGGATACGAATCTATTTGATATTTTGCAGTTGAGTGGAGGACTTTCGTTTTCTGGGTATGCGGGCCGTTTGTCTTTGGAGCGCGTCCAACAGAATAAAGAGCGAGTCACAAAGGATTTTGTCCTCCCTCCCAATGTTCAAAATTTGACTTTTGAAGAAGCTATGAAGGGTGACCTTAGAGAGAGACTGATTGATGGTGATATTGTCAAAATATTCCCCGTTCTCTCAGAAATTCGAAAGACGGTATTTTTGCGTGGGCATGTTCGCAGGCCTGGAGCCTTTGAATGGCGACCGGGGCTGAAAGTTTTGGAAGTGATTCCAAATTTTGAGATTTTGCTGCCCGAACCATACACAAAATATATTCAAATTTTAAGAACCGTTCCTCCCCGCGATGAAAAGCAATCCTTGTTTGTCAATTTGGAGAATCTCTTGAATGGAGATGCATCCGAAAACCTCGAGCTTTTGGAACGAGATGAGGTGGTGGTCTTTAGCAAAGCGGAGCTCGATCTTCGAGAGAGAGTGTCCATTGCTGGGCGAGTGAATAAGCCAGGAGCCTATTATTATTTTCAGGGGATGAAGCTTCGAGACTTATTGTATATGGCTGGCAATTTAACTCGTGATGCCAATTTAGCGACTGCAGAAATTGCTCGGTATTCTGAAGTGGGAGACGACTTTAAGGTTGAGCGCCTTCAGGTGAATTTAAAAGAAGTGATTTCATCTCCACCCCTCAACAATCCTGAGTTGATGCCTCGAGATAAGATTCTCATTCAAGGAGTTCAAAACTTCGAGATCAACAATACGGTACAGGTCCTTGGAGAAGTAAAGTTTCCTGGCACTTATTCGTTCGTGCCTGGGGAGCGCATTAGCGCAATCATTAAGCGTGCAGGAGGATACACCCCCCGAGCGTTTTTGCCGGGAGCGGTGTTTACGCGAAAGGCCGTGCAGGCAATGCAGCAAAAAGGGCTAAAGGAACAGGTTGATCGACTTGAAGCAGCCATTTTGCAAGAGGACGTCAATCCGACTTTGAAGTTTCAGAGCTCGGAGGATCGAGCGGCGACAATGGCGGCAGCGGCGAGCCGAAACGCATTGCTCGAAAACATGCGAAATGTAAAAGCGTCTGGCCGCATGGTCGTAAATTTTTCGGAACTCAATACATTCGTAGGGAATAGATTTGATATACCTCTGGAAGGGGGAGATTTGATTGATATTCCCGCGACGCCTTCTTCTGTCAATGTGATGGGAGAAGTCTACACGCCCACGGCTATGATTTTTTTGCCGGGGAAAACAATTCAGTACTATTTAGAGAAAGCCGGTGGGCCCACATCTAATGGAGATAAAGAAAGCATTTTTTTGATTCGGGCCGATGGTTCTGTTATTTCGCGCCAACAGAACCGAGGATTCTTGCTGAGAAATTTTTATAGCGTTGAAGTCGAAAGAGGGGACTCAATCTTTGTTCCAAAAGATATCACGCGCTTTTCTTGGTTGAGTGCGACTAAAGACATTACAGAGATTATTTTTCAGATTGCGACAACAACGGGCATTACAATCGCTGCGTTTAAATAGACGGCAAAGGAAGAGGTATTGCTTGAGTCATCTGGGCAAACGAGTTTATCTTTCGGCACCACATCTTTCGGGCAAGGAGCGGGACTATTTGATTCAAGCGCTTGAGAGCAATTGGATTACGACGCTCGGACCTCAGGTCAATGCATTCGAAAAGGAACTCGCTGCCTACATTGGCGCCCATGAGGTTGTAGCTCTGAGTTCGGGGACCGCAGCGATCCATTTGGCACTCAAGGCGCTGGGTGTGCAGCGAGGAGATCATGTACTTTGTTCGTCCCTCACATTTGTCGGAAGTACGAATCCTATTTTGTACGAGGGCGCGACACCTGTTTTTGTAGATTCTGATTTTGAAACTTGGAATATGAGTCCTCAAGCTCTTAAACGAGCTTTGGGGGAACTTAAAAAAGAGGGAATACGACCCCGAATTGCAGTCATTGTAAATCTCTACGGTCAAAGTGCAAATTACAATGAGCTCATAGAAATCTGCCGTGAAAATGGAATCGCGATTCTCGAAGATGCCGCTGAGTCATTGGGTGCTTCTTATGCCGGCAAAAAATCTGGCAATTTTGGTGACCTTGCGATTCTTTCGTTTAACGGGAACAAGATCATTACGACATCAGGTGGGGGGGCGTTGATTGCGCGAGATAGTCAGACCGCTGAAAGAATCAGATTCTGGTCAACACAGTCGAGAGAGCCGGTGCCACACTATGAGCATTGCGAAGTAGGATATAACTACCGAATGAGTAATTTACTGGCTGCTTTGGGGCGAGGGCAGCTTGAAGTATTGGATAAGCGAGTGCAGCGACGTCGTGAGATTTTTTCGGTTTACGAGGAAGCATTTAGAGAAAATGGCGATCTGAAGTGGATGCCCGAGATTCAGGGAGGGTTTTCTAGTCGGTGGCTCAGTGTGATGACTCTTCCAATGGACAGTACTAAAAAGCCTGCGGCAATAATCACTGCGCTGGCTGATCTCGACATAGAAGCGAGGCGCGTTTGGAAACCCATGCATCGACAACCCTTGTTCAAAAATTGTCGGTACTATACAGCTTCGTCGTCCGAAAGTGTTTCGGACCAACTTTTTGAGACTGGAGTTGTCTTGCCTTCGGGGACTTTGATGAGTGCCGAAGATCAGGAGCGTGTCATTCAGGGGCTTCGAGCACGACTTCGATCATGAGTTTATCTCTAAGCCTTAAACGAGGGTTTGATTTGGTTCTGGGATCGGCTTTGGCAGTCTTTGCACTGCCAGTGATTGCATTGGCATTAGGGATTAGTGCTTTGAGTTTTAGAGGCAATCCTTTCTTTTTTCAGAGACGGCCCGGACTTGGTGGAAGAATTTTTAATTTGTGCAAACTCAGAACCATGGATAACCGACGGGACAAACAAGGGAATCTGTTGCCTGATCATTTACGGATGACGAGTTGGGGCAGATTTTTGAGAGCGACCAGTCTTGATGAGCTTCCGCAACTCTGGAACGTGATGAAGGGAGAGATGAGTTTAGTGGGACCGCGCCCTCTTCTTCCCGAGTATCTACCATTGTATACAGAAGTGGAGAGCAAGCGACACTTGGTTCGTCCGGGGATTACGGGTTGGGCTCAAGTCAATGGTCGCAATTCTGTGACTTGGGATGAACGACTCAGTTTTGATGTTTGGTATGTTGAAAATTGGTCTTTGTCCCTCGATCTGAAAATTGTTTTGCTCACTGTTCTAAAAGTATTGAAGCGTGACGGAATCATGAGTGCTGGACAAGTGACGATGCCTTCTCTGCTAGAAGTTCGAGGTAAGTTCCATGTCTAAAGAAGTCATCATCGTGGGCGCAGGGGGCCATGCAAAAGTTGTGATTGCGACTCTTGAAGCGGCTGGATTTAATGTGGCAGCAGCTTTCGATGATAACCCCGAAAAGTGGGGGTCACAAATTCTGGGAATCAAAGTGATGGGACCTGTCAGTCGTAGCGCGGAGTTTAAGAATTGTTTTGCTATCAATGCAATTGGGGACAATCAACGACGAAGGGATGTCTCCCGCCAGCTCGATCTCAATTGGCTCACTGTCTGTCATCCTTCTTCCATTGTTCATTCAAGTGTCAAAATCGGAAGAGGAACTGTCGTATTTGCAGGAGTTGTAATTCAGCCAGATGTTGTGATTGGAGAGCACTGTATTATCAACACTTCGGCGTCGATTGATCATGACTGCCAGATTGCTGATTTTGCGCATATCGCTCCGGGTTGTGTCTTATCGGGAGGTGTGAAGGTTGGCGAGGGATCGCTCCTTGGAGTCGGCTCAAAAGCAAAGCCTTTTATGGACATAGGCGAATGGGCGACCATTGGCGCTGGAAGTGTAATTGTTAAGAATATTCGGGCTGGCCGCACGGCTTTGGGTGTTCCCGCTCGTGAGATCGACCTTTCTCGACATTAAAAGCTGAGTTTGGTTTACTGGGTCATTCTCCTGGAGGGTTATGAGTTTGGCTCCCTTTACTTATGCCAGTTATGTTGAGCTTCTGAAGGCCTTTAAGAATCAAGGCTATCAAGATGTAAACTTTTTGGAGTTTGATCCCAAGAAGCAGCATCTTGCTCTGAGACACGATGTGGATGTTTCTTTGGAGAGGGCGCTCGAAATGGCGAGGTTGGAGGCCTCGCTCGAAGTAAAATCGACGTACTTTTTTTTACTGAGAACTGAATTTTACAATTTGGGAAGCTTGAGCGCGCTACAGATTCTGAAAGAGATTCTTCATTTGGGGCATCAGATTGGGTTGCATTTTGATGTGGAGCTTTATCCGCATTTGCAATTGGAGCGCCTGTCTCGAGCGATCGATAGCGAATGTGAAACGCTTGAGCACTATTGCGGTGCGCCCGTGCATTCTGTGAGCTTTCATCGGCCAGTACGGGAACTCTTAGGTGCTGATGTTGAACTTAAGAATCGTGTACACACTTATGCCCCGCGGTTTTTTTTGGAGGCGACATATTTGTCGGATTCACTGGAGCGTTGGCCTGGGGGCTACCCGGCCGATCATGAGGCCTTCAAGCAGAAGAGGGCCATTCAGCTTTTGATCCATCCGATTTGGTGGGATTCTGAGTTTCGGACTCCCGTTCAGAAACTCAACCTTTTTCTTGAGGAGCGAAAATTGTTTCTCGACAAAGAGTTAGAGAGAAATTTGCAGCCCTATAGATTTGAGTCAAAGACTTGGGATTATGGTCGCATTCAAAAAGTGAGGAGCTTGAGTGAACGATGAACAATTCCCGTGACGTAGTGATTGATGAGGTCGAGTTGCAAAAAGTTCTTACTCTCGGAGAGACCGTGGAGGGGAGTGGAGGGCCATGGAAGTTGAGCTCTGCAAAAAGTCCAACGGAGGCCGATGAGAATTCAATGACGTGGATTTCGCCCCATCTCAAGAATGCATCCGATTTAATGTCATCAACCAAAGCCAAGGTTGTTATTTGTGCTGAGGGGGCAACGGGTAATTTTGGTTCGCGATTGGTGATCCGAAGCGCACAACCTCGGCTGACATTTATGAGAATTCTAAGATCATTTTTTGCTGATAAAGTTATTCCGGGCATTGATCCCAGTGCCATTGTTTCTAAGGATGCCTCCGTTCATCCCGCGGCATTTATTGGTCCAGGATGTGTAATCGGAAAGGCGCATATTGGAAAGGGAGCGGTATTGGTGTCTCGAGTGACGGTGGGTGATGGTGTCGAGATAGGAAGTCATGCTCGAATTGAGTCCGGAGTAGTGCTGGGTTCGAGTGGATTTGGTTTTTCTCGTAATGATACAGGAGGTATCGAAGGATTTCTCCATGTTGGGCGGGTGATTGTAGAAGAAGAGGTAGAGATCGGAGCTAACTCCGTTGTCGATCGGGGAACATTAGGGGCCACGATTATCCGCAAAGGCACTAAGATAGGGGCGCTCGTCAACATTGGTCATAATTGCGATATTGGAGAGTCTGCTTTGATCGCAGGCAATGTCACGATCAGTGGGAGTACTATCATCGATAAGAATGCGTGGATTGGCCCTTCGGCGGTCTTATCCAACGGAATTCGGTTATCAGAAGAAGCGCATTTGGGAATTGGGGCCATCGTTGTGAAGGATGTTCCACCGCACGCGAAGCTCGTTGCAAAGCCTTCTCAGCAGCTTCCTAAGGACTTTGGGTTGTCGACTTAAGTTTCGTCGACAGCTCAGGTCATTGTTGGTTAATTTATAAACGGGGGTTTGCTGTGACACAAACAATACAATCTAGCGTACAGCCGAAATCTGACACGCAGGCGCTTCGATCTGGTGTTTTAAGCCTCTTGAAAATCTGCGGCAATGCCAAAGCCTCGGAGAGCATACTCATCATTTACGATGATGTCTCGGCCGATGCGGCTCAAGCGGTGGTTCGAATTGCGAGAGACTCTGGACTGATGATTCAGACGTCTCATGTTCCGATTCCGAGAATGCATGGCGAAGAGCCGCCGGACGAGACATTGAATCTCATGAAAGAGTCTTCGTTGATTTTGGGAATGGCTTCCAAGTCGATGGCTCATACTCGAGCTCGGATTGCGGCCTGCGAGATTGGCGCGCGTTTTTTGAGCCTGCCTGAGTATTCAATTGAACTGCTTCAAGACCGCTGTCTTTTGACGGATTACCGAGGTGTCAGTGATCGCGTTCGAAAAACTGCTGATCTGTTTACTCGAGGGAATCTGATTCACGTAACGACTTCTTTGGGGACCAATTTGGAGATTTCAATTTCTGACCGAGTGGGAAATTATTGTCCGGGTTTTGTAGAAAAGGCGGGTGACTTGGGATCACCGCCAGATATTGAAGCCAATGTTTCGCCGCTTGAAGATGGAAGCAATGGAATTCTTGTTGTAGACGGTTCGATTCCCTATCCGGGCTTTGGGTTGCTGAAGTCTCCGGTGACACTTAAAATTGAAGACGGGTTGATCGTAGACATATCCTCAGACAATCTTGAACTCGTTGGTCGTCTAGAGACTTTGTTTCGGATGCAGGATCCAAAGAAAACGAAGATTCTCGCAGAGCTTGGCATTGGGTTTAATGACAATGCTCAGTTGCAAGGGATCATGCTCACTGATGAGGGAGCTGCCGGAACTGCTCATTGTGGATTTGGATCCAATTCCACGGTCGGTGGAAAGAATGTCGTTTCATTTCACTTAGATTTTATTTTTCGGGCGCCAACAATTTCTGTGGATGGCACTAAACTTTTAGAGCAAGGACGGTTTGTCTTATGAATTCAAACCTCAAAAACTTTGCGGAAGATTTTGAGCGAATTGAGACTCTTTATGTCAACCGAGTCGCTTTGGTTGATTCGAACACGAATGAAGAGACTAAATTTGGAGACCTGAGGAAGAAGAGCCTAGGGCTTGCAGAGATCTTGAGAGCTCAAGGCCTCAAGCCGGGCGATGTAGTCGCCTCGCTCATTCCTGGCGGACCATTGAGTGTCATTTGCTTTATTGGAGTCACTCGGTCTGGTCATCAATACCTGCCGCTTTCATGTCAGAGTACTAAGTCTGAGCTTCAGCGTGCATTTCGACTTCTCAAGCCAAGTGCCCTACTCTGCCTTGAAGATCGTCAGAAAGATCATGAGTTCGTACAAGAAGTTCCCTCTGGGACAAAAATCATACGTTTGAATCTGGAAGACCTTTCAAGTTCTCTTGGAACAAGTTGCGAGAAGGGACTTAAGGCGGGAAAGCTCTTGATTGCTACCAGTGGGAGTACTGGTCTGCCAAAGATCATTCGCATCTCCATGGATCGCTTGTGGACGTCTGCGGTAAGCTTTTCTTCTCACCATCAGTTTCTTGATGAGAACTGCAGATTTTTTAATTTTTATCCAATGTCATATTTGGCTGGGACATTTAATCTCACATTGATTCCATATTCAGTAGGTGCGAGCAGCGTCTTAGGTGAGGGTTTTACAGGCATTTCATTGATGAAGTTTTGGACGACAGTCCGAAGGTTTGGAATCAATGTTCTTTGGTTTTCTCCGACAGTCCTTCATGGACTTGCCAAAATGGCCAAAAGCACCGATGAAATATGTCCCTTAGATCTGGCCAAGTCTATTCGAGCTGGCTTTTTGGGAATGGGCCCGATCCGTACTTCAGAGAAGGTGGAGTATGAAAGACGACTTGGTTTTTCTCTTCTTGAAAACTACGGACTGTCCGAGACCACTTTTATTTCTTCAGAGACTCTCAACACAAGATTTAAACGAATTGAAGCAAGTATCGGAGAAGTGCTGCCGTGGGTGAATGCGCACGTAAAGCCGGAGACAGGGGAGCTTGAGATAAAGACGCCGTTTCTTGCTGAAGGAGAGGTTGTAGAAGACGAGATCGGAATGACGAGAGAGAAAGTTTTTGATCTCGATACCTATTGGGGAACCGGGGATATCATTGAGGTTTCAGGGGATCGTCTTGTTTATAAAGGACGAACCAAAAATATTATCAAAAAGGGGGGGTATCTGATTTCCCTCGATGAGATCGATCGTGCATTGGAAGAGGTTCCTCAGTTTATTGGGGCCATGAGTGTCGGAATGAGCCACCCTCTTTATGGAGAATGTGTTACTGTCTGTGTCCCTTCTCGCGAGAAAGCAGCGGGACTCTCCATGCGGCGTCATTTGGCTGAGAAGCTGGCACGATATAAGTGGCCTTCGTTTTTGATGTATGTCGATGGCATGCCTCTAACGCATAGCGGGAAACCTGATCGAAAGGCGCTTCAGTCAAAAGCTTTGGATGCGGCACTTCGAAACGAGCTGGAGACTTTTTGATGGGACTGAGCTCTCCACAGGACGTACTCGGACTAGTGAAGTCTTATATTCCTGAAGCGGTGAGGAGCGAAGTCTCTGAAGACTCAGAACTCTTTAAGGCAGGATTGATCGATTCAGTCTGTTTTATCGAGATGATTTCCGACATGGAAGATCGCCACGGTGTTCGAATTGATTTGGAGTCCTTAGAGGCATCAGATCTCTCCAGTGCCAGAAAGATTTTTGAGTTTTTGAAGAGCAGGGGGGGAAAGCATGCTTAGTGATGTCGCGCGTAATGTAGTAGAGGCAGGCTCAATTCGGATCAATCAGATGGTCTACGATAAGAGGCGTCTGGGAATTGACGTGACCGTATTGTCACTGGGTGAAGCTTTCTTTGATATACCCCAGTTTGACTTTTCGAAGCTCGATTTTGTCAAAGGCTATCATTACTCAGACACTCGAGGACTCCCTCAACTGAGAGAACGAATTGCAAATTTTTACGCGACTCATTATCAAGCGCCTTTTGATCCATCCAAGAATCTCGTCATATCTGCTGGTTCTAAAATTCTCCTCTATATGACGTCTTTGGCGATACTCAATCCTGGAGATGAAGCTCTGGTACCTGAACCCTACTGGGTCAGTTATCCCGAGCAAATCAAGCTCTGCCGTGGAGTTCCAAAGGCAGTGCCTTATTGGGCAAAGGCTCGAGATTTTGAAAACTATTTCACTGACCGAACAAAGCTGGTGATTCTCAATAATCCTAATAATCCAGCGGGGAGTGTCTACACAGAAGAAGACCTTCGTATCATTCATGACCTTTGTCTAAAGCGTGGTGCCTATCTGGTTGTGGATGAAGCTTATTCGGACTTTTGTATTCGCAATGAGTTCTATTCAGCTGTTCGACTCCGCAAGGATCTCAAAAACATTATTGTTGTAAATTCCCTCTCTAAGAATATGGGAATGTCTGGATGGCGGATTGGTTATATCATTGCAAATGAAGAGACAATTTTTCCGCTTCTGAAGCTCAATCAGCATCTCATTACGTGTGCGCCGACAATACTCTTACAATACTGTGAAAACTATTTTGATCAGATTCTCGCAGCAACTCTTCCTCAGGTGAGAGATGTTGTTCTTAAGCGTGATCGAATTGCGAAGTATATGGACTCCATTGGGCTCAAGTACTTGGCGGGGGCTTCAACGTTTTATTTTTTTGTCGACATTAGCAAATCTCAAAAGACTTCTCTCGAATTTGCAGAATGGCTTTTGGAGGAACATCAAATTGCTGTCGTCCCAGGGAGTGCGTATGGGGAAAGCACAGATCACTTTGTTCGGGTCGGCGTTGGCACAGAATCTGAAGAGGCTATTTGTAACGCGTTAATGGTCATTCGTTCCTGCTGGGGAGAATCTTTGACCGAGTCAGCCGCCACATCTACCGGAGTCGCTTCCAAAGAAATTATGTCTGAGGTTTAAATTCTGTGACTGAAATCACGATCATTGATTACGGAGTGGGCAATTTAGGAGCCATTTCCAATATGATCAAGCGGGTTGGCGGAACAGCTGTATTGGCTCGGACGCCCGAGGAGGTCAATGCCGGCAAAAAATTCATTCTACCGGGGGTCGGTGCCTTTGATCATGCGCGAGCTCAACTCGATCATTCTGGGTTAATTCCCGCCTTAGAAGCCAAGGTATTAAAGGAGCGGAGTCCGCTTCTTGGTATTTGCGTTGGATTTCAGCTCCTAGGTAAACGAAGCGATGAGGGTGATCTAAAGGGTTTGGGATGGATTGACGCCGAGGTACTTCATTTTTCGAAACTGCTCTCAGCGGACTCGCAACTCAAGATCCCTCATATGGGCTGGGCTTATATTGAGCAGAGGCGGGATTCCGAAGTGTTGGGATTGAGCTCAACAGAGAAGAGGTTTTATTTTGTGCATTCGTACTTTATGAAGTGCAGAAATGATGAAGATGTCGTGGCACGAGTAAAATATGGAGAGGGCTTTGCCGCCGCGGTAGAAAAGGACAACATCTTTGGAGTTCAGTTTCATCCAGAGAAAAGTCATCATTACGGAATGGGCCTCTTTGAAGGTTTTTTGAGAGTATAGGATCTTATGGAGTTTTGTGACTTAAATATCCAGCGCGAACGAATTCGAGAGAGTCTCAATCGTCGGATGGAGAGAGTGTTACAGCACACAAAGTTCATTTTGGGACCTGAAGTCGAGGAGTTGGAGCTCCAGCTTGCGGACTTTTGCAATGTTCGGCACGCAATCACTGTAGCCAATGGGACAGATGCACTGCAGATCGCACTTCGTGCTCTGGGTGTTGGTCCAGGGGATGAAGTTGTGACGACAGCGTTTAGTTTCTTTGCTACGGCTGAAGCTTGTTTGTTAGTGGGAGCCACTCCCGTTTTTGCGGATATTGATACTCAGACTTTCAACCTAGATCCTGAGTCACTTATGAGTGTCATCACAAACAAGACGAAAGCGATTATACCCGTTTCCCTCTACGGACAAGTGGCTGCCCTCGATGAGATTAACCAGATAGCGGAGCAAAAGGGGCTGGCAGTTATTGAAGATGCTGCTCAGAGTTTTGGGGCAAAGTATAAAGGCAGGCGAAGTTGTTCAATGACGACGATTGCCTGTACGAGTTTTTTTCCATCCAAGCCCTTGGGATGCTACGGTGATGGGGGCGCGTTGTTGACCTCGGATAAAAAACTGGCAGACAATATCAAACGGATTCGTTCTCACGGGCAGGAGCAAAGGTATCGTCATGTTCAAATGGGAACAAACTCTCGATTGGATTCACTTCAAGCAGCGATTTTACTCTCAAAGATGGAGGTCTTTGAAGACGAAATTCAGAAGCGCCAAGTTGTAGCGTCTCGATACACAAAATTGCTCAATGCCTACGTGAAGACTCCAATAGTTTTAGATCACAATCTATCGGCTTGGGCACAGTTTACCATTCGCCATCCCGAGAGGGATCGCCTTCAGGGTCATTTGCAGAAGCTCGGTATTCCTACCGCGATTCACTATCCCATTCCGCTCCATCAGCAGCCATTGTTTGCAGGTTCGAATACTGGAGTGCATCTCAAAGAATCTGAGAGAGCAGCCAAAGAAGTCCTGAGTTTACCCATGCATCCGTATCTGAGTGAAGCCGATCAGACTCTGGTTGTTGATGCCGTAAGATCATTTGGAAACCAGATGTAATGCTTCGAGTTATTCCTGTTTTATTGCTCGATGGAAAAGGGTTGGTAAAAACTAAGCAGTTTAAAGATCCAGTTTATATTGGCGACCCCATCAATGCGGTTCGAATTTTTAATGAGAAGTTCGTCGATGAACTCGTCTTTTTGGATGTGACTGCCAGTGTGGAAAATCGTGAACCTTCCTATAGCCTATTGGAACAAATGACATCCCAGTGTTTTATGCCCCTTGCGTACGGCGGAGGCGTTAAGAATCTAAAGCAGATTGAACGAATCATAAGTCTGGGCGTTGAGAAAATTTCAGTGAATACGGCTGCCTTTGAAAGGGTCCCTCAATTCATAGAAGAAGCTGCAAAGCGATTTGGATCTCAAGCGATCATTGGATCTATTGATGTTCGAAAAAAGTTTTTAGGGGGGTACGAAGTTTGCGGACAACGGGCTCAACAAAAGTTGCGCACAAACGTCATAGATTTTGCAAGAGAGCTAGAGTCTCGAGGTGTCGGAGAGATTCTCCTGACTTCTGTTGATCGAGAGGGAACAATGGCCGGCTACGACATCAGATTGATCGAAGAAGTGTCTAAGGCGGTAAAAGTTCCCGTCATTGCGCACGGCGGTGCGGGTAAGCTCGATGACTTTGCTGCGGCAGCTCGAGCAGGAGCCTCCGCAGTGGCGGCAGGAAGCTATTTTGTATTCCATGGAAAATACCGTGCAGTCCTGATTACCTATCCTAAACCAGAAGAAATCACCTCGATCTTGTGTTGAAAAACTTTTTGAGCAGATCATTTTTAAAGGACGTCGTTACACTTTTAAGTGGAACCACATTTGCTCAGCTTCTCAACATCCTTTTGTCACCTACTCTGACGAGGATCTATGGCCCCATTGATTTTGGTGAATATGCACTTTATGCGTCTGTCGTGAGTCTTTTGGGAGCTGGTGCGACCTTACGCTATGGTCAATCCATTTTTATGATCAAAGAGGAAGTGGATTCAAAGCGATTAGTGATGATCTGTTTTGCGGTGACCTCTCTATTGAGCCTGATGACGGTAATTGGGGTCTGCCTCTATTTGGTTGTCGTAAATCCTACTGCTGAGTGGACATCTTTTCTGGCAGTAGGAATATTTTCGACGGGAGTGATTGAAGCCCTTACGTTCTGGTTGAGTCGCAATCGGTCATTCCGATCGATAGCAGTGAGTCGCGTCGCTGTATCCATTGGCACGCTTGGACTGCAGATTGGTTTGGGAGTTTGTCTCTCGGCTTCTGGACTCAGCTTGATATCGAGCCAGGCGCTGGCACAGGGAACTGTCGCTATTGGATTGATTGCCTTTGCACGTCGCAAGTTTCAACTCGAGTATCGACTTCCCATGAGCAAGGAGATCTGGCGCCTTCTCCACGAGTTTAGACATTTTCCAATTTTTACGCTTCCGACAGATCTCTTGAGCACTTTTGTATCTCAGATACCTGTTTTTTTTCTTACTCATTATCTCACCACAGAAGTGGTGGGGCAGTACTCTTTGACCATGCGAGTTTTGGGTGTGCCACTAGTGTTCTTGGCGTCGGCTATTGGCGAGGTTTTCCGGACCAGAGCAACAGCGGCATTTCACGAAACAGGTGAATGCCGTCGAGTGTTTAGGCAGAGTTTGTGGGTTCTCTTGAGTTTGAGTTTGGTGTTTTTTTCTCTGCTCTATTTCTGGGGACCCTTTCTGATTGCCAAAGTCTTCGGTTCTCAGTGGCTTGAGGCGGGACACTACGCTCAGATACTATGCCTGATGTTTTTTTGGAGATTTATCTCGAGTCCCTTGTCTTTCATGTTCTATTTGGTGCGAAGGCAGAGGGAAGATTTCATCGTTCAAATTTTTAATGGGTTATTGACCCCACTGGCTTTGTTTATAGGTTTTGCCATTGATCCGAGCCCACAATCATGTTTATGGGCATTTTCGATAGCAACAGCCATAGTCCAGATTTACTATCTAGTGAGATCTTACCAATTTTCCGGCGGCTCAGGCCTTCGCGCTTGATTTCTTGTTTTGAACGACGGGTCGCGCTACGGTAGCTCATGGGAGCGATGAGGGGTCACTATCAAATTTGTCAGAAATGTATCATGGATACGTCAGATCCTTTGATTGTTTTTGATGCTCAAGGGATCTGTAACTATTGCCACGAGTATCGAGACACAGCGGCAAGCAGACTGGCAGACCCTATCAAGTCTCAGAAATTACTCGATGAGCTTCTTACAAAGGTTCGCCGCTCTGGTGCAAAGAATGATTTTGACTGTCTCGTAGGAGTGAGCGGTGGCGTAGATTCTTCATACGTCGCATATTTAGCCAAGAAGTGGGGATTGAGACCGCTGGCATTTCATTTTGACAGCGGATGGAATTCAGAGCTTGCCGTGGGGAATATTCAGCGATTGCTCGAAAAATTGGATATCCCACTACATACTTTTGTTTGTGATTGGGAAGAGATGAAGTCTCTGCAAGTGGCATACTTGCGATCAGGAATGGTGAACTGTGACATACCTCAGGATCACTCAATCATTGCAAGTCTTTATGCGACGGCGGCAAAGTTTAAAATTCAACATATTCTTGTGGGCACCAATGTTGTGACGGAAGCCATTTTGCCTGAAAGCTATCGCGGGCACAGATGTACGGATCTTCGAAGTCTTAGGGCTGTGTTTAAGCGATTTGGTCAAGGACGGCTCAACCGCTATCCAACTATCGGAATCTTAAAGCGCTATTTTTATTATCGTTGGATCCATCCTGTGTATCAGCACGGTGTTTTAAATCTTATTGATTACAACAAGGCCGAGGCTAAGGATTTTTTGACGAGAGAATTTGGATGGCGAGATTATGGGGGAAAGCATTTTGAATCAGTCTATACTCGATTTCACCAGGGCTATTATCTTCCCAAAAAGTTTGGATACGATAAGCGTCGCTGCCATCTATCGACTCTGATTCTCTCAGGTCAGATCACCCGAGACAGCGCACTTGATGAGATGGGGCGCCCCCCTTATCCTGAAGACGCTTTGGCCAGAGAGAGAGACTTTGTGCTTCAGAAGTTAGAAATCTCGAGAGAAGAGTTTGAAACTGTTATGAAAACTCCTCTGCGGGATTATCGAGAACTTCCAAATGAAGATTTTGTCCAATCAATGATCAATCGGGTAGGAAAGTTTATTCGAAAGTTTCAGCCGCATCGGCAAATTTAATATGAAAAGTGTCTATATTGTCATCGCAATGCCGGGAATCGGTGGAACCGAAAAGCGATTCTCCGAGCTTTGGCAATATTACATTGATCAGGGTTACCGAAACATCCATCTCATTGTGCGATCCGAACTTTATGAAAAGCTTAGGACGGTGCCTTATCTTGCTTGGATTCAAGACCGACCACAGAATTTGCATGTTCTTAATACAAGTTCTCATGTGCAGTTTCTCCTTCAGGTAAGCCGGATAGCCATGAAGGCGGGGCGTGGAGCAGTCTTCCAATATTTTATGACAGGATTGCCATTCGTCCACAACCTGCTGGGGCAATCGATGGTCATCTCAAACACAGCGGGCATATTCATAAAAGATGTTTTTCCAGCACTGTCTACTCGATTGTTTTATTGGCTCTGTCTCCTTTGTGCCAAGAAAATTGACTTTGTGGACCTCACTGAGTTTGAGACACATCGAAAGCTGAGGCTCCTCAAAGACAAGTCATTTTTGACCACACCTGGGACATTTACTCGAATGGAGGATTTTTTTCCGGCAGATCACAAGAAGAACTGGATAGTATTTGTGGGTAGACTTGATGCTCGAGACAAAAAAAATATACTGCCATTTGTCGAAGCGTTGCCGATTGTTGATCAGCAATTGCGGAAGTTAGGGATCGTAGATCATCACTTTTTTATTATGGGGTTTGGAGAACTCGAGGGTCGAGTTCGAGAAATCCTAGAGTCAGCCATCTATAAAGGAATTCCTGTTACTTTTAAGTATGACTCGTTTCCTGGAAGGGTTTTGCAAGAATCAAAAGTTTTTATGTCGATACAAAAGGATACGAACTATCCCTCTAAGGCTCTCGTTGAAGGCTTGGCGGCTGGAAATCTCCCTGTTGTGACAGATATTGCGGACTCCAGATTGTTAGCACGAGAAGAGTTTAGTTTTTATGTTCCTGGGCTCTTTAGCTCCCAAGACTTAGCCGATCAAATTTGTCGAATTCTTAGTCTTGAATCTAAGGAGTTTGCCACCAGGAGCCAGATAGCAGTCGACTTTGTAAAAAAGAACTTCTCGATTGAAGCGAGTGCTAACTATTATCTGCGACTCTACGGCGATGAGACCGTGAATGCCATCCGCAATTAAACTTGAGTCACAATCTCACTGTTTTTGGAAAAAGTTGCCGGCTGAATTGTTTCTTGAACTACTTCTTTAAGTCGGCTGAAAAAATCCTTCTCAAATGTCAGGCCTAGGGTCTGAATTTTTTCTGAGTTGACTTCAAAGTGCTTGATATCGCCCAGGAGCCAATCCCCATACTTAGGACTCACAGTTCCCTTCTTTCCAAAAGCTTCGAGTATTGCGTCACAGAGTTGCTGTATAGTCACAGAAATTCCTGAAGCACAGTTGTAAACCTCACCATTGGCACGTTGATCGACGGCAACCAAGAGGTTGGCTTTCACAACATCTTTGACATAAGTAAAACTCCGTTCTTGAGATCCATCTCCAAAAATAACTGGTTGCTGATTTTTTAGGAGATTGCGAATGAAAATCGAAACCACGCCACCAAACTCATTCGATTCTTGTCTTGGTCCATAAACGTGAAAGTATCGAAGAATTGTCGTATTTAAATTATAAAGGTGATTAAAGAGCGCCACATAGCGCTCACCTGCAAGTTTACTCACCCCATAGTGAGAAACGGGCTTGAGCGGATGCGCTTCCGTTTGAGGAAATTGAACGGGTTCTCCATAGACTGAGCCTGTGGAGGCGTGCACGAATTTTTTTACTCCGAATTTTTGAGAAAGTTCCAAAAGGTTAAAGGCCCCTTTGGCATTAACTTCTAAGTCACGCCTCGGATCCTTGAGGCAAACAGACTTTTTGGAGGCGGCATTGTGAAAAACGAGATCTACTTCTTTGAAGCAGTCTTGAAGTTCGGTCATGTCTGTAATGTCGCACTTCACCACTTTAAAATTAGGGTAGTGCTCCAAAAATTTAACGTTGGAGAGATATCCCGCTGAAAAGTCATCTAAAGCAACGACCTCAATGCCAGATTTGACGAGTTCTTCGCAAAGGTGTGAGCCCACGAAGCCAGCTCCTCCAGTCACAAGAGCTCTGCGATACTGCTTTCGAATTTCTTTGTTCAAACTATCGATGTTCATTCTCTACCTCTCTCAGTGACGGATCTTCCGTCAAAACCTGTGGTGCGATTGTTGACCTCGTTTCAAATTCTAATAGCCGATCCAAGAAGCGACAGAGATGCGCAGCTTGTTGTTGTTTTGAGAATCGTTCCACGATGGCCTTGTCCCCGCTGAATTTTTCTGGATGATCGAGAATCTCGTGATACCGACGATAGATCTCAGCTTCTGTGTGGCAGAGAACCCCTCTCTGCGTTGTCGCCAGGATTCCACTAATATCAGAGTCCGGGCGAGCGGTGACCAAAATGGGAGGCCTCAGAGGGAGTAGCCTTAAAAGCTTCCCAGTGATAGTTCCCTTGGACCATTCAAAATCTTTGGACAAGTTTTCAAAAACAAGATTGGCGAGTGAACGATCGGCTTCTTGATTAACAATATGAGGCTCGCACGGTGGTAAAACATTTACTCGAGATTCCAGATTGTACTTTTTAGCAAGCTCAATGACTTTTCGCTCGAGATAGCGCGGGCCTAGAATTCTAAAAATTACACGACTCGTTGGCAAAGTCGTCATTGTTTTAAGGAGTAGGGCAACGCTGGGCATTTGGTGCGGGTAGAGTTGACCAGCATAATAGAGATAGCGGAGATCTGCTCTCAGAGGGAGATCAATTAAATTTTGTGTTGGCTTTTCCAGTGTAAAGTCAAACCCGTTATAAACAACTTCTGTTGGCTTTTGGTAATGCTTCATCAGTATGGATCGAAGCGTTTCGCTCACAGTTACAAAACCAGTGGCGGAATCAACAAGTCGATTCTCTATTCTGCGGTCATACCATTTTACCACAGCGTTTCGGTTGTCTTCTCTCCATGCCCCCAAATCTCTAAAGTCCGCTATCCAAGGGGCCTTGTAAAATTTGGAAAGGAAACCTGCCACTTCAAAGCTTGATATCGGCCCATAACTTCCAATAATGCAATCGACTTGGGGTAGAGTCGATTTTAGTTCTGACTTAAAAGCATCTATTTGCTTTGGCCACTCAGCGCTGCCTCGACCGAGCGAAAGAGTTCTAAATCCAAATTTCTCTCCGAGACGGTAAAAAAAATTATCCGAAGACCAGTTTTCTAGGGTAACTCCCGCGCGTTGAGTCTGCCCCTGGCAAAACACTTGGTGTTGCGGCAGTGGTTCGCGTAGGGGCCCACGACTTTTTGTTGTTACAATCCATGGCTTGTAGCCATACCTTTCAAAATAGGGGGCCATTTCCCCAAATCTTCGAGAAGCAATAGCATTGGAGGGGGGAAAAAACTGCGTGACGATCAGTAGATTCTTTAGCCCTTTCGTGGAACCTGACGTCATAGGCCATGCCAGAATCCCTAAAATTGAGATGAAATGCTAGCAATAGAGTGTGTTGGTCCTATTTCCGTGAGGGCATGGCACCACCCCGAGGATAATCTGCGACTTTCTGTATACTGATAAACGAGTCGTAGAGGAGAATGACATTCTTTCTGGTGTGGCCGCCCACAAGAAGTCCTATCCAGACGTTGGGGTCTTCGGTGGCATCGATCTGGTAAAGACCTGAGCCTACGATAGCGAGAATATCACTTCCTCCTCCAATGACCCCGCCGGGGTTGCGCATTTTCCATGGGTTGCCATTGAATATGTATGATTCATACGGACCCGCATGTATCCAGGCGGCAGCACTTTCATTGGAAGGAAGTAAGTTTCCAATCGGAAGCGACCACGAGATCATATAGATTCCGCTTTCTTGTACTCGAAAGACACCTGCTTCTGGATCGTAATTGATTCCATCTGCACTCATTGTCTCGTCAAACTTCAAAACATATTTGGATCCGTTGCCGGTGATATTCATTGAATGCTTAGAGAGGCGCATCAATGTGGATCCAGCTTGCGCGGGAATTGTGCCCAAAAGGCTCAATCCCAAGATCCAACAGATTAATTTAAATAATTGCATTCCGTTCGCCTCCCAATATTTTATTCTACTCAGCACTGGATATGGGGCGAAGCCCCAATCAATCCCGCTTGGAAATGGCGCTCTGAAACGTAGATCGCGAAAGTGGTGTCTCTAAATTTGAATTGTGCCAAAGGACATTGAAACTTCCGTGGTGAAATCGACATTCAGATTTTAGATTTTGAATGATGGCAAGCGCTTCGCTCACTTGATCATCTTGAATGCCCAAGTACTTGAGAGAGGCATCCATAAAAATAAGCGGCGACTCTTGTAGACTCATCTTTTCTCTTTGTTTCAAATCATAGACAAAAAAACTGTGAGACGTTCCTGCGCGGAATCCGGGTGCTTCCGCATATCCGAGGCTCGTGTCATAGTGAATGCCGCTTCGACTTTGAATCTGCCAAGTTTCTGGAATGTTTAGACGGAGATAGTGTTGTCTGACAGAATCAAGGCTCGAAGTTTTTTGCTTCAGTAAACCAAATTCCAAATTCCATCGGTCTTCGTCCAGATGCGTCATGTAGCTGGGATGAAATCCAACAAAATGTCCCCGCGTGAGGATGTGGTGAATCAGCGCGCTCTGTCTTTCAAAATCATACTTTCCGTCAAGCTTGTGAGTTCGCTTTGGTATGAAGTTAAAAGTGATTAACTCTCCGCCATTCTCCGCCTCGTCCATCATCCAATCAAAAGTGTCGAAGGGATCTCGCTGTTGGAGGAGAAATGCCCCCCATCGCTTTGCCAACAATAAAGGCGATCGAAGATCTCGAAAAAAATCTTCGGCAACATGAAGTATTGGACGGTTAATAAAATAAGAAGGACGGTCTACATCGCATGAGACGGAGACCTTGAAAGCCTTGCGGGGTTTGGGCTGAACTTGCGGCCAAAGGGACTTAATAATCTCTCCAAGTAAATTTGCGTATTCATTCACAAGACAGCGTTGAATCAGATTCTCTCGGCATGAAATCGACATGGAGTAGGGGAACCTTCCATGTGGATCTCGATCGGAAATCACGAGTTCTTCATATCGGCTGAGCAGAAAAAAGCTCGAACCCAAGATATCAAAATCAACTTTGATGTCAGAGGTGCTCGAAGTGAGGGTCCTTGAATTTCCGTAAAGGAGGGGGATGCTTTTGAATCGCGAAATTTCATGAGATTTTGAAAAATCGGAGATTAAAAATTCTTGGAGTGGAGACTGAGGAAGCGATTCTTTTCGAAGCCAGAATTCTCGTGCCAGTTCAAAGAAGCGATCATCTAAATGCAATGTTTTTTGATCTGGGACGCCGTTGTACTCTGCTTGAATGATGGAGCCTCTTTGGTTTTGGCTCCAAGAGACCTCGAAACGAAACCCCAACAATTCGCCAAATACGATTTCAGAAATATACTCACGTTCCGCTCGACAGAAGTCAGGAAAACAGAGTCTCAATGACCACTAGACCCTTCTGGCGAGGCATCTAAGCTCTTGTCAATACTTGAGATTCTTTGCACCCCGCCCAGGCCCGCTTCACCTGGACTCGATTGAGTGCTTCCTTTAGTTTTGGCGTTGAGTGGATGGGAGCAGCCTTTTTGCAAGAACCCTGAAAGTCGCGCAGGCTGAGGGCTTTGCGGTGGTCTCCGGATTTCTCTTGGTCGTGGTACTCGCAAGAGTTCTTCCGAAGGCCGACTATGCGCTTTACTCTCAGGCGTTTTTGGTTGTCGCAACATTGACCCCTTTGCTGAGCATGGGATTGTCTGAAGGCCTCTATTATTGGCTTCAAAAACCTGGCCATCGAGGGCGAGTGTTTGGAGACGCCACTCTCCTTTTGGGTCTCGTCGGATTCGTTTTTCTCTTGGGAGTATTTGTTTGGACAGATTTACGTACATTTTTGTTTAAAGATTCTTTTGCAAGTTCAAATCTCAATTGGCTTTTGGGCTTCCCAGTGCTGGTGAGTCTTCTCCTCTCATTGGTACCTCCTGTTTTTCTGAGCTTTCGCCTTTATCGGCGCTTGGCGATCTTTCATCTCGTGGGCAGAACCGCCCTCTTCGCCTCGGTGGTCATTTTTGCTCTTGTCTTTGGGAGCTTTCAGGCAGTTTGGATTGGCCTCGCCCTGGGTCTCAGCGCTCAGTATTTTCTGGGTTTGATGATTCTTCCGTTCAATTTATTGCATGGGCGGGGAAAGGTCGCTTCCTGGAAAACTCAGTTGATCTATGGAAGTCCACTCTGGCTCTCTGCAATATTCGGAAATTTACAGGTTCAGGCTGATCGATGGTTTGTTTCGGTATGGGGAACTCCTGGAGATCTCGCAGACTATACAGTGGCGCTTTCAGTCGTCACATTTCTCGGAAGTCTAACGAGCCCTCTCAATCGCGTGTTAACTGTCGACCTCACTCAACTATTTTTGGCAAGGGAGACTCACCGAGTGGCGAGGTTGTTTTGGCGTGTGTTGAGCATCAACTTGAGCATCTTTGCTCCTCTGGTTCTTATTCTTTATTTTTTTGCAGGTGATTTGGTACCACTCCTTTTCTCCGGCGATTATCTTGCGAGTGTTCCTGCATTTCAGTTAGCCCTCTTTTTGCTCCCAGCCAGAGCTGTAAGTTTTTCGAGTTTCGAGATTGCGGGAGGGCAGTCAAAAGTTGTGGCCTTAATTTTTGGAGCGAATGTGTTGCTCATGTGCATTCTGAGTTACTATCTCTTTCCAAAGTGGGGATATGCCGCTGTTCTTGTCTCTAACATATTGGTGACATATTTTTTCTCTATTCCTGCTCATATCGTTGCTTTCCTCAAAGTATTGAGAGTGCCACTCTTTACGGCGAAGGCGAGTGTGTCATGAACGTGTTGCCTCAAAACGTTTCTATCATTCCCGAGAATGATTTGTGTATTAGTTGTGGAGCCTGTCGTCACGCCTGTCCCGCTCAGGAAATCACAATTGAGTATAGAGTCACAAAAGGAATCTATGAACCCGTCATCCAAAATACAGTGGCCTGTGATACTTGCTCTACGAAGCCCTGTTTGCAGGTATGCCCGAGTTATCAAGTTGATTTTAGGGCGTTGGCAAATTGGATGGATGAAGAAGAGGTCTTCGGACCTGTTGAAGGAGTTTATTTAGGCAAAAGCAGTAGTGCTGAGATTCAAAGGCGCGCCAGTTCCGGGGGCGTGATTCGAGAAATCTGTAGGTATTATCTTGAGAATGATCTCGCGGATGGCGTGGTGTCTCTCAAACACGCGGGGGGTCTTGATTACAAAGCGGAGATTTTTAGAGATCCCGCAGAAATGAATTCAATGCCGGGGTCTATCTATCACAACTTCTCTTTTGAAAGCGTTATTGATATCTTGAAAAATAGTTCTGAACGATTGGTCCTCGTAGCGACACCTTGCCAGCTCACGGCGATTAAAAAGTGGGCTACTTTGTTTCAGGCTGATCTTCGTGCTCAATTGGTTTTGAGTATTGGTTTGATATGTGGGTGGATGTTTAGTCGAAATTCTCTCGTTCATTTTTTAAAGTCTCAGGGCATCTTAGAGAAACCCACGGAAGTCAGTTATCGCGGGGGCGATAAAGTAGGTCAGTTGAGAATCAAAACTGGCCAGCGGGAGTTTCAGTTCAGCCGTCGGCCGCAGATACATCGAGATTCTCATACAGCAGCGTTTCGAACAGCGTTCTCTCGATCGTACAATACGAGACGATGTTTGGTCTGCGTAGATCACCTCAATTATTTGGCGGACGTGAGTGTTGGAGACGCTTGGCTAGATGCCTTTGCGAGGGAGTCGCTCGGCACGAGTTTAGTCGTTACTCGAAATGAGAGGATCGACAAATTGATACATCAAATGATCAAGGGGCAGCGCTTAGATTTGATCACTGGCAAAAAGGAAGACATCGTCGAATCACAGAGTCGAGATTTGGCATTGGGTATCAGTGCTGAGGCATTGATTTGCGGCATGAAACGTCGAGGCGAGTTTTACCCTGAATTCATCAGACCACTACTTCCCGTGCGAAAGCGCTCGTTGAGCCTCTATTGGGTCTCAGAGCTTTTTCCTTCATGGGTGCGAAAGCTCAATAGAGCGGGCTTTGGGTACTCGTTTTTTAAAGCGCGAGTTCCATTCATGTATCTGCGTCTGACGATAACAAGTTTGATACGACAAGCGATGTCGCTCATTCCGTTTGGAACTCAGCTTCGTCGAAGATTTAAAAGGTGGAAGTACTCATGAGAGTCTCTGCGCTCAAGGCTTTTAGGTCCATCTGCTGTCAGGAAGTTTTTCGGTTGAGTTCTGAAGGTTGCTTGCTCAAAGGAGATCATGTCTTTGCGGGTTGTTTGAATTGTTCGAAGTGCAATCGTTCTTATGAAATCGTCAGAGGAATGCCGGAAATCCTCGATAGAGGGATGGACACAACCACGGGCGAAAACTATGGAGCATATTTTAGGAGGATTCTGAGTAATTCTCGAGATCATGAAGTTCTTTATGGAAAGACCGTTAAGGAAGAAGTGGAGGACTTTTGTTTTAAACTTGGCCTATCGAGTCTTGAGGAGATTCGAGGCAAGGTCATCTTGGATGCGGGATGTGGTTTGGCGAGAATCGAAACTCATCTCGCGAAGTATGGTGCCCAAATCTATGCGTTCGATGTGCAGACTGAGTGGGAAAGCGCTTATCAACGAACAGAGGCTTTACCCCATGTTCATCTTTTTCGGGCGAACCTCAGTCAGATTCCCCTTCCCTCCAGGATGTTCGACATTGTGTGGTGTGATGGCGCACTCCCCTACGTTAACAATCTTCAGCAGTGCCTTTCAGAACTCGAGCGTGTTGCCAAAACAGATGGCTGGATATTTTCATGGGTTTATTCAGAACGAAGAGGTCTTGTGGAGAAGCTGGCTCGGAGAGTTCGACGATTAATCCCAAGCGCTCGCATGAGGTTTTTTTTGTTTGATTTTCTTTTTGCAGTTGTCGGAAAGAAAAACTTTGCTTTGGCGGCGAGTGATATGTCGCTGTCCTCAAAAATTAATCACTTGAGTCCATCAGAGCTGGAGAGGTACCTGCTCGAGTTGTCGGGCAAGCGTTCATGGAAGGTTCAACGGTTTGGATCCATGGTCGTGTTTGGCTCTGGCCCGAAGAACCTGCCGCGCAAGTCTATAAAAATTGCTGTCGTTGGATTGGGGCTTACCGGCAATAAAGGCGGCCCTGCCATTTTCAGCTGCCTGAAGCAGGCGTTACAAAAAGTGTGGCCTGAGCAACCGCTTCGCTTTCGTCTATTGAGCTCTGACTTCAAGCGAGACTTTGAATGCAATTTGGACAATGAAGTGGAGATTGTAGCGCGACCAAACTTGAAAAGACTGAAAGGCGCTTTGAGCTGTTTTAAGGGATGCGATGCCGTGGTGGATATGCATGGGGTAAAGTTTGGAGGCGGAAAAAGTCTTAAGGCGGCGCTTTATGATGTTGTTCCATTGGTTCTAGCCAAAATTTGGCGAAAGCCTCTGATTTGTTTTACTCAAACGTACGGGCCCCTTCATCATTGGCAAAGTCGCTGGGCGGCATATTCACTGCACTTGGCGGACCTCGTGCTCGCAAGAGAGAGTGATTCGGTCGTGAGCTTGAGGGAGATTGGATTGAATGTGGGGGATCAGGCGTTTCCAGACATTGCGATTTTGTTGGATAGTACTGCTTCGCAAGATCACCGACCCCTTCTTTCAAAGTCTAAAAAGTGGGTGGGTATTAATTTAAGTTCAATGGTTTCTCGTCGTTCAGCAGATTACTTATCCTGCATGAAAAATTTTGCGTGTTGGCTACTTGAACGTGGCGATGGTGTTTTGGTGATCGCTCATTCCTCCCAGGAAGATATGGGTGTTTTAGATGACTGGCAACTGGGCAGAGATTTTGCGGCGACCTTCAAGGGCAGTGACGGAGTAATTTTTTTAGAGAAAGACTCCTCACCCGCAGAACTCAAGGCGATCATTTCTAAATGCGATGTATTTGTGGGATCTCGTTATCATGCGCTGGTCGCCGCTCTCTCAAGTGGAGTGCCTTCCCTGGCGATAGGTTGGAACTACAAATACCGAGGCCTCTTAAATGAGTTTGGTCAGGAAGCTTTTTCAATTGAGTATCAAGATCTCAACTTGGAGACGTTGATCAGGGACTATTTGGTACTCTTCGAACAGTCTGAAAGGGTACGTCGGGAGTTAAAAGAACGCCTCCCTCATTTGCAAATGAGGGCTTTAAGGGCTGTGGAGTTAACAAAAAAAGAGCTTCAGCGGCACGTCCATTAATCTTTGTTTTCGGACTGAGATTTCGTTACTGTAATCAAATCCTGGGAGGATCATATGGGAACTACCTTAAAGAACGACGCTAGTTTTGGAGGGAATTTGGATCTCTTCGAGATCGTTGCCTTGGCGTCAATGCGCTGGAAGTTGGCTGCAATAGTAGCGGCAACGATGGGGCTATTGATTTTTTCTTACACTTATTTTTTAGTGGCTCCCTACTATACGAGTCGTGGTGTAATTTTGGTTCCCTTAAAGGATTCTCCAGGAGGATCTATGGGCGGATTGTCTCAAGCGATTGCGCAGTTTAGGGGAGGATCGAGTAGCGATGAACTTGCGCAATTTGAAGTGCTCCTCAAAACTGAGCGCGTCACAGAGCGGATCAAGGAGCGTCTTGGGGTAAAAGAGATTCGTGCAAAGTGGCGAACGTCGGGTCCCACAATGATTATCGAGTCTACTCAGACGGATCCGGTGATGGCGCAAAAGGTTGTAAGCGAACTCATCAATGAACTAGAGGCTTCTTTGGTCGAGATCAGTACCAAGAAAGCTCAGGCCAATCGTGAATTTTTTGAAGCGAGACTCAAAGAGGCGGAAGTGGCGATGGTCGCGCTTGAAAGAAGACTCAATGATCTTCGGTTGAGCCAGGGCCAGCGCGAGTACAGTATTCAATCCAAAATTTTGTCACTTTTGCGAGAACAACTTGAGATTTCGCAAATTGAAGCCAAGAAGGAACAAAAGAGCTTCGTGGTGATCGATCCACCGATTGTTCCTGCAGATCGGTCTGGTCCTCAGCGATTGAAGTCTGCTGTGACGGGAACTCTGGCAACATTCTTAGCGTTACTGTTAGGTCTGATTGTTTGGGATTTGGTTCAGCGGGAACGTCAAGTTCGCCGAACTTACTCTCGAGGTGTGGGGGCTAAAGATCGGGGCGGTTCTGGAGCATGGGCGAATTAGGCGCAGAGTTAGTCGCTTGGGTTATCTTTGCCCTCGCATTACTGGCTCCTCTTCTCAGTAAAACCTTGAGAGGAGATGGAGTTGCACTCCTCATTGTATGGGCCGCGCTTTTGATCCGATTTGGTGTAGCGCTTTATAACGTCTACGTAGGCCCCACTCTTGGCGCTGATGTCGATGCCGTAAAGATGCAGGGATTTCTGGCAAGAATTGTCGAGACGGGCACGTACCCAGAGTTTTTTGACTTGGGGTTGGGCGCTTTTCTATTCCTGATCGGAAGTCTGTATCAGGCTTTCGGAGTCTCACTTTTGCTCGGAGAGGTGTGTGCTGTTTTTGCGTTTAGTCTGTCTGTTTTAGCCACAGAATCGCTTTTGCAATTGCTCGGTTATCAGCGCTATAGGTCATTTGTTCTGTTTATCTTTTGCCTTTTGCCGACAAGCGTTTTGTTTGGCTCAGTGATGCTTCGTGAATCCTATCAGATGCTTTTTTTTATGGTTTCCATGGTGTTTGCGTTGCGGTGGCATACTTATGGAAAGTTTTTGGATTTGATTGCTTTTGTTGCAGCCGCTGCAGGTATTGGATTTTGGCATTCAGGCTTGGTGGGGTACGTTCCCTTTTTGATTATCTTGGTTCTGGTGTGGAAGCCCCTTTGGGCAATGACGACGGGTCTTCGCTATCTCTCGGCTCGTCGCACGGCTATTTTTTTGCTCATTGGAATGGGAGCATTACTGATGGGGACCTCGATGAGCGTGAGTTCACTGGAAGATTTGGGGAGTCTCGATAAGCTCGCAAGCGGCGATATTGCAGAACAAGTGGCGAAGTACCGCTCACATCCCATGAGTGAGGATCCTGGCCGGACGACTTACGGCGTTAACTTTGATCCCAGCTCAATTGCGAGTATTCTTGTTTCAGTCCCCCTCATGTTTTTTCTCTATATGTTTGCTCCTCTCCCTTGGCAGGTGAGCGCGAGTATTGATCTCTATGCCGCTCTGGAGAGTTTTTTGAGGATGTTTCTTCTGGTGGGAGCTCTTTGGAGTTTGGTCTATGTGCGGGATAAAAATCAAAAGCATCTGATTAAGCTTTTGCTCGCGGGATATCTGAGCCTAAATTTTGTTTGGAGCCTGGGAACCGTCAATTATGGAACGGGCATGCGACATCATATCGTTGCTTTCGGCGCACTTCTGATTTTGGGAGCGCCCTTTGTGCATCGGTTCATTTTTTTTAGATCGAGACTCGTTTAAGTCCGTGCTCAGATTTTCTGTATATCTCGTTGGTCTTGGGGCATTTCCATATATTCTGAGCTGAATCTTCTATGAGCCTTTCACCGTAAGCTCCCATCCATCCGATTTGTTTTGCTGGATTGCCAACGACGAGAGCGTAGGAAGGAACATTCTTAGTCACAACAGCACCCGCGCCAATAAAGGCTCCTTCACCAATTTCAACTCCACAGACAATTGTGGCGTTTGCGCCGATAGTTGCACCCTTTCGAACAATTGTGCGTTTGTATTCATCCTTACGGCTGACGGCGGACCTGGGATTGATCACATTTGTAAACACCATGCTGGGTCCGCAAAACACATCATCTTCGAGAGTGACATCGTCGTAGACGGACACATTGTTTTGTATTCGCACATTGTTTCCCATGGAGACGCGATTGCCGACAAATACATTCTGTCCAAGGACGCAGTCATCTCCAAGACGAGCTCCGCTACAAATATGAACCCAGTGCCAAATTCTGGCTCGAGCGCCAATTTGAGCTCCTTCGTCAATGATGGCAGTCGGATGAATCATTAGATCTCTAAGGGCAGCGATATTCGCCGGCCATCTCGCGCAGATTTGTAGGCGGACACAAGGATCTCAAGGGATCTCAAACCTTCTCGACCATCTGTGAGGGGGGGCGCTTCACCTAGCATGGTTTGAATGACGTTATGATAGTAAGAGCCATGACCATTTCCGTAGACGGTAGTTGTTTCGTAGCTTGCAGATTGAATTTGCCGATCCGCTTCTGTCATTTCGGCAAACTCCCAATGCTCAATTTTATTGAGCGCCATTCCACCGATGCGAACTGTTCCAGTTTCTCCTAAGATGGTGATGGAGCCCTCAAAATTCTTGTTGTGTGTCAGCATGGTAACGTTCAGTGAGCCCAATGCGCCTGATCTCCATCGCACACTCATGACCGCGGTATCTTCCACTTCTATTCGACGCGACAGGGTTCCGATGAGGGCTTGCACGCTCTCTACGGGGCCTATCAGATAGTCCATTAAATCGACGTAATGGCTTGCCTGATTCATAAGGGCGCCGCCATCAAACTCCCAAGTTCCGCGCCAACTCGAAGAGTCGTAGTATGATTGTGGTCGAGTCCAAAAGACATTCATGCTGACCATGACAATTTTACCAAAGCGGCCTTCGTCGACAGCCTTTTTTACAGCTTCAATCGTCGAATTAAATCGATTTTGTTTAACAACAAAGAGGTAAACCCCGGCTTGGTCGCAGGCTTGAACCATTGCTTTTCCGTCGCTCCAATGCGTCGCCATAGGTTTTTCGGTCATGACGTGCCGTCCTGAAAGTGCCACTTTTACTGCCTGTTCAGAATGGAGACCGCTTGGAGTGGCAATCACGACGATGTCAGCATTTGTATCTGAAAGGAGCGCATCTAAATGCCTATAACCCTTGGCACCTGTTTTTTGAGTGGCTTGATCGAGCGCCTTTGGATCCGAATCGCATACTGCGACAAGTTCGGCATCCTTTGCGTTGTGCCCAAGTCCTTCTAAATGTTTTTCAAAGATTCGCCCGCACCCCACTATCGCAAATCGAATTTTTCTATTGATGATATGAGCTCGTTTGGCAAACACTAGGATACCCCTCCAGCTACATTTTCAAATTAATCACTTTGATGAGACCTTGCCCAGTGAATTTCACCCCGGCACATCGATCGGATTAGGCTAGGGTCTGAATTGTCCGCACAAATTCTGGTCGAGTCACTTGGATACAGTATCTGTCAGCTACGGTCCTATAGCCGGCCTCACCTATCCGTTTACGGGCTTCGGGATCTTGAATAAGCCCTTTAAATGCATTCACCCATTCCTGAGGCGTCGCGGCCAAAATGCCGTTCTGGCCATGCGAGATAATTTCGCAGTTAAATCCTACGGGTGATGCGACGGCAGGAATCGAAGCTGCCATATACTGCATGATTTTCATTCCCCCCTTGCCACGAGTGAAGGGTGTGTCGGGCAAGGGCATGACTCCGATATCCATTTCTGCTAAATCCGATGCTTCTCGATTCTCACTCCAATCCCTCAGTTCAACCGAAATGGAAGGTGAAAGTTTTGAAAAAGGATTCACCTTTGACCCAATAATCAAAATTCGAAATGAGTACTCTTCTGAGAGAGTGTTGAGTGCCGATTCAAGCAAGCGTAAGAAGGGTGCTGTCGTTGGGGTGCCAATCCAACCGATAGTCGTTCTTGTATTAAGATTTTGATGCGCTCCATAGCTAAAAGTTCTTAGATCAATGACAGAAGGAATGATGACGACTTTGTTGTTGTGGCGCCGGGCATACGCCTCCAGATATTTGTTTCCCGTGATGACAAAATCAGACAGTCGCATAATTGCAGCCATTTTCTGTCCCAGAGTTTGACGAACGAACGAGAAGCGATGGTCGTCGTAATTGTGAAAGAATGCGTCGTCGATGTCGTAGATCCATCGAATTCCACACATGTGGAGAATGCGCTCGGCAAGAGGAGGTAGGTAAGGAAAGAGCTCTACATAAAGAATGATTTGATCGCTCTTTCTAAGCCTAAACAGAAAAATCAATCGGGTCATGTAGGCGGTAAAAATGTGGAGTAGTTTGAGAATCGAACGAGGTTTGAGCTTCCAGTATGTTTCAGAAAAAAGCGATTGAGAGAGAACCTCATAATCTTGTTCTCTCAGCGATTCAAAATAGCACTCACAGCGCGCTCTAAAGCTCGCCGTCGAGCGATCATACCGATGAAGAAAGACAATCCGCTTTTTCATGAGGGGCCTTAATCTCCAAAATGGAAGGAGCGAGTACGTGTAAACCGGGAATAGGAACAACATAGCGGCCACCAGAATCAGAAAAGTCTTTGGTATTCGCCATGAGCTCCTCGGTAAAGTTCCATGCGAGAAGGAGTAAGTATTTTGGATTGCGATTCTTGAGCTCGCTTCTTGCCACTATAGGAATGTGAACGCCTGGATAGAGCTTGTTTTGTTTGGCAGGAGTATCATCAACTACAAAATCAATATCGTCTTTGTTAAGGCCGCAAAAATTGAGAAGAACATTTCCTTTGGCGGAAGCTCCGTAGGCTGCAATGCGATGGCCACGAGCTTTAACCCCCTTTACAAAAAGGGAGAGTTCCTCGCGCAGACTCAAAATCTGTGACTGAAAATGCAGGTATGTAGAAGATTCGAGCAAGCCGGATGCGATCTCCGCATTCAAAATCTGCGTAACCCGTTCATTCACTCGCAGCAGATCGTCCGAGGCAGGCTGTGCTGTTACTCGAATGGATCCACCATGAATATCCAGCTTTTCAATATCGGTGACTGTAAGGCCATTCATCTCGAGAGCTCGCTTGAGCGGCGTCGCCAAAAAATAACTCAGATGTTCGTGATAGGTTGTATCAAATGCCCGTCGATTCAAAAACTCTGCCATATACGGCACTTCAAATATGAATCGCCCCCCCTGTGCCAACACACTGCGAACAGCTCCCAAAAATCCATGAAGGTCATCCACGTGAGCTAGGACGTTCGTGCACACAACGATCTTGGCTGGACCATCCGATGCTAAAATTTCCTTTGCAACTTCTGCACTCCAAAACTCAGAGATCGTAGGCAACCCACGACTTTCGGCGACTTTGGCGAGGTTTCTTGCGGGCTCCACTCCTTTGACTCTGGCTCCGACTTTTTTAAACTCCGAAAGCAGGCAGCCATCGTTGCTAGCAATCTCTACAACAAGATCTGATGGTGCGAACCCCTGATAGGTCGCTGCACTTTTGGCCAACTGCGCACAATGGCTTTGAAATGTTTTAGAGACGGACGAATAATAGTCGTAATCTCTAAAGAGCACTTCGGGCGAAACCACTAGGCTCAGTTGCGAAAGCGCACAATCGTTGCAAAACAGTATGATCAAAGGAAATTTGGGTTCATTCGCAATTTCTGAGGGAGACTTGAGGTAAGAGTTAACCAGTGGCATCAAGCCGAGATCCAAAAAAGGAGTCAGGCGAGTGCTTTTACAAATACGACACGATTTGACTTCCTGAGTAATCAAAAGGTTGTCCTCTCTCCCGTAAGGTTTAATCCGGGGTTCTGCAGACGCTTAATATTTGCCACACCTTTTTCTTGAAGCACATGTCGAACGGGTTGCTCCTTTTGAGGAATATCGTAAGCCGGCGCGAGCATGTCAAAGGTGTCAAGAATGGCGAGCTGGTATCGCTGAGCCAAGCTGAGCTCTTTCATTTCGACGTAATTGGCGACAGGAATGATGAATCGAAAGAATTTTCCAACAATGGGAAGACGGTACAAAACAGAGGTTAGAGGAAACACGACGGGCATAACTCCGCGAATCACTTGAAGCAAGAGTCGATTGGGCAAAAACCGAGTGACTGCTCGTGCAACATATTTGGCGTTGAGCATGGTAAATTGGCGTCGTTCATAAATAGTCACGGCCAAACGACCTCCCGGCTTTACAACTTTTGGGAGTGAGGCAGTCGCTCTTAAGGGATCGGGAGTATGTTGTAAAACTCCAATGCAATAGCAGGCATCAAACACACCCGGTTTAAAGGGCAGATCAAAAATGCTCCCCTGCACAAGATGAAGGTTTTTGTACTGTGCCAAGCCAATTTTTACGCCATCCACCGAAAGACTCAAATCAACCCCGACAATCTGAGCCCCATAATGCGCCGCGACTTCCAAAAATCGTCCTGCTCCGCAACCTGCATCAAGGATCCATTTATCTTTAAACCATTCTTTGGCCCATCCTGTTTCGTTCAACAGGCGTTGTTCAGAAAGTCTGGCCTTGGTGTTTGAATCCAACTGTTCACGTTGAAATGTATTCCATTGATAGCCAAAAGACGCCGCGTAATTTTGCGGAGGAACAAACCGAGGGATACCGCGGACGACGGGGTATATCGTCTGACATGAGTTACACGTGAGGTCTCCATCAATGACCTCGTCTTCAGCCGCTTCTCGGATATCGTTCAGTACTAGATCGGATTTTGGACATTTGGGACAGGCTAAAAGCCCAATTAGGCGCTTGTGCAATGGGCACCCTCCTCGTCCCCCAGTACACTTGCTCCCGCCCATTGTGGCAATCAAAAAGAGTCTAGCGCCATGGAGGCGTTTTGTTGTTAGACTCGGGGGTCTGATGGGCGGGGAGCAGATTGATCATGTCGATCCGACGGGTGTTCGCTTAGCCTCGATGGCTGTAGCCGAGATGTCAGTCGATCTCCTCCTTTCGCCACAGCTAAAGTACCTTAGCGGACGGGGATATCAGGTGGAGGCTCTATCCAAGCGAGCCAACAAACAGAACTTTTCTGCGAGTTCGGGAGACTTTGCGCGAACGCATATATCCATTGAGCGCGAGCTTTCTCCTCTTCGAGATCTCAACACGTTTTTGAAGCTTGTTCTTTTCTTTAAAAGACGTGGCTACGGTATCGTGAATACTCATACTCCAAAGGCGGGCTTGTTGGGGCCAATCGCTGCTCAAGTGGCACGAATTCCAGTTGTGATTCATACGGTTCATGGATTTTTGTTTCACGATCAATTGCCCTTCCTCAAGCGGATGCTCTTTTGGGCTGTTGAAAAATTTACGGCGACGTTTTCGGATTATTTATTTTTTCAGAGTCGAGAGGACTACGATTGGGCTGTACGTCGTGGTTTTGTCCCAAGTGATCGGGCGTTTTATATTGGAAATGGAATTGATATCAGGCGGTTTGATCCACAGCGCAAGGATTTGCAAAGCAGTCAATCATTGCGCCAAGAAATGGGAATTCCTGAATCGGCCATTGTGATCGGTACCGTGGGGCGACTGGTTTACGAGAAAGGATTTCGTGAATTTTTTGAAGTGATTCGAAGGCTGCACGGGGAGAATCCAAATCTCCACTTTGTGATTGTTGGGGGCGAAGAAAAGGATCAAAACGATGCGATTTCGAATCAGGAAATGCGTGAGCTGTCGCAAATGGGCAGAGTTCACTTTCTTGGAGCTCGTACGGACGTTGATGCAATTTATCGCACCATGGATGTCTTTGTACTTCTTTCGCATCGTGAAGGTGTTCCAAGAGCATTGATGGAAGCTCAAGCGATGGAGGTTCCTGCTGTCGCGACGAGAATCCGAGGTTGTCGAGAAGTGGTAGAAGATGGGACGACGGGACTTTTGGTTCCCTTGAAGAATCCAGAAGCTGCTCGCGAGGCGATTTGCCAACTCATTGAAGATCCTGCACTTCGATCGAGTTACGGCCGAGCTGCGAGGGAGCGCATCTCGAAGATTTTTCGAGAAGAGCTCGTCCACGGGCGTATAGACACTGCTCTTCAGAAAATTTTACGTAGATCGAGTCAGGGAGTAACTCGCTTATGGCAATGACGTTTTCTCCCCTTGTTCTGCAAAGTCGTAGTTCGGTGCTTTCCATTGACCTTGAAGACTGGTTTGCTTTGCGCCATCGTCATACAACGGGTACAGACATCGAAGTCACCTCTCGCGTTCTCCAACAAACGGAGAATTGGCTCAGGTGGCTTGAGCAGAAATCTATTCGCGCCACTTTTTTCTGTTTAGGGACAGTGGCGAGAAAGTATCCGGATCTCATTCGGCGAATTCATTCTCAGGGGCATGAGATTGCGAGTCATGGGAATGCTCACTTTTTGACAAAGGATATTTCAGAATCTCAGTTTAGGCTCGACATCCAAACTTCTTTGGATGTGCTTCAGAGTATCACCGGGGAGAAAGTCTTGGGATATCGAGCCCCTCAGTTTTGGATAAGAAACTCACAGTTCGAGCCACTCGAGATTTTGGCCGAGCTGGGACTTGAGTATGATTCGAGTATCTACCCCATGAAGTTTCGAAAATATGGTTGGCCTGATTTTCCGACTCAATGCACTCAGATCAAATTTGCGAACAACCAAAGTATCGTAGAGTTTCCTCTGACGACGACTCAAGTGTTTGGGGTTGAACTCCCCGTGTCTGGGGGGGGCTACTTTCGATTGTTGCCGGCGCGTCTTGTGCGAAATTTATGGAAGCGAACAACGGCCAACCCATTGATGATTTATTTTCATCCTTATGAGGTCTCCGATGTGCCTTTGCGTCTCGCCGATGTGGGGCTGAAGGCCCCATTCTGGAAGAGGCTGCGGATGGAGTTTCCTCAAAATTTGGGGCGAGGAAGTTCCTTGCTCAACAAACTGGAAGCTGTGGGTCACGGTTTCTGTTACCGTTCGTGTAAGGAGGTATTGAATGAAATCAAATCAGCAGAGCGAAGCCAGGGAAGTCGAAGAGTTCTTTGATTTTACCGCAAAGGCCTTTGACTCTCTTTACGAGGAAGATATTCGGGGAAGAGTTCTTAATCGGTTTTTTAGGCGCGGCATGTACGATCGTGTCACAAAAACAATTCAGGCGATGCAGCCAATTCAAGGAAAATCAATTTTAGATGTGGGAAGCGGCTCCGCGCGCAACTCTGCCTTGCTCCTAAGGGCGGGTGCAGACTGGGTAACCGGAGTAGATTTTTCTGAAGAAATGAATGCGTTAGCGCGAGCCTATTTGAAGGGTGCAGGCTTTGAGAAGCGCTCCGAAATTGTTCGGTCCAACATGATGGAATTCTCAACAGATAAGCGCTTTGACTATTCTGTGGCTTTAGGAGTCTTTGACTATATTGCTGAGCCAGTATCGTTTTTGATTCAAATGAAGAAGTTTACAACTGGACGAGTCATCGGCTCGTTCCCGGAAAGTTCATTGATTCGGGAGCCGTTTCGTCGATGGAGATATGCTCGTCGAAACTGTCCGCTTTATTTTTATACACGAGATCAGCTGAGCGATATTTACAAACAGGCTGGGTTCTCGCGATTCGAGCTCGTTCCGTATGCCTCTAAGGGCTTGCTGGGCATCGGATATATTTAGGCAATGTGTGGATTTGTAGGATTTTGGAGCTCTCGAGGGGACTCAGATTTTTCTGGAGATCTCCGAAGGATGCTCCAGACTCTCTACCATCGCGGCCCAGATTCTGACGGAGTTTTTGAAGATAAGCCTGCTCACTTTTTTTTAGGTCATCGTCGACTTTCCATTATCGATTTGTCGCCAGCCGGAGCGCAGCCCATGAAGTCTGCGTCTGGTCGATTCGTCTTAGCGTTGAATGGCGAGATTTATAATTTTAAAGAAATCAGAGCCGAGCTTGGACAGATCGGAGTCCAGTTCCGAGGAAATTCAGACACGGAAGTTCTTTTGGCTGCGATTGAACTCTGGGGCCTTGAAGAAGCCCTCAAGAGATCGGTGGGAATGTTTGCCCTAGCGCTGTGGGACCAGCGGGAACGTCAACTCTATCTGGCGAGAGATCGGGCGGGAGAAAAGCCTCTCTATTATGGATGGGTAACTCCGCGTATTTTTGCTTTTGCTTCGGAACTGAAGGCGATCGCTGCACATTCAAAGTTTGAAAGCAAGATTGATCGAGTTGCTGTATCGGAGCTCACGCAATTTTCGTATATCTCCGAGCCGAGATCCATAGATCAGAATTTTAAAAAACTGATGCCTGGCGCGTATCTAAAACTTGGCGAGTTTGAGTATCAAAGGAACCTTCAACCAAAATCTTACTGGCTGCTCAAAGAAAAAGTGAATGAAGGAAGACTTCATCCCTTTGAAGGAAGTTTTGAAGAGGCTGTGGATGAGCTTGATCGACGCCTCGGCAGTATTATTCAGAACCAAATGATTTCGGACGTACCGCTCGGGGCGTTCTTATCGGGTGGGATTGATTCGTCACTGGTAGTGGCCAAGATGCAACAAATCTCCAATCGTCCAATTAAGACGTTCACCATTGGGTTTGCGGATAAGAATTTTGATGAATCAAAATCTGCCGAAGCTGTTGCAAGGGCTATCGGAACTGATCATACGTGCCTCGAAGTTTCACCGCGTGAAGCCATGGACTTGATTCCCCGAGTTCCCCAGATTTATGATGAGCCCTTTGCAGATAGCTCACAGATCCCTACCTATTTTGTTGCACAACTGGCTCGAAAGTCCGTGACGGTGTCTTTGTCCGGAGACGGTGGAGACGAAGTATTTGGTGGGTACAATCGATATTTCCTGGGAGGTCGCATTGCCAGTCGATTGAATCGTATTCCGTTTTGGCTGAGGCGAGGATTGTCAGCAGGGTTGAGGGGTGTTTCGCCGGGAACCTGGGATCAGATATTCGAAATAGCGATGCGCCTCAATCGAGGTCGCGAGATCATGCGAACGCCGGGATTAAAAATGCAAAAGATTTCGTATGCGTTGGATACAAAGAATTCTTTTGAACTGTATGAAGTTTTAGCCAGCCTTTGGCCTCAAGCCCATCAGGCCCTCGCTTTTGGCGAAAAAAGTGATCGTGATTCATACGTAAAGGATCGTCTGCATGAAGAAGGTGAGTTTTCGGAATTCATGATGCAATACGACTTTTTGACATATCTTGTAGACGATATTCTTGTGAAGGTAGATAGAGCGGGGATGGCCGTAAGCCTTGAAAGCCGAATTCCCTTTCTTGATCACCGACTCATTGAATGGGCGTGGACTTTGCCACTCCAGTTTAAAGTGAAGCAGGGACGTGGAAAGATCATTCTGAAAAAACTATTGAGTCGGTATCTTTCGCCAGAGCTGTTTGAAAGACCAAAAATGGGATTTGGAATTCCATTGGCCTCTTGGCTTCGAGGCCCTCTTCGTGGATGGGCTGAAGATTTACTTTCATCTCGACGCGTACAGGAGGAAGGTTTCTTTGAATTGTCCCAGATTCAAAACAAATGGAATGAACATATTTCAGGACGGCGCGATTGGTCGCACGCTCTCTGGAACGTGTTAATGTTTCAATCCTGGATGGATGAGCAAAAAAAAATCCTAAAACTTAAAAGTCAAATCGGTAGCCCAGAGAGTCATCGAAGATTTGAGCTGGTCGAGCCAGCCAAAGTTTAGCTGAAATCCCTCCGCTGGGCTTATTCCAAGGCCTAATGAATATCCCAAATCGTCTTTTTTCGTATCACAAAAAGCTCCCGTACGGACCTGAACCATTCTGCTAGCTTGATACTCAACTCCCGCTCGACCGAAAGTTTTGCCTTTAGATTGGTTGCGCTCAAGATCGAGCCCGATTCGTAGTTCTTGAAAATTAGCACTGACACCTGTCCGTAAAATGACGGGGTTTGTGAATTTGTCCGAGTGGTTTCGATAAACATTATCGACAGAAAAACCGAGAGCCACGTTGTCAGTTGCAAACAGTAAGAGGCCAGCATTCAAGCCATAAGTCCATTTGTCGGGAGTCTGCGTTCTTTGATCAAAATTTGAGAACCGTTGGCCCACACCGAGTAGAATGAAGTTCTGATAATTGTAACTCGTCACGAAAGCGTAATCCTGAAATCGCGCTGCCAATTTGTCCCGAGCAAAATTAAACAAAAAACCCCAGTGAAGTGGATCTTCTGTTTTTGAGTCAATGACGGCCGCTTGAATTCCAAAATTATCCAATTCACTTACAAATCGTTGAGACACCGACAAGAGTCGGTATTCTGAATGTCGTGATAGTCCCGCTGGATTGAAATAGAAGGCCGAAGCATCTGCAGCAATCGCCGTTTCGGCTTGAGACATTCCGAGAGACTCCGCAGTGTATCGTTGATTTGTCACCGCATCGTTCGCTCCGAGCAAGCTCGGTACAAATTGTAGGCACAGAAACAAAGACCTGAACGCGCGGAAGTTCAATCTAAACTCCCGGCTGCGGCTGAGGGGGAGTGGGTGTGGAGCCTTTGCTGCTCCCTTTAGCATCTCCACGTGAGGTGCCAGTGCTCGAACCTTTGGCAGGCTTTTTCGTTTCGATCGCTTGCTCGCCAAGCTTTGTGCGAGTTTTAAAGCTGCCGTCATAACTATGAAAGTGCTCAATCTTATCTTCTGGATGAGACCAGCACAAAAAGCCCTTTCCATTGTCAAAATCCACGGTCCAAAGACCCTTGGCAAGGCCTCCCAGGCGATGGACCCGCTCTGCCCATCGGATGATCGATTGATCGTGGGCCTTTGAAAGAGTCTTAAATTGCGGCGTTTCCTTGCCCAGATATTCCATCTTAAGGGCCACTTTCTGAGTTTCCTGAATGGCCTCATCCGTATAGCGTCTCAAAAGAGGGACGAGCTCATTGGCCGCTTCGAGCGAAAAATCTTTGGGTGAATTTTCCGAGGTGGAAAATATATTATAAATTTTGCCCATGAGCTATTTGTACCATGTATGGCCACACAAACTCAAACAAACGATCCAGGAGCTAAGCCCATGACAACGTCATTTCAAAAACCTTTGAGCGATGACGCAACAGCTCGAAGATTGCGCGCGACGGTTCTCAAAATGATTCACGCCGCAAAGAATGGTCATCCGGGCGGGAGTCTGTCTGTTCTTGACATCGTCTTAACACTTTTTTCTCAAGTCATGCGCTACCGCCCTCAAGAACCCGAGTGGACGGATCGAGATCGATTTATTTTATCCAAAGGACACGGGGTTCCTGCACTTTATGCAGTTTTGGCCGAATGTGGATTTTTCCCCAAAGACTGGTTGATGACTTTGCGTCAGCTGGGATCTCCACTTCAGGGACATCCGGATCGATTTCGTCTCACCTGTGTCGAAGCAGCCACCGGGTCTCTCGGTCAAGGCTTGAGCATTGCTCAAGGGATGGCGATGTCAGCAAAAATCGACAAAAAGGATTTTCGAGTTTTTTGTGTTGTCGGAGATGGCGAAATTCAAGAGGGACAAATCTGGGAGGCCGCAATGAGTGCTCCCAAATTCAAGCTCGATAATCTCACGGTGATCGTGGACTACAATCATGGCCAGATCGATGGCCGGTCGGACGAAGTAATGAATTTGGAGCCGCTCAAAGATAAATGGAAAGCGTTTAACTGGAATGTGCTCGAAGTTGACGGTCACAATCGAGTTGAGCTGGCAAAAGTTTTACCACAAAAAGAATCTGGCAAACCCACACTTATCATCGCTCATACAGTGAAGGGTAAGGGAGTGAGTTTTATGGAGGGTGTCATTGACTGGCACGGGGTAGCTCCTACAGACGAACAATTGCAAAAGGCACTGAAAGAATTGGGGCAGTAAAAAATGAAAGCGACACGTGATTCATTTGGAGAAGAAGTTGCTCTGCTAGGAGAATCGAATTCGGCCATCGTTGTGTTGGACGCCGATTTGAGCAAGTCCACTAAGTCCGAAAAATTTGCTAAGAAATTTCCTGAAAGATTTTTTGAAATGGGAATCGCCGAGGCCAATATGATCGGGACCGCGGCGGGACTCGCATTATCAGGCAAGATTCCTTTTGCATGCAGCTTTGGATGTTTTGTCACTGGGCGATACGACCAGATTCGCATGAGCGTGAGTTACAATCGAGCCAACGTCAAAATCATCGGTACGCATGCAGGGATCGCCATTGGCGAGGATGGACATTCGCAAATGGGGCTTGAAGATGTAGCGCTTTTGAGATCTCTCCCCAATATGCAGATATTTCAACCTGCCGATGATGCCGAAGCAAAAGCCGTCATTCGATTTGCGGTGATGGATAATGGTCCATGCTATATTCGTCTGAGTCGCCAAAAGCTGCCCAATATTTTTGAAGCCAATCACAAATTTTTGCCTGGCAAGTGGAACACCCTTCATGAAGGCAAAACAGTCGCACTCATCGGAACAGGAGGACTCGTTCACTCGCTGATGGAAGCCAATCTCCAATTGGGCAAAAAGTATACGGTGGTCAATGCCTGTAGCCTCAAGCCGGTCGATGAGAGACTGATCACCCATTTGGCAGAAAACTACGAAATGATCGTCACCGCCGAAGACCACTCTACCATTGGGGGGCTGGGATCAGCGGTTTCCGAAGTCGTGGCGGGCGTAGGAAGTGAGGCCGTTGTTCATCGTATTGGGGTAGATAGTTTTGGAGAGTCGGGCAGTCCTGAGGACTTGTATCGTCACTACAAACTGGACGGCCCGGGAATTATGGAGCGGCTCACGCGTCTCCTCAGCAACTAAAATTGCCCGGTAAAACAAGTATTTAAGGGACTCCCTGCCGATGTTTGAACTTTGATGTCAAACTTAATTGATGCAGGGTTCTGGGGGGAGGAAATCTCTAGCACGTCCGTTGAGACTGGGGGGCTTCACTGTCATCGAGCTTCTCATAGTTGTGTCCCTCATTTTTATTTTTACAGATTCACTCAAGAGCGTCATCGACGCCGCTCGATTTGCGAGGTCCAATGACAGACTCGCTGCACCGGGGGACCTCGTTGAAGTTTTACTGACGTCGACATTCAAATGTGCACCAGAGTATTTTGAGTACGATGCAGATGCGCCATTGATAGGAAAGTTGGTTTTCAGCTCAAAAGAATCCACGGTTCACAGGAGGCGTGATTCGTCAGACGCAGCCGCGCCCAAAGAGAAAGTCTTTCAAATATTTGAGTTGATCAATTATCGTGTGGTGAGCAATGCGCCCACATTATGGGCCCCTCTTTCTCAATTAGAGCCCGGTGAGGCAAGTCAGAATCCGGGTGAGTTTTATTACAACTCCAGCGTCTTCATTGATCCCGAGAACTTTAAGTCTACATGTGCTGGGGAGCTGAGAGTGCGAATTCCAAAGCTTGCTCCCTATATCACGCCTGTTGTTTCAGGTGGGGCTGTCAGTTACAAGCTGAGTCCCCATTTTGTGGGAACTTACAACCTCCCCCTAAAGCTCAACTCCAAATTAAAATTCGAGAATCTTTTTACCCAAGAGGTTGTAGATGCCTTAGGCTATTTGAATATTGTCGGAGTTCTCGATGACGACATATCGGCGTTTGTCCAAGTCGCCCTTTCAATGGGAGAGTCCGGGGTCATCATCGGAAATGGAGGCACGGGCGACTCTGGTCAGATGAATGGACAGGCTTCAAATGTGCAGAATTCTCAAAATCCAAATTTGGGCGGAGGAGTTGCAGTGCTCGGAGGAGCGGATTCAAATGTTATGGGAAGTTCGGCAGATTCTCAGGCTGTAGCGGTGGCCTGTAGTTTGAGCACGCAACCAGCTTCTCCCTTAAGCCCATCATCCAAACTGATTTACTTGCTCATGAATTTTGCGGCGATTTTGAGTCTCTGTGAACTTCGCCGGCGCTCATTCAGAGCACGCTCAGCGTCTGCCAAATAACAGAATACTTTTGATGGCAGCGACGAGTTTTTCAAAACTCGTGAGTCGCTGAGAATCTCCGTGCCGCCAGTATTTTTGGGCGCCTTCCATATAAACTCCCACCATGACTTCGGCTGGAAGGCATTTGATCGATGAAGGCTGCACGTGTGCACGATAGTTGACGGCCCGTCTCCACAGCTCTTCGCGCGCTTTTTGTTTGGCCTCTGACGAAAATGGCTTTGAGAAATCTGAGATCCCCAGGGTTTGCAAATACTCTCTGGGGATAAAGATCTTTCCTTCGGCAAAATCCTCATCAATGTCTCTCAAAATATTGAGATACTGCACGCAGCGTCCCATACCTTGCGCATAGGCGCTTGAGTTTGAATCGCGAACTCCCAAAATCTGTAAGACAACCTCTCCCACACAGACGGCCACCCCTTGGACATAGTCATTGAGTTCTTGCCAGGTTTCAAACGTCAACGGCTTTGGGCGCAAATCATATCGGCATCCTTCAATGATTCCGCGTAGGGATTCTGTCGAAAGCCCGAACTTGTGGATACTTTGTGCAAAACGATTCCAAAATGGATGGGGTGTTGCCGACAATGTCTTGAGCCAATTTTCAATTTGATCGAAGGCGAATGAGCGAGCTTCTAGACTCAATGGCAAATTGGGATCATCCGAAATATCATCGATCAGGCGGCAATAGGTATAAAAGTCATGAAGGGCTTGCCGACGGTCTTTAGAAAACAGCGTAAAAAAAGCGCTCTGAAAATGACTCTTTCCCTGGGCGCGCTGATCTGGGAGAAAATGAGGATCAAATGGACTCCAGTTTGGTTCGGTCAGTGTCGCGTTCATTTTCCCTCAGCTTGCTGGGATTGCCGCACGCTCAGCGCCAAGCGGTCACCATGACCTATCTCGCCGCGCGTTTGGCCGATACGATCACAGACTGTGGAAACTGGTCAACTGAGGAGCGCCTCAAGAATCTCGAAAACTGGGAATCAGCCGTCCTTGCCTCGGGCTCCAGAGACTGGATACTCAAATCTGGCTTAGGAAGTTTTGAAGCTTCCGAGGCAGAACTCCTTTTGCGAGGGGGGGAAATTCTCAAAGGGCTCAGGGAATTGACGAGCTTTCAGGGCGAGCCTTCGCGCGAAGTTTTAAAGACTTTGTTTTCGGCCATGCGCTGGGATCTCAAATCATTTTCGGATGCAAGTGCACGCGCTCCCACATTTGGCTGCAAGGATCTGGCCACATTTGATTGGTATACGTTTTCGATTGCCGGTTGTGTGGGACGTTATTGGGTCAAGATTTTTGAGCTCAACCATCATTTGGATAGTTTGGCGGTGGAGTACGGCAAAGCCCTTCAAAGAATAAATATCCTCAGAGATTTTAGAGAGGATTGGCAGAGAGGACGAGTCTATTGGCCCAAGACCCGCCTGGCCGAGTATGAGATTGAAGACGTTGAGCCCTGGCGCTCGACTCGCTGGAGCGAAGCAGTGTCAGCGTACATACGAGAGACTCAACTTCAGTTGAGATATGGGGCTAACTTTTGCGATGCCATTCCGTATTCGAAATGGCGACTAAGATTTGCATCGATGATGCCGCTTCTGATTGGTCAGAGCACGCTGGCGTTGATCGAAGATAAGATGGATTTTGATTCAACGACCAAAATGAAGATTAAGCGCAAAAATGTGAGACGCTTGATATGGAAAGCGTTCTTTTATGTTCTGAGTGGCAAATCCCTGAGCCGCAGTATTCGATTGGAGGAGCAACCCAAATGAAAATCTACACACGAACGGGAGACGATGGCACAACGGGTCTTTTCTCGGGAAAGCGCGTTCGCAAGGACTCCACCTCTATCGAAGCTTACGGCACAGTGGATGAACTCAACGCCTGGTTGGGGCACTGTGGAGCGGCCAGCACATTTAAAGACCTCAATGAACAACTCATTCAGATTCAGCACGATTTGCATACGATTTGTGCGGATTTGGCGACACCGGCGGACGCCAAAGTCAATATCAAGCGATTGCCCAAAGAAAAATGTGATCAGTTAGAACATTGGATTGATGCCGGCGAAAAGGAGCTCGCACCACTGACACAGTTTATTTTGGCGGGTGGAACTGAACTTGCTTCGCGCCTGCATATAGCACGCACCGTGTGCCGTCGCGCGGAGCGCTTGGCCGTCACACATGCCGGCACAGAAAAGGTAAATGACGAGACTATTATTTACCTCAATCGTTTGTCGGATTTACTTTTTGTGCTCGCGCGCGTTGCCAATGTTCGACTGCAGGTCGCAGATATTGCGTGGGATAAAAGTCGCTAACCAAACAAACTGCGCGTCTTAGGCTTTTCGGCTTTGACGAGCGAGTCGACTTTGACAAAAGAGGATTCAATTTCGGGCAGAGTCATGATGCCCTGCTTTTCAAGAAGCTTTAAAAATTCAATGAGGACTTGAGCGGTATATCGGCAGTCATCCAATGAGCGGTGCCGATCACCTGTTCGGACAATACCCAGACGAGACATCAAGACATCCAAATTGTGCGAGGTCTCGTACGGAAACAAAATCTTAGAAATCCCGATGGTGTCGACGACAACATTTTGTCGCAGAGGCTTTTGGAGGTCGCGCATATTCTTGATGACAAAGCTCATATCAAACTTGGCGTTCTGAGCGACCCAGATACGAGATCCCATGAATTCCAAAAACGCATCCATGACATCGGCAATTTTGGGAGCTTTGGCGACATCTTGATCGGTGATGCCATGGACTTTGGTCGAAGCCGCAGGGATCGGGCGCCCGGGATTGACGAGAGTTTGATAAGTTTTAGGAAGAATCTCGCCTCCATCGACGAGAACAGCGCCCATTTCGATGATCTGATCCCCGTCCTCCGCGTAAAAGCCGGTCGTTTCGAAGTCAAATACGGCAAAACTGAGGTCCTTGAGGTTTAGACTTTTCATCCCTTGTACCCGTCCTTATACTCGCAAACTGTGTCTAAAACCAAGCAAGGCCTTAGGGACTTGGAATGTTAGAGAATATTTTTCAGGTCGAGCTGGACTATTTTGATCATTTATATATCAGCGGGATTTTACTCTCGTTTTGCTTGTCTGCTTTTTTTGCAGCCGTCGAAACCGCACTGACAACACTTTCGAGAGTGCAGATTGACCAAATCGCTTCTCGAAATGGATTTTTTTCGAGTTCGCTCAAGGTGTGGGCCCAAAACCCCAATCGTCTCTTGGCGAGTATTTTAGTGGCGGACACGCTCACAGATACCGCCACAGCGACATTGACGACGTCCTTCATGATCAAAAACTACGAGCACGCCAATATCTTGGTCGTAACGAGTGTGTTGACGGTGGTGGTTTTGTTGTTTGGCGAAATCATGCCCAAAATGTTGGCGCGGGCCTATGCGGAGGACCTGGCTCCTCTCCTCTGTCGGATCATGGTCTTTTTTGATTTTATTTTTTATCCTGTGACACACACTCTGACGACCGGCTTTGCCTGGATTCTCAAATTGGTGGGCGTCGCTCTTCCTCAAGCTCAGGGGATTACATCCACAGACATCGAATCCATGATTTTGTTGGCTCGACGTGAGGGCAGTGTGGCGCGAGATAAGACCGAAATTTTGCGTTCGGTCTTTCAGTTTTCAAAGAGGCGGGTCAAAGACATTATGATCTCGCGAGAAAAAATCTGCGCCTTACCCATCAATGCGAGTCTCAATCAGGTATTGGATCAAGTGCGGCAAGAAAACCATTCTCGCTATCCTGTCTACAATACGAACCTCGATCGGATTGTGGGATTTTTGCATGCGCGAGATTTGTTTGGAATTATTCGTCAGGCGGGGGCGGCTCTAGATCCTAAAGCGGCTGCGGAGAGTTTTTCACTTCGCACATGTTTGAGACG
>CAZUTA010000013.1:0-70572 GCA_964622975.1 uncultured Bacteriovoracaceae bacterium | reverse complement strand
CTTCTTGAGGCAAACTCGTGGGATGAATTTGCGCAAAACTCGGGTTTCCAAATCCTGCGCCCTTTTTATACGCACGCCAAATGGCACTACAATTTGAAGCCCGTGCACTCGTCGAAAGATAATAGACGTTTGAATATCCTCCGGTCGCTAAGCCCACGGCATCTCCCGAATGTGTTTCGATTTCACCGGTTTCGAGATTTCGGACTACAATCCCTCGACAGACTCCTTGAACCAAAACAACATCCAGCATTTCTCGACGCTGATAGAGCGACACTTGCCCTGCTTCGACCTGACGCATGAGTGCACCATAGGCACCGAGCAAAAGCTGCTGTCCCGTTTGTCCTCGAGCATAAAAAGTTCGACTGACTTGAGTCCCTCCAAAGGAGCGATTGCTCAGTTGACCCCCGTATTCACGTGCAAACGGAACTCCTTGAGCCACACAATGATCAATGATTTTGACACTGGTCTCCGCCAATCGATAGACGTTGCCTTCGCGAGCGCGATAATCCCCGCCTTTAACTGTGTCGTAAAATAATCTTTGAATACTATCGCCGTCATTTTGATAATTTTTGGCAGCATTGATTCCGCCCTGAGCGGCAATCGAGTGAGCTCGGCGAGGGCTCTCATGGTAAAAGAAAGACTTCACTTTGTAGCCAAGTTCTCCAAGCGTCGCAGCTGCCGAAGCTCCTGCGAGACCCGTTCCCACCACCAATATCGTATGCTTTCGACGATTGGCAGGGTTGACGAGCTTCATTTGAAATTTGTGATTGGACCACTTAGAACTGATATCCCCTGAGGGAATTTTGGCGTCGAGCTTCACAGAGCACCTCCTTGGATCCAAATCGCCAGTGGAACCAAAATAAAGCCTCCAAAAACGACCAAAACATAAATTTGAGTCAGACGAAGAACACATCGCTCCCAGCGAGAGTTCTCCAACCCCAAAGTTGAAAACAAAGATCGAAACCCATGCGCCAAATGCATCCCAATCACGACGAGAGCGGCGATATAAATCCAAGCGTAAAAGGTCTGAAAGTCTTCGTGCACTAATCGAGCCAGATCGCGCATCTCAATATTGTTCTGAACAATCCCAAAATTCGTCCCAAACTTAAAATGCCAGAGGTGGAATATAATAAAGAGAAGTACAAAAGTCCCCGTCAGGCCCATTCGACTGGACCACCACGTCCGACGGCTTCGACCGGTATTGGTCTTTGCAACATACGGAATAGGTCGCGAAGCTCGATTCCAGCGTGTGAGTTTAATCGCCATCCAGATATGCAAAAGGACCAAAACAATGAGGCCCCCTTCGGCACTATAAAGCAATGCCTTGTTGCTCGTGAGCAGATGGGAATACTCGTTATATTTTTCGTGGCTGACAAGAATCATCAGATTCCCCGCCATATGAACGAGAAGGAACAGGGCCATCAACATTCCCGTCAGGGACATGATGACCTTCATTCCAATACTGGATTGACTAAGACACGTATTTGAGGGTTTCACGCCTCTCAATTTAAAGACGCGTCACTATCGCTGTAAACACTAAAAGAGGCCTCCAAAGAGATCCTCTTCTCCCGCCAATTCGGTCGAACCACAGGCTGAGCGATTTTTGCAGCGATCGTCGTAGGGAGTGAGACCCCGCTTCGCAAATGCCGCATTAAAAATACACAAATGCGGCGTGCAATTACTCAAATCGCCATCATTGTCGTCAATCAAAAGAGCGGCCTGATAACTTTCCAAATACGAATCCGCTGTCACCAAATGTTTGAAGAAAATCTCCGCGGTCTTACGAGTTCCTTCGTCGGGGCCTAAGACCTCTTTCATTCGATTGAGAGCGTCCCACCAGGCTCCCGCAATAATCAAACCTTCGGCGTGGGGATTGTTGCTGCGATCTCTGGGATAGACCTTCAATGTTGAAGCATCTCGAATTGGCGTATCGGTGCCTTTAAAAAATCCAGGAGCCAAACGAGAGTCTCCCGTCAAAATAAAGGAAGTAATATCTCCAATTCCTTCGGAGAAGGCCCCGTCATTGATCCCGCCGAGAGCATCATCGAGCGCATGACCCCACTCATGATACATCACATCCGCAATTCGCCCTGTGCTTTCGCAGTTTGTTCCCTGAGCGTTTCCGGCAGGCAAAAAGTTAAGAGTCTTTTCGTAAGGACTATACCAGGCATTACAGTATTTCATCGGGCCATCTTTGACTTGAGTGTTTACGCTGATCGCCTTCTTCAAAAAATCATTTTGAATAAACTGCTGTACATAGGCATTCACGCGATTGATATGAAAATAAGTCATTGCCTCATCGAGATGTGTCTTGCCTGCAAAATGCACATCCCCTGAAGGCTGAGACATTTCTTTCACTTCTTCGTGTCCGTATCGAGAAATTTTTGCAATCTTGCCCTTGAGCGAGGCCTGAATTCCTTGCGGATCCTGGCGATACTCTCCTCGACCATCCGTAAACTCATCCCCTTCTCGACCTGTGACTTTGGCAAAAGGCATAGGAACGCTGACGAGTTCATCGGTCGCGAGACGAGGACTCACATCCGCAGTCACCATCGCTGAGTGAAGGCCATTCACGATTTGAGCAATGCTGCCGTCTGCCGCACTCACTGCATAATTCCAATAACTTCGCGGACGCTTCTTCTCGGCAGTCACTTTGTACACCATTCGAAACCGAACATCTCCATTCGCAATGAAGAAAGGCTGAAGCTCCATATCGACCTTGGCGTCTAATCGATCCACACCCTCTTGGAGCAATACATCGTCAGCAACTGCCGTCAGAGCATCATCCGGAGAAATCATCGGTGCCTCGATAATTCCAATTTCGCCAAAACTAAAATTCGTAATCTGAACTAATCGACCCTGCTTAAAGCGAAAACTTACAAAAGCGTTTTCGACTTTGAATCGGACAGCTCCCTCCAGCCAAAACACGCGATCAAATGTGACCGTGCGGTGTGCGCCCGCAAGAGTCGTGCGTTTTTTGTTGAGCACCAAATCTTTGCTTTTGATTTGAAACGCCGAAAAATTAGCATCGACCAGATTTTTGAGCTGGCTCTCGATCTGCTGAAGAGATTGATCGCTCCACTGAAGTGCGGGCTCTCCCCACATCTGAATCGCTCCGCGCTTGGCATGCACAAGCCCTGTCCAAGAAAGAGAACGTCCGCTCACTTTGAGAGCGACAGAATTGATCTTCCCAGACAATCGAGGTCGCATATCGCCATGAGATCTCGGATTTGAGTAAGAGACCCCGGCGTCATCCGCAAACATCCCGAGACTCGCATGAATATCCGCGGGCGGAGTAAAAGGAACAATCGCCTCGACCACTACACATTGCGCCAACACTGCACCCAAAATGAGGCCTGTGAAACGGGACCCCAATAGAACTTGTTTATATAATCTCAATTCTCTCCCCCTCAGAATTCACATTACGCCGATTGGGGCGGAGCAAGAAGAAAATTTGCAAAAGTAGTAGCGAGGTGCGTCATAAATGACGCGCTGCTACTTGCGACTCCAGAGGAGAGCAAAGACGTCTGATTGATAATCCAGACTCGAACTTAAGAGTGCGACCTGACTTTCGTTGAGAGTTTTCCAGACAGCAAGATTCGCGGCAGCTTCGGCGGGATCAATTCCCTCCAAGACTTCGATTCCCTCCGTGAGGTTTTCGATCTGCTTGTCATTGGCTTCTTTTCTAAAATCAAGCGACTTATCTGCCGCGTTGATTCGCGAGAGAACCAAGTCAACTTTTGATTTGGCAACAGACAAATATTTGAGCGCTGTTTCCGAATCATTCTCTGTCAGCAGATTCGTCCCCGCCAATTCAATCGCCGCCACACCTAAATCTCCAAACTCCAGCGTCTTTTGACTCTCAGACTGGAGGCCCACAAGGATTTTGATATTGAGGCTACCGTCCAAAAGATTGATTCCATTAAACGCGGTATCTTGTGCGAGTGAATCAATGTCTTCTAAAATTGACTGATACTGCACATCGAGTTCTTCGCGCTGCTCGGTGGTAAGAGTGGGATTATCCCCTTCTGTGGCGAGAGCTTCGAGTTCGTCTAACTTTTCTCGAATCAACTGAGCTGCTGAGCCCGCGGTATCGATCAAGCTTTCCGCCTGAGGAATATTGGATTGATTGGCAGTCTCCAAAGATTTGAGTTCGGACTTTAACTTTTGCACCACTGCAAAGCCTGCTGGATCATCGGCGGGCGACAAAATTCGCTTTTGCTCTGCCAACTGCATGAGGGCTCGAGTCATCTTTGTGGAACTCAATTGAATCAACCTTTGCAGGCCAAAATAGGATTGTACCCTCATCAGACTCCCTCCCGACAAGACAGACGCAGCGCGTCACCTTCAGTTTAACAGAGTTTCTAACAGCCTGATTTCACTAAGAAATGCCAATAAATCTCAAGCCCTGAACTACGCCGACGGCCAGAAAATAAGCCAGGACATTAAAGAGGATGAGCTGAGTAAAAGCCCACGACCAACTTCCAAATTCTCGGCGGGCTACTCCAAACGTCGCCATACACTGAAGCGCAATCATAAAAAACACAATCAATCCTACGGCCGAAGCAACTGTGAACAATGGGTCCCCAAACAAATTTTTTGCTTCTGACATCTTTGTCATTATATTCGTCCGCAAAGAGTCTTCGTCCCCTTCGTCCGTGATATGGAAAATGACCGCAAGAGAGGAAACAAAAACTTCACGCGCGGCAAATGCTGACACGAGCCCGAGTCCCACTCGCCAGTCTCCTCCCATGGGTTCCATGACCGGCTCAATCCAGCGCCCCACATCGGCCGCGTAACTTTGATTCAGACGATCTGAGGGGTCCTCCAATTGGTAATTTGGAAATGTGCACGCTCCCCAAACGGCGAGCGCGAGCACAAAAATAATCGGAGCAGCACTTTGCACATAAGCTAAACCTTTATTCCAAGTCAGTCTCAAGATGTTACGCCACTGCGGTCGCCGATACACCGGCAACTCCAGCATAAAAAACGAAGCTTCTTGTGATCGCATGAGGCGCGCCGCCACGGTAGACACCATCGCCGCAATCACAAAACTTCCAAAATAAATCGCAGCCAGAGAGACTCCCGCATACCAAGCTGGTTGATTCTGAAATATGAATCCCAAAAGCAGAGCGTAGACGGGCAAGCGAGCACTGCAACTCATCAATGGGATAATCAGCAATGTCAGAAGTCGCTCTTTTTTTGAAGAAATCGTGCGCGCCGCCATCATGGCCGGAATCGCACAAGCATTTCCTGAAAGAAGTGGAACAAAGGAGCGACCGTTGAGTCCGATCTTAGAAAGCGGCCAATCCACAAGACTTGCCGCTCGAGCCAAATATCCGGAGTCTTCCAAAAAAGTGATACACAAAAACAAAATCAAAATCTGAGGCAAAAAGATCAGCACAGCGCCCAACCCGGCAACAACGCCATTAGCCAAAAAATCCGTCCACAATCCGGGACTCATATTTTGGACCACAGCTTCTGCGAGGCTCCCAAAAAACTGATCGATCAAATCCATCAAAGGCTGAGCCATCCAAAAAACAGCAGAGAACAAAACCGTCATGGCCAACATAAAAAGGAGTAAGCCCCAAACGGGATGCAGAAGAACTCGATCAATTTTTTTGGTCTGTTCAAACGCGTCAGAGGTTTTACTTCCCACACTCCCAATGGCAGAGCGGGACAAAACACCTAACGAAGAAAACACTCGCTCACAAACTTCTCGGCTCCAGGGAGCTAAATTTTTAGGAACCGAATCCCCACTCTGGTTTAAGCGTGCGCGAATCGCCTTCACCAATTGATCAACGCCTTCGCCTGTGCGTCCGTTGACTTCGACACAAGGGACCTGCAAATTTTTTTCGAGAGTCTGAAAATCGATCTCCTTGCCCTGAGCGCGCAACAAATCGAGATTAGTCAGAGCCACGACAACCGGAAATCCCGCTTCTTTGAGCTGAATCACAACATAAAGATGTCGAGAAAGCTGAGTGGCATCGACAACACCCACGACCAAAGATGCCGAAGCTGCCCCATCAAATTCATAAAGAGAATCTACAGCCACTTTTTCGTCATAGGATTTGGGGAAAAGTGTATATGTGCCGGGGCTGTCATAAACCGAAAGAGGGGCTCCAAATTTTTGAGCCGTCTCTCCAATCGCAATTTCTACAGTCGCCCCGGGATAATTGACCGTTTTAAATTTGGAATCCGTGAGCCAATTATAGAGGCTCGTTTTTCCGGCATTGGGTGCGCCGACGAGGCAAATTCGCTGTTTTGCTATTGAACTCATACGAGAAGGCACCTCGCTTCATGAGCACGAAGCGCGACATGAGTCCCTCGAACCTCTACAATGAGATCTCCGAACAAACTCTTTTGAGAGATTTTAATCTTTTCACCTCGAACAATACCAAGATCGACGAGCCTACTCTGAAGAAACTCATCTCCTTTAAGCTCTTTGATCTCCCCCTCAAAACCGGTGGGCTGCAGAATGAGTTCACTGTTCACCCTTCTGCCCTATCATATTGAGAACGCTTATCAATAAGTAAAAGTCAGCGTTTAAAGATTCTCACCAAATCTCCTGCTTTGATTCCCAAAGAGGCCGCTTCGCCCCCGAGAATTTCAAGAATATGGAGGGCTGGCTTCAAGCTCGGCAGTGGAGTTTCGCTCAAGGGCTCTGCCCGATGAACGATGTGCACAATTCTCAAATCCTTTCCTATATAAATGATGTCGAGCGGAACCAAAGTATTCTTCATCCAAAAGGATTGGAGTTCCTCACGACTTCCCCAAAACAGCATTCCTTCGCGCCGCCCGAGCTTTTCTCGAAACATCAGGCCCCGGCGCCATTCTTTGGGAGTTCGTACAACTTCGACGGTAAAGCGCGCTCCGCGAACTTCGACCACGGTGGTATCTTTCTGAGGTGCGAGGGCAATGAAGACCGCGCTCAAAGCTTCAAACCAACCGATCATGGGGTCAACTCTTTAAGGACCGCACGAAGCAAAGGTAGCGGCAAAAATCCTTTGAGCAATCGCCCGTTCACGACAAAAGTGGGCGTCGAATCCACACCCACTTTGTGCGCCATCTCGATCATCTTCTGCAAAGTCTCGGCGGTCTGAGGATCTACCAAACAGGCATCCAAAGCACTTTGGTCCAATGGCAGCTCTGCACGTCGCTGCGAAAAAGAAGGGAGCTCCCCTTCTTGATTCGCCCACTTAAAAATCAAATCATGAACAACCCAGTGCTGAGACTGCTTTTGAGCGCAAAGTACGACCTTTGACCATTGGCAAGAGCCGGGATGAGCGCTTCGAGTCATTCGTGAATTGCATTCTGAATCCAGCGGATAAGGAAAAAACTGAACTCGTGTATCACTCTGGAGTTTTAAGAATGGAACCAAAATTTCGGCGGAACGAGCGCAATAAGGGCAACCGAAATCCGCGAATTCTGCCACCTGAATCTTGGCCGCCGCATCCCCAAAGTCCATGGGACTTTGCAAGGCATTCATGTCTACACGAGGGAGACTTTGAACAAAGGCCTGTAGTTCTTCTTGCGGAAAATTCCCATCTAATCGCGCCTCTTGCCTCCAAGCATAAAGACCCAAGACAATCGCGGCCGCGGCCCAGCTCCAGGCAATCTTTTTGGGATTGAAGATCGCCTTTGTCGTTTGATGGTTCACCCGAAACGCAAAGGTGACGCTACCCAAGACACAGAGATAACTCGCAATGCAAATCAAACAGCCCGCTTTGAGCACAAAAAAGAGGATTCCCCCCATCACGGCGATCGCCAAAACTCCCAAAGTCGACCAAAGGATCAACAGACTTCGTCCTCCGATCCGTCCGAGCACGATTCCGCCCAGACCCAAAAACCAAAGCACGCCAAAAATGCCCGTGGGAAGTCCCCACCAACTTCCAAATGCGGACATGGCGGCGCGATCGCAATTCCAATACGCGTTGATCGCACAAAAACTCGCGGATTGCCGAATCCCAGACATCAACTGAAACCAGTCATGCGCTGAATAAAAAAGAACTCCAATTCCTAGAACGCAAAAACCGAGAAAACTCAATGAAGATTTAGAAGAAAGCATTTGCCGTTTATTCTTATACTTCAACTCAGTCTGTGCAACGCTTAAGTCTTTGGTTAGAGTGACTGGAGTGGCATTATTTTCAAATATGCTTCAGTGGGTTGGGCGACATCAGGAAAATTTATGGCGTCTGTCATTGATCGTGGTCATCAGCTTTTTTGCGGCCAAAGGCGCCAATCTCTGGATCGCCAATAAATATCTTCCTCTTGATTTTTCGGCGTTTCAATCGGGCATTCGCTCATCAAGCCCCGCGCTTGAACCCCTGGCAGAACCCAATCTCCAAACGATCATCTCTCGAAATATTTTTGATTCCGAAGCTCGAAAGCGATTGGCCACAGGGAACTCCCAACCCGCAACCGGGAGCATTACGCCTTCCACTCTCCCTTTTGAACTCATGGGGACCATTGTCTTTAAGAATGCCAAATTTTCGGTCGCACTCATCAAGGATCGGGGCTCGAACAAAATGGCGTACTACGGAACTGGAGATTCTTTGAGTTCGGCACTTGTCCGAACCATCGAGAGATTTAGGGTGATCATCGAAAACGGAGGTCGGCTCGAGAGTCTCGAATTGAAAGCGGGAGAAAGCAAGCTGATGAGTGCTCCCAAACTCTACTCCCCGACGAGTCCAAACCCTGGATCCTCCGATGGAGTCGCTTTTGAAGAAATCGGACCTGGTCGGTTTTCTTTGCCAGGAAGCGTCATCGAGGACACGATGTCCAATTTTAGTCAGATTTTAACGCAAGCGCGCATGATTCCCAATTTAACACCCGACAATAAGACCGACGGATTTAAAGTTTTTCAGATTAAGCCCGGCAGTATCTTCGAAAAAATGGGCTTAAAAGACCAAGACATCATCAAGAGAGTCAACGGAACCGATTTGGATTCCTTTGAAAAGGCAACGGGACTTTTTACCGCATTGCGAAACGAAAAATCTATTTCGATAGATATAGTTCGAAATGGAGCTAGGCTAAACTATACGTATGAGATTCGCTAAGAGAGGCGCGCACTTAGCTGCGTTTCTATGGGTTGCTAGTCATTCAGTTTTTGCACAAGAAGAATTCATGGATCCCACGATGCCCCCTCCGGCAACGGACGGACTTTTTGAGGACGATCTAGAACCTCTTCAACCCGAAGTTCCTCCGCCTTCGGTTCAACCTCCACCTGTTGTAGAAGAAGTGATTCCTTCGGATGACCGTGATCAATTTGAACGTGAGCGTGAGGCCCAAAGAGATTCTGAGCCGAGCCCCACACAAAGATCTTCCGGTTCATTTCCTTCTCCGCGCGCTCTCGCCACTCCCAAAGGCCGAAGTTTGCCGCCTCTGCCTTACGGTGGAAAGCTTCCGAACGAAAACGAAAAACTTCGCATGGACTTTGTCCAAGTCGAAATCGAAGAAATCGTAAAATATTTTGCCGAACGATTGCAGCGCCGTTTTATTTATGACCCCACCATTTTGAGCGGAAAAATCACGATTATTTCCCCGACAGAGGTAACGGTCCGAGAGGCCTGGGCTGCGTTTTTGAGCGCTCTCGAAGTCAGAGGATACATTGTTTATCCTGCGGGAGAGTTTCTCAAACTCGAAAAGGCCGCGAACGCCCGTAAAGCACCGGTGCCTGTGATCCAGGGTGAAACTCCCAATGACGATGCGTTTGTCACACGCATTGTGAATCTCAAGTATTTGAACGTGAATGATATTCGCCAAGCGGTTCGTAATCTTTTGTCTCGAACCGCCGGCGATGTGATCGAACACTCGCCAACAAATACTCTCATCATCAGTGATTACGCGTTTAATATTCGCCGCATTGTTCGCATTCTCAATATTTTGGATGTCGAAGGCTTTCAAGAACAGATCGCGGTTTTGCCTCTCAAGCATGCATCGGCAACTGAGATTGCGCGCAAGGTCACAGAATTCTTTCCAGCAGGCGGAGCGGCCGGAAGAATGCGTACTCGATCTGTGGGAGTGGATCCGTCAGGCGGTGCAGGCCTTGTCGGTGGAAGCGCCCTTCAGGGAAGTGTCATTCAAAAAATCGTACCCGATGAGCGCACAAACACTTTGATTGTATTGGGATCTGATCGAGGAATTGAACAAGTCAAAAAATTCGTCGAACAACTCGATGTTCCTGTCGAAGGCGGCGGCGGGCAGATTCATGTTTATTATTTGCAAAACGTCAAAGCCGAAGATATTTCGCAAACTCTGGCCGCTTTGACCTCCGGTCAAAAATCAGGACGAGCGGGAGCTCAGTCTCCAACAACCATGAGCCCGACGGGACCGATTCCCAATGCGGCCGGACCGACGACGGCGACACTTCTCAACGGAGATGTCAAAATCACCGCGGATGTTCCGACCAATGCTTTGGTGATTCAAGCGTCGCTCAGAGATTTCGAAGTTCTCAAATCCATTATTCAAAAACTCGATATCCGAAGGCGTCAGGTCTTTATTGAATCTGCAATCCTTGAGGCCAAAGTTGGACGTGGCAGTGAGTTTGGCACTCAGGCCTCTGGTCCATTTGCCAAAACAGGACTTCTCAACAAAGCCGCTTCGGGCGACGACGCCAAAGTGGACTCCGCAGGAATTTTTTCTGTCGGACAATTGGGGCAGTCTTTGGATGCGCTCCTCCAAAATCCCGCTCAACTCACCGGTCTTGCTCTTGGATTTAGATCGGGCGGGACCTACAGCATGGATGTGACGGATAAGGACGGCAACACAACGACTCGCCAGATTCCTCTCTTGTCCGCGGTGCTGCGATTGGCGGCAACCTCAGAGAACTTTAATATTCTTTCAACTCCTCATATTTTGGCAACAGCCAATGAAGAAGCCAATATCTCGATTGGTGAAGAGATTCCTGTGATCAACCAGGCCATCGCAAATGAATCCGGCTCGGTAACACGAAACTTTCAGCGAATCCGAGTGGCGACAGAACTCAACATCACCCCGCAGATCAATGCGGATAATTACCTCACGCTCAAGATCAAGCAAAAGGTGAACTCCATTGGATCGATTAGCGCAGACGGGCAACCCAACACCATCAATCGCGAGGCCACAACGACGGCCATCGTCAAGGATCAACAAACCGTGGTGATTGGCGGTCTCATGGAAGACCGAAAGCAAGTCACCGAAAACAAAATCCCCTTCTTAGGCGACATTCCTATTTTGGGTTGGTTGTTTAAATCTCGTATTACCAAAAATGCGAAGGTGAATTTTCTGTTGTTCCTCACCCCTCACATTATTCGCGATACGGCGGATCTCAACGATCAGTTTTTTAGAAAGCTCAAAGAGCGCGAAAAGTTTTTAAAGGGCATTGGCATGAAAGAAGTCGACGGCCTCACAGTGGGTGGTTTGACGGATGAGCAGCTCAAGCTTCTCGACAAAGAGTACGTCAAGAGCCTGCGCGTGATGAAACTCGATCCATTGCCGCAATCACTGCCACAGGTCAAAGAAGAGAGCGTCCCCGTAGAAACTAATATGGACGTTCCTTCCAATGAAAAGGCCCCGAGTGCTTCGGAACAAAAACTCAAAGTGATTGAACCGATTCAAGAGCCCGTTCCTCAGCCCAAAGCTGAAGAACCAAAGGTCGTGGAACCCGCTCCGCTCGCACCTCCACCGAGTTTAGATCAGCCACTGGAGGATTCTCCGCCTGAAGGAGAGACGCCTCGGCTTGAACCTCAAAAGAGTTAACGAATGTCACTATCAAAGGATACGACACAAATTACACAAGTTCTCTCCGCGGTCGAACGGGATCGGCTGCGCCAATCCTTTGTCGAACGCAATCTCAAATTTGAGACGCCCGAAGAAATGGAACTCGGCGCCTTACTCCTCAAGATGGGTCTTGTGGATGAGGCCAAACTCGCGGAAGCCGTCAAAGAGCAAGAAGAACTCGGGCGCGAAAAGCGCTTGGGCGAAATCCTGCTTGAGAAAAAGGTCGTCACCGAAAGTCAACTTTTGGAGATCGTCGCCAAGCAGCTCGGCCTTCCTTTTGTAAAATCGATCAACGATCGCGAAATCCCAGAAGATTTGATTCGCAAGGTTCCGACTCGATTTGCCAAAAAATTCAGTGTTCTTCCGATTGGATACAAAGGCGATCACGTCATTGTCGTGACAGCCGATCCTCTCAATCCTTCGATCCTTGATGACGTGCGAATGCTACTCGAAAAGCCGATCATTGTGGCGGTTTCTGCGTCGCAAACCATTATGGAAGCCATCAATCGATCGTATGATCGTGCTTCCACTGCTGATTCGGCCATCGAAGACATCGATTCCAATGTGATCGATGACACGGCACTTTCCGAGCCCGTGGATCTCCTCGATTCCGAAGATGAAGCCCCCATTATTCGATTGGTGAACTCACTCATGTTTCGTTCTGTCAAAGAGCGAGCGAGTGATATTCATGTGGAGCCTTACGAAAAAGAAGTTTCGGTTCGATTTCGAATCGATGGAAATCTCTACGATGTCCTCAAAGTTCCGAAACGGCTGCAAAATGCGGTGACGTCTCGAATCAAACTTCTTGGAGGACTCAATATCGCCGAGAAGCGTCTGCCTCAAGACGGCCGCATCCGAATTAAAATCGCTGGCAAAGACATTGATTTACGACTTTCGACAATACCTACGAATCATGGTGAGCGATTGGTCCTAAGACTTTTGGATAAGAGCTCGGTCGTTCTTGATCTGACGACCTTAGGTTTTGAACCCTCGATGCTGGCCCGAATGGAAGAACTCCTCGCAAAACCCTTTGGGATTTTGCTCGTCACGGGTCCTACGGGTTCCGGAAAAACCACCACGCTTTACGCCGGGATCAACAAGATCAACAAAGAAGATATCAACATCATCACGGTCGAAGATCCCATCGAGTATCAACTGGCGGGCATTGGTCAAATTCAGGTCAACGAAAAAATAGGCCTTACATTTGCCGCAGGTCTTCGATCGATCCTTCGACAAGATCCTGATGTGGTTCTGATCGGAGAAATTCGAGATCGAGAGACTGCTGAGATCGCTGTGCAAGCGTCATTGACAGGTCACTTGGTACTCTCCTCCATTCACACCAATGATGCCGCGTCTTGTATCACTCGACTGGTCGATATGGGCGTTGAGCCCTTTCTTGTAGCGACGTCTTTGATTGGAATTGTCGCTCAGCGACTCGTCAGACGCGTCTGCCCGACATGCCGCCAACCTCATCAAGCCACCAAAGAAGAACTCTCTCGCCTCGGAATCGAAAGCATCCCTTCGACGGCGACGATCTATTCGGCCAAAGGTTGCAGTGCCTGCTATCACACGGGCTATATGGGTCGAGTCGGTATTTATGAACTCATGCCGATCGATGAGGATCTTCGCACTGTGATTCTCAAAAATCCTGATGCCGTGAGTATCCGAAAAGCCGCTATCGAAAGAGGGTTTAGGCCGATGCGATACGACGGCCTAAGAAAAATTCTGCTCGGTGTAACGACGATTCAAGAAGTCCTCTCGACGACCCAAGAGGACTCCAGAGTCGCTCTCGACTAAGGCTTCAGAGGCCCAGAATCGCCGTTAAAACCCACTTATAGGCTCAATCCAACAAATCTAGAGAGGCATGAGAATTGCTCCTTCATTCTCCATCATGCTTCTGATCGCAAACCTGAGTAGCCGCCTCTTAACGACCTTTTTGGCGTGCAGCTCCCTCGGCACCGAAGTGCCTCCCACAGAGGGAGCCACTGAGCTCATGCGAGATATCAAAAATCAAAACTCGATTCAGACCGAGACACAACTGGGCACGATTTCGATCGGAGTCTCAGGAATCAATTCGGCTTCAACATCTCCGTCAGACACCCTCTCTCCTAAAGTAGAATTCGGAATAAAAAAAATTATCGAAATCGGAAAAGTAAGTCCTCGACGGATCGAAATTCTTCCTTTTGTTTGGAATCAAATTGAATCCAATTCAGAAACTCAGAAAGTCGATCTTCAGAAAAATCAAGGCGTCGGCGTTCGAGTTCGTTTGGGCGATCCAGAAAAAGAATGGACTTGGTATGTCAAAGGCGATGTGACCACAACAGAAATCCTACAAGAATCTCGGCCTGAGAGTAGCCGCCTCAATCCGCAACTTTCTATCGGCATTGAGAAAGTTATAGGAGGAATCGACCAAGACAGATTAAATCGCTTGGAACGCCTCAAAAAAGTTCCTCAAGCCGTAAAGATTTTTCTCACGGCAGAAGATTTTGATCGCAAGATCCCTCGAACCGAAGAAGAAATCCAAACACTCCACCACGCGTATATGAGTCTCTATCTCGAAGAGCTCTTTGATCGCATCGCCAAAGGCGAGATCACGGTGCACCAACCACTTCCCATCGCCACGTCCAATCAGATCACCAATCGAATCCATTGGTATCAGTGGATTCAAAGGCGACTCTTAGAGGATTTGCCTCTTTATGTAGAAGCGCCCGATCAACGTCAGCGGGCCATAAGACCTCCGGATCGACTTCGGGTCATTCGCAAGGAGCCAAGCCCCCTCTTTGATCCCAGCCGGATGCTGGATGATTATATAGAGAAGATGGAGTTTTCTGAGGTTCTTGCTCGCGCCCAAATCAATCCTTCGCCATAATATTTGCTGTGCCTCAGTACGAATACGTTGGAATCAACGCCACAGGTAAGTCCGTCAAAGGTTCCGTTATTACGGATTCCCTCAATGCAGCCAAATCTCAATTGAGGCGAGATGGAGTCTACCCCTCGTCCATTCGTGAAATGAGCCTGATCACCAAAGACGAAGACAAGGGCGGATTAGGCCTTAAGAATTTTTTTAAATCTGTCTCGGCCGAAGATCTCGCCCTCATGACACGTCAGCTCTCTACACTCATTGGAGCTCATGTGCCGTTGGTCGAAGCGCTGGGCGCCTTGACGGATCAAATCGAGAATCCCAAACTCAGAGGAGCCATCGCCCAAGTGAAGAGTGATGTGAATGAAGGGGCTCCCTTTCATCGATCTCTCGCTCGATACTCAGATGTTTTTGGCGAACTCTTCGTCAATATGGTCGAGGCTGGAGAAGCCTCAGGCACTCTCGAGATTGTACTCGGACGTCTGGCTGATTTCTTGGAATATCAAGATCGACTCAGAAAGCGGGTTAAATCCGCCATGACCTATCCGATCTTGATGATCGTTGTTGGTTTTGCAGCGATGCTCATTATTTTTACCAAAGTCATCCCCCAGATCGCATCGGTGTTTACCGAGAACAAACAGAGTTTGCCGGTTCTGACTCAGATCACGCTTGCGATCTCTGACTTTCTCGTCGGTTGGTGGTGGGCTGTCATTTTGCTGATGGCCGGGACAGTGGTCGGCATTCGAAAATACGTGAATTCACCCGGTGGAAGTCGTTGGTGGGATGCCAAAAAGCTCACCCTTCCGATTTTTGGCGACCTTGTTCGTATGATCGCGGTTTCGCGATTTACAAAAACCCTGAGCACGATGCTGCGATCAGGAATTCCCCTTTTGACGAGTCTCGGCGTCGTCAAAAATGTCGTCGGCAATGCCACTATCAAAAATGCAATCGATCAAGCCACAACGGACCTCACCGAGGGGGCTAACATCAGTGATCCCCTCAAGCGAAGCGGACAGTTTCCTCCGCTTGTGACGCATATGATTAGTGTAGGAGAGCGAACGGGCGATCTCGAAGAAATGCTCGACAAAGTCTCGGAGCACTACGAATACCAGGTGGATTCCAAGGTTCAGTCGCTGACTTCTCTGCTCGAACCTCTGATGATTGGCGTCTTAGCGGTGATGGTCCTGATCATTGTCCTGTCGGTTGTTTTGCCCATGCTGGAAATCAACAACGCCGCTCTTTAGTGGCCTCACTTGACGATCGCTCTCCTTTCTTGAATGATCGGGCTATGAAGCATATTCGTGCGACCAAAGGTTTTACTTTGATTGAGCTCCTCGCTGTTTTGACTATTTTGGCCATTGTCGTGGGAATTGCCGCTCCGGCGATTTTTAACCAGGTCAAAAAGGGCAAAATCAACGCTGCAAAAGTACAAATCAGCGGTATTGAACAAAGCCTCAACTCTTTCAATTTGGATTGCGGATTTTTTCCTTCGACCGAGCAAGGGCTTCAAGCACTTCTCGAGGCTCCCACCGTCGGTCGCACTTGCAAAAATTATGATTCGGCCGGGTACCTCAAACAAAAATCAATGCCGAATGATCCTTTTAATAATCCTTATGACTATGTTTCTCCGGGTCAAAAAAATGCAGGATCTTATGATCTATCTTCGCGAGGCCCTGACGGAGAGCTCGGGACAGAGGACGATATCGGTAATTGGGAGTGAAAGCGTCCAAAGGCTTCACTTTTTTTGAAGTTCTCGCAGTACTCTTACTGATTTCTATTGGTTTTGCCGTCGTCGTCACGGGATTCTCCAGCAAAAAGGCAAATCTTCGCAACGCTGATTCCCAACTCACCAAAGATATTCAGGGACTCTATATTCGATCGATTCAGGATTCACGAATCTACCGCATTCGCTTTCCCGAAGACCGAAAGCAGTTTTATTTGATCGAAGAATACCAACCTCCCATGAAAAAGCCTTCGGAGGATGATCGGGAGAAAATGGAAAAGTGGGAGGAGCTTCAACGCGAGATCGAGGCACTCCCGCCTGATGAAAGACGCAACCGAACACGATTGATGCGCGGGAGTTTTAAAACCATTAAGGAACGCGAACTCCCCGGCAGCATCGAAATCACAAAAGTCTATCGAGCCAATGTCAACGCCGAGGACGATGAGCGCCCTCCCCTCTTTTTTTATCCCTCGGGCGAGATGGATCAAATGTATTTGCTTGTCACGGCCGATGACGAACTCAAGCACACCCTGACGACGGATCCTCTGAGTGGCAAGGTTTCGGTGACAAATCGAGAGATCTCACAAGAGGAGTGGAAAAAAGAGAGCTCCCGAGAGTAAACTTCCACTACGTGATGCCTTTTGGTCGAAAATCGAATGAGGCCGCTTTTACCTTAGTCGAGGTCATTTTTTCTGTCCTCATCCTCGCCATTGGACTCTTGGGAATCTTGCAAGGCCAAACAGGGGCCACGCGAGTAGCCCTTCGCTCCGAGTCGATGGCTCAGGCGCTCTATCTCGCCGAAATGAAAATGACAGAACTCGAGCTGAGCCTCAGACAAAAGACTTTTGAATCTCTCCCCGAAGAAGAAAAAGGAGAATTCACTAACGAAAACCTCAAAGGATTTCGCTGGAAGCGAGTACTTGAAAAAGTCGACATCGGCTGCTTTGTGCCTAAGGCCCTTACCCAAGGAAATGCCGAAGAAGGTCAGACCAGTGGGCAGGGAATGTTTGGATTCGTCGACAAGATTTTTGAGCAAGCGGTCCGAAAGATAAAAGTCTCCGTGGAATGGGGAGAAGGAAAGAGCGCTCGAACCATCGAGCTCGTACAACTCTATGTCAATCTCAGTCAACTCCCCAACTTTTAGTCCGATTCAAAGAGCGGCGGGATTTACGCTGCTCGAGGTCCTTGCGGCGATCAGTCTTTTTTCGCTGATGACTTTAGGAGTGGTGAACGCACTTCAAGAGACCACCAAGCTCACTCTGCGCATCAAATCCCGTCAGGCTTCTACGTTTACGGGCACGCTGGCCGTCGAAAAAATTTCCCGCGATCTCTCTATGGCGTACAACGAAAATTTACGAAAATCCAAAAGCCTCTTTCAGGGCCGCGAAGGATCTCAAGGCCCGGAGTTCACCTTCACGACTTTGGATTCCCCCCTCAAAGGACTCTTTGTTCGTCGGGCCTCTGCCTTTGCGATTGTTCGCTACAAGCTCGAAAAAAATGAACAGGGAACTCTCGATCTCTTTCGGTACGAAACTCTCGAGCAAAATTTTGACAAAATCGATACTCTCAAGGGCCAGCGCATCGCCACGGGAGTAACCAAAATGGAGGCTGAGTATTACGATTTCCAAAATGATCAATGGAAGAGAGACTGGGATTCCAAGAGTCCGCCGCTTGCAGGGCGATTTCCGATGGCGGTTCACTTGGCACTCGAAACAACAGATCCTTCACTGCCTGCGTTAGAACAGAAAGATCACCTTCGTCGATTTGAGACAAAAGTTTTGATTTTGAATGAAAAGGAACCGCGATGAAGTCTCAAGGGTCAAAGGCAAAATCAGGAATCGCACTTTTTGTCTTACTGACTTCTCTCATCATTCTCTCTTTGGCCATTCGAGAAATGATTGTCATGACAGGCCTTCAGGCGGATCGAGTGCGCTATCAATACAATCGCCTTCAAGCGATTTATTTGGCGCGCTCCGCTCAAAATATTGCGAGATTTTTTTTGATCTTTGATAAGGCTCTCGAGAATTTTCAAAAAGGGAATCCCGAAGCGGAGACCGATAGTCTCAGTGATCTTTGGGCCAAACCCGTTCCCCTTCCCTTTCCGTCGTCCTTGGTTCAGAGCTTAGGAGGCTCCGTTTTGGGCAAAGAGGGGGAAGTGCAAGACAAAGCTCAGAGCGATGAGGAAGCCGAAGCCCTCAAAAAGTGTGATACTTTTTTTGAGGATTTTTCGGGTAATGCGGTGAGTCAAACTTCGGATATGAATTCCCGTCTGGATCTCAATAGTCTCAGCAACGAAGACACATTTGAAACTCTCAAAGAGCTCCTCCAATCGGATCCCGCATTCGTTACGGCTCTGACCAATAAGGGTCGCAACCCCACGAGTATTGCGCGTGAGATAAGAGATTTTATGGATGACAACGATCGAGAGGAAGAAACAGAGTCGGCCGAAGACGATGTTTATCGGGCCGAACAACTCGACTATGGAGCCAAAAACCGCCCCTTTGCTCATCCTGATGAACTTCGAATGATCCCGAGCATGGACGATGAGATCTTTGAGTTTCTTTCGCCCTATGTGAGCGCTGTTTACCTTGCTAGAACCCCCCCTCCCACCGCTAAAATTAACCTAAACACCGTGTCTAAAACTCTATTCCAATCTTTGCTTATGAATGTCAGTGACCCCGCCCAGGTGGCCGAGGAGTTCGTCAAAGACCGCAAAGAAAAAGAGCGTCTCTACACCGATAAAACGGCCAAAGCAGACCTCGAGAGTCGGTTTGGACTCGATTCAAAAAAAATCCGACTCAGTCTTTTGGGAGGACGATCTGATCTTTTCAAAATCGAAACCACCTCTCAGGTCAATGATGTCGAAGTCACGCTCGAATCCTACATCGGCCGAGGTTTTAAAAAGCCATTTGACCCCTTTATTATTCAAAGGATTTCTCCATGAAGTGGATCGTCCTCGATTTTGGTACTCACGAAACCAAGGCGCTTCATTGCCAGATGGAAGCTCATCGACTTGAGATTTTGGATTTTGCTTCTTGGCAAAGCAAAGCCGATTTTTTCAAAGGCCTCGGAATGCCCGAAGCCCCAGCCTGGGCACAAGCGACCATTCAGCTCAATGAACTCGAATGGCTGAACGCCGAGGAAGATGCAATTGTCGTTGCCGCATTGCCCTCCGCTTATCTTGAGACCCGTTATCTGAAATTTCCTTTCAAAAACGAAAAAAAGATCGAAAAGGTCATGAACTTCGAGCTCGAATCTGTCCTTCCCTTTGATGTCGAAGAGATTCTGACTCGCCATCGGCTCCTCGAGGGAGAAGGCGTGGACTCGACTCGTCGAGAGGCCACGGTGCTCGCATTTGGGTATCGCCGCGATCAGATTAAATCACTCGAGACAGAACTTCGAAAATTCCAAACCGCACTTCCTCCCATCACGGCTGAGATCCTCTCGCTTTCGAGTCTTCGCCAGGCCATTCAAAATGAGAGCGTCTATGCTCTCTTAGAAGTAGGTCATTCCAAAACACAGTTTTTGATTTTGCAGCGTTCTGGAGGAATTCTGGCGACGCGAACTCTTTGGTGGGGTGGCCAATCGATTATTCAGCAAATTGCATCGGATCACTCCCTCGACTTTGCCGAAGCCGAAGCAGCTTTTTGGCAATACAATCCGCAGTCCGATGAAAAAGGGATCCAGGGCTGCATCCAAAGAGCGATCGCCCCGTTTGGTTTGGATCTCCGTCAGACCCTCAAGAGTTTGCCCAATCAGGGGATACTCTTGCCGGAAACTTTGCCGACTTATCTCGTCGGTCCGATGAACCAAGTGGGTGGATTCAAGGAAGAAGTTCGAGCTGCTTCAGGCAATGATCCCAAACTCGATGTCCGAAGTTTTCCGATTAGTAGCTTGTTTGGGAAGGCTGTGGGTGGTCTTGACACCCTTAAGGACCCTGAAAAGGCTCTTGTTGCCGTGTCGATTGCTCTTTCCCAATCGCGCCATCACCGCAGTCGAATTCCGGTTTTTTCAGAGAGCGGATTTCAGTTTCAACAGAATCTCAAGCGCCTTCGCTCGAGTTCTTTTTCGATTTTGCGCCGAGTGGCTCTCATTTTGGTTATCCCTTTTATCTACTCTCTCGTTCAGTTTAGCGTTCAAAGTAAAGAGAGTCAGATGATCGTCAAAAATCTTAAATCTATTTTGGAACGGACAGGCCTTCCGCTTGGCGAAATCGACTCCACGGATGAGATTGTCGAGCGCCTCAAAAAGGAGCGTGCACTCAACAGAAAGAAGATCGACCAACTCGCCGAAGATCAAACGAGTCCCCTGCTTGTCCTCAATTCTATTTCTAAACTCATGCCCCCTCAGATCAAAATTGATGTGAAAGAGTTTAAGGTCACTGAGGCTCTCGTTTTGATTACGGCCGAAACGCCCTCTGTTGAAGATGCCAATGCCGTCCTCAATTCACTCAAAAGCTACTCAGACAAGATCAAAATGGGGGCGGTCAATAACTGCGCCAGCAAACAAAACTGTAAGACATTCACGATCGAAATCGAGCGTGAGGTGGGTACATGAATTTAAAAGAAATTTGGAGAGACAAAGTCGTCGAGCGTTTTGAAGACCTTCAAGAACGTGCTCGTCAACAGTGGATGACACTCGCTCCACGCGAAAGACTCATTGTATCCGTCATGGCGAGCTTGCTCGTTGTTTTGCTTTCTGTATTGGTCGTCAAAGAAGTTTTCACTTTCTTTTCGAGACATGATCGCGCAGTCCAAGCGTCGCTTGAGAATATTGGAAGCATACAGTCCTTGTCGGCAGAGATTTCGGCACAGCGGACGCAGCTGATTCAGTTTGATCGACTCCGAAGTATGAGAGGTGCAGAATTTCAGCTCAATTCATTTCTCGAAAACCAAGCGCGCCAGTTTGCCTTGAGTGTTGAGCAGATCAATCCAACAAAAGTACGAACTCCCAATCCCAGTGCCGAAGAAGATTGGGTCGAAGTCAAACTGGCTAAAGATGTCCGCTTGGATGGCGTACTTAAATGGCTGCGCGCCATCGAAGAACCTTTGGGAATTCGAATCATTGATTTGCAAATCAAACCTCAATTTGCGGATCCGACCAAACTCGAGGTCTCAGCCGTTGTCGCGGCGACAAAGGAAGCTCCTTAAATGTTCTGGAATTACGTCAAAACCGGACTCAAATACTTTGGTATTGGCTTCGCCTTCTTTGTTATTTTTTTGATGATGACATTTCCTTTTCAGAGACTAGGCCCCAAAGTCAGTGGCCTCATTGAAATGGCATTGCAAAATTTTTCGGGAAGCCAGGTAAGCTGCACACTCACAGGATTTGGATATCATTTTCCTTTCGGAGCGAGTTGGGACACTCTCACATGCACGGATTCCTTCAAAGGCCCTATCCTGGTTCTAAAGTCTTCAACCCTCACATTGCTCCCCGGTTATCAGTCATTGAATGCCAACTTAGAAAAGGGCTCACTCCATCTCAAGGCTAATGCTGGATTTAAGTCCCCACCGTCCCAAGTCTCTGGCACAATCGAAAATCTCTCTCTCAAAGAGCTTTCTCCATTTATATCGGCGATGATTTCAAGAGCACAGCCTGCCGTTAGAAACATTCAACTCGATGGGGCCGTCTTCGGAAAATTCGAAATCCCGCTTAAGGATTATGTGACCAAAGCAGGAGCGATTGATCTGGAATTCAGAAATTTTAAACTTCCCACTCAATCCACGCTCGATCTCATTGGACTCAAAGAGTTGCCCTTCAAAAAGGCTGTCCTCAAAGCCAATATCTCTGCTGGCAAACTCAGCTTTTCAGACGTTTCTTTTTTGTCCGACCATCTTTCTGGAAAAGTCGAAGGGAATGTGGAACTCAATCCGGAGTTTTCAAAATCAGCTCCAAACTTCACACTAAAGTGGAGTGTGCAGCGCTCCGATGCTCTCCTCAGCTCACCCTTTGGACAGATACTCGCCAATGCCCCTTGCCCCAATCGAGATAGCGAAGGCTTTTGTAATCGCCGAATTTCTCGCATGGAAGACTTGCGTTTTTGAGATATCTGTTAAATTATTGAAATTGCTCATGTTTTTGAGCACCTTCCGAGGCTTAGCTCTTTCGACTAAGAGAGAGTCACTATGGCCACGGAATCCCCTCTTCTCATTCGAGCTTTCCATCAAAATTCCGAAATCCTCAGCAGCCTCTTCGACAAAAATCTAGTCCGAATCGGTCGAGCCTCTGACTGTGAACTCCAAATTCCAGATCCTACGATTTCAAAAATTCAATGCACCCTCAGAAGAAAAGAGGGCGTTTGGTATTTCGAAGATTCATCTCGCAATGGAATGCTCCTTCCCACAGGCGAACCCGTCGCCCAAAAGTTAAAAGTCGAAAGACTTTTGCGTTTTAAACTCGGTCGACTCTATGAGCTCGAACTCGATCCCAGCCCTCGATCGTCTTCTCCCTCTGTCGAAAAAACTCTGTTGCTGACGCAACAACCCACTCAACTTTTGCACCTGTCTGAAGGAAAGGTCGTCCTCGGCAAAGCTTATCTTCGATATCATGACGTCGCTGGACAAGAGCGAACTTTCCCTCTCTCTCCGCAAGGAGCTTCAATTGGGTCCCATCCTTCTAATGATATTGTTTTAGATTCTGGATTGGTTTCTCAGTTTCATGCACGAATCGAGTTTCAACAAAATCAATTCAATCTCATCGATTTAAACTCCACAAACGGAAGTTTTGTAGCCGGAATTCGAATCTCAAAGGCCCCTCTCACGGGGACTCAGACCATCCGCTTTGGAGAAGTGGAAGTCGGCTTCGCGCTCGAATCCAAAGAGCATACGATTGCTCCAAAATCCGAAACGACATTTATGGGAATGGTTTCTCAAGACGAGGGCATGCGAAAAGTCTTTTCACTTTGTGAAGTCGTTGCGGCCACAGACGCTCCCGTCTTTATTCAGGGTGAGACAGGGGCGGGCAAAGAGCTTCTTGCCAAAGCCGTTCATGATCTTTCACCTCGCTACGACCGTCCTTTTATTGCACTCAACTGCGCAGCTCTCCCGCACGAGCTCGTCGAAAGCGAACTTTTTGGCCACGAAAAAGGCGCGTTCACAGGAGCGATGACTCAAAGAATCGGCGCCTTCGAAGCCGCTCACGGCGGCACTTTGTTTTTAGATGAAATTGCAGAGTTAGATTCGCAAGTTCAGGCCAAAATTCTACGAGCTCTAGAGTCCGGAGAAATCAAAAGAGTGGGTTCCAATCGATCGATTCAAGTTTCGGTTCGAATTGTTTCGGCGACTCATAAGGATTTGTTGACCGAGGTTCAAAGCAATCGCTTTCGCGAAGATCTCTATTTTCGATTGCATGTCGTTCCTGTTCAACTCCCCCCTTTGCGAGATCGCCTCGAGGATTTGGCACTTTTGGTCCCCCATCTTTTGGAGAAGCTCAATTCCAAACTCAGGCTCGACACAGAGGCTCTCGAGGCTTTGAAGCGCCACGGCTTTCCGGGCAATATCCGGGAACTCCGAAATATCTTGCAGCGCGCTGCCGTTGAATACGAGGCCAACCTCGCCGCCCGAAAAGAAAAGCACATCTTAAACCTCAATCACTTTCGCTTTTTGGAAGATCTTAAAAATTTCAGACCCGCCAAGTCCCAGGCAGAAATCAGTGAGCGGGAAGCCATGGTGAAGGCGCTCGAGCAGGCCCACTTCAATCAAAGTGAGGCCGCTCGGCGCTTGGGCATTCCAATCAGTACGTTTCATGATCGAATGAAACGCTATGGTTTGGAACGTGAGCGCCTCATGATCCCCCGAACCGGAACGTGATTTTTAATCGACAAACGACTCCGGCTTTCATTTAATAAACGTCTCATGCGCTCGATTGAAGACGTCATTGCTCATCGCCGAACTTCGAAGGATTTTGATGGTCAGCAAGTCTCCAAAGAATTCATTGAGCGCGCCTTAAACGCCGCCAATTGGGCCCCCAATCACAAACTCAATCAACCTTGGCGCTTCAAAGTGAGCTCGCCCACCGCCATTCAAAAATGGATCGATCATTTGAAGGCCCATCTCTCGCCAGAGGATTTTAAAGCAATGGAACAAGCTCTCGAAAGAGTGCAGAAAGTGGGCACTCTCCTTTATGTTTCATGCCTCAAAGATGGCCACCCTGTGACAGATCTCGAGAATTACGGAGCGACTTGCGCAGGAATACAAAATATCCTGCTGCTAGCGACTGCGGAAGGGCTTCAGTCCTACTGGAGTACCGGCAAAGTCTTTGCACATTCTCTGAGCCTCTCTTTTTGGGGAATTCCAGAGTCCGAAAGATTTGTAGGTGCCATTTGGCTGGGTCATGCCAAAGTCGGCGCGGCCAAGCCCCGCAAAGATTTTTCAGAATTTACACGCTGGCTATAACCAAAGCCTTTCCGTTAATTTAGGGACATGAAAATTCATGAGTATCAGGCCAAAAATCTCCTCAAGGATTTTGGAGTTCCTGTTCAAAAAGGCATTGTCGTCAAAGATCTCAACCAAGTGGATTCTGCATGGAATGATCTCAAATCTTCTGTCGTGGCCGTCAAAGCACAGATTCATGCGGGAGGTCGAGGCAAGGGTGGAGGCGTAAAGATCGCCAAATCTCTCGAAGACTGTCGCAAATTCGCCAAAGATATTTTGGGAATGCAGCTAATCACTCACCAAACAGGTCCTCAGGGGCAAAAAGTGCGTACCATTTATATCGAAGCGGGCTCCAAGATTGCGCGAGAAATGTATATGGCCGTTTTGTTGGATCGCGAGAGTTCGCAGCTTACTCTGATTGCTGCCGCTGAAGGGGGAATGGATATCGAAGAACTCGCCTCATCCCACCCTGAAAAAATCATCACTCTCAAAATCGATCCCCTTACAGGATTCATGCCCTACCAAGGACGAGAGCTTGGATTTAAGCTCAATCTCGATGTGAGTCTGCACGGTGAACTCAACAAACTTTGCACAGCGCTCACCACGGCTTATCTCAAACTGGATGCCAGCTTAGTCGAGATCAATCCGTTGATTTTGACAGAGGACAAACAGCTTGTCGCCCTTGATGCCAAAATGACATTTGATGATAACGCACTCTATCGCCACAAGAACTTTGAAGAACTCAGAGACTTGCATGAAGAAGATCCTGCCGAAATGGAAGCTGCCAAATTTGGTCTTAACTATATTTCGCTCGACGGAAACGTCGGCTGCATGGTTAACGGCGCAGGACTTGCCATGGCGACCATGGACGTCATCAAACTCGCTGGCGGCGAACCCGCAAACTTTTTAGACGTCGGCGGAGGAGCTTCTAAAGAAGCCGTCACCGAAGCCTTCAAACTCATCAGCAAAGATCAAAAGGTGAAAGCCATCCTGGTCAATATTTTTGGCGGCATCATGCGCTGCGATACGATCGCTACAGGAATCGTCGAGGCCATTAAGACCGTGGGTCTCAAGCTTCCGCTAGTTGTTCGATTGTCCGGAAACAACGCCGATGTCGGTCGGCAAATTCTCAAAGACTCCGGTCTCAAGGTCACCACAGCGGAGACTTTAGAAGAAGCTGCCCAAAAAACTGTGAGCGCCGTTAAGGGAGGACACTAAAATGTCGATTCTCATCAATAAGAATACCAAACTCATCGTCCAGGGCATCACAGGAAAATCCGGCTGGTCGCACGCCAAACTCTCCATCGATTACGGAACTCAACTCGTGGGAGGGGTCACTCCAGGAAAGGGGGGAACATTTATGGAAGAGGGAAAATACAAAGTTCCCGTCTTCAATACAGTGGCCGATGCTGTTAAAAAAACGGGCGCCAATGCGACTGTGATCTTTGTCCCTCCTCCTTTTGCAGCGGATGCGATTATGGAAGCTGCCTCGGCAGGCCTTAAGTTGATTGTCACCATTACTGAGGGAATTCCCGTCAATGATATGATTCCCGTTAAAGCGTTTCTCAAACAAAATCCAGATGTGCTACTCGTCGGCCCCAACTGCCCCGGTGTCACCACCATTGATGAATGTCGAATTGGGATTCAACCCGGAAACATTGGAAAAAAAGGAATCGTCGGAGTTCTTTCTCGATCGGGCACACTCACGTATGAGGCGGTCGATCAGGTTTCGCGAATGGGACTGGGAGCGACGACTTGCGTGGGTATCGGAGGAGATCCGATCCATGGAGCCGATTTTATTTCGATCCTCAAACTTTTCAAAGACGATCCTGAGACAAAGGGAATTATCATGATTGGCGAAATCGGAGGGGGCGAAGAAGAAGCCGCCGCCGAATGGATTGCCAAAAATCTGAAAAAACCCGTTGTGAGTTTTATTGCGGGCGCAACAGCTCCCAAAGGCAAGAGAATGGGACACGCGGGAGCGATTATTTCGGGGGGCAAAGGAACGGCTCAGGCGAAGATGGAAGCCCTCAAAAAGGCAGGAGTCAAAGTGGTGGCCGATCCCTCGCACCTTGGAAAGGCGATGAAAGAAGCTTTGGGCGTTTAAGCCTTGTCTGTTTTGAGGATTACGCTTCAGGTCCAGCCCAATTCAAAGAGGCCAGGACTTGAAAAGACTCCTGACGGAAAGTGGAAGCTTAAGATTTCAGCAAAGCCTGTCGACGGAGCTGCGAATGTCGCGGTCATTGAATTTTTGTCGCATTTTTTTGATTTAAACAAATCTTCGATTCGAATTTTCAAGGGCGAAAAGTCCAAACACAAAGTCATCGAGTTTGAATCCCAAAACTTGGACTCCATTCGAGAATATTTTGAATCGGCGACTTCTTAAGTTACTGAGCGCGTTTGAGTAGAGTGACTTGCTGAGTGGCCCACTTTACATTGCCTGCCGATTCCGCATCGTTTGAGACAATCGCGAGCACACTTTGCGCAGGAACAATCATCGTATGAGTAAATTCACTCACCTGATCCACTTCGTTCGTACGTGGCACAAAAATTCTTTTCACTAAAACCTGTTCATATCGTGCAGTGGTTGACTCTGGTTTGTAGACAAAAATATAAATTTTGAAGCCCAAGTCTCTCACCTCACGATGGACCCCGAGACTCAAATTCACTTGAGCAAAATCTCCTGCATCTCCTGGAATCAGGACTTTCGTATCCATCGCGATATCCTTCACTTCCTGAACACTCACTTTGCCAAGACTTCCATTGAGTCCAGGATCCCCTTTGTCTCCCTTTTCCCCGGGATCGCCCTCAGGACCCGCGGGTCCTTGCGGTCCTCTTTCTCCTGGGATTCCTCGTTCGCCTTGGGGCCCTACTGCTCCAGCGTCTCCCTTAGGTCCCTGAAGACCAGCCACAGAGCTGTTTTCAGAAGGATTCTGATTCGAGTTGGCTTGCTGAGAACCTCCCGATCCAGAACATGCCGTGGTCAAAACCAATGCACTGATCAAACTCATATATAAAGAGAGCCCGCTTTTCATAGATGCAACCTCCGCCTCGCTCTTGAGTAGAGCAATCCTCAAGCCAGCGCTCCTATCTCCTAAGGGCTTGAGATCAATGAGGATTTGAATCGATGTTAGGAACGGCTACGCAAAAATGATTGGACCAAATTGGTCCCACTATCTGTTGATTCCCCCTGCCGTTAAAGGCTAGCTGAAAGCCCAAATGGCGGTTTCAACAAAGTCTCCAAACCCTCTCAGTCGCGATCGCCTCTACCAGGAAGCTTGCCGCTTCTTTTTGCCCACGACCGCCGAAGAAATGCGGTGGAAAGGCTGGGACCAACTCGATGTTCTTCTTATTTCTGGCGATGCCTACGTCGATCATCCCACATTTGGCGTTCCCTGTTTGGGACGCGTGCTCGAATCACTGGGACTGCGTGTAGGGATTATTGCGCAACCACGTTGGGATTCTCCTCAGGATTTTTTGGCTCTCGGACGTCCTCGACTATTTGTTGGCGTCTCCGCGGGGACCGTTGATTCGATGATCAACAATTATACCGCCAACAAAAAACCACGATCGGACGATATGTATTCCGAGGGTGGTCGCGGAGGAAACCGGCCTGATTACGCAAGCCTTGTATACTCGCGTCTCGCGCGAGAGGCCTTTCCAGAAACTCCTGTGATTATCGGTGGTGTCGAAGCCAGTCTCAGACGACTGGCACACTATGATTATTGGCAAAATAAAATTCGCCCCTCCATCTTGTCGGAGATGGTTGCGGATCTTCTTGTTTTTGGAATGGGCGAACGACAAAGTCGTGCCCTTGTTCAGGAACTTCAAAAAGCTTCTGAAGTGCAAAACGGCGCGGTCAGTCGATCTCATCCCTCGACACAAGAAGCTCTTTCCAAAATGAAGCGAGAGCGAGGGATTGCCTACGTCACCACTAAAGAAGAAGCGCGCACCCTTGAACCTCGACTCACGCTTCCCGCTTTTGAAGAAGTCCGCGATGATAAGAAAAAATTTGCCAAGGCCGCCTATTTTATTGAACGCGAAGCGAGCCCCTACAATGGAAATCGCCTCGTTCAGTATCATGGCAACAAAGCCGCCGTCATCAATCCTCCGGCTCTTCCTCTGACTACTCCCGAACTCGATAAAATCTACGAGCTCCCCTACACCAAACAAGCTCACCCTCGATACAAGGAGCGAATTCCTGCGGCCGAGATGATTCAGTTTTCAGTCAACTCCACTCGAGGATGTTTTGGCGGATGCTCCTTCTGCGCGATTACACTTCATCAAGGCCGTATTGTTCAATCTCGATCCGAAGAAAGCTTGCTGAAGGAAGTGGAGAATCTCAATCAGGTTCCGGGCTTTAAAGGAATAGTCAGCGATATTGGAGGTCCCACCGCCAATATGTATCAGCTGAGATGCAAGAGCCCTGAGATCCAGAGTAAATGTCGAAAGCTCTCCTGCGTTCACCCTCAAGTCTGCCCACATTTGCATACGGATCATGAGCCTCAAGTGAACCTTCTCGAAAAGGCTCGAAAGATTCCAGGTATTCGCAAAATTTCGGTCGCGTCTGGATTGAGATATGATCTTGCGCTCGCAGACAAAAAGGCCGGACATCAATACCTCAGAGATTTGATTCAGCATCATGTCGGAGGACACCTCAAAGTCGCGCCTGAGCATTTGGATGAGGAAGTTTTACATCTTATGAAGAAGCCAGGGCTTCGGGACTTCGATGAATTCGTAAATTATTTTGATCGCGTCTCGGCCGAAGTGGGCAAAGAACAATACATTGTGCCCTATTTCATCAGTGGATTTCCGGGCACCACTCACGAAAAAATGGAAAAAGTTCACGACTATCTCAAAAGCCGTGGATGGAATTTGCAGCAAGTTCAGGCTTTTATTCCCACACCCATGACTCTCGCGACGGCCATGTATTGGACCGGCTTAGATCCCGCCACACGAAAGCCTCTTTTTGTCGCAAAAACCTGGGAAGACCGTCGACTTCAGCAAGCACTCTTGCAACCCAAGAAAGAGCACAACAAGCGACTCGTCCAAAACTATCTCGACAAAAAGCGTAAATACGGGACCCCCAAAGACCAGCGCCCCACCACAGCCGTGTCTTCCAAGCCCTCCCAAAACCGCTCTATCCCGCGCCAAAAGCTAGGCCCTAAGCTTCTGCTAGATCAGCGATAAAGCCATTGCAGAGGGGTTAAAGGCCCATTAAAAGGACCTCCATGGAAAAAACACTCTCTATTGTCAAACCCGATGGCGTCCGACGTAATTTGGTCGGCGAAATTTTTAAAAGATTTGAATCCAACGGCCTCACGGTCGTAGCGATGAAGCGAGTCACCCTGACAAAGCCTCAGGCTGAGGGCTTTTATGCAGTTCATCGAGAGCGCCCCTTCTTTAAGTCTCTGGTCGAATCCATGACCAGCGGACCTGTGGTGATTTCTGTATTGCAGGGTGAAAACGCGATCAAAAAAAATCGCGAAATCATGGGTGCCACCAATCCCAAAGATGCTGCTCCTGGGACAATTCGTAAAGATTTTGCAGAGAGCATCGAAGCTAACACCGTTCACGGCTCTGACGCTCCCCAAACAGCTGCTTTTGAGATTCGACACTTTTTTAACTGTTTCGAATTGGAGCTTTGATTTTTTATGAATTTGGCAGCGAGTCCAAGCCTCGCTTCACTTCATCCCCCCTCCGCACGTCTTGATTTTTTTAATCTCGAAGTGGATGAGGCCATCCAGCAAGTGGGTTTGATTTGTGGCAAAAAGTTCCACGGCAATTCGTTTGCGACCTTTGTCTACAAGCATCGCATTTCTGATCCCCATTTGATGACTTCATTGCCCGCAGCGATTCGGCCGCAACTGACGGAGCTGATCGATCTCGATCCCCTTGCGATCAAAAAGCGCCTGGTTTCTAAGGATGGTACCGTTAAATTCTTGCTCGATGTCCCCACTCACAAAGGTTTTGAAGAAATTGAATGCGTTTATATTCCCGAAGCGGAACGCGTCACTTTGTGCGTGAGCTCTCAAGTGGGCTGCAAGATGGCCTGCAAATTCTGCCTCACCGCTCAGTTGGGATTCAAGGCCAGTCTCAAAGCAGGCGATATCGTCAAACAGGTTTGGACGGTCGAACAAGATCCCGAACTCAGACCCATCACCAATATCGTTTTTATGGGAATGGGTGAGCCCTTTGATAATTTTGAAGAAGTCAAAAAGGCCTGCCGAATTCTAACTCATGCCAAAGGACTCGACAAAAGTGCGCGACGAATCACTGTGTCGACTGTCGGGCACGTCGACAAAATTGATGCTCTCAAAAAAGAAGATCCCTTTAAACTCGCCGTTTCTTTGAATGCGAGCGACAACGTTACTCGCGATCATTTGATGCCCATCAATCGCAAGTATCCTATCGAGGATCTCATGCGCGCTTGCCAGGATTATGCCTATCGCACCAACAAGCGTGTCACGTTCGAATACATTTTGATGGCAGGAGTGAGTGATCGACTCGAAGACGCAAAGCGGCTTTCTCAGATCCTCAAAGGAATCCCCCTCAAACTCAATTTGATTCCATACAACGAAAGCCCCTTCACAGAATTCAAACGTCCAAGCGATGAACAGATTAACTTCTTCCACAAATATCTTTTGGATCGAGGTTTTGCTGTTTTTACTCGAAAGAACCGAGGCAATGATATTTTTGCTGCTTGCGGAATGCTCAAAAAGCAGGATGTAATCAAGGAATGATTGATTTAGGACTTTTGGTTCTCCGACTGGGTGCGGCCGGGATGATGATGACTCACGGTTTTGCAAAACTCATGAATTTTTCTGAGTATTCAGCGACCTTTCCTGATTTTTTTGGAATCGGAAGTCCTCTGACATTAGCCCTCGCCATTTTTGGCGAGTTTGTCTGTCCTCTCTTGATTATTCTTGGAGTTCTGACACGCCTCTCCTCATTTGCCACTTTGTTTACAATGGGTGTAGCCGCCTTTGTCGCTCATGCCGGTGATCCGTTTGAAAAGCGAGAAATGGCACTTCTTTATGGTCTGATTTTTCTGGTGATCTTCATTGTAGGACCCGGAAAAACGGCGCTTTGGAAGCCTGCGAAGCCCCTCTTACAATAAGATCATTTTTTAATTCTTCACCTGATTCAGAATCTCCCACTTCAAGTGGTGCCACGGACCATCTTCGAGTTGGCGATCTAGTTCGTGATACAAAAACTCACTCACTCTTACGGGGTCTTTGATTCGGCGATCGATGTGATCATTAAACGCCACATGCACGGCATCGCGGCCAGACATCTGATGGCACTGAGCACAAGACATCCGATTAAAGTTGATGGTACGTGCATCCATCCGTCTTGAATCTCTATAGGTTTGAGGCGTGACATCCTCAACCAAGGACAAGAGCTTGTCTCGCTTTGTCTTCGACGAGCGCCGGGCTTCATCCCGAAAGACCTGATTGTCCCAAGCCGTTGAGTAATATCCGAGGTCGACCCCTTCACGAACGATGCGAAGCGCCTCGAGTTCGCCCGAAGGTGAAAATGATTTACTCAGCATTCCAAAGACCCAAATTCCAGTCATGGAAGAGCTAAAACTTAAAGCCTGCAAACCTTGCTGGGTTTCGTGTTGAACAAAATCGAGCAAAGCCGAGGAATTGAGTCTCCCCGCTTCACGCTCGCCGATCAAATGATCCAGCCGAGCAAGAAAGGATTTGTGTTGGACCATACGATCCAATTCAGAAGCATAACGATCAACCGCATCAAATGACAAATGCACATAGAGTTGCTCGACGGGCTTATCGGGCGACTGACTATCCATGAGTTGGTAAACAAATCTCACTTGAGGAACTGCAACCTCCCCGTCCCAATGATGATCGGCCGCCTCTTCGTAGGGGCGAACAATCATCGCCACAAGTTTATAGAGTCGAGGATCCGAAACATCAGACTGAACATTGTGCATGGGGATGACTTGCAACCCTCGTGAATAAAAATTCTTCGAGCTCACTTGATTGAGATCCAATCCATCTTGTCCTGGCTCTGTGCTCAAATCATAATCGGCGACGGGTTCGCCATTCAAAAAATTGAGATACTTCTCATAACTCTCGGTCGGTACTAACGAATCCAGCGGGAGCTGCGATTGCAAAATTTCATCCGCATAAAAAATCAACTGACCGGGAGTTTTGAGGTGTTCGAGCGTCGGCTGAGGGCGCTCTTTGGTCATCCCATAGTGAGGGGCGATTCCGTCTTTGTAATACCAAAGAGAATTGGCAGCAGGCGAATACAGCTGCTTGAAGCGAGGATGATTTTTTTGACCAAACTCTTCTTTGACGAGCTTGAGGAGCCCAATTTTAAACTCATACTTGTTCAACAAATCGGCTGGAATATCGGCTGGTGTTCTAAACTTCTTCGCATACTTTTTGATGGCCTTTATGGGATCAAAACGCGGATCCGGATTGTGAGATCGATGCCTTCCGCACTCCGCATCGGGACGTGTTTTCTCAAAATAATCAAATCCAATATCGACGAGCTCATAACCTTGCGCACGTTCCTCCTGATAAAGCTCCGGAAAATCATCAATATGTCTGACCCAATATGCCGCTTTAACGACACAGCCTTCGGGAGTGGGAAGCTCCGAGTAGTGATCAATGTGTCTGTTCTTTTTGTCAAAAAAGGCAGGAATGAGCTGCCACCAACTCTGTTGATAGCCTTTTTGAAATATCGGATAAATCGGATCGGCGGTCCCTAGCCCCGTATCGTTAAAGAGGTAATTGAACTGAGGCTGCCAAAAGCCAAAGTTCTGCTCAAAGTAGGTGCGCATATCATAGACAGATCCCGGTCGAAGCGTGACGTAGTTGCTCTCAACGATCTTGGCGATCCAATGATGCTGAACAACAGCTAAAGACCAGTCCGCCTGAGTAGAGCTTGGAAGTAGCCCAACCATCAAAACCAAAACTCTCCACTTACCCTTCAGCATTTGAGTCGATCTCCCTCACCCTTAAGAATGCCCGAGAATGAGACGCGGAGATAGAAACAGCGTCAGACGCGCTGCACTAATAGACCAGTCACGGCTGAACAAGCACCTGTAGGATCAGTTTCGGGTAAAATGGAGACTTATGTCCTATACAGTTCTTTACGGGCTCTTTGCGCTGACTTCTTTGCTGTTGTTTAACAGCTTAGTCGTTATGTCGCGCCTCGCCCGGCAAGCCAAAGAGCCTCCCAAGGATTCGGATTTTGAGCAGCTCCTGGCCGAAAAAAAGAACCTAGAAATCGAGTTCGAAGGCAAAAAGCACGAACTCGACGATACCCAAAAACAACTCAAGATTTTGGAGGAGAAAGTTCAAAAAACCGAAGATACCCTTCAACAAAAGCTGACGGAGCTTCAGGCGCTCAAAAACGCCCAAGGCACCCCTCCCACACAACCTGGAGCCGCTCCAGCCCCTTCAGCCTAACTTTAAGGACAAAGCCGAGCCTATCGGATTGACCCCTTGAAGGGAGATTGGTTAGTTTGTTTTCAAGAAGTAGTCATGGAGCCACGATCTTTTAAATATCGATCAATTGGATTGCGAAGACTGATCTTGGCGCTGAGCCAGATCATCTCAAAGCTCCTTTCTCCGCTTCGAAAACAAAGTTTGAGTTCATCTCATCTTGATCAAGATCAACAACAGACGTTAGTTCGTGCGCCCTTATTGATGGCGACCGGCCTCAAAGTCTGTGAGCGAGGTTCATCGTGTCTAAAGAAATTCTTATTAATTCTACCCCCCAAGAAACCCGAATTGCCCTTCTGGAAAACAAGAAGGTTGCTGAGTTCTTTTTCGAACGTAATGCCGATAAAGGCATTATAGGAAACGTATACAAGGGAAAAGTCGTTCGTGTTCTGCCGGGAATGCAAGCCGCCTTCGTGGACATTGGTCATGAACGAGCTGCCTTTTTGTACGCGGGAGACTTTTTAAAGACCAAGCACAACGTCGAAGACATCGAAGAGGAAGAAGAGAATTTTGACCGTCGAGAAGCGCGACGTCGACGCCGTACTTCAGAAGAAATCCCCCCCATTCAGAGCCTCGTTCGAGAAGGCCAGGAGATCATGGTTCAAGTGGCGAAAGGCCCTATTGGCACTAAGGGAGCTCGATTGACCTGTCATGTGAGCCTCCCCGGTCGATACTTGGTTTTTATGCCAAGCCTCAAACACAATGGGGTGAGCCGCAAGATCGAGAGCTTTGATTTACGCAAAAAACTCAAACGCATCATCGATGGTTTTAAGAGCAAAGAGGGCGGTTTCATTGTTCGCACCGCTGCTTCCTCCGGAATTGCTGAGCGAGGTATCCGCGCAGACGTCGAGTATCTCTTAAGCCTTTGGCATCGTATTGAGCGAAAATACAATACAGCGGGTGCACCTGTTCTTTTGCATTATGACCTCGATCTGACGACTCGATTGATTCGAGATTATTTGGATGAGGACATCGAGAGATTCGTCGTTGATTCTCAGCAAGAGCATCGACGAGTGCTTAAGTTTATTAGAAATTTCAATCCCGAGCTGCGCAACAAAGTTGAGCTTCATAACGAAGCCTTCCCTCTCTTTGATCGCTTTGGCATAGAGCAAGAAATCAACAAAGCTCTCGGAAAGCGCGTCTGGCTCAAAAGCGGCGGCTACTTAGTCATTGAAAGCACCGAAGCCCTGACCTCTATCGACGTCAACACCGGTCGATTTGTGGGCAAAAAGACTCTGGAAGAAACCATCCTGAGAACCAATATCGAAGCAGCCGAAGAAATTGTAAAACAGCTTCGGATTCGAAATATCGGTGGAATCATCATCATCGATTTTATCGATATGGAAAAAGACTCCTCGAAGGAGCAGGTCTACCGCTATTTGGACTCTCTTTTGAGAGAAGACAAATCTAAGACAACGATCTTAAAAATTTCGCATCTCGGACTCGTTGAAATGACTCGAAAACGAACGCGTGAGTCGATTATCCGATATATGTGCGAGTCTTGCCCGACGTGCGACGGCAAAGGTCATGTCAAATCTCGAGTGGTCATTGCTCACCAAGTTTTGAGAGATATCCGACGCGAGCTTCCCTTTCATGATGAAGACCATCTTCACATCACGGTGCATCCTGATGTGTATACGATGCTCAAGGAACATGAAGGAGACACCATCGTCGCCCTCGAAAAGCACTATCAAAAGGGAATCAAGATTCAGGCCGACCCTAGTTTCCACATCGAACAAATTGCTCTCAGCATCAACAAGGCCAAGCAGCGCGAACGCATGGCCGCGATTCTTCCTGGAAAGAGAACAGACTACGAAGTCCCTGGGGATGAAGACGACGATACGGCTGAGTACGAAGCGGACTTGCGCGCGATCGAAGACGAAAAGCGACGACGCGCGGCTGCTGCCATGCCGGTCACGCCTGAAATTGGAACTGTTGAAACAGTCTCTGCGGACGGCGAAACGGATGACGATGTTCATGTTGCCGATGTTCCGGATGAAATTGAAGCCCCTGTGATTCGAAGTAAGACTGAGGTCTCTTCCGATGATGATACAGAAGCGGACTCCGATACGACGGATGATGATGATCAAAAGCAGACGAATTCAAACTAACGCTTTCAGCGCTTCGTTTGGTTACGGACAAAACTCAGACGTAGAATCATAATCGGTATAGGTCACCGGCGCACTGCAATCGCCGCACGCTCGACCTCGGTAGACCTGAACTTGCTGCCCATTTTGAGATTTGAGCAGATCAGCTGTCAGTGCCACGCCCGGAAACTTCATGCACGCATATCCAATTACAAACCAAGGCTCACCGGACTGAGCACGCCTTAAAAGTTCAACAATGATGGTCGTATCTGTTTTGCCGAGAGGTATTCCCGCCAAATCCAAACTCGCCGCCTGAAACGAAAACCCGCCTTGCACCGCGGTCTCCCAACGAGGGGCCGAGGCCGCATTGACAGGAACAGCCACCGTCGGTCGCACACTCACCACCTGCCGGCCGTTTAAGGTTCGACTGGGATAGGTATACATCAAGCGAACAGTCAGCTGCTCGCCCGCACTCGTCGCTTCATTCACCGCATCGAGCGCATCCGCACCACTCGCGGCGGGATCATCCAGTTTGAGTACGATCGAAATACTGGCCGTATCCTCAGCACAGGCGATGACAAAAAATATTCCTAGGGTCGCGACCAGAATCTGGATTCCTACTGCATTTGCTCTCAAGAAATTTTTCACAATTTCCTTTCTTCCCTTGCTGGCCCTATCTCTAAAATCGAAAGCACTTATTTTGGTTCGTCAGTGGGTCCTCACTGGATCCCGAAAACGCGGTGTTCGAAGACGTAAAACTCAACTGCTCCGAAACCGCCGAAGTCGTCGGATGAATAAACTTGCGATTATCCACTTTGGCAGCCGCTAAATGAAAACACCGCGAACCCACGGCCTGAGTGAGATCAAAAAAACTGATGATAAAAACATAGCCATCATTGGCATCCGGCAAAGTCATGGGATTCGTGCTGTAAACCGAAGGAATCGCCCCCGCCTGAAGACTGTTTGGAAGTAGTGTCGTCAGAGTCGAAGACAAACTCGATGACGAAACAGACGTACACGAATCATAAGCCGAAGGCAGACTGCCCGAATCCGTGTCGGCCGGAAGCCATCCGAGATATTTTCCGCAGGCCAAGAGGGCCGAAGGATTGGTTCCAAAATTAATGCTTTCATCAAAGTCATCTCTGACTTGGCCTGTAGGACCCAATCCCACAATGACGATCAGATCAGGGCTTCCACTACTCATCTGAAACCGAGCGGTCAGAACTTTATCGTTTCCCCCGCAGCTCAACAGGCTAAAAACCGCTAAAATCGCTCCAAAATGCCAATATCTCCACCGCATCCTTGTTCTTCCCAACATACCCCCCTTTCTAAGTCCTGAAAAGCCTTCAGGTTTAAGGGCTTCCCAGGCCCTAACGCGTCAGGACAAACCAGAAATTAGAGCTTTTTTTAGCACGCAAAATGAGGTTAAAAGCATTCCTATGTTTGCAGTGATTGATACCCTTGGCCGTCAGTACAAAGTAAGTGTCGGCGATATTATTAAAGTTGATCGAGTTCAGGATTCTCAGGGCGCTGATGCGACCGAAGGTTCCAAAATTACTTTTACGAATGTTCTTCTTGTCGGCACTCCCGAGCAAGTGGCTGTCGGCACTCCCTTAGTGAAGGGTGCAACGGTTGTTGGTAAAGTGGTCGAACAAGGCAAAGACAAAAAAGTAATCGCGTTCAAGAAAAAGCGTCGCAAAGGTTACACACGAAAAGTGGGATTCCGACGTTGTTTCACGACCATTCAGATTGAGGAGATCAAGGCTGCTTAATTTTTGTTAAGCGCAGGATCTTAAGTTTTGAGGAGTTTGAAAAATGGCACATAAAAAAGCAGGTGGAAGTACAAGAAACGGACGAGATTCAAATCCTCAATACCGTGGAATCAAAAAATTCGGTGGTGAATTTGTTCGAGCAGGAAACATTTTGGTTCGCCAAGTCGGCACCAAAATCCATCCAGGATCTAATGTAGGTCTCGGCAGTGATTATACGATCTTTGCAAAGATCGATGGCCGAGTGAGCTATGATCGATGGGGTCGAGATCGCACGCGCGTCTCTGTCTTACCCGCGCCCGCTGTCGCCTAAATTTTTTCTAAGGCTTGTATAATTTTCTGTAAGAGGTAGAGAGCGCTGACTCTCTGAGTTTGTTTGTATGTTGAGATTCATCGACGAGGTTGAGATTCGTGTTTCGGGCGGTGCAGGCGGTAACGGCTGCATGAGCTTTCGACGCGAAAAGTTCATCCCCAAAGGTGGTCCCGATGGGGGGGATGGAGGCCGCGGTGGATCTGTCTACTTTGAAGCTTCTCATGACGTTCAAACTCTCATCGATTACCGCTACCAACGAGATTATCGAGCCCCCAACGGCGAAAAAGGTCATGGAGCGCAGTGCTACGGCAAAGCTGGTGAGGACATCGTTCTTAAAGTTCCCGTAGGGACCCGAGTCATTTCGAGTGACGGAAGCATTGATTTTGACCTCGTCGAAGCGGGTCAGCGAGTCCTTGTGGCGAGCGGCGGCAAGGGCGGCCTAGGAAATTTGCATTTTAAGAGCTCTACAAACCAAGCTCCCAGACAATCGACCCCTGGAGAGCCAGGGCAATCCCACGACCTCCATCTTGAGCTCAAGGTTTTGAGCGATATTGGTCTTGTGGGATTTCCAAACGCAGGAAAAAGCACACTACTCAATGCGCTCACAGCGGCTCACTCAAAAGTGGGGGCTTATCCCTTCACGACACTAGCCCCTCATTTAGGAGTCATTCCGGGCGAGCCTCCCCTCATCTTGGCGGATATTCCAGGGCTAATCGAAGGAGCGCACGAAGGGGTTGGACTTGGAATTCAGTTTTTGAAGCATATTTCGAGATCTTTTGGTCTCTTGTTTTTGCTCTCCTTTGATCCCCACAAGCCTCTCTCTCGACAGTATGGAATTCTGATCGATGAGATCCGGGCCTTTGATCGAAGCCTTCTCGATAGACCTCGGATTATTGTGGTGAACAAAAGCGATCTCCTCAGTGCTCCAGAGGTAGAAGAAGAGATCAAAGACCTTTGGAATGCCGAATGGCAGGGCTTTGCCGAAAGCCACCCTGAAGCCCTTTTAATCTCTGCGCAGGATCAGTCCGGACTAAAGGAACTGGCCTCACAAATGAGAAGTGTTCTTCTGACGCATTGCAAACTCGATACGCCCTTGAAAGAGCCAGCCAGATTGGTATCCTAAGGGTGTTGATCAAACACATTCGCGCTAGCCTCAATTTTTGCTCCGCAGCATTCTTCATCAGTTTAAGTCCGCTTTTATCTTTTGCCGAAGGTCTTGGAAGTTTAGAAAAAACTTCTTACCGAATTGAGGAACGAACAAAACTCATCCTCGATGGATCCGCCGAAGCGAGCGAAATCGAACGCTCGAGCGAAACAGTCAATCGCCTGACCTACGTGGATTCGGAAAACTTTAGAGCCAAACGAGAACTCCCTTTCAAAAAGGCGAGTCGTGAGATTCTCAAAGAAGCGGGAACATTTTTTACAATGAGTGCGACCAACAAAAAGTCGCCGACTCAGATTTTGCCAGGGCCCGGCTTTTGGGAAGAAATTGCTCTTTCGCCTCTTCAGATGGCCAAGTCTTGGTCACTCGCAGATGGCGGCGAGAGTCTGGATGATTTTTTGGATCGTATGCGAAAAGTCAAAGAACCCCTCAAAAACATTGAAGGGGATCGCATCGAAGTGACTGTCCTTGAGAATGGCGGTCTACGACTGACATTTATTGGAAAGCTTTTGCACGAAAAGACCAAGGTGAAGATAGAGAGCCAGTGGGAGCTCAAAGATCTTGGAAAAGTAAATTTGGAAAGCTTGAGCACATCGCTCATGAAGGCTTCATGATGAGGGAGAGCGGCCACTGACACCCAAATCTGCCAAGAAGATTGGAATTTTTGGAGGTTCATTTGACCCCCCCCACATTGCTCATATCGAAGTTCTCAAATCTGCGCTCAAAAACTTTAAGCTGAGCAGGATCATCGTTGTTCCTTCGAAGTATCCTCCTGGAAAAAGTCCCGAAGCCTCCTTTGAATTGAGAATCGATTGGTGTCGTCGGCTCTTCAAATCCATGAAGACTGTAGAAGTTTCAAACTATGAACAAAATTCTTCGCAGACCGTGTTTGCCAAAGAAGTTTTTTCGCATTTTGCACTCAGTGATCCCAAGGCCCAGTGCTTTTGGATTTTAGGTGAAGATAATTTTAAGTCGCTCCCCTACTGGAAAGATATTGATTCGTATGCAAAGTCCCTCATTTGGTTGGTGTTTCCGCGAACCCAAGAAGCTAAGCCTTCGGGACTGCTCAGCAAGCGGCTTCTGCGGGGCTCTTGTGCTTATCACTGGACAAAGGGGCATCGCCAGGTTCAAGTTGCATCGCATTTGATTCGAGAGGCCTTGCAAAGCAAGCAAGGTGTCGCTCGAGTCTTAAAATGGATTCCCGCATCGATTCTCAAGTCGGTCCGAGAAGCCTATAAACCCAAAGATAGAAAGCCAGGAGGAAAGATAGATTGAACGCGCCGGAACGAAATCCTAGTCAAGAACTCGCCCAATGGATTGGACAACTTTTGGATCGCAAAGGGGGTCTCAATATTCAGATTCTCGATGTTCGAGATCACTCCTCTATTACTGATTTCATGGTGATCGCGACAGGAACAAGCAGCCGACACATTCAAACCCTCATGGAAGCTCCTTGCATGGAAATGAAGAAAAATGGATTTCCTGCCCTTCAGGTCGAAGGAGGGGGAACCAACTGGGTGGTGGCTGATTTTGGCGACGTGATTTTGCATGTTTTTGATGAGGCCACTCGACGTCATTATGATTTGGAAGGCCTCTGGCAGAGTGCCCGAAAGATTGAGTGGGACACTCGCAAGCAAAGCCCGATTAAAATCGTCTCTCTGTAATTTTTGTGATCCGCGTCACCTCATTTGGAAAACTCAAGCATCCCGAACGTGACGCCCTGATGGAACGCACTCGATCGATGGTTCCTATTGAGTGGGTCGAGATTCCCCTCAAAAAATCTCCAAGCACTCGAAGTCTCGAACTTTTGCCCGAGGAGAGTAAATTTCTTAAGGACCTAGGTCGTTCGGAGTTTTATCTGCTCGACGATGCTGGCCAAGAAATGGCTTCGCCTCAATTGGCTCAATGGTTGTTTAAGGGAGGGCACCGCCATTTAGTGGTGGGCCCCGCGATCGGTTGGCACTCAGAGTTTAAAACGCGCGCCAAAGGATCTCTCAGTCTTTCGAGGCTCACTTTTACGCATGGATTGGCTCAGCTTGTTTTAGCAGAAAGCCTGTATCGATCGGCCTGTATTTTTAAAGGCCACCCTTTTGTGAAATAGAAAAAGTATCCTCTTCGGGATACATGGAATCAATCACGGAGCGAAACTTATCCTGAATCACTCGACGTTTGAGCTTCATTGTCGGCGTCAGCTCGCCAGAATCTACGCCAAACGATTGATCCAAAATTCTAAAATCCTTGATGGTCGAATACTGGGGCAATGTCCGATTGAGTTCGGTGAGGTTCTCTCGCAATCGAGCCTGCAATAGAGGACTGGAGGCGCAATCTTTGAGCGTCGTCCATTTTTGGCCCCGCGCTTCTCCCCAAGACCGAGCGACCTCAAAACTCGGCACAATCAAAGCCGTCACATACTTGCGTCCGTCGCCGACCACACACGAAAATTCCACCAAGGGATCCTTTTTGAGAGCGTTTTCGATGGGCTGAGGAGCGACGAATTTGCCTCCACTTGTTTTGAGGAGTTCTTTTTTGCGATCGGTAATCTTTAAAAAACCCTCAGAATCAATCTCCCCCACGTCCCCCGTCATATACCAACCGTCAGGAGTAAATACCTCGGCCGTCGCATCGTCTCGACGATAGTACCCCTTCATCACCTGAGGTCCGCGGACCAGAATCTCGCCATCTTCAGCAATTTTAAACTCTGTTCCCTGAAAAGCTTGCCCCACTGTCCCAAACTTAAATCGATTCACTCGATTGACGGCCAGGATACAAGTTTCAGAAATCCCGTATCCTTCTAAAATTGTGAAGCCTGCACGAAAAAAGAATTGCTGAATATCCGTTGAAATCGGTGCACCGCCACTGACAAATAGCTCTGCTCTTCCTCCGGTGACGGCTCGAATCTTTTTGAAGACCAAAAAATCCGCTAAGTCATAGAGAATTCCCCACGTCAGTGGGAGCGCCGCTCCTCGAATTCGATATTCAAATGTTTTTTCTCCCACAGACTGAGCCCAATAAAAGAGGCTGCGCCTCAACGCAGAAGCATTTTTGATGCGTTCATTGATTCGCGCATACATTTTTTCGAAGATGCGGGGAACCGCCGTCATGAGATGAGGCCGAACTTCTTGGAGATTATCGATGAGGCGCTCAATGCTCTCGGCAAAATAAATCTTAAGCGCGGATACCACCATGAGATTATGCATCGCCCGCTCATAAATATGACTCAAGGGCAAAAATGAAATCGTGGTTTTGCGTTCCTGAATGGGCATCGCCTCTACAATCATTCGCAAATTGGATACGAGATTGTGGTGCGAAATCATCACTCCTTTGGGCTCACCCGTCGTGCCAGAAGTGTACAACAGAATTGCCAAGTCTTCGGGTGAGATCTGAGCCAAAAGCTTCTGGGCTTCTTCCTCATCAAGATTCCGTTCGAGGAACTCCTGTCGATCGACAAACTTCACATTGGCTGGCGTGGAGCGATTTTGGATTGAGTCCCAAGCCACGATGTATTTGAGAGACTGAAGATTCTGAAGGGAATCGAGTTTTCGAAGCATGGCCTCATTAGAAATGAAGAGCACACTCCCTTGCGACTCATCCAAAATGTATCGAATCTGTTCTGCTGTATTTGTCGTGTAAATGGCAGCCGTCGCTCCACCAAGCCACTGAGCCGCATAATCGGTCAAAATCCACTCAAAGCGGTTTTCAGAGAAAATAACAATTTTATCGCCTTTTTTAAATCCGAGCCGGCGCAGCCCCGCCATCGCTTTGAGGACGTGGTCCAGAGCCGTCTTGAAGGTGATCGCCTCCCACTGACCGTTTTTTTTGGTGAAAAAAACTTCGTAGTCCGGAGTTCTCTTCGCTCGACGATAAAAGATTTCAGGAAGCGTTGTTCCATCAATCTGAATGGGCTTCCACGTCGTCTGCATAAAACCCTTAGAGGGACTCCGCGACGAGTTCGGCAAGATCCCTGACGCGCACATCTTCTCGTCCTTTGGCTTTGAGACCATCCGTAATCATCGTCATACAAAAGGGACAAGAGACGGCGACATCTTTGGTCTCTGTCTTCAAAATCTCTTCAGCACGACTGTGGTTAATTCGACTTCCCGTCTTCTCTTCGAGCCACATTCGTCCGCCACCCGCTCCACAACAAAATCCTTGAGCTTTAGAACGCGACATTTCGACGGGCGCGGTCTCACTCACTCCTTTGAGGATTTCTCGAGGGGCTTGATAGATGCCGTTATAGCGTCCGATGTAACAGGAATCATGAAAGGTGACGGAAGGCGTCGACTTCTTTGTCGGCTTCAAAAATCCTTTCGCCAACAGATCGGCGATGTACTGACTATGATGATGAACTTCGTAGTTTCCGCCCAAATCCGGATACTCATTTTTGAGTGTATTGAAGCAGTGCGGACAAGAAGTGAGAATTTTTTTGACCCCTTTTGATTCTAAGACATCCTTATTGGCCGTCATCATCTGCTGCGCCAGATACTCGTTTCCGAGTCGACGCGCGGTTTCTCCGTTACACTTTTCTTCTTTTCCTAAGACACCGAATTTAATTCCAGCGGATTGCAAAATTTTGCATGTGGCATCCACAACTTTCTTAGCCCTGTCATCAAAACTTCCAGCGCACCCAATATAATAGAGAAACTCATGTTGGCTAGAATCATACGAAGGTATGCCCTTTTCGATAAGCCAGTCTTGACGAGACTGCTCCGCCAATCCCCAAGGATTCGAACTCGTCTCCCAATTCCTAAAGGCATTCGTCGCCTCTTCAGGATTTGAGCCTTTGTTCAATACCAAGGCGCGGCGCATATCGACGATAGAATCCACATGATCAATCATGACGGGGCACGCTTCGACACAGGCGCCGCAGGTTGTACAATCCCAGATAAACTCATCCGAAAACACAGCGGGAACCAATTCTTGCTGCACCAAAGCGCGATCGCTTTCTGACAACTTCGCCAAATCTTCTTCGCGACCTCCGAGTTTTTTCCACTGAATCATTGCAGGCCCTCGTGCCGAAATCGCAGCCCGTGACTCGATCATGAGGGTCTTTGGCCTCAAGGCTTTGCCTGTCTGAGTGGTCGGACAAAACTCATTACAGCGGCCACATTCTGTACAGGCAAAGGAGTCCAAAATATTCTTCCATGTCCATTCAGTCGTGTTTTGAACCCCAAAAGTCGTCACCGTCTCGTCACTCAAATCAGGAGTCGACAATCGGCCGCGAGGTTCGGTCTTAGAAAACCAAACATTGGGGGCCGCTGCCGCCACATGAAGGTGCTTTGAAAAAGGCAGATAATTCAAAAAGAGCATCACAATTCCCAAATGGGCCCACCAAAAGAAATAGTAAGCCAAATCACCCGATGCAGCCTCTGGCCACCACGAAGCAATCCATTCAGAAACCGGTTTGTAACTCGCAAAAGTATCTACGCCTTGATGAATTCCAATCGCATGAGTGATGAGATTGGTCGTTACGAGTCCTGTAATCAGGCTCAAAATAAAATAAGCATCTCCCTTTGATTTTCCCGAATTGTCCGCCATCCGCGCGGGCTTAACAACAATCCGACGATAAAATGACAGCACGAGTGCGACAAAAACCAAGGTATTCATCATGTCCTGGCTCAGGCAAAAGGCGCCGTACAAAGAGTCCGGCAGGATCGCGCTGTAATGAAAGCCCACAAGGCCGTAAAGCATCCACTCGGCTGTTCCTAGGGTAAGAATAATGAACCCCCAAAAAATAATCAGATGCAATAATCCAGCCACGGGCTGACGCAACAACTTGTCGTGCCCCATGACCTGGGCCGCGAATATTTTGAGACGCTCAAAATTATTTTGAAATCGATCTTTGGCTTTGCCGAGCTGAATGATCTTAAAAATTTTATAAAAGTTCCAGGCCGCAACGATGTGGGCCACCAACAAGAAAATCGCAACAGCGATATGAAAACTACTCAATTTTTAGATCCCCCAAAAACATCCCCAAAGGAGTCTTAAGACCCCTTCAGTTTTTTCACCTCTTGATTGATCAAGGGCGCCAGTTCAAACAAATCGCCAACGACACCGTAGTTCGCTTTAGAAAAAATGGGTGCATTGGGGTCCTTATTGATCGCCACGATGACTTTGCTCGTGCGCATCCCTGCCAAATGCTGAATCGCTCCACTAATCCCAAAAGCCAGATACAAATTCGGATTCACGGTTTTTCCCGTCTGACCGACTTGCATATCATGAGAGGCCAACCCCTCGTCGACTGCAGCACGAGACGCTCCCACTGCAGCACCTAGCGAGTCTCCTAAATCAAAAAGAATTTTAAAATTATCTTTGGTCTTTAAGGATCTGCCGCCGCTAACGATAATGCTCGCCTCCGTCAAATCAGGGCGATCAGAAGTCCCGGCCGTTGAGCTCAAATATTTGAGAGGAGAATTGGCAAAGTCATAAGACGCCGCAAACTCCGTCACTTTGCCGGCTGCTCCCAAATTTCCTTCAGGAAGTGAATTTGGGCGAAGCGAGGCAAAAGAAATTTCGGCAGCTTCAAAACTCACATCTGCTAAGGCTTTGCCTGCAAAAAATGGACGGCGTGCTTTGGCGTCAGGCTCTATCTTCAAATCAACGCAATCCGCTGCAATCGGTCCATCAAATCGCGCGGCGAGTCGTGGCAGCAAGTCCTTCCCCAAACTCGAAGCTGAAGCGCAAACCCACTGTGGTTTTTGTGCTTGAATCACAGCTTCTGCGGCAGCGGCATACGCCAGTGGATGATAAGAATCAAAAGCTGAGTCTTTTACCCAAAAAACTTCTTTGACACCTTTTGCAGCCAATTGATCAGCCGCCGCTTTGGCCTGCGATCCAAAGAGTATCGCCACCACTTCGCAAGAAGCCGCTGCGGTCAATAGTTCTAGGCTCGCCTTTTTGATCTGACCCTTTTTATGTTCTGCAATAATTAAAACTTTTTTTGCCATTTCAATTCTCCCTAAATGACTTTGGCTTCTGAATGCAAAAGGCGAACCAGTTCGGCCGCTTGCTGTGCTGGCTCTCCAGTGACCATTTTGACTTGTCCGCGTTCTGGAGGCAGACCCCAATTGGAATATTTAACGCCCACCTTCACTGCCGAAAGAGGAACTTCTTTGAGTTCTTTTTTGGCTGCCGCTCGAATTCCCGGCAATGAGGCTAATCTCATTTTGTTCAAGCCCTTGTTGGCGGTCAAAAGTGCTGGAAGCTTGACCGTATAAACATCTTTCATTCCCCCCTCAACGTCTCGCTCCACTTTGACCGAGGCCGTGCCTTCAAATTCACATTTTGCCACCACGGCCACATGGGGCATCTTGAGACGTTCTGCCACCATCACTGCGACCGCGTGAGAATCCGAGTCCACGGCTTGCTTCCCTGCAAAAATAAGATGAAAGTTTTCGGACTTACAGGCTTCTGCGAGCGCCTGTGAAATACTGCGAGCATCGGTGGCTGCCTTTGCATTGTCCACAATGTGGATGCCACGATCCACGCCCACCGCAAAAGCATCTCTGAGGGCTTTAGACGCCGCTGTCGGGCCCAAACAAACTCCCACAATCTCTGCTGCAGCTCCAGACTTGGCCCAAAGTTCTTTGGTCTTTATCGCTTCTTCGATAGCAAACTCATCATAGGGATTGATGACATACTTGATTTCGCCTTCATCAATCGCATCCCCTTTGAGTTGAATCTTTGAATTCGTGTCAGGAACAAACTTAACTAAAACCCCGATTTTCAAGCTCATAGACCCAAAAATAGCTGTCTGAGCCCCTTGGGGTAAAGACTAAAAGCAAAGGATTCTGGCACTTTAGGGCATTAAATCTCGGCGACCGATCTGAATCATGAAATCGCCCTGGACGAGCTCTAATCGATCCACCTGCATGACGTTTGAAAATATCTCGAGAGAAGGGAGTCCACCGACGCGTGAGAGCAAATCGGCCATCACAGAGTTGAGGGGCTGATGCGCAACATCGAGACGACGCTGAATAGGTGTCGTCAGCATGCCAGCCTGAACAGAGTCCCACTCTACAGGCTCAAATGCGAGGGAGATGATCGAGCCGTCCTCTGTTCGCTTTAGGGCAAGCTTTGGGCTGACTCTTCCTTCTGCTGTCACATCATAACCGAAGATATTTTTGAGATCCAAAAACGACAGGGCCACGGCCGCCACATCACTCAGATTTACCGCGGGCATAAAGTCCTCGGTCTTTTTGGGTTCGACGAGACGATTGAGCTTGTCATCTTCCTTTTGAGAATCAAACAATCGCGCCAAGAGCTTGACCACGGGAGTGAGAAGAATCCGGGCCTTTCCTGAACGAGAACGCGCCACAATTTTAAACAGGATTTCATTGTTCACCGTCAAAAATGGAGCTCTCTCCACATCGATGGTGTCCCATGGGCCAAAGACCGTCGGAAAATGAAGGCGAAGCATTTCCGCCCAATCGATTTTTCGAAGTAAGTCGTTGATCGCGCTTCGGTGCAACTGAAACACGACAGAATCAGGGGCGGCCTCCAGCCACGTCAGTACTTCGCTATTGATTCGACCCGGCATCAGGAGGTCAGAAGCGCCTGCGATTTCGGAACTATAAAAAACAATTCGTAGCAAATCCTTAACGAGAGGCTGGTCACTTTGAGTCGAGACCATCTCCACCTTAGAAACCTGCAAAGGAATCTGAAAGTCGCGGTCCACATTCTGACCCCGATTGGTCGACCACTCCTGCGGGCCGGTAGTGAGCGGCACTTCTTTATGGGATGGCAATCTCAGGACATAGCGCATGGCTTCATCCATCAAGAATTCGTTCAAACTTCCAATCCCTTGAGCATACCAATCAGCCGCCTTCAATTGTTCTGCGGGACGATTCGCGCTCGCGATACAAGACTCATCAATAAATCGGACAATGGCCTCTTGTTTGCGAGACTCAAAACCCATTTGTCCCACAAGATTTTTCCAATCCATGAGCGACTCCACGTCCGCCACCGGGCATTGAGGAATCTGTGAGAGCAATTGATGATATTGGGGAATCCAAGCAAACTCCTGCTTGAGATCTTCGGCCACACCAAATCTCTGGCGCAAAATAAGCGAGGCTTTGGAAGGAGCCATCAACTCTCGCAAGCCCGAACTCATAGCTTCGAAGGAAGATCTGCCATGCAAAACAGAGATGAGGGTCGAAAAAATACGCTCTTCCAGATCGGCCCCCAGAATTTGCCCCACATTCAGAATAATATCATCGAGCGTTTGGCGATGAGCGCGTACTGCCTCGTTAATTTTGGGGATGTTCTCTTCGGTAATTTTTTTGAGATTATCCGAAATCATTTTTTCGAGGGGTTCTTTGAGAAACTTTCCAAGATCCATCATCAGTGAAAGTGCTTTTTCTTCGATGTCTCCGATTTCCAGGATCGCCCGCTCCAATCGCCCCCGGACCTCTGAAGTATCTAAGAATGCTGCGAGCTTCTCTTGAAAGAACCCCGTCTGCATTCGACCGAGCTGCTTAAAATAGACTTCTTGTTTGGATTCTAAATAGCCTTTGAGAATCTCCGAAATCTTGAGGTCTCGATCAATTCCTGAGCCCCAACCAAAAATTCTGGCCAAAAGCTCTGTCGCTTCTGAGCGAGCGGTGACACCTCGCACTTGAACTCCGCTGATCTTGAGGTTGCCGAGGGTGTGTTCGACTGAGCGAAGTCCGATTTCTAGTTTTTCTCGATTGGCTGAAAGACAGAGATCGAGGCCGAGCTTCATCATTGCACCCTTTGTGGCATCCACCTGAGTGACCAGGGACTCCACGGATAAAGTCTCCGAGAGCTTCTTCATCTGAGCTGAGATCTTAAAGCCCTCGCCTCGAATAGGAATCATCCCTTTGACCTTGGCCCCCGCCTCTGCAGAGAAGAGGTAATTGCCTTTACAAGTCGGCTCTTGGTTCGAAAAGTCCCTCAATCTAAACTCAACACTCTCCATCGGAATGCGACCGACTCGCAGCTTTCCACTGATCCCAAGACTCGCCTTTTCAATCAAAGCAAGACCGCCAAACCAGTTGGTATAGAGCTCCACATTCTGATCCACTTTCATTTGGGAAACGGCGCCTTCTTTTGAATCAAAGGGGATTTGAACTTCTAGGTCCTGAAGTCGAGCCCCGAGAACTTTTTGCATTTGCATTTCGACAAAGGCCTGCAACTCCTGCGTCAAGTCAGCTTGAGCTTTGGGTCCGATCAAAAATTCTCGTAAAACTTGAGCGTTTCGAAGCAACATATCGAGCGAAGGACGATTGCCTTTGAGCCATCGATCGCGCACTCGGACTTCGAGCGCACGAATATAGAGTCCTTCGAGATTTGTTTTTAAAGCATCCAAACGAAAGGAGAGTGCATGTGAAACCGCAAGATCCGCAGCCGCTTCGAGCCTCGTTGAGCCACTCTCTCGATTGTTAAGTCGAAACCGAAAGCCCAAATCGTTAGAACTCAACGTCTTGCCGCGCCAAAAGAGTTTTAAGTTCTCGAGCTCTACATCAGGATTGAGAATCCTGATTGCGATGCGCCCCGCGATGGACTCTTCCGTAGGACGCACGCTCAAATCCATTTCGGGAGTCTGAATCTCAATAGGAATCGTCAACTGAAAGCTCGCCACCATCTGTGGGTTCAAGGCAGGGTCGTGATCTTTGAGAACAGGGTTAAATGGTTCCACTCTAAACTTAGTTGCAAGATTACTTCCTTCGTTTTCGATAACGACGAAGTTCTCTCTAAAGGGAAGATGTTTTTCGAGCAGCTTGGCGAGTTCTTGTGAGGAACTCACCAGCATTCTTTGAATGAAATCTCCCTGAGTGAGAGTGCGCTGCATGAATCCCCAACCCTCGTTCGAAAGAATCCATTCCGAAGGAGAACCCATTTCGCGCTCGTATCGCTTTCCTCTAAAATGAACACTCGTGATTTTGCCCGTCGAGAGAGGGCTTTCAAAATCCTCACGATTCAAACTCAATTCAGGTCGCTGGCTGATTCGATTCCAACGAATTCCAATCGAAACATTGAACGGTCGATCTTGATTAAAGGCGAGGCGGATTCTCAATTCATCGGACTTCGAAATTACATAAGGTTCAGGGAGGAGCTCAGATTGTACCTTTAGGTCTCGGACAAGGACCTCGACTTCAGACAAGGGAAGCTTGACCTCGAGTGTTCCAAAATCCCGATTGAATGCATCTCCCGTCGCCGTTGATTTTTTGAACTTAAGATCAAAATCTTCAAGCTTAAATTGGGGAACAACTGAGAGATGAATGTCAAAATTGGTCTGGTAGGACTTTTCGATAATCTTGGTTTTGAGTTCATCGGTAAATTCCACTTGATAGTCTTGAAATTTTTCGAGCAAAAGCTGGCCCACGGCAGAACGCAACTGAGTTAACAAATCAGGATCCGTCAGAGCTCGCTCGATGCCATTTTGCAAAAAGGGCACCGAAACAAATGACTCGGCGGCGACAGTATACCCCTTCAGCCTCTGGCTCTCTTTGTAGGCCGCAAAATCAGTCGCAAATTGAGTGCGATACTCGTTCCATGCTGAAACAAACTCTGCAGCTTTGGCGGATTTGGACTTCTTATGAAACTCGGCCCCCCGCTTTTCGATGACGAGATTTGGATCAAAGTTAAAAATCCAATCGGACATTAATATTCGATTGAGATCTCCGCTTCGATGGCGACTCAATCTAAAGTCTTCAAAGGCAAGAAGAGTCACGGATTGAGAATCCGGATGTAGCTCTAGATCCCAACGTCCTTCTTGAGCCTGACGAATGAGCCGCAAAGTAGTGTCTGAAGTGACTCGCAGTCCACGAAAGGGTCCCTGGTCTTTGAGAACAATCCAGTACTCCTTGGGAGCCGAAGGGGGCACTTGAGCGAGACAGTCCTGTCCCAATCCTGCGAAGAGCCAAAGGGATGAGATCACTGAAATAATCAGTAATTTCGAATATTTAGCCCAAATTGGAGTTGGTTTCCCACTCATACGGAGCGGGCAATTACGCAAGTCCTATGCCAACAAAAAACTGAAGAATCTCAAGGAGTCGCCGCCAGAGTGTTGTGGGAATTCTCCCACACTTATAAACAAATTGTGTTTATGATAAAAAACTCAGTTTACAAACTGAGGGTGATTCAAAATTCGGGATTCAATTTGCTTTTGATCGGAGAGAGCTGTTTGAAACGGATAAGGCGTCTGAGAATTCTTCCATCTTTTAAACCAGCGATCTGCGAGTGGATAAGCCAAGTCACTTCGTCGAGTGGCAGCGACTGTTGTCTCTTCTTTGATCCCTGTGTGCTTTCCGTGTCCCACAAAAAATCCTGCGGCCAAAAGCGCCACTCGCACAGGAGTCGCCTGACTGTATGTATAGAGCAGACTCCCTCCTTGCGATTCTGTTCGCACCTGGGCACGGAGTTTTTTGAAACAATCGAGTGACCACATTTCCTGGTTTACCTTTGGAGAATAAGGATCAAAAAAAATGATATGGGGACGCTGCGACTCCACAGCTATCAAATCCAAAAAATCTCCATGTCTCAGTTCCCAATCAATCCCGGCCCCTTGCCATCGTCCTTCACGAAGAAGAGTTTGAATGGAAGATTCATGCCCCTTGTAATAGGGAAAATGCTCAGCATTCTCTAAAGCAAACTCTGCCAATTTAAGATTCTTTTCAAAACTGATCAGCCGCAATCTTCGTTTGGTACCCGAAGACGTCTCGTTAAAGCACTGCAATATCGCTACGGCGTTTGTCACAGCTCCCAAGCCCACATCAAAGATCACAAGCTCTTCGCTTGAGTCTTCGCTCAGCCTCTTTTGCAGATTGGACTGATCGATATAAAGTGAGTTGGCTTCTGCCCAAGGCCCCAAGGGATTGTGCATGATCTCGTTGACGTCGTTGTCCCGAATTGAAACAGCACCCGCTGTCGTTGTCACAATTTCATATTGAGGCTTCATGAAGGGCCACTGATTAGCAGATTCTCTACATCTCTAGAACTTAATCTTCGGAAGAGATTTAGGGAGAGCCTGTTTGAGCTTTTCTCCTACTTCATTCTGCAGCTTTTGTTCGGCCGCCGCCTTTGCTTTATCCTGAAGTTGACCCACCAAACCTTCGGCTTCACGAGTGTACTGACCGACCTCGTTGGCCACAGACTGAAGTTTTTGCTCTGCATCGCCCGAAAATTTGCTCAATTCCTGCATGGCCTGATTTTTGGCCGAAGCAATGCGAGCCTCAATCTCTCGATCGAGGCGGGCCAAAAACTCCTTGGCCCGCATCTCTAAATAGCGCCCAATGCCGTCTTTGAGCTTTTCATCCAGGTCACTCAAAACATCAAAGGTCAAACGCCCTTCCTTGTAACTCAGCTTAAAGCTCAACCAAAATTGATGAGCTCCCTCAAAGACTTCAAACAAAATGGGAGCGAGCACGCCTGATTTTGGAACTTGTCCAAAATTCCACTTCACATTCGAGAAATTCACTCGATTGACCCAACTCATCTCTGATCCAACAAACTGAAGATCCACATTCGCTTGAGCTTCGCCCGAGTCAATCTTGACAGGAAAATATCTCGGAATGCCTACAGGCCAGCTTTCTGCTTTGATTCGATTGACTTGAGCTCGATAGGAATCACTCGGCACGTCTTGAGTGTAATCCCACTGAGCATCAAGAGTGGCGCTCGAAAGAATTCGATCCTTTAACTCGACCTTCATCCCCAAGGTCATAGGCTTTCCGTAGAGACGGGGATTGGAATTCAGATCTTTGAGCTTGAGTCCATAGTGCTCATCAATCTGCTCGCGACGTCCTTGATTCAAAACGTTCACACTAAAATCCGATGCCGCCAAGACAAAGCCAGGCTTTCGCTGAGGAGTGACAAAAATAATATCACGCCCCTTCGCTCGTGGCCGAACCTGAATCTGCTCGTCTTTGCCCTGAGCCGACAGAAGAGCGAGTTTAGAACGAAGCAGATTTTGAACTCTCAATACTTGCTCTGCCCGACTCACCCACTGAGTGCCAAAAATCATTTTGGTGATTGCCGAAGCGTCAAAGGCATCAAAACCGACAAGTGCTTTTGCTCTTTGATAGTCCTCGCCCACGGCCTTTTGAGCACCCTCCACAAGGGATTTCATTTTACTGTAATCTGTTTGAAACTCTCCCATGAGGTTTTCTAGATCTTTTTTTTCGGCCTGAAATTTTTCGATCAACGATTGAGCCTGCTGAACTCGAGAAAGAATCTCTTCTGGATTATTCGGAGCACTCGACACCAGCGCCCGACCATCGGCAATCATTTGGCGGTACTCATTGATATCTCGAATTTCTTGGTAGCGCCCCATCCACTGAGAGCGCGCCCCTTGGATCTCAATACTCGCGTCCTTAAATGCAGTCAGGGAAGCTAAATCGATCTTCTTGAGGATCTCTCCTGGATCTTTAGGAATCTCAAAATCTGTGAGCTTGGCCACAGGGAGTTGATCAAACTCTGTTTGTAGTGACGTGAGAGCTTCTTCAGAAATCTCAGAAAACAAACCAGGTTCTTTTGATTTTGGCTCTGGGGGGAGCTCTCCGGACGTCTTACGCGCTGTGCCCCATTGAATGCCCGTTACGGCAAATCGATCCACGACCAGACGCTTTTCGAGAAGCGGCAAAAACTGAAAATCCAAGATGATCTCATTCAGTTCCACAGCATTCTTCATGGGGTTTTCTTTGGAAGCGATTTCGAGACGTCTGATTTTGAGACTCGAATCAATGAATGAAATCCTCAGATGACTAATATCTGTTTTCGTTCCCGTAGCCGCCGAAACAGCACTTTCGATGGAGCCTTTAACGAGCAAATCGAGCCTAAAAAATGCAAAGGCCCAGATCCCAACGACAATCAAAAATACGGGAATAAATACCTTCCAGCGAATGATCATGACAGCACGCTCATCTTTTCTCGAAAGCTCTCATATTTTGAATATAGTGAATAAAGAGGCGTTGCTTTGAGTGCTTTGACCCATTTGGATTGAGCCATCGTCTGGCGCCACTTCGCTCGATACTTTTTGATACTCCAAGTACTGAGAAAAAATGCGGGAATAAAAAGCAAGAGACCCAGAGCGAGTGCACCCACAACAATCGTATTATAAAATCGAAAGAACGGCCAAATCGCCCCTGAAGTGATAGAAATCCAAAACTCGCGAAGTCCCGCTTGATGGACCAGCAACCAATACCCCAAAGCATCGAGAGCAGGATCAAAAATCCACGCGATGAATTTGAAGATCGCTAGCGACCAAAAAAACATCGAAAAGTTGACTCGCAAAAGACAAACCAAAAGAAATAAAATTAAGTTGTGAAGGCTCCAAAAAGGACTCAGTCCCACAAGCATCCCAAAGGCAAATCCTGCTCCCATTTGCAGGGGCGAGGTCTCGGAATTCAATAACTTAAAGAGGGAATTCAAGAGCTTAAGAAAGAAGAGAGTCACAAGGGGCTATTATAAGTGAGGAGTGAGGCTCCAAATCAACTCCGGAATGCTTGAATCCGTTGAAAGGCTGGCCTACCGTACCTCAAGAGTGAAGCGAGAGTTCCTAAAGTCAAAAATTCACGGGGCCGTGATCACAAAAGCGGACTTAGATTATGAGGGAAGCCTCGGAATCCCCGCAGATTTGATGCGGCGGGCAAATATTTTACCTTTTGAATCTGTAGAAGTTTACAACGTCACCAATGGGGAGCGTCTGCGAACTTATGCGATCGAGCTCCCTGCCGGAAGTGGTCGACTCGAAAGCAATGGGGCCGCTGCGCACTGGATGCGCCCAGGCGATCGAGTCATCATAGCAACCTACGCCTGGCTCGAAGAGGCAGAAGTGGCAACACATCGTCCTCAAGTTCTGATTGTGGATTCGACCAACCGCGAGAAGTCCTTTTTTGAAGGTCAGGCGCGAATGGGAACACAACCCTCTGCCGTACAAGCCCACTGAACTGCATTGAGCTCTTCGTCCAAACAAAGTCCGAGCGAATTAAATCCTCCCGGAGATTCGACGACACTGCCCGCAATCGCTTGCAGAGAATTCTTATACGCGGATTGAAACTGAAGATCGCCCGCGATGACATTCAAACGACGACAAAAATCGAGCGCTTTATGAAAGGGAGAAGGCAATGCTCCGTCATGAACTTCCTTAAATCGACACAATAGATCAGTTTGACCGATTGAAGTCGCCCAAAAACCATGGGCCTCCGAATCATAAAAATTTTCTAACAAAGAGCGCCCGAGCAATATCGCCCATTCAGAATACTTTTGATTTGCCGTGACCTCATAGAGGTCGAGGAGAGCAGAGCCAAAATAAGCGGCGTCTTCCAAAAAGAATTCTCGATTCTGCCTGGATTCAAAAGCGGAGTGCCCGAGTCGATCTTGCTGCCACTGGATTTTCCAAATCTGATCCGCGGCTCGCGAGGCGGCCTCGACAAAGGCAGCTCGACCCAGAATATTTCCGGTGCGAGCAAGGCTCGATATCATCAAGCCATTCCAACTCGACAAAATCTTTTGATCAATCAAAGGCCACTGACGTTTGGATCGAAGAGTTAAAAGAGACTTTAACTTATCTCGAGCCCAATCTCGATCCTGCGTTGTGACGTCAGGCTTGAAGTAAAATATATTTCGTCCTTCGAAATTGCCGTCGGTCGCAATGTCGACGATGTCTTTGAGGCGTAAGAGCGTGCCTCCATCAAAGAATTTCTGAAGCTCATCCCATGTCCACGTATAAAAAAGACCTTCTTCGTGATCGGAGTCGGCATCAATTGCAGAGTAAAAAACCCCATCTTCCCTCGTCATTTCTCGCAAAACCCATTCGCCAATTTCTGTAGCGATCTGACCAAAAAAATCTGAATTCAAAAATTTAGAAGCTTCGCTATAGAGGCTCATCAAAAGCGCATTGTCATAGAGCATTTTTTCGAAATGAGGCACTTTCCATTCTTGGTCGGTCGAATAGCGATGGAATCCACCCCCCAATTGATCATAAACGCCCCCGTAGGCCATTCGCGTCAGACTGTGCTCGACTTGCGAAAGAACCTCTTGATCCTGAGAGCGGTAGGCCCGGCGAAGGACGAGTCTCAAACCGTCGGAATAAAAAAACTTTGGTGCGCTGCCAAGCCCCCCACAGTCGCGATCAAAATTGTTTGTGACATTGGAGGCGATTTTGTCCACAAGCTTCGCACCTTCTACTGAAGAAGCTTGAAAACTGCGACCATTTTGCAAAATGAGTGCCGTGACCTGATCCGCATTTTTTTTGACTTCGACAGGCTCAGCTCGATAGATCGCCTCTACACGCCGAAGAAGTTCTTTGAAGGGAGGCTTTCCGTACCGAGCATCGGGAGGAAAATACGTTCCTCCAAAAAAAGGCCTCAAGTCTGGCGTCAAAAAAACATTTAAGGGCCATCCCCCACTTCCCGTCATCATCTGAATGGCCTGCATATAAATATGATCCAAATCCGGGCGCTCCTCTCGATCCACCTTGATCGGAACAAAAAGTGCATTCAACACTTCCGCTACCGCAGGATCCGAGAAACTCTCACGCTCCATGACATGACACCAGTGACACGAAGAGTATCCAATACTCAAAAATATCGGCTTGTTTTCGAGGCGAGATTTTTCCAGAGCCTCTGGGCACCAGGTGTACCAATCGACGGGATTGTCTTTATGTTGTTGAAGATAGGGAGACGCGGCAGAGGCCAAACGGTTGGACATAACCAAATAAAGCTAAAATCACGCTTGATTTCCACCGCAAAGACTCCCTAACGTCGCAGAGATTATGAAGTCTGCTCGCTCTGCCAAGGCAAAGTCTAAGACGAGTGCTAAACCCTCAAAATCAGCTAAGAAATCTGCACCCGCTAAGAAAGACCGCCCGAGTCTGAAGAAAGCGATTTCAGCTAAGGCGCAAGCGCCAAAGGCTAAAGCAGCCGTTGAGGTGGCACCCAAAAAATCTGAGCTTCTTAAAAAGATCCTCAGCACCCCCTACGATCTCTTCATGGCGGCCTGGAAGCCCAAGAATGAGACCTTTGAAATGGGTTTAGACAAGCTTTTGGCCCAAGCAGGAGTGCCCGAAAAAGAGCGACCCAAGTATTTTCATGAGGTCACTGAGAAGATTTACGTTCAAATGCGTAAGCACCCCCTGGGAGCAGCTATCGAAGAGCAACTCGCTGAACGTTATACCAAAGATCGCATTCACAAATTGGCGACTATTTTCTCGATGCGACCCAAAACAACCGTTCGCCTCAACTATTTGAAAGCAGATCTGATTGGCTTTGGTCAGAGTCAGGTCGCTCAAGACCTGAAGATCAAACGCTCAACCTTGAGCCCCTGGGCCTACGAAGTAGGCAAACCCGAAGAACTCATGGCCCATCCTATTCGAGAGCGAGGACTCTTTGAGATTCAGGACGAAGCGTCGCAGATTCTCTCTCTTTTTACGAACGCTCGACCCGGCAATCGAATCCTCGATCTCTGCGCCAAGGACGGTCATAACGCTCTGGCTGTTGCGACCATGATGCGCAATAAGGGCAGTCTTTTCATTTATGAGGCTGACGCCAAGAGACTCAAAGTTTTTAAAGAACGGGCTCAGCGTGCGGGAATTGATTCTTACCGAGTGGTGAGTGATTCGCAGATTTCGGAAGTCAAAAGCTTGGATGTGGTCCTCGTAGACGCACCGAGCTCCCATTTGGGTGAACTCGCAACTCGTCCCGAAGTTCGATGGAAGTTTCAAAAGGAAGAACTCAGCCGACTTCATAAACTCCAAGCCGCTCTTTTGCGAGAAGGAGCGCGCAAACTCAAACTCGGCGGTTATTTGATCTATGCGACGACTTCGCTGAATAAATCAGAGAACGAAGCGCAGATTGAAAACTTTTTGAGAACATCGCACAACTCTTACCGATTGGTTTCTGCTGTGGGATATTTGAAGGATTATATTCTCCCTTATGTGAACAATTTCTTCAGATTCAACTGGGATGAAAAATCTCTTCAAGCCATGAGTGAAGCCGAGCCCTACTTTGTTCTGTCACCGGATACGCTGGGCTGTTCGGGATTGTTTGTCGCTGTTGTTCAGCGCACGCGAATTTCGACTTAAGAATTCTTGGATTTTGCTTCGTAAATTTTGCACATTCTCTTGAAAGCTCTGACGCTGCTCGTCTGACATTTTGGCTTTAATTTTATCGACCCCCGTCATCAGGCTCAAATGTAGATCTCGCATTTCTTCCGGACTAACCCATTGAGATTCAAAAAAGTTGCGGATCGCTTCTAGTGTCTGCTTGGGCGTCCGACCTTCAATCTGATACTCCTTCGCTAGCCGACTGATCATGAATGTATTTAAAAACGCTCCCCGAAACCTCAGAGGAATGCTCTCTGAAGAGCCTCCCACAAAATCACCTTCCTGCAGCGAAATATATTTCCAGTAGTCTCGCACATTGCGCTGCACTTTTAAGGAGGGCGCCATACGCTCACTTCCCGGTTCTGTGAGCCACTGAATGAAACTCTCTCTCGTCGCCCGAGGCAGGGACGAAATATATTCTTGAGCAGATTCTACGAGATCTTCGGGGTTCCCCTTGCGAGGAGTCAAATAGGCTAACGCATTAGCAGCCAGATAAAGTGGGTTGGGAGAGCTTAACTCAGCCACCAAAGCATTGAGTCCTTCTTCTAAACTCGGCTTGCCTCGATGAATGACTCCGTGAATCTCACCGAGATTTTTGAACACCCAGAGACTCGCAGAGGAAGAAAGTGGCAAGATACCCGAAATATCTAGAACAGCATTGGCTGCACGAGAGTTTTCGGAAGCAATCACCGTGCTCAGATCTTCGACTCTTTCGCGACCTGGAATCGTCGATACTCGCATGGAGGATCTTGATTCATCGCTATCGAGGGGAGCATCCATCGAAACAAAACTCCAGTTATCACGACGTCGATGCCGTCGACTATCATATCCAAAATCTGCTCCAAACTTTCCCGCATCCCCTGAGCGATTGAGTCGCAAAGACCACTGCCGCAGTCGCGGAATTATCAAATGGGTGTAGTAATTCACAGCAGCGATTCGGCGATGATCTTCTGCCGTCACCGTGTCGCGCAATTTCAGTGTGTCATGATCGGCGTTGTAGGGATATTGCAAGACGACCTGCCTGAGAATGAATTCAATCTGCGCTTTTACCTCATGAGCTCGCCGGCGAAATTCCATATCATATTGGGCTTTAGACATTTGCATATGCAGACTCGCAATTGATTTTCGAATTCCCTGATACACAGGTTTGAGCTCTTCCTTTTTGCTAAAAATGAGATTGGCGATATGAGGAAACAAAAAGTCGACTTCCTTTTGTTCCTCCGCCGTCAGAGCTCTCTGCCATCTCAGAATACTTGTATAATGTCGACGCTCGGCCTCTCGGTTTTCCACTTCGGTCAGCTGCCAGTCGTCTTCATATCGATTGAGACGGATAGCTTCTCTCAAAAGTGAAAGGGCACTCGCTTCAAAATACTTCTGATGCTTTTCCTTCGCACCAATCTGAAGGTGATGAAGCGCACGAGCTTCAAACGCTCGATTTAGACCTTGTTTTACACCGGGCCAGACTCTTTTTAATATTTGATGCTCGCTCTCTTGATTGTGGGAGAAGGATTCCATCACTTGATAACAATGAGAGTGCAGCGATTGAGGAAGACTCAATATGAAGGCGGCCAAAATAAAAAGGACCCGACAATCCAAACCCACGCTCCTCGTTATTGCAAACTTCAGACCATGCCCTCTGGGAAGACCTTGCACTAATGTTTAGCAAATTCAAAGAGTTATAGGCCTGCGCACAAAGTGCTCAAGTTTTTGGGGCGGGGCGTCGATAGGACAAAAGATGGGATTGAGGATCAATTCACTTTTGAATGCTGGCTACAAGATTCTCGAACGCAAAAAGACTTCGGGAGCAACAAGCTCGGAGTACACACCCGTCTCGAATCCTCTCGAGGAGGTGAGTACAGAAAATTCAAAGGCCCGAAGATTTTCCTCTGGCCCGTCGAAGGTCTCGGATTCGATCAACTCTGCGTACGCACTCAGTCAGCTTCAATCCTCTCCGAAGCGTACCGACCTTGAGCCCATCACAAGAGATGAGCTTTCTAATGACAGTACGCAAAGCTCAACGCCAGCCATGAGATTTTTTGAAGAAGGTCCAGACATTCTTCTCAATGAAAGCAACCCTATTCCCGACGCAAGCCAAGAAGATCTCAACTTGCTGCGAGAAGCGATCCTCAAAGAAGTAGAACTCACTGCACTTTCAAATCCCAGCATTAGTGAAGTGGACCTCCAAACCGCCATTGATGATAAATTCGGCGAGGGACTTTCCGAAATAATCGGCCTCAGAATCGAAGACCAGGGTTTTGGAGAGAGTGATGTCAAATTTTCTCAAACCAATTGGAGCGAGTTATCAGAAGATCAGAAATCTCTCTTCTCCGAGGCCGCTGCATTCGCCAAAGAAAATTATGCTTCGAAGAGCGATCTGGCTGAGCCCAAGTCTACGCGTGGAAACAAATTTTTAGAGAGCGCCAGTCATCGAATCCAAAGTGGTCGTTATGATTCGTCGTATTCTCCCGATGAAGTCGCGGAGACGAGTGCGTTAACTGACAATACAGACTTCCTGGCGTCTATCTCCAGACGCTAAAATCAAAGTCCCAAAATACTGTAACCCGAATCGACGTAGAGAATCTCTCCCGTCATCCCGGATGACATCGAAGAGCAAAGAAAGACTCCCACCTGCCCGACCTCGTCGATCGTGATATTTTTTCGTAAGGGAGCACGCTCTTCGATCTTGGTCAGAATCGATCTAAAATCTTTGACTCCACTGGCGGCAAGAGTTCGAATAGGTCCTGCTGAAATCGCATTGACTCGAATTCCTTTGGGCCCCAAATCATCGGCAAGGTAGCGAACACTGGATTCGAGCGCAGCCTTGGCAACCCCCATGACATTATAATTTTGAACTACTTTTTCGGCACCGTAATACGACAGGGTCATGACAGAACCCTTTGCCTTTTCGAGCGCAGGAAGCACGGCACGCGTGGCACCAATCAATGAGTAAGCCGAAATCTCGAGTGCCGTCAGAAATCCCTTTCGAGAGGTGTGAACAAATCCTTTTTCCAAATCTTCTCGCTCGGCATAGGCGAGCGAGTGAACGAGTCCATGAAGTTCTCCCCCCCATCGAGATTCCACCACACGACCGAGGTTCTCGAGATCCGCCTCTTGTCCTACATCGCACTTTTCAATGAAGGAGGCTCCCAGCGACTCTGCCAAGGGTCTCATTCGCTTTTCGATCACATCGATATAGGTAAAGGCGAGCTCTGCACCAGCCTCACGCAGAGCTTTGGCTATGCCAAATGCAATGCTGCGTTCATTTGCTAAACCCATAATGAGAACTTTTTTACCGGCCATGAGACTCATGGCGATCTTTTACGATGGATTAGCCTTCGAGGACAAGTTTGTCGGTGATTTCGTCCGAAAAAAAGTCAAAAGGACTCTCTAAATCAAAGGCGAGCTTGAGATTGGGGAAATCCTTCATGTATCGCTCCAGGATCAACTGATGACATTCCACCAGATGGCATTCGGTCCCGCTCAGGATCTCATCCAAATTCCTCGAAGGGCCGATAAAATTGCCAGGCCCCCATGTTGCAACTTGGTCCTTTCCTCGATATCCCGCCACTGAACCTTGAGTGATGAGATAAAAGCGATCCACCTTCTGGCCTTTTTTAAAAAGGCTTCTTCCCAAAGGTACTCGAATGCTCACGAGATCGTCCCAAAGCTCTTCGAGATCTTCGATTTGCATTCGATCAAAGAGCGGATGGCGGCTCGCGGCGTTTCCGAAGAGGCGCATTTCATAGAAATGCATGACCTTGGCTTCGAGCGTTGGATTGAGTTCAAAGCATTTTTGGAGCTCACCAAAAGGAAACTCCAAAAGTTGAGCTCCACTCAAAGACCTGAGTGTCGCAGTCCGGGGCAATTTGCCTAAGAGAGCAATCTCACCAAACCAATCCCCTTCTTTGAATTTCTTTTTGAGCCCTCTTTGATTGCTCATTTCCATTTCGCCGTCAGCGACAATATAGAATGCGTCCGCAGCATCACCCTCTCGGAACAGAACAGACTGCGGTGGAAGATCTCGCAAATAGGCTAAATGAATGAGTGCGCTCACTTCTGATGCTTTCAAAAGTGAAAATAGGGGTGCCTTTCGGGTGTCGGGCTGAGCCCACTGGTATCGAAAGTGCTCTTCATCATCCTGTTCAAAGGTGACAAAGCCTTTGAGATTTTGAAACGGTGTGGGGGGAGGAAGATCGTCGTCTGATCCACGGCTCTTGCGTTTGACGGGAATACTAAACGTTGTACTGACTTTTTGATGGAGGCCTTGAGCTAACTTCTCTGCGCCATCGACGGCCCAAATTTGATTGAGGACGGCCACAGCAGGAGCCATCCTCCCCAGAGCACAGTAGGCCTCACCTACCAAAAAAAGATACTTCGCTCCACGTGTTGAATTTTTGTGAGGAGAGTCTTGCAGATAATAGTGCGCCAATCGTCGCCCGACATTGACGACATCCTCTGGCGTTTCGGCCTCGGGGAGTTCCTTTTCGAGCAGCTGGATAGCCTCTTTGATCTTCTTGGTCGAAACCAAGCGATCCAAATCGGTCCAGATTTTTAACGACAGAGCCATGAATCCCCCAGAATCTAAAAAGCTCGAAAGAATTTCTCCGAAATTCCCTTTTCTTCATCCACCAAAATTTCAAGAGTCCTCAAACATTTGGGACAACGCCCGCGATAGCTACGCTCTTCGGGCTTACGATAGACTCGCAGATAGACGTTACAGCACTCAAAATGAATGCCCAAAAATGGGTTACCCCCCGCTTTGGCGTCGTTTTGTTCTTTATTGCCCACGCCCACCATTCTATTATGCCACGAAATGAAAGGGAGTCGCTTTGAACGGATCGTTGTCGTTGGCGCAGGAGCTTGGGGTCAGGCTCTTGCAAAAGTCTTGCAGGACGGCGGCCATAAAACCGAATTCATCGACATCGAAACTCCTCATGAGACGCAGCGTCAATTGCTGCAGCGCCGAAGTCTCGTCCTCATCACCACACCATTCAGTGCTGTACATGAAGTTCTTGTCCGCCTCAAATCTGTGAAAATTGCGGGAGTCGTCAATGCCTCTAAGGGAATTGATCATGACTCTCTCAAAACTTTTAGCGGCATGGCTAAGAAAATTCTGAAAGTCCCCTTTGCAACACTCTCAGGCCCAACGTTTGCAAAAGAAGTGCTCGAAGGCCGCCCCACGGCTTGTGTGATTGCGGGAAAATCTAAGACTTTTATCTCGCAAGTCGCAAAAACTTTTTCGACCAAAAGCTTTCGTGTCTATACGAGCAATGATCCCATAGGCGTCGAAGTCTGTGGAGCGCTCAAGAATGTTCTCGCGATCGCTTGTGGAATCTCCGATGGAGCCGAATGTGGTCTCAATGCCCGGGCTGCGCTTTTGGCTCGCGGACTTAAAGAAATGGAATATCTCGTCCATCACTTTGGAGGCAAAACACAAACTGTTTATGGTCTCGCAGGCGTTGGAGATTTGTGGCTTACCGCTACGGGAGATCTCAGCCGAAATCGTCGCTATGGATTGCTTTTGGCGAAAGGACACTCTCCCGACAAAGCAAAGGCGGAGATTGGTGCTCCAGTGGAAGGGCTCTATACGGTTGCACAGATTCATGAACTCTCGCAAAAGATCAGACACGAGCTTCCGATCTGCGAACAAGTTTTTAAAATTGCCACCGGAGGCGCCACACCTTCTGACGCACTTCATGCTCTGATGACCCGAGATCTCAAAGCTGAGCATGTTTGAGCCGTCTCCCTGATCAAATGATTGCGTCATGATCGTAAATACTCCAAAATAAAATGGGGGTGCTATGACGGGACCAGAGATACTAAAGGAAACGATATCTATTATCGAGCGCCATGTCCCCGTTCATCTTCGATCACAGATTAAGTCCGATCTCTTTATTTTTGATGGAAGTTTGGATTCCCTCGGCGTTTTAAATGTCATCTCGGACCTGGAGCAAAAATTTGCCATTAAGTTTTCGGATGACGACCTCCAAGAAGAAAAAATCCAGACCCCCACTCATATCACTCGCGTCGTGACAGAACTTTTGACTCAAAGAGATAAGTCTGGAGTCCTGCATTGAGTTTTGATTTCACACTTTCGGATCTCCAAAGGGCCATTGCTCAATTGAGTCTTCCTCGGAACGCGTCTGTCCTGACTTCCACAGCCTTTTATCGACTCGGTCGACTCAAAGATGTGAATGAATCACAGTATTATGATTCTTTAGGACATGCGATTACAGATTGCTTTGGAAGTGAGCGCACATTACTCGTGCATGCGTTTACGAACTTTGTGGGACGCTATGGCCATCCCTTTGTGGCAGAAGACTCTTTAACAAGCACCAGCAAGTTTGATCAGTGGGTGCTCCGTCAGCCGGGCTGCGTAAGATCTCTTCATCCCCTTCATTCGATTGCAGCGCTTGGACCCGAGGCTCAAGCGATTGGCACCCTCAAACGACATACCAATTATGGAATGGGTTCAGCTTTTGACCAGTTCATGCAAACTGAGAATCCTTATATTCTCAGAATCGGAATTGATCCCTACCACAATTCTCTCGCTCACCACGCAGAAGCCCTCGTCAATGTACCGTATTGCTATCAAAAGCTTTTGACATCGAGAGTGATTCACAAAGGCCAAGAGATCCCGGGCCCTTGGTATGCCTATGTTCGCTACCTCCATCTCAAAATCAAAGATGATTATACGGTTCTCAAAAGTCCGGTCACCCAGGCGGGACTCATTCAAAGTCACAAGGTAGGAAGAGGGTTTGTTCACCTTCTCGACGCCAAAAAGTATTTGAACTTTATTCTCGAGAAGCTCATCGAAAATCCATTCTTCTTATTGGCAGAAGTTCCCCAGTTTCCTCAGGGAGTGATTCCCTTTGATGGGCTCACATTTGAAAGGGAGCAAGCCGTCGTTGATATTACAAATTCACGGAAGCCGCCGACCGAGAACTCTCCAGACTTTGCTCCGGCTGTTTCAAAAGTGACTCCATCGTCTTTACCATTTCAGGACCGTGCAAAATAAGAAGATTTAGAATTTTTTCTGTGACATTAAAGTAGTTGATCAAGAGATCAAACTCTTGAGGAAACCGTCGATTGAGATCAGAGACTTCTCGCTCTAACGGAGCCACAAGGGGAATCAAAATGGTGTGGGGCACATATTTGAGATCTGGATCCGAATACCCTGCATCCCGAAACTCTTGAATCTGAATGCTAATTCTTCTCGCCGCCCTGATCACATCGACATCATCTCGCCCTTTCCAAAGTCTTTGGCGCACCATGATCAAATCTTTTCTCAAGCTTTTAGCCTTCTCAAGATGTTGCTTCACTCGAAGCACATGCGCCTTTGTCCTATTTCTTATTTCTATGCTTCGCTGCTTTTGAAGTTCAACGCTTGGCGGAGCAAGCAGCGTGCCTATCCTTTCTCGAATATTCTCTGGCGCATAATCGGATTCAGAAAGGGCCATTTCGATACTCATCCCCTTGGCGCCCGCAATTCGAGCTCCTTTGAGAGCTGTATTAATGAACTCTCTGCTTCCTTCGCGCAGAATCTCCGCCTCAATCTGGGATCGATAAAGGCAGTAGCCTAATGCAGACACGACGGTAGCCTTGCCATCTTGTGATGGAACACGAAACAAATTGAACTGCTCAAGATCCTTTTCTTGATTGGGACGTGAACGCTCTTCCAACAATACTCCTTGAGCATGACTTGTGAGTGAACCCACCTCAAATCCGAGATTGTGTCCTGCGAGAACAATCTTTTTAAACCCCATATGGATGGCGGCGGTGATATTGAGATTTCCCGCAGAGAACCCAGTGCCAAAGGGCAATCCCAAAAAATCCATTCCTAATGGAAAGCTAATCGCCGACGAATGAGTGTAGAGGGCTCGAATTCCATCAAAGGCATCAACCGATGCTTTTAAGAGAAGATTCGGACCAATGAGTGTGACGGTGGGATCGAGCTTCATGTTCCTAAAGTACTCCGTCACAATTTCTTCTCGTTCAATAGCCGTGACAAAGTGAGGCATCAATCCAGCTTTCAAAAGGGGCTGCAGTGAAGAATCACAGGCAATGAGAATAAACTTTCCAGCGTGAGCTTTGAGAAAGGGCATCGCCTCATTCAGCGAAGGGCCGGATGCAATTGAAACAGCGGTAAGACCCTCAAAAGCATTCTTTAAATTTCCAATTCCAGGACTCGCTGCAATGTTTTTTGCATTCTCAACAATGTTTCGAAATCCGATGAGCGAGTCCTCGACGGAGTTTCCCATTCCTAAATCAATCATTCCTTTGGCTTTGTAAATTTCACCTTTGATAATCTCAAAAAACTCCGGGCGGAGTCGCTCCGAGTCCCCCGAAAAAATGAACATATTTGATGAGTAAGCATTGAATTGCGTGAAAAACCCTCGAAGCAAGCTCGGCAATTCTCCCGGCAACTCTGGAACTAATATCACCATCTCTGCCTTATTGACCATCTTGGTGAAGTCGTACTCGTGACAGATTCTGGAGAACTGTGCAGGTTCATGTTCAATCAAAAGATTTACTCTTCGATACTCAGCATGAGTTTCAAGGAGGGCTTCGAGAACTTTCCCTGAAGGAAAGCCGATACACGCGAGAATCACGGAATCCTTTGCGGACGCCAATCGGTCTGAATGATCTTGTGCTGGATTTGACGCAGCCGGAGGCACATCTCTCAATATTTTTGCCAAATCGGGACGAATCCGACTAAAAAATTCGAGATTCTTTTGGGCCAAGGTGTTTAACCCTGGTGATGTTCCATGCGCCATTCGAAAGGTCCTTCCGTAGTCCTCAATTCAGTATGCCCGAGGGCCTTGAATGTGCGACGCAGCAAAATGCTCTTCGCTTAAGAAGCGCGATCCGAAGGTGCGGGTTGCCAGTTTTGAGAAGCATCTTCAAAGAGCCTCTTCCAAACGGCCACTTCGACTTTGAATTCTCCACCTAGGCATTCGCGAAAGCTGTCCCACTGTTTGCCCGCGAGTTGAAGATGCAATTTTCCAAGCAGGTACTGCATCTTGTTCACGGACTCCACCACAGAGACTTCCCCATAGTGCATTTCTTCAAGTTTTCGTCCCCCAATGGACTGCATTCCAGAAATGAGCTGAAGAAGCCATTCTAAGAGTGAGGTAAGCTCTCCGATGCGCTCTTGAGCCTGGCGCATATCATTGGCTTTAAAGAAATTTTCGACATCATCACAGTCCATCAACAGGGCTTCGCAGATTCTTGGAGCAAGTTGGAGAGACTCTTTGAAGAGCTCCACCACATCTCGCGTCTTAAAAACCACATCACCTAACTCTGCCAATGGCTTTGAGGCCATGGCTTCTTCTTCGGCGAGATCAATGGCCCGTCCATCTATTACGATCTCCGTCAAAACTCGCTGGGGCCCTAAACCTCGCTTAAGCTCCTGCGAAATGACCGAAAATGTCTTCGCGGGATCCACGCTGACTTGAGATCCATCAAGTACCAAAGTCTTTAGGGCTGCCGATGTTGGTGATGACATAGTATTTTCCTTTCTTATCCTCGAACCTGAATTTGCTGTCCGCGACTCTCTTGAGTGGACCCTTGAAGCACGAGATCCTTAGCCTGCTCTTCACGCACGACTTCCCGTACAACAGCATCCCGGTGCTGTTGGAGGATCTGAATGATCTCTTGATCTGACTGAGTCACCATTCTCAACTGCTTCACCCAAAGATCATCTGCCTGAGTGGGGTGTCCTTTGAGTTCTTCGTCGATCTTTCGGATATCATTGAGCAAGCGACCCCGATGATCCATATCTTCATCAAAGCGATGCATGTCGTTTTTCATGAGATGCATCTGCATTTGAGCCGTCAGTCGAAGCAACTCTTCGAGAAGCCTATTCTTTTTGGTAACGATCGAATCAAGTGACATCTCTATAATGATAACATGCGCCCTGCGTTTGTTCTTATTGACGCGCTGCTTTCTGTGCTCTAATCGCTGACTCGGTGCAAAAAGGTTCAACTCATCGCGTTACAGTTCAGGGGCTTGGGAGTCTTGGCGAAGGACTGTCTCGACTCAACGAGATGGAGATTTTTACTCCCAAGGTCGCACCAGGGGATGAGATTGAAGTCGAGATTCTCGGTCAAAAAAAAGGAAGATACCTTTCGCGCCTCGTTCAAGTCATCAAGCCCTCAGCGCAGCGCGTTACACCCGCCTGCCCTCATTTTGATATTTGCGGAGGTTGCGACTTTCAACACCTCCCCTATAGCGAACAAATGGCCTGGAAGATCCGAATGACAAAGCATTGGATTCGACGCTCTCCCCTCGAACCTCAGCTAAAAAATATTTTTTTTGATTCACTCGAATCTCCTGACGAATATGGATATCGCGAAAGAGTTCGATTTCAGGTCAAAAATGGAAAGCTCCATTTTTTTAGACCTCATTCCAATGACCTTTTTGAAATCACAACTTGTCCTGTCTTACCTCAAGATTTTTTTGAGACGCTCAAGACTGAGGCACAGAGCCTTCCGGACACTCGAGACTGGAGTCGTGCTCATATTCAATCCTATGAAATCGCAGGCCATCGCCTTCAGTTTGATGACGACTGCTTTATCCAAGCCAATCTCAAGATGAACGCGCTGATGTGGGAGAGAATCGAATCCGACATTCTCGAAATTTCTGCAAAGAATAGGGCCTTAGATCTTTATTGTGGCATCGGAAACTTTTCGATTCCGATGCGGGACCACTTCCAAGACGTCACTGGAGTGGAGATCGAGGGCCGCAGTTTGGATTGGGCACGAAAGAACAGTGACCGCGTCAAATGGATTCCGGGAGATAGCGCTCAAATTGTTCAGGATCTCAATCACCAGAAACAGTTTTTTGATTTTGTTCTCCTCGACCCCCCTCGTATGGGAGCCCTGTCCACTTGCCGTGAGCTTTTAAGGCTTCATCCTCCGCGCATCACTTATGTGTCTTGTAGTTTGGAGAGCCTGATTCCAGACCTGGTCTCGCTTGTGAAGCACGGTGGCTATCGCATCAAACGATGGACCGTGACAGATTTGTTTCCGCAAACACACCATATTGAGTCCGTGGTCAGTCTCGTGACAAAATAGAGTGGGATGACCCGTCAAGAGTTCTTAGAAAAAATGAGTGAGGCCGCTCGTCACCAAACTGATCGAGCGTACACGAACGTCGGCCTCTGGGCCCTGGCGACACTCGTAGTCATCATTTTAGGAATTGCACTGGGCTTAGCCCTTTATCGGCGCCGACATAGAATCCTGGGACGTTGGATTTATCTGAAAAAAATGTGGAAGGGAGAAGCGATTTCTAAAGATCGGCGCCGCCGCCAATTGGATGTTGTTTTGCAGATTCCCTATGACCAAAAGCCCTTTCGAACCAAAACCGTAAACTTAAGCCCTCGCGGATTTTTCATTCAGATGGATCCTCCCTTGATGGTGGGCGAGAGTTTTCGCTTTCTTTTGGTTCTGGACGATGCCAATAAAGTGAATGCATTGGCCGAAGTGCGCTGGGCTCAAGAATCCAAAACAGCCTTTATGCCCGCCGGAATGGGCTGCAAGTTCTATCAAGTGTCCGAATCAGATGAGCGCAAAATTCTTAAATATTTGCGAGGGGTCTAGTGCAGCCCGCATTTGATTTAGACCAATGGGCTCAGCGTGAAGGCTGGGCAGCGGCCGGTGTCAGCGCTCCTGAGATTCCCAAAAGTGTTCAGGATTATTACCGTCAGTGGCTCAAAGAAAAAAAAGGGCCCCAGATGCACTATCTCGAAAAGCGTCTCCTGGAGCGACTCGACCCCCAAAAATATTTTGAAGGAGTAAAAAGCATTTTGTGTTTTGCCCTTTATTACCATCCAGGGTGGGCTCAAAAGACTCCCAAGATTTCAAATTATGCGTGGGACAGCGACTACCACCTTCGCTTGAAGACAAAACTCGAGCAAACAGCCGAGAAGTTAAAGGCTCAGATCGGTGAGTTTGATTTTAGGATTTGTGTCGATACATCCC
>CAZUTA010000012.1:58998-71632 GCA_964622975.1 uncultured Bacteriovoracaceae bacterium | reverse complement strand
GGGGATGGCCACGGATGGAATCATCAGTTCTCAGGCGGATTCGGAGCGCCGCATCGGAATCCTCACTTTTGTGGGGAGTCCTCTCGCTTATCCTACTGTTCAGGGACTTTGGGAAAAGGGCTTCAGAAACATTTCACTCATTTGTGATGGCGACAAAATGCCAGATAAATTTAGAGAGATTATCTCCGCGCGCACGCAAGGGCGTGCAGAGTTTCATCCCCCGGTGGCCTTTGAACAGTTTGGCTCACCTTTTTATTTTGTCAAAAATCATAACTCTCAAGCCACACTCGATTTGATTCAAAAACTCGATCTCGAAGTTCTCGTGAGTGCAGGGACCCCACGCAAGCTAAGCGATGCGCTCCTCAAGGCCTGCCGATTTGGAGTGATCAATTGTCATCCCGGACGCCTCCCCGATTATCGCGGATCTTCGGTCGTCGAGTGGGCTCTCTCGCAAGGAGACTCGGTCTCTGCGACAGCGCATTTTATGACGGCCGACTATGATGCCGGTCCGATCATTCAGGTTTATCCCTTTTCGACGGAAGGCCTCAGCTACCATGACATTCGATTTCAGATGATTGGCCATCAAGCTCGCGGTCTTGTGGATGCGACGGCGAGAGTTTTGCGCGCCAACAAAGAGATCGCTGACTATCCTCCACAGAGCGAGGGAAAGCTCTGGCCGACGTTTCCAGAAGCCGACCTGGCCAAGCTCTTGGAAAGGACATTCTGATGGCTCCCAAAAATATTGGCGTCATCAATTACGGAATCGGCAACCTCGCGTCCGTCCGATCAGCACTCCTTCACATCTCAACGGATTCGTTTTTGATCGAATCCCCTCAAGACTTTGATCGCGCCACTCATGTGATATTGCCCGGGGTCGGGGCCTTTGGAATCGGAATGAAGAATCTCATCGATCGCGGATTTGATGAAGCTCTCACGACGAGAGTTGTGCAAAAGGGAAAGCCCTTGCTCGGCATTTGTTTGGGAATGCAACTGCTGGGATCCTTCGGCACCGAGTTTGGCCAAACAAAGGGGCTCGGTTTTATTCCGGGCAAGATTCTCAAACTCGAAACACAAGACTTAAGACTCCCCCATGTCGGATGGAACGACATTCAACTCAAAAAGACTGACGACGTCTTTACTGCCGACCTCAACGGACAGGCCTTTTATTTTGTGCACAGCTTTGCACTTCATCCCGACTCGCCAGCAGATATTGCCGCGACCACTGATTATGGCCAAGCGTTTGTGGCCTGCGCCTCGCACGAACGAGTTTACGGAGCTCAGTTTCACCCCGAAAAATCTCAAAAGTGGGGCCTCAAACTCCTCAAAAATTTCTGTGAGCTTCCATGCTAAAAAAGCGACTCATCCCCGTGCTCTATCTTCAAAACGGAATGATTGTTCGTTCTCAAACCTTCAATCAATTTAAGATCATTGGAGATCCCATCCATCAGTTAGAGCGCCTCAGCGAATGGGAAGCCGATGAACTCGTCTATGTGGATATCACTCGCGAAGGCGTTCACGATGCTTTGCGATCCGATCTCAAACTCACCATGGGCAGCAGTCTGGTTTCGATTCTTAAAGAAATCGCCAAGGTCGCCGTCATGCCTCTCACATTTGGAGGACGGATTTTTAGTCTCGAACAAGTGGATGAACTCATCGCCAATGGCGCGGACAAAGTTCTGATCAATTCGGGAGCCTTCAAAGATCCAAACTTGATTACTCAAGTGGCGCAGAAATTCGGCAGCCAAGCGATGATGGTCGGAATCGATGTCAAACGTGACAGTGAGGGCCGCGCTAAACTCGGCATTCATCAAGGGCGAGAATTCCCAGGCAAAGGCGTCCTTGAATGGGCACACGAAGCCGTGGATCGCGGGGCCGGCGAACTCCTCATCAATTCCATTGATCGAGACGGCACTGCCGAAGGCTACGATCTCGAGATCCACCAGCAAATCGCTGAGGCCGTAAAGGTTCCAGTCATTGCTTGTGGAGGAGCCGGAGTCTTTGAAGATTTTGCACCGATTCTCAAAACTTCAGCCTCCGCTGCGGCAGCGGGAAACATCTTTCATTTTACTGAGCTCGCCTATCGACGAGCAAAAAAGTACCTCAAGTCGAAAGACATTGAAGTTCGCTAACAAAGCCGATCAAATATTAGCTATATGCATCTTTTGATCGATGTCTCGACCGAATGTGAACGCTTGGCCAAAGAATCCTCGGCACTTTCAAAGCAATTGATTCAAGATGCCGAAATCGCCACTCGCCCCCTCGATTGGCCCGCCAGCGCAGATCTCGCAAAGTCGTTTTGGGGCCAACGCGAGATTTATATTCTCAAAGACGGAATTGTTCGCTTTAGCCTTGGCGGTCAGCTTTTTATGTTACTCGAAGAAGGAGATCTGATTGGACTCGATCTCCATCGCAATTTGCAAGGCGCTGTGTTTTCGAGCGACTTTCCGATCAAAGTAGAAGGGTGCTCGCTCTCAAGATTCCTCGAAAAAGTCATGGGCGTCCCCAAACTCACGTTGGGTTGGTCAGATTTCTTGGCCAAACAGGCGCGCTTGTTTTTGCAACTCAACGCCAGCATGCTCAAAGTGGGCTTGCAGCCCGAGACACGACTTCAGATGTTTGAAAAGGGCGACAAAATTATTGAGCAGGGATCCGCGAGCACTCAGGTCTATCATCTCGTCGAAGGTACTGCGGACGTTCTTGTCGACCGCATTAAAGTAGGTGAAATCAAAGAGGACTCCATTTTTGGAATCATGGCGGCTCTTACCAAGACCCCTCGCTCAGCTTCTGTCGTCGCCACTGCTGAATGCAGTGTGATGGTGCTTGAAGAAGATCAATTCATGGATCTCGTTCGCTCAAAACCCGAGAGTTTTTTGAAGCTTTGCAAAGATATGTCGGAGACCATTCTTGATCTCAACAAGAAGGTTGTCGATCTCAGCAAAGGCAAGGCGAAGTGGTTTTAAAAAGAGCCCATTTTGAAGCCAGCCCGCAAAAAGTCTCAATCAGGGCCCACCATGTTTTGACAAGAAACCTAATAATTTTAAATACTTAGACATCTCTCCCTCTTGCATGGGACTTGCAATCTTTATCGAGTGATGTGTGTTGCTCGGTTCGCGTCTGTGCTTTTGTTTTGCGCTTTCGTCTCGAACCCTATTTTTGCTGCCATCGACTGGAGTCAATTCCCGCAGGAGCTCGAAGCTCTTCAGGCATCGGATCCCTGGTCTCGTTTAGGCCTAGAAGGAAATGAAGGTCCTTCTGTTATCAAAATCGCCTATCGAAACCTCGCTCGGAGGTATCATGTCGATTCTTATTCAGCAGAGTCGTTGACTCAGGTTCAGGTCGACCAACTTAACAAGGCCTTCGAACTCATCCACGACGCCTACGAGAAAATTTCGGCTGGCAAGGTCCAAGGACCATTTCGAAGTTCACCGAACTCCTCGGTCTCTTCAAAAGTCAAAATTCATTCCAAATACTATCAACAGTATCTTGATGAATTTGAGCGCGAAGTAAATTTAAACAACGGCATCGAGTCCTTTCTCGAGCAGATGCTCAGACGTAGGCCCGGGGCAAAGCGAGAATCCCCTGACGAATACCGATCCGCTCGAGCTGAGTTTTTATCAAAAAACCAAACCGAAATTTTGAACAAAGTGGCACGCTTTGAAGACGCGTTAATCGTCTCAGATATCACTACGATTTGGGTCCGCCCCTACGCCGAGCGGCCTTCAGATCTGGGAGAGCCTTTTTTAAAAAAGGCACTTCATCTCGTTTCGGAGCCAGCCCACATCTTCCGGTACTTCCAGCTCACTCGAGCGTCTCGAACCCCCATTGGAGCTCTGGATGCTGAGGGGCTTCAGATGAGTCTCAGAGAAACCAAACAGCTGATTCAGAGCTTGGCGGTGAGTCAGAACAAATCACCTGTAGAAATTGCCTCAGAGGCCTTGATTGCGATGCAAACTCAAAAGCTCAAAAGCCAAGAACGGAACTGGTACCTCGATGAAAAGCGCTTGGGTGAGGTTCTCTTTAGAACCTTAGAAGCGGATTCCCATGTCTGGTTAAAGACTTTGAGGGCCATGCTCAAGATTGAGGGAACCTACGAACTCCAAACGCCCTCCATCACTTGGGAAAGGAGTTTGCATCGATTCGCTCATTCGAGTCCCAACAATCGAGCTCACGCGATTGAGACGTTTGGAACCCAATTTCTCTCTCGACACATGGAGCTCGGACTCCCCGTCAGCCCCCTTGAGAGGCTTACTTCTACTTTTTTGCCTTCAGAGTTTGATGCACAGTTAAAGCTGATCCGCCAAAAAGATCTCCACGAGCGTCGCCTCCAAGAGCAATTTGGATTTGATATCACAGACAAGATCACTTTTCTTTTGAACCATGACCCTGCCTTCAGTGACTTCGAATTGAACCCTCTTGAGACGCTGGATATCACTGAATGGGTTCTAAAACTAAAAAAACGGATTCCAGAATTAAACCAACTAAAGAGTCTCGAACTCCTCAAATCCATCGCGCTTCCGCGCCTCCAACAACTGAAGGGGAGCCACCCAATAGAAGCCCCTCAAATCCAGGGACTTTCTCAAGCGAGTCAAAATATCTTAAATGCAGCATTTGGGCGGCCCACAGGTCTTCGCAGCCAATTCATAGGCTTCTGCAAATCTGTGATCAAAAAACTCAGCCCTCGGCCGCGTTAGCGCCGTGGCACTTTTTGTATTTTTTGCCGCTACCACAGGGACAAGGATCGTTACGTCCCACCCTGTCAGCTTCTCCCTTAATCACGGTTTGCACTTTGGGAGCTTCGCCTGGTGCTGCTCTTGGTCCCGAAAACAATCCGAGCTTTCGCACGCGCTCGGCTCGATCTCTTTGCTCTTTTTCGAGATTGGCTTCCATCCGCTGACGGCTTTCTTCTGAGGGCGGCAGTGCCGCTTCTGGATTCTGCAACTCCTCGACGGGCTGCTGAGCCAACCTCACGCGATAGTATTTGGCCAAAAACTCTGACTTCACCAATCCAAAGAGACCTTCAAACAATCGATAGGCTTCCTTTTGATAGTCATGCACAGGATCCTTCTGTGCGTAGCCTCTGAGATTAATTCCATCTCTCAAATGATCGATGTCGAGCAAATGGTCCTTCCACCGATCATCGAGAGTATTCAAAAGCAGAATCCGCTCAAGTCTCCGAGCAATCGGCAGGCTGAGCTCTTGCTCCTTCTTCTCGTAATCCGCATCGGCTGCCTTCAAAAGCGCAGAGTAAACCGCTTGATCCGATGTGATGGAGCCCATACGAGCTTCTTTTTCGATCTCATCTGTTCCCAAATCCGAATTAAAAATTCGGATCAGCGCTTCTTTGAGCTCTTTCCAATCCCAAGTATCCACCGCAGACTTTGCAGGAATGATATTGCCGACAATCTGCTCTAAGACTTCTTCAATAATCTTCAAAACATCTGTTCGAATATCGTCCTTAAACAGCAACTGGCGACGCCAGGCATAGACGACCTTTCGCTGATAGTTCATGACGTCGTCGTATTTGAGCAAATGCTTTCGAATATCAAAATTGCGGGCTTCGACTCGAGTTTGCGCATCTTCGAGTGCGTTTGAAATCATCTTAGCTTCAATGGGCTCGTCTTCTTCCATTCCCAAGAAGTCCATGATCTTGAGCAGTCGATCGCCTGCAAAAATTCTGAGCAAATCATCTTCGAGCGAAAGATAAAACTTCGACTTGCCCGGATCTCCTTGTCGTCCCGCACGCCCTCGCAATTGGTTATCAATGCGACGAGACTCGTGTCGCTCACATCCCAAAATATAGAGTCCACCGAGTTCCTTGACACCTTCCCCGAGAACAATATCCGTTCCTCGACCCGCCATATTGGTCGCGATTGTCACGGCACCTCGGCGTCCCGCTTCTGCCACAATCTGAGCTTCGCGTTCGTGCTGTTTCGCATTCAAAACAACATGTTGAATCCCTTCGCGCTTCAAAAACTCAGAGAGACGCTCTGACTTTTCAATGGATGTCGTCCCCACCAAGACGGGCTGCCCTTTTGTGTGAGACTCTTTGATATCTTTGACGATGGCCCGGAACTTGGCCTTTTCGCTTTTGTAAACAACATCGGCCAGATCCTCACGAATCATATTTCGATGAGTGGGGATCACTGTGACTTCGAGTTTATAAATACTATGAAATTCCTCTGCCTCTGTATCCGCAGTACCTGTCATCCCCGCTAATTTGCTGAACATTCTAAAGTAATTCTGAAACGTAATACTCGCGAGAGTTTGGTTTTCATTCGCTACTTCGACGCCTTCTTTGGCCTCGAGCGCTTGATGAAGCCCGTCCGAATACCGACGACCCGGCATCAATCGGCCGGTAAATTCATCAACGATGATGACTTCGCCATCTTTGATGACATAGTCGACATCACGCTTAAAGAGCACATGAGCTTTGAGTGCTTGGTCCACATGGTGAACGAGTTCAATAAACTGAGGGTCGTACAAATTTTGAATTCGAAGCCGTGACTGAACGGCCTCCACTCCTTCGTCAGTCAAATGCACTTGTCGAGATTTTTCATCCACCTGAAAGTGCACATCTCGCTTTAAAAACGGAATGATGCCGTTCACGAGTTTGTATTTGTCCGTGGTTTCGGACGTAGGGCCCGAAATAATCAGAGGTGTTCGCGCTTCGTCGATGAGAATCGAGTCCACTTCATCCACAATCGCAAAGTGCAGATCCCTCTGCACCATCGACTCCGGAGTCACTTTCATATTGTCGCGTAGATAATCAAATCCAAACTCATTGTTGGTTCCGTAAGTAATATCGGACGAATAGGCCTCTTTGCGCTGAACATCCGAAAGTCCATGGACGATAATTCCCACCTTGAGTCCGAGCGCTTCATAAACAGGTCCCATCCATGTGGCATCTCGGCGAGCAAGATAGTCGTTTACGGTGACCAGATGACATCCTTTGCCTTCGAGCGCATTGAGATACAGAGGGAGTGTGGCGACGAGGGTCTTTCCTTCCCCGGTCTTCATTTCGGCGATTCGGCCTTTGTGCAAAAAGTATCCACCAATCATCTGAGTGTCATAGTGGCGCAACTTGATGGTTCGGCGCGCGGCTTCTCTTACGCAAGCAAAAGCTTCGGGCAAAATGTCGTCAAGACTGGCGCCCTTGGCCAGCCGATCCTTAAACTCTAAAGTCTTATTCTTGAGCCCCTCATCACTAAGACTTTTGAGAGAGTCCTCAAACTGAGCGATTTGAGCCACAATGGGTTCAACGCGTTTGATGTCACGATCGTTTCGGGTTCCAAATACCTTCGAAAAAACTTTGAGCATTCGCAGGCAGATTAGGCGTTTTAGAGGCTGCGATCGAGAATAAATTTGCGAGGATCAACATGCACGCCATGAACAGTGACTTCATAGTGCAAATGAGCTGCTGTGGATCGCCCCGTATTGCCCACTGATCCAATCAGGGCTCCCCGAGACACGCGCTCCCCTTCTTTGACGTAAATATCATTCATATGCCCGTAAAGAGTCGACACTCCATAGCCGTGAAACAGCATGACTGTGCGGCCAAAACCCCCATTGGGCCCGGCAAATGTCACCACTCCTTCTGCAGGGCTCACGACAGGAGCTCCTAATCGAGCCGCCACATCCACTCCACGATGAAATCGTCTCTGGTCCGTAAAAGGATCCATGCGGTAACCAAAATGGGATGTCACCCAACCCGCCACAGGAAGAATCGAGGGCGTCGCCGCCAACTGAATTTCGCGACCTTTAAGAACTTCGAAAAGCTCTTCCACACTTTGTTCTCTAAGAGCGGTAGTCGACACCATATCTCGCATCCATGCATAGAGCCGAGCGACCAAGAATGCCTGCCGACGATCCAGCATTTGATCCGACTCAGGGTCCATCTGAAAATTAGTCTGCTCCGAAGGCATATTTGAAGGATCGAATTCTAAATCAGCAAAAAGTTCTGTTTCGCCGCCCCCTTGGCCTTTGACATTGAGTTTTTTAGCAAATTTTTTATCCACTTCAGTCAACGCCCGCAGCTTTTGATCAAATCGTTGAATTCGATCCATGCTGGTCTGAAGCGTGTCCATATGAAACTGCAAACGATCGAGCTCTTTGCGCAGGGCTTTATTCTCAGCCACCACTAAGGCTTGGTGAGGCAGATTTGTCAGATAATCCACAAGAAACACGAGGCTCAAAAGCGAAAGAAAAACGACGAAAAAAGAACCGACTTTAATCCATCGAAGCGAGGTCGCCGAAAGTTTGATTTTCTGAACTTCGAGATGCTGCTTTGTCAGCAGAACAAGAGTAATTCCATCAGAAGGTTTAGCAAAAAAACTACGCCAAAACTGGGGCCGACCAGCGGCTGAGACGAGTTCTTTAAGCTTTTGAAAATTCACGAAAGCCTTCATACATCACTTTGTATCCGAAGGCGACCCCTTAGAACAGGCCTTTTCGCTGCGAACTCGGCAAGATCCCTAACATCTCTCGATACTTAGCGACAGTGCGGCGCGCAATCTCAATACCTTGCCTTCGTAATTCTTCGACGACCCCTTGATCACTGATTGGATTTTTTAAATCTTCTACTTTAATAATGGCGCGAATTTTTTCTTTCACGCTCTCCGCAGCGATGTCCTGTCCGTTGGAGCGCTGAATCGCACTTGAGAAAAAGTATTTGAGTTCAAAAATTCCCTGAGGAGTATGAATATACTTGTTCGACGTCACCCGAGAAATCGTGGATTCATGCATGCCAATATCATTGGCAATGTCCTTGAGCACCATCGGACGCAAATGAGTCACTCCGTGTTCCAAAAAGTCTCGCTGACTTTTAATAATACTCTCAGTGACTTTATAGATCGTTCGCTGACGCTGATGAATCGATCGAATGAGCCACAAAGCCCCTCGAAGCTTGTTCTTAATATAATCCTTAGGCGTCTCTTTCTGACCCTCTTTGGGTTTTTCAGAGAGACTTTCCATGAGTGCGGGATCGGCCGCAGGATCCGTCGCTGAAGGTGTCAGCAAGACTTCGAGTTCTTTCTCCACCTGACCCTTTTGTGCTGCCGCGGTTTCGACAATCTTCATCGCATCCGGCATCTGTTGCAAAATATTTCGATAGAGGTTGCTGATCTTGAGCTTGGGCAATCCATCTTCGTTCAACGAAATCACATACTCGCCATTCATCTTGGTCACATAGATATCAGGAGTGATGTAAGGATTTTCGACTTCGGCATAAGGGCGCCCCGGTCTGGGTTCGAACTTCTGAAGCACTTTGAGCAAATCGCTCAAGTCTTCCATATCGAGATTCATTTCTTTGCTGATGACTTTAAAATTCTTTTTCTCGAGATGATGCAAATGCTTCTCGACCAATTCTTTGACGAGATCTTTTTCAAATTTTCTTTTGGTCGGCATGTTCTTGAGTTGAAGGAGCAAGCACTCCTTGAGATCGCGAGCTCCCACACCGGCAGGTTCAAACTCCTGAATCATTCGCAATACGAATTCTGTCTTTTCAGGATCTGCATTCGCTTTTTTGGCGACTTCTTCGATGGGCTCTCGCAAATAGCCCCATTCATCCAAAGAATTGATAATCTGCATGGCAATTTCGCGCTCTTCGTCCGAAAAATCTGCCAAATTAATCTGATCAAGAAGGTGATCGACCAAAGTTACTCGCTTCGTCGTCACCGCTTCAAAGCCTGGACCATCTTCTGAAGAAGGATCATAGCCTCCTAAGCCTTTGACGGTTTTTCCAGAGTAATTGAAGCTCTGCTCAAGATAGGCTTCCCAATCAAAGTCTGCCTGGCGATTCTCTTCACCTGAAACCTCTTTGAATTGATCGTCGGAAGATTCCTTGCGCTCGACTTCAGCCTTTTTTTGTTCGAGCTCAGAAAGATCAGAGCCCTCTTCCAAAAGAGGATTCTCCAAAAGCTCGCCCTGAATGGTTTCGGCCAGTTCCAAGCGATTCATCTGCAGCAGTTTGATGGCCGCCTGCAACTGAGGCGTCATGACCATCTGCTGGCCGAGTTTCATTGATAGTTTTAAATCAAATGCCATGCGTTCAAGCCCCCTTCGACGCGGACCTGCAAGTAGTATACCACTTTTACAAAAGCACGGTAGAACGCCTTAAAATGGCATTTCGCAACGCACCAAATCGAAGAATTTTAGTGACTTAGACTGCCAATTATCGTTTCGAGAATTGGAATGAACGTCGTGCCTTCTTATGGCCGTATTTCTTACGTTCAACCACACGAGAATCACGCGTCAAGAGAGCCGCTTTTTTGAGAGGCGGTCGGAATTCGTCATTAACGAGAACCAAAGCCTTGGCAATTCCATACATGCAAGCAGCCGCTTGAGCCGCCGTGCCGCCACCAAGAACGCTCGCGCGAACGTCGTATTTGGCATTCGCATCTAAGACGTTGAAGGCTTTGCGAACTAAGGGCTGAAAATAGGCAGGAAAATATTCCGCGACAGGCTTGGTATTGACCATCACTTGCCCTGTTCCACTTCGAAGATAGACTCGAGCGATTGCGGACTTTCGTTTTCCTACTGCATGATAAACTTTTGCTGGTGCCATAACTAAATCGAGACTCCTTATTATTACGCCGCCGTCACCAATTTCTTAAGAGGAGACGCGAAATCAATTTGAACGGGCTTTTGCGAGGCATGCTTATGATCAGCGCCTCGATAAACTTTTAACAAGCTCAACTGATAACGAGAGAGCTTGTTTTTGGGCATCATTCCCTGCACTGCCAAGTGAATCACCTGTTCGGGCTTTGTCTTTAACATCTGACCCGCTGTCGCAGACTTAATTCCACCCATATAAAGGGTGTGTTTATAATAAAGTTTTTTCTGATCCTTGTCGGATGTGAAAAAGGCTTTCGCCGCATTCACGACAATGACCGCATCACCACAGCCAGCGCCGCGGGTAAAAGTGGGTCGGTATTTGCCCATCAGGATGCTGGCAATCGTTGTCGCCAATCGGCCCACAGGAGCCTGCGAAGCATCGACCAAAAACCATCGAGATTCCACAGACTGAACGCTTCCCGTTGAATCCAAGATTCCGATTTTGGTGTTATTTCGCCCGCCTTGAGTTTTTCCACCAAAAGCAGCCTGAGTGATTGGCGTATTCTGCCAACCCAAAAATCTTCCTTTTTTGCGAATCGCCTTTTTGACGGGCACGACATCCGCTTTCACCTTGGTCTTAGAGACCTTTTTTTCGATCTTTTTCGCCATAACTATCCCATACGACTAATAAGACTCAGTCGGAGGGTCAAGCTGAGAGAGGGCTTAAATGCGCTTAGAAGTGAAATTTGAGGTGGCGGCATTCCATCGAATCTCGACCCCTCGGACAGGCTCTTTGAGAGTCCATCGAACCTCCCCAAACACGAAAGTCGTCCCAGGGTGAATGATGTCCGAAACATGAATCAAAAAGTCCTTATTTATGGGGGCTTGAGACATGATTTCGGCCTTTTTGCCGTTTATAACGTCCATTCGAGCCAAAAGCTCCTGACGCCTCTCATGAAGCCCTTTATAGCGATTCTGGAGCTTTTGCCCTTCTTCGACGTTTCGCTTGGTCGTCTCCGGAATCGAATCATATATTTCCTGCAATTCTTTGGAGAGCTCCTTAATCTGGTCCTCGAGTTTGGCCCCCTCTTTTTCGAGGCCTTGCGCTCGAATCTCTTCTTGAGCGGCTCGAACCATGAACAGATTCACCCCTAAATGAATGGTAGTTTTTGATTCGGATCCAGCACTTCCGAGAATCCGGGCTTTGACTCCATTAAATGTCGTAATGTCTCCACTCACAATCGTGCCTGCTCCGTCTTCGCACAGAACCCAACTGCCAGTGACGAGCTGACTCGCGACAATCTCAGAACGTGCCACGATATCGCCCTCACATTCCACGGTCGCTCCATTGATATACTGAGCATCCACCTTGAGTTTGGAGCTGTAAAACCCCTTACCTTTTCCGATGATTCCGCCACGAATATTGAGATTACCTTTAGCGGTGACTCGGCACGCTTCGGCGTCTTTCTCGATAGAAATATCGGATTCGGAAGTGACTTCAAAATCAGGGAGCACATTTCCCTTAATAAAGACCTGCGCGGCCGCTCCATGAATGTTACCTGTCTTGTTGCCCACATCGGTAGGAATAAAGAGACCAGGAATCACACGAATGGATTTTTCTTGAGCTTCGACGATCCCCGTGATGGCGGCTCGATACTCAAGTCCATTTTCTGAAACGTCCACACCAGAGCTGGCCGCCATATGATGGTCGTTTCCAAATTTACCGGGAAGAATGTTGCCGCAAACGTCGAGGCCATCGGCCCCCTGAACGGGCGGTTGCTTGATGACGAGGAGTTGGCCTTTTTTGACACTTTGGAAAATATTTCTATTTTTAAAGTCGACACTTCCATCCGCTCGAAGCTCTCCCACTCCATCGCCCATATCGATTGCAAAACGGAAAGTGGCATCGCGCCCTTTTTCGGCAGGACGTCCCTGCGCGATGATGGCGTCAACAATGGGTTTTCGTTCTGCTTCTAACTGCTCGAGATAATCTTGCAGAGCCATCGTTTTGATCCCAACCGTGATGCCCGCCGATTTGATCATCGAAAGCACTCGATCTTCTTTGATGGGAAACCGATTGCCG
>CAZUTA010000012.1:0-58988 GCA_964622975.1 uncultured Bacteriovoracaceae bacterium | reverse complement strand
GAGGGATAGAGCGTCACAGCCGCGGCCATTTTGTCTCGACCAATAGTGACGGTGGTTCGGCAAACGATTCTGCCTCCTTCGACAAATACAAATCCAGGAGAGGACAAACTGCAAAAGAGTTGGGTCCCATCTTTTGATTTATCGACTCCCGCACCAAAGAAGAATTGGTCATCCCGGCCTCGATCGGCAGGAATGCGTCTTCCAAAAATTGTTTTGCCGTCTTCACCGACCCCCGCAAGTGTTTTGAGAGCTAAGACATCCCCGGGCCGAACACAGTCACAGGTGATGGGCTTCTCGTCCCCTGCTTTACGCTGACCGACAAGTGAATCCACAGGCTTGCCATTGAATTCGACAAAATACTGAACCTTCGCATCTTGTCCGTGCTTAGGTTCGATCGATCGAGCAATGACAACTTCATAGATTCCAAAATCTTCGGGCCTTCGAGCTCGAAGGACTTTTCGGATCTCGCCCCATTCGAGATCGACTTTGATCCCTTCATGTTCCGCCAATTTCTGAATCTGTTCCTCGGTAATGACTGTTCCAAAGTCCGACTTGGCAACAAACCGTAGGCGCGCTTCCTTTTCGTCTTTGGAAATGGTCAACGTGGGTTGAATATCCACGAGCCCTTCTTTCCAGATCAAAGTGCCCATGGTTTTTGCTCGAAACTCGATTCGCAGTGGATTCTCTGGATTGCCGAGCTCACCCACTTCCTTTTCGAGCACATTGGCTCCGCCTTCCAGGGCGATATCCTTGGGCTGCTGAGATTTGGCAATCTCCACTTTCTCTCTAAACACATTGAAGCCATCTTGGGCATCAATTGGCAAAATCTTTGTCGCGAGGAGATCTCCAGTCGCTGCAAAAAAAGTTCGATTCACCTTTTTGGAGAAGAGCCCCGCTTTTTGAGACAATAGTTCTTTATCAAAAAAATATTCGACGGAGGCATCTGCACCCGCCAAAGCCGGCTTGGCCTTGAGCAAAACAAAATCCTTCTTTCGAGAACCCAATCGGTTGATCTCAGGAAGTTCCTTTTCGAGATAAGCCTTGTCCGCTTGAATCAGAATATCGAGCTCTCTCAAAATGATTGAGACATCCTGCACACTCAAGGCCTTTTGCGGAAACACATCCAAAACAACTTTCATCTTGTCCGCAGAGATTTGTGCAATGTTGACGACTTGGATTCGCTCTTTGTCGAGAACCACTCGCCCATACGAACTGGCAACAAAAACTGTATCGTCCCCGACTTTGTTTTTGGTGACACCCTTCCCAGGGTAAATGGGAAGTTCCGTATAAGGACGGCCGCGCAGCACTTCGCCAAACGCAGTTTTTCCATCCACCGGAGGATTAGGGGGTTTGACGAGCATGATCTCGTCTCCCGGAAATACAATTTGTTCCTTCGCGCGCTCAACATCTAAGGGGGCATTGGATTTTGGGCTTTTGTACAAAAACTGAACCTCACCTGGAGTTCCTTCTTTAGAATCTCGTCCTTTGGCGACTGTGATAATCGCGGGCCACTTTTTGATAGTCTTGATCTGAGCTTCTATTGCCGCGGCGTCGAGTAGCCCAAATGTCGCATTGGATTCTTGCGCAAACTCAAACAAGTCTTGGCCGGTGATTCGAGCCCCCGAAAAACTCTTGGCACCGATTTCGACTCCTCCATCGAGCCCCTCTCGAAGCGCGACGATCTTAGCCTCCAGCCGTAGTCGAATTCCTTGATCATAAAACAACCGCCCAAATGTCTTTGCGACATACTGAGTCTCTGAGTCTGTCTGGCGAACTTCGATGCCCGCCCCAATCGGAAGCTTGAACTGTTCCTCCATCACCGGCTTGATAGGCTCACCCGTGACACGATAGCCTTCAGTCCCCCGAGTCGCGTACGGCACTCGAGCGAGGACTTCGTTTTTGCGCGCATAGACCGGCTCGTTACTGTTAAAAAGTTTGAGGTCGATCACCCATTGAGGTCGGCCACCTTGCCCTGAGACGGGAGCCGCTCCCTGTGCCACGAGCAAAGTGAGTGGAGATTCTTCGTCAAATCCAGGCGTTTTGAGAATACGATGGAGCTCTTTGGAAATATCATCTTGCTTTAAGCCCGCTTTGATTCCCTTGGCTTTGAGCAGTTCTATCAAAAAGTCGGTGGTGAGCTTGGGTGCTTTTTCACCCACGGGTAGATACAGGCGTTTCAGAAACGCCTTCATTCCATCTCGTGCGATTTCAACGTCGATGCGCGCTGGACATGTGAGTACCTCAAAGGTGCACTTGCGTTTGATCTGACTAATCAAACGTAAATCAACCTGAGGCGATCCAAACTGGTCGATGATTTTTTGACGAGCCTTCTCGGCCGAGTCTTCTTCGACAATAATGGTCTTCGATCCCAAGAGATCCCCCTCAATTCTCCAACGTTCTCTCATTATATATCAACGCGTCGATGACGCGATTCGTCAGAGATTGAGCGGCTGGATAAAGCGGCTCGAAACTTGAGTATGAGTCAAAACTAAAGGATGCGGCGGAGCATTAACTCCTGCCAAAGGGCGCTTTTTGGATTTTAAAATCTCTTGTATCTGCTCCGCGCGAATTCTGCCCCGCCCCACATCGAGCACTGTTCCCACCATGGTGCGGACCATGTGATGAAGAAAGCCTTCTCCTCGAACACGAAACACCAGCCAGCGGCTCCCTTCCATGAATTCATGAGGCTTCAAATGAATCGTCGCTTTCAATATTTTTCGGGTGGTCTTCTCTTGATAACGATGTGCTCGAGTTGCGAATGCGGCAAAGTCGTGCGTTCCTTCAAATTTACGAAACGCACGCTTCATCTCTTCAATATCTTGTGAGGAGTAGTACCAAAGACTCTGCGAGCGCCACAGGGGATCTGAGGCTCCGCCCAAAAGAATGCGGTACTCATATTGCTTCCAGAGTGGATCAAAGTGAGGCCGAAAATCCTCTCTCAGAGCAAAGATACTCCAAAATCGAATGCTCTCAGGCAGCAAAGCATTGATGGAAATCAAAAACGCACGCTGATTTTTGGGAGATTGATCCTGAAAGATCTTGAGTCCATCTCGAATCATTCCCCACTGGTCATAGGCATGAACACCTGCATCAGTACGACTCGAAAATTCGATCTTGATTTTGTGTCTCAACAGAATACTGAGTGCTCGCTCCACGCTTGCTTGAACGGACGAACCGGAGGGCTGTCGTTGGAATCCCTGAAAATTCTCTCCGTCGTAGGCCAATCGAAATCCAAAATGACTAAAGGCTTTCATACGACTCTACCAATCCATGAACAGCCCAAGTCCAAGATCCCAGCCCCCCGTGGACTCAAGAAGACCCAAACCATGGCGACCCCACCCCGCAGGCGAGTAACGAAAGTGAGTCATCAACGCAAAGTCCTGCATATCCCAAGTCGAATCCATATCGGATGCGATCGCCTCGTCATAAAAAAATGAAACAAGAAACCCCCCGGCCACCTCTGCTCCAAAATCTCCTCCGGTATTCAGTTTTTGTTCCTGATTGAGCGTAAGTTTTCGTACTCTTGCGTAACGATAAACGCCACCAACCTGCATCCAAGGGATAAAAATAGAAAAATCTCGATTCCAAAATTTGTGTCGTAGTCCGAAGTGCCCACCATAAATGCTGTAGTTCAAGCGATCCTGAGAGGCGGCAAGGCGCCCGTTTTCATAAACACAGTCATTGTTGTCATCGAGTCCGCACAAAATTGAAGAGTTTCGAATGTAACTCACACCCAAATAGGGCTCCAAACGGTAGGGAAATTCATAAAGTCCGACAGTCGCGTCAAATTGGATCGCCCCCCAGTGCGAAAATCCGTTCACACGACTTAGCTTTTCGTCATCGAAGAACCTTTGACTGACAACAAAGCTGAACGAACCCTTTCGAAGGTCACCCACTTCTGCAAAAGCCGAATGACAAACCAAGAACACTGAACTCAACAACGCAAACATCTTCACAAATCCGAGGTAACAGGCCGACTCTCTATTGAAAAGATTTATTGATTTCATACGTTTACAGCTCACTTTCGCGAAGAATCTCGTCCCTTGCAGAAATTTTTCTCATCTTTGCACTCATGCGTGCAAAGATTGCATAACATTTGCGACTTCATCCGAAATTTTCTGATCTCACACACGATCAACTTCACCACGATGATTGATTTGGAAAAAATTCTTACGAAAAATAAAGAAAATTAACGAAGAATTAAAAATTGGTATTGCACTTCAGTGAAAACAAACTAAAATGATGTTGTGTAGAGCGGGATGGGAATCTCGCTCATTCATCAACTCGACGAAGGAGAAATGAAATGGCAAAGAAGAAAAAAGCTACGAAGAAAAAAGCTACAAAAAAGAAAAAGAAGTAAGCGTAGCTCTTCTGTCTTGTCTGATGAAGAAAGACAGTTATCGAAAAAAGCCGCTCCTTGTGAGCGGCTTTTTTCATTTTTGCCTCCAGTGGGCCTATACCCACCGTATGGGCCAAATGAAAAAGGCCTCGTGATTTCTCACAAGGCCTCTTTGCTAAGACAAATCTAAAAACTGATGATTAGATATCAGCGGCTTTAACAGTCTTACGACCATTGTCTTTGGTTCGCTCAACAGCTCGGCGAATCACTCGCTCGACTTCTTTATTGAGTTGGTCCAACGCATCGGAACCAGTATTACAGTCCAATTCCTTAAAGAGTTCTCGGACTTTGGATTGAACGATTAAGCTCTCAGCCATTTCTATCTCCTTATTATTCAGGGAACCTCTAAGCTCCCTATTTATTAAACCCCTGGGCCTTTGGTCAAAGCCCGGTGACCGACTCACCTTTAAGCCTCTTCTCAGACCTCAATCAAATCAAAAATGCTTAAAACCAAGTTTTAATGCATTTCTGAACCCAAATGCTAAGGATTGAGGACGTTCGGGTCAAATAAATCCTCAATGAATTCAACGGAATTGAAGGTTTTAAGAGCATCAGGCGTCTCCCCCACACCCAAAAACCGAATGGGCGTATTGAGCTCTCTATATAATTGAAAGACCGTACCACCCCGACTCAAGCCGTCGAGTTTTGTCAAAATGAGACCCGTAAGGCCCAAAGCCTGATGAAAGGCTCGCCCCTGATCGACGGCATTCTGCCCCAAAGTAGAATCAACCACCATCCAGACATCATGGGGACCCGCGGGGATTACCTTTTGGGACACTCGCTTCATCTTTTTTAACTCTTCCATCAGGTTTGTCTTGTTGGTGAGACGTCCGCTTGTATCTACCAAGATCAAATCCAAATCTCTCATTTTGCTGAGCCCATCAAAAATAACGGCCGAGGGATCTGCGCCTTCGGACTGCTCCGCACTTCCCGTGAGACTAAAAAAATCACCGCCAACACTTTGGACACCGCGCTCCAACTGCTCGATCGCCGCCTTTCGAAACGTATCCGCTCCAATCACTCCGACTTTCATGTTTTGAGCCTTAAAATGCCGGACGAGTTTGACGATCGTTGTTGTTTTGCCGACGCCATTGACGCCCACAACAAAGACTACCCAGGGTCTTTGAGGACCAATTCCTTTGAATTGATCGGCCCCAGTCAAAACACTGCCGAGTTCGGATTTAAAAAACTCAAGGGGGCCAACTTCAGTTTGATTGAGTTTTTTGAGCAAGTCTTCGGTCAGCTTAGGGCCCAAATCTGCTCCAATGAGAGCCGCCTCCCAAGCCGAATGGTCCTTGGACTGAGATTTGAGAAGCGGAATCCAACTTTTGATCGCTTGTGAAAGCTTAAGACTTCGAGGCTCTTTTTCTGCACCTGTCGAACCTGATTTCAGATCCACAGTGGATGAGGCTGCCTGTTCACCCATTCCTGCAGAAGGTTTCCGAAAATACTTCAGGAGGGCGTAGGCCAAAAATCCGACAAAGATCAGACTGAGAACAAGAGCGATAGCAGGCATTCCTCTAGTCTTTACCCACGAAGAAGGTCTTAAAGAAAGCCCGAACCGGCACATTCAATTGAGGGCTTTCGGAAGAGTCCCTGATGAAAAGCACCAGGCCCGCATTTTTGGGCCAACCCGCCTCGGGAGCAGGAATATTCAAATCAGTAAAGGTGGCGCGCTGATCATTCACTTCACCCGGCTCCTCGAGCAGATTCTCAGGCCACTGGATATTCAAAGGAAGTCGCTCCGTTGCTAAATCCGAAAAACTCTCTGTCATATCCATCACTCTTTGCTCAAAGTTCTTTTTGCCTTTTAAGGCCGTCTTTACATCGACCGCATTCATGGGGACCGCAAAGACGTCTACGGAGATATGATTTTTAAGTGTGTCGAGACTGAGTTTTCCTGCCAATTGAATCTGGATCGCGTCAGTGGATTGAAAGGAGTTTACTTCACCCTCTGCCAGTGCGGCCATGAGCCAGCGATGCCCAATATTGCGGGCCATTCGTTTACTCTCATCTCCCATTTGGATCTCCACTTGGATTTTGAGATCCTTATAATGATTTATAACATCTTCCCAATTCTTGGCTTTGAGTCCAAAGAGGCCCAGAGTCATTCTTTCCTCATCTGACAAATTGATGGTTCGATTAAAAATTGAAACCTGCTGGATTACCTGCTGAAGGAGATTCAATTTGAATCGCAAATCATAATATTCGGTGGATTCAAATCCCACAGAGAGGGGGCGAAGCTCAAAAGTTCTTTTTGAGGACGCTTCTAAATACCTCAGGAGACTAAAGGACTTGGCCACATCGGCCACCACAACGGGCTCATCTGCTTTTACCACTTCACCCAAACCAAAGAATCCAACCAGCGCCAATAGGATAAGAGTTTTCATGGGCAACCCCTTAGCCAATACGCCAGATTTCTTCAACCGACCATTGCGGTAAGCCTAGGACCCCTCCTATTCTGGCAGTGTGCGCCGCAAGTGCCGGCCTAAGTTTTAAATAGACCCCCAACCGGAGAGATCATTGCATGACCATCAGCCCCGACCCCTCACATTGCCCACAATGTAAATTGGAGAACATCTATCCCGATGGCTCAGGACTTTGGATATGCCCAGACTGTTCGCACGAATGGACTTTGTCTGAAGAATCCATCGACGCGGCGATCGAGGATAATCAAGTTCGCGATGCCTACGGCAATATCCTTCAAGATGGAGATAGTGTTTCTATCATCAAGGATCTCAAGGTCAAAGGCGCCTCATCGGTGGTTAAAGTAGGCACGAAGGTCAAAAATATTCGCCTCACCGAAGGAGAAGACGGCCATAATATTTCGTGCAAAATAGAAGGCTTCGGAGCCATGAATCTCAAATCTGAATTTGTGAAGAAAGCCTAAAAACTAACGAGATGGAATTGTAGCGAGCGGAACAACATGAAGAGAAAATACCACTCCGTCTTGGGCTTTAAATTTTACTGAAAATCCCATCTGATATTTTCTGGGAATCTCAGAGAATGGCAAGTTCACGTCTTTTTCGGTCGAAAACCCCTTGAAGAGTGGTCCATAGATTCCACGATCAGCGGTGATGAAGGTCGCACTCACTTCAGATCCTTCGACATCTGTTTCGAGAGTTTCTAAGATGATTTCCCGGTCACGCGCTCCATTGGAATTCATCTTTCCCACATGCGCGTCCTGCAATTGTCGCAGAACTTCTGTTCTGTGACTGGCCTGCATGGGCCGCGATTGCTCGACGACTGGAAGAGGGGGAACGACAAGAACATTGTGACTCAAGAAACTGAGCACCTCACTCAGAACTGTTGGAGTCACTGCAAGTCGATCAAATACAAAAATCCAATCGGGTTCTTCGGAGGCCTTTCTCCAGAGTTCTGGAGCGCCCATCTCCCCATGAAGCACCTTTACCTTTCCAAAGATTTCAAAAACTTGCTGAACGAGACTGCGATGCAAATTCTGAATTCCTGAGGATCTTGTCCAGCCGTCGTCTCTAAAAGGCAGCCACCTCTCTGCAATCGCCTTTGTGAGGCTCTGAACGACCATCGTATCCAGAAAGGCCTGTCCCACCAAAAGCTTTGACTGAGTCAGGACATTCAAATGAGTTTCTTGAATATTTCCTGATGGATCCCGTATCTCAACCGGAACACTCCTCACAGATTCAAAACGTCCCTTGTGCTCACTTGAAATCACAGCCTGGGTTCGAATGATGACTCGGGACCCATCCTTGAGCTCGAGAACTCGATCGGAACTCACGGGACAAATGATGGGCATATGGCGACTATGCAGACCGGCATTTACCGAGACGGGCAGCCGCTCAGATGTAATCTCCAAACGAACAGCCGACTTCAGAAAACGGAGACACTCAAACTTAGGCGGCTGAGCTCCCAGAAGGAGAAAAAAAGCTGTCGAAACCCCAAAAACCAAACCCATAAGAGTTCTCGGTCTCTAGCACGAAAACAACGAGCTTGCCTAAAAATTAGTGAGGACCGTGCACTACCCTAAGAAGCTAGTGCGCGCGCTTGTTGTAACTCAACGCCTACGAGTTGGCTCACTCCGGGATCTTGCATGGTGACACCGTAGAGCTTGTGGGCCACTTCCATGGTTCGCTTATTGTGTGTGATCACAATAAACTGCGACAAAACAGACATTTCTTCAATGATCTGATTGTAGCGAACGGTATTCACTTCATCGAGTGGAGCATCTACTTCGTCCAAAATACAAAATGAAGCCGGTCGATAAGCAAAAAGCGCAAAGAGCAAACTAATACTCGTCATGGCTTTCTCGCCCCCCGAAAGCAATGACATCGTTTGGACCTTCTTGCCCGGAGGTTCGGCAAAAATTTCGATCCCTGTCTCAAGAAGATTCTTCTCGTCGGTGAGCGTCATATAGGCCTTGCCACCGCCAAAGAGCTTGGGAAACAAAATCTGAAAATTGTGATTAATCGCAGTGAAGGTTTCTCGAAACCTAAACTCGGTAATCTTATTGATACGCAAAATGATACTTTGAAGTGCATCCAAAGTTTTGAGCAGGTCCTCCTTTTGCGTATTCATAAAATCGAGTCGCTTTTTGATCTGCTCGTATTCGGTCAGAGCCAACAAATTCACATCGCCAAACTTTTCGAGCTTCGCTCGAATTTCTTGAGCATCGACTTCGAGGGATCCCAAAACAGTATCATCTTCGAGGCGCTCAATGGCTGATGCATCCACCTGCTCCAAAATTTCAGCCAGGCTAATGTGGTATCTCTCCTGAACAATCTGAGAAATTTCTTCGACTTCAAACTTGAGTCGCTGATGCTCGAGCTCGAGCTCTTGCAATGTCTTTTGGCTCTCGTCCTTTTTGATTTGAACGTCCTTTCGCTCAGATTCATACTGATCCACTTGAGAGCGAAGTCGGTTGAGAATCGACTTATTATCCGCCAACCCTGATTCAAGGGTCGCAATCAACCCAGTCGCCACTGTCTTTTCTTCAGAAAGTCTAACAACAGCCTCGTCTTCGCGAACAATATCTTCTTTCCAATTCTTAATATCAGACTCATAGAGACCTTCGTTGTGTCGGTACTCTGAATTGGTCATTTCCTGCTGAATTGTTTGCTGTTCGAGTCTCTCAAGCCTCTCGAGCAATGCTCCAAAGGCAATTCGCTTTTCGATCCACACCCCATCGAGCTGAGCTTTTTGAATTCGAGCTTGATGAAGCTCGCCCGTCAAAGAGTTCACAACAGCTTCAAGATCCCCGAATGATGCTTCCGTGGACAATTCTTCGAGAGACTTACGACAACGCTCTACGCGCTGATCGATCTCTTGCGAATTACCGCGGAACTCTTCTTGGCGCTTCTCGATCGACTCGCGTTGCGCGGATGTTTGTGCTCGTTGGCCCTGAACCACCTGAATCTTGGAGAGCAAATCACGAATCTGAAGACGTACTCGCTCAATCTCACCGGAAGCGTTTTTGAGCTTTGCTTCGACTTCTTGTTGCAGCTGAACTTTAGCCGCAAGATCGGTCTCCAGTCCCATTCGCTGTCTTTCGAGATCTTCGCGCTGAGCTTTTCGATTAAACGGACTTTCTTTGGTAGCCGTTTGGCCAGCGGATTCCTTGCTCAGTGAATTTCCAAAAGGAATTCGCATTCGGCCTTGGAGATCAATCTGAATACTCTGGCTGGCCTGCGAAGGCAAAACATCGACGAGCTCGATAGACTCTAAGATCGCCTTTAGGCCATCGGACTGAGTGGATTCCACCGTCCCCATGAGAGAGCGCTCAAACCGATGACCCGCATGGGCCCGAATAAAGCTCCAGCGTTCATCGGCCAAATCAAAATCCGCACTCTCCACAAAGTCTTGGCCAAATTCTTCAAAGAAAGCCTCGGCCACCTTGGAATACTCTGGCTTAAAACTCACCAAATCCATGATGAAAGGAGCGCCCGACTTCTTTTTATGACTCAAGGGCCCCGATCGATAACCCACTTCGTGCTGCTCAAGAGCACTTAAGCTCGAAAGTTCTGCCTCCACATTGGCCTGGGTCTCTTGGAGGTCAGATTTTGCACGAACGACATCTCCATGCTCACGCATCAGATCTCGCTCGGCTTCTTCAAGTCGCTTGAGATCTCCCTCGCGATGCATTCTTTCGGCTTCGAGCTCTTCAAGATCTACCGCCAACGAAAAATCTTGAGACGTCAGCGTCGACAACCGCTGTGCTAAATCTTCGAGCAATCGCTCAAGCTCTGCCCTCTTCATCTCGAGTTCAACAAGCTCGGAGCGCAGATGGTCTCGTCGAGACTGTTCTCTGATTTGCACTTCTTTGAGTGCTTCAAGCTTTTGACGCTCGGTCTGAACTTTACTTTCGAGTTCCGAAATCTGAGTGAGAACTCCATCAAGACTGGATTTGAGACTGGCGACTTCGGTCTCTTGAACTGTCTTTTGTCCCTCAAGCTCTTCGCGCTCAGATAAGAGGCGACTCATCGCATCCTGCGACACATCTCTCTTCGAACGGAGGCGCTCGATATCTCTTTCTCTCTCCACGATTTGGTTTTTGAGATTGGAGATTCTCTGAATTCTCAATTCACTTTCTTTGTCCGCATTCGCCAGTCGCTCTTTGGCCGAAATGAGAGCCTCATAATCTGAGGCAGAAATCTTCTCCTGATTGAGAGCTTCAAGTCTCAGGGTTTCGATTTCGGCTTCGAGCCGAGATAAATTTTGAGCATTTTCTTCAAAAATTGCCTGAGCATTCGCTCGCAAATCATTGTTCTGAGCGGTGCGCTTGTCGAGTCTCGCAATCTTGGCGCTGATAATTTGCTCATCCAAATGCCGCAACTCAGTCTGCAATTTTCTAAACTGCTCGGCCTTCTCGACCTGTCGCTCTAAGCTGCGAGAACTCCTCTCGAGCTCCTGCAAAATATCATTGATGCGCTCGAGATTGGTTCGAGTCGCTTCCATTTTGCGTTCTGCAGATTGCTTGCGAACTTTGTACTTGGCAATACCTGCGGCTTCTTCGAGCAAAAACCGGCGATCCTCGGGCTTGGCGAGCACAATCTGATCAATCTTACCTTGAGCGACGATCGAATACGCACGCGCGGATGAACCCGTCCCCAAAAAGAGATCATTGATATCCTTGAGTCGAGCCGCCACTTTGTTGATCAGATACTCACTCTCACCCGAACGATACAGCCGACGGGTGATCATGATTTCCGTACAATCGTTGTAGGGGGCTGGGGCTAGACCTTGGTTGTTTTCAAAAACAATACTGACTTCAGCAAAATTGGCGCGTTTTCGTGTCGCCGTCCCATTAAAAATAACATCGGCCATTTCTGAGCCGCGAAGTCCTTTGGCGGATTGCTCTCCCATCGCCCAGCGAATCGCATCGACAATGTTACTCTTTCCACAACCATTGGGACCTACAACGCCCACGATTTGGCGATCAAAATTGAGTTCGGTACGATCGCCGAACGACTTAAATCCAAAAACTTGGAGGGCTTTAATCTTCACAGTTCGTCTTTCCGCCTAAGCTTAAGAGGCTTAACGAGGCTCTGCGCCCCTGTCCATCAAGGAGGAGGGTTGCTAAACAATTAAAATAATTGATGTTTTTGGAATCCCTAGACTTCAAGCGCCCGCGCCTCCTTGGAGGAAACTTTACCTTGGGCTCTGGCAAATCGACAAGTCCAAATGCCGTTCGGGATTTACAAATCGTCCCTCAAATTCTTGGGGCCTCTGATTCCTCCACTGGCGAAAGACTTCGAATCCAGCGATCCCCACTGAAGTCGCAAGATTGAGGCAGCGAGTGCCGAGCATGGGAATCTGAATCCCCGAAACATCCATCGATTGAGCGCACTTCCAGAATTCTGGCTCCACCCCGATTTCTTCGTTTCCAAAAATAAGAACTGTCCGATCAGGAAACAAAACCTCGGAATAAATCTGAGGCCCGTCTTTTTCTACAAAATAAAAAGACCATCCAGCGAGCGAATGCATTTGAGCCCAAAAGCTCTCAGCATCCCGATGGACTATCGGCGAAATCTCATCCCAAAATCCCACGGCCGCGCGACGCGCTTGCGCTCCATCCAAATGAAACCCTAAGGGTCGGATCAGGTGGAGCTCGGCATTCAAGGCCTGACAGGTACGCGCTACATTTCCTACGTTTGCCGCAATTCGGGGACAGACTAAAACAATCTTGAGAGAATTGGTCATTGTGAAAGAGTGGCAATCAAAGCAAGCGTCGTCGCATCCAAAACATAAACTCGGCTCGTAGTTTGATCTGCGACATAAATGTGAGTGAAGGCCGCTCCTACTGGAAGCCCCAGAATCCCCTGAGGCTTCACCCCCACTGTCTCAGAAATGGAGGAAGAAACAGTGAGATCATTCACCGCCGGATTAAAGGCGATACGATAAATCTTTGCGGAGTCTAACCCCAGCACCCAAACAATCGAAGCATCTTGCCCCGTCACATTTTGGACAGCCAGTTCCCCGAGTCGCGGAAAATCCTCATCTGTGGTGATCGAATCTAGATCCGCTGGAATCCGATACGAACGGTCGTTCTCGTTAAATCCTTTTGTGTTTCGATTGGTGCCCGCACTGTTATCCTTTGCGTTTGTGATTTCGGATACGGGTACACGGTAAACCGAATTATCGGCTCGGTTGGAAAGAAACACATTTCCATTGCCATCCACAGCCATTCCTCGAAATCCACTCTCCGCAGTCCCTCGACGAACCTCAGTATCAGAGATTCGTTTGTTGGATCGATATTCAGTGAGGTCCCAGACAACATTGGACGCATTGGAAAAATCACTAAAGCGATAAGAATACAAAGCATTCTGTCCCAAATTCATGGCGACAAACAAATCATCGCTCGAGGCACTCGAGGGAAGAAACGCTCCTCCGATAATTCCAATGCCAATTTTTCGTCCAAAAGAAATATTTACGCGATCATCTTTAGAAGAGTCCTGAGTGCGCCGCGGCGTCATATAAAATCGCGCTCCCACCGTCGAAGAATCTGAAAAAGTGAGACCATCAATCGGTGTAATGCCCAAATCTGTCGGGGATACGAGCGAATCCGTGGTCGGTGAAAAAAGAATGACCGTTCCGGATTTCATACACGTAATCGCCAAATATGTCTGACCTCCGACGGTACGCTGAAACTGAGTTACATTGATCGGATTGGTGCACGCCGAGATACTGAGGGGAGTTCCATTGGACGCCAGTTTACGAGTATAGGTCGTTCCACTGAGCTCATAGACCCACACAGCATGAATGCCTTCATTCCGGTTGAGCAAATAGAGTTTGTTATCGACGATTTCAAAGTCATTGACGTTTGAAGGAATCGCAATCGGCTCCACTGTCGAAGACAGCTGAGGGCTACTTAAATCCGTGATCGTATAAAAGCGAATGTTTCCCCCACTCGCTGTGGCTGGCCCATTGTTACTCAAAATAATGAGATGATTGACTCCGCCAATGCTGCGCACCTTCATCTGCGCCGGGCCATTGAATGTCTCAATATTCGGACTACGGTTTCCGGCAAAATCCCCTTCACATCCATAAACAAAAAGGAGACTGACAACAGCGATGAAAGCTCGAATCATTCGGCCCTCACTTTCTGCGCTTTGAGCCTCGGGAGTCAAGACCGCAGCGGCCCAATGCGAGCCGGGCGATTGGCACCCGATAGGGCGAGCAGCTCACGGAGTCAAACAGGTGGCGCTCAAAGAACTGAATACTCTCAGGATCTCCTCCATGTTCCCCACAGATTCCAACTTCGAGGTTTCTATTGGCCTTTCGCCCTTCCGTCACAGCCATTTGAATCAATCGCCCCACTCCCGCCTGATCGATAGACTCAAAGGGATCTACTTTCAAAAGACCGAGCTCCAAGTAGGTCGGAATGAATTTGGCGGCATCGTCTCGCGATAAACCAAGTGTGGTTTGCGTCAGATCGTTGGTGCCAAAGGAAATAAAATCGACCAGTGGAGCGATCTCATTTGCGATGAGACAAGCGCGCGGCAGCTCAATCATCGTGCCCCAGGAAGTCACTTTTTGTAACTTGGCATCCCCTTGAAAAACAACCTTCAGCCGACTCAAAAGCCAAGAAAGCTCTTCGGCGTTCATCACCAAAGGAATCATGATCTTCAGAAAAACTTTTCGGCCCTCTGATAAATTACGCTTGAGGCTGGCGGCCAGCGCGCGAACCTGCATCTCGTAGATTTCTGGAAACGTGATTCCGAGGCGGCACCCTCGATGCCCGAGCATCGGATTGGTTTCGTGAAGTTGGTAAATTCTCTGAACAAGGCGAGCACTCGATGTTCCGAGACCTTTGGCCAGCTCTGCGATTTCCTGTTCATTTTCGATCGATGGCAAAAATTCATGAAGGGGTGGATCGAGGAGTCTGACCGTTACTGGAAATCCCTCCATGGCTTTGAGAATTTCATAAAAGTCCGCCTCTTGATAAGCTTGAAGCGCTCTCGCCGCCGTCTCACGATCGGATTCTTTTTCCGAAAGAATCATCGAACGAAATCGATGAATGCGATCTTTATCAAAAAACATATGCTCAGTTCGACAGAGTCCAATTCCTCGAGCTCCAAGCCCCCGAGCTTGAGTCGCCTGCTCTGGTGTATCTGCATTGGCGTAAACAGGAATACGAGAGCTCTGATCCGCCCAGACAAAAAACTTTTTGGCACTCTCCCCCCAAGTCACTGGCTGAGTCGGAAGTTGTCCGCTGTAAACCTCTCCTGTTGAGCCATTCAAGGTAATCCAATCTTCTTCGTGAAGTGCGATTCCATTGAGAATAGCGGAGCGATCCTTCTCGTTGACCTGAAGATCCGAGCATCCCACGACGCAACATTTTCCCATCCCTCGTCCCACCACCGCGGCATGAGAGGTCATCCCACCTGTCGAAGTTAAAATTCCTTCAGAAACGGCCATCCCCATTATGTCTTCGGGCGATGTTTCGCGTCTGACCAAGATAACTTTGTGGCCCGCTCGATGAAGCGAGACCGCTCGCTCTGGATCAAATGCAATTCGTCCGGCCGCCGCTCCGGGACTCGCCGCCAATCCACGTCCCAAAGGCTTTTCTTTGGACGGACTCAATGTCGGATGCAAAAGCTGACGAACTTGATCAAAGGAAATTCGCTGAAGAGCTTCGGCAGGCTTGAGTCGCTTCTCTTGAACAAACTGAACCACATTTTCAATGGCCGCAGAAGCCGTCCTCTTGGCGGAGCGAGTCTGCAAAATATAAAGTCTTTTATCTTCGATCGTAAACTCAACATCTTGAGCATCATTGAAATGAGTTTCCAATCGAGTGAGTGCCTTTTGAAGTTCTCCAAAGGACTGGGGAAGTTGACGGCGCATTTCTTCGATAGGCTCAGGAGTTCGAATTCCTGCGACCACGTCTTCGCCTTGAGCATTCAAAAGATACTCACCGTAGATTCTTTTAGCTCCAGTCGAAGGATCGCGAGTAAAGACCACTCCTGTGCCTGAGTGCTCGTTGAGATTTCCAAACACCATCGCCTGAATGGTGACGGCAGTACCCCAGTCTTCAGAATAATGATGGAGCGTTCGATAAGTCTTCGCCCGCTCCGAATTCCAGGATTTGAAAACTGCTTCTGTAGCCAACACGACTTGCGACCAAGGATTCTCGGGAAACTCCACCCCCGCTCTTTTGACGATTTGCTGATAGGTCGTGCAGAGTGCTTGAAGCCCTTTCACCGAAATCTGCGCATCACTCTCCACTCCTTCTTCCTGACGAAGCTCCATCAGGGCCCGATCAAAATCTTCGTAAGGAACTTCCAAAACAACTTCTGAAAACATCTGAATGAGCCGGCGATAACAATCCCACCAAAATCGTGCGCGAGACGGATTGAGCTCCGCAAGCTTTTGAGTAACTTCGCGGTTGAGCCCAATATTCAAAATGGTGTCCATCATCCCGGGCATCGAAACGCGAGCGCCCGAACGAACTGAGATCAGCAGGGGGTCCTGTGCTTTTCCAAAATTCTTTTTGAGACTGGCTTCCAAACCCGAAAGCGCCACCTTCATTTGAGACAAAACCACTTCGGGCAACTGTCCTGTCGAAAGAAAATAGCGACAGACAGCGGTGGAGATATTGAATGCAGGAGGAACGGGAACTTTGAGTTTGGACATCTCAATCAGGCCCGCTGCTTTGCCCCCGACTCGTTCTTTGAGTTCTTGATAACTGACTTTCAATCGTATCGCCGGCAAAACATGCGAGGTTTTGTAGCCAATCGTCGTGACAGATTCTTTGAGTTCACGCGATGAAAGTGGAACCGCTCGGCGAGATTTGATTTTCTTTAAAACCCCTTTGGCTCCCTGCTTTGGTGACATTGAATTCATTCTCCCCTCCTTCCCTGTTAAGGGTTTCCAAAATATTTTGTCAGATAATCAACGAGTGCAGACTCAGAAATTCTTTCTTGCTTCATCGAATCGCGATCGCGAACAGTGATTGTGCCCACTTCTTGATCCACAGTGAGACATAAGGGGGCCCCGGCTTCATCCATGCGACGATACCGTTTTCCAATACTGCCCGCTTCATCATACTGCGCGCGCCATTTTCGCTTGATGGTCTCAAAGATCTTTGTGGCGCGCTCAGGCAATCCGTCTTTTTTCATCAGCGGAAACACGCCGATCTTTACAGGCGCAATAGATTTATGGAGTCGCATCACGACTCGCGGTCCTTCTTCGTCCCCTTCTGCGGCGGGCTCTTCGTCGTAGGCATCCACAAGAAGTGTGAGCGTGGCTCGATCACACCCCACCGAGGTTTCTACAATAAAAGGAACATAAGGAGACTTTGTGGCCTCATCAAAGACACTGAGTTTTTTGCCGCTGAATTTTTCGTGCTGCTTGAGATCAAAATCCGATCGATTGTGAATTCCCTCAACCTCTTGCCATCCAAACGGAAACTCATACTGAATATCAAATGCAGCTTTGGCGTAATGAGCGAGTTCCTTTTCGCTGTGCTGATGAAATCGCAGTTTTTCGCGCTTGAGACCCAGACCCAAATGCCACTGGATTCGAATCTCCTTCCAGCGTTCAAATTGGTTCATATCGTCACCCGGTTTTACAAAATATTGCATTTCCATTTGCTCGAATTCTCGAGTGCGAAACGTAAAGTTTCCGGGAGTGATTTCGTTTCGAAAGGCTTTACCAATCTGAGCAATTCCAAATGGAATCTTTTGTCGCGACGTCGTCATGACATTCAAAAAATTAACGTAGATCCCCTGTGCTGTTTCGGGACGCAAAAAAACCACGGCCGAAGAATCCTCGACGGGGCCCATGAATGTCTTGAACATCAGATTGAAAAGTCTCGGCGCAGTGAGTTCGCCTCCGCAGCTCTGAGGATTTTTGGACGGCTTTTGACCGCAAGTCGCGGATTCCAATTGATCCGCTCTAAATCTCGCTTTGCACGTTTTGCAATCCACCATGGGATCTGTAAAATTGGCGACATGTCCTGAGGCTTCCCAAATTCGCGGATGCATGAGGATCGAAGAATCGAGCGGCTCAATGTCGTCAAACTCGCGAGTCATGGAATCCATCCAATATCGCTTCACATTGTTTTTGAGCTCGGTCCCCAGAGGGCCGTAGTCATAACAAGAATTGAGACCTCCATAGATCTCGGAAGAGGGATAAACAAAGCCTCGCCGCTTACAGAGGCTCACGATCTTGGACATTAAATCGGGACTGGATTTTGAACTCATTCACCTGACATTTCTCCCAAAGCCAAAAGCGGGGTCAAGGAAGCTCAATCACTTAGGCAGGCCCCCCCGTATTTTCTTTACTTAGCATCGTGCTTTGCGTTAGCGTGTTGAGTTAAAGAGGGGGAAATTTTATGGAGGGGGTATCCGGGAGTCGCTGGGGAGCGACGGTCCGATCTTTAGTTGTATTCAATTTAGTGGGCCTGTCCGTATCAGCGGCACCTTTGACCGCGTCAAAGAGCCTGATCGAAGCGACAAGCAATGCCGAAGCGCCTGAGCTCAGTCAAATGCGCTGGAAGGTCGGGAGCATCAGCGTGCCCGCTCTCTGGGGAATGCGAGTCATTGGTGCAGATCTCGCCAAAGATGATTTGCGCGACCTGCCTCGCCAGCCCGTCAGCGTCTACGTTAGCGATGCAGGAGTCAAAGTCGGAGCCACTCGAGTTTTTGAAGTTCCGGGAGAGCCGAGACAAAAACGAAAGCTCAAACTCAAAATCACGCAGTCCGTGAATCCTGGGATCGTCGGCGACATCGTGGGAGCGATCGATCAGACAATCCCCGATGAGATTCCAGATCCCTTTGATCCCACTCAGCCCATGGAAACCTACCACGCCACTCACGTGGCGGGAGTGATTGGAGCTCAGAATGGAGATTTTGGAGTTTCGCCATTTGCTCAGATCGTGGACATGAACATTTTTAAGGGCATGAACCTCTACAAAGAAGAAAACTTTGTCGCTGCGCTCGAAAAGCTCGCAGTGAGTCATGAGCCCATTGATGTCATCAATATGAGTCATGGAATATCGGCGGAAGATTCTGTCCGAAACCCCATGAATCAAATCATCGAAAAGAAGAATGCCATTTTAGTCGCCGCCGCTGGCAATGAAGGCGCGATCATGGTGGCTAAGCATCCCTTGGCCAGAAAAGACGGACTCTTCGTCGTCGGCGCGCTGGGATACTCTGGTGCAGCGGCTTGGTTTTCGAATGTAGGACCGTCCATTGATGTGGTGGCCCCGGGTGAAGAAATCTTGTCTCGAGGAGGCGACTTTAGCCATCGTGGGGAGAGCTTAGAATTTATGACGGGCACCAGCATGGCGGCTCCTTTTGTCTCGGGGACCTTTGCAAATCTCAAGGCCCTGCTGCCCAAAGCAAAAGCAGAAGATCTTAAAAAAATTGTACGCCGCACAGCTGTGGACTTAGGCCTCAAGGGATTTGATTGGCACTACGGGTGGGGACTGGTGAACGAAGTCCGCTCTGTCGCTGTGGCCAGCCGACTTGTGAGAAATAGCCTCACCGCAAAGACAGCGGTCTCTTTAGCTCTCACCGTCGACGCCACTCTCTCTTTCAAAGAGCTGGAGCGAAAGTCACGGATCGAAAGTGCTCGCATGGGTTTCAACTCTCCCGAGTACGAAAAGGGATTGAGAAGAGCCGTCTTGCTCTCGGGCGATCCCGCTCGATTTGAGGAACTCTTTGAGTATTCTTTGACTGTGGGAGATTTGGGTTCAGCGGCGATGTGGGGATATCTGGCGGCAAACCTTCAGGGGACCAAAATCACTGAGAAAAACTACAAATTGATTTCGGCTCTCACTTGGATGAGTCAGATCAACCGAGCCAAAACTCAAAATGATGCACTCTCCTTGATTGCCGGGATCATGAATGCTGATTTTGCACTTCAAATGTTTGATGCCACTCCTGCACCAATCTTGGACGCCGTCGAACCGATTTTTAGGGCGCAGATTGCAGAGCTGGCCCCCGACCGACTGAAGGATCTGGACGTCTTAGTTGCCAAAAAACATCCTGCGCCTTCAGAGTCCGACCCAATGCTTGCGATAAATACGGCAAACTGAGCGAATCAAGTTGTGAAGCAGTCTCGAGGGTCAAAGATTTAAGTCTTTGACCCTCTGTTTTTTGGGCCAAAAACTCTATCGTTTCCAAACTCAATCGAAGCCCTCGCGCACAGCGCTCGTGAGTCAATCCCATCTGCCCCAAAACAAAATGAGCCGGCAATCCCAGAGGACGATGGCACACCACACATTCATCGACGCGAATTCTGATTCCATGCGTCTGCATTCGTTCGAGCCAAAACAAATGATAGGCGTAAATTCCAGCACTGGGAGATTCCGCGAGCGCATCTCGCAACTTTAAGAGTCCCATCAAAGAAGGGGGAGACGATTCATCGCCATGAACCCATTCCAAAACAAGAGACCATCTTGCCCAGGTTTCTAAATCTCGACCCAATTCGGGGCGCCAATCAATGAGCTCGGCCGACTGAAGTCTCATGAGCTGTGAGCCTTCGGGAGCCTCAAATTGATAAAGCCCCGTCAGATCAAACTGATGCGGAAACCTCTTTTTGGATTTACGAGCTCCCGCTGCAAAAAAAGAAACTAGTCTCGAATCCTCTAAGAGGACCTTGAGAACAAGATCCGATTCTCCATAGAGGACTCTTTTGACCACCAAACCCTTCACGGGCTTGAGGATGACGTATAAAGGTTACGATTGAAAAGCTTCAAAGTAGTCGATGATGAAAGATCGACGGGCTTTCCATTATAAAGAATCTGAAAGTTCTCCTTTTGAACGCCTTGAACCTCGACTTCTTTATAAAGCATCAACGTCTTGGTTTCGAGAGCGTTGAAGGCAAGGTCCTGAGGAGCGTTTTCATCCACTCGCACATTGAGACTCCCTCGTCGAAGAGCCTTGATCGTAAGCTCGGAAGGGGGAGATGGAATCGCCAGAGGGGTCGAAGGCTGAGAGGGCTGAGCGTCCACCACTTCAGCGGCAGGCTCCAAAGGACTCAAAGAGATGGCTTCGGCTTCGGGTTCCGACGCGGACTGATCCCCCGTCCCCCAAAAATAGAGCCCACCCGAAACAAGTCCGACTAAGGCCACGGCGGCCCACCAAAACCATACGCCTGATTCGAGCGGCTTGCGACGCGAACTCGAAAGCTCGGCCGCGCGAATGGTTTTGCGCATGTCTTTAATTTGTGTCGGCTGAATCGAACGCTGAAACCGCTCATAACGAGCGAGGACTTCTTCAACTTCAAGTCCAATTTCTTGAGCGTAGGAGCGCAAAAAACCCCGAGTAAAAGTGGGCTCAGGAAACCGGGCCGAATCATTGTCCTCAAAGGCTTGCAGAAATCTTTTGGGAATTCGCGTGGAACGCGCCAAAACATCCAATGACTTTCCACAGCCCTCGCGATGGCGCTTTAAAAAATCACCGAAAGATTCTCGGTATTGTTCTTCTTCATTTTCCCCTTCGTCTACAACCATTACACTCCCTACGACTTCACACAAAAATTATCGCTGAACCAAATACTGCTGGCACAAAAGACCAATCTCTCCTTGCGGATCGATTTTTGCACCTTCCTTGAACATTTTCAAAGCATCGTCTTGTCGATTCATCGTCAAATAAATCCGACCCAAAAGATAGCGAGGCTCTGGGCATTCACTACAGGTCCGAGCGGCTTCTTTAAGATAAGTCTCTGCTCGAGGGAGTTGGCCCTGCTCATGAAGGATTCTGCCCACGTTGACGTAAGGGAGATAAAAATCCTTGCTCAATCGAATCGACTCCAAAAAAGCTTTTTCTGCCTCGGCACTTTGGCCCAATCCTTGATACGCCAATCCCAAATTATTCATGATCCTTTCGGGATAGAGGTAGAGTGGATTCTCTTGGGCCTTTAAGAGTGCATCCTTTGCTTCCGCAAATTTGTTCTGAGCCAAATAGAGAGATCCCAAATTATTAAAGGACTCCGACATTTTTGGATCGAGATCCACAGCGCGCTTGAAGGCCGCTTCGGCCAAATCAAGTTTGCCCTGTCTAAAATAAATCAAACCCATGAGATTATGAGACTCTGCGTTTTGGGGAGCGAGCTCGATCGTTCGCATGATGGCCCCCAGCGCGGGAATCATTTCGCCATTCATATAAGCGTCAAAGGCAAAGTCATATTGAATCGACGCCTTTTCATTGCGGGGCTCAGATCGAACCGCTTTGGATCCCGAATGGGTCGCACAACCGCCGAAGAAAATTCCTAGTCCTAAAACACCAACACAAATCTTCCAATGAGACATCTCTCACCTCCTTTTTGAGAGTCTACTAAAGCATGCTCAAGATTGACACATATTGGTGCATAAACTGATGCTGGAGATCCGCTTCGGCTTCTTTTTTAGCCAGTCCCTCGCCCTGAGAGCGCTTGATCTCAATCTCAGAAATTGAAAGAGCCTGGTAGTAGAGTTCGACATCAGCGTAAAAAAACGGGCAAGTTCTCAAAATCTCATGGCGCTGATCCGGTGCACACTGGGCCAGATGCAGATTGGTCATCAGAAAACCCATGTCTCCGGTAAAAGCTTCCATTTCTGCCATTTCGGATTCGACGGCTTCCATTTTTACTGGTCCTGAACGATAGAGGATGCGCTTTTGGGCCTGCGGAAAAAAGAGACCGACATAAATCGAAACTGAACGAGGCGTGTGCTGAATCACGAAACCAAAAGCTTCGGCATTTTGTGCAGAAAGTCCTGGGCCCGGCGAAATTTGAGGCTGATTCAACGAATGGTAGAGATGCAACAGATTAGACTTTTTGAGATCAATCGATGTCTCAGAAATCGCTTCAAACATTCACTCTACCTTTATTTTTCTGCCCAAGGCCTTTTCGACCAAGGCTAAGACTTCCTTTTGTCGACTCTCCGAGGGAGCCTCCACTCGAACCACCAGAACGGCTTGGGTATTACTCGCTCGCACGAGTGCCCACGCTCCATCTTCAAAACTCACTCGAATCCCATCGATATCAAAGAGCTTTACTGACGATAAGGACCTAAAAAACTTTTTAGCGCCTTCGACCAGACCAGCTTTTTCGGATTCTTCGCAGTCCACTCGGATCTCTGGTGTTACAAAGGAAGGCGGATGTTTGCCTACCCAGGAATCCAAATCAAGGCCGAGGCGATCTACAACCTCCATCACTCGAAGCGCTGCATAGGTTGCATCGTCATATCCAAAGTACCGGTCTGCAAAAAATAAATGCCCCGACATCTCTCCCGCGATCGGAGCTCCCACTTCCTTCATCTTCTTTTTGATCAGGCTGTGACCTGTTCGATACATCAGGGGCTCCCCGCCTCGATCTTTGATCATTCGAAACAACTTTTCGGAACACTTGACCTCGCCAATGATGGTGGAGCCCGGACGCTCTTGGAGTACGAGCTCAGAAAGAAGCATCAGAATCTCATCGCCCCACAAAATTCGTCCTTTAGAAGTCATGACTCCCAAACGATCTCCATCGCCATCAAAAGCAAATCCAAAATCAAAGGTCTTTTGCTTCATGAGATTTTTAAGATCGCTAAAATTGGCCACCACCGTGGGATCTGCTTCGTGATTGGGAAATCGACAGTCGACTTCTTCGTGCAAAATCTGGAGATTCGAAGCGACCGGACCAAACGCATCCCGCGCAATGGCGCCGACCATTCCGTTTCCGCAATCGAGAGCGAGAGAGTATTTTTTGGAAAACTTGAATTTTGTTTTGAGATACTCCAAATAATCCGATCGAAGTTTTTGAGACCAGTCTTTGATCTCAAGCGAAGGAACGCTCGACTCATCCCAGCTCTCTGTGACACTTCCGACATCTCGACCCAGATTGAGAATCTCCTCTCCAAAAAGGGTTTCCTTTTTGATCATCATCTTCATGCCATTGTCATCTTTGGGATTGTGACTGGCTGTGATCTGAACGACGCCATCCAAATTGAAATGATAATGAGCAAAATACGTCATCGGTGTGGTGACTTCCCCGAGCTCAATCGGCTCCACTTTTGCGCTCACGAGTCCATGAGTCAGCGCTTCAAAAAGTCGTGGGGATGAAACTCGAGCATCACGGCCCACTCCCATTTTGGCTCCCACGCCTGCACGCTCTCTCAATTTTTGACCCAGCAAAACTCCCACTTTAAAAACAAGTTCACTCGAAAGATCTCGATCCGCTACTCCGCGAATATCGTACGTTCTAAAAATATGTGATGGCACGCTGGGCTCCACGCTAATAAAAAATTCCTGATTTCCTTTGGCGCCCCGCAAGGCACTTGGACTCGTCATGCTGCTATTTAAGCCAAGAGAGGTGAGAAAATGAAGGAATTCCTCAAGCGCTTTATCGGCTTCGGCAGGATCCGCCACTCCGCGCCTCTTGGGCGAATAGCGCGAGACCTCAAATTGCGGCTTAAAGAGCAAAATCCACGGAATATTTGGACAGTCTTTGAGCAGCTTCGGCACCACGAGACGAAGCGAAATGAAAGAAACATCCACCACCACCACGTCTGCTTTTGGAAGGAGGTTTTGTAAGTTGAGATCTCTAAAATCTGTTTGCTCCTGAACTAAAACCCGCGGATCGGCTCTCAGTTTTTCGTGAAGCTGGTGAGTCCCCACATCAATGGCGTGAACGAGGCGAGCTCCTCGCTGGAGTAAACAGTCTGTAAAACCTCCCGTCGACGATCCGATATCCAAGACAACGCGATCCTTGATATTCCATTTTAACTGCTCCAAAAATCCTTCGAGCTTTTCGCCTCCTCGCCCAACAAATCTCTCGGGCGATTTGACTTGAGGTTGGATTCGCGCCGTCACGGGCAAACCGGCTTTGTCGAGTGGCTTCCCTGTCTTGGCATCCACAATTCTTCCTGCCAAAATGGCCGCCTGTGCCAGCTTGAGTTCGGCAAAAAACCCATGAGCAACGAGGTAGTCATCTAAACGAAGAGAAGGCATCCGCCCTCTTCAATCTCTGCTTATTTCGAGGGAGTCAAAGCCTTTACAAGGTTTTATCTTATTGAAATTACTCGATGTTTGATCATTGCGAGCATTGATTGTCATTTTAAATCCCCCTCTCTAAAAGAAATCGGATGTCTCGCGCCCTCTTATTTATGGCCTTGATGGCGTTTTCTTTGCCCTCACCAGCGGCCACTCCTGAATGGATCCAGGATTTAAATCCCAAAGCCGAAGGACGATTGAGTTGGCGTCAGCGTGATGAAGCGGGTTTTGAAGAAAAAACTCTGCGAACTCTCTTGAGGTTCGGCGTGTTTCCAAAGGCCGATCATTTTATCTCGGGCTTCGAAATCGGAACAAAATCTGACACGGACTATGAAGTAGAACTCAAAAGTACTTCGGGAGCGAAAGCACTGGGCGTTCATCAAGTTTTTGCAGGGCTTCAGTGGCAACCCGCTCGGTGGACACTGACAACCATGGTGGGAAAGTTTTCGGCGCCGACTCTGGCCTCTCCTCTTCTTCTACAAAGAGACTTTAGGCCTGAAGGGGTCTTTGAAAGTGTGGGCCTTGAGCTGTGGAATTCAAAATTGTTCCTGGGATTTTTTGGAGGTCAGTATCTTCTGGATCATCAGAGCGAGTCACGAATTTTGGGTCAGTCAGAAAAATCCTTTTGGCTCTTTCAACAAGGGTTGCAGGCGTCTTATCGATGGAGCTCGGAACTCAGCCTGCTCGGTGCGATCAATTATTACTTTTTTATGGAGCCCACAACTTTGGCTTCGGACCTCGCCGCTCAGCGAGGCAATGCTTTTGCCGGAACAATTGGAACTGATGCGAGTGTCTCTCATCGATGGGCCCCGATTGAGTTTTTGTTTCAATCAAAAGCGCAACCCTTAGGCCTCGAAGCTACTGCGGAAGGAGCTGTGGCTGTAAATTTGCGCACCCCAGACAAACAAAGAGGTTTTTGGTTTAAAACCGGACTCGGTCGGCCTTGGGCTAAATCTTCAGTTCAGGCAGAAGTGGGATATTTTTATTTAGAACCGGATCTCACTCTAGCTTCTTTGACGGAGAGCTTTTTGGGATACGCCAATCGCAAAGGATCGTTTGCAACACTCCATTATTTTCCTCTCGACGAAGTGAGCGTCGGGGGATCGTATGTGTATGCGGGAACGATTGCTCGTTCCAATGTTCAGTCGAATCGACATGAACTCATTCTCGATATGGAGATTAAATTTTAATGAATTTCAGACTCAGATTTCTCGCATTGATTGTGATGGCCTCCGCTGTTTGGGGATGCCGAGACGCTCATTTTGATTCGAGCCCTATTGGATATTCTCAAACACTCATGAGCGTGAATCGATCTGAGTCTCGGATGATTGGAAAATGTGAGGGACGCCAAGATTGCTATCAAATGGAGCTCAGTCTTTGGATCAAAGATCAAAAGGGAGAGGCTCTCCAAAATGCAGATGTTGAACTTACCTTGAAACCTCTTGATCGAGTTTTGGATTCACAAGTACAGGCGCGTACAGGACCCGAAGGACTGGCACGATTCACGTTTAAGTTTCAACAGCTCGCGACCGAAAGAGGATTTCGGTATGCCACACTTTTTGGCTTGAGCGCCAAGGCTCTGGGACGACAAAACTACTGTGGAACTCTGAGCGCATTTTCGTCAGGCCAACCTCTGCAGAATTTTGCCCCGTGCTCCGAAGAAGACTTTAAGAATGCTGTCTTTGGAGAGACTCCTCAATTGGACGTCATTCCCAGTTCTGTGACCCTCCTCAAACACGAATCCATCGATTCGAGTCACGATCGATTGAAGCTCCGGGCGACCTTTCGCGTTTTGAATTTGGGTGAAGATCGCTCGCTTCGCGATTTGGATTGTCAGTGGATCGTGCAGCTGCCGGGGAGCGAGAATTCTTCGGGCTCTGCTCGAACGACTTCTTTGGACGAAAAATCTTTGGGTGAAGTCACTTTTGATTTTTCGATCTCTGTGAATCCATTCGAAAATGAACAGCTTCATCTTATTCGATATGAACTCCTATTTGCGGGAATCAAAACCATTTTCAAAGGTGAAATGGGAATCGACACCTTTTCGAACTCTCGACAAATCCTGGTCACTTACAGCAAAGAGAATGATCCCTTTCCGTTGAGTGAAGTTCTGCTTCAGAAGAACAATCAGATCGAGCAAAGCCTTATCCTTGAGCCCCTTTTGTTTCAGTTTCAGCCAGAGACATCAGGATACTCCGTAGATTCTGGATTTCGTCTTGGGGAGATTCGAAGCTACCGATTTTCTTTTGAATTGCGAATTCGTCAAAGTCGTCGCAATCCCGAGCTCAAAAACCCGCGCCTCGAAAAGACACCGATCAAAGGCAAAGTCTTTCTTCTTCAGCCCCCTTCGACAGTTCTTCATGAGTGGAATCTCAACACTCAAACCGATGAAAAAGGCGCGATCTATATTGCTCAGAGTATTTTTGTAGAAAATTTTTCGATCGATCCGCGTTCAGTTTATTTTATTGTCGCTCTCGAATCTCCAGATTTTCCGCAGGTTCCAAGTCTCTTGCGTCAGATCACTCCCCGATCGGATTCAAACTTTGAGACCAGCCCACTCGCCCGTGCGGACGCAGAAAGAATTTTGGGAAGTCGCCTCCAGATCTCTGCTCCCAGAAGGGAATCCCCCCAAAGTCCTGACCCCTCTACTTATCTCTTGTCGAAGGGCTTTATCCCCATGGATCGAATCGACGAAAAGTCTCTCAGTCGCAATGCCAGACTCTTGTTTTTGGAATTGCTGAAGCTCGACTGGGCGCAGCTCTCACAAAAAAATTGGGAAGAAATCTATCGACTCTTTTATCCCCCCAAAAGTGCGCTGGATGCGAAGGCGCTCCCTCCCGTGCAAACACATTTGAACGCTTATCGCCTCGCTGTTGCTCATAAGAGGGGAAGTCCTGCGGTCATTGAAGTTGTCACTTCACCTCTTCACTTTGGGCCAAACGAAGCTCAGTGGGAAAAGGTGAATATCCAATATGATTTTTCTGGCTATGAATGTTTGGTTCTGAGTTTGATCCCTCCCACGGGAGGCGAAGCACTTGAAGTGTTTTACTGCCCGCCGGAGCTAAGGCAGATTCGAATGACAGATTATTGGCAGCGGCTCAAATTTTTGGGCTCCAGTCAGGATATTTTGCTTCGTGAAGGTGAAGGTTTTGAACGCAATTTGAGCACACTCGAAAAGCAAAACTACTTTTTGCATCCCGAAAGACATCAAGCAGGATACATTCGCGAACTTTTGTGGCCTCGCTAAAGAGAGTGCGCAATTCTGTCAAAATCAGGATGCATCAAATTCATTTCGATACAAATTCCGTCTCGATAGAGCTGCCAAAGATCCAGTGAATTTTGCATAGCAGTGACGACTTCATCTTCGAGATTTTTAGGAATCATCTGCAATGTAGTTTCCCAAGCACTTTTGCGATGAGAACCCTCGATCGCATGATGAGCCTTAACGAGGGTCATCGCTGACTCTTTGAGGCCGTGATATTTATAGAGAGAATGCGAACGGATCTTATTCTTAAGACTCATGGTGGGTTTGTAGTTCTTTTTGAGACGCTGACGATCTTCGACACTTCCCTCAACGAAGAGCGTGAGCACCGCAGCGCCAATTCGCCAGTCAGAATTTAAAGTGATCAAATCGAGATAGGATCGGTAGGCAAGACTCGTCGGCAAAAGCGAAATCTTATCAAAGAGATTTCGCTTGAATCCGAGTCCAGTCATCATCTGCAAAAATAATTCAGGATGCGACTGATGCCGCGAAATCGATGACGATAAACCTCCCGTTTGCTCTTCATAGATGTTTTCTGAAAACTCACGTTTGAGTTGCAAGTAACCCGTCGTCATTCGACCCATCACGCGCGCCAAAAATACAGGAAAGTCTCTCACAAAGACCTCGTACTCTTGTTGAAAGTGAATGAGGAGTTGTCGTTTTTGCATTCGAGGTCCGACAATTTGTCTCCACCCCCAATGGTCTTTGGCATCCATGATCTGAAGTAGTTTTTCGCGAAATGCTTTTTGGGACATAGATATCTTTATGATGAGACCTCGTTATTTTTGCATCAAGAGATCTTTTTCTCTTGTGAACACAATTGAAAGGGCCTTAGATCGAGAAAATTTAACCCAGGTAATTTTAATGGAGGAATTTAAATGAAAGTATTTTTGACACTCGCAATGACCCTCGTAGCAACGTCCACTTTTGCTCAAGAGAAGCAAGGTCTCTTGCGTCAAGCGGATCGAGCGGTATCGGGTCAACGTTATGGAATGGCTGGTTGCGGACTTGGTTCTGTGATCATGGGAAGTGAATCTGGTTTTACCCAAGTTTTTGCGGCGACTACCAACGGCACGTCGGGCAATCAAACTTTTGGAATCACCTCCGGAACATCAAACTGTGAAGGCGCGAGCGGTCTTCGTGGAAGCCGGGCCGCTGACTATGTTGTGGCCAATCGCCTCCAACTGGAAACTGATATTGCTCGTGGCCAAGGAGAAAGCATCGAAGCTCTCGCTCTGATCTCGGGCTGTGACAGCAACGGGATGGCTCAGAATCTTCAAGGTCGCTATAGCGAGATTTTTGCGAATGAGCCCACCAACGACGTCGTTGCTGACCGAGTTGTTGAGCAGCTCAGTGTTTGCACTGCTGGTTAATTGTTACAAATTGACTTGCTGATTCTTTTAGAAATGCCACATTCCGCCTGAGGAATGTGGCATTTTCTTTTTATTCTTGGATTTTTGATTGGAGGGAGCGTGCATGCTTCTCCCCCAACGACCAAGAGTCCCTGGTCTCAAGCTTCATGGCTCAAACTCCTCCATTACAAAAAGAATAGCTGGAATGCGGGCTGGACGTCTCAGATCGACGATCCTGGATTTTTTTTGAGTCCTCTTGGTAAATCGGATCCTCAAGCCGAGTGGGAGGCCACTCAAAGCGCCTTCCTTAAAAATCCATCAGCATCCTGCCGGTTTCCGGCGCGCTTCCTTCTTTTGAATCAAAACTCCCCTGCCGCAACGTCCGCACTCAAGACTTGTCAGGATTTTCAAAAGTTTAAATCCTATTTGAGTGCCAAATCCGTCAGTCTGATTTTTTCGTCGTATTATCTGAACAATCCTTCTTCTGCTTTTGGACATACGTTTTTGAGATTTAACCAATGGTCGGATCCTGCTCGTCAGGAGCTTTTGGATCATGCTGTGGATTTTGCAGCGAATGTGGATACCCAGAATGCTTTTATTTATGGAGTAAAAGGAATCTTTGGTCTCTTCAAGGGAACCTTCTCGCTCAAACCTTATTTCCTCCAGGTTCGCCAGTACTCCGCCTTTCAGTCTCGTGATCTTTGGAGCTACCGGGTCAAGTTTACTGAGTCCGAAGTGGACTATCTGATCGCTCACTTATGGGAAGTCGGTCAGAGCTGGATTGATTATTTTTATTTTGATGAAAACTGCGCCTATCATATTTTGGGAGTTCTCGAAGTCGTCCGACCCGAGCTCAATCTGACGGACGAACTTCCTGCCTATGTCATTCCCATTGATACGATTCGAGTTCTAAAACGGCACAATTTGCTCGATGAACCGGACTATCGCCCCTCCGTAAAGACAACTTTGGATCATCGACTCGACGGTTTGAGCTCCACACAACTTTCAAAAGTGAGTGCGTGGACCGACCTCGAGCAAAAACCACTTGAGCTTGTGATTCCTGAAGACGCCCCCGCTCTGGATGCAGCCCTCGATTATTTGAACTATCTGTTTCCTTTTGAAGTTCAATTTGCGGATTCGCCAGCGTCTAAACGAAAAACGCAACTCGGTCGAATGCGCGCCTCCATTGGAATCCCTACTCCGAAGCTCAATATTGCAGTACCTCGACACGAACAACCTGATCGAGTGCACAAAACATCGATCCTCTCTTTGATGAGCGGAAGCTCAGAACTCGATAAGAGTTTCGTCACATTGAGATGGCGGCCTGTCTTTCATGACTTTTTGGACTCGAGTCGAGGCTTCCCCGCCTACGCAGAAATTGAGTTTTTTGACACGAGCTTGCGCTGGAATATTGAACGCAAAAAATTTTGGCTCGAAGACCTGACGATGTTTCAGGTTTACTCTCTTTCGCCTTGGGAATCTCTTTATCGACCACTCTCTTGGCACTTAAGAGTCGGTGCTCAGACGCTCACCGCTGATCTTTGTCCTGACTGCTTGGCGGGCACAATCGAAGGAGGGGGTGGATTGAGTCTTCGAACGCTTTCGCTCTTGCTCGAAGGAGAAGGGACCTTGCATCCAGACCTCCCTGGAGCTTGGGGATATCTGGCCGTAGGCCCCACACTGATTTTGAGAATCCCTGATCAAGGGGATTGGGGTCTCATGCTCAAGGGACATTATCGATATCGGTTTTTTGTCGATCAAGCGACGCGCGATCATTGGGGGCGACTGAACATTCGATATTCAATCTCCAAAGATCTTTCGGTCATTGCCGAGGGCGGGCTGAGGCGTATGCACCCCGAAGGACGAATGGAAGTTCGATTTTATTTTTAAATGAAACTCATTCCCGTTATTTTTACAGTGATAGGACTCAACCTGGTGGGCTGTAGCTCTTTGCTCTATCACCCCTCAAACCGAGTCTTTGTAGAGCCTCAACGACTAGGCCTTCATGCCGAGGACATTTATTTTGCGAGCGGTGACAATGTTCAACTTCACGCATGGTTGCTAGAGCCCAAAAAAGTAAAATACCCTTGGGTCTTTGTTCTCTTTCACGGCAACGCAGAAAACTTAACTTCTCACTACACTGGAATGTCCTGGGTCGTCGAAGCGGGGGCGAGACTCTTTGCTTTTGATTATCAGGGATATGGTCGATCTCAGGGCCGCCCCAGTCCTGAAGGCACCGTACGAGATGGAATCGCGGCAATCACTTGGGTGCAGAAAAAATTCCCGAGCCTAAAAGTGATTGTCGTTGCTCAAAGCCTGGGCGGACCGATCGCACTACGCAGTCTTCAAGACTTGAGCCGTCAAAAGGATTTTTACCCACCTCAGGCGATCATTCTTGAAGGAACATTTCTTTCTTACCAACAGGCTGGAGCGAGCGTGCTCAGTCGATCCGTTGTGACTTGGCTCTTTCAGCCTTTTTCGTATCTTCTTCTCAGTGATCGTTGGGGCCCCGAGCGCGGAGAGCCACTCCAAAAATCCAAAGGTCTCCTTGTTCCAAAAATTGTGATTCATAACGAGAAGGACCCTGTCGTGGCTTATTCACTCGGACAAAGTCTCTACTCCGAGCTTCCCGAACCAAAAGAATTTTGGTCGATTCCACCAGGACACCATATGGACACTTTCTGGCGCAAGGATCCCGACTATCGCAAAAAACTCTTGGATTTTTTACGGGCTCAGGGATCCTAGATTGTGGGCATTCACCCCGTTTTGGCCCGCTTCGCGTCTGGCCAAAACAGTGGGATCCCGATATTGACTACCGTGGCCAATCTTCTCTCCGCTAAGAATCTCTCTAAAGCCTTTGATTCGAGACCACTCTTTTCGGAGATTACTTTTGGGATTCAGGATCAGGAGCATTTGGGCCTGATTGGTTCTAACGGCAGTGGAAAATCAACTCTTCTTAAGATTCTTGCGGGCGAGCTCGACGCTGACGACGGCGATATCGTCACACAAAAAAACCTGCGTGTTTCGATGCTCAATCAGGATCCCCAGTTTGAGCCAGGAAAAACCATTCATGATGTCTTGGTGGCTGCAGCGGATGATCCCAGCGATTGGCAAGCGTATACACAGGCCGATGAACTCATCTGGCAACTCGAACTCAATCAGCTCGGCCTGACAGGAGATTCGCCGATCGATCCGCTTTCGGGAGGTCTCAAAAAGCGTGTAGCGGTTGCGGTATCGCTCATGAAAAAACCTCAATTGCTCCTCCTCGATGAACCCACCAACCATTTGGATGTCGAGGGCATTTTGTGGCTCGAAGATATTTTAAAAAAGTCCACATTTGCCTTCGTCGTTGTCACTCATGATCGACTTTTTTTGGATCGTGTCTGCAATCGCATCATGGAGCTCGATCGCCGTAACGTTGATGGACTCTTGTCTGTGCCGGGAAATTATTCTCGATACCTCGAAGTCAAAGAAGCCACACTCGCAAGCCTCCAAGGACGTGAAGAGAGCTTGCGAAGTATTATGCGTCGCGAAACCGAATGGCTCAAAGCAGGAGTTCGTGCTCAGCGCTCAAAGCAGTTTGCGCGAATTCAGCGCCACGGCGAACTCAGCGATGAGCTCCGAGACGTGTCCCAGCGCAATCAGACAAAGACCGCGACTTTGGAGTTTCAATCCGTCGATCAAAGTCCCAAACGACTTGTCGAAGTCAAAAAACTCTCAAAATCTTATCCCGATCGAGGTTCTCTTTTTCAGAATTTGGATCTTCTCCTAACACCCGGCACACGCCTCGGCGTTTTGGGAGAAAATGGATGTGGAAAATCAACCCTCATTCGAATTTTACTCGGCGAAGAGCAACCTGATTCCGGAACGATTTTTCGTTCGGATCAACTCAAGGTCGCTTATTTTGAGCAGAATCGCGAAAAACTAGACCCCAGTGTTTCACTCATGCGTACCGTTTGTCCGTACGGCGATGGAGTCGTCTACCAAGGACGATCGATTCATATTCGGACCTATTTGGATCGGTTTTTGTTTTCAAAAGAACAGATTGATCTTCCGGTTGGCAAACTCTCAGGAGGAGAACGCAGTCGAGTTGTTCTGGCCAAACTCATGCTGACAGAATGCAATCTCCTCGTCCTCGATGAACCGACCAATGACTTGGATATTGCCACACTCAATGTTCTCCAAGATTGTCTCACAGAGTTTGACGGGGCGATTTTGCTTGTTTCGCATGATCGGTTTTTTTTGGATCAAGTCGCGACAGAGATATTGGCCTTTCCGCTCAATCCAGAAGAGAGACGACTTGGCCAGCTACACAAATTTGCTGACCTCGCGCAGTGGGAAGGTTGGCACAGAATTCAGCTTCAAACTCGCCCTCCCGTCTCAGGCGGCAGAGTTAGAGCTCAATTGCCGAGTTCCGCGCCCTCGTCTCAGGTCAAACGCGCCCCCTCGGACTCAAAAGAGATAGGTCGAGTGACTCGCAAAATCGAAGAGCTCGAAAAACAACTGAAGAAGCTTGAAGATCAGTTTGCAGCTCCCGAAACGCTCTCTGACCAATCCAAAATGATCGACTTAGGCAAAAGAATGAAAGCCCTTCAGACGGAGATTCAAAGTCTTTACTCTCAGTGGGAATCTCTCCAAAGCGAGGATTGATTTTTTATAATCTTGGGATAGGTAAGTGAACCAATGCGGCAGCATGGTTGGGCATTTTTGTTCGTTCTTGGCGTTTTGATCTGCGGGATTTCGCCCGCGGCATTTGCCGATCCGGATCTCTATGAGATTCTTCAGATTAAAGCGGATGCGTCGCCAGAAGAAATCCGTAAGGCTTTTCACAAACGAGCTCTTTTGATTCATCCTGACCACCACCCTGAAGATCCAGAAGCCCCTGCAAAATTCATGGTCACTATGCAGGCCTACGAAATCCTCTCCGAACCAGAGCTTCGTGCCTTCTACGATGTGATGGGAATCGATGGTGTCCGAGCCCTGAGAGATGGACATCTTTTTGAAAGCGAGGATCCCCATACTCAGACGAGGATCAAAATCTGGACGAGTCCCGGAACCATTCAGGATCTCACGGAGGCATTTGTGACTATTGAAAGTTTAATGAGGTGGCAATTCAAACTTCTGAGTTGGGCCACGCTGACGACTTTGCCTGTCGGCCTCATTTATGCGTCCTCGAGTTCGAAGGGCCTTATGGAAAAGGCAGGAATCGTGGCAGTGATCTATGTATCAGGAATAGGAAGCACAATGATCAGTCAAATGATCTTCAAGAATTCATCTAAAAAATACCCGCGACCTTTTGCTATTCTCTCTGCGGCAGCAGGAGTGAGTGCTCTAGCTGTCGTAAAGATGTCTTGTGCCCACGTGTTTGCGGCGCTCTCTATTTAAGGGTGAGAGGCTTCGACTTCACGACGAAAGGCGTCGATGATCCAATCCGACAAATGATCTGCTTCGAGGAATTCGACTTGCCCCTCTGGACCTGCCTCGCCGTCATGCCCTGAGATCCCACGAAGACCCGCTGTTCCCTCTTGTCCATCGGGCAATCTTTCTTTGCTCCAAAACTTTTTGCCACCAAGGCCTCCGCGTCCTGCTCGTCCTCCCTCAGCACCACGGCCCGCCAGCCCTAGGCTGCCGCCGGAGACATCCACCTCAAAGCGCTTGACCCAGTCCGCTTGATAGCTCGAGGCATCGCGAGGAATATAAATAATTTTTATTGAACCCCCGGCCCCGCCATGACCTCCGTGAGAGCCGTTTCCTCCGTTTTGTCCATTCTGACCGTTGGTGCCTGCCGTGGCTTTGCGAAACAAAGACCCCGATCGTCCATTCAATCCATCCCCACCCGAAATCCCTGCGCGACCGTCGGCTCCCTGACCGCCCTTTCCGCCCGTGGCGGAAATCAGAGCCCTTTCAGGCAAGTCCTGAAACAGTAAAGTGAGATTTCCTCCGTGTGATCCACTCGTAGCGTTTTCAGGCGATGCCCCTGAACCGACTGCGGGCGGAGAATTTTTTCCGCTTTGCCCATCCGCATTGAGATAAAAGACTCCATCAATATCCATCACGATGGATTTGGAATCTTGAGGAACACTTCGAATGGCCGAAGCATCGAGACCCTCACGACATTGGTCGTAATCTTCATCACGTAGAGTCTCTGCCAATGCGCGTGCATCGAGTTCCATCAAACAAAAAAACAAGGAAGAAGGAATTTGATAAATCGAGGCTTTTCCTGGCAGACCCGGCTTACCCGGCAATCCCGCAAGACCCGAGGGCCCCATCAATCCCATGGGCCCTTGCTTGCCGTCCCGAATCCCTTCGCCCCCACGTCCGCCATTGCCGCCTAATCCGCCGAGACCTCCACGTCCACCTCGGCCCGCCGCGCCACCGGAAACATCCACCACGACTTTTGAATCCAAAGTTTTATCGACATAGTAGAGAGAGATATCTCCGCCGTTTCCACCCGCGGCTCCGTTTTCGCCAGCCTCTCCGATTTCACCAGCGAGACCTGGGCCTCCGTCTTCTCCATCTCCAAGCCAAATCAGACCAAAAAGAAGAGTGCGTGCATTTCGTCCTCGTCGACCCTCGGCCCCTTGGCGACCATGTCTGCCCGGTCGTCCATCGGCTCCATCCATTCCTCTTGATTCCAAAAGTATATGTCCCCGAATATTTCGGACAAAAATCCGAGCCGAAGCCGCCTGGGGATCTTCGCCTTGTTCTTGGCTTTGTGCGAACTGGATCTTGGATCCTTCGGATGCAATCAACAAATTGATCACCACGGATTTGAAAGGCGGAAGAATAAGGGTTGAGTTTCTTTCGAGCACGACTTCTTGCAGTTCAAGCTGCGGCTCTTGCCAAGAAGGAACCGACTCGATCGGCAATGGTGCTACTTCGGTTGTTTGAGCTTTGACCAAAATAGGTTCATTGATTTCTAAAGTCTCAGAATGCAAAGCGGCGGGGACCAAAGTCCACGCCGCCAGAATATAACTCCAATGCATTCGAACCACTTCAGACTCCCCCGGGCTCTCTGTCTTTTATGACTGAGAGGCCTGACACGAATTCAAAATATCTCTCGCTGTTTCTCGATCTTCACCGTGATCGAGTGCTTCGCGATAGAGCACATAACATTTGACCCACTGAGGATCATCCGTCTCGATCGCTTTGACCTTTCCAGACTTTCCAGGTTTTCCGGGTTCGGCCGCAAGACCCAAGGCTCCGGGCAACCCTGATTTTCCTGGCTTACCGTCACGAGCAAAAAGATCACCGCGCTTACCACCAACGCCTCCGGCTCCACCCACTCCAGCACTACCTGCCACACCCGAAATCCCCGCTTTGCCTCCACGAGCACTCACGAGAATTTTTGTTCCTTGAATCTGTCTTCCAAAGATGAGTTCGATGTTTCCACCGTTTCCGCCATGACCACCACGGCCTGCATTTCCGCCGTTTCCGCCGGCTCCCCCATCAAAACCATCAAATCCATCTCCGATATGAATCCCGTTAAAGATCGCCAGAATAGCTAAAACCTGTCCAACGTAAGGAACTCCAATGAGGGTTCCAATATTGATAAGTGAATCAAGAGGCAAATTGGTCAGCCCTCTAAAGTCATAAAGAACGCGAGCATCCATCCCCGAAAATCCTTCGCCCCCTTTTCCTCCTTGTCCGCCGTTTCCTCCGCGTCCACCATTACCTCCACGAGTCGTGATGGTGAGATTCCCGCGCAAAATGGGTGTGATGATCTGAACATCCGCCCCATCGCCCCCATCCGCTCCGTGACCCCCATGAACTCCATCCGCTCCGCGCCCGCCTTTGAGTGCGTCCAGAGCTTTGGGACCACTCTCGCCGTTGTCTCCATCTAAACCAGAATTATCGATGGTTCGATCAAAGGAAGCTTCGATCGTTGCCTGCTCGCTGTCTAATTCCTCAGACACAAGAACATCGAGATCATTTCCAAGCGTATCAAAACTCGAACCCTTCGAAAGGTTGAGCTTTTGAACATGTAAAGTTGCTGGCTCGTCAAAAATTAAAGTCTGATTTTCATCCAGATTCAATTCATCGGCAAAATAGACGGCGCGATTTGTCGACGTCATTCGGCGTTCTAAGACATCATCCGCTCTTAGGACAGAAGCCTCTTCGGCTTCAGCTCGGGTTGCGACGAGTGCCGTGAGTGCGGCGAGTTGCAAAAGGATTAAAAGGTTTTCTGACTTTCCATTCTGCCTTGTCTTCATAGAGAGATTCCCTTTCCCCACGAACATTAACCACGCGAGCCTGACATTTGCGCGTTCTGTGCCAAAGGGGGGTAACAAAAGTTGATAGGGATTCCGGGACTTCAGATTTTGAGCCCACTTCAGCTCAATCGCTTTACGCCGCTTTTGGGTACGCGCACTATGAAGCCTGCTTCGCTGTTCTTTTATTCTGGGCAGTCAGGGGGTTCCTGAGTCATTCTTAAGTAGAGATGAGTCTGAGCTTGGGACTATTTTGTGTGCTGATTTCTCAACCCGACATCGTTCCTTCTGAGGAATACTCCATCAAACGCTTTAGCGAAGTCCTTGAAACGGCGGTCGAAGATGCGGAGGCTAGCCCGCAAGAAAAGTTGATTGCGCTCAGAGCCAAACTCGTGATCGCGGAGAGACTGTATGCGGACATGCAGTCCCGACGCAAAAATGCCGCCACAGCGGAGGAACGAGAAAATGCTCCGCGAATTGTGCAGCTCCGAGCCGCTGAAGCTCGAATTGATCACTTTCAGATGCTCATTCTGCGAACAGAGCGCCGCGTTTTGCAGACTCGAAACGCATCACCGAAGAATTCGCGACTTCAACGCTCGAACCCCAGCCAAGACCGCAGAGTCAAAGGTCGATAGTTCTAAGATATCCAATTTTTTGGCGAGGAGATCTTGCTTTTCGAGCGCCAGTGTCGGGGCAGATTTCTCGAGTTCTTTGAGAACTTCTACAACGATGAGAGAGTCTCGATGATCCAAAAATAATAGCTGCAAGTCCCAATCCAAAGGAGTGCCATAGGATTTATAAAATTCTGAGAGCTTTGTGTAATACTCGGGCTTTCCTCTGAGACCTTGAATCTCGGATAATTCGGAAGACTTCTTCTTTGCTATCTTACTTCCCGAAAAGAGCTTCTCAAGACTAGCTTTAGCTGATTTGGCCTCAATCTTTTTTGCGCGATCTTCGAGTCGCTGGAGGCGAGATGGGCCTGAAGGTCGATCGTTCATGGTCGAAGCGGTCTTACCAGCCATTGTCGCTCGCGCGAAACAACAAAATCTGACTTGGGCACCCATTTTCGCTGGTTGGCGGCACCCGTCACGGTCGCCACCGCTCTTGGGGATCCTTTGACCTTATACTTGAACTCCAAAACTTGAGGCAAAAAGGGATGGCGAACCACTTTCTCTCTGGCCGCGAGACTGACATCTAATGTTTCATCCGATGCCCACGACCAAAATTGATTTTGTTCTATCATTCCCACAAACGGATAGGACGCCATGAGACTCAAAAGTGCTTCATCCAAGATCCGACGAGAAGTGAGTTCCGTCGTCTGCGCAAAATGAAGCCGACGCACCCCAAATTGATAGAGAGTACTTCGATCAAAGGCTCTCAAAATGAATTCTTCTGATCTCTCATCACGATCGATCCAAACCCAAAAAACCAGGGAGCCCGGTCGCCGTGCTACTTCCTCAAATGGCTTTGCAATAGCGGTTTCGGTAAACGAACACGAAAGTCCAAAATTTTCCTGAAATGCCGCCTGCGTCATGAAGGTCCACGCACTAGGCACTCTCGACGTGCTCCCAATCTCACACAGACCTTCGGATGGAACAAAATGGGGGCTTCCCGCAAAAACACAGCTTGAGAAAAGACAAAAACTAGCCAGTGAAACCAAAACTCTCATTTAAAAAAGTCTCCCTCAGGCAAAAATGCTTGATTCTCCAATACTCGGCTCATCATAATTGCCCTGTGCGATTGAAATCGGGGGCGTCATGGATTATTTTGCAGACTTTGCCGAGTTCAAAGTCTTTCCTTCTCAAAGGAGTTCTCAGCAAACGCTTCCCTCAGATTAAATTCGATTTCAAACGCTTCATCAAGTCTGACCTAAGTCCGGATACTGGCAAAGCAAAAAGCCTCCGCCAGGAAGCCATCGGCATCATCTTTGAACTCAAGAACATCGTAAAATCCGATCTCAAAATTTTGGATCAGGCCTGGCGAATTTACAAAAATAAGCCGGCGATTTTTATTTTGACTCCCGAAGGGTTTCAGTTTTTGAACAAAGTTCGCTCAGATCTCCTGACTCAAACCTCTGTGATCATCAGTGAGACAAAGAGCCTTGATTATATTATTCAGCTTCCGCGCTTCATCGAAGCCATCGGCCGCAAAAATCGGCTGCAAACTCAAAATGATCGACTCCGTCGCTTGATGGAAAAAACTTTCGAAAGCCTCGCAGGCTTTGGCCTCAACACCGAGAACCCTCCCGCCACCAGTCGCGAAGTCGCTGAAGGACTCAAAGAAACTGCGGCGGATCAGGAACTTTGCGGACTACGAGTGAGTTTGAAGGGATGGCCGCAAGTAAAGCGCCGGCTCGGGCACTCCGGACAAGCCGAAGTCATGAATTCGGTCGCTCGCCTGATTAACACTGCGGTCCGAAATTCGGATCGAGTTCTCCATTGGAAAGAAAATGAGTTTTTGATCTTCTTATCTAATACAGAGCGCAATCAACTGGCGAGCTGCCGAAGTCGCGTAGCCGAATCGCTCTCAAGCCTTCAATTGAGTGCCAATCATCGTCAAGTTCAGCTTCCCTTTACCGTCAAATCGATTGAAAAAATGTCGTTTCTTCACTGAGTTTCGCGTTTTTGACGAAATCCCATCGCAATAAAAGTCGCTGTCAAAATCCAAAACGACCAAAAAGCTGGGGACGAGGGAGAATGAAAATCTATCCACGTCAAACCGACGAATTTATTTGTCCCGTCGATCAGAAGTTTCATCCCCACCAAAAACACTAAGAGGTACGCCGTTTGTTCAAAATTAGGGAAGCGGTCTAAGAGACGAATAAATACGTTCGCCGCAAATCGCATCATGATGAGACCAATCACTCCCCCCGTCACCACGACCCAAATCTTGGGGCTCAGTGCAACAGCGGCCAAAATCGAATCCACCGCAAACGCGATGTCCGTCAGCTCAATCAGCACAATTGTCTTCCAAAAATTGACGGCGCCTGAATTCTTGGACTCGGAAGCCTCGGCGGGAGCATCGCTCTTCTTTTTGAGCCAATGCGCGAGCGCCATGTAAATGAGATACGCCCCCCCGACAAATTTAACCCAAACCCACTTCATCAAAAATCCCGCCATTCCTATCGCGAGGATTCGAAACACAACCGCGCCGACCAATCCATAAGTAAGAGCCCGACGCTGCATTCGCTCAGGAAGTGTTCGCGCAATCAAAGCCAAGGCTAAAGCGTTATCGATGGAGAGAACTCCTTCGAGAAAAATCAGCAACCCAATTGTCGCCAAATCTTGAGTTTGAAAATCCATAGGTGGCCTCAAAATACGCTAAAACACTGATCCGGCGCGAATTATTTAATGACATTTTGCGTCATATAAATCTTTGGTGCACTGCGAATATTGATTGCGTCATAAACGCCTTTCCGAGATTTTGAAGGTGGAGGGGAAAATCTGTGATTTGGGTATTGCATCAGGCGCTCAGCGTCTCGTTGCTGGCTACCTTAGCGGGTAATTTGTCGGAGCTGGAGACTCGTCTCGCGACGGCTCAGGAGCTTTTGAAGCGAGTTGAAGAAGGCCAAGCGCCCTGTTACTCCCACGAATGTCAGTACCAAAAGAACCAGCTTTTGAATGAAGCTTTTAGACGATCCACCCTCCTTCCTTCGGATGGTTTGAAGATCCTCACTTACCGAGATCAAGCGATGGAAGGCGCCTATCAGATGGTAGGAAAACCCTTTCAACGCCCGGGTGATGAATTTCCTAAGACCCTCAAGGAATGGAGCCGCTGGTGGAAGCTTCGCATGAGCCACGAACACATTTACAGAGGACAGTGGCTCGCGTTTGTGAACCAGGCGTTTTCTACCCACTCGGCTCTCGATCTCATTCTCAAAAAAGCGAGCGCTTCTCCTTCGCAAATTCCTCTCATCGAAGAGGCTTGGAGTCGAGGCGCTGGGCAAATCTTTACGTTGATGCGCGAGCACGCCTCGCTGATGAGACAAGCCGCTGTTTTGAGAGATCTAGGTAAGATCAAACAGGCGGAGAGCCTTTCTGTTCAAGCCACTCGCTTGCGAGAACAGCGCGAATCTCTCGAGAACGAATTTGGCGGAGTCTTTAGATCCGTGATGGAGAAACTCTTTCCAGGACTGAGTTTTGAAAAAATCGGAAATGCATTTTTTTACCTCAACGTGATCGTTGAGTTTGAGCGCGAGACGCAAATCTTTAGTCCACGCACATTGTCGCGTTTGCAGTTTTGGAGAGCAGAACTCAAAAGACTGCTTAAGAGTCTTCAAAACTACAATGACTTAGAATACGGCATCGTCGGTCTCAATAATTTTAATACGACGACCAATCCGGCCGTCAGTATCGAAATGGAACTGCCGATCCAGAAGTTTTTGGACACCTTTGATCAAACGGCACGAATGGGGACTCAGATTGGCGCCGCCTATCTCATGTCATCCGCGTACTCGCTGGCAGGTCTAGGATACTTAGCTCAATCTCTCACATTTACGGGACTCAATCTGACAGCCAATGAATATGATTTTGATTTCACGCTCCTGCTGTGGGAGCCCGCGACACGTACTCAAGCGCTCGAAGCACTTTTGCCAGAGCTCAAAGATCAAATGAATTCTCGATTCAAAGACCTGCTGCGCGCGCGCAAAGAGCTCAAGCGTTTGATTCAAGATCTAGAAACACAAATCCAAAGTTTGAAGGGAGGACCTCGTCCATGAAATCAATCATTACTCATCTTGTACTAGCCTTATCAGCTCTACCTCTAGGGGCGGAACCCCCGCAAGAGGGCGACTACAATGAGAACATTCTAATTTTTACTGGAGAAGTGCGAAACTTCATTGAGCTCTCCGAACAGATGCGCGAAGTTTCGAGCGCTTCAGCAAGCCCTACAAAAGATCAAGAGCTGCAAGCGCTTCTCTTAGAGCTTCAAACCACGGCCTCTCGAGTGGCCGAGGTCTATTTTTCTGAAGCCTCTGATGAGAGTCGCGATCAGTTTACGAGCTTTCTCTCGGCGACTCTTGTGAAGCACCAAGATATCAAAAACTATTTTGTGTTTATAGGTAACGCCTTTGCCTCAGAGGCACAGATGATCTTGGATCGACGCAGCGATCGCATGAAAAAAATATTTGTGTGGTCTTCTATTGGCGGCGTTGTGCTGGGCTTAGCTGGAGGGGCTATGGTCCTTAAGTTTCAGGGAGCCACCAAAAATTATGTCACGGCAGGGATCGTTGCTGTGGGAATTGCCGCCGTCGCTTCTGGCGGTGGATTTGCAGCTCGGTATTACTTGCCTGTCAGCCAAGAAATCGTAAATGCCAAAGACTTTTTAGAGCGATTCCCTCACGGCGAAGACTTCACCAAAGAACTTGAATCCACTTCGATGGATCTGGCCATGGGTATGGACGAAGTGATGGGAGACTCACAATGATTTTAACGATTGGACTACGCGCTCTTTTAGCGCTCACCGCACAAAACGCTCCCGCGGAATCGCCGGATGCCGATTTTGACTTTTATGTTCAAGAACTCGTGGCGCATGAACTTCCAGATTCAGACCCGATGGTTCCACTCATCGAGCGAGGTTTAGTGGACGCAATCTTTAATACCACCAAAGAAGCTGTTTTTAAGGATCGATTGAGAAAGGTTCATCAACTGGCTCGAGAACATCCCGATCGGATCGAGAGATTTGATCGACTCGATCGCCAGTTTTCTCAAGCCTTTGAGCTCAAGCTCAAAGAAGCCAAACGCAAGCGAACAATCTTCACGCTAGGAGGTGCTGTCGCAGGGGCAATCGTCGCAATTCCTGTCGGGCGGTTGATCAGCAAGTCCACTCAAGCGCTGCTCATTGCGATTCCTGTCGGCGCCCTTGTGGGAGCTGGCGCGGGTTACTTGCTCGGCGACCTCGTGGCCATGCCTGACTATTCCTATGAGGCAGGGTCACTCAATACAGATCTCGATGAAATCAACGACTTTTTAGGGGGGGATTCCAAATGAAACTTTTTAGTCATTTCTCAAAAGCCACATTAACGGCGTCAATGATCTTGTGTGCCGCGAGCTCTTTGCGAGCCGAAGATCCTGTGATTGTTTATCTCGTCGATCCCAAAGAACAAGCAGAGATCGAGCAACTCAATGCCCTCAATCTGGATGAAGGCCAGGAAGTTCCTCCACCACCAGGAACAAAGCCCGAGCTTAGCCAGGAAGCCAGCAAGCGGCTGGACGATTTGATACGACGGATTCAGGAGCGTGGGGGCGAGACGGATCGCTATCGTCGTCTTGCAGATCAAGCTCAAAAGGAGCAACGAGAGTTCGTCGAAGCTCTCAAAGACTATTCGGATCTGTCATTTAACAAATCAGATCCTCAAGCGAGTCCTGAGTTTGTGGAGAGCACTCAAAAAATAGCGGAGCTCGTTTTTAAAGCACCGACGTCACGCGATTATTATGAACGCCTTTGGCTCATCAATGCCGTCTGGCTTGAAAATCCACATCAACCCGAAAAATTTGAATTCTTAGATCGCGTCTTGCATGACAAATCTCTTGAGCAAGAACATCGCAATCGTCGAATTCGCTCAATCCTCATCACTGTGGGATCTATCGCAGGATTCGCTCTCGGGGGATATCTCTCCTTTAAGGCGAGTGAAAAAATTCTGCCAGTCGTTGCCAACGAAGCAGGGCTGGCCAGCATTGCAAAATATGCCGGTCGAGCAACCATCATTCTTGTGGGTGCAGGCGTCGGCGCAGGTGCGGGTGCTTATTTTGGATTTCTGGGAAGTGGTTTTGTGTTTCAGAATCAAAGAGAGTTTTTGGACCCCATCGAAGGAAACGAAGATCTGAGAGATATTCTCGATTACATCGACGATTTGGAGCTGCGATCGGGGCTGTAAGTTTGCAGGCAAGCCTCTCTCTTTGGTTGGCACTCGTCTTCTCTCCCGCTCTTTGGGCGGGAGAGGTGGACGACTTTCGATCTCACCTCGGAAAATATCTCGATCTCGCCATCAACTTTGATGAAAGCCAGTCCCACAATCTCTTTGTTGAGGGACAAAATATCGCAGACATTTATTTTTCGACGGCTGATTCTAAAACGAGAAGCTCTTTTGACGTCGAACTCACCGCTGCACTCAAGGCCAATCTCGATCTCAAACACTTATGGATTCCTCTGGGAAATGCATTTCAAAAATCCGCACTCGAAATGGTTCAAAAGCGTCGCGCGCAAATCCGCCGAATTCGCTGGACCGCTACCGTCGGAAGCGGAGTCGTGGGCTTTCTTGTCTCGGCTGGACTCATCCAACTCAAAGTAATGCTCCCCTCCGGCACAGCAGTCGAAAAGCTTTCGACTGCGACAGCGATCGGACTCCTGAGCGGCAGTTTAGGCTACTTTGTGATTGGACCCGCCTGGGCGCACTACAGCCTCCCGACGGATTTGCTCATTCAGTCAGCCGAAGATTTTTTGGATCGCTACCCTCATGGTCAGGAGTTTTTAGAAGGGGCCGCAGGGATCGGGCTCGATATGGAACTTTCCGTCCAATCTTCATTTGATTAGCCCCTGAATCTCGACCATGATGAGCGCCATGCGAGGCGCCCTTTGCTCTGTCCTCAGTCTGTTGATTTTTACCTTTTCAATCTCCGCGTTTTCAAAAGATTCTGCGTCCACAAAAGCTGCAGCGCCTAGAGTCCTATGGGTCCCCTTTAAAGGAACCGTCGAACTGGGGCTCGCTCCCTATCTCGTTCGCGCCTTGCGATATGCCGAAGATCATCAATTTGATCTCCTTGTTTTGGATGTCGATACTTTTGGAGGCCGCGTCGATGCCGCGGTGACGATTCGGGATGCCTATTTGGATGCCAAGATTCCCACGCTCGCCTGGGTCAACAAGCGAGCGATCTCGGCTGGAGCGCTGATCTCACTCGCCTGCCGAAAAATATTTTTTACGCCCGGCTCAACAATGGGAGCTGCTACGCCCATTCAGATGAGCGCCGAAGGCGGAGCACAGTCCGTCGAAAACAAAGTCGTGAGTTATTTTAGAGCAGAGATGGGGGCCACGGCCGAACGCAACAAACGTGACCGAAAAATTGCAGAAGCCATGGTGACAGCCACTGAAGATATTGCAGGTCTCGTCAAAAAGGGAGATGTTCTCACTCTCACAGACACCAGCGCGCTTAAGACTAAAATTTCGGATGGAACTGTGGCGACTCAAGAGGAGCTTTTTAAAGTCCTTGAGATGGGCACTCCCGAAGTCGAAGTTTTTGAGATCAATTGGGCAGAGAAAATCACGCGAACCCTGACTGATCCCACAGTGGCGGGAGCACTGATGTCGATCGGTGTTCTGGGCCTCATTTTGGAATTTCAGGCCCCAGGTTTTGGGCTCCCTGGTCTTGTCGCGATCACTTGCTTTGCGGCTTATTTTGCCGGGCATTGGATTGTGAATCTCGCGGGATGGGAAGAAGTGATACTGCTCATTTTGGGTTTCATTTTTATTTTTATCGAGCTCTTTTTGATCCCAGGAAAAATCATCCCCGGCGCTCTCGGGGCCGTTCTCGTTTTTGGCGCTCTCTTTATGGCGGGAATCTCGCCCAAAATCCCATTTGATTTTGCAGCTCCCGACGTCAAATTACATTTGAATACTGTCGCCTATGCATTCTTGGGCGCCTTTGTCGGACTCTTTATCGCTTACTTTTTTATCAGCCGAAATCCTCGACGCTCTCCTCTTGTATTGGCTGACGAGCTCCCACCGGGCGCTGGCGATTTCTCTTACGAAGGTTTACTCCACAAAACAGGCTCGCTCCTGACGGATTTGCGTCCTACAGGAAAGGCCGAGATCGATGGCAAGAGTTACGAAGTCCTCGCGCCAGGAGAGTGGCTCAAAAAAGGAAGTCGCGTCCGCGTCACACGAATCGAGGGACACAAGATCATCGTGGAGGCCAACCCTTCATGAACGAAAAATTGATTATGGCTCTCTATCTATTGGGAACCTTGTTTTTGATTTCTGAGATTTTACTTCCGGGAGCCATCGTCGGAACGATCGGAACTATTTTGCTTCTGGCAGGAACTTACTTTGGGGCAAAGGCTTGGGGAATGCCTATCGCGTTAACCGGCTTTTTGAGCTCGCTCATTCTTTGCGGAGTTTTGTTTTATACTTTTTTACGATCGCCCTTACGTAAGCTGATTTTCAATGAGGAGAGTCTCGCAAAGGAGGAGCCCACCTCAGAACTCCCTTTGGGCCTCAAAGGCGCAACCCTGACAGCACTGCGCCCTTCCGGCAAAGCGGCCTTTTCTGTCGATGGTCGCGAAAGACATCTCGATGTCTTGACCGAAGGGGACTTCATTGAAAAAGATCAGTCCGTCAAAGTCTTGAGAATCGAAGGGTCCAAGATTATTGTTTCTCGCGAGCTTTGATTTTTTGAATTGAAAGGAAAGTAAGTCGTTATGGAATTTAGTTGGTTACTCGTTGCTCTTGTCGTTCTTGGATTTTTTATCCTTTTTTGGTTTGTGCCCCTCGGTCTCTTTGTTCAGGCCCTCTTGTCAGGCGCTCATGTGAGTATTTTTAATTTGATTGGAATGCGCCTTCGAGGTGTGGACCCCAAGATCATTGTTTATTCTCGAATTGCGACCGTCAAATCAGGGATTCAACTGACGACCAATCAACTCGAAACACACTATCTCGCGAGAGGAAATGTCGTTCGAGTGGTGCAGGCCTTGATCTCGGCCGACAAAGCCAATCTCAATCTTTCGTTTCAACGGGCGTGCGCGATCGACTTAGCGGGACGAGATGTTCTCGAAGCCGTCAAAATGACGGTAAACCCTAAAGTCATTACGTCGCCTGTCATTGCCGCTGTGGCCAAAGACGGAATTCAACTCAAAGCCGTCACGCGAGTCACCGTGCGAGCGAATATCGAAAAGCTCGTTGGAGGTGCGGGAGAAGAAACCATCTTGGCTCGTGTGGGTGAAGGGATTGTTTCGACGATTGGATCCTCCATCTCTCACAAAGAAGTTTTAGAGAATCCCGACAAAATTTCGAAGACGGTGCTTCAAAAGGGATTGGATTCTGGAACCGCTTTTGAAATTCTTTCGATTGATATCGCCGATGTCGATGTCGGCGAAAACATTGGTGCCAAACTTCAGACCGACCAAGCCTTGGCGGATAAGAACATCGCTCAAGCCAAAGCCGAATCCCGTCGTGCAATGGCGGTAGCGATCGAGCAAGAAATGGTCGCAAAAGCTCAAGAGATGCGTGCCCGAGTCATCGAGGCCGAAGCTCAAGTCCCCATGGCGATGGCCGAAGCTTTTCGAAGCGGTCGCCTTGGCGTGATGGATTATTACAATATGAAAAACGTCATGGCCGACACTGATATGCGCGCAGGCATTGCTCAATCGACGAAGGGTTCGGATAAGGGCTCGAGTTAATGATTGAAGCGAGTCTCGACTTTTGGATTTACCTCATCGTGATGATCGTTTGGGCGATCAGTTCGATTCTTGAGGCCAAACGAAAGGCGGAGCTCAAAAAGAAGCAGCAAGAGCAGTCCAGCGCAGAGCCTATTGCGTCCGATGAAGAGTCTCGCGAGGCGCTTAAACGCGCCGAGCGCCAAGCTCTCGAGGACGCTGAGCTCGAAGCTCAAAGAGCTCCGTACGAGCATGTTCCCACGGGAGAGGATCAAGAAGTCCGGTCCGAACATTTGATGACGGAATCCGAACACACTCAAGAGAGCAGTAGTGATGAGGAAACATCGAGTGCGACAAATTCTTACCTCGAAGCTCAGCGCCAGCTCTTAAAAAACCAAGCGCGGGCTGCTGCACTGAGATCTATCGCGTCCTCCAAAAAAGAGGTGCGGCCTTCTTCCAGACTCATTCCTCTCAATCCAATCCAAGCTGTTGTGATGAACGAAATTTTACAAAAGCCTCGATCGCTTCGCCGAGGATCACGATGAGCGAGAAGTCATTTTCAACTGCAGAATTTTTAGAAGTGAAAATGAATTCCCGCTTGAAAGAAAATTCTGCCATCCTTGAAGACTTTTTTTGTGTGTTTCAGTTTGAAATTGGAAGTGGGATTTGGAACTTGGATTTTACGGGCCAAGAAAAGCAAATCAAATCAGGCGCTCACTCTGAGCCCGATTGTGTGATTCGAATGTCAGATGAGAATTTTGAGAAGCTCCTCAAAAAGCAACTCAACATCCCCATGGCATTGATCAGTGGTAAAATCAAAATTCAGGGAGACAAGAGTCTCGCTCTCAAATTGGGGGATTTGTTCAAATGAGTTCCGAGTTACTAGAGCTCTTACGCACAAAGGCCTACGAAAAGAAACTCGTCACTTTAGCTTCGGGCCGCCAATCCAATTTCTATATCGACGTCAAACGAGTCAGCCTTCTTGCGGCCGGCTCCTACTGGATTGGACAGGGACTCTTTGAGCTCATCCAAAAGTACTTTCCTGAAGCCGTCGCGGCGGGAGGCCTCACCCTGGGTGCTGATCCCCTTGCCACAGCCGTCTCGGTCGCATCGTTTGTAGCCAAAAGACCGATCGATGCTTTTATTGTTCGCAAAGAAGCCAAAGGTCATGGTCTCGCCCGCCTCATCGAGGGAGGGCATCAACTCACTGCAGGATCCCCTGTGGTCATCCTTGAAGACGTTGTGACGTCCGGAGGCTCGGCCCTCGAAGCCTACCGTAAGGTGAAGGACTTTGGTTGGAATCCCTTGGGCGTCGTTGCCGTTGTGGATCGTGAAGAAGGGGGCCGAGAAAACATTGAGAAGGAAGGCCTCAAACTTTATTCCTTGTTTCGAAAAGCTGATTTTGAAAGTATCTAGGCCTATGAAGGCCTCATCCACGCTGATTCTCAGCTTCGTCATTGGAAGTCTTGTCAGTGCTTGTGCGAACAAAGCCACGGGCCATCGCACGGCAGACAGCCTCAAACCTCGATATTTTTTTGATGCGGTTGTGGGAAATGATTCGTATTCCGAAGTCTTTGATGAACACACTCAAGTCGATCGAGTGCATTCGGAGTTTCAGCCGGTGATTCAAGCGCATGCGACGTTTTTGAATTCGACATTTCGAGAGGCTTATATTCGTGAATTCAGTGGTCGTTATCGACTCACCGCCGAGGAAGAAAAAACACTCGCCACCGAGCAGCTCGCGGAAGATGAGGCATATGTCGTTTTTGTGATCTCGGCAGCAACTCGCGAGCAAGAGTGGAATGATTTGGATCGAAAAAACGGGCTCTGGCGGATTTCTTTAGAATCTCCAGACGGCAGAATGCAGATCCTCCCTGAGAGAGTGCAAGTCGTCTCCAATCGAGATGAAAAGGCGCGATATTTTTATAAATACATGGATTCGTTCACGCGCACCTATCGCGTGCGGTTTGAAAGAGAGAAAGTGAAAGACCTTAAAGACATGCGACTGCACATCTCAAGCGGCCGCGGCGATGTCTCCTTCGCCTTTACAAACGATCGAGTGGGAGCACAAACCCACTGAACTCCGCGATTAAAAGGTCGGATTTTTATCTCATCCCAAACATTCTCAGTTTGAGTCGGATCATCGCAATCCCGTTGATCGCAGCTCTTGCCTACTATTCATGGGATCAAATGGCAGCCCTCGTCTTTGCTCTCGCCGGCCTGTCTGATTATATTGATGGATGGGTCGCTCGCCGTTATGGCGCTGAGTCCAAACTAGGAATCCTGCTCGATCCACTCGCTGACAAAATAATTATTCTCTCTGTCATGGTCATGATGCTTTTTTTGGGACGGCTCGAAGTCCATTTTGGGGATTACGATATGCGCTGGTTCGCTCCGCTCCTTGTCATTGTAACGGTGGGCCGCGAAACGGCCATTACAGGTCTGCGCTCTATCGCCTCGACGGTGGGCATTATTATGCCCGCGGATCGATGGGGAAAACTCAAAACCTGGATTCAGTTTTTTGCGATTTTGTTCATCCTTTGGAACACCGATCCTTGGCTCAAAATCGGCAGAATTCTTCTTACTTTGTCGGTCATTACCGCGATCTGGTCCGGCATTCGATACACTCTCTACTTTCTCAAAAGACTCCCCGAAAACTAAGCTGCTGAAATGCTTGGGATTGGTCGCCGTGTATACGCAAACGAATAGGAATTTCGTATACTTAAGCATTGGACACTCCTTCGGGTTTATGTCTATTTAATTTTGACGTGGCAGCGGTAAATATGAGTAAAAAAGCAGTCAGCAAAGTGAAATCTCTCGCAGACGGCCTCATCCTTAAAATCGATCCCTCGACGCTTGAGCGAATGCACGATGTGATGGTGCGTTCACGAATTCTTGAAGAGCGCTTGATCAAGATGTCTAAGGGGGGCGAAGGATTTTTTTGGATTGGTGGTCCTGGAGAAGAAGCTTTCAACGTTCCTTTGGGTTTTCTTGTAAAGAAGGGACAGGGTCCTGATCACGATTACCTTCATCTCCACTATCGCTCGAGCGCGATCATGATGGCCATGGGCGCTGAGCCCATTGATTCGATCCGCCAAATGCGGACTGTGGCTACTGATCCTTATTCTCGGGGCCGAAATTTTGTAAATCACTATGCTATTCCAGAATGGAATGTCATGCCGATCGCTCCCACGATTGAGACTCAGTATTCGACTTGTATTGGAACAGGGATCGCGCAAGCGCATCACGGCGGCTCAGGACTCACCATCGTCAATGGTGGTGATGCGGGGAGTGCTGAGGGTGATTTTCATTCTTGCTTGGTTTGGGCCAATCGTCCCGCGCTTCCACTTCCGATTCTGATCATCGTCGTCAACAATGGCTTTGGGATTTCGACTCCCGCCAAGGAGCAACACGGCGAAGTAAACATATCTGATTGGGGTAAGGCGTTTCCTCATATGCCGCATCGAACAATCAATGGAAACGATGCAATCGAATCCTATTTGGCGATTCAAGAGGCAATGAAGTTTATCCGAAAAGAGAGACGCCCCTATTTGCTTGAGGCCCGCACCAGTCGTTTGAACGGACATTCATCTTCATCTGGCGCCAATCGAGTGGATGAGCCCGATTGTATTAAACTCTTCGAAGAAAAAGTTTTGAAAATGGACATTCTTGACGAGAAGACTCTCGAAAAGCATTGGGAACAAAACAAAAAGTTCTGCGATCAAGCTTACGAGCAAGTCAAATCTGAACCGTACCCTGATCCTGATGATATTTGGCATGGAATTTTTACGGAGGGACTTGATCCCTTCTATCCTAAAAAAGGCGGATCATAAGATGGCAAATATGGCTCAGGCCATTCGAATGGCCTTGCATTACGGTGAGGCCAATCTTGGCGTAAAAGAAATTTTCGGTGAAGACGTCGGGGCACCTCTTGGTGGAGTTTTTACAGTCACTCAGGGACTCAAGACGGCCTGGAATTCTCCTTTAGATGAACGAGGAATCGTCGGCGCGGCGATGGGTCTCGCGTGGGCAGGTTACCGTCCTGTCGCTGAAATCCAGTTCGTAGATTATATTTTTAATACCATCGATTTGCTCAAGCTGGCGGGCAACGCCCTCTGGTGTAGTGGCGGCCGATTTCCCACTCCCATGGTGATTATGACACCGACAGGATCTGGAATTCACGGCTCCATTTATCATTCTCATTCGTTTGATTCGATCGCGACAAAAATTCATGGAATGAAAGTTGTTTGCCCGTCGACTCCGCTCGATGCCTACGGCCTGATGATTTCGGCGATCAAGGATGATAACCCCGTTTTGTTTATGAAACCCAAAGCTCTCCTGAGAGCGAAGGGGGCAGAACTCATCCCCGGAGAACCGGCGGATGAAAAAACTCTTAAAGAAATGATCGATGCCCCGATTGGCGATCGAACACAATGGAAACCCAAGTGGCCCAAACTCGAAGAGTATGCCGTGCCCATTGGTCAGGCTAAGATTTCGCGCGAAGGCAGTGATGCGACCATTGTCACTCACGGTCGTCTTGCTCCTCTATGTCTCGAAGTGGCCGAACAACTCGCCGCAGACGGACAAGGAAATGTAGAAGTTCTCGATTTGCGAACCTTGATTCCTTATGACTGGCAGGCCATTACGGAGTCTTTGCGCAAGACCGGACGAATCATTTTTATCAATGAAGAAACCGAAATCACCAATTTTGGAGAGCATCTCATTCGCCGACTGGTCGATGAAATGTTCTACGAAATGAGCGTTCGACCGCGCATCCTTTGTGGAAAGGCTGTGCCTGGAATCGGTCTCTCCCCTGGTCTCGAGTACAACTCTGTCCCACAGCGCGAAGATGTGGAACGAGCCGTCCTCGATTTGCTGGCCGAAGCAGCCTAGTATCCAACGATGAAATGGGTGAGACGATTTTGGATCTTGGTCTCTGGACTCGGCTTGATCGTGGCTCTTCTGTTGGTTGTCACGCGCTCGACCACATCTCCTCAAATCCGCGCGAGCAGTGACTTTGATGTTCGGCAAGATCTCCGCCTGGCTGTCATCGGGGATAGTATTCTGACGGATATGATTCGCGCTCACAGTGCTCCTTTGGATGCCTATCGACTTTTGTTTCCGACAAGGCAAAATGCCATCACTGCAAAATCAATCTTACGATCAGATCAGCCCCAAAGTCTCTTTGAGTATCTTCAAAAATCCGGGCCCCTTGAGATCACAAATTACTCTCGCCCCGGAGCACATCTTTTTGTTCGAGACTGGGCTGACGATCCCCCGGCGTGGCAGCGATGGATCCTCAATATTCCAAATCTCAAAGAGCAAATAAACTGGGTACTTGAGAATCCGCCCTTGCCCGATCTCTTTGTTTTTTGGACGAGTCATATGGAACCTCTCAATTGGAACGACGCAAAGAGATTGCGAAGTCAAAATCGACTTCCATTGAGTGCAACAGCCTCCGATGACGAGCTTCGGGCCTTAATCACCAATGAGTTTGGCAGAATTTTTAAGGAAGAGATTTTGCGGCTTCACGCAGCGATACAGATTCAACGACCGTCTCAAAAAACTGCGTTGGTCGTCTTTGGACTCTTTAATTGGAGTGAAACCAACTCCCTCAATCAAGAAATCATGGCTGCAAAGTCTCAAGGGGTCCCTGGCTATGAACAGTCAGAGCCTCGCGAAGACCCTCAAGGTTCTCTCAAGGTCTGGACGGATATAAATCAAACTCTACGCACCATCGTCAAAATGATCCAGACGCAGGAGAGCGATCATTTGCGGGTTTACTTTTCGGATCAGCTCGAGACTGCGGAGTTTGAATTAGAAGACGTAGAGGCTGATGGCATCCACCCCACCCCTCAAGGCCAAGCCAAAATTGCCTTCAGGCTCTATGAGGGACTTCAACCAGCACTTGAGTACCTGGACCGAACACCCACACCTTAAGGCATGGGCTTTTCGTATTTGAAGGAACCCGATTTGCCGTTCTCTGTACTGACATCATACAAAAACTGAATCACTCGCTCCGGAGCAGCCTCCACTGCCGGAAAAATATGCCGCTCATAAAGCTGCGGTGCTAATGTAGAATCATAAAAATCCAGTACAGGATCGATGGCTTCAAGCTGCTGAAGTTTTGAAGGAGCACGAGGAATCAAACCAGAGTGATGGGCATAGTCACTGCCGTGATACAGGGCTGCACCGGCTAACAAAACGGCCGCACTGATCTTAGTAGTTCGCCATCCTGCTCGAGCGCCTCTACGAATCCAACCCGGAGCTCGATTATCTTTGATCAACTGAACGAGTTCAGGAGATACCAAATTCTCCCTACCCCCCGCCATCCAAAGCGCGAGATCGTACTCAGGCTGCATGGAATGATTATCCGCCTCAGCCAAAAGACCTTGTAAGGCCACTTTAAATTTTGCCCCATCCTTTTTTTGCTGAAGGGCAGATTTTACTGACGCCAAAAGAACTTCGGGCTTACTCGGACGATTGAGATCTCCCACGATAAATCCATTGAAGGCCTCATAGTAATGTTTCAACGGTGAGGGTTCCTTGGTCATCTCCCGCAAGTTGAAGAACACGGGATCTGCAATCTGAATCAAGCGTGCGGCGAGCTTTTTGCCACGAGGATCCGCTTCGGGCTTTTCGATATTGTTATCCGAGAGTAGCCATCGTGCAAAAAGCTCACGCTTCATTTTTTGAGGCATCGAAAGCCAATTGGTGGCTTTGTAAATTCGGTTCAAGAGAGCTGCAGACTCCAGAAGATTTACTCCGTCAGGATCTCCAAACTTAAAGTCGGCGCGAATTTTTTCGAGCACTGCTGCAGATTCAGAATCCAACTGGCGTGCGGCATTGGAAAACTGGTTAAGGATATTGTATTCTAACTCAACCTGAATGGCGCTTTCCGCTGGTAAGACTCGGGCAAGTCGCAGGCCTTCCCAGAGCATTAACTGAATCTCGCTCGATGAAGCTCCTCTCAACTGCTCAATGGAGTCTTCGTAGTTTTTGACAATGCTCTCCAAGCTGGAGAGTTCAGCTTTCAAATCATCAATCTGTACCATTCGGGAAGAAACCTCCCCCTGCTTCTCGGGATTAGGAGTACCCAGGCTATGGAGTTCGACCATTTCGGCTTCGAGTGCAGATTTCTCAGCGCTGACTTGAGCCACAATTCCTTTCGCCTCATTGAGTCTGGAGGTGAGATACTCAAAGACTCCTGCTCGAGAACTTTCAAGCAAGCGCCCAAATCTCACGTCCCCATGAGCAAACAAATGACTGATAATTCGTAGAGCTTTGGTTTCTTCAGCGGAAAGGTCCACTACTCTCTCACGGCCTTCAAGAAGTGAAGCTCTTGCCCACAGTTTTTCAAGGACAGAGGCGAGATCTCTTCTTTGAGCTTCATTGAGTGCTTTGGAGAGACCCCTGACAAACTGCTCACACTGCGAGTTGTCTGGTGCAGGCTTGGCCGCCTGTGTTTCAAATGAAATCTGAACAAAAAAAACTAAAACCAGTGTCCAATTGCGCATGAATCTCCCTTATGTCTCGGTCTTTAACCTTGGATAACCTATTCGCTCAAATTAATGAGCAACATCTATGCCATTAAACTACAGAGGTGTTAAGGAAGAAGGAGTAATGGGCTCCTCCAGTTCAAAAAAATACTCAATAATTACAGTAATATATAGGACTATTTAGAATTATTCTAAATATTGTTTACATTCTAAATATAAGGGATATTCTTATTCTGTGACAACGATGCCCCCATGGGTCTGTGATTTCAAGCAAAAGCTTCTGGATTTAGATATCCAGGTTTCGGCCCCTCGATTGGCCATTGCGGCCTATGTTTTGAAAACCGAAGATCATCCGACCGCGGATGAAGTCAAAACAAAGGTCGAAGGGTTTTTTCCGATGGTCAGCTTGGCCACCGTGTATAACACGCTCAATTTGTTTGTAGAAAAGGGGCTCCTCAAGTCCATCCGCGATGAGAAGTCCGAGGCTGTTCGTTACGATTGCAATTTAGAACCCCACTATCATTTTGTGGACGAAAGCACGGGAAGACTCATGGACATTCATCCCGAATCGGTATCGATTGAGCCCAAGCTTTCTAAAGATTTTGAAGTTTCTTCCGTGGACGTCTTTGTCCGCGGGAGATTTAAAGCGCAAACCAAAAAGAAAGGATCATGATCATGTCAAATCCGACAACAACGACTCCCACCACCCCGACCACTCAAGGGATGTTGACCATTGGAGACAAATTCCCTCAGTTCAAACTCGATGCCTGTGTGGCAATCGACAAAAAAATGGACGAAAACTTTAAGACAATTTCTTTGGATGACACCAAAGGCAAATGGAGAGTTTTCTTCTTTTGGCCTCTGGATTTTACCTTTGTATGTCCTACGGAAATCGCTGAGTTCAACAATCACGCCAAAGATTTTCAAGATCGCGGAACAGTGCTTTATGGCGCCAGCTGCGATTCGAAATTCACTCATATGGCATGGCGAAAAGATCACAAAGATCTCCAAAAGCTCACCTTTCCAATGCTGGCTGATTACAACAAAACTCTGACTTCACAGCTCGGCATTTTGCACAAAGCTGTTGGCGCTCCTTTACGAGCCACCTTCATCGTGGATCCGGATAACACGATCCGATTTGTCGATGTGTGTGATCTCTCTGTGGGCCGCAATGTGAAAGAAGTGATCCGAGTTTTGGATGCTCTCCAAACCGGCGAACTCTGTCCTTGTGGTTGGGAAAAAGGCGACGACACTTTGAAAGTTGCCTAAGATTTGCGTTTCTCAGATTTGGAGAGGGGACAACTCCCCTCTCCACCCTGAGGATCGTTTTTAAGGAGAATAATTTTTATGGATATTGATTCACTTTTTGCAGGCAAAGAATCTCCCAATCAACTCGATGGGAAGTTGAACTTCAAAAAGTTTTTTTATGATTCGGGTCTATCCAAAAAAGAGGCGGGCCTGATTACGCTTGCCTGTGCTGAGAGCCTCAATTCAACAAAGCTCGCTCAATTTGCAGAAACTCACCTCAAAGCAGAGGGAGTTGCAGACGCCGAGATTCAGGAAGCCAAAGACGCTGCCTCCGTGATGGGCATGAGTAATATGTTTTATCGTTTTAGACATTTTGTAGGCAAAGAAGCCTACTCCAAACCCGCAGGCATGCGCATGAATGTCATGGGACGTCCTGTAACGGGCAAAGCGACCTTTGAAATGATGGCGCTGGCTGTCTCAATTTTGAATGGCTGCGAAATGTGCGTGAAGAGTCACGAAGAAAGCCTCCTCAAACACGAAGTTTCTGAGGATAAGATCTACGACCTCGTTCGACTCACCTCGATTACCAAGGCCCTCGAAGTCTTCTTGAGATAAGCTTCTTTCCTCCCTTAGAATTGAGAGAAGATTTGAGGGAGGTGGCTCGTGGGTACTGAACAAAAGCCAATTGTATTTGATAAGGGAGATTCTTGGTCTCAAGACGAGATCACCCAAATGTTTTTGCGCTGTGCTCTACCCGATGCCAGCATTCGTGAGCCCATCGCACACTTGCTGAAGCAAAATAATATTCGGATTACCAATGTCGCGGGTCTTTTGTCGACATTACGAACAATCTTAAGGGACTCTCTCAACTGGTCGGCAAAGGTGTTGGATAAGAATGTAGTCAAAGCGATTGCTCAGCTTGAACAATATGAGTCCACGGTGAGGGAATCTTGGGAGGCTTTTTCAGACGAAGGAAAGCCCAATCCCCAAGCGATTTATTGGCCCAATATCGAGCGCGATCCCGCTCAAGATATCTCCAAAATTCTTCCCGTCGTTAAAAATCTCGGCTGGGTCAACCCTCAGACCAAAATTGGATCAGCGGGAAGTTGCTTTGCGAGTGAGATTGCGTTTTCTCTCCAAAAGCGAAAGTTTAATTACTTCATCGCCGAAAAAATGCACCGACCTGAAGAAGGGGTTTTTGCCTCTGACATCGATCCAAAGACAGGGTTCCAAGGGGCGTGCGCAAACTGGGGAATCCTCTTTAATACCCCGAGCTTTGCTCAACTGGCTGAGGTCGCTTTTGGCGAACGAAAACTCCAGCAGATTTTGATTCGCCAAGATGGAATCGATAACAAAGGCGGAGAAGTCTATACATTTCCGTTTCGTGAGAATGTTTATTTTGCGAGCGTTGAGTCGTTTGAAAAAGATTATCCAAAGCACCTTGAAGCCGTACGCCGAACATTTACTGAGTGCGAAGTCTTTTGTATCACTCTCGGCCTCAACGAAGCGTGGCAGTTTATGGATGACGGCACATTTATGTCGCGAAATCCTCGATTAAAACTCTCGAATGCACTTGTTAAACATCGCGTCTTAACCCTCGAAGAAAATATTCAAAACGTGCAGCGCTTTATTGATTTGATTTCGGCTCACAACAAAAAAATCAGGTTTATCATTACCGTGTCGCCGGTTCCGCTCCTCGCCACAGGCCGCGGCAAAGACATGCATGTGATTACAGCTAACGGTCACTCCAAAGCGACCTTGAGAGTCACAGCCGAAGAAATCTGTCGCAAAAACCCCCATTGCCAGTACTTTCCGAGCTACGAAGTGATCATGCACTGCACTCAAAACGCATGGCTTCCAGACGCTCGCCATGTGTCTCCAGAAGGTGTTCAGAGGGTCATGCAGACTTTTGATGCCATGTTCGTTTCTGCGTGACTTGACCCCTCTTTTGACGCAAAATGTCATCTTCGCTACGGGAGAGAGGGGAAATTTTGAAATCTGTTTTTTTGAATTTGGCGCAAGCCACTTCAATTTTTGTAATGCTCATGGGCCTTTTGGCGCCCTCCGCAGGGATGGCAGACTCAGCTTCCATCACGTCCGACCAGCAACTTCTTCAGACTGAGCAACATATCCGCCAACTTCTCAAACAAGAAGATTCTCTTGAGCAAAGTATCCGAGGCCTCCAAGCCGAGGGTGGCACGATTGATTCGATCAA
>CAZUTA010000011.1:0-77926 GCA_964622975.1 uncultured Bacteriovoracaceae bacterium | reverse complement strand
TTGTGGAGGGGGACTTGAACAATAAATGTTGAGATCCATATGAGAGCTAAAAGTACAACTGAAAACAAAAATAGAGGGCTCGCCTTCAAAGACGCCGAAAATCCGAGCAAACTGATCGCCGTCAAAAACTCTGCGATCATGACCGGAGCCACGACGGAGCCTGTTCGAGTGGCGTGCGAGGATTCAAATGACGGGAATGAACACTTCTCGACTCGATCAAAGAGTGGATAGTGGACGATTTGGACAAACCAAATGAGACCACACATAAAGAGCGTCGAAAATAAGTGAATTTTCCAGAGTAAATCCAAATTCGTCATGGAGCGGCCTTTTTGGTTTTGTATTCGGCAAAGGCTTCGAGAGCTCGATCTCGTCCTTCTTGTAGTTGAATCACGGGCTGCGGGGGATAATCAAACGAGTGAACTTGATTCCATGGACTGTGGATGAAGCGGGGAGAAAGTTCCTTGAGTTCGGGAACCCAAGTTTTGACGTAAGCTCCTTCGGGATCAAACTTTTCGCCCTGAAGGACGGGATTAAAAATTCTAAAATAAGGAGCGGCATCAGCGCCACAACCACCGGCCCACTGCCAACCGAGTGTATTGCTGGCAAGGTCGGCATCAACGAGTGTGTCCCAAAACCAATGGGCCCCTTCTTTCCAAGAAATCAGCAAATGCTTGGTCAAAAACGATGCCACGATCATACGCACTCGGTTATGCATCCAGCCAGTTTTCCAAAGCTGCCGCATTCCAGCATCCACAATCGGAACACCCGTTTGACCTCGCTGCCAAGCACGCAAGAATTTGGGTTGTGCCTTCCATGGAAAATTTTGGAACTCAGAACGTAAGGGCTTGTGAGGTGTGTGAGGAAAGTGAAAGAGCACATGATGCGCAAACTCCCTCCAGCCAATCTCTTTGAGAAACACTTGAGCAGAGCGGCGACCCGCAGCGGTAGGATTGTCTTTCATCCATTTTTTTGTTTCAGACCAAATCTGTCTTGGACTTATCGATCCAAAATGAAGAGCCGGCGAAATCCGTGATGTGCCAGGTGTCGAGGGGATGTCTCTGTTGATTTCGTATTGAGAGGCAAAAGATTTTAAAAACGACTTGAGAGATTGCCGAGCTTCGCGCTCACCAAATTTCCAGTCAGACTCGATCTCCTTATCCCAGCGAGGCTGAGTGGGAAGCAGCTGAAAGCTTGAGAGAGAATCTGATGAAGGCCAGGTAATAGGATGACTCCAATCGCGGGGCTCTTTTAAAGGCTCGGGATGTTCAAGCTGGAGGCAGGCCTTCCAGTAAGGTGTAAAAACTTGATAGGGATTTTTCTGTCCCGTGGAAACCTCCCAAGGTTCGTGCAACAAAGAGGCGTTAAATGATCGAACGTCGATTCCCAAACTCTTGAGACTTTGTTTGATTTTTTCATCACGAGATTTTGTTGAGGGCTCATAGAGACGATTCCAAAAAACAAATTTTGCTCCCGTCGCTTTGATCAGGGACTCGAGAGTTTCTTGGCTTGCCCCCTTGCGAAGAATGAGCCGCGAACCTTTTTCTTTGAGCGAAGCAGAAAGATCTGAGAGCTCGTGGTGCAACCAAACACGACTTGCTGCACCCGGTTGCCAAGGAGCCTCTTCTTCTGGAGCCCAGATAAAAACGGGGATGATATTTAGTTTTAACTGAATAGCTTCCGAGAGCGCGGGGTTGTCGGCCAGACGAAGATCCCTGCGAAGCCAAATCAGTGCTGTCGCGCCGGGCTCAGTCATGGCGTCCTAAGAGATGCTCGAGTGCTGAGGCGAGCTCAGGTCTTGAGAACGAAAATGAAGTTTGATTCAAAGCGCTCGGCTCACATCGAGTGCTTGCAAGCAATAGAGCGTCTGCCATTTCACCGGTCAGAGTTCTGAGAACAAATGCGGGTACTTTGGGCCCAAGGGGGCGGTGGAGTGCTGTCGCGAGGACTTTTGAAAATTCGAGATTGGTGAGAGCTTGAGGAGTGGTGGCATTGACGGCTCCTGAGAGCTCTGTCTTTGCAATGCAGTGAAGGAAAACATAGAGCAGGTCGTCCAGACTGATCCAACTCATATATTGGTCACCCGTGCCAAGGGGGCCACCGATACCGAGCTTAAAGGGAGTAAGCATTTTTTGAAGAGCTCCACCAGCGGGTGTGAGCACGATTCCGATGCGAGGGGTAACAACTCTGATTCCGGAATCCCGAGCGATCTTTGTGGCGTTCTCCCAGTCTTGGCAGAGCTGTCCCAAAAATTCCTGAGAAGCAGGCTCTGATTCTTTGAGAAGCTCTTGGTTTCGGTTTCCGTAATACCCTATGGCAGAAGCCGATACAAAAACGTGTGGCTTTTTTTGCAGGCCAGAAATTTTTTGCGCTAAAAGAGAAGTGGTTTGTAGCCGCGAAGATCTCAGTGCGTCTTTGACTTTGTCAGTCCATCGTCCTGCGGCGATGTTTTCTCCAGACAAGTTAATGACTGCGTCCAACCCCTCGAGGCTTTGAGCGTTGAGATCGTTTCGTTCGGGGGCCCAGAATATTTCGAATTTTGATTTGGGGGCTCTCCGCACAAGGCGATAAATCTCGTGACCCCCTGTTTCTAAAAATGCGCACAAGGCTTGACCGACAAGGCCCGAAGCGCCGGAAACTAAAATTTTCTGAGGACCGAGCCCTGAAAGAGAATGTTGTCGGAGATCCTCTGCAAGCGTGGCGTGGCGGTAATCAAAAAGTCTCTCTAGTTGAGACTCTGTATAACATTGGCCGACGAGGCCTCCGAGCGGGAGTTCGTATTCGATATGATCGATGAGCTTGGACTCCGTTTTTGAAATGGACTCAAATCGATGTTGATGCTTCCAGGATTTAAAGGGCCCATGAATTTGTACATCTGTGAAAGTTTTGTTGAGAGAATAGTCCTCATGTCGAGCAAGCCAACGCGTTTTGAGTGGGCCCATTGCAACGGAGAACTCGACTTCATCACCATTTTGGATACTGCCTTGTTTGCGGAGAACTTGGATTTCTTGCCAAGGAGGAGTGAGGCGGTCAAAAGCTCCTTGTCTTGAGTGCCATGCAAAAACCTCTTCGAGAGGGCGATTCAAAACCAATTCGCGGTGAAACTCACGGGTGGCCATATCTGACAGGAGTCTAACTTGCCCATCGCTGACGAATAAAGCCCTAGAACGAGCCATTTTTGTGGGCTAGGGTTTGCCCATGAAGATTCTTGTTACCGGAGGAGCCGGTTTTATTGGTTCTCATCTTGTGGATGCGTATCTCGCGCGAGGCGACGAGGTCGTTGTCGTTGACGACTTGAGCTCGGGGAGTCGAGAGAATCTCCCCGAAGAGCATCCGCGGCTAAAATTTATCCAGATGCCCATCCAACTAAAGGAGCTCAGAAAGATTTTTGAAAGAGAGCGGCCGGACATCGTCAACCATCATGCCGCGCAAAAAAGCGTGCGCGACTCAGTCGCCGATCCGCTGAAGGATGCTGATATTAACATTATGGGACTTTTGAGTGTGTTGGAAAGCATGCGGGCTGTGGGGTGCAAAAAGATTATTTTTGCCAGCTCCGGAGGCGTTGTCTATGGAGAGCAAGAAAAATTCCCTGCTGACGAAAACCATTCCAAGAACCCCTCGTCTCCTTATGGGGTTTCGAAACTTTCTTCGGAATACTATCTGAGTTTTTATGCGATGGAGCACGGCTTTGATTGCGTGGCACTCCGGTACGCCAATGTTTATGGTCCGCGCCAAGATCCTTTTGGTGAAGCAGGTGTGGTCGCGATTTTTTGTCAGAATTTGTTGATGAACAAAGAATGTTTGATTTACGGAAGCGGAGAGCAGACTCGGGACTTCGTGTATGTCGGCGATATCGTTTCTGCGAACCTGGCGGCGGAGAAATGCTTGGGCGGAGGACTCAGGCCGCTCAATGTCGGTACGGGCAAAGAAGTTTCAGTGAACACCTTGTTTGGAGAGATTTGTAAAGTTGTCGGAACAAAAGCTGTGGCCACCTACAAACCCAAAAAGCCGGGCGAACAATTGCGATCTGTATTGGATACGAGCCTGATCACCAAGCTCACGGGCTGGAGAGTTAATACTGGTTTGTCTGATGGGCTAAAGGCGACGGCGGAGTGGATTGGGACGATTCTGAATTCCAATCCTGTGGCAATTTTCGCAAGACGTCATTGATCAACAAAATCTTGAAGGGTCAAAAGGTGCTCATGGGGGACAAAAAAGAAATTGTTTACATATTCGGTGCTGTAAAAATTCTTCTCCTTCTTTTTGAGTCGATCATTGCTTTGAAGGGCTGGCACTTCTTGAGCTTTTACGAGAACAAGCTTCTTTCCTGCGGGGTCAGCTCTAAACACAGAATAGTCTTGTGATGTCATTAGACTAAATAGATTTGAAATATCAGCTCCGTGGCGAGCTTCGGATTCAATCAGTAGTATGGGGCGGCACGTTCTTATAGTCTCTTGTGCTCCACTCACAACAGCCTCTTCAGCCCCCTCAACATCAATCTTAACAAATGAAACCCCGCCTCGGGGAATTCGCTTATCGAAAAACGAGTCCAGAGTCGTTGCGCGCACAGACAAAACTGATTCTGATTCAAGCACCACCGATGAAAAAACATTTGCTTTTGAAGTGGTAGCCATCCCAGTGTTTGGCTTGCCCTCCATTACCGGGATTCTAAGCTCCAAACTCTTCTCTGAATTTGAAACAGCCAAGTTCAGTACCTCCACATTTTTGGGGAGAACTTCAATCAAATACTGGGCGAGGTTTGGATTGGCTTCGAAGCAGAAGACCTGAGGGCAGATTCGAGCAAAAGCACTTGAATAAAATCCGATGTGCCCACCAATGTCGACAGCCGCGGCAGCATTGCCCAATCGTTTAATGAGATGAACGGCCAATTGTCGCTCGGGCTCAAGCGGTCTTATTTCCCAAAGGACTTGTCGCAAGCCGTGAACAATCATGGGGCTGCCAAAAAATTTTCCATATCGGCCCAAGAATCCACTCATGTTTCACGTATACTCATCGGCCGAGACTCGAGTAAAGAAATTGCCGGCCATATTGAGCGTGTTATTTTTTCCAATTGTATCCAAGACTCAATAGGGTTCCCCACTCAAAAGTGTTACGGCCGCCATAATTTTCCTTATTGATAACCCGGATTATGGATCCCCGGAGATTTAACCTCCAGTCCGGGGCAAGGGGTATCTCAACACCGGGAGTTGTACCGTACCTTTTCTCGGATTCTTCGTAATGAGGGCGATAGAGGTAGATCCCCCCAAAATCGATTTGGCCTCTGCGGTTTCTTTCTTCCCAGAAAATTCTCAACGACCCTTCAGCTGCCCAGAGGCTCTTCATCCAATCAACATAGACTCCCTGCGCATCATTCCCGATGGGATGCCCCATTAAGCTTCCTTCGTTCGAAAGCGCAGAGAGCCAAACATCGTGAAAATAGAGCTTGTTACCTGTTTTGACATATTCGACTCGAATTTTTTGCGCTCGCACTGACTGGTCTGTTCGAAGATAGAATCCATAAAGGTAAGACAATTGTCTTCGAAAGAGAAAATATAAACCCCCACAACAGTCTTCCAGGTGGTTCTCACCATAAACCGAAAGAGGTGTTTTTAGTTCAGGGAACTTGATTCTAAAGTCGATTTGAGCGGCACGGTTTGTAACGTTGCTCGAACTCTTCGGTCCTTCACCGTAGTCCTTTCTCACGCCAAAGATTTCTAAGAGAACTTCATCCCAGGCTCCACCACGTACTTGTTTGCCGCCAAACTGGTAGTGTGCTGCCACATTCACTTCTGTTCTCATGTTGGGCTTCACTCCTAAGCGCCAACCGACAAACTGGTCGTGTTGAGGGAGGCGATCAGCATTCATTCTGGAATAAAAAATCTCTGCCCGCACCAGACCCAGATAATCCAAAATCCATGGGAGCCGTACGGGAAGACTAGTGATTTGGATTGAGTCGAGGGGTGTGGAATTGTCTGAAAGCAGTAGAGGCCCCACAAATGACTGGCCCCAATTCATTGGTTTTCTCCCAATTGAGATCACTGAATTTACAAATTTAAATTCCGCATATGCCTCTGCAAGATGATACCACGCGCGAGAGTTATCCTCGATTGTAGTGCCCCCTATCAATGTAGTTCGTAGAGCAAGCCAACTTGTGGGCGATAACCCCACTTCACTTCGAACGAAAGACGAACTGCCGTGAGGAATGTCGAGTCCCTGGGACTCCGTTTGGAGTGATCGCAATAAAACAGGTGTGTTTTCTGAACCCATCGCTGGGACACGGACGGGTGTTTCAGCGATGTGAGCATGATTCCAGTCAAGCCTCATTTGAGCGCGTTTTCGCAACTCGAAGGTTTCAAAGGCGGTTGGAGAAAAGCCCAAAAAGACGTCGGCACTTTTATCTTGGGTCAAAGAGAGATCTTCAAGCAAAAGCCTATGCTGCCGACTGCTTGCTGGAATAAGGGACTGCCCCATGAGGCAAGGACTTACAAGTGCGATGAACGAGAAGATGAAGAGGGCCCGCGTCATGCAACTCGATTCTCGGTCTGTGCCCCTCTCGACTCATCACCCAAAAGGGCCTTTTCGAAAGCAGACAGAGTAAGGTTAGCGGTCTTATTCCAAGAATAATCGGCTGCCCTTCGAATACCAGCTTCAACAAGCAATTGAGAGGTTGTTGGATCAAAAAGAATTTTCTCCATAGCTGCGACAAGCTCACTCTCATTCTTTGGGTCATTCAAAAGAATGGCGGCGTCTTGACCAATCTCAATCAAGCTAGAATTTCGCGAAGTAATCACGGGACAGCCAGACGCCATCGCTTCAAGAACTGGAATTCCAAAACCTTCATAGTGAGAAGGATAAACAAATAAAGAGGCCTCAGAATAAAAACTCGGAAGGTCTGAGTCCGCCACGTAGCCAAAAAACTTTATCCGATCCTTTGAAGGGCTTTCGTTGAGCGCTTCTTGAATCTCAGTGTTTCCCCAACCCTTCCCTCCAACAATCCAAAGTTCATAAGGAGCCGGGATTTTTGAGAACGCCCTAATCAGAGTCGAAGCGTTTTTTCGCGGCTCTAATGTTCCAACAAATAGTACGGCCGGTTTACGAGAGACCCCCCCTCTAAATCTAAACCTTGCATTTGCTGCTAAGGGAGTAACGGTGATTTTGCTTTCTGGTACCGCAAGAGTTTTCTGAAGGTCGATTTTCGTCGATTGGGAAATCGCCACTACTTGATCCGCCCGTCTGACAACTAAGGGAAGAAGGGTTTTGTAGTAAAAAACCTTAGAAGAATTGTGATATTCAGGATGAGAATAAAAAGTCATGTCCAGAACAGATACGACGGACTTGCATGTTAAAAAAAGGACTGGCGATATAAAGACGGGTGAAAAGAGCAGATCAATCTTTAGTCGCATGAGGTGAAATGGAAACACGACCTGTTCCCAAATCATTCGAAGGTATTTGCTTTTATTCCACCACGACACAAGAACGATCTCTATGTTTGGCGCAAGGTTGCAATAATCGGCTAGATTTTGGTGATCAACAAAAATGAAGTAGCGACTCTTCTGATCCATTTTCACCAGATGTGTTACTAGGTTGAAAGTGTATTGCCCCGATCCCACCTTCGCCTTTCCCGTTGCGAGTGTGTTAACGGCGATTTTAGTGGCCGAATTCAATGGCATCATTTTTGACCCGCTATAACTTGCGACACCATTGAAGTTTCTGAAGTACTTTTGCACCAAGATCTAACAAAAACCGAATCGTCGAAGGATCCAGTTTTCTGAAAAAACTCCCAAGCATCCTCTGCTAGTCGCTGGAACTGTGTTTCAAATTCTGTCATTGAAAAGCGAGCCGCATTCTTTCGAATTTTGTCCGTCGAATAATTTTCTGGCTTCCATTCTCGCAGGGCGGTCGCCAGTGACTCAACGCTACTTTCCTTAAAAAAAGCTCCTGACACGTCAGCCAGAATAGTCTCTAAGGCTCCCCCTCTTCCAAGAGCTAAGACTGGGATGCCGAGTGCTTGAGCTTCTAGTGGAACAATACCAAAATCCTCATCGGGGGTAAAAATCATGCCCCGAGCGTTTTGGATGATGGGAATCATGGAGGAATCCGAAAGAGATCCGAGAAACTCAATACTTGGGCCTGCCATATTTTTGAGCTCTTCTAACTCAGGACCGGAACCTACAACTTTAAGAGGGACTCCTAACAAAGTGCAGGCTCTCACGGCCAAATCCACTCTCTTCTGAGATACAAGACGAGAGACCACTACAAAATAGTCGCCTGTGCGGCGTTCGGGTGGGGGAATGTCCAAAAACTTCTGATCAACCCCGGGATAAATTACTATTGATGGGCGCCGATAGGCCCTCCAAATGCGCCGAGCAACCGTCTTTGAAATGGCTACGAACAAATCGACTCGTGCGGAAGAAATGAAGTCCCACTCTCTAAGTCGCTGAAAGACTCGTTCGACATACCACTTCTTCAGTCCACGAATTGCATTTTGCTCAAAATAGTCATGAGAAAACTCCCACAAGTAGCGAGCGGGAGTATAGGACAGGTTGATGTGAAGTTGCGACGCAGCAGTTAAGACGCCTTTTGCGACGCAATGACTGCTCGAGATTACAAGTGCAGCCTTAGAAACATCCATGCGCTCCACTAAGCGTGGGTAGAAACTTAAAAGGTAGCGATGAAATCGAAACGCGAACGGAACTGATTGCAAAGCCGACAATCGAAGTTTTGGCTTAAGGGTGTGGGTCAGCTGAGATTTTGGGTTGGCAAGCAACATATGAATTTCAACCGGGGAAAAGACTTTATCGAGTGATTCTAGGACCCGTTCGGCACCCCCAAACGCATCAATCCAGTCATGGGTTAAAACGACATTCTTTTGAGAGAGGCGTGACATATCTGTAGCATTCTGTTTACTGAATTCTGACCTGGAAGCTAACTTGTAAATGGCAGTTTTGAGGCAGAGCTTGGGCTGACGAGGCTCTTTAACCAAAGGACCGTTTACTGATGGTAAACATTTAATTAGGTTGAACTTTTCGAAAACTCGAAGATGATAGGGGAGAGCTTGTATGGCGACAGAAGCAAAAACAGCGGCAAGGAGTATGGCAGAGCAAGTGAATTATTATGACGCTGCTTTCGTGTCTAATCCTGCAAACTTCGACTATTCGGGCAAGCGTGTTTTTGACCTTTGCTTCTCCTCCTTACTTTTAATTGTTGCTGTGCCAGTTTTTTTGATCTGTGCAGCCGCTATTCTATTGGGGACTGGTGGGCCCGTATTTCTTTCACAGGAGCGCATGGGACGAGGTGGCCGCAGGTTTAAAATGTATAAGTTTAGGACAATGGTAAGAAACGCGCATTTAATGAGAGATCAGTTTTTGCACCTCAATGTAATGTCAGGCCCCTTTTTTAAGGCAGTTAATGACCCCCGAGTGACTCCAGTGGGAAGAGTTCTGCGTAGGTTTAGTTTGGATGAACTCCCCCAGCTCATCAATGTTCTCAAGGGAGACATGTCGATTGTGGGTCCGCGGCCTATGTTGCCAGAAGAGGTTCGCGCGTTACAATGCAAGGACGTTTTAGTGGTGAGACCGGGTCTGACCGGTCTTTGGCAGGTGTCTGGAAGAAGCCTTATTACCGACTTCAATCATAAGCTAGCCTTGGACCGTAAATACATTGAGCTTTCAAATTTTAAGCAAGATCTTTGGATACTTCTGAAGACGTTTCGAGCTGTCTTTAGAGCAACCGGCGCATTTTAAACGGTGCTTGTATAATCATCGATTCCATTAAACCATTAGGCATGTTAGGTGGAGGTCACTTTGTGGACAGATGTTTTTTTACATTAATAGGGTCATTGTTACTTTCCTGTGAGTTGTCATCAAGTCTTATGGCACAAGCGAAGGGCGATCCTAGACGCATGCCGGAGAGTACGCAGCCGACACAGGTCATGCCTTCGGTGGATAGCCAGATTAATGTTCGACCGCCTTCAGGAGTGGAAGCAGATAAGGGATATTTTGATCGCGGAAAATCGGAAAGTCAGGACCTTTTAGGTGGAAAGGCGGTTCATTCGGGGAGCGACTTGAGTGCTCAAGAAGGTGTCGGTGCAGGAGTGTATTTAAATCCCGAGACCTATATTCTAAATTCTGGAGATGTGATTCAGGCGATGCTTTTGGGGGATGTTGTCGATCAATTCACAGGAGTAGTGACCGCTGAAGGAGCTTTGGTCATTCCACGAGTAGGAGTTTTTCAGGCCTCTAATCGCTCACTGGCTCAGTTGAAGACAGAGATCGTGGCTCGGCTGCAAAAGTTATTCAAGAATTTGTCCTATTCCGTGACTTTAGTAAGGCCGAGAACTTTTAAGCTCTTTGTGTTAGGTGAGGTGGTGAATCCTCAGTTGGTCTCTGTCACTCCTTTAACGCCATTGTCTGATATTGTTCAAATGGCCGGAGGTCTCAAGCCAGATGCGTCGCGCCAGCGAGTGCGAATTAAGCGTGGTGAGAAGTCAATTGAATGCGATCTTCAGAAGTTTTTTAGAGATGGTGATTTAAGCCAGAATCCCACTGCACTCGAAGGAGATACAGTTATTGTCCCTCTGAGAGGAGAGGCTGTTTATATTGGGGGTGGTGTTGAATACCCGGGAACGTACGAAATTAGAGATGGGTTGAGAACATTGTATGATCTGGTCCAGGCGGCACGACCTATGAAGACTCGAATTTCGTCGAGTATGGCGGTCATTCTTCAAAGAAAAGATGAAGAAGGGCAAGAGTTGATCTCCGAAATTCGGCTCACAGATCTTGAGAAGCGAGGAGGCGAAATTCTGTTGCAATCCAGTGACATCGTTCGATTTCCATTTGTGAGCCGAGGCCTGGCTCCTACCGAATCTGACAAAGTGTATGTTTCGGGCGAAGTTCGCCTTCCTGGAGGCTACGCATACAGCGGGCATTTGACAGTTCAGGATTATATTGGAGCGTCCGGCGGGCTCACTAATCGTGCAAATTTTGCACGCGCTCAAATTGTCAAAAAGAACGGGGTTTCATATTCATTGAATGAGCAAATTCGACTTGAGCCAGGAGACACGCTTTATGTCCCTGAAGTGACATTTAAGTTCTGGCAAGATCATGTTTCGATAATTGGGACTCTACTTGCGATATTTGCAACGACCATATCGATAACTCAGTTGAGTAAATAAATTGTGAGAAAAAATAATATGAACCTTGTAAGACTGCTCTTACTTCTTTTGATTCCCCTAAATGTCTGGAGCCGGGACTTGCCAGATTCATTGGGGCTGGGAGTTGGGGCAAGCTTCTTGGATGCAAGAAAGCCCATAAGCCGCGCTGATTACTATTTTCATTTTTCATTTGGTATGGGGTTGAGTTCGAATTTAGAGCTCGTAACCTCGTTTGAGTTTGGTCTTCCAGAGGCTGGAGCACTTGATAATAAAAACAAAAGACTGTTTTTGGGAAATATTACGGAAGAGGCACGATTGAGCATTGGATTCTTTGAGGATCAGGCGCGTGTGGGCGCCTTTTTTGGCGGAGGGGGGTTTATGACCCGCCATTCGCAAACGCGTATTACGGCAAATGGAGGTGGAGGCACTGGAGCTCGATTTGGCCCCCTGGTCATTTCGGGAGTCTTCTACAACTGGTATCCACTCCTCCATCAAGTTTATCAATGGAACGATCTGTTTATTCAAACTAAAATAGTTTACTATCACTATTTTGGGTCCCGGGTCATTGATCGCAGTGGGGGCGTATTGGTGGCATTTGGCGGAAGTTTTTGATCGGGAGGGCATGTGGCAGGTGAGCAGGTTGATATGAAAAATTCAATTTACCTTCAGGTGTTGGCGTCAAAAAAAAGAATATTTCTTTACGCTACGGCACCGATTGTCCTTCTAGCAATTGCTCTTCATATTTTTTGGCCGGCATCTTACTACGCTTCAAGCACGTTATTGCTATTGGGAGAAAGTAATCGAAATTTGAGTTTAGGAGATATGATGCGCTCGAGCATGGTCCTCAGTTTGGCCGGCGGGAGCACTGGCTCTCCGACTCAGCAGAAAATTGCAAACGTCTTGATGAGTCGAAGTCTTGCAGAGAGGGTTGTTGTGATGACGAATTTGCATCAGGACGAGTTTGGCGCTGGGTCCGAGCTGACGGAAGCTAGGCGGGTATCGCTAGCAGAGTGGTTGCAGGGCAAAAAAGTCAAAATCGATACCCGCAAGCCCGGGCTGATCCAGTTGAGCGTTCGTTACTCAGACCCAAATCGCGTTAAGCAGCTCGTTGATGCTTATATTTTAAGCCTGCGAGAATACTTAAACTCGACAACTCTCACCATGGGTCAGAAGACTCAGCGTTTTTTAGAGACCGAGTCCATGACCGCTGCAGACGGCCTTCTACAGGCGCGCCAAAAGTTTAGAGAGTTTCAGTCGACCCATCGAATGATTTCTGCGCAGACATCTATGCAGAATTTTAGCTCTAGCTATGCTTCGATTCTTGGAAGCCTGGTAAGCGTGGAGACGAACGACAGATACTTGAGTCAGTATCTTACTCAAGATAACCCTTATTTGAAGGCAGAACGACAGCGTGGCGAGGCACTTAAAGGGAAGCTTCGAGAACTCGAAAAATCGGCGTTTTTACAGGGGGGTAGGTCAGGTGGTAAAGGGACGCCGGAGACTGAGTTGATTCTCGAGTATATGGCGTTAGAGCGTGAAGTAACTTTGAAGCAAATGATATACGAAGCCCTCCAGAAGGAGTTGCAGATGTCCCGGATCGATGCCAACCGGGAAGATCTAAGTTTTGAAGTATTGGATTCGCCCTATGTCCCTACAAGCCCGTATTTTCCAAATTGGAAAATTACAACTGCCGCGACGATCGTTCTTCTGATGATGATTCATTTTTTAATTTTTTGGTACAGCTACGGAAAGGTCGTAGCTGGTGCTTCCCGAGTTGCAGCATCGACTGGTGGACCATCTCGGCAGAGTGTGAACATTAGGCCATCTTGATATCATGGACGCATTGGCTCGAGTTAGCATGCAATCCATCTCTTTACGTGACTTGCCCTTCATTCAGTGTTCCATTTTTTTTCTGCCGTGGTCCGGTTTTGCGGTCTTGAATCAAGGGATGTTTGTTCAGATCAGCCTGCTATTTATGGCTCTTGCAGTGGTCACGGATTTGCCTCGCCTTGTATTCGCTGGCGCGGCCTCACGGGTTGTCCAGTACCGTCATTTATTCTGGCTTGCGTTGTTTTTAGTCTGTGTCGCCCTCTCATTTTTCAAATGGGACTTAACTCTCGAGTACGCCAATCAAACGATGTTCGGAAATGGAATCAGGCAAACAGTCAGCCTTAGTGTCGGTCTTTTTTTTTATTTCGCAGTGTTTCTGAGCGTCCAGAATTGGAATGATGTTCGTCAGGCTTTAAAAGTTTATGCATATGGAGCTGTTCCAGCATTTGTCTTTGGGGCCTTCGAGATTTTAAATATTTTATTGGACGGCGATCTTGTTCCTTTTTTGAGTCTCTTTCAGTCAAAGAACCTTGGCTATGGAATGACTACATTGCAGGGGACGGGCCTTCCGAGACTTACGCTGCTTGCACAGGAAGCAACAAATGGTTGTATCTGGGCAATGAGTCTTGTGGCGCTTGTCGTCGCTTACAGACTGGTGAATTCCAGCACGGAGGTAAAGCGATTGATTCCCAAGTGGATTGGAATTCTAGCAATTGTGTTTTCCGTTCTCACATTGGCAAAGGCAATTATTTTTGCTGTGAGTGCCATCGTATTGATTGTTTATCTCTTTCATAAGTACAACAAATCAATTCGATTGCGGGGAATTCTGAATTTCAGTCTCATGGTGGGGTCATTGATCGCCTTGGTCGTTATAGGTTATCTCATCTATCGAATTACGCAGATTTCTTCAGGCCTCAGTTTGGATGACATCTCAACTTGGACACGATTTCATAATCTGCTGGTTGGGTTAAACATGGTTGCAGACAATCCAATTCTCGGTGTGGGTTGGGGTGGGTTCACTCACCAGTACGGTAATTATTTGGTCGAGGGATTTCCATTAGCCGGCAACCCGGAGCTTCTTTCTCACTTCAACGATACAGGAGAGTTCGGGTTTTTGAGCCCATACAACTTTTATGTGCACATCGCCGCGGAAGCCGGAATTTTAGCTGCTCTCATTTTTATAGTATTTTTAATTGGGCCGGCATTGAGAATTCTAAAGCGGACGGCACATGAGTCGAACGACAAAAATGTATTAGCCCTCGGAACCGTTATGGGTCTAGCGGTCTTGATGTCCGGGGGCTTTTCCTATGTTTCATTTAGCTTGTATTACTTCTGGTTTTTTCTTGCTCTATGCCATTCGGTCGACAGTCTTCAGAGTTCTGAAAAATCGCTCAATTGACGGAGGCGACAAGCCGCTCTTCTTCGAAATGACGTCCAGCCTTGGACTTTGAATTTAATCCGTGAACAAACTGCTCAGTCTGTTGAAGGTCAGAATCCATCATGAGTTTAACAAGCCCTTCAAATGTGACACGAGGCTTCCAGCCGAGTAAACGGGTGGCCTTAGAGGGATCGCCGAGAAGCAAATCAACTTCTGCGGGTCTAAAAAATCGAGAATCGACCACAACATATTTTTTCCAATCCATTCCAGCAAAATCAGCGGCTAAATCCAAAAACTCTCGAATGGAATGCGTCTCACCTGTTGCGACAACAAAATCATCAGCTTCAGAAGCCTGGAGCATCAACCACATTGCCTCAACATAATCCTTCGCATAGCCCCAATCTCTTTTGGCATCTAAGTTTCCAAGATGAAGCTTTTCTTGAAGACCAAACTTGATCCGAGCTAAAGCACGAGTGATCTTTCGAGTGACGAAATCTTCCCCACGTCGAGGAGACTCGTGATTAAACAGAATTCCGTTTGTCGCAAACATCCCATAAGCTTCACGGTAATTTTTGGTCATATAATACGAGTAGGCCTTCGCTACAGCATAGGGACTCCTGGGATTAAAGGGAGTTAGTTCCGTCTGAGGAGTCTCAATAACCTTACCGTAAAGCTCGCTCGAAGAAGCCTGGTAAAACTTAGTTCGGCTTTCCAAACCATTCTCGCGGATGGCCTCAAGAACTCGTACAGTTCCGAGCCCAGTTACGTCACCCGTATATTCCGGGATGTCGAACGATACTTTCACATGACTTTGAGCGGCCAAATTATAGATTTCATCAGGCTTAATCTGGCCCACAATGCGACAAAGGCAGCTGGAGTCCCCAAGGTCACCATACAAAATTTGGAGGCCTTTAGAGGGCTGAGAATCTGCCCGGATTAAATGTTCAATTCGGCCGAGGTTGGGGTGAGATGAGCGTCGTACCAGGCCGTAAACTTCGTACCCCTTTTCGAGCAAGAGCTCTGCCAAGTAACTTCCATCTTGCCCTGTAACTCCAGTAATTAGCGCCTTTTTTGTCATAAATAAGTTGTCCCTCGGGTACATTTTATAAATCCTTAATTAAAATCCACTTAAATTCAAATGGCTATTTCAACTATCCACTCTTATACAACTGCCTATCAAATGAAAACCGCAGTGATAACAGGGTTGGCGGGACAGGACGGATTTTATCTTGCCCGTCTTCTTTTAGAAAAGGGCTATAAAGTCGTTGGCTTTCTTAGGTTGGCAGATTGGCACTTGGTGGAAGGCGTAGTCCGCGACCTGGAAGCATTGCAGACCTCAACAAGATTGTTGGAGTTTGTGGACTGTGATTTGACAGATGCTCAAAGAATTCAGGCACTTCTTGCGGGACTGAAGCCATCTGAAATCTATCATTTTGCCGGTCAATCAAGTGTAACTGTGAGTTTTGAGAAACCCGAGGAAACGTTTGAGGCGATTGGTGGGGGCTGTCTTCGTTTGCTGGAAGCGATCCGAGTTTTGAAATTAGATTGTCGCTTCGTTAACGCATCATCAGCAGAGATCTTTGGCAGGTCTGCGCAGAGTCCGCAGAGAGAGGTGACCCCGATTATTCCTATAAGTCCGTATGGATGTGCCAAGGCCTTTGCACACCACACGACGGCTTGTTACCGCTTGAGAGGCCTTCATGCCTCTAATGCGATTTTGTATAGCCACGAATCAATCAGGCGATCGCCGACCTTCTTTTCTAGAAAGGTAACTCAAACTGCGGCTCGAATTTTTTTGGGAAAGGAAGTTTGTTTGAATGTGGGTAACATTGATAGTCCCAGAACATGGGGTTGGGCAGAGGAGTTTGTAGAGGGGATGTGGCTTATGACACAGCAGGATTTTGCGGATGACTATATTCTTTCAGCAACAGAAACGCGTACCGCACGGCAGTTTATAGAGGAGTGTTTTAATTTGTTAGGGCTGTCGGTGGACCAGCATTGTCGAATCGACACGAGTCTCTATAGGCCGACAGATTCAAAGTTTCAAATTGGGGACATCTCACGAGCCAGAGACAAAATGGGATGGGCTCCTCGAGTCTCATTTTCACAAATGGTCGAACGGATGCTGTTGAACGATCTAATTATTGAAGGCTACTCTCAAGGGGAGCTGCCCAGAACCTTTGAATCAAAATAATGGCTTATGATCCTGAAAAATCAGTTCTTCTGATTGGAAATCACCCCCCCCCTTTTGGTGGAGTACCTTCCCACATTGCTTCACTAGCTCCTTTTCTTGCGAATCGCGGATGGAAGGTGACGGTCCTTTCACAAGCGATGAATCCAAATTGGGGGAGGCATCGACAAGAGCAAATTGGGGGCTATGAAGTCGTTCGACCTACTCGCTTCAATCGAATCCTCGATCTTATCTTGGGTCGAGCGCCCTTTCGAAAAACCTTGGAGCACACCCAAGGAATGGGAATGACCCACTGGTCGAGGGCGGTGCTTTCAAGTATCGAAGGGGTCATATTCCAGATCTGCAAGGAGCGGCGTGTAGGCGTCATTGCGAGCTATAAAATGATGGCAGGCCTTCAAGGAATGGTGGCCGCAAAGCAATTCAAGCTCCCCCTTATTTTGACGGTTTTTGGGGATCTTTTTTCTGAACGTAAATTTTTTGATAAACATCGAGGGTTGGTTGAGAAAGTGCATGAGGCAAGTTCAAAGGTTCTTTCTTGTAGTCAACACTGCGCAGATTCGTTCAAGAAGACGGGTTTTGAGCTCGACGCAGAATGCTTGCATTATGGAGTGGACGTTGAGCATTTTAATCCTCAAGTAGATACTTCTGACTTAATAAAAAGGATTGGTCTCAAGCCAGGCCCAAAAGGAATTTTTGTTGGCCGAATGGTAGAAGAGATGGGCCTGCAGATACTGATCAAAGCGCTTCCTAAGATTTTTTTAGCAGCACCAGATTTTCGGATGTTGATTGTTGGTGGTCGGGGAGAGCTGACACCTGAGGCGAGAATTGCAGAGTCTCGGTTTCCAGAAAACATCCGTGTATTTGAAAATCTCAATTATTCAGATCTTCCGAAAATGTATCGATTGGCGGATTTTGCTGTTGTACCAAGCATTAACGAGCGAGCGTGCTTAGGTCTTGCGATCGCGGAAGCCAATGCTGTGGGGCGCCCCGCTTTGGTTTCCAATATTGGAGGAGGCCCAGAAGTTGTTGTCGATGGAAGGACGGGCTTCTTGTTTTCGCCGAACAATTTCGAAGCACTTGCAGACAGGGTGATCGATGCGATTCATCAGATTGATAAACTAAAGTTAATGGAGTTGGCGTGCCGCGAAAGAGCGGTCAAGAGTTTCAATCAGGATGTTACCAATTTGAAAATGGAGCAGTATCTTTTGGAAGCCATGGGTAGTGTGAGCGGGGTGAATCGACATGCAGTCACTTTATAAGGATTATGTATCCACTCATATCAATCCCAGAAAGGGGCCGGAAACACCGGAGACTTTGAGGGCTCGTGGTCGAACCTATCGAGCTCATTTCGGACGATTTCTACCATTGAATAAAGAGTCTCGAATTTTAGATGTTGGTTGTGGAAGCGGGGCCCTCGTTCATTGGCTTCATCGCTTGGGGTACCAGAATTCGGAGGGCATCGATCTGAGTTCCGAGCAGATTAGCGTGGGCCATTCCCTTGGAATTTCTTCGATTCGAGTGGGGAGTCTCTTCGAGTTGAGTGATTCAAAAATTCAGTATGACTGTATTTTTATGAGGGATGTGCTTGAGCATTTTCCAAAATCAGAAACAATGAGGGTTTTGCAGGTCCTTCGGGGAGCCATTCGTCCAGGAGGCCGCCTAGTTTTACAGGTTCCCAACGGGGAGTCGCCGTTTTTTGGAAGAATTCGTTATGGAGATTTTACTCATGAAATCGCTTTTACTCGGTCGAGCCTTCAGCAGATTTTGTTAAACTCGGGCTTTTATAATTTAACTTTCGCGTCTGCGGGTCCTGTTTACTACAGCTTGAAATCCTTGATTCGGATGGCCATATGGCGCTTAACAGAATGGGTCATAAAAATAATTATGATGTCTGACATGGGCTCTCGTGATGCCATCATTACGCAGAACATCATTGTTTGTGCGGACCTAGGAGCCGAGCAGGCGCTTCCAAACTGAAGATCGGCGTGCCCCAGAGCGGACAACCTTCGAGGCAAAAAACTCGATTGAATCAACTGTAGCGTCAGCAGCACTTTTGTCTAAACCTTGCGGTCGAATGAACTTCTTTACGAAATTTTTGATGACCTCAGAATCAATGTCCCCCCCCAGCACGCTCTTAAGGTCTTCGAGATGTGTCTCTAATGAGGATGCGCGGCGTACGAAACCACCCTTTTCCTTGAGGAGGTAGTGGAAATGGATCGTTCCTTCTTGGCCTTCTGAGAACTCAGGTACGTTGAGAGTTAGCACCGGTTTATTGAGTACCGCTGCTTCTAGCTGCGCGCTGGTATTCAGCCCTACGACGACATCCGTAAAATACAGTGTATCAAACAAAAGGGGGTCGTTATTCAGGCCTTTTGAAGATGAAATGGTGGTTTTTCCTTCCGAGGCTGGCACTTCAAAGTTCTCCCATTGGGCCCTAAACTTGGGATGTGGGCGAATCACGACATTGCAATTCTTCAGCAGGGGAGCGCTTGAACTTCGGATTGAATTTAACCATCGAATCACAAAGTCTGACTCTGCGTTTGAAATCAGATTGGAAGAACATAAGTACGTCACAACCTTCTTTTCTGGGTTCAGATCAAACTTTTGAAAATATTGATCGCGAGACAAGGAGGGCTTCTTTTCAAAAAAGTAATCAAATCGAGGTGCCCCACAGACGTATATCTTTTCCTGGGGAAAATTATATTTTGAAAGGACTTCATCTCTCTGAATTTCATTCCAAAGAAATATAGCATCTGGATTGATTTGCAGAACGCCCTTCGTCGAAAGATTATCCCAACTGAAAACGAGATATCCGACTGGAATACTTAGTTTCTTTGCGGCCTTGAGGAGCTCAAACTGACCATATTGCGTAAATATCAGCGGTGTGATGAGTAAAAAATCTGGTCGATGATTGAGAAGAAACTTTTCGAGTTTTTTGCTCGTAGGGCCAGCTTCATCAAGTTGGCCAAGGAGATTCGAAAAAGCCATGCGCTCCGTGGGGCTCAATTTTTGAATAAACTCCAGAGCCGTGTTTCCCGCCTTCTGAAAAGGCTCTGAAAGTCCGTGTTGCAGCATATTCAGAATTCTCCCGCGCAAAAGGTTTGAATGGGAGTATTCGGGATCAAGATATTTGACGGCGTCGCGCAGAGCGCGATTAAAATAAGCCTGTTCGGCCCACGGCTCGTGAGGCAGGTAGAGGACATTAAGAATTACATTGCGATGGTCCTGATCTATGTCTTGTTTGGCAAAGAGGCTTGTGTCGGCCAAGCTGGTGGAAACGATTACGTCGTGTCCCCGACTTTTGAGATTCGCAATCACATTATCGTAATGTCGAATGTGGGGAGGTAGCCCGATGTCGAACAATATTTTCATAAGCCGTTATTCATGCCTTTTGAAGAATGTAATTGGCCCAAGTTGATCCCCTGCGATGGATAGCTTCAACTCGAAAAGAATAGGTTTCGAGAAGCTTACAGATTTCCATTGAATTTGAATCTTCGAGCTCTATCAACAGAGATCGCACACGAGGGTGGCCGAGCGTTTCTTTAGCACCCCTGAGGACTTCAAGCTCAGGTCCATCAACATCAATCTTGACCAGGGTGGGCAACGGCAGATTCAAACATCTGACGAGATCATCCAACCGAAAACAAGGCGTCGAGATCTTCGAGGTTCCTTCAAACTCGCCCTTTTTTCGATTGAGACCAAAATCCCAGGCGTGCTGAGCTGCTCCCGCACTAATATCTGAGTAAACAAACTCAGTTACTTTAGTTTCGGCACTCAACCCTAAAGGGAGAGGGATGATATTTTTACTACCCTGGTTCATGAGAATGTTGGAACAGAGCTCGCCAAAAGTTGAAAATCCAGGCTCGAATGAAACAATTTTTGCACTTCTATGTGAGGCGGAAAAAGCGATCAGGGAATAAGCTCCGACATTCGCACCAATGTCATAGAAAACATCTGTTGGCCGAATACAGTTTTCAATCCATGCAACGGTTTCAGGCTCTTTAGCTGCGGATTTAAGCCTATAGTGTTGCCAATAAGAATTTGCCCCCATCTTGATTGAGGCTTTTGAGTAATCCATTTTGCCGACAGGCTTAAGACCCTCTTTGACGTCGGCCTGATATTTGAGTGGCAGGCATCTTATTGGAGCAAGGATCAAAGACACTATAATCCAACAGACTTTCTTTTTAGCTTCTCCGAATCCGATGGAGCTCTTAAGATGAATCTTTGAAAGAAGTTTAATCTGGCTCTCAGTCAAGACACGTTTGAGTAAAAATTTTAGTGCTTCAAAGTTCATCGAATTTTTTTCAAAATATTTATGAGGTGGCTTTTGGAGGTAGACGCGCCTGAAACGGTGATGATCACAAGGGCACTCAATATGGTGAATATGCCGCAATTCAACATCAGTCCAGTGCTGCCATTGGGGAGTCCCTTGACCATTGAAACCACTATTCCTATCGACAAGATGGTAAAAAGCAAGACGAGCTTTCTGGTGTCAATTGGAATTGGGAAATAGCGTTGTGAAAGGAAAACTCCAGTTCCAACAAAAGCAATCATTGTAAAATAGCGAGCATAGACGATCCCATAGATTTGGTAGTCTGGGATGAGAAGCGATCCACAGATCACAACCAAAACGAGTTGAATCAAGGAGGGCACGATCATCATTTTTGTCCGTTTTGCGAGCAGCATTCCGGATGCAAAGTATGGAAAGAGCGTGAGGATAACTGCCGGCCCAACCAAGAGCGGGATGTAGTTCGCAATGGGAAAGTAGTCCGGTTGGTTTACGATTTGAACAAACTGCTGGATGAAAAGGGCGAGCCCTAGCGCTGCGACAAAAATGGGGATGAGGTAGTACATACGTATTTCAGATATTTTTTTAACGGCTGCGCGGCCCTCCTCGCTGACAGCTTTAAACATGAATGGCGCAAAAGACATTTTTACAGCATCAGATGTTAAGATGATGATGTTAGTGAACTTCATGCAGAGCGTGAAAATCCCTAGCGCCTCGAGGGAAGCAAATCGCTGTAAAATAAACCGGTCAGAGACTGATGAGATGGAACTAATAAAGTTGTTGGGGATAAGAGGAAGAGCATATGCAACAGCCTCTCTAATTTCAGACACCTTTAGGCGAGGCGTAGCAAATTTCATCATTAGAGCGGAGCAGGGGAGGAGCAATACCGCTTCGCTCAAATTCCACGCTACAAAATAACCCAACACACCCCACTCCAGCCAAACGACAAACGTGACAGTCATAGAAGTCGAGATGGCAAACACAGCAAAGCTGTACCAGAAATACACCCATGGCATTTGTACTATTCGAATTGTATGGAAGGTGATCTGCCGCATTCTCAGCATTATTCCTTGAGTCATTCCCAAAAAAAGAAGGGGGAAAAATTGCACATCTGGAAAAAATATCTCGCTGGTGAAGTAGACCGCAAATATCGAAAGAAAACCCAAGACAATGGCGCTGCTCCAGGCCGCTATCCATACAGAACCGAGGCGGGCCCGGCGCTCTTCAGGGCTCCACTCATAGTAAAATCTGGACACGCTGGCTTCCAAGGAGAGGCCCCATAAGATTCCCAGAAAAGAGGTGATGATTTCAGAGACGCCGATAATTCCATAGTCTGAGGGGCGCAGGTACTTCCACAAAAAAGGGAGAACCAAAAAAGTCCCCACTTGAGTCATGAGATTTGAGAGTGCGTAAATGGACGCGTGCTTCGCTTCCTTTCGGATGGGGCCTGTCTTTGCGCTGGGATTTGGGCTCTTGGGTTCCACTCCTAGCGGGTGAGGCTATACATCTGGAGTGGTGTTATCAATTCCTAAGTCTTATTGGCATCTTATGCCTGGGGGTCACAACAGGCCCGTACGATTACTGAGAATGCCCGGCGATTCAAAAAGGGGCTTCGAGTTTTTAAATTTTCTTGCTTTCAGTTCCCCCCTCTCGTGGTCTAGATATGAAGTGTTACCTGAAATCTTGTTGAGGAGTCCGTATGGCAGAGCAGTTAAGTAAGCGAGAGTTAACAATTGATGGTCGTGTTATTAATGATGAATCCGATTGTTACGTCATTGCTGAAATTGGGCACAACCATCAGGGAAATATTGAAACTTGTAAGCAAATGTTTTTGGCTGCAAAAGCCGCAGGCTGTGATGCTGTAAAGCTTCAGAAGCGAGATAACCGCAGTTTGTTTACAAAGGCGGCGTATGACAAGCCCTATGAAAATGAAAATTCTTATGGCCCCACTTACGGCGCCCACCGCGAGGCTTTAGAGTTTGGGCGAGATGAGTATGTCGAGTTGAAGAAGTATGCGCAAAGTTTGGGAATTACTTTTTTCTCAACGGCGTTTGATTTTAATAGTGCTGACTTTTTGGCAAAACTCGAAATGCCGGCCTTTAAGATGGCTTCAGGAGATTTAAAGAACATTCCACTTCTCAAGTATGTGGCACAGTTTAAGAAGCCCATGGTTGTTAGTACCGGTGGCGGAACAATGGAGGATGTAAGGCGGGCCTACGATGCTATCATGCCCATCAATCCCCAGTTCTGTATTTTGCAATGTACAGCGGGATACCCCCCAAAATTTGAAGAACTGGATCTGAAAGTGATTTCTACTTTCCGAGATGCTTTTAGAGACATTGTTATTGGTTTTTCCTCTCACGACAACGGTATTGCGATGGCTTTAGCCGCGTATATGTTGGGTGGACGAGTTGTTGAGAAGCACTTCACGCTCAATCGAGCCTGGAAAGGAACGGATCATGCGTTTTCACTTGAACCATCAGGGATGACAAAAATGATTCGAGATTTGAAGCGAACAAGAATTGCTCTTGGTGACGGACAGAAGAAGCAGTGGGCCAGTGAAAAGGCTCCCCTCACGAAAATGGGAAAAAAGCTTGTGGCGGCTCGACCCCTTAAGGCTGGTGCTGTTTTGGTGCGCGAGGATATCGCTGTGAAGTCACCGGCGGATGGGCTGCACCCTTATGAAATCGACAAGCTCATAGGAAAGCCCCTAAGACGCGATGTTGCTGAGGACGAGGGTTTTGCGTTTGATGCGCTGAACGTCTAGACCTTGAACTCACTCGCGCCTCATATTCGTAAAAAGCTGGAAAGTATTAGCTTTGTAGTTTTCGATTTTGATGGTGTTTTCACGGATAACCGGGTTTTTGTTTTTGAAGATGGGCGCGAAGCAGTGGCCTGCAGTCGTTTTGACGGCCTTGGTCTCGATTTGGTCCGTCGCTTGGACATCGGAATGTGCATTGTTTCGACCGAGACAAATCCTGTTGTAAGTGCTCGAGCAAAAAAGTTGAAAATTGAATGTCACCAAGGTGTTGAGAATAAAAAGCTAAAGGTCCAGGCGCTTTTGGCGGCCAAAAAAATTGAGCCCACACAGTTGGCATATTTGGGAAACGATATTAACGACTCCGAGGCGCTTGAAGTTGCAGGATTGAAAGTAGTTGTTTCGGATGCCTGGCCCGCAGTGATGAAGGCTGCTGACGTAGTGCTATCTCGAAAGGGCGGCGAAGGCGCTGTGAGGGAGTTTTGCGAAATGCTTTATGGGGCCCAGAAAGGACGAAGGCTGTGACAAATCTTTTTTCGCTTCAGGGAAAGTTGGGAGTTGTAACAGGTGGGCTGGGCATGTTGGGGCAACAGTTTAGCTGTGCCATTGTTCGTCAGGGGGGCGATGTAGCCATCATTGATCGTACTGCAAAGTCCGTCCAGTCCACAGCGGAGTTTGATAACTATCAAAGCGAGGGGCGAATAAAAATTTACGAAGGGGACGTTTGTTCGCGCTCACAGTTGGAGCTCATTGCAGATCGTATAGAGGCTGACTTTAAAAAAGTGCCGGAAATTTTGGTAAACAATGCGGCGATTGACTCTCCCCCGAATGCACCCGCATCGGAGAATGGTCCTTTTGAGGATTTTCCTGAGCTATCACTTTCCAGGGTGATGGATGTCAATTTGAAAGGGGTGGTCTTTTGTTGCCAGGTGTTTGGTAAGCGCATGGCCAATATCGGGAGTGGAAGTATTATCAACATTGGTTCGATCTACGGAATCGTTTCACCGAACCAGGACATCTACGAGTACAAGCGGCAAGGCGGGACGGAATGGTACAAGCCTGTTGCTTATTCGATTACGAAGTCTGGAATTTTGAATCTGACTCGCTACCTGGCAACTTATTGGGCAAAACAAGGCGTAAGAGTGAATACATTAACGCCGGCAGGAATTTTCAATAATCAGGACGATAATTTTTTGAAAGAGTACCTCAAGCGAATGCCTATAGGCCGGATGGCGAAGCCCGATGAAATGAATGGTGCCGTAATCTTTTTAGCGTCGGACGCATCATCCTATGTGACAGGATCAAATTTGATGGTGGACGGCGGTTGGACCGCTTGGTGACGAAGGAGTGATTATGGGAGTGATTCCAGATAAAATTGGAAATATCGTAGGTGCGGAGGAAATATTTTCGCGTTCAGGAGATTTTTTTGAAAAGCGCAATCCGCATACGGGAGAGGTGATTTGTCAGGTCACAAGAACTAAGCCTGCAGACATTTCTGCTGTTTTGGATGTCGCAGAGCGGGCGCAGGCTTTATGGGCGGCCACTCCTGGAGTGAAGCGAGGCGAGATTTTGTTTGAGGTGGCTTCGGTACTAAAGGCGCGTCAACGTGAGGTTGCCGAAGTTGTATCCCTTGAAACCGGTAAGTCGATGAAGGACGCGCTGGGAGAAGTGGGAGGCGCCGTTCAACAGGGCTTTTTTATGGCAGCTGAAGGGCAAAGGCTCTTTGGGAGAACAACCCAAAGCGGCGTGGCGAACCGATATCCGATTATTGTTCGAGAGCCGATGGGAGTTTGCGGATTGATCACAGCTGCAAACACTCCAATTGCGAATGTTGCATGGAAAGCGTTTCCGGCGTTGATTTGTGGAAACTCTGCTGTGCTTAAGTCATCGGAGGACACCCCTTTGACGGCTAGAATTTTTGGTCAATTGGCGCTTGAAGCGGGATTGCCGCCAGGCGTGTTAAACATTCTTCAAGGGTTGGGTGAGGAAGCGGGTGCTCCACTCGTGGAAAGTAGTCGAGTTCAGGTTATCAGTTTTACGGGATCGACGAGTGTGGGGCGCTTTATCGCAAAAGTGGCGGGTGAGCGTCTGGCGAAAGTCTGTTTGGAATTGGGCGGAAAAAATCCCCTCATTGTTTGTGATGACGCTCATCTGGAAAACGCAGTGAAGTGGACTCTCCTGTCAGCTTTTAGCAATGCAGGCCAGAGATGTGCTTCAGCCACTCGAATTATAATCTTTGATAAAGTTTACGAAGACTTTAAATCCCTCCTGCTTTCGTCGGCAAAAAACCTAAAAATTGGCAATCGCGATAACGATGACTTTGGACCCGTCATTAACGAGACACAGCTTAAGAACATGCTTGCCGCGGTGCAATCCGCAAAGGGAAGAGGTGCGACCCTTCTGTTGGGGGGAAACAGAATTGATGGCGACGGACACCGGCGTGGTTATTATATGGAGCCTACGATTCTCGAGGGCCTTTCAAATGACGATTTACTTTCAAAAACCGAACTTTTTGGACCTATCACCTGCTTGTACCGCGTGAATGGTTTTAATGAGGCTTTAGCGATGGCCAACGATTCTCCTTACGGTCTGACGGCGAGTATACATACGTCTAATTTTAGTCGAGCGATTGAATTTTCTCGAAAAATTCAATCAGGCGTCGCTATTATCAATGCGGGAACTTATGGCAGTGAACCCCACATGCCCTTTGGAGGGGTGAAGTTCTCGGGAAATGGAACTCGAGAGCCTGGTCCGGAAGCTCTCGACGTGTATTCGAATTTAAAAGTGATTTACGAAAATGTTCTTCCAGAAAGGATTTAATAAATGACCACACGATTTATTCCCAAGTCTGAATTTGATCGAATTCGTGCTGCGCAACTTAAAACAGATCAGCTCCTCCCTCTCGTTGCAAAGATGTGCAGACTAAATACGCTCTTTGAAGTGAAGCGAGCTGGATCGGGCCATTTGGGCTCGAGTTATAGCGCGATGGATATCGTGGTTTTTCTTTATCACCACTATATGAACGTAAAGAACATTGGATGGGATAATCCTGATAGAGATATTTACTATTCGTCAAAGGGTCATGATGTGCCGGGCCAATACGCTGTCCTTTATTCTTTGGGCATAGTTCCTGAAGAAAAGTTTCTGAAGCTGCGACGGTTGGGGGGGCTTGATGGTCATCCTGATCTTAAGATCCCAGGCATCGAGGCAAATACGGGTTCGCTAGGAATGGGTATTTCTAAGGGACGCGGAATTGCATTTGGTAAAAAATACCGCGGTCGAAAGGGAAGAGTCATTGTAATGACCGGAGATGGCGAATTGCAAGAAGGGCAAAACTTTGAAGCACTTCAGTCAACTGTTCAACAAGGGTGCTCCAATCTGACCGTGGTCGTAGATCACAACAAACTTCAATCCGATCGCTACATTGATCGAATTGTGAGTTTGGGAGACTTGGAGGCTAAATTTAAAGCCTTTGGATGGGCGGTTGCACGCGCGAACGGTCACGACTACGCAGCCATCGCTAAGGTCTTTGCCGATTTTGAGAAGATTACGGACAAACCAAAGGTTTGCATTTTTGACACTATCAAGGGCAGAGGTGTTTCGTTTATGGAACATCCTCGGGCTCTTCAGGAGAACAACGGATTCTATCGTTGGCATGCAGGAGCTCCCGATGATGCCTCCTATCAGAAGGCTTATCTTGAACTTTGGGAAAGTATCAAAGCTGATTTTGCCTCATTGAACTTAGGGCACTTAGAAATGAGGGAGCCCGAGGCTATTGCAAAGGGCCTGAGTAAGGTCAGTGATGAATTTGTTGCTGTAGCGTACGGTAAAACTTTGGTTGAGCTGGCAAAATCAAATAAAGATTTTGTGATATTGGATGCGGATCTTTCGCTTGATTGCAAACTTCGTGAGTTTGAGGACAGTTATCCAGAGCGGTTTATTGAGTGTGGAATTGCAGAGCAGGATATGGTTTCCATGGCTGCCGGCATTGCGCTTCAGGGGCTGGTGCCTGTGTGCAATAGCTTTGCAAACTTTCTAGCCGCTCGGACAAATGAGCAAATATACAATCTCTTAAGTGAAGGTAAAAAGGTTGTGTTTGCGTGCCATTACGCAGGCCTGATACCTGCGGGTCCCGGAAAATCACATCAATCAATCAGGGATATTTCGCTGTTTTCCGCGTTTCCGAACGTCACCGTTTTACAGGCGGCCAACTCGATTGAGATGGATATGATCACAAGGTATGCGATTTCTGAAGCGAAGGAGTCTGTGATGATTCGACTTGTGATTGGGCCTTCGCCTCAAGTTATACAATTGCCCAGTAGCTATCAGTTTACTTTCGGTCGAGGGGTTGCCCTTACCGAGGGGAGTGAGAATGTTTTGTTTACTTACGGATCCGTAATGTTGAACGAAGCTTTGAATGCCGAAGCGATATTGCGTGAGAAAGGAAAGAACCTTCGAGTGATCAATATGCCTTGGCTGAATCGTTTTGATAAAGAGTGGCTTCAGACAGAACTTCGTGGCGTAAAAAACTGCTTCGTTCTTGAAGATCATGCTCCGAGAGGTGGATTGGGCGACCGCCTGATGGCTACTCTGAATGAACTCGATGTGCTCAAGGGAATGGAGTTTGATGTGATGGGTGTCGAAGGGTTTCCTGCGTGTGGAACTCCTCTTGAGGCGCTTAAGTTTCACAAACTGGACGCTGAGTCCGTGGCTGAGAGAGTATTGGCTAGGATTGGTGGGGCGAAAGCCTCTCATTTGCGAGCAGTTTGATGTCTCTTAAGGGCGAATTGAAAGAGGGGTATAACCTCGCTTTGATTCCTGCGAGATCTGGGTCTACTCGAGTCAAAAACAAAAATTTGAGACTTTTGGGCGGAAAGCCCTTGATCGCTCATACAATTTCTTGTGCGCTCAAGAGTCGATTGATCGATCGAGTCATTGTTTCGACTGACAGTCCTCAGATCGCAAAGGTTGCAAAAAATTTTGGAGCCGAAGTTCCTTTTTTGAGGCCTAAAGAAATCTCCGGCCCAGCTGCAACTGAGTATGAGTTTCATGATCACGTGGTGAAGTGGATCAAAAGAAACGAGAAACATTCTCCCGCTTTGATTGTAAACTTGTATCCTACTGCACCATTTCGAAGGCCCGAGTCAATTGATCGAGCGATTCGGATGATGCAAAGAACAGCGCGCGCTGACTCCCTCAGGTCTGTTCGCATTTGTTCGGAGCACCCCTATAAAATGTGGATTGAGACTAAGGCGAAGACATTCATCGAGCCTTTTGTTCGCGGGGGATCGACAGGATCGCAAACCCTTTCATATCAACTACTTCCAAAGGTGTTCATTCAGAACGCTAATATTTATGTGACTCGGCCTAGAACTTTAGAGTTGTTTGGATCAACCGTGGGGAAGAAGGTTCTCAAGTTTGAAATGTCCGAGGAGGAATCTATCGATATCAATACTCCTCAGGACATTGAGTATGCCGTATTTCTCTTTGAATCCTTGAGGGGCGGAAAGCATTCAGCGGCATGATCACGATTTTCGGTGATCATATTAATGGGATCTTAAGGTACGCGCGTCTTTTCAAAAGGTATTGGCGCGGCCACTGGGGTGATGGATACCCTCGCTTGCGGGAAATGCTTGAGCATGGCTCGGCAGTTACAATGCCATGGTTGAAGTCGAAAAAGGCTGGCCCAAAGGTTCTGGTGGCGACCACTGTAGGAGGGCACTTGCCAGGTGTCGCATTGGAGGGGCTCGTTGGTGCAGCCCTCAGTTTGAGAGGCGCAGAAGTCCACGTTCTTTTGTGTGATCAAGTTTTGCCAGCATGCCTAGAATGTGGATTTTCTCAATTTTCTTCGGACAAAGCCTTTGCAAAGTCGGGCCCCGGCAGTCTTTGTGTTGGTTGTTTTTCTCCGGCGCTTAAGTTTTACGAATCTCTTGGATTTAAGATTCACAGACTCAGTGAGTATCTTTCGGATAAGGATCGCATTGAATGCAAACAGTTCGCAGCCACAATTGCTTACGAGAGAATATCGGATTTTGTTTTAGACGGACTCCATATCGGCGAACATAGTATGGCTGGTGCTTTGCGGTTTTACGCAACAGCAGAGCTTGAAAATGAATCCGCTCATCAAGAAGTATTGCGGAGATATTTTGAGGCAGGGCTGCTCGTTGTTCGAGCGACCCAAAAACTTTCGAGGCTTTGTCGTTTTGAATCTTCTGTATTTCACCATGGAATTTATGTTCCCCAGGGCCTTATTGGTGAGGTGCTCAGGGCCGAGGGGACTCGCGTGGTCAATTGGAACCCTGGGTATAGAAAGCAAACCTTTATTTTTAGCCACCACGAAACTTACCACCATACACTTATGTCAGAGCCTGTGAGTACATGGGAAAACATAGAATGGTCTGACTATCTCGAAGCAGAGACAATGAGCTATCTCAAGAGCCGATGGACAGGTAGCGGGGATTGGATTTGGTTTCATGAGCGACCAAAATTTGATGTTTCAGTTCTTAAGAACGAAATTGGAATTGATATTCAGGCAAAGCCAACAATTGGTCTTTTGACAAACGTGATGTGGGATGCGCAACTTCACTATCCTGCAAATGCGTTCAAAAACATGAAGGAGTGGATTGTTGAAACCATTCGCTATTTTGAAAACCGTTCTGATCTTCAGTTGCTCATTCGAATACATCCAGCTGAAATTCGAGGAAGTGTCCGATCTAGACAGCCCATATTGAGGGAGATATTGAAGGTATTTCCTGTTTTGCCGCCAAATGTTTTTGTTATTCCGCCAGAGAGCCAGATCAGTACATACACGGCCATGTCTGAGTGTAATGCGGTGATCATTTATGGAACGAAGACTGGTGTCGAGCTTACAGCTATGGGAATTCCGGTGGTTGTTGCAGGCGAGGCTTGGATAAGAAACAAGGGATTAACTCGTGATGCGACCTCAATCGGAAGTTACATTGAGATATTGAATGAGCTTCCAATGGCGTCTCGAATGACTGAGGTACAGGTGAAGCGAGCTCGCCGGTATGCATTTCATTTCTTTTTTAGACGAATGATCCCATTAAAAGCATTTTTCCCCAGGGTTGGCGAGTGGCCACCTTATGGGATTAAAGTTTCCGACCTTTCAGACCTAGCACCCGGATTTTGTCGAGGTCTAGATGTCGTATGCGATGGAATTCTTCAGGGAAGCCCTTTTGTCTATCCTGCTGAAGACGAATCATCTGAGTCAAACTTGAGTACTACAAAACCCGCTTTGTTGAGCTCAAGACGTTCTTGAGTGAGACGATACGTAAACTCTGGAATCCAGTCGCCGTGTGAACAGAGCACTAGAATCGCCGACTTATTTTCCTTCAATTTAAGAAAAGAAAAATACTCTAGTACTCGATCCGAAAAATTCCTTCCAGTCTCTGCCGCTCCCTGCTCATCAAGTCGAGGATCAATCTGAACGCCAACGCCTAGAATTCTGGAGATGGGATCCAGTGTCTCGAGGCACCTGAGTTTGGGACTGGAGATCAATTCAACCAGGTCCCCACCCGCCTTCTCTGATTCTAGAATCCTTCGAATTTCTTGTGCAACGGCTCGCGCCTGCTCCCATCCTTTTGCGCTTAAGCCGTTGTCGAGCATGCGGTCGGATGTGTCGCGATGAGCGTGTCGAACCAATACAATCTTCATGAAATTGGCTTTGACGATGCGGGCTTAAGACTCAGTGAGGTCGTTTTGTAATGCGTGCTGGCCAATCTTTCAAAGACCGCCTGTGCATTCAGGGGTTCCTTAGAATCCTTCACAAACTCGGGCACCAGATCAGACTTTTTGATTGAAGACTTTGTCCTCTTCTTCCAGATTCCCTGTGCGGTAAGTTCCTGGGCTTTGACGGTATCCAAAAAATACAAAGGGATGAGTACTTGCTCTAAATACTGATAAATTCTGGGATCCAAAATAGGAAACGCGAGTTCTAACCGCGAGAAAAAATTCCGCGGCATCCAATCCGCGCTGGAGAGGTACATGGCCTTGGAATCTGCAAAGTAATAAATCCGACTGTGTTCCAAAAATCGATCCACAATACTGATCACACGAATGTTGTCGCTCAGGCCTTTGACCCCGGGGACTAAGGAGCAAGCACCGCGCACAATCAAATCGATCTGAACCCCCGCTTGAGAGGCTCGATACAAACTCGCTGTGACAGTCTCATCGACGAGGGCGTTTACTTTAGCGACGATGCGTGCCTTGCGACCCGCTTTAGCCGCTTGAGTCTCTGCTTCAATGAGACTGAGCAACTTTCGATGGAGTCGCAGCGGTGCGGAGACGAGTTGTTTAAAACTTGAAGGAACTTTTTGTTCCCATACGGAGTCAAAAAAAGTTCGCGCATCTGCGCCAATTTCTGGGTTCGAAGTTAAAAGCCCCAAGTCCGTATATTGTCGAGCTGTCGCAGCATTGTAGTTTCCGGTTGAGAGATGAGTATAAAGTCGTGTGCCGCCCGCTTCTTTTCGAGTGACGAGCGCGACCTTGGCATGCAGTTTTAGTTTGCCAAATCCAAACGCGACCTCGACTCCGGCCTGTCTCAATTCCTCCGCGACTTTAAGATTGTTGAGTTCATCAAATCTGGCTCTTAGTTCGATGATGACCCGCACTCTCTTTGTTTTGGCCGCGCTTTTGAGCGCTTCGAGAACGGGAGAGAGCGCGTCGACGCGATAAACAGTTTGCTCGATCATTAAGACTTCGGGGTCCGTACAGGCTGCCTTGATCCAATTGACGAAGCTATCAAACGAGTCATAGGGGTGATGGAGCAGAAAATCTCGGTTGATTAACGCTGAAAAAACCTTGGGCGCTTGCGCTGCTGAGAGAGCTTTTGGAATCATGGGCTGAAGCGCTCGAAATCTCAGCGCCTCGCTTTTTGTTTGAATCTGCGAGAGCGCGGCGGCAATTCCATGCAGACCCATACTCGTGGCCGCAGGAAAAACTTCCTGGCTTGATATTCTCAACCCTTGAATCATTTTTTGTATCAACTGGTCCGTCAAGTCCCCTGACCACTGCAGACGCACGGGCCGCCCTCGCTCTCGACCACTGAGTTTGGATCGAACGTGCTCGGGGATTGATTCGGGATCTTCTTCTTCTAGATCAACGCCCAAATCTCCGTCTCGCGTCATCCGCACCAATCCAGGCAGACCTGAAATGCGAAATGAAGGTGCGAGATGAGTGGCGAGAAGATCATCCAAAAAATAGACAAAAGTTTTTTGAGAAGGTGCGTCGTTGTGGACAAACACCCATGGCAAAGACTTTGGAATTTTAAAGAGCCACTGCTGCCCAAAAATGACAGCCATCTGGAGGTTGTCGAGTGTCGAAACTTGAGAAAGTAAAAATGGCTCGGGAGGTGACAGCCTAGGCAATACTTGCTCCGAAAAAACCGAGCGCCCCAATTCAAACCCTTCGTCGCCTTCTTGGCTGCGCGCGACGAGATACACATCTTCTTTGGCGAGTTCTGTCGCGAGCACTTCGAAGGCTTCGGTCTGATGTCCCATAAATCGACTCACCGACTCCAGGAGGTTGGCACGAATTCGCAATAGTCTTCCGCGTTCTTTGGGATCACTCAATCGACGAATAGACTTGTTGAGCGAAGCAAAACGAATCATAAAAAACTCGTCGAGATTAGAGGACGTGATCCCCAAAAACTTAAGCCGCTCGAGCGGTGGATTTTGAATGTTGCGCGCTTCGGCGAGGACGCGTTCATTAAACTGAACCCAGCTCAAGTCTCTGTGAACGTAGGGCGTTCCTCGTGACACTAAGAGCGACGGAAGTGTTGGTAGGAGGAGCTCACCCACCGCGGCATACTCATTGAAAGTAGCTTTGGTGGCAAGCTCATGATAACCTCCTCGAATTGAGGGGTTATGAGACTTGCCATTATAGATTTGGGAACAAACTCCGTCAGGTTCGATGTCCATGAAGTCGGGCCCGACAATCAGGTGTACCGCCTCCATCGGTCAAAAATGATGATTCAACTGGGCGCGGGCGTGTTTTTGAAGGGCCGTCTTTCGGTCGCCTCAGCCGATCTTTGTGTCGAAGCCTTTAAAAACTTTAAGCGAACGATGACTGATTTTAAGGTCAATCGAATTGTCGCCTTTGGGACGGCGGCTCTGCGAGAAGCCAAGGACTCCGAGCGACTCATTCGCAGAATTCACAAAGAAGCCGGCATAAAAATCAGAATTATCCCTGGAGACGAAGAGGCTCGGTTGATTGCGCGAGGGGTGCTCAAGAATGAAGTCGGTCTGAGAGGGGCATTTGCGATTATTGATATTGGCGGAGGCAGTACCGAAGTGATTGCCTGTCAGAGCAAGAAGGTCGTGGCGCGAGCGAGTTTTGAGCTTGGAACAGCGCGCCTTCAGCAGGTCTTTCTAAAGAGCTCTCCCCCAAAGGCGGAACCAGGAAAGCCCTCGCCGATTGAAGACCTTCGTCGGCATATTCGAGGCTCACTGCTTTATCGTGTGGTTTCGGAAAACTGGCCGAGGAGTCGGCGAATTTTGGGCTCGAGCGGAACAGTCAAAGCAATATTGAAGATCATCAAACGGCGCACATCTCAGTCCTATATTGATCCCAAGAGTCTTAGAGACTTGGTGAATGAAATGAGCACGATGAAAAAATCTCAGCTTTTGAGAATTCCAGGCATGGAATCCAATCGAGTGGATATGATTTTATCAGGAGCGATTTTGCTCGAGGAATGCGTCAATGCGTTTAAGACAGAGCGAGTGGAGCCCACTGAGTTTTCACTACGAGATGGAATATTGGATGAGCAAGTCGAGATTCTTAAGTCAAACCGCCATCTTTTGCAGCAAGATCCCATCGACGATCTCTTTGAGACTGCCAAAGATTTGGGAGGCAAGCCCGATGAGCTAAATCTTGCTCTCAAAGTGAGTGACGATGTTTTTGAACGGCTCAAGCCGATTCATAAACTCAATGGAAACTGGAAAATTTATCTGCATGCCGGCGCTCTACTTCATGACTGCGGAAAGTCCATCAGTGCCATCAACTCATCCGAACACTCTGCCTATGTTGCAAGATTTGCGGATATTCCTCGATTTGAAGATTGGGAATCCGAGTTTATTGCGCAGCTTTGCCTGCGCGCAAAGTCTGGAAAAGTTCAAAAGAAGGATTTGCCCTTTAAGGGCGATCGTTTGAGACAAAGAGCTTTTATCAAAGTCCTTGCACTTCTGAGATTGGTTGCGGCATTGAGTTTTCAGCGCTCTCGCTCGATTCCGATCGAACGGGTTCGAGTGGATGGAGCTCGAGTGATCATTCAGATCCCCAGACGTTCTAAGGCCTCATTGCAAATATTGTTGGCGGATCCAAAAAAGAATTTATTTGAGGATGTCTTTAAGAAGAGCATTCATTTTGAGTTGGTATAATGATAACTTCTCATCCCTTTAAGTTAGTCCCCTTTGCAAAAGGCCCCGAGACGGAAGCCCTCAAAATCTTTGGTACAGCGAGTTATACACAAGAGCAAAAATTGGTTTGCGTAGAGATGAAACTCGAAGGGAGTCTTGGTCGTATTGAAGTTCCAGAACAGTCTCAGGAAACAAATCGAGAAGTCGGGCTTTGGGAAAAGACTTGTTTTGAAGTCTTTTGTGCTGAGACGGGTCGTCCCAATTACGAGGAGTGGAACTTTTCCCCCAGCGGGGCGTGGTGTTCGTTTGAGTTTGATGACTATCGCCGAGCGAAAATGGGCGGCTCTCCCCCTGAGCCAAAAGCCGCTCAGTGGACCAAATCTCAATCCCATTTGAGCTTGAAGCTAGAGGTGCCAACACGATTTGAAGGGGGCCTCAAGGTAGGAATCTCTGCTGTCTTGTTGCATCAGGGGAGCCTGAAGTCTTACTGGGCTCTTTCACATCCAAGACAGAAGCCCGATTTTCATCATTCGGCGGGTTTTATTTTGAGCCTTTCATAGACAAAATCGCTAGAGCCGCTAAAAATCTTCTGCTGTATGAAGGTACTCGTCACCGGGGCAGCAGGTTTTATTGGTTCTCATTTGTCACGCAAGCTTTGCGAAAATGGCCACCATGTTTTGGGAATGGATAATCTAAACCCTTACTATGATGTGAATCTCAAAAAGGCTCGACTCAAGACTCTTGAGGCTCAACCGCATTTTAAGTTTAAGCTGTTGGATCTTGTGGATCGTGCGGGATTAGAGACACTGTTGTCTGAGTTTAAGCCAGAGGTCGTCGTCAATCTGGCCGCTCAAGCGGGCGTGAGATATTCGCTTGAGAATCCTTATGCCTATGTTGATTCCAATTTGATTGGATTTGTGAATTTGGCGGAAGCATCCATCAAAAACGCTGTGAAACATTTTGTGTATGCCTCTACGAGTTCTGTTTACGGAATCAACGAAAAGCTCCCCTTTTCGCCACATGATTTGGCAGACCATCCGATTTCTTTGTATGCAGCGACCAAGAGAGCAAACGAGCTCCTAGCGCATAGTTATTCGGCGATTCATGGTCTACCGACGACGGGATTGAGATTCTTCACAGTCTACGGTCCTTGGGGACGACCGGACATGGCTTTGTTTTTGTTTACAGAGAGAATTTTGGCCGGAAAACCGATTCAGATTTTTAATCACGGAAAGCACGCACGGGATTTTACGTTTGTAGAAGATATAGTTCAGGGGCTCACACGAGTGGTGGAGGATGCAATTCCTTCAGGAAGCCCGCAGTGGAAGGGACTAAGCCCAGATCCAGCGATCTCTAAATTTCCTTATCGAATTTATAACATTGGAAACAATCAGATGGTGCCGTTAATGCGCTATATCGAGGTGTTGGAAGAAGTGCTTGGGCGTAAGGCAGAAAAAGAGCTTTTGCCAATGCAACGCGGAGATATTCCGGAGACACGCGCGGATATTTCTGACCTCGTCGAAGATCATGGGTACAAACCAACGACCTCGGTGGATGTCGGCGTCAGAAAGTTTGTGGAATGGTATAAAAGCTATTATGGAGCGGTTCAATGACTGCAACGAGAGGATATCAGATACGCAAACGCGTTTTGGTAACAGGTGGTGCTGGATTTTTGGGCTCTCATCTTTGTGAAAGACTTCTGGATGCGGGCAACGATGTTTTGTGTGTTGATAATTTTTATACGGGAACTCGAGAAAACGTAACTCACCTTTTGAGCCACACTCATTTTGAACTCATGAGGCATGATGTGACATTCCCGCTCTACGTCGAAGTGGATGAAATTTATAATTTAGCCTGTCCGGCCTCTCCGATTCACTATCAGTTTGATCCTGTTCAGACGACAAAGACGAGTGTCCATGGAGCTATAAATATGTTGGGGCTTGCCAAGCGAGTGAAGGCCAAAATTTTGCAAGCTTCAACGAGCGAAGTTTATGGAGACCCAAACGTGCATCCACAAACGGAGAGTTATTGGGGAAACGTCAATCCGATTGGGCCTCGCTCTTGTTATGATGAAGGAAAGAGATGCGCGGAGACGCTCTTTTTTGATTATCATCGGCAGCACAAACTAAGAATCAAAGTGGCTCGGATATTTAATACCTATGGGCCGCGCATGCATCCCAAAGATGGTCGTGTAGTATCTAACTTTGTTCTTCAGGCGTTAAAGAATGAGCCCATCACGATTTATGGAGAAGGAAATCAAACAAGATCCTTTTGCTATGTCGACGATTTGGTGGAGGGACTCATTCGATTGATGGCCTCACCTGATGATTTTTCGGGACCCGTCAATCTTGGAAATCCCGGCGAATTTACGATGAAGGAACTCGCTGATCTCGTGATCAAAAAGACAGGGTCTTCTTCCAAGTTAACTTATCTGCCTTTGCCTCAAGACGATCCCAAGCAGCGATGTCCGGATATTTCTCTAGCAAAGAAGGTCTTGAATTGGGCCCCACAAGTTGCCTTAGAGCAGGGGCTCGAAAAGACAATTTCTTACTTTAAAACGATGGAAGGCAAAACGGGAGGAGCGCAAATGAGCTCTCACCATCACAGAGCGCACGTATGACGAATGAAAATCTAAAGCAGCTTGAAGTATTGCTAAAGGAGATTGTTTCCACGCCGACGGGGCGACGAAGCTTTTTGGTCGCGGCACCTTTTATGCTGGCGGCCTGTGCTTCGCACGAGAAGTCGCGATATCGTGAAGGTGATAATAGCGGGCAGGAAACAGTCATTACTGTTGATGACGAAAAGCGAATGACTAAAGAGGTCCTTCCTCAGTTTAAGAAAGAGTATCCGGCCTTAAACAATCCCGAAGTGCAAAGCTATGTAGAGAGCATTGGGGAGAGACTCACACGAGCCAATCAACTGGAAAACAATCCGTATCAATATACTTTCACTGTTTGTGCGGCCCCACTCGTCAATGCATTTGCTTTGCCGGCGGGGACTGTTTTTGTCACGGCGCCACTCATTGCAATGGCTGAGTCTGAGGCTGAACTGGCGGGAGTCATTGGACACGAAATTGGGCATGTGAAGGCTCGCCACGCTGCGGAGAGAATGGATAAGGCGAAGCAAGAAAGTCGACGCAGCCTTTTGTATGGATTGGGTGGAGGCTTGCTGGGAGGAGCGGCTGGATTTGGACTCGGAAAGCTTCTTTGTCCTCCCAAAGACACGGAGTGCCTGGCGCGCGCGACAGCAATTGGAGCTGCTGCAGGGGCCGGAGGGGGTCTTTTGATTCAGAAGTTTGCGTTTATGGCAAACTCACAAGAAAACGAAATGGAAGCGGATCGTATTGGATTTCGCACGGCTGTGGTCGCGGGTTACTCACGAGACCATGTGGGAGATTTTTATTCCAAGCTCCAGAAAATGGAAGAGCAGCATCGTAAGGGCCAAGTAGAAATTTTGCAGTCCGTGACAGATGCCATGAGTACCCATCCACCGAGCAAAGAGCGGGTCGCTCAGATGGAGCTAATGAAAACCGAGAACGCTCAACTTCGTCAGGGCGAAGTCTCTTCAAAGAAGTTTGAGAAGATTCGAAAAATGGCAGAAGAGTGGACAGCTTCTCATCCGCCTAAGCGTCGCGGTTAAGTCAGTCAGACGAAGCAGAATGTTAATCAATTCGCATTGAAGCGGCTCGATCGAGTCTGTTCCAAATGCTTTCCCAAACTTCGCCGGAGCGATCATTTGATTTGCGCACAAACATCCATTTGATTCCAGAGGTCGAGAGTCTTCGCATTTCTGAGTAGAGATCTCGAGCTGCGAGGCGTGGATCAGGATTGAGGTTGAGCTCTGAATATCGACTTAAACTTGGAAATGAAAACTTTTTCTCGATTTGAGTCGCCGTCTCCTGAGAAGGAGTGCGGTGAGCGATGATGAGAGGGATCGCCGGTTGATAGTGTGTATCTGTGTGCCCAGGAGCGAGGGGAGAGGCTTCTACATTCGAGACGCGAATCAATTTTTTGAGGTGGGCGTCTTCGAGGGCGCGTTTGAGGTGTGAATGGGCAATCATCCCCGGCCTCAAAATCTTTACTTCCACTGATTGGGCGGTTTCATGGACTGCAACGACGGTGGATTCAATGCCGACTTGGCAATCTCCACCATCCACAACAAAGACAGAGTTGGAAAACTCAGATTTTACGTGTGTTGCTGCTGTAGGGCTCGTTCGACCAAACTTGTTGGCGCTCGGAGCAGCGAGAGGTGTCTTGAGTTCTCGCAGTATTCGCCTAAAGACGGGATGAGCTGGCATTCGAATCCCCACACTCTCAAGGCCAGCAGTGATCAAGGGATTTACCTGTTGAGTTTTAGGTGTGACGATGGTGAGCGGTCCAGGCCAGAAAGCTTTGGCGAGTACTGCCTCTGCTTGGCCCCATTTTTGCGCGAGCTTTGAGACTTCCTCAAAACTTGAGATGTGGACGATGAGTGGATCAAACGAAGGTCGATCTTTGACAGCAAAAATTTTTTTAATCGCAGCTTCGCTAAAGACATTTCCGGCGAGGCCGTAGACGGTTTCGGTGGGTAGAGCGACAACGTCTCCTTGAGAGAGCAGCTGACACGCTTTAGAAATCTCTGACCAAAGACTCATTCCAAGAACTTCATACCGACTTTATAGATCCCGTCATCTAGGCGTTTGACCCAAACGACCTCTGCCACCATCGGGTGCAGGCTTCCGACTTGAATTCTCCAGCGGTCATGGTTGGCGATCGCACGTTCGCTCAGCAAAACGAGGCAACAGCCCCCGTAGGCTTCTTCGTAAACGAGCGCGGTGGCTTCGGCGACAAACGAGCTTGTCACCGCTTCGAGCTGTACTTTGGCGGTGGTAATCTTGTCGGGTCTGTATCGAACGTGTTTGCGCTTTTTAGAAGGATCGTCTTTAGGATCCCAGTTTTTGCTCATGGCTCCCCCAGTATCTTTTATTATGAGGGAGGTTGAAGTTTGCGGCAGAGCAGGAACCCCGTTTGATGCGGGGCTTTATGCTGATTCGCTGCGGTGCACGCCGCGCATATTCTGTGCCAATATCTTTTTGCGCACTCGAATGTTCTCCGGAGTGACTTCGATCCACTCGTCGTTTTCAACCCACTCAATGCAGTCTTCGAGAGAGAGTTTTCGAGCAATATTGAGATGCACCAAGGCCTCTAAGTGAGAGGCTCGCATATTGGTAAGCTTCTTCTCACGGCAGATGTTGGCATTGATGTCGGCGTCTTTATTACATTCGCCAATAATCATGCCCTCGTAAACTTTTGTGCCGGGCTGAACAAAAAACACGCCACGATCTTCTAGGTTTCGAATCGCATACTCTGTTGCGACACCTTCACGATCAGCGATGATGGCTCCATTCACACGCATCTGGATATCGCCTTTGTGCGGCTGGTAGCCCAAAAATTCCGTACTAAACAATCCTTCTCCTCGAGTGATCGTGAGGTATTTGGAACGGATACCTAAAAGTCCTCGTGTGGGGATCTCAAAAGTGAGTCGAACTCGATTTCTTTCGACCGAACCATGATCAAATTTTTCGTAACCATGGAGGATTCCCTTTCGGCCCTGAAACAACGACGTGACATCCCCCACAAAAGCTTCTGGCAAATCTAAGATGGCTTTTTCAAAGGGCTCTAAGCGCTGACCGTTTTCTTCTTGAAAAAGAACGAGAGGCTTACCGATCATAAATTCTGAGCCTTCACGTCTCATTTGTTCGACCAAGATTGCAAACTGAAGTTCACCTCGTCCTAAAACACGAAATTGATCAGGAAGCTCTGTTTCTTCAAACTTTAGAGCCACATTGTGGCGAACTTCTCGCAAGAGTCGTTCGCGCAATTTTCGGCTCTGAAGTGGATCGCCCTCTGCACCAGAAAAGGGAGATGTATTCACAGAAAACAACATTCCAATTGTCGGAAGATCAACTTTGATTCGAGGTAGGGCATCTGTGGCTTCTGACCCCGTCAGAGTGTCTCCAATTTCTACTTCTTCAAAACCAGAGATCAAACCAATATCCCCTGCAACGAGTTCGTCGACTTCGAGTTCTCTAAGTCCGGAGAAGGTGGCGATTCGGCTGACAGAAAACGATTTTGCTCCTGCTTCACTCCTACAAAAAATTCGCTGATTGCGTTTTACCTTTCCGCCCATGACCCGACCTACTGCCAGTCGTCCCACGTAATCAGAATAGGACAAATTGGAAACGAGCATCTGAAAGTCTACGCCCTCATTTGTTTTGGGCGGCGGAATGGTTTTTAAAATTAAATCAAACATGGGCCGTAGGTCGGATTTCTTCTCGCCCGAAATTAACGCAGAGATATCGTCAAAGTTGAGAGTGCACCAGCCGTCTCGCGCGCACGTATAAACAATTGGGAAATCTGCTTGCTCTTCGTTTGCGCCCAACTCAATAAACAAATCAAAAGCTTGATTTACGACTTCTTTGATTCGCTTTCCGTCAGAGCACTCGGGTCGATCGACCTTGTTGATCACCAAAACGAGTTTGAGCCCTTGCTGAAGGGCTTTTTGCAAAACAAATCGAGTTTGAGGGAGAGGTCCTTCCGCAGCGTCGACGAGCAAGAGGGCGCCATCGGCCATTCCTAAAATACGTTCAACTTCACCACCAAAATCCGAGTGCCCTGGCGTATCGACGATATTAATTTTAGTATCTTTGTAAGAAAGCGATGCATTTTTCGCCTTAATGGTAATTCCGCGTTCTCGTTCCAAATCCATTGAGTCCATGACTCGATCATCGACGGATTCGTGGGACTTAAAGGTGCCTCCTTGACGGAGAAGATGGTCAACGAGGGTGGTTTTACCGTGGTCGACGTGAGCAATAATACAGATGTTTCGCAGTTCACTCATGAGGGTCCTATCAAAGCATCTGTTGTGAGATTCTCCTAGCACTTGGCCCCTCGATTTTTTAGAAAGGAGGCGATGGTGGGTTTATTGGGGCTATTGGTGTTTTTGGGGGTGGCCTATCTCCTCAGTGAAAGCCGTGGTCGAATCAAAAAAGAGATTGTTTTATGGGGTTTAGGCCTCCAGGTGATCTTTGCGGTTTTGGTTTTGGGAATTCCCCGTTGGGGCATTCCGGGGGTGCTCAAACCGCTTTTTGAGGGGCTCAACTCTGTTTTTGTGGATCTTTTGGCATTTACGGACAAGGGCAGTGAGTTTGTCTTTGGCTCGCTGGTGAGCAATCAAAGCTTCGGTTTTATTTTTGCATTTAGGGTGCTGCCCACGATTATCTTTTTTTCGACTCTCGTTGCCGTTTTTTATCATTTGGGGATTTTGCAGAGAGTGGTTCGGGGCCTGGCTTGGGTGATGAGAAAGCTCATGCCTGTCGGAGGGGCGGAGAGTCTTTCAACGGCGGCGAATATTTTTTTGGGTCAGACCGAAGCTCCTCTCATGATCAAACCCTATTTGCCCAGAATGAGTCGCTCAGAGCTACTGTGTGTGATGATTGGAGGAATGGCCAATACTGCGGGCGGTGTACTGGCGGCCTATGTCGCTCTTTTGCATACGAGATTTCCTGAAATTGCAGGACACTTACTCACCGTGAGTTTTATGTCTGCTCCGGCAACGCTTTTGATTTCAAAAATCATGCTCCCTGAGACTGAGAAAATTGTTTCGGAAGATCGCGCAACGTTAGACACCAAAAAAATTGACGCCAATCTTTTGGAAGCTGCGACCCGAGGGGCAGCCGAAGGATTATCTCTGGCGCTCAATGTGGCGGCGATGTTGATTGCATTCATTGCGCTTGTCTATATGTGCAACTCACTCTTGGGATGGACGACAGGACTCTTTGGATATCACATCACGCTTCAACAAATTTTGGGTTATGCCTTTGCCCCCGTGGCCTGGCTTTTGAGTGTGCCAGGCGGAGAGATTTTTGAAGTGGGCCGGCTTCTCGGAGAAAAAGTCGTTCTTAATGAGTTTGTCGCCTATGTTTCGCTCTCAGAGATTTCTGGGAGTTTGAGCGATCGCTCGGTTTTGATCGTGTCGTATGCGCTTTGTGGGTTTGCAAATTTCTCATCGATTGGAATCCAAGTCGGTGGAATCGGCGCGATGGTTCCAGAGCGTCGCGGAGATCTTGCGCGCCTTGGCCTAAAAGCTTTGATCGGCGGTAACCTCGCGACCTTTACTTGTGCCGCCCTTGTCAGCTTACTCTACGGCTGACGCGACGCTCCAATCAGTCTTGACGCTTTTTTGCGAACCTTAAGAAGTCTCACTTTATTTGCCGTTTAATAAGGAGAGATCAAAATCTTGGTCTCAGCCGCGCTGCTCTCTCTTGCGTTAGTCGAAATAACTTATCGAAGGAGGTCCTATGGGCCGCAATTGACGCTCAACAGCAACTGCCAAGGGCAGCGTTGACGCGAAAAATTAAATCTCCGCAAATCCGCGTATGGAGCGGACGAGCGAGATAAAAAATAGAATTCTGCTTTAGGCATAGAGCCTAAAGCCGAGAATGTTCGAGATCGCTTGAGTTTTGCGGCACATTGATGCGCCGCAGAACACAAGAGGTTGAGAACTAAAAATTGGAGGAACTAAATATGAACATAGGTACAAGCTCGTCATTGGGCATCAGCATCCAGATGAACAAGACGACAAGCGCCATCAATAGGTCGCTGGAACGCTTGAGTACGGGCCGAAGGGTCAATCGCCCGTCCGACGATCCAGGAGCCTTTAGTGCCAGCGTGACTCTCGATTCCCAGCTTCGAGGTCTTACGCAGGCCAACATTAACATCAATACTTCGCTGGGGCTTTTGCAGACCGCAGACTCGGGAATGGAAAGTCAGCTCGATATTCTGACTCGAATTCGTGAGATTGCGGTTCAGGGAGCGAGCTCTACTCTGACGAGTGCGGATCGATCGAATCTTAATAGCGAGCTTCAGGCTTTGCTCGAAGAATATCGTCGAATCGCATCCGAAACAGACTTCAATGGCATGAATCTCTTGGACGGAAGTTTTGGAACTCTCACCGTTCAGCTCGGAGCAAACGTTGGAGATGATCTTGGAGTCGATATCGAATCCACATTGGCATCGGATATCTTTGAAAAGCTTACAGGCGCGGGGACATTTAAAACCGCAGTGACTTACTCAGGAGGTCTCGCACCCTATGCTGTAGCGACAGGAGATATTGATTCGGATGGGGATATTGATCTCGTCGTCTCAGAAGTCGGCTCAGGATCCGCGACGAACACGGTTGCGATCTATAAAAACTCGGGTTCTGGAGCTTTCACAGCGAGAACCACTGTTCTTGTGGGAACCGATCCACGGGATGTTTCGTTGAGAGACTTAAATGGGGATGGTGTTCTCGATATCGTCACAGCGGATTATGACGATGATACTGTTTCGGTTCTTAAAGGGACCGGCGACGGAACTTTTCAATCGCGAGTCACCTACGCTGTGGGAGATGGACCACTCGAACTAACCGAAGCCGATGTTAATGCTGACGGAAATCTCGATATCATTGTCGCAGATTATGGAGCAGCAGGAGCGGGAAACACGATTTCTATCTTAAATGGAAATGGTGACGGGACCTTTCTGTCTCGAACAACTCTTCTTGTGGGTACGGGTCCTGTGGGAGTGGTTGCTGAGGATCTCAATGGAGATGGCAAGGTGGACTTTGCGGTGGCCAATGTGGGAGGTGGTGCCAACGGTGTCACAACCTATATGAATCAAGGGCTCGGCAGCTTTGTGATCTCCGCCACGCTCACAACCGGCACAACTCCTGGAGGGATTGTCTCGGGTGATTTTGATGGAGATGGAGATCGAGATCTTGCGGTTTCGAATGCAGGCTCTACAACACTCACCCTCTTTAGTAACAGTGGTTCTGGTGTCTTTACCAATGCGACCACTCTGACGGCAGGAACAGCGCCGCAGAGAATGCGCGTGGGAGACATCAACAACGACGGGCGTGATGATATTGTGGCTGCCAATTTGACCACAGCCACTCTCTCGCTATTCACTCAAAACGGTGCGTTTAGCTTTACGACAGGAACAGCCGTGGCGAGCTCGAATGCGACGGGATTCTACGATGTGGGGATGGCAGACTTTAATGGAGACGGAGTACTCGATTTTGCGATTCCAAACACGGGGAGCATTTCATCGACAACGTCTTCTTCGATTGGAATCCATATGGCCAATACTGTCACATCGACCGCTGAGGGAGATGTCACTGTTGTGAGCCAGGCCAAAGCGTCTGCTTTGATTGACATCGTCGACGATGCCATTGCGGCGATCAACAGTCGGCGCGGAGATTTGGCGGCGGTTCACAATCGCTTAGAATCCGCAGCGGCGAGCAATCTTTTGCTTCAGGAGGCCTACTCCGATGCGTTGAGTGCTTTGGTCGATGCTGACATTGCTACGGAGACCGCAGAACTCGTCAAAAATCAGGTTCTGCAACAGGCTCAAGTTGCGGTAGCGGCACAGGCCAACTTACAAACACAGGTGGTGCTAGGACTTCTTCGCAATTAGGAAAGGCTTGAGATAAACTCGAGGGGATAAAAGGAATGAGCGATAACCTCAAAAGTAAAAAGCGTAAGCTCGAACAAAAGACAGTGATGTCTGAGCTTGCGACGGCGATGGACGATACGCGTTCCTCCATTGCTCTTTTGGATGCACTCGCTTTATTTAAGAGCAAGAATACGACCGTACATCATATATCGTCTGCGATTTGTTTTGACCCAACAATATCGGAGACGCTGCTACGCGAGGTCAATTCGCCTCATTTCTCACTCCCCAACCGAGTCAGCAGCATTTCTCATGCCATTTCACTCTTGGGCTTTCAGCGAACACAGGAAGTGATCGCGGCAAGTTCCAAAAATGAAATGTATAAAAACGTGGAGAATTCCTATTTTGAGCTGGTCTCCTTTAAGAGGCACTGTGTGGCGGTGGGATGTTTTGCAGAGCAGATTGCAAGACATCTCAAACTCAATGAGCCCAAAGATTTTTTTAAAGCGGGATCGCTCCATGATATCGGAAAATATTTTTATCTCACGCAAGCACCGGCTCAGTTTGAGGAACTCGTCAAAGCTGCAAAGAAAGAAGGCGTTCCCCTTTATGAAGTCGAGCGGAGTATGCTCGGTACCGACCACGCAGAACTGGGAAACATAATGGGCCATCAATGGGATTTGCCTGAGCCGATTTGTGCGGCGATTCGCTATCACCATGAACTGACTCCTCAGGTTGAGGATCGTCTCACGAGTCGAGAGTCACAAATGGTCAAAGTCGTTTCCTATTCGAATTTGCTTTCGCATGGTCAAACGGACAAACAAGGCAGTACGGGCTTTAGGGTTTCGATCAAAGACCTTCCCCCACCTCCCGGAGTGATTACGGATGAGGATTTAGGAGTCATCATTGGTTTGGCCGAAAACCAATTCAAAGATGAGTGTGAGCTTGCCGGCATCACTCGCTAAGAGTGTATAGTTGGTGCGTGATCTGGGTTTTGGGATTTATTCTGAGTTTCGTGGCCTCCTCTCTTCAGGGAGCCTCATATGTTTGGCCCACACAAGATTGGAAAACTTCTTCACTCCAAGCCGCAGGGGTTGATGCCCAAAGATTTGAAGAGTTTTTGTCTTATACATTTCCTGAGAATCTTGACTGGGAGTCTCGAGAAGGGATCCGAACCGAAGGGCTTGTGGTCATTAAAGAAGGGCTCTTGATCTATGAACGCTACGCTCGAGGCTATGGCGCACAAAAGAGGCATCGAGCTTGGTCAGTGAGCAAGTTTTTACTGAATGCACTTACGGGCGTGGCAATCAAAAGAAAAATTCTGAGTCTCGATGATTCTGTTTCAAAATTTTTGCCCGAATCCGAACAAGAGAAATTTCAAACAGTGAAAGTTCGCGATCTTTTGTCTTGGTCCTCGGGCCTCGAATGGTCCGAGACATATGAATACAATCCTTTAGCCTCTTCGGTGATTGCGATGCTCTATTCGGTAGGGGCTCACAACATGGCTCGATTCGTAATGGATTTGCCGCTTTCTGATTCGCCAGGGAAAGAGTTTCGTTACTCAAGTGGGGACTCCAATCTCTTGATGCACGTTTTGAGGCAGGCGTTGTCCAAAAAAGAATACGAGAATTTTCCGTGGGCAAGTATTTTTGATCCTCTCGGCATGAAGTCGGCCACCTTGGAAAGAGATCCTGAAGGACTTTTTGTGGCATCATCTTATTTACATGTGACAGCGAGGGATCTGGCCAAACTCGGATTGCTTTATCTCAATGATGGGGTCTGGAATAAGAATCGAATTCTTCCAGAGGGCTGGGTATTTAAGAGTTCTCGGATTGTCCCAAGCTACCGACAAACCGAAGCAGATCGTCACTTAAAGCATCTGAGCCCGGGCCTTCAAATTTGGGTGAATCGTGAAGAACCTCAGCGGGGAATCTCAAAACCCTTGGCAGATGTGCCGAGCGATATGATTGCGGGACTCGGACACTGGGGGCAGGCCATTTTTATGATTCCTTCGGAAAGAATCATTGTTGTGAGGTTTGCTGATGATCGAGATTTGAGTTTTGACGCCAATCGGTTTTTAAAGCTTCTCTTGGATTCGCGATGAAGACACTACTATACTCTTTTGTATTCATTCTCATTTTGTTTCTCTTGGCGTTTCTGGGTTTAAATTGGAAGCATTTCAAAAATTTTCCACAAGTTCTTCCTACGTTTCAGGCAAAAGAAGTATGCAGTTGCCTTTATGTCAGTGAGCAGGGTGAGAACTATTGTCGCGAATTGGTGAGACAGTGGCTTCCTTCCGCCACGCTGATTATTGAGAGCGAAGCAAGGCGAGTGAAGGCTCGAGCCTTTGGGGTCGAGCGGAGTGCAAGATTCGAGTCATTTAAGTATGGTTGTCAGCTCGAATAGAAGCCTTTAAATCTCCGCAGTTTTTTCATGTCACTATCTTTTGCGGATGCAGCGCCACAACCCGCATGGCATGGGCTTCATCGCTTATAATAAAGGCAGGAGATTGAGTCTATGTCAGGGAAGACGTTGGCCAGAGTCATTCCATTTCGGCCCCCACCCGCGCCCTTTTCATTGGAGGGCTTTTTGCGTCAGGTCGAGAGGCGTAACTTTGATCGTGCGGTCGAAATCCTCAGTGAGATTTTCTCGTTGAGTGAGAACCTTGCTTTAGAAAGCCTGGGAAGGTTTCTGGAAAATTCAAGAATGCGACCCAACTTGTCTTTGCGGCTCATCGAACTGAGAGAGGCGCTCGGAGAGAGTCGAATTCACGATGCCATGGAGATTCTCAATGAAGCTTTTAATATTCGAGGGGCCGATGCGCTTTGGGTTCTTCAGGCGTACAAGCAAAATCTCATGAAGAAGACCGAAACTCAGCACTAGAATCTTGGTTGAGTTTTGGAGGCGATTGATAGTGCTCAATGGGGGTTCGCGAAAATCTCAGAGGACTTCTGAGGCAGGGGGTCTTTCCGTCGTTCATTGTTGTAAAGAGCTCTCGCGCAATAGTTTGAGGATGATTCTTCACTTGCTCGAGATTCTGGATAGGGCCAAAGGGAAAGCCCTGATTCTCAAAGATCTTGAGCCAATTCGCAGTGGGGTGTTCTTTGAGAGCCCCTTCAAGAAGTGATTCGAGCGAGAGTCGATTCTTGACCCTCTCTGGATTCTTTGAAAATCGCAAATCGGATGACCATGTTTGGTTCATGGCCTTTGAAAGGGCATCGAATTGATGATCGTTTCCGATAGTGAGCATGATCCAAGAATCTTTCGTGCGATAACTTCCGTAAGGGACGATGCTAGGGTGTCGGTTTCCAAGGAGACTCGGGACTCGATGGTCTGACAAAAATCCCATCGCGATGTTGACCAAGGCGCTGACCTGCACATCAAAAAGTGCGAGGTCAAGGGCTTGTCCAAGGCCTGACTTTTCGCGCTCTCGCACGGCGGCCAAAATTCCGATCGCCGCATAGAGTCCCGTCATGAGATCGGTGACGGCGACACCCACTTTAGTGGGCCCAGACTCAGGTGAGCCGGTGATGCTCATCAATCCAGACATGGCTTGAATAAGAACATCATATCCCGGCGCATGTGCTAGAGGCCCAGTATGTCCAAATCCAGTAATGCTGCAGTAAATGAGTTTGGGATTTTGTGGACGAAGACTCTCATAGTCCAGGCCAAATTTTTTGAGAGAATCTGTTTTAAAATTTTCTACCAGAATGTCCGCAGAGTGAATGAGGTGGAGAAGTTTTTTGTGGTCCTCTGAATTTGCAAAATTAAGTGCGATGGATTTTTTGTTTCGATTGACGGTCAGATAGTAGCTACTTGTTTCCTCGAAGTAAGGAGGCCCCCAACTCCGCGTTTCGTCTCCTTCGGGAGGCTCCACTTTAATCACATCGGCACCCAGATCCGCCAAAATCTGAGTCGCCGAAGGTCCTGCCAGCACACGAGAAAGATCGATCACTTTGAGGCCAGAAAGTGGCAACATGAGGGCGTTTTAGCTTTCTGTTTTAGTTTTGTCGCTGGTAGATTGTGCGCGTGGATGAGATTTCAATTTGGCGTCAGTCCTTTTTTGAGGAGCTAGAGTCCGCATTTTTATACGACTGTATCGCGCGCTGCGAAAATCATTCGGGGAGACAGAATTTATTTTTGCGACTGGGCCAGGAGTCACGGGAACAAGCCAACGTCTGGAAGAAGAAGCTCATCGACTCCGGAATTCGCGCCGAAGATTTGGTTCACCACCCCTCAGTGAGAGCTCGGTTTGTCACCGTGTTGATCAGACGCCTGGGACCTCGTGCCATTTTGCCTGCGCTTGCGGCCATGAAGGTGAGAGGACTTTCGGTGTTTCAGGACGGCGAGGTCTCTCACAGCGACGTTGGCGAGAAACTCAGACATCGAGCGATTCGAACTGGCGGCAACCTTCGCGCCACTGTTTTTGGAATGAACGACGGATTGATTTCAAATATCAGTTTGATTCTCGGGATGGCAGGGGCGACTGAGAACTCGCAAGTTTTAGTGACGGCAGGTGTGGCGGGCCTCTTGGCGGGAGCTTTTTCGATGGCCGCTGGAGAATATATTTCGGTTCGCTCGATGCGAGAGCTTTATGAGCATCAAATGGCGCTCGAGAAAGCCGAGCTCAAAGAGTTTCCGCAGGAAGAAGCCGAAGAATTGGCGATGATCTATGAAGCCAAAGGGATGGAGAAGGAAGAAGCCCGGCGTGTGGCTCAGAGACTGATTGCCGATCCAGTGCGTGCGCTCGACACTTTGGCGCGCGAAGAACTCGGCATCAATCCGCAGGATTTAGGTTCTCCCATGGGGGCTGCGATTTCGAGTTTCTTGGCCTTCGCCGTTGGAGCAATTATTCCTGTGATTCCATTTTTTGTATTTGAACAAGCCATGTTGATCAGCACTATTTTTGCAGGTTTTGGTTTGTTTTGTTTGGGAGTCGGCACCAGTTTGTTTTCGGGACGAAACGCTCTTTGGGGAGGACTCAGAATGCTTCTCATTGGTTCGGCCGCGGGAGCGATCACGTTTGGCGTGGGCAAGCTCTTTGGACTGAGTGTTGGTTGAGCTCTCCAGGCCCAAGCTCCTGAAAAACCTAATAATTACAATAATTTAGAATCATCTATCAGTCACTTCGTACTGGCTTTCTGTCTCATGAGGTGTCGCCATCAGAAGGTGGAGGTTGAATCCAAGATTTGTTAGTCATGTGGACAGTATGTTGAGTGAACAGAGTCCCCAAGGATTGAGCCCGATGGCCCATACAAATCAGAAGCCCGCGAGACGATTCAAAAGTCGAGCGATTCGGATCGGCAATCTTTGGATGGGGGGAGATCATCCAGTTGTTGTTCAGTCGATGACTACTTCTGACACGATGGACATCGCAGCCACCGTTCAGCAAGTGAGAGAATTAGTAAAAGCAGGTTGTCAGGTGGTTCGTATTACGGCGCCTACTGTTCAGGATGCCGAGGCACTCAAGCAGATTCGGGATCAGATTCGGGCAGAAGGGCTAGATGTTCCTCTTGTGGCGGATATTCATTTTTTGCCAGCAGCGGCAATGGTGGCTGCTGATTATGTAGAAAAGGTTCGAATCAATCCGGGAAACTACGCCGATCGAAAAATGTTCAAAGTTCGCGAATACACCGACGCAGAGTATTCGGATGAGCTCGAGCGGATTCACGAAAAATTCAAACCCTTGGTTTTGAAGCTCAAGGATTTAGGCAAAGCCCTTCGCATTGGAACAAATCATGGCTCGCTCTCCGATCGAATCATGAATCGCTTTGGAGATTCTCCAGAAGGAATGGTCGAAAGCGCTTTTGAATTTGCCGAAATCTGTCGTCAGTATGATTTTCATAATTTTTGTTTTTCGATGAAAGCCAGCAATGTGGGCGTAATGGTCACGGCGTACCGTCTTTTGGTTGAGCGCCAGATCCAAAGGGGTTGGGACTATCCTATTCATTTGGGAGTGACAGAGGCCGGCGACGGAGAAGATGGTCGAATGAAATCGGCCATTGGAATTGGAACGCTCCTTGCTGAGGGGATTGGAGACACTATTCGAGTGTCCCTGACAGAAGCCGCCGTCAAAGAAATTCCCGTGGCAAAGGCAATTGCTCAGAGGTTTCCAAGAGATTCAAGTCCTCGGCCAGAAGGCTACCGAGCTTTGTTGTCTCAAGAAAAATCAAAACTTCCTGAGGTCTGGTATGTGGCAAAGGATCTAGAAACATTGAAGGCGGATTTGAGTGCGACCACACTGCGGCCCGATGTCGTCCTTTTTGAAAACATGGAAGACATGATCGATGAAGCTCACTTTTTGAAGCTTCAGCTCAAATCAATTTTTGGCTCAACCCCTTTTTCTGTCGCCTTTTCGGCGGATGATCCGCTGCTCAAGGAGCCGAGGAACTTAAGAAAGCTGGCCACGGTGACAGATGTATTTGTTTCCGAAAACCCCCAATTGACGATCCTCGAAAACAAACCCGTTGTGCGTTTGGTCGAAGGCGTCGATCGTTTGAAGTCCTTGGAAGGCTTTGATCCACAAAACGTTGTTTTGTGGAATGCTCCCCGATCTATTGAAGACTTGGATCGAGTGATTGATTTGAGTCTTTCGTTGGGATCTGCATTTGTGGATCTCAATTTTCGAGGGATTTTGGTGAGACGATTGCCGGCAGGCGAATCCTTGAGGCTTGGATTTGGAATTTTGCAAGGAACCCGCCGACGAATGTCTAAGACAGAGTATATTTCTTGTCCCTCGTGTGGACGGACTCTCTTTGATTTGGAAGAAACCACGGCACGCATTAAGTCTGTGACGTCGCACTTGAAGGGCGTCAAGATTGCGGTCATGGGCTGCATCGTCAATGGTCCTGGTGAAATGGCAGATGCAGACTTCGGGTATGTGGGTGGAGCACCAGGTCGAGTGAATCTCTATGTCGGCAAAGAATGTGTGGATCGCAATATCCCATCAGCCGATGCCCCAGGAAAATTAGTAGAACTCATTAAGACGCATGGACGTTGGGTCGAGCCCGCGACTGTCAATTAGGGAGCGAGCTTGCCTCGCTCCTCAAGGCTGATCCATCCGAAGCGATGAGCCGTATAGGGACCAATCGCAAAATCTTCAAATCGTTTAGGGGCTTCGCTTTTGAGCGAACTCAAAGCAATGTCTCGGCCCATGAGCTCCGCTTTTGATTGAGGAAATCTCGGCTCTCTCAGTGGATCCGGGAGTCCTTCGGGATTCATCGGGATTCCTAAGCCCTTGTCACGATAAGAGAGAGCTCCATACACCAGTGCGACCTCGCGAGCGACGGAGCTCATAATGCTCAATCTATTTTTTTGTGGAAACGAAATGAAGACGATTCCTTCTTGAGAGTCTCTCGAAGGAATAAATTCTTCGGGAAACAGTCGATCGGCGTTTTGACTCACTGTGGGATGAACATAGAGGTAGATGAGAGCGCTAAATTCTTCTTGGACACGCCGTCGAAACGGACTCAGGAATTTGAAAACTTCAGTGGAGTAGGCAAGGTCCTGAAAATTATCTTGAGTTGAAATGCCTTGCATGAGCAACTCGGGATTTCCGAGTTTGAGCGAAAGAACAGACTCTGACTTTCCTGTGTATCGTCGATATTCCGAATTGAAGAGGTTCTCGACATCTTTGAGATTTGGAGAACTGGAGGATTCAAGAGTTTCTCGAATCTGAGTGAGTTGAGAAGCTTCGCCCTCGCCCAAGAGAGCCAGATAAACTTTTTGAGTGGGCAAAAAGGGAACTCGCCGATCCATGAGAGTCTCTATGAAGTGAGGAAGTGATTGCAGACCCCAGAATGCTAAGGCACCAATCGTCAGAGCGATGCCTGCGAGTTGAGCCCAGGTTCTGATGAACATCCAATCACGTGGTTTGGGGACTTCTTGGGCCTTGCTGGTGCGCTCCTGATAGATCGAGCTAGGGAGTGAAGGAGCGTGATTCGCTTTATTGAGCCGCTCAATCTCGGCAAAATCCTTCATGATCGCTTCGCGATCACGATGGTGGGTGATTTGATCTTCGACTTCTTGTGCACCTGAAAACGTTCTCTTTTCAAAGGCATCAAGCGCGTCGTTGGACATGATTTCTTCTGCAGGAATTTGAAGCACCAAAGTCTCGCGATGATCCTTGCCCAAAGATGAAGTGTGGATGCGTTCCTTGACAGAAATTCTATTCATCGAAGTTTGCTTGGGTGAGTATTCGGGGACCGTCGCCGAATTAAAAACCTCGCGAGGAAGTTCATCTCCAAAGGATTTTATCTGAGAGGTCTTTTGGACGACCTCTTTGGGAGGCAGACCTTTCATGATCTTTCGTCGTTCGTCTTCGGTGAGAGGGTAATGCCTTGTGGCTTCATCCGCTTGATCGGGGATAAAAGCGGTATGTTCCAAATCCTCAGGTTCGTGAGTCGCCGCCACTTGACCTTGTGGTGCTGTCTTTTTGAATTCTTCTTGAGATGCTTGCGACGCAGCTTCGCGAAGCGCGCGTTGGACAACTTCGAGCTCTTGAATCATGTCTGCGCTAAAGGCGGAGCGCATGTATTCGGATAGCTTTTTCTTGTAGTACTCTCGTGTGGCTCTCGCCGAAAAATCAATTTCAAGTTCCGTTTTGAAAGCTGACACAATGGCCTGATGAAGTTCGGGGCCGGACTGAAATCTTTTGCGTGCTGATTTGTTGAGACAAGCAGAAATGATTTCCCGAATTCCTTTGGGCACAGATGGTCCGACAATTCGAATATCCGTCACTCGCCCATCGATGACCTTTTTAAGGAGAGAATTGGCATTCTCAGCTTGAAACGGAAGTTGCCCAGTCAGGATTTGGTAGTAGACAACCCCGAGGCTATAGAGATCGCTGGCTCGAGTGACCGGTTCGTTCACGGCTTGTTCGGGGGACATATAGGAAAGTTTTCCCATAGCACTTTCTGAAAATCCCTGCTGCAGGCGGCTCTCCGCTGTCGCGATTCCAAAGTCGACGAGTTTTACTTCGCCTTGGTAGCCCACCAAAATATTTCCGGGACTGATGTCACGATGGACAATATTGAGTTCCCGCCCTTTAGAATCCTTGAGCTGATGGGCAAACGAAAGAGCCTTGATCACCTCAAGAATGATGTATGTAGAGATTTCGAGCGGGAGGCGTGGGATCTCCTTTTGATCAATCTTCTTGATAGGAACATCGAGACTTTTGCCGTGGACGTACTCCATCGCGAGAAAGAATTCGGACTTGTGGCTGCCCAGGTCGTAGACAGCGGCAATACTTGGGTGATTGAGCAGAACGCCCACTTTGGCTTCATGAATGAGGAGGTCGACAAAAGCTTTGTTGGAATTGAGGTGCGGAAGAAGGCGCTTAATCGCCAAAAACTGGCCCTGAAACTCCCGTTTGTCAGAAGTTCCGAGCAGGACTTCGGCCATTCCTCCAAGGGCAATGCGAGCCCAGAGGGAATAAGGTCCAAAGGGGAATGCTTCTTTGAATGCTTCCATAATGCTTCCAAAATGGAGGGCTGAGCCGTCGCATAGAAAGGCACAATCCCCCACCTTTTATTATGCCTCGGCTGCGGGTTTGCTGGAGGGCATCAACCCCAAAAATGGTCATGACAAATGAGAAGACTTGCGCAATGTTGCAGGGCACCGGCTTTGAACACCCTCTTCGGGGTGTTTAACAGATGCCCAGATAGCTCAGTCGGTAGAGCAGAGGACTGAAAATCCTCGTGTCGTTGGTTCGATTCCGACTCTGGGCACATTTTTGAATTGTCCAAAGTTTTTTGGACAAGATGCATTTTAAAAACATCAGAGAAATCCAGCACATCATCTCGAGCACGGCCCTTGCAATTGCCTAGGCTCTATATGCTGAAAGTGCTGTGGATCAAAACTCAATGGTGTGTGCTGGTATGGGTCACGACTCTTTTTTTGGCGGCATGTTCGGGCGGCGCAGGTGGAGGCAGTGGCGCACGTGACAATTCATCCACCGCAAACGGAAATTCGGAAGTCGGTGAAAATTCTAATCCTTCGCAAAATCGCTCTCCGGTGATTGTGCTCAATGGGCAGCAATCATTAGTTGCGGGGGCGTGCCAAAACTTTTCTGATCCGGGAGCGATAGCGAGTGATTTTGAAGACGGAGATTTAAGTGCCAGTGTGACGATAACTGACAGTCCTGCACTCAATCTCTCAACCATAGGAACTTATGTGCGAACGTATCGCGTTTCGGATTCAAGAGGCGAAATTGCCACCGTCACAAGAAATATTGAAGTCAGACATCTGACAAATCCGACGATGATTCCTGCGGTACTGACTAACGAAACTGCCGAAGCCAGTCGAGCAGTCAATGCGACTTATACAATTCAGCAGTCCGTAGAGGTGCGAGACAGTTGTAATCAGCCTCTCGACATAACGAGATTGCCTGCTTCGATTTCTCTCAACGTGATCGCTGACCATCTGGTGACTTTTGCAGCAGTCGATGCATCGGGAAATCTTTCGCAGCGGCAGATGACGGTACTTGTACGAGACACTACGTCTCCGTCAATAGCACTGGCGAATGGAGTTCAGTCACTCATGAATGTCAGTTTTGGAAGTTCAATTGCTCAGCCCCAAGGTTCCGATGTTGTTTATAGTGATACCTTCGATCTCAACCTTGCTCTCCCGGCGATTTCGATTAGCCGGGATGGGACTGCGGTTTCCTCTGTGAATACTTCGATCGCGGGAACTTATTTGGTTCAGTATTTGGTGCGTGATTCTTCCAATAATACTCAACAAGTGGGGCGAACCATTATTGTAGGAGCCGACACGATTGCACCGATGATTTCTCTTAATCTCCCAGCAATCACTCAAATCGAAGCAGGTGCACCAAATGTGTTGCAGCCCACTTTGACCGATGTCACTGCGAGCGATAATTCGGCCATCCCTCCCACGGTATCTTTTGTGATTCTACGAAACGGACTCGAAGTGGGGAGCTTGAGTTCGATGGTCTTAGGGGAAAATGTCATTTCTTATACTGCGAGAGACGCGGCAAATTTGACAGCAACAGTGAGTCGAACTTTGTTCGTTCGAGACACGACTCCGCCCAATATTTCTCTCGCAAATGGAATTCCAGCATCCCTCAATGTTGCTTTTGGCGGCGCTGTGATCCAGCCTTCAGTCACCGATGTCAACTTCAGCGACAGTTTTGACACTAACCTTGCTCCCCCCCAAATATCGCTGACCCTGAATGGAGAGAGTGTCGTGCAAATCAATACGCTTTTGCCGGGAGTGTATATTATTCGATACGTCGTCCGCGACTCTTCTCAAAACACGCGAGAGGTCACACGAAGTATTGTTGTGGGCACAGGAACGTCTGAGCCAATTTGCCCGGATTCGACCACATTTCGCTTTAGGCCTGTTTTGACTCCGCTGCCTCAGACGACTGATCAGAATATATTTGAATCGGTCTCAATGAATAATCGAGGCCAAGTGGTAGCCAATGTGGGGATTTTTGGAGCCGCCGCATCGTATCTTTATGATTCAAGGGCAGATCAGATCGCAGAGATATTCTGGACTTCTGCTCCAGGGCAGACCGGAACATCATTTCGACCTCATTTGATCAATGACCAGGGCGATGTTGCCGGATGGCTCATCGATCATGATCAGCAGGGTGAAACTTATCTGGGATTTCGAGGGTTGGGGCAGAGTCCTCAAGTCGTCGACTTTGGAGGTGCAGGCATGGATTGGCTCATTAATCACTACCTCACCGCTCTGAACAATAGCGGAATGCTCGCGGGAAGTTCTGGCAATCCTACCTATCGAGGTTTTTTTACCTACAACCGGACTCAACTCATCGGACTTCCCGAAACTCCCAATACGAGAACTTATGTCACCTCCATAAATGATGTTGGATCTGTTGTCGGCTTTTTGGAGTCACTGACGGGGGGGACTCAAGCGTTCTTCTATAATCCCCAACAGCCTAATTCTCCTCCTGTTGTTTTGAGTTCTCCCGAACTCGCCGGCTTTCAGTTTTATGAAGCGATTGCGATCAATAATCAAAATCAAATTTTGATTAAAGCCAGAGAGGGAGGACTCAATCGCATTCTTCTCTGGCAGAATGCAACAGCGACTCCGCTGGATCTGTTATCCCTGAGCAATTACGCAGATATCAACAATCTCTCCCATGTGGTTGGAGCGATTATAGATGGAAGGCATCGCGCTGCTGTCATCAAAAACGGACAGACTTTGATTATCGAGGATCATCTTGAATCAACGCCAAATCTACTGGATTTTCAGATTTTTCAGGCCAACGAGATTAATGATGCGGGAGAGATTTTGATCAAATATGGATACAAACCTAGTCCTTCGCAGTCCTTCAATTGGCGATATGGTGTTGTGCAACCAGTTTGTAGCAGTTTATCCGGTGCCGCAAGTTCAGCGAACTTAGACTGATTTAGCGAGCTCGGCTCTTTAATTCGGAGTCGTGGCAATGTAATCCGGGCTTGCCGATTCAATGAAGGGACTGGCGACTAAGTTGTCGAGAACTTCGCCAAAGCGTGTCGGATTTTCTGCGTCGGCAAATGAGACAATCAAAATATTAGAGTCTAATTCTACACTTCGAATCTCCCCCTTATTTTCGTGAATGAGTTTTTCAACCTCTTCTGGGGGAGCATCATCCTTTGTTTTAACTAGGACGTGATCCGCGACCATCGCAGATCGTCCTACAAGCTGGTCGGGAGTCTCTGACCCCGCAGGCGCATCTGACTCTTTCATCTTTTCCGCGACACGAATGAGCGGGTATTTAAAATCGCTGACTTCAAAAATAGAAACCGTTCGATAGTATCCTTTTTGATCCGTGGGAGTTCGGGCGACTCGAATGAGTTTTCGTTTGGGAAAGTACTCATAGAATCCCTTCAATGCGCCCTGAACCTCCAGTTGATCGGGGTTGGGATCTGTGACTTCATTTTCTACTTTGAGATTGGGGATGACTTCAGCTTTTCCTGCTTCGACAATGACTTGAATCTCAGGGTTTATATTTTGGGAGTCTGTTGCTTCCTCGCTGATCGGAGTATTCACAGCGTTTTGGGGTAGCAGAGCGCTATCCTCGGAAGTAGCGGCGTTGTGATAGAGCCAAACACAACCAGCGATTGAAAGCAAAATACATACAGCGAGAAGGAGGGGCGAATTTTTCTTGGCGCTCTCGTCAGGATTCTTAGATGAGCCCTCTCCACTCTTTCTTTTCATCTCTCAGTCCCCCATCCCTTTTGATACCGTGCAACTCCTTCATTACGGAGTAGCCATGAGTTTACTCAGATCTAGAACTCTAATCGAGCCCAATCTAGGATCGTTTCTGATGCTAGAGCTTGAGATCACTGCATCTCGAACTTGAGTCGCTGTTTTAGAGGGATAGGCATTGGAGTACAAGGCAACTGCGCCTGCCACCATGGGGCCCGAAAAGGAAGTTCCGTCTACGAGTTTGTAAGAAGTTCCCAGGCCAGGAGCTGCAATTTTCTCACCCGGTGCGTAGACATGCGTAGGTCCTGCGTAGTTCGTGAACTGAGAAGCGACACCAGTTCCGTTGACCGATCCTACCACCAGAAGATTCGTTGGGACTTGATTCTGGAGTTCGGCCCCGCCCATATGTTGACCAGAGTTTCCCGCAGAAAACACGACAACCGTATTCTTAGCCTTAGCATCATTGATCAAATCACGAATACCAACAGCGGAGACCTTGGCGTTGTTTTTAATTTCCCAATTTAATCCATCCACAATACTTAATGAGAAGTTAAAGACGGCCCGCTTACTCAGAGTGTTTCTTTGAGAGTTGGCCTTGCTGAATCCGGCGAGAATGCTTGAATAGGTTCCTCTGCCTTGGGAGTCCATCACTTTGTACGGGATGATTTTTGTACTCCAACAGATTCCGGCAATTCCCTGTCCGTTGTTTGCTTCTGCCGCAATGACACCGGAAGCCCAAGATCCATGATTATTATCATCTGCAGAGTTTGAGTTGTTGTTCACAAAGTTGTATCCCGATGCAGAATTGACATTTTTTTTGAGGTCGGGGTGTGTCGCATTGACTCCAGTGTCAAAAACGTAAACCTCGATATCCGAGCAGTCCCTACTTGTTTTCCAGGCATTCATTGTATTGGTGAGATTGAAGCCGTTGGGGAGTTGGTAAGAACTGAAGTAAGAATCATTTGGTCCATTTGCGGCGAGTGCGCCAAACAGTCGAGCAGATTTGGCAGCAGGAGTTTCGACGGGCGTTGCAGGAACTTTAGGAGAGGTTGGTGCATTCGGGACAGTGGGACTTACCTTTGCATTCCGAGCAGCCTGCTCAGCTGCGGCTTTGTTCTTTACCCACGTATCGTAGGTGGCCTGAATAGCTCGATAGTTATTGGCTACATCGCAGTATCCTTTAAAAATTTTATAGGAGTTTGTGAGCACCAAAACATAAAGCGTGTTCTTCTGCTTTTGGTACATTGCTATATAGCTTTGGTAGGTGCTGAGAACTCCATCGCAGTATTGCTTCGAATAGGTTCGAGCATAGGCTTCTTCCCAAGACTGAAGCCTTCGAGGTTCCTGAGATTGAGCATGAGCCACACTCAATGTGAAGCCAACAACTGCCGCAAAGAACACAGACAACAAACCCAACTTTGACATCTGAACCTCGCTTTTCTTTAAACAGGGGACCAACCAAATGAACGTGGACACATCCCATTGCAAGAAAGAGGGCGGCGAGGGTGAACGAAAGTTACTAGGATATACTGAAGCTTAGACCACGTGTCTGGACCTTGACGGAGCAATGAGCGCTACAATTTGGGACGGTTCTGGCAAACTGCGTTCAAAAAGGAAAAACTTGGTCGTCTCTTAGCGAGTACTCTTAACGTCCTTTGTCCGAAAGTAAGTCGGAGCCAGATCTCTGATCTCTCCATTGATGCGTCTACCGAGGATGACCATATAGTTTTGATTGGCCTCAAGGGCAGATTTTGGTCGGACGATGACATTCATCTTTTTTCCACTCGGACTGATCAGAGCGCTAGGCTTTTCGATATCGACTTGTTGGTAAACTTTTTTTAAAGCACCATCCGGGCCAGATTCAGATTTTATCAGGTAGAGGACCACAGGAATTGACGATTCAGAAATCTCAAGGACATCTTTGGAATCCGTGGTTTCGAGTGAAAACGAGCCCGCACTGAGCGATGCATTTGTAGAAATTGTAAGGAGCTGCTTTTCTGTAAATTGCTTTTGCTCGTCAGTGAGTAAGGCGACAAGGTCTAGCTTTGGCAGTGTAGCGCTGGATGGACTTGCTGAATCAAGTGTGAAGAGACCAGATCTCTCACGATTTAGACCTCTAGAAGAATCTGTCTGGTCGCTCAGGGATTCTTTCATAAAGTCTCTTAAGTTTTGGTAGCTCTTGAGTGCAGCGCTCAGCTCTGGATGAGCCTGAGGATTCACTTTATTAAGGATCAATTCAAGTTTGGCGGGAGAATCTTCGGTCGCTTGATTGGCTTGGAAAATGCAGACTTGCTGAGAGCTCTCGTCGTCGAGGGCCATTCTTTTTGAAAAATCTTTCATAGGTTGGGGCATCAATCTGCCAATGAGGGACCCCTCCATGGAATATGTTTTGGATTCACCCAGCGGGCTTTTGAATTCAATCTGTAGCGGTTCCTTAGGCGAGATGGCTTCGCTCACACTTTTTGGAGCCGGTGAAAACTTATGAGACTCTGCTCTGCAAACTCCAAAAGTAGCAGGTTCTAAAAGATGGAGTGCCGGGAGCCCTTCCTTTTCAGATTTGATTTGTACTGGCTGAAACAAATGAAAAGCTGAACGGAGCGCTTCGGCCACTCTTGTGTCTCCATGCGGATGAGGGTTCTCTGTAATCCCCGATTGCAGTCTCCGTTCCTCAATGAACTGAACCTGCCCGGTTTCTCCGACATGGATTTTAAAGCTTATTTCTCGCGAATACCCGTCATTGGGAAGCCTCAAGGTCACAGTCCAGTCTTTGTATTCTGCAAGTGCAGAGTTACTCGCTGCCTTCAGACTTGGAGCCAAGGTAATGGAGGGGGCCTGACACGCCAGTGCGGGATGAATAAATGAGGCCCGAACACTTCGCTGTTCCAAAGGAACAGAACTGTCTTGCGCGTGTGTGGGACGAGAGAGAAAGGCGAGAATCAAAAGTGTGACAGGAACGTACGAGAGGAGGGTCTTCATAAGCCGCACCCTCCTTGATACTCCATTCGGTATTTTGCGCTCTCCGCGGTTTCAAAATAAATCGACATGAGCTGAGGCGGATTGGTCGGAAGCGCGACAGAATGCAAAACACTTCGAGCAAAACTCATGTACCCGAGTTTTACGTCTGACCCATATCCAAAAAGAGGATCAGGAGTTTCGAGTTGTGAGAGTTCTGCCGTTGAAAAATAAGACTGAAACACTGCGAGAGGAAGGAGCCACTCAGCGACATCGGCCACATCAGTAAACGAGGATCGAAGTTCTAGATTTTCGTTGTAGAAAAAAAATCTCATGAGTCGTGAGGAACTGCCAGACCATTCCACTGTATCCGGCAAAGAGGTGTTTGCAGCACAATTGCTCAGCGTGCGATTTGCAAGTGGCGGAAAGGTCGTGGTGGCATAGTCCGCAAGACCAAGGGGGGCATCTTTGGGCTGAGAGAGAACCATATTATCTTGGTTCAGGATCTGAATCGTTCTGGCTGCCAAAGGCTTGGAGTGGAGTTGATCAAACTGAGACGAACTCAACGAGGGGAAGGGTGAATCGGGAATATAAAACCCTGCATCTACGCCTTCCGTCTGAAGCGTCATAGAAATGAGAGTGTCAGAGATGCGAACTTTAAAGCGCGGGCCGAGGAGAGTGGTGAGCGACCACTTGAGTTGTGATTGAGGAGTGAGATCCTTCATCTTTAGACTGATCGAATGAGACTTAACTCCCTGATCGTCCACTTGAGTTGAAGTGATAATCTGAAGCGAGTTAGAAGCATCCGGGGCGGTAGGATTTTGAATCCCAATATTGGGAATCGGGTTTCCAAAACCCCTGACTTCTCCCGCACCGCAATTCGTCAAACTAAGAACGCTCAAAATTAAGAGAGGTGCCCTCCAGGTTCTGACCAAGCTCTTCATGATTCTCCCCCAGTTCATAAACCCTTAAGAACGCAAGCTTTGTGCCGAGCTAGATCCGCCCATACACCTCATTAGAGGGCCTCTAGAAGCGATCTAGAGGAAGCCCTGTCGCAGGTCTCGCTTGTGGAGCTTCAGGGGGATGGATAGCCTCTATCCTATGGAAATTGCCGTTTTTGGGGCGGGTTATGTTGGGCTTGTAACGGGCGCGGGACTTTCAACTTCTGGAAACCACATCACCGTTTTGGATACGGTGGATTCGCGGATTCAAGGATTACGAAAAGGGCAGCTGCCGTTTTTTGAACCCCAGCTTCAGGAGCTCATCAAACAGGGAATGGCAAAGGGCCATCTTCATTTTGCAACGATTGGAACTCCCGAAGCCCGCTCTGCGCTCAAGTCTGTTGAAGCATTTTTTGTAGCGGTAGGCACTCCAGAATCTCCTGGAGGAAAGACAGATCTTCAGTATGTGGAGTCCGTCGTCAAAATTCTCTGTGAAGTGGAAGGAGATTTGCGAGGACGACTCGTCGTGACAAAGTCTACCGTTCCCGTAGGCACAGGGGATTGGATTGAGGGCTTGCTCGCAAAAAAATCTAAATACCCCACTGTGGTTTCAAATCCGGAGTTTTTAAAACAAGGAAATGCTGTTCAGGATTTTCTGAAGCCCGAGCGCGTGATTGTAGGAACAGATAGTCACGATGCGATCGAGAGCCTGCGATTTTTGTATAAGCCTTATATGATGAAGCGAGATCGTTTTATCGCTATGAGTCGGCGTTCAGCGGAGCTGGTCAAGTATGCGTGCAATACGTTCTTGGCGACAAAAATCTCCTTTATTAATGAGATAGCTCAATTGGCCGAAAGAGTGGGCGCGGATATTCGAGAGATTCGAGAAGGAATGATTACGGATTCTCGAATTGGAGATCAGTTTTTGTTTCCAGGGATTGGTTACGGCGGCAGTTGCTTTCCAAAGGATGTTTATTCATTGATTCATCAGGCCTCAGAATCGGGATTAGAGCTGAAACTTTCTCGGGCAGCTCGAGATGTGAATGTTATTCAAAAGCAGTGGCCGTTTGAAAAACTCAAAACGGTCTTTAAGGGAAGTTTCAAGGGCAAAACCATTTGTTTATGGGGGCTTTCGTTTAAGCCCAATACCGATGATTTGCGCGAGGCTCCTTCGCTTTCCCTGATCAAGAGTCTAGTGGATGCTGGTGCCCTTGTCAGGGCCACGGATCCCGTGGCCACCGAACTCGCAGCGAAGCAGTTTTCGTCGGAAGTGAGTGAGGGGAGCGTTCAATTTTTTGGTGATGCCTACGAAGCAGCAAAGGGCAGTGATGCTCTGGTGATCGTAACTGAATGGCAGGAGTATAGGACTCCACATTTTGCTCAACTCAAAGCGTGTCTCAAGAAGCCGCTTATTATTGATGGGCGAAACATTTATGAGTCTACGATCGTGAGCCAAAAATATGGATTCGAGTATCACTCTGTAGGCCGTATTTGAGCCGGCGGAGTTAGGCATAAACGCAAACCACCTCCGTGGCGGAGGTGGTTTTGGTCACTCAATTTAAATTCTTAGATTAGTATCGGTAATGCTCAGGCTTAAACGGGCCGTCTACTGAAAGACCCAAATACTTGGACTGCTTGGAGCTGAGCTTTGTGAGCTTCACACCAATCTTTGCCAAGTGCATTTGAGCGACTTTCTCATCAAGCTCCTTCGGCAAACGATAGACACCAACCTTTTTGTACTTTTGAGGGTTCGTATAGAGCTCGATCTGAGCCATGACTTGGTTGGAGAACGAATTACTCATCACAAATGAGGGGTGACCGGTCGCGCAACCTAAATTGACCAAGCGGCCTTCTGCCAAAACGATAATTCGATTTCCGTTTTTCATTTTGTGGATATCGACCTGAGGTTTTACTTCATCTTTTTTGGAATTGGCATTGAGCCAAGCCATATCGATTTCGATATCAAAATGACCGATATTGCAGACGATCGCGCCATCCTTCATTTTGCTAAAATGCTTTTCGGTGATGATATCGCAGCAACCCGTTGCAGTGACAAAAATATCAGCAACACTGGCAGCTTCTTCCATGGTGGTCACTTCAAAGCCCTCCATCGCGGCCTGAAGAGCACAAATAGGATCGATTTCGGTAACCAAAACTCGAGCCCCAAATCCTTGCATGGATTTGGCACAACCCTTACCTACATCCCCATAGCCAGCGACGACAATAGTTTTGCCCGCGATCATGACATCGGTGGCGCGTTTGATGCCATCGGCCAGAGACTCTCGACAGCCATAGAGGTTGTCGAATTTTGCCTTGGTCACAGAGTCGTTGACGTTAATCGCAGGAACTTTGAGTCTTCCATCTGCGAGCATTTTTTCGAGGTTATGCACGCCTGTGGTCGTCTCTTCCGAGATTCCTACAATGTTTTTGATCAAATGAGCATAACGAGGCTCATGCATCATATTGGTGAGATCACCGCCATCATCCAAAATGAGATTAAATCCTTCGCTTCCCCATCCGCTAATCGACTGCTCAATACACCAATCGTATTCTTCGTTTGTTTCACCTTTCCAAGCAAAAACTGGAATACCTGCGGCGGCGATTGCGACGGCTGCATGGTCTTGTGTGGAGAAGATATTACAAGAAGACCAGCGCACTTGAGCGCCAAGCTCCACCAGCGTCTCCATCAAAACAGCTGTCTGAATAGTCATATGCAAGCAACCCGTAATACGTGCACCTTTAAGCGGCTTCTTCTTTCCGTATTCGGAGCGCAGTTGCATCAGACCCGGCATCTCTGCTTCGGCCAAAGTGATTTCTTTGCGACCCCATTCGGCGAGGCGATTGAACTCTGCCGTGTTTTCCATCGCCGACTTGCAAACTCGATAGTCGAGTCCTTTAGAGGTTTGGGTCTTAATATTGGTTACTTTGGTTGCTGCAGTTTTGGCCATAGAGCCTCCTAATTTCTTTTTCATTTAGATCTTCAATAGTTGCTTAAGGTCATTGACCCGGTCCAGCTTTTCCCAACTGAATTCACTTCGACCAAAATGTCCGTAAGAGGCCGTCGCGGTATAAATGGGCCTTCTGAGTTCGAGTGTTTTAATAATTTGAGCCGGCTTTAGACCAAAGAGTTCACGAACCGCTGCGTCGATTTTCTCTTCGGGAACTTTGGCGGTGCCAAAGCAATCCACAGCGACGGAAACGGGTTCTGCAACACCGATGGCATAGGCGACTTGGAGCAAACATCGTCGAGCAGCGCCCGAGGCCACAACATTTTTAGCAATGTATCGCGCCATATAAGCGGCTGAACGGTCTACCTTCGAGGGATCCTTTCCAGAAAAGGCGCCTCCACCGTGAGGAGCAGCGCCCCCGTAGGTGTCGACGATGATCTTTCGTCCCGTTAGTCCGCAGTCTCCTTGGGGGCCACCCACGACAAATCTACCTGTTGGGTTGATCAGGAACTTGGTTTCCTTCGTAATGAGTTGAGCAGGAATGGAGGGCTTGATCACATTTTCAATGATTGCTTCGGTCAGCTTGGCGTGGCTTACGCCTTCGCTATGCTGAGTCGAGACCACTACGGTTGTGACTTTTGTCGGACGACCCTTTTCGTAAGCCATGGTCACTTGAGCTTTTCCATCAGGTCTCAAGAAATCGACGACTTTCTTTTTACGGATCTCTGCCAGCTTTCGAGTCACTTGGTGTGAGTATTCGATGGGGGCAGGCATGAGTGCAGGAGTTTCGTCGCACGCAAATCCAAACATCAATCCTTGATCGCCGGCACCTTGCTCCTTAAAAAGCCCTTCGCCTTCGGTGACGCCCTGACTGATATCAGGAGACTGTTTATCAATTGCGGTCATCACGGCGCAGGTTTTGTAATCAAAGCCGATGGATGAATCATCATAACCAATATTTTGAATCGTCTGGCGCACAATCTCAGGCATATGCACATAACAAGACGTGGTGATTTCTCCCGAAATGAGGGCCAAGCCCGTGTTAACCAAAGTCTCGCAAGCCACTCGAGCTTGAGGATCTTGAGCTAAAATAGCATCCAAAACGGAGTCTGAAATTTGGTCAGCAATCTTATCCGGATGACCTTCGGTGACAGACTCTGAGGTGAACAAAAAATTGCGATTCTCCAAATTTGAATACATGCTGAAAATTCCTTCCAGCGGAGAGTATAAACCTGTCGTCGTAGGCGGGGTCTAGAGGATTTGAGGGGTTTTGCGCAAATCCTGATGGTCGACTATGACCTTAAAGGCTTGCTTTAGAGCCGTTTCCAGCCGAGCGGCAAGTTCTTGGGTCAAGAACACAGATCGATGCTTTCCTCCTGTGCATCCAATGCCGATCGTGAGGTAGCTTTTGCCCTCAGAAGCATACTGCGGGATCAAAAAAGAGAGATAATCTGTCGTCTTCTGGAGAAACTCCTCCGCTCTTTTGTCCTGACGAATGAAATCCTGAACCTTACCATCGAGCCCGCTAAATTCTCTGAGCTCCGGAACAAAATGAGGGTTGTTCAAAAATCGCACATCGAGCAGGAGATCACAATTTTTGGGAGGACCGTATTTGAATCCAAACGAGGTCACCCGTATTTGCATTTGCTGTTGGCCGACAGAACCAAATTGTTCAAAAATTCGCTTCTTGAGTCCATGAACATCCATGGCTGATGTGTCGATGATCACAGACGCCATATCTTTGAGATCCGTCAGGAGTTGTCTCTCTTTGGCAAGTCCCTCAGCTACACTCGAGGATGAAAGGGGGTGCTTTCGGCGTGTTTCTGAAAAGCGTCGATTGAGGACTTCCTCAGCGGCGTCCAAAAATATGATTTCGGCACTTCGCTCGGTCTGAAGAATTTTTCGAAACGTCAGGGGGTAGTGTTCTGCAAACGAAGCGTCTCGAATATCCATCACCATCGCGACGCGCGAAAATTCTCCAGAGCTTACAACTTCATAAAATTTTTCGAACAACTTGATAGGCAAATTATCCACAGCATAAAAATCCAGATCTTCAAATGCATTGAGAGCGGTAGACTTTCCTGATCCAGAAAGCCCCGAAATAATGACCAGCTTGTTCAGCATTAAACGTCAACAACCTCAACGAGGATCAATGTGATGTTATCATCGCCGCCCCGCTTGTTGGCGAGATCAACGAGAGCTTTGGCCGCGAGAACGGGCTCCTTTTCACGAAGCTTGCCTTCCATTTCCTGTGTATCAACCAAATTACTTAAGCCATCGGAGCAAAGCAAAAACGCATCTCCCGCTTTGAGCTTTTTGGTCTGAATATCGACTTCGACCTCGGGAGTAACACCCACCGAGCGCGTGATGATATTTTTAAACTGATGTGTTTTTGCTTCTTCGGGAGTGATGAGCCCACTTTTGACCTGTTCGTTGACCAAACTATGATCATCGGTGATTTGCTCGAGCACACCGTCTCTAAACAAATAGCCGCGTGAATCTCCAACATGAGCGACGACGGCTTTGTTGGTCGAATCCAAATGAAGCGCAATCACGGTAGTTCCCATTCCTTTGAGGGCGCGATCTTCTTCGGCCTTGGAAATAATCTTGGCGCCCGCATCCTGAATAGCTTTGCGAATAATATCCTCACCTGTTGTCTGAGGATCTTTGGAGGCGAGTCTCTCTTCAATCGTCGTTATCGCGATGCGAGAGGCATACTCACCGCCCGCATGTCCGCCCATTCCGTCGGCCACAATAAAAAGCCCCAACTCGTCATTGATGAGATAGGAGTCCTCATTCTTTTGACGCTTTCTTCCGACGTCCGAAATGGCACAAGAACGAACCTTCATAAACCACCTTTAGATTATCATGTCGAAGCCGCGCGAGCCAAACTCGTTCCCCATTTTAGCTTTTGACGCAGAGACTGAAAGTAATGCGATGAGTTGATTCCATCAGGAATAAGAAAGCGAATGCTCTTGGCGGAGCGCTGGATCATGATTTTGTCCGATGAATTCATGCGGATTCCCGTATGTCCATCGACGGTCAAATAGAGATCTGTCGAATGTCGTCCCAGACTGAGACTGATTTTGTGGTGGTCGCTAACCACAATCGGTTTACTCGAGAGCGACTGCGCACAAATGGGTGTGAGCAAAAATGCCCCAATGGAGGGTTCAACAATCGATCCCCCTGCGGCCAAATTGTAGGCCGTCGATCCGGTCGGTGTGGCGACAATGAGCCCGTCTGCTCGATAAGAAGAGAGAAACTGCGCGTCGATCTCCACATGAAACTCAAAAATGCGCGAGAGATTGCCCTTACTGAGTACGCAGTCGTTCATTCCCTCAAAGCGTTCGATGATTCGCCCCTTTCGTTCGACAGCCACATCCAAGCAGGCCCGTACTTCTACTCGAGCGGATCTTGGATTCGAAAATAATTTGTCCAAAAAGGTTTCGCCTTCATTTGGACCGACATAAGTCAAAAACCCCATGTGGCCTGCATTGATGCCCAAGATGGGTGTTCGCTTCCAGGCGGATCCATCGAGAAGTATGCGCGATGTCCTCAGAATAGATCCATCTCCTCCAATCACCACCAAAAGATCGACGGACTGGGCGAGCTTTTCGGTAGGGAGTGTCTTTAGAAATTTTGGACGACTAGATCCTAAGGGACCTGAAGCTGAGCTCTCCAAAAAAAATTGATATCGATCTCGATGTTGTTCAAGAGTTGTAAAAAAGCGTCTGAGCTGTCGTACAGCGTAGGGATCTGCCTCTTTGCACAAAAAGCCAATCTTTCGAATGAGACCTAACTTGCTCTGATCAGGACTTTTGCGAGATACTGTCACAGGAAGTAGACGCTAGCTGAACTTTACACACTATGACAATCTTCGAGCGAATTCAGTCCATTCAGTCCCGTGTGAACGCGGCCCTTAAGCGATCTCCGCATGGTCAAAAGACCGTGACGATTTTGGGGGCGAGCAAGGATCAGAGCCTCAACAAAATTCGAGATGCTGCAGAGGTGGGTGTTTTGGATATGGGGGAGAACTATGCTCAGGAGCTTTTGAAGAAGGCCCCGCTCTGTTTGGATACGAAGATTCGATGGCATTATATTGGTCGTCTTCAGTCCAACAAGATCAAGCATCTCATCCCTTATGTGACATCCATGAGCTCTATTGATTCTTTGGAACTCGCAGAGAGAGTGGGTCGACTCGTTCTGCAGAGCGAGACACCGCGCGAGCCCATGCCGATTCTTTTACAGGTCAATTTAGGAAGCGAACGCCAAAAGTCGGGGCTCCCTCCCCAAGTGATTGAAGATTTGTTTCCTCGATTTTTGGAAGTCAAAGGTGTGCAAGTCGTAGGACTCATGACGATTCCCCCTCAGACCAAAGACAAAGATCGAGCACGAATGAATTTTCGAGAAATGAAAAAGCTGTTCGATAAATTGAAGTCTCAGCATTCCGATTCAAAATCATTTCAATATTTGTCCATGGGAATGAGCGCGGACTTTGAGGAAGCCATCGAAGAAGGGGCCAATGTGGTCCGAATCGGCGAAGCCCTCTTTGGACCTCGTCCCAAGGAATCCGTTGTCGAAGAATAATCGTCTATGAAGCAGCGACTCATTTTGGCATCAGGGAGTCCGCGTCGTCGCGATCTGCTCAAGTATTTTTATCAGCTCAGTATTAAGCCCCCTCGGATTGATGAGAGTGTTAGAGCTCGCGAGTCCGCCAGTATCTACGTACGACGAATGGCGCACGAAAAATTTGCAGCCTGTATTGAGCAATATGACCTGGGTTCTCGCCCCGCACTTGTTTTAGCGGCGGATACTATTGTAGTGATGAATGGAAAAATTTATGGAAAGCCCAAGACAAAGCAAAATGCGGCTCAGATGATGAGAGCTTTTTCGGGCAAGCGCCACGAAGTGCTTACAGCTGTGGCGGTGGGAGTTTCTTCGCGGGCAAAGCCGCTTCGTGTTTTTGTGGTTCGATCGCATGTTCAGTTTCGAAAGCTTAAGACTCTCGAGCTCGATGAATATTTGAAGGGCAACGATTGGAAAGACAAGGCCGGGGCTTATGCGATTCAGGGAGACGCGCTTCCTTTTGTTGCGGCGCTCCAAGGAAGTCTCTCCAATGTTGTAGGTTTGCCAGTGAGTGAGTCTCTTCGGGCACTTGCGCAATTGCATGCGCACCCCTCCATCAAAAATGTGAAATAGCGTTATCATTGTCTTAGTGCGTTAGGCTCCAGAAAGCCCGTTTAGGGGCATTAGAGCAGTCGGCATCCGACTTGCTCTGTATGAGATCTGGAAGGGAGTTACCATGGACAAGGTAAATGCGTACGGACTTTTGAACATTCCAAATACGGCGAGTCTCGAGCAGATTCGAACCTCCTATCGAGCGAAGGCGTTTCTTCACCATCCTGATCGAGGCGGCAAAGTAGAGAGCTTTTTGGCCATTCAAAAAGCTTTTGAGATTCTCTCGGACGCCCAGCGAAGACTGAAAGAAGGAGCGATCATTCAATTTGATAAGCTCCCATTTCGAATTCAGCCGAGCATGAGTGCCGCGACGTCGGTGTTGTTTCAGAATCTCGATCTTTTGAGCGAGCAAATTCGAAAGGCACATAACCGATGAGCTCGCGTGACCATCTCTTTGAGTGGATATTGAGTCGGCAGATGCAAAAGCGTGCTGAGCAGATTCAGACGCGAAGTCTGCTCAAGCGCCACTACGCCGAAGTCATGACCAATATCGATCAGCCTGTGCTGGCCTACGATCAGAAAGGGCTACTCAATCTCGCAGACGTCAAGCCCCTCGGATTTCTGGTCAAATCTCGAGGCTAACTCTGACCGACAGCTCGAATCAATCTTCGAGCAGTCGGTTATAGAGAGAATCAATCTTTGCTTGGATTTGAGGGGGCGTGTTGATGAATTGAATCGCCACCTTATGAATCTTTTTGCCATCCATCGAGACCGACATCAATCGAACGACTTTGCCCGTGAGGCTCACTTTTCCTAATTCTTGACCCTGATCCGCTGAGCTCAAATCCAAAACCAACTCAATATTGGCATTGGGATCGGGGAGCAGTTCGGTTTCCAAATAGATTCCGCCCTTGGCGAGGTTTTGCGTATAGCACTGAATGAACTCTTTGTTCGTTCGAAACAAGACATCAATGCGAGCATCTATCCGTCGAGACGCTCGACGGTCATCATGATCATCTTCTTTGGATTTATCCTTATCCTTTACCATGCATCTCCGCCCACCATAAAGCAGGCGATCCCTAAGAGCAGAGTATAGAGCGCAAACGGGATCAAAGAAAGCTTTGTCAGCATGGCCATCAGTCCTTTTATGGCAAAAAGTCCGACAATGAAACTCGTGAGCACTCCAACCGCCAAAACACCAAAGTTTGTGTCTGTGCTCCACTCGACCTTTCTCATCTCATAAAGGACGGCCAAAGTAATAATCGGAATCGAGGCAATAAAACTATATCGTCCCGCCTCTTGCCGCTTGAGCCCCAGAGTCAGTGCGGCCGCAATCGTTAAGCCCGAGCGAGAGATCCCCGTAAAGAGTGCCAGAGACTGGGCGGCCCCAATCAAAAGCGCAAAGTCCAAGCCCATTTCGCGAGCTGTCTTTTGACCATGGCTCTTCAGGCTCCCCAAAAACAATGCACCTGATGTGATCAAAAATCCAAGTCCGGCCAGCCGGATATCTGCAGAATTATTTTCTACGATTCTTTCAAGAATAATTCCAAAAATTCCTGTGACAAAAGTGGTCAACCAAATCGAAAGAATCCAACGAGTCTCTCCCTTTTCGGTGAAAAGGTTTTTTCGCCCAGCGGCCGAAAACCACCAGGGAAGTCGGCGAACTGTCTCGACCAAAAGCTCGCGCGTCTCTTTGTGAAAGACAAAGAGCAATGAACCCAAAGTGCCTAGATGGAGAAGGACATCAAAAAGAATGCTAGCTTTGTGATAACCGAGTACGTTTTCGGCCACAGCCAGGTGACCATCGCTTGAAACAGGAAAAAACTCTGTGAGGCCTTGAACAATCCCTAGGATAACACTGTCAAAGAGACTGATTTCGTCCACTTAGCCGTCGTTTCCAATGGCCTCAACCGGGCATTGTTGCATAGCTTCTTGGCAAAGTTTTTCTTCTTCGGGATTTTCGGGCTGCTTGTAAACGAAATCATGATCGCCCCCCTCAGCTTCTTTGAAGTTTGCAGGTGCTACTTCGGAACAAAGGCTGCAAAGGATGCATTGATTGTCGACGTACCATTTGCCAGGCACATTATCGCTATATTTGTTTTTTGGATCAGCCATACAGCTCCACACTTTTAAATGAGCTTGAGTCCTCGTTCAACTTGTCTTCGGGTCAAATTTTAAGCATTTTGGCGGTCTATGGCACAAAAAGCAAAGATTCTGATCATTGGCTCGGGTCCAGCGGGCCTCACAGCGGCAATTTATGCGGCTCGCGCTAATCTTAAGCCCATTGTTATTGAGGGCTTGGAGCCGGGGGGTCAGCTGACTTTAACCTCAGAAGTAGAGAACTTCCCGGGGTTTCCCGAAGGCATTATGGGCCCCGAACTCATGGAGAGATTCAAAAAGCAGGCCCAGCGCTTCGGAGCAGAGTTTGTCTCTGCCAAGGTAGATCGAGTTGATTTCAAATCAAAGCCACTCAAAGTCTATGTAGAAGATCAAGAATTCCATGCGGACTCTGTGGTAGTGGCGTCAGGGGCCTCGGCAAAATGGCTCGATATCGAATCAGAAAAGAAGTTCAAAGGTCGAGGGGTCAGCACTTGTGCCACTTGTGACGGCGCGTTTTATCGCAACCTCGATGTGATTGTGGTTGGCGGAGGAGACTCGGCCATGGAAGAAGCCAACTTTCTGACTCGATTTTGTAAAAAGGTTTATCTCGTGCATCGTCGCGATAGCTTTCGGGCATCCAAGATTATGGTGGATAGAGCCAAAGCCAATCCAAAAATTGAAATCATCGTGGACACGGCCGTCAAAGAAGTTCAAGGCGAGAAAGTCGTTGAACGAGTGATTTTAGAAAACATCAAAACAAAGGCACTTTCGACTCTCAACGTTCAGGGGTTGTTTGTTGCGATTGGCCACTCGCCTAACACTCAGATATTTAAGGGCCAACTCGAGATGCATGAAAATGGTTACTTAAAGACTGATGCACAGACGACATGCACCAACATTCCGGGAGTTTTCTCTGCGGGAGATGTGCACGACTTTAGATACCGTCAGGCGATTACGGCTTCGGGTTCTGGCTGTCGGGCAGCCATGGACGCGGAGAAGTATCTCGAGACTTTAGGTCATTAGAGAACCATACTGTTTTTGTCCGCTTCGGGCAGTTTTGCCCCGTTAGAACTTTGACGTCCCTCTAAGATATTGAAAATGCGAGGAGTGTCGCGGGTAGGCGATTGGCACAGAGTCTGCGTGCTTTGAATCATGGGCGGGGAGGGGTCTATGAAGGTGGAATTCAAATTTCAGGCAAAGGTATTATTGCTCTTTGTACTCTTAGTGAGCTGTAAAACAACCTCGGAGAGTTCGGAATCATCCGCTCAGACATCAGACAGTAGTGAACTGGGTACGAGTGGTGAAAATAAATCTGGATTCGGTATGCCGCCGACCGTTTTGAGTGGAGTCGTTGTGTTTCCGGGAGATGGATTTGTTTCTGGCACCACAGAGGAGCCCCCTGCGGTTGGCAATCCCGAAAAAAAGGCAGCGGATCAACGAGCGATTGCTCGCTGGTCAGCGGTGCCGTTTCAGACTCTCAGTTCGGATGCACACTTAGGAATTGTTGCCGATCACTATACGGGAATCAATCGGGTCGAGTTTTCGGTGGATGGGGGCGAATGGAAAGCAGTGAACTCTCCAGCAGTAAACCCGCAGACAAACGTAAAAGAGTATTTTGTAACATTAAAAATTGCAGATTTCTCGGATGGGTTGCACGAGATACGAGCTATTGTCTATCCGAATCACGGACTGCCCCGTGTCCTGGCGGGTCCGGTGATGAACGCGCTTCCAACTGGAAACCACTCGCTGTTTGTTTCGACGAATCGAGACCAAACCTTGTCTTCTCCCATAGTCTGGGTGGCGCCTGAGGGAAACGACACAACGGGGGATGGATCTGAATCCAAACCCTACAAAACTTTGTCACGCGCCGGATTTGCGCTCGCCGGAGGCATTCCCGATGGAAACGCAGGTGGTGGAACGATGTATCTAAAGCCTGGCAACTACAATCTGGGATCCTATCTGTACGCGCAGAGATTCAATGCGCTCGATCGATGGCTCACAATTCAGGCGGCTCCAGGAGTCGATCGATCTTTGGTAAAGATTGTTTCAGCTACACTTTCCGGACTACGTACGGACCTTGTTCGATTTTACAATCTGACGATTTCTCCAAATCCCGGCTCACCCTATGTGATTCAAAATGTTTCCAATCGGGGATTGGTGTGGATTGATCATTGCTCTATGACGTCACAGAACTTTGACGATACGTCTTCCTCGCTTTGGTATATGGGATGGAAGAGCGGCGGGCAGTTCATTACGGAAACGACGATTGTGAACGTGCGAGGCACTCCTCTGGCCGGCGCGTTGGTTCGAAACACGACGATCGAACATGTCGCAGATGATGCAGTCAAAAATGCTTACGCCGTCTTTAATCTGATCGTTAAAGATTTGAATCCTCAAGGCACGGATCATCATCCTGATGTCTGGCAGTGCTGGAATCCAAACGGCGTGTTTCAAAACTTTATGGTTCAGAATTTAGTGGCAACAGACACTGTCGAGGCTCAAGGCTTGTTTTTTCATGGCTGGACGAATCTCTTTTTGGATGGATCCTTTAGAGATGTCGTGATTGATAATTCAAATAACGGGGCGGGATCAGTATTTGTGAACTTGCATATTCATCGCCCCCTTCAGCATGTGTTGTTTAAAAATAGCGTTCTCATCGGCGGCGGACTGTATCGCACGGGGGGAGATCCCTCGACTCCACAGGTCTCGCATAATATTTTTTCTGGGACGGATATGTTGATGGAGGATATGTGGGCGGACTATGCCAAGACTGAGTTCATCGTTCCGTTTCCGGATGGTGATTCGAGCTATCAAAGTGGGGTCTGGCCCGGCACCTTGCCGTGGCTCTCACCTCTCGGTGTGACATATCAGTTAAGTACGTCGCCACTCCCGGATTGAGTTCATCATCATTTGGGAGAAATCAGCTGGCTTCCATTTGCGAATTGCGAATTGAACTGCGGTCCTAGGGCTCTTGAATCCAAAATCTCATTATTCAAAATACTTCGTACAGCTTGATCCGCAGGCTTAGTCGTAATTAGGGCAAAATCAGTGGGAGGCTTTTGAGATGGCGGTTCTGCAAAAAGACTGTAGATCAACGTAAAGGTGGCTGTTCCGATGAGGGGTATTGTAGCAACCAACAATCCTGGATTTCGAATTCCACCCGCATTGGCTCGCTGAGGGAGGCTCAAAGATACGGAAGTCATAAGAACAGAAACAGCGAGAGCCTTTTTCATGCGCTGGCCGCCGCAAATCCTTCGCCCAAATGGACGAGTTCTTCGACATGCTTTTGCCCCGCTTTTGACTGAGCGAGTTCTTGCTTCACTCTGTACAAATCGGCTTCGACCATTTCGCGGCAGAGTTCGCTGACACTAATCTTGGCTTCCCAGCCGAGTTTGGCTTTAGCCTTTGCGGGATTACCTAAAAGGAGATCGACTTCGGTAGGACGAAAATATTTAGGATCAATGCGAACAAAAGTCTTACCCGATTTTTTACATCGGCCGACTTCATTGACGCCTTTGCCTTCAAACTCGATATCAATGCCTGCATACTTAAACGCCATTTGTGTAAAATCGCGAACCGAGGTCGTCACGTTGGTGGCCAAGACAAAATCATCGCCCTCGGAATGCTGAAGAATTCTCCACATTCCTTCCACATACTCCTTCGCGTGGCCCCAATCTCTTTTAGCGTCCAAGTTTCCGAGTTTGATTTCAGTATCTAGTCCGTTGGCAATGCGAGCCACGGCGCGGGTGATTTTGCGTGTGACAAATGTTTCGCCGCGCAAAGGGGACTCGTGATTGAAGAGGATCCCATTAGACGCAAAAATTCCATAGGCTTCTCGATAGTTGACGGTGATCCAGTACCCATAGAGTTTGGCAGCACCATAGGGACTGCGAGGGTAAAAAGGCGTCTTCTCTGTTTGGGGAATTTCTTGAACCTTGCCGTAGAGTTCTGACGTTGAAGCCTGATAAAATTTTGTTTTATTTTCGAGTTTCAAGATCCGAATCGCTTCGAGCATTCGGAGGGTCCCGACCGCATCCGCATTGGCGGTATACTCGGCTGTTTCAAAACTCACCTGAACATGGCTTTGAGCCGCAAGATTATAGATTTCATCAGGCTGAGATTCCTGAACAATGCGTACGAGGGAGGAGGCATCTGTAAGATCGCCGTGATGAAAAAAGAATCGACCTTTATAGGCGGGGATTTTGCCATCAATAATATGATCAATTCGTTGAGTGTTAAACACGCTAGAGCGCCTCTTGATCCCGTGAACGATATAGCCTTTCTCAAGGAGGAGTTCTGTCAGATAAGCACCGTCTTGACCGTTGACTCCAGTCACGAGAGCGACTTTGGGCTTTGAATTTGCCATGGGCTAGTTCTAGCAAACTGAGCCCTGAGCTCAAAAAGAAAATCGCTCGGCAACCTCTTTTGCGATCTTTTGCAGCTCTACGGCCATTTGGCGTTTGGGCCTCCAACCCAAAGCCTTGATTTTGGAAGAATCCAAGACTTTTCGAAAGATTCCATCTGGCCTGGAGGTGTCCCAGTGGATCTCTCCTTTAAAGTCACAGGCCTTACAGACTGTCTCAGCGAGAGTCTGGATACTAACTTCATAGCCAGAGCCCACATTAATAATTTCTGGAGAATTGTATTTTTCGAGACAGAGCAAAATCGCATCCGCCAAATCCTCAGCATGAAGAAACTCACGCAGGGGTTTGCCGGATCCCCAAAAGGTAACACTCGATTGACCCTGTTTTTTAGCCTTCAGAATCTTAAGAATCATGGCGGGCATGACATGACTTTCTTCCAAATTATACGTGTCATTTGGGCCATAGAGATTGGTAGGCATCAATGAAATAAAATTCATTTGGTATTGCTTCGCATAATACTGACAGAGCTTGATCCCTGCGACCTTCGCTAGCGCGTAGGCTTCATTCGTCGGTTCAAAGGGTCCTGAGAGAAGTTGATCTTCTGTGAGTGGGTACTTTGCTTCTCGAGGGTAAATACAGGAACTGCCCAAAAATATTAATTTTTTAACGCCAAAATCTGCCGCTGCAGGAATGAGATTGTTCTGAATTTGCAGATTCTCAAGCAAAAACTCGACGGGGAAAGTGGAATTGGCTCCGACGCCACCTACTTTGCCAGCTGCAAAAATCACATAGTCCGGACATTCAGACTCAAAAAATTTTCGAACAGCCC
>CAZUTA010000010.1:3915-81864 GCA_964622975.1 uncultured Bacteriovoracaceae bacterium | reverse complement strand
AGCAGGGCCGCCTGACGATGCGAGTAGAGGATGCAGGGCCCGGTTTACCCAAACAGATTGATCTGTTTAGGCCATTTGTCACGACAAAGCCCTCGGGAACGGGATTGGGATTGGCTCAGGTCAAGTCTTTTGTGGACCGCAATCAGGGATATATTCGCGTTCAATCAACTCCTCAACGTGGATCAACCTTTACCTTGGAGTTTCCTCCCAGCTTCGTTTTGAATAGAACTCAAGAAGGCAATGCATGATGGAAACGTCTGTTCTTCGAAAACCCTGTGTTTTAGTGGTCGATGATGAAGTCGCGATGGTGCGCTCCCTAGAACTTTTGCTGCGACCAGTGGCGGATGTCAAAAAGGCTTATTCGGTTCCGGAGGCTGAAGAATCCTTGGCCTCCCATACAAAAATCGACTGTGTGATTACGGATGTGTCGATGCCTGAGGAATCGGGCCTCAATCTCTTAGAGAAGATGAGAAAGAAAAGTCCTGAGACTCCTGTGATTATCATGACGGCTTTTTCGAGTGTTCCGCAGGCCGTCGAAGCCATGCACCGTGGGGCGTTTGAGTACGTTGTTAAACCTTTTGAAAATCAGGACATGGTGGAAGTCGTTAAGCGCGCGATCGCAAAACGAGGACTCAGTGTCGGTGAGACCAAGCGGATGCCGACGGGGTGGATTTGTTTGAGTGCGGCGATGGCTGAGGCGATGGCTCGGCTTCAAAAATTGGCCCATGCTTCGTCAAGTGTATTGCTGGTGGGAGAGTCGGGCGTGGGCAAAAGTCGCGCAGCGCGATGGCTTCATGACCAGGGCGGGCAATCCAAAAAGGATTTTTTGGCTGTGGATGGTCGCGCCCATGAAGACGACTCGCCGTTGGCTCAAAAAATCCCATCGCGAGTAGGCACACTTTATGTGGCCGAAGCTTTGAGTTTGCCTAAACGCTTGCAGGATCGTTTGTACGAGATTTTGCGAGAGGGGCGTGTTCACGTGATTGCCTCAACGGCGGCAAGTCCTGAGCTGCAAGTCGATGAGAGTTTTCATTCGGAATTGCTCAAAGAACTCATGTCCGTCACGACGAAGATCCCTCCTTTGCGTGATCGAAAAGAAGACCTCGAAGGCTTAGTGAGTGAAATTTTGACGAAGCTCGCGCAGCGATTAAAGCTTCCGTCTCTTTCGATGGATTCGCAGGCGGTTGAAAGATTAAAGGCCTATAGCTTTCCGGGGAATGTTCGGGAACTTGAAAGAATTATTGAGCGGGCAACCTTAGAACTCAAAGGTCATATCATCATCGAGGAGAACCTCAAATTTGATGATGCGGACCTCAAGGGCCAGCTTCCTTTTGCCATTCCGGTAGAAGATGGTTGGAGCAAACTTGATTTGCTCAAGGAAAATCTAGAAAGAGAACTGATCGGCCGGGCCCTCAAGAAGTTTCCGGAGCAATCCAATACTCAAATTGCAGAGATTTTGGGGACCACTCGAAGAATTCTTGAGCTTCGGATGAAGCTGTATAAAATTCGAGAAGGTTTTGACGAATGAAGATTTTTACACGATTGATCGTATTGAGTTTTTGGATGATTTCTCAGGTGAGTTTTGCGCAAGAACTCACTCCCCCGAGTGAATCAGAACTGTCTCCACTCGAGGAGCCCTCGACAGCTCCGGCTCCTGAGGAACCCAATTTGCAAAAGGGTTTTGAAGATCCTTTTGGAGGGTCGAGTACGCCTGCGACGGAACCGGCTCCTGCCGTCAATCCGAGTTCGCCTGAATCTTCCCCGATTTTGCAGCCGCCTCCAGAAGAGGATCTTCCCGAATTTAAGCCTTCTGAGGAGATGCCGAGCGCAGCGCCCACCGAAGCGCCCAGCGTGACGCCTCCGTCCGAAACCACTCCGCCCGCCCCCGAAATTCAGCAGCCAGAGCCGATCAAATCTTTTGAGTTTCCCGGACCAGGTCCCTCTCAGGATGCGATTTCGGAGGAAGTGAGAGACCGACAACAAAATGAATCAACGACGGTGCGTGGAGCGTGGAGCCTTCAAACGGGCTTGGGATATGCCTTCAATCTCAATAAGTCTCGCAATCAAGTGAATCTAGACTTGAGTGGTTTTTATCGGATCCGGCCCGAATGGGATATCGGTTTGGTTTCGTACTTGAGGTTTGTAGGTCCAAAACTTTTGGGCTTCGTTGCGATTGCGGAGCGTTATTGGAGAATCTCTGAGGCGACCGCACGTCGAATTGATTGGGGATTGGGCGGCGGACTCGGATGGACGTTTAGAGCCCCGAGATCTTCATTCAATCAAGGGCAACTTCCTCTACGTGTTCAGTCGGATCTGCACTTTTATGCAACCCCGAGTTTTGGACTTTGGATGGGGCTTTCGATGGAAATGTTTTTGGTTCGAGCGGCGAATAATAAACTCAATAATCTCGTCAAAAGTGGAGGCCCACCCACGCAAGGATCAGGCAGTGTGGGTTTGAGATTTGTATTTTAGAGACTGATCTTCTGAAGCGCGAATCATTGTCCAAGCGAGTTCGATGATTTCTCGACGCTGAAAGGGTTTGGCCACGACGAGAAACCAGGGATCCTTTTTGAGGCTTTCCATTTCTGGTGTGTCGCCATAGGCCGTATAAAACATAATCGGAAACTGAGGATGAGTCTTTCGGATCTCGTGATAGACCTCTATGCCAGTCATTTCGGGCATACTGACATCGAGGATCGCAAGCTTAAGGCTATCGGCATGTTCATAAAATATCTGAAGAGCTTCGCGACCATTTTCTGCCGCGAGCACAACGGCTTCTTCGGATTCAAAAATATCACGAGTGACCTCTCTCAGGAGATAGTCATCGTCTGCCAACAAAATCAACCGTCCGTCAAACTCTGGAGCTGTTGCCATCCGTCCTAAATCAAACTGGAGAGGTTTGAGTTCGACGGCGTCCTCGGGTTGAGCCATCGGAAAATAAAGAGTGAACACACTGCCGAGGTGGGGAGCGGAGTACAGAGTCACATGACCCCCATGATTCTGCATGATCGAATAAACTGTCGAGAGCCCAAGCCCTGCACTCGTCGTCCCCGTCTTCGTTGTAAAAAATGGATCGAAGATTCTCTCTTGGACGTCTTTAGGAATTCCTGAGCCCGTGTCACTGAGTCGAATGCACGCATAGCGTCCCGGCCGAAGGCCCGGCATGGTCTTGGCTTGTGCCTCGGAGATTTCGAGATTTTCGGTTTCGATCAGAATCTGTCCGCCATTCGCCATCGCGTCTCGAGCGTTGACTCCCAGATTGACGATGGCCTGAATAATTTGATCCGCAGTTCCATCGATGGGCCAGAGTTTGGCACTCGTCGAAGTACGAACCTTGTGGCTGCCGCCAAAGGATTTTGAGAGAAGTTCCTGAACATCAAAAACAATTTTGTTGAGTTCGAGAGTTTCTTTTCGACTATCGCTTCGACGGGCGAGTCCTAAGAGCTTTTGGACGACTTCAGTGGCTCGCACAATACTCATCGAAAGATGGGAAAGCCGTCTCATCGATTCGGGCTGATTTTTAAGGTCGTGTTCTAATGCTTCTAAGACAGCAGAAAGAGAAGCGATCACTGCCTTAAAGTCTCGGGACACTCCGCCCGCGAGAGCCGAAAGCGCTTCAAACTTTTGACTTTGAATCAAATGAGTTTGAGCCTTCTCAAGAGACATCGTGAGTTCTTTGGATTCAATCAGTTTGAGATGGAGCTCCTTTTGACTTTCGTCGAGACGTTGCAGCGCTGATTGGATCGCTCGATAAAAGGCAAAGCCAAAAATGAGACCCGCAACAGTGAGAAAAAAGAAAAGAATGAAGGTCGTATTTTGAGCCTCTTTGGTGATGGGTCGGCCAAATGTGGCGGCGAGTGTCCAGTGGTGACGATTCAAAAGATCCGTCCAAACGAGTTGAGCAGTGACACTCTCGCTCGAGTTCCAAATCACTCGTGAGGATTTGGCAGGTACATTGAGTGCTCCGTTCTCCCAGCGAAGGGGTGCTCCGACTTTCTTGGAAAGATCGCTCACCAGAGCTTCGTCAAATTCTCGGACAAAAACCAAGCTGCCTCGAATCGGTCCCCTTTTGACACTCGTCAAAATGGGCAAAGCGACAAAAAGAGCGGGCCGACCTGCGAGTGAAATGAGTCCCTTCTGGACATGATCGGTTCGCGGCTGCGCCCAGAGGATGAGATTCTCTTTAAGAGTGGATCTGAGTTCTTCCGGCAAAGGTGTGGATTTTTTGAGATCTCGATTAAAGGAGCGAGAGATGAGGATTCGCCCCTTTTTGTTCATAATCAAAATATGGTGGATCTTAAAATCAATGAGTGAGGCGTCTTGCAGATTGGATCGAACAAAGGGGGTGTTTTGATCCACGGCGAATTGATACATATCATCCCAATACGCCCAAGTGACGGCATTGGTTTCGAGAGCATCGAGTTCGGCTTCAATGACTTGGCGAATCTGCTCCGTACGCTCTTCGAGGGCTTCTTCTTCGACTCTAAAAAATCCTTGCTGAACAAAAGTCGCCGAAATGAACCAGAAAGAAACAAGAAGCCCCAACCACAGAAGAGAAAATGCAATCAGCACCTTGCGCCTGAGACCCACGTCTCATTCTAGCGCTTTCTCCTCTAGGCTGGGGCCTCAGAGAATCAATATTTGCTCCGCGTTATAAATTAGAACGCAGCAGCAACGGTCATCCCGCCAGAAAACACGTCTCGGTCAATACCAGCCAATTTGGCGCCATCACGAAGATCAGAATTGATGATCGACGCATAAGCCACATAGGGTCGGAACGACAAAACGGGAGTCGCTTGCCAGTTGATTCCTGTGGTCGTATTGAGCGACAAAAGTCCCATTTTATTGACGCTCAAAAGAGCGTCGTTGAATTTTTTAGCGCTTACAGCCAAGTCCATCGCGGCATCCATCGAGACTTTGTCCGAAAAAGCGTATTCCACGCCCGGTCCAAAAGTTCCGATCCATGCGCCTTTGTTTTCCTTCACATCGACGCGACCATCCGCATGCAAATTAAAGTACTCAGCAAACGCAAACTCAGCACCAAAAGTCACCTCGGCGGTACTGCTGTCTGTCGAATTGGGGAAGAAATAATGAACATATCCCGCGTGAGTGGAAATGCCGAGATCCTCAAAGGAATAGGTCAAATCGGCGTTCCAATCCACTTCGGTAAACTCGCCATCCGAAGCCGTGCCGGTTTCATTGGTATTGAAGTTGGACCAGAGGCCAGTGCTGAACATTTTGTATGTCATTCCGGCAGCAGGTTGCAAGGTGGGCTCATCGCCAGTAGCAACGCCATCAGCCATGTATCGAGAAGTAAAAGTATTCTCGAGGTTAAAATCCACATCCTTCATCCAATTTGGGCGAAAGAGATGAAGACATCGTTTCGGCCGCTTGAGTTGAAGAGATAAGACCCAATAATGCAAAAGAAGAAATGAAGTATTTTGTTTTCATATGCGCAAAATTCTAAGGAGGATAAATCGCCGTGTCACGTATTTATTGGGAGCGCGGATTTTTGGATTCAATCATGAGATGGAGTCACAAGGAGCTCGCGCCCCTTGCCGCCAGATTGGGGGGCGGAGACGATTCCTTCTCTCTCCATTCGCTCGACGAGACGTGCGGCGCGATTGTAGCCAATCCTCAGTCTTCTTTGCAGCATACTGGCTGAAGGGGCTTTGGTTTCAAACACCACATTGAGTGCCTGATCGTAGAGGGCATCGTCAATATCGTCGTCCATTCCATCGTTCATCATACCTTCGGAATCAGGAGCTTCTTCGAGGTTGATGTCTGAGGAATAATCAGGAGCGGCTTGAGTTTTGAGATGCCGGACCACGCGGGCAATCTCGTCTTCGGAAATAAAAGGTCCGTGAAGTCGTTCGAGTCGACTTGTTCCCGGTGGCAAAAAGAGCATGTCTCCTTCGCCGATGAGATTCTCTGCACCACTGGTATCGATGATTGTTCTTGAATCCACTTTAGAAGCCACCTGAAACGCGCATCGTGTGGGCAAGTTGGCCTTGATGACTCCCGTAATGACGTCGACCGAAGGACGCTGAGTAGCGATGATCAAATGAATCCCTGCGGCTCGCGCCATTTGAGCGAGGCGAGCTATGCTCTCTTCGACATCTCGGGCGGCGACCATAATAAGATCGGCGAGTTCATCGATCACGATCACAATGTTGGGAAGTTTGACATACTTATCAAGACCGGCTTCTTGAAGAGCGGCTTCTTGAGCTTCTTTGTTTGCGGACTCTGCATCTTCCATCAGCGCGCTCATGGTGTCTTCATGATGCTTCGCGCGTTCCATTTCTTTTTTGAGTTCGTCTTGAGAGAGGCGAGCGACTTTTTCGTTAAAGGATTTGAGGTTTCGAGCGCCCAAAGAGGAGATGAGTTTGTAGCGTCGTTCCATTTCTTTGACGGCCCAGGCCAATGCTCGCGCGGCCTTCTTGGGATCTGTAACAACGGGCAGTAAGAGATGCGGAATCCCTTCGTAGACCGAAAGTTCGAGCATCTTAGGATCGATCATGATGAATTTGAGTTCTTCGGGGCTGGCTTTATAGAGCATGCTGACGACAATGCCATTGAGTCCGACGGACTTTCCTGATCCTGTCGCTCCCGCAATCAAGAGGTGAGGCATCTTCGAAAGATCCGTGACATAGGGATCTCCAGAAGTTGTTTTGCCCATTCCCATGGTGAGAGGCGCGGGCGAATTTTGAAACAGCGGCGACTGCAAAATTTCTCTTAAGTAAACTGTTTGTCGCCGAGGATTTGGAATCTCAATGCCCACAGCGGCTTTGCCCGGAATCGGGGCGAGAATTCTAATGCTGACGGACTTCATGGCGAGTTTGAGATCGTCCGTCAGATTGGTGATGTTTTTTACTTTTACACCGGGTGCGGGTTCAAATTCATAGAGAGTAATGATGGGACCGGGCCGAATATTGGTGACATGACCCTGAATTCCAAAGTCCATGAGCTTTTGTTCGAGCGCACGAGAGTTGGCGATAAGTTCATCCTTAGAAATCTCAAATCCAGATTCTTGCGCCAAATCCAAAAGCTGAAACGAAGGAAACTCGTAAGGAGAGTTCTCGCGCTCGGCCTTTTTTCGAGCGGTCACTTCTCTCAAGAATGGTACTTTTTTGGAAGCGACTTCGACCTTAGGCTCCGAGCGATTGAAGAGTCCGAGCTGCGGCTTGGCCTGTGCGGGAGATGAGGTCTCCTCGACGGACTGCGTTTTGGATTCTGATTCTTCTAAGTGAGGAGAAGGTTGTGCAGACGCTTTGGCAAGAGTGGTCTCAGGATTCTCCAAACTTTTGGATGCACGGGATTTAAACAGATCTTCAAGCCTCTTTTGCACCGTAGGCTTGAGTTGATTCATATGGACTGAGGGTTCCTTTTTTTGAAACGGTGATTTGAATTCGGAAACTTGAGCCAGAATAAATATTTTTAGTTTATTAAAGAGCTCTTGAGTCGGGGCGACGACAGAAAATCCCACGCGACCAGTGAGCAAATAAAATCCTGCCCATAGTCCGCCCACAAAAAAGAGAGTCGCGCCCACTGTGCTAAAACAAAACGTCGCCGCTTTGGAGAGCCAAAATCCGAGGGCTCCGCCGAGAGAGGTTTGAGAGTAAATTTTAAAGGGGATCAGTGAGAGGAGTCCTGCAAGGGAAAGCACAAGGAGAGCGAGAGAGGTGGGAAGTTGCCATTTGGATTTGAGATTTTGTTTGGCACTTTCGAGAAGCAGAACACTGCGAGGATTTAAAAATTTGATTCCCGCAAAAATCGCAGCAATCGTCGCGAAGTATCCGACAATTCCGAGGAGTTGCAAAACGGCATCGGCCAGATAACTCCCGACAACCCCGCCCCAATTGCGTAAGGCTTCGAGATCGTTTGCAGAATACGAAAATGAGGGATCGGTTCGGGAATAGGAGAGGAGACTTAAGGCCGTATAAAGTCCTCCGATCAATAAACTGATTCCCAAAAGTGGTTTTGCTGGACGCTGTGTTTTAATCGCGGTTTGCATGAATTATAGATTTCCCCTTCACAGTTTACCGAAAAAGGGCGTAATAATTGAGAAATTTCAATGACTTGATGCGTCGGAGAAACGGGGGGTTTCTGGAACGCAAAGTCGGTTAGAATGAGGTCAGTATGTTTGGACTCGGTGTGACAGAACTTTTGATTCTTTTGGCGATCGTGCTTTTGATTTTTGGTTCGGCCAAGTTGCCTCAGCTCGGTGCCGGCCTCGGCCAAAGCATCCGAAACTTTAAAAAATCTCTCAAAGAGCCTGACGCCATCGATGTGACTCCCAAAAAAGACGAAAAAGACCAAGCGCCCAAGGCGTGAGGTTGCTCAGTCGTTTAATTTTGCGTCGGTATTTCCTTTTTGGGAATCAAGGCGCATTATTCTTAGCGTCTATCCAAAAGTCAGTTCGGTTTGAGCTTTTTCAAAGAGAATCTGAATCGAGGACTTTTCCCATTCACGGGCTCTTTCGTAGTCGGGATGAAGACGTTCGAAGGCCTTAAACTTTGGAGTATGCATTCGATGATCATCTCGAGGAAACACAGCGTGGAGCATCTCATGAAACAAAATATGCTCTACAAAATAAAGAGGCACACGTGGATTATCGAGGCGCTTTGACATGCGAATGACTTGATGTTCGGCATAGTAAGCACCCAGCAGGACTCGTCGCCGAGCTCTCGAAGGGGATCGCCCGGACCACTCCACGCTGATTTGAAGTTTGTTGTCAAAATAGAGTCGATTGAGACGATCAAAAAGGGACTGCAAATCATAGCAGCGGCCAGAGCCTTTGACTGGTAAGGCGGGATGACTCACGCGAGGCACCCCGCAAAAAGGACTCCATTCATCGTCATGTTTGTGCAGACTTCCATTCAAACAGAGGCAGTCGCTCTCTTTTTTGTGGAGGCTTTTGACTTTCGAATTCACTGAGTTTGCGCTCCGCGCGAACCAAAATATCTTCAGGGATTTGAGCGAGTCTGGCGACTTGGATGCCGTAGCTTCGCGATGCCAGGCCACTCATGAGTTTTCGAGTAAAAACCAACTGACCTGATCTTTCTTCGACTCCTAAATGAAAAGATTTGAGATGCGCGCAAGATTTTTCGAGTTCGGCGAGTTCTAAATAATGAGTGGCAATCAGACTGAGAGGCCCTGCTTGGTGCACACTCTCTGCGATACTCCAAGCGAGACTCATGCCGTCATACGTCGACGTGCCGCGACCGATTTCATCAAAAATCAGCAAACTCTTTGACGTCGCGCCGCTTAGCATTTGCGCGACTTCTTTCATCTCTACAAAAAATGTGGACTGACCGGTGATCACGTCGTCCTGTGCGCCCATACGGCACATGATTCGATCAAATAGTCCCGACTCAAATTCCTTAGCGGGTACATCGGATCCGATCTGATGCAGGAGTGCCAAAAGAGCAGCGACTCTGAGCACGGTGGATTTGCCGGCCATATTGGGTCCCGTCAAAAGGAGTACTTGAGTGGACTTTTGAGATAAGTCCAAACTCAGAGGTACGAATCCGGCAATCAACGGATGCTTTACGTCTTGTGCGCGAAGTTCGGGTGAAGTGGCGAGGCGCGGAGTCGTCCAGCCCAAGTCTACGGAGACTTCGGCAAGCGCTTGCGCGACATCGATGAGAGAGAGGCTCGAAACAAAGTTTATAATCTCTTCAGAGCTTTGAGCGACTTCTCGATAGAGTCGCTCAATCTCAGCCCGCTCGGCTTCACGAATTCGCTCAGTGACGCTGAGGAGTTTTTCTTCAAGACTCTCGAGTTCCTGTGTCTTAAATCTCTCCGAGTTTGCCAGGCTCTGCACCCGACGCACCGTGGAGGGAATCTTGTCCTTGTGCACACTGGTCGCCTCAAAAACATAGCCGAGGATTTGGTGATACTTAATTTTGAGACTACCAATCTTAGTTTCGTCTTTGAGCTTTTGTTCGAGCTGCGAAAGGAGCTGCTCGGAGTGGCTCTGAAGATGGCGGAGTTCATCGAGCTGCGGCAAAACCCCGCTTCGAATCCAGCCCACCTCTGAAGAGTCGCTCATCACGAGGGATTTTTCGAGGTTCTCGGTGAGAGCGTGAAGTGTTTCTGCGCGCTGCCGAGTCACCGCAAAGAGTTTGTTCTCGGGAGGCAAGAGTTGCGCACTCTCCAAAGAAGATCGCAGACTGACCGATAACTTAAGCAGATCTTGAGGGCCTCTTTGCTTTCGGATCAATCGATGGATATCCAAAATCGCATTCATCCGCTCACGAATTTGTTTGCGAATAAAAGTTTGGCTCTTAAAAAACCGAATCCATGTCTGACGCTCCTCGAGCGTGTCACGATTTTGCGTGGGCTCTGAGAGAATTCGTTTGAGTTCGCGCCGTCCAAAAGCCGTGCATGTGCGATCGAGGATACTAAAAATATTTTTGCTCTCGGGTTCAAAGAGATTGAGGTTGCGTCGAGTAGCCGCTGACATTTGTACAGCGTCGCTTTCGGGGAGTGATGCAAAAAACTTCAAGCGATCCTGAGGGTGAGCATCTGCCAAGATTTGCAAAAGACTGCCGAGTGCCACGCGCGCATTTTTGGAGGGAGCTTGAGCATCTTCAATCTCAGAAAGATTCATGAATTTTAAAATGGCTTGATCGGCGTCCGCTAAGACCAGGGGATTGGCCGGACGATGAAAGTGGATTCTTAATCCTTCGGGTTTTGGACTCAGCCATCTCAAATCCTGAATGGGTCCTCGATCGATGAGTTCTTGCAGATCTTCGAGAGATCGTCCTTCGGTCACAAACGCATGGCCCGTATTGACGTCGGCTGCTGCGACAGACCAGGCGTTTAAGTCGCCCAAAAAAGTCGCGGCATAGTGAGGGCGTTCGTCATTTGGTAAAAGTCGGATTCCGGGAGTGAGCCACTGGATGATCTCTCGGCGCACAAGAGTTTTTCCTGGCGTTGGTTCTTCCATTTGCTCGGCGAGCGCAACCGAATATCCACGATCTAAAAGTTTGCCGATATAGTTATCAAACTGATGCAGGGGGATCCCGCACAGTGCGGGCGCATTCTCGTCCTTTTTGTTGCGACTTGTCACAACGATTCCCAAAATCGGTCCTGCGATTTCGGCATCTGTGCCAAAGAGTTCATAAAAATCCCCCAGCCTAAAAAACAAGAGCGAGTCACTCGCCAATGCCTTGAGAGCGCTCCACTGCTTCATCATGGGAGTCTGGTTCAACAAAGGGATTTGAGGTGCCGCCTCCGACATTCCTTGTGTTCTAAAGAAAACCCTGGGCCCTAGCCAAGTCTTCTTGTTATCCTTCCTAGCGGGGGACTTTGATGGGGACAGCAATTAAATGGATTGTCTTTTGGGCTGCCTTTTTGGGGCTCCCTCAGTCAGCATCTGCCGGTGAACCTGTAGATCCTGGAGAGCTCTTTTTGGAGTCCTTTGGGGCTTCCTGCGGCTCTCGCGGTGTTTTTACCCAGCGTGCGCTCAATGATACAGCCGCGCTCAAGCGCATCATGGAGACGATCAAGGACGATCCAGCCTGCCAGGGACTGGTTCCGCTTTTTGCTCAGATTGTTTCGGTTCAAAATCAATTCGAGTTTTACCAAAGAGGCTTAGCGGGGGATCGAGCGAGTGAGCTTGCGGCTTATGCCGAACGTCTATCTTATGCGATCAGTCAGGAGTCGGATCCTCAAGTTCAAGCGGCCTTGGCTGGGGAGCTGGCGGATGTGCGAGTGAGCGCGATGCGCGAAGGATATGCCGATGATGTGCTGAGATATGAGCAACGGGCTCAAGCGGTTCAGGAACTCACGACCTATATGGAGATCGTGAGCAGTAGTTATCCCGATCAAATCAATTGTTTTGAAAAACACAAATCATTGCCGATCCAATTGGCAGGGCAGCTGCTTTCGATTGCGGGCGGATTTTTTGATCCCACTCTCAATCTCGCGCTGGGATTGGCGGGCCGATTGGTATCGAGTTTCTTTTCGTTCTTTGACAATCTCAAGCTCAGCAAGCGAATCCAAGATTATCGCAAAACCACCATGCAGGCGGGACTCACGTGTGCGATGGAAGCTCTCGAGCAAACTCTGTGTGATATCGAAAACCGGCGCAACCTCGTCGATAAGATTCAGGACTTTCGAGATCAAATCCAAATTCCTCAGGAGTGGCTCGGGTATGAACTTCTCACTCGAGAGTACGCGACGTTTCAAAAGTTTTTGAGACGAGTGGAGGCGGGATCCCCTGCGGGGAGTGAGGAACAAGGAAACCAAAAGGCGAAGTTTAGAGAGCGCGAAGGCAAGTTCTATGCGCAGCTCGAACGAATATCTGGCACCATCGGGCAAGCCAAGATCGAACTCAGTCAATACGGTGACAATATTGAGGGCCGAAAACAGCGCATGCGAAAGCTCACAGACTCAATTGCGACACTCATGGCGGGAAATATGTATGAGGGCGGAAGCTCGGGCCCTCTCGATGATGTTCTCATAGGCGGGAGCTATTTTCGTGCTCAGCTTTGGATTCGATTGGGGAGCCAGCAGATTACTGAAAATGATACTCAGGGAGATCCCTTGTCTCCCGAATCAATCGTCAGTCGCTTGGATAATGGAACAGCCTCTCATGCGTTGATGGATCTCGATGTTGTCAACACGCTCGATATTGTCACTTTGGAGTCAAACGTTCAGCGGATCATCGATGCGGCCAGACGACTTTTGGATGTGGAGCGCCAGGTGAGTGTCATTGCCGATGATCAAGGGACTCTCGCGTTTTGGACCATGCGAGATTTTCAGGGATTTACTCCGGAGCGGATTGGCTCAAAGATTGTGACTTATCTCAATCGATTGATTGCCGAATGGGAGCGTCATCCGGAGTGGTTTGATGAGGCGTATCTTCAGCAGCAGACGCTGGCATTGGCCAAAAATACTCGTGATCGTTTTCAAACCGTCAATCAAATGATGCGCGACGAGGAAGTCCTCGACCCTTGGAAGAACGACGGGAGCTTTGTCGCTCCAGATCTTCGCAATGCCGCACGATTGCGAATTATCTATGACACGATGGTACTCAAAGAAAAGGATCAGGTCATCACTGAGCGCTTTAGTCAGGTTGTCGAGACCGATTTACAAAAGCGATTGCAGCAAGGATTGCTCGCAACGCCACAGAGTTTGGATACGGTGGTTCGATTGGCTGAACGGGATTTGCGTTTTGCATTGCAGCCCGGAGTGACCAAACGCCTTGAGCCACTCAAAGAGGATCTCGATGAAGCCGAACCCGTCGCGCGCGACAATCTTTATCATTTCTTTAAGCATTTTCAGGAGCCCATCGTGGACTCGATCAAACATCTCGTAAATCTCGCTCAGATTTATCAAGAAGGCCCCTACGGAGTGTCACGGCGTAAGGCTTCCAAACTTTGTATTTTGGCGCTCAATGATCCTGCCGTGTTGCAAAATTCAGAATTGCTTCAGATTTGCGAAGGCGCCGCCGTCGGTGTGGACTCAAAGGGGGATGTGCTGCGAAATTATCAGGGCGCTCCCATACAAGTCGTGTTTCAAAAGGCTACAATCCAGCGAACGCCCGCCGAAAAGCGACTCTGTACCTATCGCCGCTACCGAAACGAAAAGGAACTCCATGAAGATGTTTTGCGCCATCGTCCCCCGCGCTGGAGTCCTGCGATCGGGGATGAAGTAGGCTTTTTGAAGTCCTTGCAATTCATTGCAGAGCACGACTAGTTTGTGGCCGTGATTTACGGTGAAAAAGTTTACGAAGGCAAAGCGAAGGTTGTCTATCGCGCCGAGGGCGGAAACCTCATTCATTATTTTAAGGATTCTGCGACAGCATTTAATGCTCAAAAAAAGGCGGAGTTTTCGGGCAAAGGTGAGCTCAACGCCACGATGACGTGCTTGATTTTTGAACACCTGAATCAGCAAAAGATTCCGACTCACTTTATCAAGAAAGTGGATGAGCGAGCGATTGAGAGTTTACCGCTTAAAATGCTTCCAGTTGAGGTTGTCGTGCGCAATCGAATGGCGGGCTCGCTTGCGAAGAGATTGCAAGAAAAGGAAGGGGCCGTCCTCACTCCAGCGCTTGTCGAATGGTATCTCAAGGATGACGCGAAGGGCGATCCGCAAGTTTCTGAGGATCTGCTGACGAGTTTCTATCACGTCGAGCCTCAGGACCTCAAACGAGCGAAGGAAATCGCTCTTCGTGTGAATTCACTACTGAGCCCTCTCTTTGATCAAGTGGGTTTGATTCTGGCGGATTTTAAATTGGAATTTGGAAAGACCGCTCAAGGAGAGCTGGTGCTGGCAGATGAGTTTTCTCCCGATACATCGAGACTTTGGGATTCAAAAACGCTCGAGAAATTTGATAAGGATCGCTTTCGTTTTGATCTCGGAGATCTCATGACGGGCTACCGCCAAGTCTTGAGCCGGCTGCAGAAATCCATCGCAGCGCGCTAACGCTTTGCTCTTCCAATATCATTTTGGAGTTCTTAAACTCTCACTTATCATGGTTCTCTTAAGGGAGGGATCATGAGATCAATTTTGTCTTTAGCATTTTTGTCTTTGGGATTTATTCAGATGGGATGTGGAAGTAGCTCAGGAGTGGCGGTGTCACTCAAAGGCTCCTCGAGCACATCGGCTCTTGCAGCTGTCGATGCGACTTTGTTTAAACTCAAAGTCTACAAAGCAGCGGTTTCAACGAGCGCTCTCTGTACCAATTTGCAAGTCATCTATACCAATTCGAATCCTGACTATTCAACCTTTGATGGCTCAGCAATTGGCTCAGCATCGATTGCTCCAGGGACGTATCCTTGTATCGCCTTTGAAGTCTCTGACACGATCAAATTTACTCCATCAGCAGATGTGGGTGATGGTTCCGTTTGTGCGGGTGGAACTGAGTACACTCGTGAAGTTTGTCGGGACGGTTCAATATCAGGTGAGCTCCTCGATGGAACGGACTTTACTTGCGCGTCAGGCGAGCAGCGAATGGCCATCTATTTGAGCACGGCTTCGAGCTCTTCAGGTGGAGGCGATGCCTCCAATCCGTTTTTGCCTCCTTTGACAGCAGGGGATGCGTCGGATGCGACTCGAGGCATGAAGCTGAGTGGGAGTTTTACGGTGACGGCGACATCAACCGCGACTTTTGTTGTGGGGGGCAATGAAATTGTGGATGTCGATGGGAGCACCTGCGATATGCAGCCACCGCAGTGGGGATTTGAATAAATAGTTTTTGAATTTTTTGTAATCGAAGAATGGGGAGTTCTATGAACTCCCTATTTTTTTGTGTGTGCAGGCATGATGTTTACGTTGAGGGCAGGAATCTGAGTCTTCAATTCTAAAAATACGAAGGCCAAATCCTTTAGTTTTCGCTTCAAATTGCGATAGTATTTTTTCATACCTATGGGTGCTTTCTATTTGGTTCTACTCGCCTCGATTTTTATCGCGACGATTTTTGGAGCTCTTTATGTCTGGGCCGTAAAGTCTGGTCAGTGGGACGATTTATCAACACCCGCACATCGTGTCATGACGGAGGATCTAGATGAACAGCGCAAATAATAATGGAAATATGGAACGCTTTGCCTACGACGACAAAATCAGCAGAGCCTTTTTGTGGGCGACAATGATTTGGGGTGTCGTGGGAATGCTGGTGGGATTGATTCTGGCGATTCAACTCATGGACTGGAGATTTAATTTTAATATTCCATGGCTGACATTTGGTCGTCTGCGTCCGTTGCATACCAACGCGGTGATTTTTGCGTTTGCAGGAAACGCGTTTTTTCTCGCGATCTATTATTCGAGTCAGAGACTTTTAAAGACTCGAATGTTTTCGGATGCGATGAGTTGGTTTCACTTTTGGGGATGGCAGCTCATCATTGTTCTCGCGGCGATTTCTCTCCCGCTGGGCATCAGTCAGGGGCGAGAGTACGGCGAACTCGAATGGCCTATTGATATTTTGATCGCAGTTGTCTGGGTCGTCTTTGCAGTCAATTTTGTCATGACTCTCAAAATTCGGCGCGAAAAGCATATGTATGTCGCGCTTTGGTTTTATTTGGCGTCAATCATTGCCATCACGATGCTGCATGTCGTGGAGAGTCTGCATTTGCCCTTCTCGATGCTCCATTCTTATACGGTTTTTGCGGGAGCACAGGATGCTTTGGTTCAGTGGTGGTATGGCCACAATGCCGTTGGATTCTTTTTGACCACACCTTTTTTGGGATTGATGTACTATTTTATGCCGAAGGCCGCGGGTCGCCCGGTTTTTTCTTATCGGCTTTCGATCGTTCATTTTTGGAGTTTGGTTTTTATCTATATATGGACGGGGCCCCATCATCTTTTGTATTCGGCATTGCCTGAGTGGCTTCAGACGCTCGGAATGATTTTTAGTATTATGCTCATCGCTCCTTCATGGGGTGGGATGCTCAACGGACTCTATACTCTCAGGGGTGCTTGGCATCGCGTTCGAGAAGAGCCCGTTCTTAAATTCTTTTTATGGGGCGTGACGGCCTACGGTATGGCCACCTTTGAAGGCCCGATGATGTCCATTAAGACCGTCAACAAGATCTCACATTTTACGGATTGGACGATTGCTCATGTCCATGTCGGTGCTTTGGGTTGGGTGGGATTTGTGACGTTTGGGATGATTTATTATTTGATTCCCAAACTCTATGGTCGCGAAGTTTATTCCAAAAAAATGGCAAATGTTCATTTTTGGATCGCATCGATCGGAATTGTTTTGTACGCCGTGCCACTTTGGTGGGGTGGAATCACACAAAGCTTAATGTGGTTTGCCACAAAGGCCGATGGAGTTTTGCTCTATCCGGATTTTATGGAGACAGTGATCGCGATTAAGCCGGCCTATGCCATGCGTGCGATCGGCGGAACGCTCTATCTCGTGGGTGTTCTTTTGATGATTTACAATGTCGTTCGATCGATTGCTGGTGTCAAAGATCTCAAAGATCCTGTTGTCGAGGCACCTCGTCTTCTTGCTTCAACACCCGAATCCGAAGTTCAAGCACTTGTTTCAGAGCCCATGGGCTTCAAAAAGCTCTTTGCCAAATTTCATGCGGCACTGGAAGGCTGGCCTTTGGTGTTTGCAGCGCTCGCGGCGATCATGGTGAGCGTTGGTGGACTCGTGCAGCTCGTCCCGATGATGATCGTGACCGCACAGGCTCCAGTCGGAAAGGTCGTCAAACCTTATACGCCCCTCGAACTCGAAGGGCGCGCGATTTATGTTCGCGAAGGTTGTTACAATTGTCATTCACAGCAGGTGCGGCCCATTCCTGAAGAAGTCAAACGCTATGGCTCGGTGTCGAGAGCCTATGAATATATGTATGACAAGCCGTTTCAATGGGGATCCAAGCGAACGGGGCCTGATCTCCATCGCATCGGCGGAAAGTATCCTGATCTCTGGCACTTTCGACATTTGCAAGATCCGCGCACGACGACCCCTAATTCGTTGATGCCGAGTTATGATTGGCTGCTCAAAGCCAAACTCGACACTGTGGATACTAAGGCTCGTCTCAAGGCCCTTCGCAAACTTGGCGTGCCCTATTCTCAAGAAGAAGTGGACCAAGCCGAGAAGCTTCTGAAGGAGCAAGCGGCCGAAGTCGCCGCGCGCCTCAAATCTCAAGGTCAGATCGAAGGAGTGGAGGATCGAGAGATTATTGCAATGATTGCATATCTACAGCGACTCGGGACGGATCGAATGACCGAAGCTGAGATTCTGCAGAAGGGAGCAGAGTAATGAGACAGCTGATTGAAGCCTTTCCACTCCCGATTTTTTCGGTGATTTCCACGCTCATTTTTGTCGGGATGTTTTTGGGAATCATCTATTGGACATTCAACGTTCAGAGCCGCGAAGCCATGGACGAGCGAGCGCGACTTCCCTTTAAGGATTCAGAAGAACTTGCTTCAAAACCAGGAGTTCAAAAATGAAAGAAGACGAGAAAGAAACAAAAGATGTTCTTAAGCCTCATCAATTTGATGGAATCCAGGAGTATGACAATCAGCTTCCCAAGTGGTGGTTGAATGGTTTTTATCTCTCCATTCTTTTTGCGATCGTTTATTTTGCCATTTATCAACTGGGCAGTGGGCCGAGTCTTTTGGATTCCTATCGAAACGAAAGAAGATCCGAACTCCAAGCTCAGGCTGCAACCTCCTCTGAAAAGAAGTCAAAGTCCGAGGAAGAGCTTTTGGCTCTGGCCACCAATCCCGAAGTTCTTAAGCTGGGTAAAGCCCAGTTTGAAACCAAATGTGCGAGCTGTCATTTGAATGATGGCGGAGGACTCGTCGGTCCCAACTTGACGGATGATTACTGGATTCACGGCAATAGAATGACGGATATGTTAGGTGTCATTACGAACGGAGTTCTTGCGAAGGGGATGCCGACCTGGTCAGCCATGATGAGCGAGGATGAAATGATCGCCTCTGCTGCGTACATTAGAAGTTTGCACGGGACAAAGCCCGCCAATCCCAAGGCCTCTGAGGGGCAATTGATGAAATGACGACTGGTCCACTTCATACGGATTTATCGACGGCGGATTCCGAGGGTCGTCGACGGTGGATCTTTCCGATTCCTGCCTTTGGAAAATGGCATAGACTTCGCAAATTCGTCGCTTGGGCGCTGATTGCCTGGCTCCTTGCCGCACCTTGGTTCAAGGTCGGAGGGCACCAAGCCGTTTTCTTTGATCTTATTCATCGAAAGATTCATTTTTTGGGATTCACATTTTGGGTGAACGAGATGGTCATCTTTATGTTTTTTACATTGGCCGTCCTCGTCGCCATTGTTTTTTTGACCGTTGTTTTGGGCCGAGTGTTTTGTGGATGGGCCTGCCCTTTGACGGTGTTCATGGAGTTTGTGTTTCGGCCGATAGAGAGAATGATCGAAGGTTTTGGGTCGGCTCAAAAAAAGTTCAAAAGTACGCCACTCAGTGAGCGAGTGATTCCCTTAATCGTCAAATGGGGACTGTTTGCGGGGGTGTCGTTTATTTTGGCCAATACATTTGTGGCCTATTTGATGGGATCCCATCGAATGCTTGAATTGGTGCAAGAGGGGCCTTCCCTTCATTGGGGTCCCTTTGTCTTTATGCTCATTTCGTTCGGCATCATTTTGTTTCAGTACGGGTGGTTTCGAGAGCAAATCTGTCTTTTTGTTTGTCCCTACGGCCGATTGCAATCTGTGCTTTTGGATCGAGACTCGCTCATTGTGGCGTATGACAAAAAGAGGGGTGAGCCGCGAGGCAAAAAAGGATCCACGACGGGGGACTGCATTGATTGCAAACTCTGTGTCAATGTTTGCCCCACGGGAATCGACATTCGCCAAGGGCTGCAACTCGAATGCATTCATTGCACTCAGTGCGTCGATGCGTGCGACTCGATCATGAAGAAAATCGATCGGCCGCCAGGACTGATTCGCTATCAGACCGAAGCGCAAGTCGAGCATCTTCCATCCCGATTTTGGAGACCGCGGCTTGCGATCTATTCAATTGTACTTGCCGCCGTGACGTCTGTTCTCGTGGGATTTGCGGCCAACCGATCTCTCTTTAAGGCAACACTGCATCGAGATGCGACGCGTATTGTGTTTTCGATTGATCCCACGGATCAAAAAGTCATCAATCCTGTTCATTTGCAAATCACGAGTCGATCCGAAACAGATTTGAAGATTCGATTTGAGCCGGTATCGCCTTCGACATTAGAAGTCGTGGCCCCCGAAGGTGTGATGAATCTTAAGGCGATGGAAAAGGGTACAGCCTATTTGATTGTGAAACTTCCGAGAGGGGAGTTTAAAGAAAATTTTGGTCTCAAAGATGTGGTCTTTAGAGCGGTAACGGATGAGGGGGCTGAGCAGATTCTGGAGCTCAGAGTGATGGGGCCGGCGAGTTAAAATGTAATGGATCACTCACCTTGTCATGATTTGGCTTCTGGCGGCGTTGGCTCTCCCTTTTTGCAACTAATGAGTTTGGGATTTGTTTGGGTCTTTTTGCACTGCGCTCCTATGTGCGGGCCGATTGTCACAGGGCTCAATTTGAACAAGGACTTGCATCCCTTTGCGGCAATTGGGTTTTACCAGCTCGGACGAGCCACGATTTATGGATTGGTGGGAGCCGTGGCCGCCACTTTTAGTTTGTCGGTTCAGTTTTCTCAAGCTCTGGGCTGGGTCATTGTTTTTGTGATGGGAGGGTTGCTTTGCTATCAGGCGTTCCCTCAGTTTTTTGGAAACACTGACAAAATCCCGACCGTTTTGATGAAAGTGTCTTCGTGGGCTTCGCAGTTTGTGGGATGGAAGCGCGCCTTTTTGTTTGGCCTTCTCTTTGCATTTTTGCCTTGTATGCTCACCGCTTGGGCGCTCACTTTGGCCGCGAGCACTCAGTCCCCGATGGAGGGGGCGGCTCTTATGCTCTTGCTGATTGTGATGACGACGATTCCTCTTCTCAGTGTGTCTTGGGGGGTGTCCAAGATTTTTCGCGGAAAGCAAAAGCAAATCAGCGTGGGTCTTTTGGCGATTTCATTTGTCTGGACCCTTTTGGTGACGCTCGCTGCCAATGAGATGATTTCTCATTTTCATTTGCAGTTTCAAGTTTTCGGCCACGACTATAAGCTCATGTTCTGGTGAGAAGAGTTTTGTGATGAATCAAGCCTGTCTGCACTGTGGTGAAGCATCGGACGGTCAGGAATTTTGCTGCCTGGGGTGCCGGACCGCTTACCACTTGATTCGCGGGGCGGGGCTTGCAGCCGTCTATCAACAAGCAGATCGAAAATGGAAGCCCCCCCAGACTCCTCAGGGCTCTCCGTTTGATGTCTTTGAAAATCCAGACTACCTCAATCGCCGCGCGCCGCTGGGGCCGGATGGTTTGAGAAGAATCGAACTCCCTTTGCGTGGATTGATGTGTTCCTCTTGTATTTGGATCGTCGAGAGGCTTTCTCATTTTGTGCCTCAAGTGGTGGAGGCGCGAGTGGATTATGGATCGTCTCGCGTGAGTCTTCGCTTTAAAGACGAGCCTCAGGTGCTCTCGCGTACCGCCGAAGTTCTCTCTCAGCTTGGATACACCCTTGAAGCCAGCGAGCTCGATCTGAGTGCCGCACGAATTCCTAAGGAAGAGTGGGTTCGCCTAGGTATCACAGGACTGAGCGCTGCCGGCGCGATGCACATTGGACTCGTTCTCCTTGGTGCGCATCAGACGGATATGGATTCTGACAATGCTCGTCTGGTCGGCTTGTTTGCTGGATTTGCCGCATTACCCGCTCTCACCTATGGCGCGTGGCCGTTTTTTCGCTCGGCGATTCAGGGTCTCAAGTTAAAGACTCTACCTTCGGATATTTTAGTTTCGCTCGCCGTGGTCGTCGGAGCGGGGGCGAGTTTTTATAATGCGATCCTCGGAAGGATTGAATCGTATTTCGATGCGCTCTCGATGGTGGTGTTTTTACTTTTGGCGGGGCGAATTCTGGTGCGGCTTTCGACACTCACTGTGGTTTCGCGCGCCGTATGGTGGGTCCGCAAAGGACAGTCCAAGATTCCCGCAGATAGTCTTTCGGTCGGAGATAGTTTTTGCGTTGAGGAAAATGAAATCATCGCACTCGATGGAGAGCTGATGTCCGAAAGTGGATGGTTTGATTTGAGTAGCTTGAGCGGGGAGAGTGCTCCTGTTCAAATATTCAAAGGGCAAAAGTTACTGCAGGGTTCCATCGCACGATCTCGAGTGGAGCTCAGAGTCTCAAACACCGTGAAGCAATCTTACCTCGAGGTCCTTTCTCAATCTTTGGCCAATAATTCCTGGCAGATTCTCCCTCCTCGATATGAGTCGTGCTTTACGGGCTTCATTTTAGTTCTTTCGATTTTTGTTTTTTTTGCTCTAGGGCAGGCAGGAGCCACAAAGGCCTTGGCTCTTTTGATCGTCACGTGTCCGTGTGCGCTGCAACTCGCTTATCCGCTCGCTGTCACAGCGTTTCGGCGTGAGGCGCATCAGCGAGGGATTTTGATTTTGAATCCTCGTCGCGCGCTCGCATGGAAGAAAGTTCGTGATGTTTACTTTGATAAGACAGGAACTCTCACCGAAGGCACTCCTCGCTTGATCCATGTGGAGTCGTTCGGAGAGAAGACGCTTGATGAACAAGACCTCAATGCGCTTGTTTTTGGACTAGCGAGCCCATCACCCCACCCTCTGGCAAAAACTTTGGCTTCTGCGTTTGCTGGAAAACCCAAATCAAATCTAAGTTTGCAAAATGTTCGGGAGGTGGTGGGAGTGGGAGTCCAAGGCCAATGGAAGGGGACCTCGTATTCCTTGAGGAGAGCCGAAGGTTTGAGAGGGATGGCCTCGAGTTTGTTTGTTCAAGATGAAGAGCGATTGAGATTTTTATTTGAAGATTCACCTCGCAGAGGGGCCTCTTCAGTCCTCCATTCTCTTCAATCGAATGGACTGGGAATTCATTTGTTGTCGGGAGATCATTTCGCCGAATGCGAACGCTTTGTCTCCGAAGTAAAAGTGAAATTTGATTCTGTGCGCGGACACTGCGGCCCAAAAGAAAAACCACAATTTCAGAATTCTCGCACCGCTTTTGTGGGGGATGGGCTCAATGATGCTCTTGCGATGCGAGCAGCTGGAGTGAGTCTTGGATTTTCGGGTTCGGCCGAAGCAAATTTGCAGGCGGCGGATGCTTATCTTTTGGATCGGGACTTGAACCTTGTTTCTCAATTGCGTCTTTTGGCGATTGAGTTTTCTGATCGCATTCGAATCAATCTGGGGGTGTCATTCCTATATAATGTGGGAGGGATTGGCTTAGTTTTGGCGGGGTATCTCGGCCCTATTGTTTGCGCCATCTTTATGCCCTTAAGCTCTTTGACTGTCCTTTTAATTGCCTTTCGACCCTTGCCAGGGGGGTGGGACCCCTCTAAAGTCCGTTTTAGAGGCTTCAGCAACGAATGAAATCTTTTAGCGTTCAAATTCGGGTCCGTTTTAAAGAGGGAATCTTGGACCCTCAGTCAGAGGCCATTACCACGGCGCTCAAACGTCTCGAATTCTCAGGCGTCCAAAATATCCGGCAGGAAAAGGTTTTTGTGGCCACAGTGAGTGCGGAGTCCGAAAGCCAAGCCGTTCAGTTGGGCAAAGACATGGCCAATAAACTTTTGGCGAATGTCGTCATGGAAAACTTTTCTGTCGAGATTTTGAGTCCATGAGTCTCCGGGCAGCGGTCATACGCTTTCCGGGATCCAATTGTGATCATGATGCTCTTCGAGCGCTCTCAGAAACATCCGGCGTGAGCGCTGAATATCATTGGCACGAAGATGAAGTTCCCAAAAATCGTTATCAACTGATTGTGATTCCAGGGGGATTTAGCTTTGGAGATTATTTGCGCGCGGGTGCCATTGCAAAACTTTCAAAGGCCATGCTCAGTTTGCCCGAAGCTGTGGATGCGGGTGCTCACGTGCTTGGTATTTGCAATGGATTTCAGATTTTATTAGAGGCGCGATTATTGCCGGGATATTTGCAGGTCAATTCTCATTTGAGATTCGTCAGTCGACAAACAGAGCTTCGAATTGAGAAGAAGGCGTTTCCCTGGATTGGACAAAAGGATCTCGGCAAAACTTTGAGGGTTCCAATTGCTCATCGATTTGGAAACTTTCAGGTCGGTAAGATGGATTTGCCTGAACTCGATGTTGTTTTTAAATATACTCAAAATCCAAACGGAAGCTTTCAGGATATTGCCGGAATCTATCGGCCTGTAGGTCAGGGAAGTATTATGGGCATGATGCCTCATCCGGAGCGGGCGAGCTTTCCGGCTCTTGGTCTCGCGGATGGTCGAATGCTTTGGAAGAACGCGGTGGAGGCTCTTTCGTGAGTTGGATCGAAGCCGATGAAAACATGGCCGAGCGTGTAGGCCTGTCTCACAACGAGTGGAAGTTTTTGAACGATCAACTAGGCCGCCGTCCCTCGGAGACCGAGCTTCAGATGATTGGAGTGATGTGGAGTGAGCACTGCTCTTACAAAAGCTCCAAGAGATTTTTAAAGCAGCTCAACACGACGGGCAAAGTGGTGCTTCAAGGGCCGGGCGAGAATGCAGGGCTCATCGACTATGACGCCAAGCGGGCTATTGCGTTTAAAGTAGAGTCACACAATCATCCGAGTTATGTGGAGCCCTTTCAAGGAGCAGCGACAGGGGTAGGCGGAATTTTACGTGATATTTTTACGATGGGAGCTCGTCCCGTGGCGGTGGGCAACTACTTGAGATTTGGGGATCTCAAAAATTCCAAGCAGGCATTTTTGCTCGACGGCGTTGTTTCTGGAATCGCGTTTTACGGAAACTGCATTGGAGTTCCTACTCTCGCAGGAGAAGTCCGCACCGATGATTGTTACCAAGGCAATATTCTGGTGAATGTGTTTGCGCTTGGAGTTGTCGAAAAGGATAAGATTTTTAAAGCGGCATCAGCACAGCCCGGTGCTTTGGTAATGATGTGGGGTGCGAAGACGGGTCGAGATGGAATTCATGGAGCCTCATTGCTCGCTTCGAGCGATTTTTCGGAAAGCAACTCAGGAGACGGCCAAAAAATTCGTGTGCAAGTGGGCGATCCCTTCAAAGAGAAGTGTCTGATGGAGGCCACGCTTGATTGCATGCGCGAATTGTCGGCGGATTTGATAGCGATTCAAGATATGGGTGCTGCTGGCCTGACGTGCTCAACGATGGAAATCGCTTTTAAGTCCAATGTCGGAATGTTGATTGAGCTCGATAAAGTTCCCACTCGCGAGCCCGAGATGAAACCCTTTGAATTGCTCCTGTCAGAATCTCAGGAGCGGATGCTCGCGATCGTGAACCCAGGATCCGAAAATCGGTTTAAAGAAATCCTTGAAAAGTGGAATTGCTCAGCCGAGGTCATAGGGCGAACGATCGAAGGTGATTGCCTCAAAATGACTTTTGAAGGGGATACAGTCGTTGATCTGCCCGTTCAAAAAGTGATGGACCCTCCACCGATCGAAGCATTGCCGGCACGATGGGTCGCACCTCATTTTGAAATCGAGTTTCCGAAGTCATTTAATGAGTGGGATTCTTTAAAAGCTCTTTTAGCTCTGCCTTCGATCGCGTCAAAGCGAGGAATTTTTGAGAGGTATGACTCGACGGTGGGGGGAGCTACTTTGCTCGGCCCTGGCCACGATGCGGCTGTACTCTGGTTGGGCGAAAACAACGAGAGTTTTGAAGGCATTGCCTTTAAAGGAATTTGCAATGAGCAGTGGGCGGCCATTGATCCTCAGGCCGCGATGGAACTTTCGATGGCCACGAGTATCCGTGCGCTGGCGAGTGTAGGAGCGAAGGCTCAGGCGTATACAGACGGAATTAATTTAGGGAATCCCAAAGAGATCCAGACGCTCGGAGCACTTGAGCTCTCCGTACAAGGGATGAATCAAGTGGCAAAAGTTTTTGGCACGCCTTGTATTTCGGGGAACGTCTCTTTGTACAATCAAACCAGTGTAGACGGAAAATCCCAGTCGATCTTTCCGACAATTTTTGCGGTTGTGGTGGGAAAGATCAAAGACGTTCGAAAAGTGAGACCCTCTGTGTTTCAAAAGGCCGGCAACGAAGTCTGGCTCCTCGAAGCCATGCCTCCCGAACCGACTGCTGCGCCGACGGGATCTGCGTTTTTGAGACTTTTTGGAAATCGATACTCTGGACTTCCTGTTTATGATCTCGAAGCAGAAAAGAAATTGCAAACGGCGCTTCTTTTGGCGCATGAGCTCGAAATTTTTGAGAGCATTCGTACGATTTCCGAAGGCGGCCTCGCGGTTGCGATTGCCAAGTCTTGTTTTGGAGCCAATGGAAGTCCCGGTCCTTTTGGATTTGAAGGTGATTTTTTAAAAAACCAGCAACGCCGAGACGCGCTTTTGTTTGCCGAAAACGGCGGGCGGGTCCTGGTAGAAATCAGCCCCCAAAAAAGAGCTGATTTGATGAAGCTTTCTTTTGAAACAAAAATTGCGGCCAAGCGACTGGGAACAGTAACGGATAATGGCATTTTTGAAATGAAGCCCATTTTGTCAGGAAAGGTATCAGAGCTCTTTGAAGCGTGGACAAAATGGTTTCCGGAGGCCAAGTGCTAAAAGAAAAATGCGGAATTGTCGCTGCCTGGGATGTGGATGAAGCTGCGCATCTCTCTTATCTCGGTCTTTTTGCCCTTCAGCATCGTGGGCAAGAGGGCGCGGGCATTATTTGCTTTGATGGAAAGCGGATGAAGGGTGTTCGAGGCCAAGGCTTGGTCAGTCAAGTTTTTACGCGTGATCAGATTGCAGAACTCAAAGGACGCGCGGCCATTGGTCATGTTCGATATTCGACGGCAGGCGGATCACTCGCCAAAAACTTGCAGCCCATTTGGGTCGAGGCTTTGGATTCGGAGATTGCGATCGCTCACAACGGTAATCTCACCAATGCGGTTGGATTGAGACGTCGCTTGGAGGCTGAGGGCTCAGTGTTTCAGACCTCATCCGACACCGAAGTAATCTTGCATTTGATTTCGCGAGCCAAAGGGAACTTTGAAGCTCGCTTGCAGGCGGCTCTCGATGAAGTCGAAGGGGCCTATTCGCTTTCGATAATGCTCAGAGAAAAGCAAAGCCTTCGGGTCTTTGTGGTCAAAGATCCTCATGGGTTTAGACCTCTGGTCGTTGGCAAATTGGGGACCGGATTTTTTGCGGCGAGCGAGACCTGCGCCTTTGATCTCGTCGGAGCGGAATATTTGAGAGAAGTCGATCCCGGTGAAGTTGTCGAATTTGGCCCGGACGGCCTAAAGACTTGGAAGCTCAAAAAGAAGGCAAAGACTGCGCCTTGCGTGTTTGAATGGATCTATTTTTCGAGGCCTGACTCCCTCGTCTTTGGTGAAAGTGTCTACGAAGTCCGAAAGAAGCTCGGCGAGCTTTTGGCGGCTGCGGATAAGAAGGCAGGATTTAAGCCTGATCTCGTCATGGGAGTTCCTGATTCAGGAATTCCAGCGGCGATTGGCTATGCTCAGGCTGCGGGCGTGCCTTTTGAGATGGGATTGATTCGCAATCATTATATTGGCCGGACATTTATTGAGCCGCATCAGAGCATTCGCGATTTTGGCGTGAGAATTAAGCAAAATCCTCTCAAGCACAGTCTACAAGGCAAGCGCGTGGTGGTTGTCGATGATTCGCTCGTGCGCGGAACAACCTCCAAAAAAATTAATCAGATTTTGCGTGAGGCGGGGGTCAAAGAAATTCATATGCGAATCTCTGCGCCTCCCACGATTTCGCCTTGTTATTACGGGATCGATACGCCCAAAGAAGCAGAGCTGATTGCAGCAAACAAGAATCTCTCGCAGATTCGGGATTTTGTGGTGGCAGACTCGCTTGAGTATTTGACGGTTGAGGAAATCTATCAGTACGTAAAACCTAAGACGCCCATGTGTGATGCGTGCTTTACCAAAAATTACCCTGTAGTGCCGGAAGTCATTGGAGCCGAATGATCACCTACGAAGTCAATTTGACGATTGATCCCGAGATTGCCGAAGACTACGAGCACTGGCTCAAGTCGCATATTTTACAAGTCCTGGATTCGCCAGGATTTAAGGATGCCAAAGTTTTTGAAGTTCAGGCGATGAAGGGTGTGGATCCCACGGCAGCTAAACAAAAGCAGCTTGTTGTTCAATATAGAGTAGAAACCAAAGATGATTTGGAAAGTTATTTGATGGAGAGAGCTCCTCGTTTGAGAGAAGAAGCCTTGGATGAGTTTGGGGATCAGTTTTCAGCCACACGAAGAGTTTTGCAGTTTCAATATCAATCAGAACAAAGGAGATAGATGTGAAGGGATTCATCGGCTTTTTAAAGCACTATGGAGTGATCGGTTTGGCCATTGCGGTGATCATTGGAGGCAAACTCAATGAGCTAGTGACTTCGATGGTCAATGATTTGCTAATGCCTCTGGTGTTTCAGCCCATGCTTCAGGCAGCTCAAGTCGATGATATTCGTAAACTGCAGTGGAATGGGATTTTGTACGGCAAAGTCGTGGGATCTGCGATCGACTTTTTGGTGGTGGCGCTCGTGATTTATGTTTTTGCCAAAGTTGTTCTCAAAGAAGAATCCGTGAGCAAAAAATAAGGGGCGCTAGGGATCGAGACTAGGGTCGGACTTGAGATACTCGGCGTATTTGGCTCTTAAGAAGATTACCTTTGGGTCGGTTTCGGGCATTGAGGCGATATAAGACATCAATGTCCTTTGCGTGCCGGGTTCGGTGAGCCAAAAGGGATCAGCCTGTCGCATAAACCAAGCTTCTAAGTCGTTCACATCTCCGTGCTTAAGGATCGCATGAGCTTTTTGAAGTGGATGCATGCGAGTGGCATTGAGTTTGGACAAATGCATTTCGATGCCCAATCGGCTGCGAGATTCGGGGAGCATTGAGCGCTCTCGGATTCGAGCGAGTGCTCTTTTGGCGCGGTCCAAAAACAATTCTGGATCTCTCAATTTGTGGAGTTGCTGGAGGCGAAAGGTCACCTGCACCGCGCGTTCGACAAGTCGTGAATCTTGACTCATCAGCGCTGCGATGAGTTCTGGAAACTCGAGTCTTGCGTCGATGAAGGCCCCAATTTGTGATGGGCTCAAATCCGTGAGGGGATCCACGGGATTTGCACCGAGCGTAAACAAATAGGCCTCAGCTTTGCGTGGATCCTTGAAGACTGGATTGATGACGGGGGCTTGAAGGCCTGTATGCTGTGCAGCGGCCTGAAAGTCCTTTTCGATCATTTCGGCGCGAACTTCCACGGCAAGAAAAAGGAGGCTCTCAAATTTGGATTGATGCTTGCTGCGAAACTGCTCTGCGGTTTTTGGGTTTCTTTCATGAAAGGCCTCAGTCTGAAAGGCAAGCCTCGGCAAATTGGATGCGAGCTGGCTTCTCAGCTCGGCAGAAGCAGAAGAAGTAAGCAGGAGTTCAAACGCATCGAGAGCCTCTTCGGTCCAGTCGGGATCCATCAAGAGTTCAGAAAGTCTCTCTACATACCAGTGGGGTGGGCGAGTGGAGCGAGGTTCAATCGCTTCGCGAAGTAGGAATTTAAAATTTCGAGACCGCATTCTTGAAATCTCGAGCCTTAAACTCTCAATGGCTTTCAATACGGACGCCCCATTCGCTCGGCCTGAGGTCAAAGGCATGAGGTCCTGCAAGTGGTTGTCGATGAGATTGAGTTCACGAATACTCACCCAGTTTTGAGATAATTCTGTAATCCATTGGCTGAGAAGGAAGAGGGGGTCTTTGACTTTCCAAAAAACATCTTTATTGAATTGTGTGAGAGCCATCGTGACAAAGCCTTCAGGAGCAAATCGAATCTGCTCGAGTTCTCGAGCTGCTAAAATGCTGCGGCAATTAAAAAAATCACGAGGGATCCATCGTGTCGCCGCGGCCTCTGAATTGGCTGTGAGTAAATAGAGACTCAGTATCCACATCGCTAATTCCTTGCCCTCGTAAAGGTCGCTGCAATCTCCATGCCTTAAATCGTGTTTGAGAATCTTCGGCCCGAAGATTCCTTAGGAAGGTATTTATCGAATATCATTGCGATATTTCTCACCAGGATTTGGCCGCGATCAATGACTTGGATCTTGGAGTCGCTGAGAGTGAGGAGGCCATCTCCCTCTAAAATCTTCAGTTCATTCAGCTCAGTTGCAAAATGGTGAGCGAAATCGATTTTGTATTTGGATTCAAAATACCCGAGATCCAAATGATACTGGCACATGAGCTTGTGGATGAGTTCTCGTCTCAACAAATCATCGTCCGAAAGCTCAAATCCCACAGAAGTTGCGAGTCCCTTAGAAGAAACCTTATCGACATAGCGGCTCAGGATTTTATCGTTTTGCGCATACAAGCCTGCAAAATCCGAAATGGCAGAGACTCCAAACCCCACTAAATCCAAGTCAGGCTTTGTCGTATAACCCATAAAATTGCGATGGAGGCTTTGGGCTCGATGGGCAACGGCGAGTTCATCATGGGGGAGAGCAAAGTGATCCATTCCGATCGCTTCATAGCCGGCGTCTTCAAGCGCTACTCGAGCATCCAAATAGAGGTTCACTTTATCGAGACCTTCGGGGAGCTCTTCGTCTTTAAACCGTCGCTGAAAGGGCTCCTTCCAGGGCACTTTGGCAAAAGAATAGAGCGCAATGCGATCGGGTTTGAGTCCGATCACTTTTTTGATGGTGTCTGCAACAGTTTCTCGAGTTTGTTTAGGCAGTCCGTAGACGAGGTCGAGGTTCAAGCTCGAAAATCCCAAGCGGCGCGCTTCTTGGGCCAGATCGGCTGTCTTTTCGTACGTTTGAAAGCGATTGATTTTGTCCTGAACCAGAGGGTCAAAATCCTGAACTCCAAATGAGATGCGATTGAATCCCATTTCCTTCAGCGCCTGAAGATGCTCATGCGAAGTCACATTGGGATGAACTTCAATACTCACTTCGGCGTCTGCATTGAGATCAAAATATTTTTTAAATTGAGCAAAGAGACTTTGAAGTTTGCCGACGGGCAAAAAGGTGGGTGTACCCCCGCCCCAGTGAAACTGACCGACGCGACGACGAGTTCCTAATCTTGAGGCGACTACTTCGATTTCGTAGTGAAGAGCTTCGAGATAAGTGTCTTCGAACTTTCTTTGCGGATCAATGACTCGATTGCAGGCGCAGAAGTGGCAGAGCTTTTCACAAAAGGGGAGGTGAGTATAAAGCGAGAGACTCTCACTCACTTTTCCATGTGTCAGGCGCCATTCATAGTCTGCCACCCGAATCTTCTCGGACCAGTTGGGATAAGTGGGATAGCTCGTGTACCGAGGGCCGGGACTAGAGTATCTGACGATATCCTCTTGAGTGACTTTCATGGGCTCCCAAATCAAGCCACTTTAAGGGGTTTGTATTTGATCGGCTTCGGCGTCACATCTTTGCCCAGACGCTTTTTGCGATCCTCTTCGTAGTCTGAGTAATTTCCCTCGAAATACACGACTTTGGAGTCTCCCTCAAAAGCCAGTATCGACGTGGCAATTCGATCCAAAAACCATCGGTCGTGACTGATCACAACGGCGCAACCGGCAAAGGAGTTCATGGCTTCTTCAAGAGCTCGAAGCGTATTCACATCCAAATCGTTGGAAGGTTCGTCAAGGAGCAGAAGGTTTCCACCGGAGCGAAGCATCTTTGCAAGCTGAACGCGATTGCGCTCTCCCCCTGAAAGCTGTCCCACTTTCTTTTGCTGATCGCCTCCCGAAAAATTAAATCGTGCAACATAGGCGCGAGCGTTCACTTCTTTTTTTCCAAGAGTGATGATGTCATCTCCGCCTGAGATTTCGTCATAGACCGTCTTGTTGGGATCCAGGTCCTTTCGGGTTTGATCCCCGTAGATGAATTTGACGGTTTCACCCACAACAATAGAACCTGATCGGGGCTTTTCTTCGCCGACGATGAGTCTAAAGAGTGTGGTTTTACCGGCTCCATTCGGGCCGATCACGCCGACAATGCCCCCTCGTGGCAGACTAAACGTCAAATTGTCATAAAGGAGTTTGTCGCCATAAGCCATGGAGACGTCCTTGAAATCCACGACGGTGCTGCCCAATCGAGGGCCGGGTGGAATATAAATCTCGAGATCATCGATTTGATCATTGCCCCCTTCGGCCACCATTTTTTCGTAGGCCGCGATACGGCTTTTGGATTTTGCGCGTCGAGCGGCGGGAGTTTGATTGATCCACTCGAGTTCTCGCTCGAGTGTTTTAGCTCGATCTTGCTCTTCTTTTTTCTCTTGTCGTAAGCGCTCTTCTTTCTGCTTCAGCCATGACGAATAATTTCCTTTAAACGGAATTCCCTCGCCTCGATCGAGTTCCAAAATCCATCCAGCGACGTGATCCAAAAAGTATCGATCGTGAGTGACGGCAATCACGGTGCCCTTGTACTCCTGCAAATAGCGCTCAAGCCATGCCACGCTCTCCGCATCCAAGTGGTTGGTGGGTTCATCGAGCAGCAAAATATCGGGAGCTTCGAGAAGGAGTCGACAAAGAGCAACGCGACGGCGTTCTCCTCCCGAGAGAGTGGTGACCTTTGAATCAAGCGGGGGCAGGCGCAGTGCTTGGCTTGCGACCTCGAGCATTCGCTCCATTTCCCAGCCATTGACGGCATCAATCTTCTCTTGGACGCTTGCTTGTCGGGCAATGAGCTTTTCCATGTCTTCGGGGCTCATCTCTTCGGCAAATTTGGCGTTGATCGCCTGGAATTCCTGCAAAAGAGCTCCGATTTCCTTAAGTCCGAGAGCCACGTTTTCGCCGACGGTTTTGGTTTCATCGAGAGGGGGCTCTTGCAAAAGGATTCCTACCGAGAAGCCATCACTCTTTAAAACGTCTCCATCAAAATCTTTGTCCAGACCCGCGATGATCTTGAGCAGGGTCGATTTTCCTGCACCATTGAGTCCGAGCACGCCGATCTTCGCTCCGTAGTAAAACGAAAGGTAGATATCCTTAAGGATATGGCGTTTGGGGGGGACGATTTTGTTAATCTTTTTGAGAGTAAAAATGATCTTTTCAGACATAGTCCGGGACACCTTAATCTCGCTCCGCCCCAGGTGCAAAAGGATTATAGGGCCTAACAGGGGCTAATGCTTGCCAAGCGGGCGTGGATGCTGCTTATCTGACGCTGTCTAGGGGGAATAAGGGTGATGGGGTTTTGTGTTTCAAGTCTTTTGGCAATCAGTGCCGCGGCGGCGACAGCCAGCGGAGCAATCAATTTTGAGTCTCATAAGATCCAAGATTCTTGGCCTTATACGCAGGCAAGCTATTTGGTGACCAGCACTCGGCCTGCGTCGTCACTCATGGATCTTGTGGATTTGGCGCACACTCGCTACGAAGATTTGGTTTTTTTTGAGGGGCCGCTGGCCGTGTATGATCCGAAGGAGTTTAGAGCGGATCAGTTTTTGTTGCAGAATGGGGGGCCCATTTGGGTAAGTACTTCAGGGCATTGGAATTCCGTCACAATCGATGCCCCCGCCGAAATGCCTATCGGTATAAACTTTGGGACTCAGACCATCTACGATCCCACTCCTCATACGCCCAATCTCTATCAATTTACCGAAATTAATTGGAGTCAGTTTCCGTTCAAGATCACCGTGACTCATCGAGCGTGGATTTTGATTGATCCTTATTCGTTTCGATTGAATCAATACGCTCACGGATGGGAATCATCCACGATTCCTGAACCGGGAGCCATGGCGCTCATGGCGGCCGCAGGACTCCTGGGGACTTATCGCCCCCGTCGCAATCAGTGAAGGCCTCGAGTGCGCCTGGATTGCGCAGATTTGAGAATCTTTGAGTCGGTACGCTTCTTGCTTTCTTAGGTCAGTGCGAGAGGTTGCGTATGTATAAACACAGTGCGTTTATTATTTTTTTGAGTTTGTTACAGGCCTGTTCTTTAGGAAATCGAACAGAGTCGCCCGAGCAATCCGCTCGATCCATCCAAAACATCCCTCAGATTTCTGCACCAGAAATTGCCGGCAATAGCGCTGATCAGAATGAAGGGGGCTCCAGTGAACCTTCGACGGTAGAGGGCAAAAAGGAATCAGGGTCGCAACTGACGATTGGTGGACAAAAGTTTGAAGGCGACGAAGTCGGTCCGGTCATTGCGGGAGGGGTACTTCTTGGAATAGGAGCCATCGTCGGCGTCGTCTGTTTGACGGGAGCAGAATATGGTCCTTGCCCTGATTCAGCACCTGGTCACTCTGAGGCCAAAGTCTTAAGTCCGGTGCCCCAATGTGCTCCCGGATCTCAAGCGGTGACAGATGATTCGCAAGCTCTCCTCAGCAACACCGCACCTTGAGAGCTCTACTCGTAGTTCATCAGATCTATTGATTCAAAGATCTCGTCAGCAGATTCGAATGTCCCCGAATCAATCGAGATCTTTAGAACCTCGGCTTTGGGCCGAGTGTATCGCCGATCTTCAAAACACTCGCCAACAGGCGGAAACAAAATCTCAATTTCTTCACACGATGATTTTGGCATTTTACGAATCGGAAAAATTCTTTGAGGCCCCTGGGGAGGATTCTGTAATTGCCTTTCTCTCTCTTTGCGGCGCAAGCACTCGAGGATCTCTGGGGTCATATAGTCATTTTCATTTGCTGGAAGAGGTGTCCCTGGCTTGTAATGATAAAAATGATAGTTTCCTTTGCAGTAGGCTTCTTTCTCTGCGTTTGTTTTGCCCTGAAACTCTCCCCATACAGAATCAGCACAGGCCTTGATTCGCTGCCAGTTGCGGTCTGCTGATTTGCCTTCGGGCTCCACTTTCATATTTGGTGGGCATTTACATTCAATCTGTCCAGGCTTTAACCCTGGGGGGTACTTCCAATCTCGACAGACCACAGAGATCGCATGCATGCGGCACATCTCTTGCCATTTTGGATCGACGGGATATTCGGGATCTGTTGAGCAGGGATTGACGGGGTTGTCTGGATTGTTAGGATCTGGTTGCGGAATTTCGGACTGAAACAAACTGATTTCGCCCCATAGGATGCAGTAAGCGGTTTCTTTCTTGATGGGCTTCGTGCCGCGACCATCGCAATAATTGTCCTTCACTTTGACCTCGGCGCATTTAATTTTTGTGCCGGGTTCCAGTTTTTCTCCAAAACTCATCATGAGGTTTTCGTAATAAGTCGTATCCTCCTCACAGTTGACGGGATCTGTTCCCAGATCAGGATCTCCCCCTCCCGTGGTCGATGATACAGCAGCGAAAATAAGACTCTGCGAAACAGCAGAAATCAGATGTGATAGTCCGAGCATTGTGAACCCCCTCCAATGACTTTGGTGAACTGGATTCACTATTATAAGTGAGGATCTAGCGCTTTCGATAACTTCTCAATTTTCCAGTAAATTTGGACGTCTGGGCGACTGGCTTAAGAGACAGGAATTGACATCTGTGGGGTTACGGATTTCAACTACTTGCAATGAGTTGGATCAATGATCTCAAGGCCCCGGGGATTCAAACGAAGCCGACACCGGCAACCGAATCCAAGGCTCCAGAGAACCTTTGGACCAAATGCGTGGATTGCGGCGCTATTCTTTACCGAGTGGAGATCGAGCGTTCGCGCTATGTCTGCCCCAAATGTGATTATCACTTTACGATGCCTGCACGGGATCGAATTGATCTGCTTTGCGATGCAGGAAGCTTTAAGGAAATGGATATCAACCTTCAGGCGACCGATCCCCTGCATTGGACGGATTTGAGCGCTTACAAAGATCGCTATCGATCGGCCCAAAAAAAGTCTGGCGAACACGATGCCGCGATTTGGGGCGAAGGACTCTGCGACGGAAAGCCTGTGAGCATCGCTGTTTTTGTTTTTGAATTTATGGCCGGAAGTATGGGCTCAGTCGTCGGTGAAAAGGTTACTCGCTGCTTTGAGCATGCGCTCGAAAAAAAGATCCCGGCGATTGTGGTTTCGGCCTCCGGGGGGGCCCGAATGCAAGAAGGAATTTTTTCGCTCATGCAGATGGTTAAAACCTGTGCCGCTCTCAAGCGAATGAAAATGGAGGGCATTCCTTTTGTTTCGCTGCTCGCTCACCCAACAACGGGAGGAGTGGCGGCGAGTTTTGCGAGTCTCGGAGATGTGGCGATTGCAGAGCCTCAAGCCCTGATCGGATTTGCAGGACCGAGAGTGATCGAGCAAACGATTCGTCAAAAACTTCCTGAGGGATTTCAGCGCGCCGCATTTTTGTTTGATCATGGCATGGTTGATCAAGTGGTCGCTCGCAAGGATCAAAAAAAGACAATCTCTCGTATCTTTAAGCTCTTGTATTGGACTCCCAAAGAAACATCCTGATTCACATGAAAAACACACGACCTGATCCCAAGGTCTTTGAGATTCCGAGTCGTGATACTTATAAGCTTGAGAATATTCGCCGCGTCGCTGCGGAGCTCAACAATCCTGAGCGAGGGCGTACGTGCGTTTTGGTGGCTGGGACAAATGGTAAGGGGAGCATCTGCGCATTTTTGACCGCGCTTTTGATCCAAAAGGGCCTAAAGGTCGGAACGTTTTCGTCGCCGCATATTGTGCATCCCGAAGAGAGAATCCGAATTCAAGGCCGACCGATTTCGCGCACACTTCTTAGGCGGTATGAGTCGAAGTATCGCAAAGATCTTCAGGATCTCACCTTTTTTGAGCGCTGGACGATGCTCGCTTTTTTGATTTTTAGAGATCAAAAAGTCGACATTCAATTATTGGAGGTGGGAATGGGCGGCCGCCTTGACGCCACCAATATTTCGGAGCCAGATTTGAGTTTGATTACCACCATTGGCTATGATCACCAAGAAGTTCTTGGGAATAGTCTGACGGAGATCGCAGCTGAGAAAGCGGGAATCATGCGACTCAAAAGGCCCGTGGTGATTCTTCCTCAAGTGCCGGAGGCCAAAAAGGCTCTCAAAGAGTCGGCGCTGAAGACAAAGACTTCGATGACTCGGTTTATCAAAGTGGGAGATCGCAACCGCACAGAGGAAAATATATTAAAGTCGGTACGCCGAAGTCTTGGGCTAGAACAGTCGTTGAATGCGCGACTCTGTTTGCATGCGCTCGATTTATTGAATCTTAGAGGTCCAAAGCTTTCGTCTCACAAAATAAAACGCGTTTTTTGTGCCCGCAATTTGTGGCCTGCACGACTTCAGTGGGTGCATCAAAAGCCCGTATTTTTTTTGGATGGGGCCCACAACGAAAACTCAGCCAAAACTCTTTCCAAATATTTGAGGCAAAAATTTAAAGGCAAAAAATTCAGTCTCATCTTTGGATCAATGCGAGACAAAGAAATCTCGGCTGTGATCTCGGCGTTAAGGCCTTTTGTCCGAGAGGTGATTGCCCCTCATTTTTATCTCGAGCGCCAAATGGATCCTCAGACCAATCTCAACCATTGGAGAGCCGCGGGCATTAAAGACCTCCGTGCGGTCAATTCGGTCGCTTTAGCCCTTAAGATTCTTTGGCCCCGAGGCCACAAACCCGTCAAAGACTGCCTCGTAGCGGGTTCTTTTTACTTGGCTGGGTCGGTCTTGAAGGCGCTTGAGAATCGAGGCGAAAAGTTGAAAGATCAACGTCAATGAAGCGCCCGTTGACCATGGTCACTTGCTATGATTCGAGCTTTGCTCGTATTTGTGCGGACATCGAAGGCTTAGATTTTTTGCTCGTCGGGGACTCGGCCGGGATGGTGATTGCAGGTGATTCGACAACGACACATGTGAGTTTAGAGCAAATGCTTTACCATACGCGCTCGGTCGCACGCGGTCGCCTCCTCGGAAAGAATTCAAAAATTTCGGTGATCGGAGATCTTCCGATTGGCACGTATCAAAACGCTTCTCAAGCACTCGAGACGGCTCGGGCTTTTGCTTCTGCTGGAGCAGATTGGATTAAACTCGAGGGCGGCGTTTTTGAACAAGTCAGTCATCTCTCGCAAAACAACTTTCGTGTTTGCGCGCATATTGGATTTACCCCTCAGTCGATCGTGAACCCTAAAGTTCAGGGCAAGTCTGAGAGCGAGGCGGCGCGACTCAAAGAGGAAGCTCTCAGACTTGAGCACGCTGGAGCTCAAATGATTGTCCTTGAGCTCGTCCCTTCAAAGTTAGCACAAGAGATTACGAAGTCTCTCTCGATTCCAACCATTGGGATCGGAGCGGGCGCCGCATGTTCGGGGCAAGTATTGGTGCTCTATGATTTGTTGGGACTCAATCCGGACTTCAATCCTAAGTTTTTAAAAAAATATCTGAATGGTTATCAAGTGGTGGGGGAGGCGCTTCGCCACTATGTGAAGGATGTCGCTTCAGGATCCTTTCCGACCTCGGAGAATTCGTTTTCATGAAGATCTTAAGAACTCGCTCTGCCCTGATCAAATGGAGAGCGGAGCAGACTCAGTCTGTGGGGTTTGTGCCAACCATGGGAGCTCTGCATGAAGGTCATTTGTCACTTGTGCGTCGAGCGAAGAGAGCTCATCCGATTGTCGTCGCGAGTATTTTTGTCAATCCCACCCAGTTTGGACCGAGCGAAGATTTCAAAAAGTATCCGAGGCATGAATCTGCAGATTTAAAGTTGCTGAAGTCAGCAGGATGCTCCGCTGTCTTTTTGCCTCGATCGGTCTCGGAAGTTTATTCGGATATTCACGAAACAAGCATCAAGGCTCGACCGTCTTTGAGTTCGATTTTGTGTGGGCGGTTTAGGCCGGGGCATTTTGATGGAGTCGTGACAGTTGTCTATAAACTCTTTCGATGGGTGAAGCCGGCGAGCGCCTTCTTTGGGGAGAAGGACTATCAGCAGCTTCAGATCATTAAAGCGATGGTCTCAGATTTAGGGGTGGGAGTGCGAGTTGTGCCCTGTCCTATTGTGCGTGAGAGCTCAGGTCTTGCCATGAGTTCGCGCAATGCCTATTTGGATTCAAAAAGTCGCTTAGCTGCTGCAGAGATCTATCGCATTCTCAAAACTTCTCAGACACTGACCGAGGCGAGAAGGGGGCTCAAGCGTGCTCAGTTTCGAGTCCAGTATTTGGAAGCTTGGTCCAAAGATTTGACGCACCCCGTCGATCGCAAAGGGCGGTGGCTAGTCGCCGTCCTCTATCGAGGTGTGCGCTTGATCGACAATCTCAACAAAAATTAAAAAGCCGCGCTCTCCCTGAGGAAAGCGCGGCTTAGTGAAAGACGGTAACGTCTTAAACGTCAGCGAGCTTGAGCGGACTCGAGCTGAGCGATGCGATTCTTAAGGGTCTGAATAGCATTCGCTGTGATTTGGCCTCGGTCTTGAAGGGCTCTCTCGACTCGTAAGTCTAGTGTGCGATCAAAAGCATCGATGTCTCTTAACTGATCTTGCAGTCTAAAAGAGTCGTCAGCGGTAAGAAGCTTTTGACGAACCAGCTGACTCAAGACTTGATGAACTTGAGTTTCACTTGTTGGTGCAATGCCATGGCTTACTGCCGTTGCAATTGAAAAGAGATCCTTAAGAGTCTGCTCACGCTCAGTGACCATTTGTTGCGCCCCTGTCGATCCCAATGTCGTGATTTGATTCACGATTTTCCCCCCTCATCCTATTACACAGAGGGATAACAAGAGGAGTCAAACAAAATTGATTTGCCCCGTAATTTCTTTTTCGATCTGACGCAGGAGGTCGAGAGCAAAATCTTTTTGTGAAGGAGAGGCGAGCACAAGAAGGAGAGATCGATCGTTCTCATGGCGCTCAGTTCGAATTCTTCCCACGCCTTCGTAAGCATCAAAGATCGCTTGAATGAAAGCGACTTCGGATCGAGGCGCCCAAACGTAGAGGCGATGCGTGTCAGCAGTCAGTGCGGTGGAATCCGCATTCAGACTGCTTTCGAGAGAAGTTTGAGGTTGTGAATTTTGCATCTTTTTTTGCCTTCTACGCAAATGTCTTCATAGAAGATGCGCTCAAGTCTGTCTACTCACTCTTGGGGCGGTGCATCATAGAAATTGTAAACTTTATTTTCCGTCTTCAAATAGAACGGCGAATTCAGTGGCTTACGCACTCAGGTCTTTGTGCCCACTTTTGTTGCAACGCCGCTGGCACCAAGGTTGCGATCTCTTGACCCATCGGTCGACACCGCCGGGGTGGTGTCAGTCGGCCGAAACTCTTTGTGAAACGAGAGTGGGGAGAACGTAAACATGAAATCAATCGTACTGGTTCCGACACTTTTGACAGCAGCATTACTGTCAACAGGTTGTGGCGATATGGCTTTGGGTGACAAGGTTCAATTGAATTTGGATGTCGAACAGCAAACAGCGCAGTTGAGTATCGAAATGAGTGATGGCTTGCAGATCAATATGCTCAATGGAAGCTATCCCATCGGTAATGGCATGGGGCAACTCGTCTTTACTCCGGCAACTCAGACTGAAAACGCTCGAATTGGAGTCGAAGTGAGTTTGCAAGCTTTAGTGGCAGGACAGCTCGGAAACATTGGCACCGTGGCGACTTTGCCTAACGGAAGTCCTCTCCCTGTGGCTATCCAAGCTCCGCTTTTGAGCATTCCTGTTTATAAGGCAAATGGCTTTGATGTGGATGCACTCCTCAGCATCACCCCTGAACTTCAGATTGCCACCACGGTGGGCATTCCTCAGATGAACTCTCAATATGTTCCTGCAGGATTAGCTGTTTGTCAGAATTTTAGAAATGAGCAGAACTTGGCTTTTGCCGCGATCTGTTTGTACGGACCGGGCAGCGGCAAAAATGGAGGGATTTTCGTCGGAGCTAATCTGGGCGATGTCTTTGACTTTGCTACACCCGCTCCTCAACCCAATATGGCGATGGCGATGTCATTTGCCTCTGCACCTGAAGCAAGTTTCTTAAGAGCGATGCAGTCTGTCTCGATTTCGTCGAGCGACTGGAGTGAAGAATTGCACAATCCTCGAAAAGTTTCGAACCGCAATTTGCTGACGGCAAAAAGGAACGTCGCAAAGATCCTCGCGGCAAAGCGTTAGACAACAAACAACGAACGAACAACAACCGAATGATCTGAACTACACGCACAGGGCCCGGTGACTACCGGGCCCTGCTTTTTTATGCCGCCGGCATTCGTTCGAGAACTTGCTTTAAGCGCTCTTCAGGCACTGTGAGCGACATGCGAAAATAGCCTTCACCCACTTTTCCAAATCCATGTCCTGGCGTGACGACCACTCCCTTATCCATCAATTGAGAGGCAATCTCTTGTGAGGACATCTTGCTCGGATTTTTGATCCATAAATAGAATGTCGCTCCTCCATCAAAAACTTCGTAGCCCTTGGCCTTGAGCCCCTCGACCATCAGCTTTCGGCGATAGTGATAAACCTCTTTGGAGGGGGTAATGAGTTCTTCGTCGGCTCCTTTGAGTGCTGCCATTGCAGCGCGCTGGATGGGCATAAAAATTCCCGTATCAAGCGTGGCTTTGATTTCATGGAGTGCGCCGACGAGCTGAGCTTGTCCGACGGCAAATCCCACTCGCCAACCGGTCATATTGTACGTCTTACTGAGACTAAAGAACTCGACCGCCACATCCTTGGCTCCGGGAACCTGCAATAAGCATGGCGGCAGATCTCCATAGCCTTGCTCGCAGTAGGGCGAATCCGAAACAATCATAAACTTATAGTGCTTCGCTCGTTCGACGAGTTCGGCATAGGTGTTGAGCGATATTGTCGCTCCCGTTGGATTGTGCGGATAATTAATAAAAATCAATTTGATCGAACGCCAAACCTCGTCGCCAATTTTTGACCAGTCGGGTTTAAAATCATTTTCCCAAAGCAAAGGATAATAGAGAGGTGTCCCTCCAGCCAAAATCGTAGCGTTCGTATACACGGGATAGCCTGGATCCGGGCTCAATGTATAATCACCAGGATTCACAAAGCACTCTGTAAAATGTGACAGTCCTTCTTTGCTGCCAATCACTTGGCAAACTTCTGTGTCAGGATTGACCGAGACAGAAAACCGACGATCCATCCACTCAGCGATCGTTTTGCGAAACTCTGGTAAGCCAGCGTATGAAGAGTATCGATGGTTTTTGGGTTCCGTCGCCGTTTCTTGCAAGACCTTCACAATCGCGGGAGGGGTGGGCAAGTCGCAATCGCCCATTCCAAGATCAATCAGATCCTTGCCTTCGGCTAAGAGCCGAGCCTTTTTTTTGTTCACTTCGGCAAACACATAGGGGGGCAATTTTTGAAGTCGCAGGGCCTTTTGAAAACTCATTTTAAAACATCTCTCATCGTATAAAAGCCTTTCGATTTTTTTTGGAGCCACTCCATGGCCGAGAGCGCACCCTCAGCAAAAATATTTCGGGAACGAGCCTCATGGGTCAAGGTGAGGTTTTCGTCTTTGAGTTTGAAGGTCACCGAGTGAATTCCAAAGACCTCTCCCTCTCGCTTAGACACAATTTCGATCGTCTGTTGGGGCGAAGCTTGCAAAATTCGACTTTGAATTTTGAGGGCCGTTCCGCTGGGCGAGTCCTTTTTGTGGATATGATGGATGTCGAGAATTTCGACGGGCGCCTTTGGATGATCGCCGGCCATACGCTCGGCCCACTGGCAGAGCCGCTCCACACCCAGAGAAAAATTCGAATCCCATAAAAACGGAATCTGATTTCCAATTTCCTTTAAGCGCGCATCGACTGCCTTCATATTCTTAAAACCCGTGCTCCCACAGACCCATGGAATTTGGGCCTCCAAAGTCTTTTGAGCAATTTCTTCAAACGCCTCTGGGGATGAAAAGTCTACAACCCCGCCGCATCCTCTAAAGCTCTGAAGAGGTTGCTGACGGGAATGAATTTTAAAACTCTGTCCGCGCGATTTTAACTGTTCTTGAAGAGCAAGACTCATGCGCCCTTGAGCTCCAATCAAAATGATGTCGGTCATAGCCAGCTTTTGAGTTCCTGTAAGAGAGGGGCCTTAAACTTTTCGTCGAGCGAAACAAGCGGAAGACGTGGCAACAGGTCCTTCTTCAGGATCGAGCCTACAGCAAACTTTGTGGGAATCGGATTGGATTCCGAGAATAAAAGCTGAGTGATTCTTGAAAGCTTGAGATGCAGTGTTCGAGCCGACTCCATCTTGCCTTGGTTCCAGAGCGACCAGAGTTCGGCTACTTTTTCGGGCAATACGTTTGAAAGCACGCTGACGGTCCCTTGACCTCCAAGAGCCCAAACCGAAAGATTGAGAGGATCATCTCCACTCAAAAGTACTTTGCCTTGAGGAATTTCACCGAGAACGGATTGAATTTGCTCTATTGAGCCCGAAGATTCTTTGACGGCCAAAATATGCGGAATCGCCCAAAGGGTTTTAAGACTCTCAGGCAACAAATTCACACTCGATCGACCGGGAATATTATACACAATGAGGGGAGTTGAGGCGCGAGCCGCGATGGCTTCAAAGTGTGCGACGAGTCCTCTTTGAGGAGGTTTGTTGTACGCAGGATTAGAAACCAAAACTGCGTCGACACCCGTCTGGGAAATCCAATGATAACGATCAGCCGTCGCTTGGGTGCCGCTCATCCCGCAGGCGCCGATCACTTGAATTTTGCCTTTATGCTCAAGAGCCACTTTGAGAAGAGTTTCGAGTTCACTCATTTCAAGCGTCTGGCCCTCACCCGTGGATCCTCCGAGAACAATGCCCTGGATGCCGGCCGCAATCTGTCTTTGAATGAGATCCCTAAGGACGCTTTCGTCTATCCCGCGACCGTTGGCTTTAAAAGGCGTAATCAGGGCGGTATAAACCCCCTTAATGATATTGGGCATAGTCTTTAAAGGTTTACGATAAAGAGACTCGTCTCGCAAGAAGGCTCGAGGCCTTGAGGTAAGTGGGGACTTTTTCGTTTCGGATGAGGTCCTCAGGGGTCTCTCGCTCACGAATCACATGAAATCGTCCATCATGAATGAGGACCTCGGCCGCACGGGGCCGCGAGTTATATTGGCTCGACATGCTCGCTCCATAGGCTCCAGCACTCATGACCGCAAGAAGATCGCCGGATTGAAAGTTTTGAATTCGGCGAGTTTTAGTCAGAATATCGCCACTCTCACAATTGGGTCCTACGACCGCAGCTTTGATCTTTTTGTATCGTCGATAATGCACGGGCAATATCGCGTGATAAGAACCATAGAGAGCGGGGCGAATCAAATCGTTCATGCCGGTGTCTGTGATCACATAGTTGTTGGTCTCACCGCGTTTGGAATAAATCACATGAGTTAAAAGCACTCCGGCATTGCCCACAAGTGATCGACCAGGTTCCAAAATGAGGGTGAATTTTCGATCTTTGACTTCGCGCAGGATCGATTGAGCCCAGGCCCCTAGAGCCGGTGGCTTTTCGTTGTTATAGACAATTCCCAAACCTCCGCCGACGTCAAAGTGAGTGAGGTCGGCCTTTAATTTGAGCGCTTCATCAAAAAGTTTAAGCATTCGTTTGAACGAATCCACATAGGGACTGATCTGAGTAATCTGACTTCCTATATGGCAGCCGAGTCCCACGAGATTGACGTTCTTGAGTTTGAGCGCCTGGCGAATCAGCGCGGGCGCCTCACGATAAGGAATCCCAAATTTGGATTCGCGCAAACCCGTGGCCACATAGGGGTGCGTTTTGGGGTCCACATCGGGATTAACTCGAATCAAAACATTCGCGACTTTTTTAAGAGTTTTAGCGACAAAATCAATGGCCACAAGCTCAGGCTCGCTCTCGACATTAAAGGCCAATATTTTTTTGCGAATACCAAAATCAATCTCGTCCTTTGTTTTGCCTACACCCGAAAAGACAATTTTCTCATTGGGGACTTCGGCTTCGAGAGCTCGGTAAAGTTCGCCCCCAGAGACAATATCGGCCCCACATCCCTGTTGAGCGAGGGTTCGAATAATCGCCAAATTAGAGTTGGCCTTAATCGCATAACAAACAATATGCGGAATCGGCTCAAGCGCTCGATCGAGCTCTTGATAAGCCTCTGTGATCAATTCGCTCACATAAACATAGGTGGGAGTCCCCACTTTTTCGGCGATCTCACGCAATGAGACGCCCGCGGCCGAGAGGATATGATCTTGATACTTAAAGCCGTTGAAGATGGTTCCCATGAAGCCCGCTGTCCTTGTTCAACTAAAAAGTCGCCGTAATGCCCCCGCGCATCAAGATCACAGAATGCCCACTCGAAATTCTTTCATAAGCTTTGTTGGGGATAAAATGTCCCCAGTCCAAATAGGCCGACCAATATTTATCCATGGGCCAAGTAGTCATGATGTCGTATTCGACACCGTACCAGCGCCCCGCCATCTCGTTTGTTTTGGTGGCGGCAACAGGCATGACCACATTGATCGAGGGCTTAAAGAAAGAAGTCGCATCATAATCCAGTCGAAGCCGGCCATAAAACGCATTGGCAATCGCTCCGGCGTGAGGAGATGTCGCTGTCGCAGATGATGTCACCGTTCCAGTAGAATCTTTCGTATAAAGTCCTCCAGGAAGAGCTTCTTCAAAGACGAGGAGCGAAACATTGTAATCTCGATTGAAAGCCATCGACTTAATGTCACCCGCGGCCAGATCACTTTCCGAGGTCCCGCTCGAATATCCAGGCTCAATCATAAATTTGGTCTTGGGGCTCAGTGTGAATTCGGCTCGAGCGGCCGAGTTGATCGCCATGATATTTTTGCCAGCGTATTTGCCGCTGACGAGGAGAATTTCGGCCTGCAGATTGACGGGTTCAAACTTCTGCTGAACATAAAAATCAAAGGCCCAGTAGGACGACTTCAAATTGGCGGCATCTGCCGATGTGGTGTCTGCGCTCCCACCTTCCGTCGTTGAGGTGGATTTGTTCTGAGAATTATAAGAGAGGTAGAGCCCTACTTCCTGAACATCCGTCATCCGACCAAAATGAAAAAAGTACTCTATATAATCGTCTCCTCCGTTATCCAGGGAGCCCTCGCTCCTCCAGCTCAAACCCGGGCGGACGTAATAGGGGCCAAACGAAGTATCAAACATGATTCGATCTCGAGTCGTGCCCACTTCTTGATGAGTCTCATCGCCTGCATTGGCATAAATCCCCATGCCGAGATGAACGGGCATTCGACCCACTTTGATTGTCCCGTAGGGCAAGTCAAATTCTCCCCAAATGCGACGAAGCTGAAGGGGAGTGAGATCCGATGTATCGGAGTAGCCTTCTGGCGCTGCTACCCCTCCCATGGAGGTGCGCGTGTTGATTCCGCCGCCGACGACGGCATTGTTTTCATCTGAATCGATCAAGCGGTTCTGGGTTGTGGCAGGATTGCCATACGTTGTCGCTCGAAAAGGATTGTCGCCTAAGACCCCGTCAAAAAAATTGAGAGAAGTTCGGACTCGAACTTTGTCCGAAACAAAAAAAGTAGGATTGAGGCGGAATCTCAGATCGTTAAACTGGCGCAGCTTAGGCGTCGCATCTCGATCCAAATCAATGTTGTAAAAGAGATTGTAGCGCGTTCTAAAATAACCTTCCCAAGCGACGTCCGCACCGAAGGTCGGCAAAATCGAAGAGGTCAAAATAAAAGCAGAAAGAAGGGCGACTCTGTTCAGAAACAGACAAGACTTCATGGCCCTCAGGTTTAGGAAAAGAGATCTTTCTTGTCATCGAAAAACGTTAAAAACTCGAACCCAACTGAAAGTAAAATTCATCTTGCCTTTCTTTGGCGAGGTTATCTCCCTGTCGAAACAAGAGGTAGGCGTAACCGAGGCGATACTGAAGCGGAGGCGCATACGTCACGCTGATATCAGACCTCAATTCGACACCCACGCTGGCACTCGGGCGTGCGTCTTTGAGATCACGAACAGTGCCCGGTCCGACCACACGTTGGCCGAGTGAATACGAATAGGAGTTTGTGGTCGGATTAAATGCATAGTTTTCAGAAGCCATGCTGACGTCCTGAATCTGAAACGTCTCGCCGATGTCCGTAAAGACGGCAGAATGCAGATTCTTAAACCAAAGCGGCGCGGTTCCAAAGCCGGGCATCGACTTGAGAAGCGGGAAGCGATACTCCAAAGAGGCCAAGAACAATCCCTCACCCTTAAGATTGGACTGAGGCAATCCACGAAGCGAATAACTCCTTCGGTTCATGCTCGAAAATGGATTTTCTCCCAAGCTTCCGCCGAGCAAAAAGCTACGCTGATATTGAGGATCAAGCCACTGAAGTCCTCCCACGAGTTTTGTGGCAAAAGCATGGTCTCCTCCTAAATGGAAAAAATTCTTTGCAGACAGGATCGTTGTCAAAGTCTGAAAGTCGCTGCCCGCCACCTGAGGCGTGTATTCGGTTGAAAGGCTCACCGCGTGTCCTTGATGAGGGCCAATTCCATCGACATAGGCCTCGTAATCGCTGGCCCATCCAAGATTGAAGCGACCTCCCCATTGAGTTCCCATTTCGGGACTGAGTTGAACGCCATTACTTTTGCCCGTCAAAAGACCCGCAGGCTGCGAATGCAAGTTTGTGCGATACTCATAAAACCCGGCGAGGGAAAGATTCCATCCTGTCGGTCCATTCTGAGTGCGAATCTGATGAGCCACTCCGGCCTGGCCGCCATAAATGCGTTCATAGTAATCATCCGCATCGAGAGTGTAAGTGTTGGCGGTTCCGCTCGGCACCCACATCACGCGTCCGTAGTTGTAGATTCCGGCATAACCTCCGGCAAAAAATGTAAAATCACTGATGCCCTTGTAACTATAAGAAAGCGCAGCACCTGGGCTTCCGGCTCCAAAAAGATAAAATCCAAACAAAGTCCACTGATGAAACCCTAAAGGATCTCGCGCGCCAGTCTGAGCTCCGAGCAGCGAATCACTCTCTGTATATAAAAAGAGAGGGGCCAAAAAGCGTGGAGCGAGAGCACTGCCAAATTGATATCCGCCGGCAGGGGTCGGAGCTTTGGCTGGGTAAGTCTTGGCTTCGCCATAAATCTTGCCCGAAGCGCTTTGTGCGCCAAGGCTCTGAAGTGACGAAACGAGTTTTAAGACATAACCGCGTGGACTGAGTTCACCCACAGCGAGGCGAGAACCCATCAGAGTGGGGAGCGAACAAGCGGTCACACACTCTGTCAACGCTTGGGTCTCTCGAGTCTGAATATCAATGCGATAAATATTCGAAATCTGCTCCTTGGAGTTTTTGAAGAAAGCATCCGTCGCGTAGATGATTTGTTCATCGTTCAAAAACACAGGATGGTAATCATCGTAGTCATCGTTAGTCAGTGCTGAGACAGAACGAGACTGCAAATCCAAAAGATAGAGATCTCTATTTTTGTTTTCACGCTTCATCGAAAAGGCCAGCAATCGGCCGTTGGGAGACAGACTCGGTTTGGCTAAGGAGTTTAATCCCTCGGCATTGTAAAGAACTTCGAGATCTGACTTTGCAGACAACGGCTCCTCAGTAGAAATAACACCTTCGATTTTGGCCCAAGGAATCCGAACGAGAGAGCTTTCAAACTGATCGGTCCGTACGGCATAAAGAGCATCGGCTCCAATGACGCCATCTCTCAGTCTTAAGTGCCTCGTGAGTCGGATTTCCTTTTCTTTGGCGAGGTCATACAAAAAAAGATCATGGTATGACGAATAGGAATCTTTGGATTGAGGCGAGGCATAGAGAAGATAGCCCTTTCCAGAATGAACCCTTCCTGCGGTGCCTGACTTAATTTTTTTGGAAGAAGTGATCTTGCCAAGCTCATCAAATTGAAATGCCATGATTTGGTAATCTCGATCCGCCTTAACGGGCGCATAGAGAGTTTTGGTGGACTCATCCCAGCTGCCAAGCCCTGATAGATTAAAATCCTGGCCATCCACTTGAAGAGGCAAAGTACGAAACGATGTGGGGTAAGACTCAGCAAAGGTCTTCCATTTTGACTGTTGTTCACTCTTCCATTCTTCCCAGAGTCGATGAAAGCTTTTGCCAAAGACGGCATCGGTCTTAAAATTCATGAATCCGGGAATCGGATTGCTGGCTGTGGAGTGAGTCCAATCAATGACTTTTTGTTCACCGTAGGTGCGATCTAAATATTCAAAAAATCCAATTCCGTACCAATAGGCGGCGTTGCCGTAGGGATAGGTGTCATTCCAATAGGTCGCGCGATCAATACCCGCAAACTCATTCTGGAGACTGACGGTTCTCAAAAAGGCAGAGATCATACTGGATCGGCCACGGCCTCGAGTCGTCTGTTTGGTTTCGTAAAATATCGCAATGCCTTCATGCGCCCACTGCTGTTGAGGAGCATTGGGGAGCCAAAATCGCCCAAAAATCCATCTCAAGGGTTTGTTGATTCCGCGAGCCATATCCAAATGGATCGTGTGTGTAAACTCATGCGCAAAGAGAGTCGCAAACCAATCATCGTAATCATCGAGCGCTGTTTCATCGAGAGGAGGGGAGCCGTAGAGATAAATCGTATTGTACGGCAACGGAATCGCGAGACCATTCGGCGAGTCCGAAGGATCGCTCAAAACGACATGAATGGGCTGGTCTGGCTCCCAGCGAAACGTTTTAGTTTTGGTTTCGTAGAGATCCTCAGCTCTGACGGCGATTCGCTGACCATATTTTTCGAGAATCGTAGGATAGTGAATATAAAAATGCTCGGTTTTGAGAGTTTTCCAAGTCAAGTCTGGGTCCATCGTGGGAGCGCCGACTTGTTGCGTTAAAATCCACGAGGCCAAAAGCTTTGTGATCATGAACATAGTTCACTATCTCACCATGAGCAGGGCCTGTTCCAAAACTCTTATTTTGAGGGGCAGAAATCCCCAGGTGTTGCCGTCAAAATCTACTTTGACTCGACGACCAGAACTCGGAGCTCTCACTTCGACTTCGCGGCACGCACCGACTCGAATAAATGAGGATCGATGCAAGAGTCCGGCAAAAAGTGGAAAGACCGCCAAAAAATAGCGATACCCAAAAGTCTTTAAGACAAAGGTATGCTCAAGCCGTCCGTCAAAAGGCGAAGATTGCGGTGAAAGATCGAGTCCATGCCCCGCATAACGTCCGTTATGAACCAAACCCAAAAGCAGACTTTGATGATTCAAAAAATCTCGGCCATCGACTCGGATGTCGACTACGGGATGTTTATAAAAAAGCACATTTCGAGCAAAAATTTTGAGAAAATTCCATCGATTGCGGGGCATTCTAAAATCTTGAGAAAGTTTTTCGACCAGGACCGAGCTAAATCCAAATCCAGCGCAGTTGAGAAACACCCGTCGAATTCGCTGTCCGTATTCTCCTGCAAATTCAATCTCCGCAAGATCCACTGCGTCTTGAATGGCTTCGCCCTTTAAAAAATCACTAATCAGGCTTACAAAATCTTTGCGCATCTGAAGACTGCGCACCGTATCTCCCGCATGGAGCTCAGGGTGGAGCGCGAGTCGAGGCACAGGCCGATTGCCTTGCGATGCGCGATAGATCCCATTGACGATCTCGCTGAGAGTCGAATCTCCCGCCACGCTGACAATGAGTTCTGCTCCTTCATCCACCGCTTGGCGGGCAAGGATCTCGCCGTGGAGTTTGCCGCGAATAATATGAACTTTAAAGTCTTTGGTGAGTTCCTGAATTTTGAGCTCTTCATACGGCCACTTGAGTCCGATCGAGGGCCTCTGAGGATTGACGATAAAATGAATTCGCGCCACTGAGCTAATCTTAGACCACTGTCTTAGGTCTCTCGAGAACTTTTAAGTGAAGGTCACTCCATTGTTCTTTAGTGATCTGAGAGGGGGCTTTGGTCATCAGGCACTGGCCTTTTTGAGTCTTTGGAAACGCAATCACATCACGCAAGGACTCTCCCCCCGCAATAACCATGGCAAATCGATCGATTCCAAAGGCAATACCTCCGTGAGGAGGGGCTCCAAAGGCGAGACCGTCCAAAAGAAACCCAAACTTTTCCTTCATCTCGTCATCGGACAAATTGAGCAGCGAGAAGACGCGCTTTTGGACATCACTACGATGAATCCGAATCGAGCCACTGCCCATTTCCATGCCGTTGAGTACGAGATCATAGCAATCGGCGAGGGCTTCGCCGGGAACTTGATCAAAATTCTCTCGGTAATCCACGCGAGGACTCGTGAAGGGATGATGCTCGGCTACCCAACGCTTTTCTTTGTCGTCATATTGGAACATCGGAAAGTCGATGACCCACAAGAACTTCCAATCGGCGTCGTTGATCGCATTGAGTTTTCGGCCCAGGTGCAATCGAATATTGCCAAGACTGTCGGCGACGATCTTTTTGGTGTCTGCACAAAACACAAGGAGGTCGCCTGCTTTGGCTTCGGTGAGTTTGAGGAGAGCTTTTTTCTCATCTGCACTCAAAAACTTAGCAATCGGAGACTGCCAGCCTGCATCAAAGTCATCCGGATTATTGAGTTTGATCCACGCAATACCTTTGGCTCCGTAAGTTTTGGCAAAGGGAGTGAGGTCATCAAGATCTTTGCGGCTCAAGCTTTCGCCGCCAGGGACTTTGAGTACTTGGATGAGGTTCTTTTTTTCGGCCACCTCTCGAAAAACCTTAAAATCTGACTTCGCAAAAATATCTGTGGCTGTTTTGAGTTCCCAAGACAGCCTCAAGTCGGGCTTATCCGATCCAAATCGCTCCACAGCCTCGCGGTACGGCATGCGCTGAAAGGGCGTAGCAATATCGATGTTCAAAAATTCTTTCCAAACCTTTTTCCAGAGGCCTTCCATCATCGCGAAGATGTCTTCTTGCGTAACAAAAGACATTTCGAGATCGAGCTGAGTAAACTCGGGCTGTCGATCGGATCTCAAATCTTCGTCGCGAAAGCAGCGAACGATCTGAAAATATCTCTCGAAGCCGCAGACCATATAGAGTTGCTTAAAAAGCTGCGGACTCTGCGGCAGAGCATAGGCCTGCCCATCATAAAGACGAGAGGGAACCAAAAAATCTCGCGCACCTTCGGGAGTACTCTTTGTCAGATTGGGGGTCTCGAGTTCGTAAAACCCTCGGTCATAAAAATAATTTCGAATGACCTTGTTGAGATGGGAGCGCATCAGCAGCGGAGCCTTGGCCTTGGGTCGACGCAGATCCAAATAGCGATACTCGAGGCGTACCATTTCGTTGGTGGTGATTTCATCCTCAATTGGAAAGGGAGTCGCCGGCGAACTACTAAAGATCTCAATCTGATCGACCATCACTTCGATCTCGCCAGTTTTGAGCTTGGAGTTTCGCATTCCTTCTGGACGCAATCCCACCTTTCCCTTGATGCCCAAACAAAACTCGAGTCGAAGGGCCTCAGCCGCTTGGTGACACTGAGCGTGCACGGTCGGGTTAAAGACAATTTGAGTCAGGCCCTCAATATCTCTCAGATCAATGAATATCACTCCGCCATGATCGCGACGATTCTGTACCCATCCAAAAAGGACGACTTCTTTGCCGACATCTTTGGCCGTCAATTCGTTGTTGTGATGAGTTCGCTTGAGATCAAATAAAAACCGCTTTTGCACCCCAAAGATATAACCGAAGCAGAGGCTATCGGCAAACGTTCATGAGGCAACGCGGACCCCCATGAAGACGATAAGGATAAAACGAATCGTATCCATGTATCTTGTACCCAAGCCCTCTGTAGATTTCGGCGGCCGCCGAATCCAAGACTTTGAGGCCTGTTTGAGGAATGATCGCTCGCTCCGAATCAAGCACGACGTTTGTATAACTATAGAGTGAGGTCAGTAATGGATGGTGCATTCTGATCTTTCTTTCGACTCGGGGTGGTAAGTAAAAACCTGGCACGGAGATGACCTCGTAACCGGCGGCCTCTAAGTCTTCCTGGATCAGTTCGATTTGAATCCGAAGATCGCGATAGAATTTGGATTCATTTTTAAAAATATCAAGAAGGGACTGGGCAGCTGGGTAGTCATCTTGCTCGGGCCTCACGGAGCGTAACGCTCGCACCGCTTGAGTCGTCGATGAGAGAACGATGACTTCTTTACTTCGTAAATGATCCCACACAACAGCCATGACCACGTCGAGATGAAACAGCGCTTGTGAGACTTCGTGCGCACGGGTGTTGGCTGTGATGACCGCGAAACCGGGCTTATGAGCAATGGCTTCGATCTCTCTGAGAATTGACGCCTTAGAATTCCCGGGAAGACGATGAAAATTTCGATGACTAATCGAATTATGCAGCGAGCGTGATCCAATAAACACATGGCGATCTCCCACAATGAGATCTCCACCCTCAAAGGCAAAACTCCCTTCGACAATATCAATTGTCTGATGATTCTGAAGTGCCTCAATGGCATTCTTATAAACAGGGGCATTCTCTTTTTGATTGTAAGGAACCAGGACTCGATTGCTGTCCAAAAATGGTTTCGAATCATCCTGTGCCCAAAGATAGACTTCGTGAGGTGTGGTCAGAATTTGAATATCAGGCACAATTGAAGAAGCTCCCCAGACACGACCGATCTCTCTGCTGAGATCGGCCATTGAATGTTGAGTTTGTGTCGCGATAATTTGAAACACGACGTCGGGTCTTTCTTCAAAGAATGGTTTTAAAATCTCAATCGCGGATTGGTTTCCGAGCCGATCTTGAGGTCGATGCATGCGAATTTTTTTGATGGGCCACCGGCCGTTTTCGATCGCGAGAGTCTGTGCCAGGACATCTGGACACGGTGCAGACCCCTTTGCAGAGGTGCTTACTAACAAGAGGCTCAATAGGCTGGCCGAAAGAGACATAAAGTGACACTTGCTCTATATAAAAGACCTAGCCTGTCAACCTCGCTGCCTATAAATTGGGCCCTCATGCGGTTTGGATTGAGTATTTGCCTCTGGGTATCGATGTGTCTAACGGGCTGTTCGCTCAAATCAAAGGCCCCTGCCTATGGCACACCCGAAGAAACCTTTAAAACCTGGCAGAACGCAGCGGAAACTCTCAATCTCGAAGTGCTTTTGAGCTGCTATGTTTTGGACGCCCAAGCGGAGCTCAGAAAAGAATTTTCTGAGAGTTCATCGGCTCAACTTAAAGCCATGCAGGCCGAAACTCGCGACACAAGATTCAGAGTCGAAAAAGTTCTCTTTGATGGGCCACGCGCCTTTTTGAGAGTGCGTCGCAGTCGAGGCAGCGACGTTGATGTCGAAGTCGTCAATATGGTTCTCGAAAGAGGAGCTTGGAAGCTCTTGCCTTAGGGCATTCGCTTCAATTGTTGGAATTTCACTACACCTGCACCCTCTGTAAATTCGTTTAATTCAAATTGTTTTTGGCACGCGTCTTGCTGTGAGCAAGAGCGGCATTTGTTTGCCGTGGCTGGGAACGAATGAGAACAAAAAAATTTTGAATTGGAATGAGGAGGATTGAGGTAATGGAAATAAACAAAACGAAAACAGGACTCAGTTGGCGACCGGGAGTTTGGACTCTCGTGATGGCCATGGCGCTCAGCCCGAGTCTCTGGGGTCAATCAAAAGGGAAGGGCAAAGAGGAAGACTCCAAATCACCCCGTCCCCCGATGAGTCGACCAGCACCATCCAAACCCGCGCCGAGTAAGCCGGCACCGTCGAGACCCTATCCGCCGAGTAGGCCCGCACCCAGTAAGCCGATGGAGCGACCAAAAATTCCGGAGAGCAAACCCGCTCCGAGTAAGCCCTTTCCACCGAGTAAGCCCGTCGAGCGACCGAGCAAACCTGTGGAACGGCCAAGCAAACCTGTGGATCGTCCGAAAGTTCCGGAGAGTAGACCTGCTCCCAGTAAGCCAGTGGACCGACCCAAGATTCCTGAGAGCAAACCGGCTCCAAGTAAGCCGGCACCGTCTAGACCTTATCCGCCGAGCAGACCTGTGGAGCGACCGAAAGCACCAGTGAACAAGCCATCCATGCCGAGCAAACATGCGCCGGATTCGGATGCCGAACTCGAGCGAAACTCTTGGATGCGCCAGCGCTGGGATAGCGGTCGTGATCGAATGCGCCATGTGCGTGATGATCGATCGTGCCGTGAGCGAGTGGTTCACTATCAAGATGATTTTAGGCGAGTCTATTTGGATCGGATCCGTGTTCGCCATGATGTCTACGTTCAGCATCATCATGATTGCCATGATTGGTACCGCTCGTATCGCCGTCATGGATTCTATGGGGGATTCTACTTTGGATATCGTCCCGTCGTGGATGTGACGATTTACTTTTGGAATCCTCTTTGGAGTTGGTTCTATTTGGATAGAGTGGACGATGCGCACTATCAGGTTTGGTATGGATCTCATGTTCACTACCGACCGATCAGTGTCTTCAGACATCGCCGCGTTTATCATCCGACGGTTGAGTTTAGAAATCTCGTCATCGGAATTTCTGATCTCGACTACGAAACGCAAGGGCGCTTTCGAGAGGGGATGGAGAATCTCACGTCGCAGCTTGGCCAAAAGGTTGCGAACTTGACGCAATCAACAGTCGCTCTTGATCAAGACGATGTGGTTGTAAACAACTACCAAGTTCTTGAAGACAGGGCTGTCGTTGTGGAGGGCTATGTGTGGAAACTTGGAACCAAGTTTGCCTTTAAAGGATTCATCAATCTTCGAGATCCTTCGGATGTGATGCTCTTTGTTCCTGGCAATCCTTATGGCGAGCCAACGTGGGATGAAATTGATCTGCTCCAGCAGATGAACGATCGAATCCTCGATTTGGGAGGCACGGTCGAGAGAGAATAAAAGTCACTTAATCAGGCATGCAAGACGGGGCCGCTTTCGAGCGCCCCGTTTTGCTTTGCGCGCTTCGTCTGCGCACGAACTTGCTTTGCGCGCTTCGCCTTCGCGCAAATCGGGCCCACCCCGACTCGAACGGGGAACAGAAGTTTAGGAAACTCCCGTTTTATCCAGTTAAACTATGGGCCCTTGATAAAACTAGACCGATAGCTAACTCAAAGGCTGGTTCACAATCAATTTGGATTCTACTGGGGAGGAATTCGTTCAAAGACAAAGGTCTGAGAGGATCCTTCGTGAATCTGAAGCTGCGATCCATTCTTTAGTTCGTAGGCTGCGCCCTCACTCAAAAGACCTTCGAGATCATTTTGAGGACCTGGGCCGAGATTCACAAAACATCTAAAATTCTCTTTCTGAGCGCGGACTCGATAAAGTTCATTGTCTCGAACCTCAAAGAGCATGACGGCTTCAGGGCATGGATCTTCAATTGCGGCTTGAATTTGATCCTCGGAGGCAAAGCTCATTTGAAATGAATCCTCAATCGCAATGGTCTGATCGCCGACTGCTTTGAGTTCCCACTGACCTTGAAGGGCGATTGATTGAGCTGAATAACTGAAGGGGGCATTGGATTGAGATCCACAGCCGGCAAAAAACGCTGCACTCCACACACTGAGAATTAAAATTGAAACACAGCGTCGATTCATTTTTTTACTTTCTACCCGAGAAAGGAGCAAAAATAATGCCTCAAAAAATTCGTGTAAAATCAAATACTTAGTGCATGGATTGGCTTTGTTTGGCCGACAATAACGGGCCTCTACGCAAAAAGTCTCAATGACGCATTGCCCATCACTTGTTCGATCCGCGAACTGAGCTAAACTATCATTATCATGAACAAATCTGAACTTATTGATCGCGTCGCTGCGAAGTTGAATATGCCCCGAAAAAGAGCCGAAGCCGTCGTCAATGTGATCTTTGGCGCCATGGCCGATACGCTAGCCGAAGGGGGCCGAATTGAGATTCGCGGATTTGGAAGTTTTGTCAGTCGTTTCTACGAAGAGTATCGCGGCCGAAATCCTCGCACAGGCGAGCCCATTTATGTGGCACCCAAGAGACTGCCGTTTTTCAAAGTGGGCAAAGAGCTGCGTGACTTAGTCAATGCAGACGAACCTGCTGGCGCTTAGTTTCTATTTTTTTTCTTCGATCAAAGCTTGAGAGCAAACATCGATAGCGGGAGAGGCCATCAAGGCCCCACCCGCAAGGATCCATACCAGCGCCCCAAGTCCACTTGATCTCAAAGGTCGAACCCTTCTCCACACCTGACAATCGTCTTAGCAGATTGCATGTTAAAGCGGCGCTAAGATTTGCGAAGGATCTAAAATATTCCAAAGGGATCAAAGATGGATTTGGATTCTGGTTTGGGCCGAGGAATAAACCCATCATAAAGATAGGGTTTGGTCTGACAGGGCAGACCCTGAGATTTGATCTCGTGATGATAAAGGACTGCAGCCCAACCCAAAATGAGTGATTCTTCCTCCGCATCGACCCATTCTTCCATAGGCTTATCTGCATGGATGAAGGCTTGAGCCCAAGCACTTGTCCCATTTTCAGGAAAAATCATGGCGGAGTGTTTGAGAAACAATCGAAAGGACCAAGATCGGAGTTCTTGAACGCGGCGATTCTCGAGTTCATTTTGGTAGTCGAGCTGGATATCGTAAAATCCAGGAAAATCAAAATTTAACACCACTCCGATTCTAAAATCCCGGATACCGCTCACTTCAGTGCTGAGATCCGTATCAAAAGGAAAGATCGAACGCTTTCCCCCGGGCTTTAGACTGTCTTTGTATTGAGTCAAAAGACTTTCCCAGCCGGTCTCCGAAATTTTCTTATGAATCTGCTTCCAATCTCCTTTCAAAGAGATTTTTTTGTCCCATTCTATTTTTTGCGGAGAGACTCCGAGCTGAGTCGCTAGGCTCATCGAGAGTTCTTCGAGAGCTTTTTGTCGGGAGTTGGCCAAAAACTCTGCTGCTTGCTTTTTGGAATTCTCGTCCTTGGCAGTAAAGAGTTCGGATCTTGCAATCACCTGTGATTGAAGCTTCTGAATCACTTTGGCCAATTCGGCAGGGAATATCTGCTCGAGTTTTTCTTCAAGTGCGGCACCTTCAAACGGAATTTTGAGGGAAGTGAGTTCGATCGCCATGGGTCGATCTTCGGGAGGACCCTTCTGTTTGAACTCAAAATCTTCTTGGGCCATTCTAAAGTCGACTTCTTTAAACCGATGGGGATCCACTCGAGAAGCATGCGCATAAACTACGACGCTGCCTTTGAACATATCATTGAGATAAACAAGATTGAGGGATTCAAAAATTTGATCCATCAGCTCCAACTCATCCTTTGGTGGTTGAGGAATGGGGATAAAAACATTTCCCCAGCCTTTGAGGTCTTTGTCGTGATACTTGTCCCAGAGATAGCCATGGGGGAGGTGGTCAAAATCAACGGCAAATCCTTTGAAGCGCTTGAGATAAAACCAGATCGCTTCAAAAGGCTCGGGATAGATTTCCTTTAGTCGATCTTCAAAATTTGATTTGGCGGATTGATAGAGCAATTCGAGGAGCTTGTCTGGAGCCGTCTGAGGGTCACATTTCCATTTTCGAATTTGGACAGCGGTGGGAGGCTGATTCTTTAAAAACGGATAAGGTAAAAAGTCTTCGCGCTCAAATTGCCAGTCCAAAGTGAGAGTAAAAGTTCGTTCCGTCGGAAGAAATTGGCACAAGTGCTCAGAGGTCAACGACTCGGTGGCAGGAAGGTGACGAGATTCTCTAATAGTTTGAACGAGCCAACGTAAAAAAAACTGAGCTCTGGCTTCAGAAACAATCAGATCGCGAGTTTCTCTTTTGTAGATCATGTCATACAAAAGGTCCTTGGCGTATTGCATGCGGATCTGTCGCACTTTTGGAAATTTGTCTCCCGCGAGCATTTGCTGAGGAATTGTTTGTGAAAGCACATAGGCAAGAAACACTTTTCTTCTCACCTCCGGCGTGAGCTCGCCTAGTCCCAAAGTTTTGGCGGCATCCTCCAGAGCGAGAGTGTCGATGGGCCCTGATCGATGTCTGGGGGTGAGACGATAGGCCGGATACTTGAGGGGGGAGTCTCCATAAAGAATGTCCCATGTTCTTTGCTCTGATTTTTCGTGAGCTTCAAACTCCTCTTTGAGGGAGGGTTCGACTTGTGCCCCAAAATGAAACTGTCCTACGCGCTCAATAGAATAGATGCGGACAGGTTCGCCTACTGGAACTTGTGCCAACAAAATCAATGGAGCAAATTGAATAATAAAAAAACTCAACATCCCTTATTTAACCCCACATGCGTTTAGCTCGTTTCGTACAAAAAAAGAAGGGGGCCATTGGCCCCCCCCTCTTTGGTTTTTATGCACTCCCGCTCTTAGTTTTTCTCTGAGCGAGTATCTTTGGCCAATACTGGGGCCAAATCCGCACCTACTTTAAATCCAAGTAGGAAATTTTCTTGTGTCTCGCCTGTGTTAGGATCCACATGCTGCCACATCACTTGAGCCACGAGATTGGAGAAGATCGCCCAATCCACGCCCAAGGAATAAATCATGTCTGTTCCGCTTCCTTCGTCGACCATTTCGATTCCCGCTTTGGGAGTCAGTTTGCCGAGTTGGTAAGAAGTGATGACAGCGAGCCCGTATCGATCATCAAGACTCGAATTGTCTGGCTGTTCAACATAGCCTTCGGCAGCGATTGTAAACTTGTCCCAGTTCAATCGGGCACCGCCACCATAGGTGTTGTTGGCTCCTGGCTGGTTGCCTGCAAGAGCTCTGGTGTAAGTGATGCCTTCAGCGACATCCGCATAAGAAAAATAGATTTCGAGCGAAGTCTTATCGCCAAAAATCTTATCAAACTTGTGCTTTACGTTGATGGCAAAGGAATCTCCTCCTTCTTCAGTAATATCCTGAAGAGGATCCACGCTATAACCCAACCAATCGTAACCAAAGTTTACGACTTCAATGATTGTGTTTTCGTAGAAGCGCGCACTGACTTTGATTTGATCGAGTTGTGTGAGCTGTCGATCTTCCAAAATGGAAATCGCCTGCCAGCCTTCCATCACATAGGTGCCGAGCGGGGTCGCCGCATCACGACCCACAGTGAAGGCGATGGCGACAACTTCTTTGCCTTCGGCGTTCACATATCGAAAAGGGGTGAGAGTCACCACACCGCGCTCGATCACGTCTTGAACATTCACCGTGGTCACTCCGTTGGTGAAGGTTCCATCGTAGTCGTTATCAATCGCTTTCGATACGAGATCCGAAGCATTGAGTCTCAAGGCAGCCGCCAGAGGTCCGATTTCATAACCCACATTCACAGCCAAAGAAGCCCGTGCTTGGTCTTTTCCTTGGTCCATGAACTGTTGAGTCATTCCACCGTCCACGCCGATTGAGAATCGGTGTCCGGCATCAGGGAGAAACTCAGCTCCAGGTTTGTTTTTGGATTGATCGCGTTTGCGAATCGTATACGCCACACCTGTCGGAATGGATGAATCGAATCCAATTTTGTTGAGAGCCGATTCGTCCTGGATGGCTTCGGGGTCTTGTTTGGTTTGTTCCGTATAGACCGCAGGGCCATTGGCGGTGACGGGTTCGGTTGATTCATTGTCTCCTGCGTGAGCAGAAGCCCATCCTAGACTGACTAAGATGGCGGTCACTTTTAAGGTCTGACCGAAGAGTCTTTGTGCATTCATTCACAGTCCTCCATTTTCATTGTCCTTCCCTCCGTTTTGGAGCCGTTGATGGCTCCAAAATTCAATTTCTTCTGGTCTTCGGTTCCCCTATGGAGCCGTTGACCGGGAGTGCTGTGCAAAAAAACCTTCACCAAAGTGGACCCTGTAAATAGGACTCGCCGCGAGATACTTCAAATTAAGTTTTTCAAGGCTCTGTTAAGGCTTTGCGAAGGTCCTCGAATTTGGAGAGTACACGGCGGCTCCGCACAGAATTCCGAACGTAAAATTTTTTTTATTCACAAAAAAAATCTAAAAAATTACCTCAGAGAGGATTAGCGTCGCCGCATGAAAACAATTGAACCCGTGGTCGACGAAGCATTAAAAATTTGGGCGCGCAAAGAACTCGAAACTCTCGTGCGCATTCCCTCAATTAGTTTTCCGCATTTTGATCCGCGCGAAGTCGAGCGCTCCGCAGAGGCGACTGCCGATCTCTTGAAGCGATCCGGATTCAAAAATGTCGACGTGCTGAGAGTGGATGGCTGTTTTCCTTATGTGGTGGGTGAGCAGATCGTCGATCCCAAGCTGCCGACTTTGCTTTTGTATGCGCATCATGATGTTCAACCTCCGGGACGAGAAGAGCTCTGGAAGACACCTCCATTTGAGCCCACAGAGATCAATGGGCGACTTTATGGGCGAGGAACTGCCGACGACAAAGCGGGCATCTTAGTTCATGCAGCAGCGAGTAAATATTATGTAAACTCGTCAAGTCGACTTCCGGTAAACCTCAAAGTGCTCATCGAAGGCGAAGAAGAAATCGGCAGTTCTCATCTGCTCAAGTTTTTGAAGCAAAATAAGGAGCGCTTGAGCGCGGATATGATCGTTGTGACGGATACGGCCAATATTGCGACAGGCGTCCCATCGATGACGACGAGTCTCAGGGGGCTCATTGTCGTCGAAGTCGAAGTGAAGAGTCTTCGTGCTCCTCTGCATTCGGGACTCTGGGGTGGGGGAGTCGTAGATCCTGTTTTAGCTCTGGTCAAAATGCTCGCCGCTTTGACGGACAAGGAGGGATGGCCTCTTCTCAAAAGTATCAAAAGAGGAAAGCGAAAAGTTGCCGCCAATCTTCCCGTCTCGCGGGCAGAGTTTGCCAATCAAGCGGGTGTGCTCAAAACAAATTCGGTTCCTGCCGATTTTTGGAGTCGAATTTTTTATCACCCCAGCTTGAGCATCAATGCGATTCAAGCGAGTAGCGAAAAGCTCGCCAACAATATTATCTGTGATCGCGCCTATGCGAGAGTGGGAATCCGCCTCACTGCTGAGGAAAACGCCAAGCGCGTGCAAGCCGAGCTCGTCGCAAAACTCAAATCTCTGGCTCCTAAAACTCTCGAAGTGAGAATCCATCCTCATTCTCCTACGGATGCGTGGTCGATTGACCCCAAATCCAAAAAAAATAGGTGGGCTTTTGAGGCTGCCGAAAAAGCGCTCGAAGCGGGATACGGAAGAAAGTCTGTTTATATAGGATGTGGGGCGACGATCCCGTTTATTGGCCCCTTTGAAAAGGCGCTCGGGGCCCCTGTGATTACTTTAGGTGTGGAGGATCCCTTTACGCTCGCACACTCCGAAAACGAAAGTCTCCCTCTGGGAGACTTTTATAAAACTATCGAGTCCGAGATCCGGCTCTTTGGGTTGGCGTCCCATCAAAATTAATATTGATAATCATTATCAATAAAGTTAACACGGCAAACAGAAGGAGATGACCTGATGTTTGCTGCAAAAATAACTTTAAAAACTTTTGGAATGGTTTCGATCTTAGGGGCGTTGCCTGTGCAGGGAAGCCCATTGACGGAGACTGAAACAAATTTTGTTCGACAAAGAGCGGGATGCTTTGATGTGACGTATCGGTTTTTTGATCCGGCTGTTTCTCAGAGCGACATGATCGCTTCAGCCAAAGAATATATTGATATTGAATGGGTGTCTGACACTCACGCTGTTTTGCAACACGTGAGCATTGGCCCGGACCCTGACAATCCCGAAGGGGCAGCCGACGAAGTGGCAATCCACTGGCGCGAAGAGTGGTCGCGAGAAAACAGCGCGCTCTGGGACTACGAAGGACAACTCAAGTGGGCAAAGGGCCAAAGACAGCCCAAAGAGAATGAACTCATCTACTCGGTCTTTCAGATAGATGGAAGTTTGAGAGCTCAGTATCCCGCATCCATCAGCCTTCAGGAGGGTGCAATGGTGTTTAAGGGAGAGGCCATGGCTCCACTTCCGCGCCGTGAAACAAAAGCCGCAAGACCTGAGGACAAAAAATATGACGTGATGAAGCGATTCATGACGATCGTGGCTCAGCCGGAGACGGGTTATGAGGAACTTTTGCTGGCGACCAAACTCAAAGCAGGGATCTCTATTGGGCAGGAAGTGGGCTCTACTCGTTTTGATCGAATCGCGGATGGCGAATGCCAAAAGGCCGCAGAACTTTGGAAGGAGCAAAAGGGCTTTTGGCAGCAAGTGCGAGAAGGCTGGAACAAAGTCTATGCAAAAAACTCTGCTGTAAAACTCAAAGGCTATCGCCAAATTGGAACACTCATGACTTTGGCGGAGACGGCGAAGACGGATTCAAAAGCGCTGGAGCAAATTGATCCGATTATTCAGAGCTCAATTGTAGTTACACCCTAAAGAAGCGTAAACGCAGGCTCACCGAAACACTTGCGATGCAGAGTTTCGGTGAGCCTGTTGATTTAGTTTCCAGAGCAGAATGAAATTAATGCCAAAGTGGACAGCGCATACAAAAATTAGGGACTGAGAATTTTTAAAGAGAATTCCAAACAAAAGACCCAGACAAAGTGACAAGATGGCCCAAAGCCAGATCTGCGGGACGGCAATAAAATGGGCGAGGCCATAGACGAAGGCCGTAAAAAACAAACCAAATCGATACTGAAGAATTCCTCGAAAAAACCATTCTTCGACGAGGGCGCCTACCAGAGCGAGTAGGGCCATCTGAAAATAAGAAAACGGGGTCAGAATCTGCTGGAGCACGCGTTCGAGGTCCATCGCCGATCGCCAAGTAGCCGTGGTGGCGTAGAGCATTATGGCAAACCCACAAAAAATAGCAGCTGCAAGACTCCAAGAAGGACTGGATGCATTGGCTGCGAGGCGCCAGGAAGCCCAAAGATCTCCTCGCTGAGACCAGTCCGAAACCAGCGCAATGAGAGCCATGGTCAAGTAGACAAAAAAGAAAGATTTGGTTTCGAGAGCCTTGGCGGGTCGCATTGAACTCAAAGTTTACTCGACGGCCTTGTAAAAACGAAACTAAGATTTGCGGTGCGATGTTGAGAAGTCGGTGGGCTCAGATTTTTGTGACCTGTGGTGGCTTAGGCTATCTTCCCAAAGGCAGTGGGACTTTAGCTTCAGCGGTGGCCCTGATTTTTTGGTGGGTCCTTAGAGCTCAGCAAGTCCCACTTGTTTGGATGGTGGGGCTTATTGTCGTTTTGACAGTGATGGGTGTTTGGGGTGTTCGGATTTATGAAGGATCGACGGGGGCCCATGATTCGAGCGAGATCGTCATTGATGAGTGGGTAGGTATGGGCATTGCATTTTTGGCGGCAGGGCCCACTTGGCAAGGGGCTCTAGGCGCTTTTGTGCTCTTTAGATTCTTCGACATTGCAAAACCTCTCGGAATCCGATTTTTTGATCAGAATTATTTGAAGGGTTGGGGAGTAATGATGGACGATGTGGTGGCGGGTCTCTACGCCGCCGCTCTCTTAGGAGTATGGCAGTGGTGGATCTCCCCAGTTTTGAATCTCGGATAGAAGTAATCGCAACAGGCAATGAACTCCTCGATGGGACGATTGCGGATACCAATACGCAGCGCTTGGCCCTCAAGCTCAAGCCGCTGGGTTTGAGAATCGATCGAAGTTCTGTGATCGCGGATGATCCGCAAACGATTTCCCGAGCTTTGGTGGAAGCCGCGTCACGATCACAAATTATCATTGTCTCCGGGGGATTGGGGCCCACCACTGATGATCTGACTCTCGATGTTGCCGCACAGACTTTTGGAGTCCCACTGATTCAAAGTCAGGTGGCACTTCAGAATGTTTTAAGGCGACTCAAAAAATTTGGTCGCAAGGCCAATGCAGGAAATCTGAAACAATCTTATGTGCCCGAGGGTTCTCGCGTCTTGCAAAATGACGAAGGCACAGCTCCAGGAATCGAATGGAAAATCGGCGATCGAGTTTTCTATTTTTTGCCGGGGGTTCCCCGAGAAATGACTCATCTGGTCGATCGTCATGTTCTTCCTTCTCTTCAGAAACGTCGATCAGTGGCGGGAAAATTTCTTTTTACAGTTAAAATTTACGGAATGCCCGAGAGTGAGCTAAGCGCTTGGGTTCAGAAACTCAAACGACCACGTGGTGTCGAAGTGGGATTTAGAACTCATCTTCCCGAAAACCACATCAAGTTTGATGTGACGGCTCCCTCCGAAAAAGCAGCGCTCAAAATTGTGCAGCCCCTTCTCAAAAAGTGTCGGCAGAAGTTTGGATCCAAATTCTTTGGTCTCGATCAAGTCTCCTTTGCGCAAGCTTTGGTCGAAGAGTTTAAGAAGGCAAAAAAGACGCTCGTTTTGGCCGAATCTTGTACGGGAGGATTGACGAGTTCGATGGTGACTTCGGTGGCGGGATCATCCGCTGTGTTTTTGCAGGGGTATATTACTTATTCCTACGAAGCCAAAACTCAGCTCCTTGAGGTGAGCAAAGAGTCTCTGACTAAGTTTGGAGCGGTGAGTGAAGCCGTGGCCCGAGAGATGGCTTTGGGAGCGCGACGTCAGTCTGGTGCGGATGTGGCAGTGAGTATTACAGGGATTGCGGGACCGGGAGGAGGGACTCCTCAAAAGCCGGTGGGCACAGTTTGGCTCGCCGTCTCGACCGCTCGCTCCACAAAAACCAAGCTACTCAGGCTGAGCTACAATCGAGAGCTCAATCAGAGAGCTTCGGCGTACGCAGCTCTTCAGCTCGCGCGCGATGCCATTTGAAGTTTGAGATAAGGCAAAAGAGGTTTGGGGATGATTTTGCAACCGAGCTGAAGGGCTCGACGCTGGATTTCTGAACTTTCAAAATCACTCGTCATGAGAGTCGCTCGTCCAGAGATATAAAATTTTTGAATCAAGTCGAGTCCCGTAGGACCTTGCGAAGAAAGATTATTATCCATCAAAAAATAAGACTGAGAATCTGAGGACGTTCGCTGAAGGACGGAGAGATAATCATCCTGACAATGTTCCTGAGGTACCTTCGCAAATCGAGCGCGAATCAATTCATGAATGCTCGGATCATCGTCAACAATAATGAGATGAGTCTGAGTCCCCATATCTAACAAACCACAAAACCAAGCCGGTGCCGGGACGGGTTTGAGAAGAATTCGAAGACTTGTTCCTTGGCCCTCTGTGGATTCGATTTCGAGACGGCCCCCCCCTGATTCGATGGTCGTTCGTGCATGAAAAATTCCCAAACCTGTTCCGCCTGTTTTATTGAATGTTCCACCCTTCGTTCCAATTTTGGGGAGCAAAACCTTGGGGATTCCTCGTCCGTTGTCGCGGATCATCAGTTGGACCAGCTGGGGATTGTTTGAGTCTCTGGCAATCGACAGGTTGACGATCTTGCTGGAAGCCTCCGGCAAAAAAGCCTCAAAGCAATTGTCGATCAAATTAGAAAGGACTCGAGCGAAGGTATGAGAGTCGATTCCTATAAAAGTGTCGGCGGCACTCGAATCGAGCTGTGCGTCGATCTGAATGTTTTTTTCAAGTGCCAAAAGTCTCTTTTCAGAGAGGATTCGATCGAGCACCGACAAAAGAAATGTCGGAGTTCCGAGCAATGAGTGAGAGAGAGATTTTTGAGGGCTTTTGTATCGATGGAGTAAATCATCTGTAATATGGCGAATGCGTGCCGTGGCGGATTCGAGGAGGCGACGCTCCGTCTCGGGGATCGCCTCGACGTGGCGACCAATCATCGCCAGGACCGAAATAGGGCTGCGAATGTCGTGCGCCACCTGTGCGGCCACCTCTCCGAGCGCGGCCTGGATTTTTCGATTTTCAAATTGATGAATGAGCTCTTGAACCTGCTGGGAGAGTACACGCATTTCTTCAAGTCTAAAGACATCAGGAATCGTCGTACTCGTGCCATCTAAAACGGGACCCAGGTGAGTTTTGAGATTCATGAGGGGACGGCGAATGTGTCTTTCGACAAAAATGAGGATCAATCCCAAAAGCAGCAAGAAGGAAAGCGCAATCGATCCCAAAAGAATCCCGAGAGTTTTAAAGAGTTCTCCCTCGAGCCCCATCTTTCCAAGAGATTTAACTTTTACCAGATAGCCAATCGTATCTTCAGGAAGTCCGACTTCGGTAATAACAGCAACTTCGGCCTGAAGTGTATCGATGCATATTCTGATCCTGGGATTTGTCTCAAAGGTCTCACAACTTCCCCAATCCCTTTGATCGAGTTCTTGGAGATTTCGAACTTCAATCCGATCGAGTGCTTCCTCTGTTTTCATTTGGAGGAGTTGGTCGGGAATCGACGCGGATTCCTCAGCCACCAAGAGGCCAGGCAAGATCTGATCCGCTTGGGACTCTGCATTGGTCTGTAATCGAGCGCCAACGACTTTGAGATTTTGCGTGATAGCAATTTTGCGATTTAAAAAGTAAGCGACACCCACTCCAAGACTCGTCACAAGAAAGGCCCCCACGAGGTAGAGAATGATCTGTGACTTGAGGCTGGAATTAAACTTCATGGATGTGATTTGGCTCCCAAAAGTCGATCCGTGGTGAGACGGCCCTCAGTCATTTTGACCAGTACCGCGGTTTTTTGAGGAGTGCGACTGCCAGGAGGATAACGAATGAGACCTGTTGCCCCTTCAAAGGAATCTAGCTTTTCGATTTCTGTCAGAAGCGCCTCTCGTGTGAAGGATTTTGTTTTTAAGAGAGCTTCAAAAACTATCTGAGCGGCATCATAGGTCAAAGCGGCTGTATCATTAGGTTCCAATTGATATCGGTCTCTAAAACTACGATCAAAACTTTGTGAGGATTTGGATTTGACCTCAGGACGCCAGTGCGCAATCGCATAGCCTTTATAAGCTCTGCGTCCTATGGAGCGATGAAAGAGCTGCAGCGTCGATCCCCATCCGTCACCTGCGAGCCAAACGCGAGGACTCACTCCTGCGTCGATGAGCGCTGGCAAAAGGCGAGCCGCGGTGCGCTCATAATTGGGGACAAAAATCGCATCGAGTTTTTCGGCTTTTAGTTTTTGAGCGAGAGCTTCAAAGTTCGTATCCGAAGAAAGAATGACTTCGTCCGCGATGACGCGACCTCCGAGACTCAAATATCTTTCTCTAAAATTCTGTCGCAAGCTCTGACAATACGCACAATCTGAGACGCTAATAATGGCGATTCGCTTTGCCTTTTGATCGCCCCACGCAAACTCTGCCATCAGTCTCCCTTGAAAGGCGTCATCAAAGCAAATGCGTCTGACATAGCGTCCCAGTTGATCGACACGATCCGCGGTGGCAGAGGGCGCTAAAAATGGCACACCTGCTTTGTTCAAAATGGGTCCGGCAAGAAGAGTGTTTGAAGAGTTGGTGTATCCGATCACGGCCAAAGCGGAGGACTTGGAGATCGCCTGAGCTGTTTTGAGAGTTTGGATTTTGTCATCTTTGTAATCAAACTCCTCAAAAGTGACTTCGATATTCTTGGCTTTGAGCTGAGCCGAGTATTTTTGGAGTGCAAGCTCGGCCGATTTGCGAGGGTAGTTGATGCTCGGGTCATTGACGCTATCCACGACGGCCGAAAAATTACCTGCAATCGCTATCGTTACTTTTTCGGCCCAAAGAGTGGACTCACCACAAAGAGCAAAAAGGACTGCAATAAAAATACGCATCTGTTTCAATTTTATATTCCCTTAGCGGGCTTCTTTTGAAGGATCCACTCCGTCAACGCCAAAAACAGTGTTGAGGCCAAAAAGACGAGATGAATAATAATTTGCCATTTCACGGATTCGATAGGGCGGTTATCGATATTGATGAATGTTTTGAGAAGGTGAATTCCCGAGACACCGACGAGCGATCCCGCCATTTTTACTTTGATGGTGCCCGCGTCGACTTTTTGGAGCCAATCCGGTCGATCTTCGTGCGACTCGAGGTTGAGTCGACTGACGAAGGTGGCATAGCCCCCAATGATGACCATGACCAATAGATTGGCAACCATTGTGATATCGACCAATGTCAAAACAGCGAGCATCAAATGTTCTTCAGAAAGGCTCGTCGCTGTCTGTGCGATATGCACAAGCTCAATCAAAAACTTAACTGCATAAATGACACCGGCCACAATAAGCCCGGCATACATGGGAGCTTGAAACCATCGACTTGCAAAAATGAGTTTTTCTAAGGCGACTTCCCAACGACGCGTTGCTGTTTTCATGAGTTACTTTTTTCACGAGATTCAGAGATGTTTCAAGATCTCTTTACAGCTTCGCAGGCCTCGGCCCAGATAGTCTTCTACCAGCTTCTTGGTCGACAAAATTCCGTGAGGGGGGATCAGGAGTTTCTGACGGAGATCCAATCCTGTTTTTCCTCGAGATTCTGCGCTTTCAAGTTCCACTGCCAAGAGGCTGTCCCAAAAGTAGATCCAAAAGGTGGAATCGTAATCTTGCAAATGAGAAAAGCTCGAATAGTGATCAACTCCCTGAGGCAGTGAAAAATAATACTCCTTGTAGAGAGATTGAGCCTTATACTCTGGCCGAGCTTGATGGACTCGCAAATCAATGATCGACTGCAAAATTCTTTCGCGATTCCAAAACGCTGAGGGCATTTGAGAGAGAGCTTCAATGATGTGTTCGGGCAGGGGCTCACCCGATTGAAAGTGGCGAGCGAGCTGTCTCAAAGTATCCGGACGAGCGGCATAGCGCTCAAAATACGTCGAAAATACTTCGGCTGCGTCGATGGACGAGTGTGAGCCTGCAAAGAATGAATACCGGCTCTCCGTGAGAAGTTCTTCGAGCGCATGGCCGAGTTCGTGCCAGATCGTTGTGACTTCCTCGAGGTTAAGAAGAGTCTTTTGTCCTTGAGGTGCTTTGACAAAGACACCAGAAACATAAGCGACAGGGGCTTGGTACTTTGTGTCACTGATGAGGCGCCTCGGTGCCATCGCAGAGCTAAAAAACCACTTGTCTTTGTCCGGTCTCGGAAACAAATCCAAGTAGACAAGTCCTAGAGCCTTCTGAGTTCTTTGATCTCTTACTTCATAGACTTGAATATCTGGATCCCAGCGATCGATGTCTTTGCGTTCGACGAATTCAATGGAGAGGTGTGACGCCAAGAGATTGAAAGTCGTTTGAAGAGTGTGATTGAGTTCAAAATACTCTCGAAGGCCGCTCATGGGCATCTTCATTTGTCGCTCGAGCTGGATTCGTTCTATGTAGGCCAGATCCCAGATTTCAAGACGAGCTTTTGGATTGCCAGTGATCTCACGTTTGAGAGCCGTCATTTCTTTGCGATGCTGTCTAAAAGACTGAGTGGAATCTTTGAGAGCGGCATTTAAAAACTGATTGAGCTTTCGAGGTGTCGAAAACTCCGTATCTTCTAATTTTCGAGCCGCCCAAGAAATATACTCAGATTTTTTTGCAATCTTTTGGCGAAGTCTGATGATGGCTTTGACGAGATCGAGGCTTTCGGGAGTCTGTGCTCGACTGCGCCAGAGATGTTCTGCCTTTTGTCGAGTCAGGTCGGACTGGGCGTATGTGCGCAAAAGATCGTACACCCACCATTCTTTGAGATCGAGGACATAGGTCCCTTGGGGAAGTCTAAACTCAGCAAAGCTCTCGAGAGGTATGCCTTTAAGTTCTTCTTCTCGAAGCAAAAGAAAGCTCGGGGTTTTGACAAAATTCTCTGCCAATTTTTGAATCAACTTATTGAGTTTAGATTCGTAGGCTTCGAGCTCTTCTTGAGTTTCACTTTTGAGATCCACTCCCGCCTCATCAAATCGAGAGAGAATCTCTCGAACGAGGGCTTGGGGTTCTTGTTCTGCGGGGGGATGAGTGACGGATTGCTCTTTAAGAATCTTGAAAACATTGGGATCCCTCCAAAACTCCGCCCACCAATCCGCAAGTTTGATTTGAATGCGAGAGGAGGCGCTTCGAATCTCCTCGGAGGGGTGAGTGGCGATGAGGATGGCGACCCAGTTTTCTATTTTCCACGAATCTGCATAAAGCGCTTCGATGGATTCAAAAGTATTTTCAAAAGTATGTTCGGCCGCGGGAGTTTTGAGGAACCTTTCGAGTCTATCCCGGGATCGTCTTTGAAAGAGTTCCCATTCTCGTTCGACCGAAGCCGAATTTTCAGGAACGCTGAGAGGCTCGACGATAGGAATCAAGTCGCTGGGCTGCGCAATCGCCAGGTAGAATCCCAAAGCCCCCAGTCCCAAGTTCATACTTTGGATTCTTGAGAATCCGAGTCCGTGTTTCAAGGATAATTTTTAGGCGCTGAGGCGACGAATCAGATGCTCAATCGCGTCGGAAGCATCGAGGGGAAGTTCGACAAATTTAATCCCCGTACCGGCCTGGGGGTCTTGATAGATTTTTTGTCCCAGCCCGGTCACGCCATTACAGCCTTTGACGTTGAGGACGAAATAAAATGATTCGGGAACATCAAGAGTTTTGACTAGACAGCCCCCCGCAGAGAGACTCGACAAGGGAAGAGCCAAAAACGAATTGGTGGCAAAATCCTGAATCTGCAGACTGCCTTCGATGCGCGCTCGTCGGTGACGTCGGTGAAACTTCTTCACCTTGGCCATGACTTCGGTCTTTGCAGCAAAACCGGGATTGCTGACAGGGTTTGGAAATCGATTGAGACGCTGACAGACTTGATCAAAATATTTATTGATCACAGAGCTCGACGGTTTGATTTTTCGTGCCTGAAAAAAGAAATTATAGGCTTCGGGATACTGATCCATTTTCATGCAGATGATGCCCTTGAGTGAAAGAGCGTTAGGTTCAAAGGGATTGGCAATCAAAATTGTTTTGGCATACTCATCGGCACGACCCAATTGTCCCGAGTAAAGCGCAGCTGTAGCAGCACACAAAAGAATGTTGGGGTCCTTGAGGCCTTCTCGAATTCCCTTCTCAAAGGCGGAGAGGGCTTCTTTGTAGCAGCGCTGCTCAAAGAGTTTTCGTCCCATATTGACCCATTCCTGCGCCTCGGTCCCTCCCGAAGCGACATGCATCTGCAGCACACGTTTGACTTGCGTAAGGCTGACAAAGGCCTGCTCGACTTCGTGAACTTTTTTGGCGAGCTCCGTCGGAGCCTGATCAAATTTTTGAATGAGCTTTGAATGAATCTGGGTTCTCAATGGCTCGCAAGAAGCGTCCAAGTCTTCGTCCGACGCGCGCAAGATCTTCTGTAAGGCTTCAATGACCTCTTGGCGCTTGAGTTTGTCGTCGTTTCTTGAATCCACTGCCTGCCACTCCCCATCCTTTATATATTCAAGGTTGGTGCCATGCCGTAGGAACAAAAGTTGACGGTGTTATTCGGGGGCTGAGGGGTCGTCGATTGCGGGTTTAGGCCCCAATTGAGGCTTTAAGAGCCCCTCTTTGTCGAATTCCAAAATGAGGGTTTTGAGCTCATTCTCACCCATTTTCTTCAATTGGTGGACACGGGCACGACCGATTCCGAGGTCCTGAGCTATTTCTTCGAGAGTTTTGCGAGGCACCGTAATGCCTTCTTTGGAGAAGCCGTAATAATCTCTCAAGATCTTTTGGATTCGAGCATCCTCGAGCGCATCGATGAATTGATTGAGAAGTGTCGCTCGTTCTCTGGCGAGGGCTTCTTCCTCTTTTTTGCTCTTCACTTGGGGCGCAGCAATTGAAGCGACGACACTTTTCTCTTTGGCACCTCTAATGGGCGCGTTCAGTGGGATTGTTCCATTTTCAAGTGAAACAATTAAGAGGGCAGTCTTTCGAGGAACCTTAAATTCTTTCATGAGATCTTCCAGCGTGAGCTTCTCTCCTCGCTCAAGCCAAGCGCTACTCTTTAACTGTCTCCATCGAGAGAGCATTTGGAATGTCTCTTCACTATGCTCTCCGGAAAGAAGGTCTCCCATCTCTCGATGGAGAGCATTTTTAATCGTACGAACAGCGTAAACCGAGAATTGAAATCCTCTCTCTGGATCAAAGCCACGGACCGCATTCCAGAGACCGATCGTCGCAGGTCCTTCGAGATCATCCCAAAAATCATGTTTGTAGGAGATCAGGGGTCTGACAATGAGTCGAATGTTTCGATTAAAGTATTCAGAGGTGAGTACCTCCCAGTCCTTGATGGCGCTCTCGAGCTCCTGCGAGATCTGATGGTCTTTCTTTTTGAGTGCCTCTTGAGTGGGGAGAATATGCTCGCTCCAAAACGTCGATCTCTTTGAGCTCTGAGGTGCAGGCTGATTCAGAAGTCGGGCGATGGTGGCTTCGGCTTCGCGAATTTTTGCCATATGCGCGCTCTGAAGTTTGCGGGATTCGAATGGGGGCCAGAGTTCTCTCACACTCATTGAAAGGGGAACAGGAGTGAGCGTTCTTTCTTTCGGAGTCTTGATTTTTGGCTGAGGAGTTTTTTTCGGCAGTATGGGCATTGGCACTTGGCTCAATATCTTTTTTCTCCTAGGCGCGATCTCTACGAGTGACCACGGCTGCTGAAGCTCCGCAAGCTCTTTGCGGAGAACATCAATCGCCTGAGAGACTTGAGCTTGATACGTCTGATCAAAATCCTTTGGATCTCCCTTGAGTGCGTAAACTCTTTTTCTGAGGGCCGTCGAAAGCCCGCTTGGACCTGAGAGTACCTGATCCATAAAGGCAAGTTGGGAGGGGCCAAGCTCTTTGAGTAGCGGCTCAAAACCAGTGCGCTGATTCTCATAGAGGCGAGAGTTGATACTCAAGTGCGGCTTCAAGAATTCAAGGACATGTGCAAATTCACTCGGAGATCCAGTGTAACGAGGAACTTGTTGTCCAAGGCGCTGTGCTTCTAGATCGAGAGCCTGCATCCATAAAGTTCGGACGCCTCTCCCACCACTCAATCTCGAAAGGAGATTTTGGAGAGCAATTTTTCGATCCGGGCCAGACCGCAAGGGGCTTGCGTCCAATAGTTTTTCTACAAAATGAACAAAGTGCGGCAAAAAGTTTTCAGAAATTTCGGCCAGTCGGGGATTTTGGATTTGGAATTCTCCAAGGAGGTTTGTTCGATATAATTTTTTGAGCATCTTTTGGGAGCTGGGGGCACTTTCTTTGAGCGGCCTTGGAAGAACTTGATCGAGAAGCTCAAACTCAAGTTGCTGGTAGTCACGAATTGCCGTGGGCCGCTCATTTCTAAACTCAATGGCCTGTGCACTAGTCAGGATCTTTTGCTTCAGTTCGGCATAGGTTGATTCGGGAGTCTCAGAGATGGCTCTGATTTCTGCCGCAAGCGCGCGAGACCAGTGTTCGTGGAGCTGTCCTTTTTTTGAAAGTCGATTGAGATCAAGCAAGATGCGCTCCTGAAGAGGGTCTGCTTCTGCGTCCACGGTATCTACAAATCGAAAATGCAAACTAACTTGTTTATTGAGGGCGATGGGCGATGCAGGAGAGTCAGTGTTCATTTCACGCGCCAAAAGTGGGAGTATTCTTTGCGCGAGATCGTTAAAATTTTCTCTCGGTGAATGGGCTGCAATAAATCGCGCGACCTCGAGAGTGGCGGTTCGCGCCCATGTGCGATGAATGTGCTCTGCGGGAATCTTAGCGACGAAGTCTTGAAGCGCAGGAAATAGCAGTGCGAACTCAATGGACGAGAGAGGAATTCGCTTTGAAATCGCGTGAGAGATCAAATTGACCTGAAGAGATTCTGAGGCTGATATTTTGGCTTCAATATAACTATTGAGGAGCTGCGAAATCGTCGGCGTGAGTTCTGTGATCGCAAAATCTATTTGGGACTTTGAGAGTCCATTTTCTTTGAGTCGAGTTTCAAGTCGACGCTCGATTTTTTTATTCGCGGCTTGAATGACGATCTTAGAGTCTGGATCCAATGGCGAAGACAGATGCACCATCAGCGTGGGGCAAAACAAATTTTCCTTGTCAGCATACAGAGTGGAGGCGCCAAAGCCGAAGGCGGCCGCCACCAAAAGAAATCGAAACACTGACCTCCAAGCACACACAGCCATAAAAAGATGCAATCTGAGGGCCAGGAGCTCAAAATGGGTAGTTAAGATTGGTTAAGGATTACAATAAGTTGGAATGCCAAGACGTGGGGATACAGGCCGCTGGAAGGGGACAGATGGGGCGCCAACGCCCGCTTATGAATCGATGAAGAATGGAGTTACTATCGCCCGAGAAGTTCGATGAAGTGCCGAATCAGCTGATCGTCAAACTCGCCCTTCATCTCTGTGACCATAATGCGAAGTGCTTCATACGGTGTACACGCTTGCCGGTAGGGCCGCTCCGAAATCAGTGAGCCAAAGACATCTGCGATCGAGACGATCTTCGAAAACAAATGGGTATTTTTGATTCCTCGAGGATAGCCTTTGCCATTGGCTCTCTCATGATGTTCGAGGACAATTTTTTTGGAGAGGACGGGAACAATTGATTTGTTGTCCAAAATCTTCTCACCCATTTCGGGGTGTTGCCGCATGATTTCCCACTCACCAGGGCTGAGTTCTCCAGGCTTATTGAGAATTTCTTCATCGATCGAAGATTTTCCGATGTCATGAAAGAGCGCTCCGAGCCCAATTGTATGAAGCTCTCGCTGAGAGCCATAACCCGAAATCTTTGCAAGAGCCACGGCATAAGCCGAAGTGTGCAAGGAGTGGCCAAATTCATCCAGCGCCTTGCTGCTCAACTCAACGATCGACGGGAGACCCCCTCTTTCATTCAAAAATGTAATGCAGTTTTTGACGTAATCCGCTGCGCCTTGAATCGATTCTGTGGAGGCTTGAGTTTTATAGACACCTCCCAAAATAGGAGTCGCAATATCTTGCAGCGCGGAGGCCTTTTCTTGCAAGGGCACGTTTGGATTGGTGAGGATCTTACTCGTACGTCGACTCAAAAAGTTTTGAAATTGCGTGTAATTGGCGTATCGAAGAAAAATCTTATCGATTCCTAGTTCTGGGAGGCGAACATCATCCTTGCCCCAGGTGCCGCCGCGACTCTTGTGCAGCACATAGTTTCCCATATGGTAGGTATAAATATCTTCTTCGACTTTATCCTGAAGCCTAAAAATATTGACGGGAATCTCATAGTAATCGAGACGCGCTTCAACTTCCTTTTTTTTATCGTCCGTCTGGTCTGGCACTGACTTAATTGCCCTCAGAAGTGGCTTCGGATTTTTTGCCAAAGACAGCAAATCTAAAGTCGGGAAACCCCGCGTAACTCGCGTTATAAATAATTTTTTTGACGACCTGAAATTGCAAACGACGATCCGCAGAAATATTTACCTTTTGCTCGATGGCAATGGGTTGATCTGCAGGAAGAGTCTGACCTTCAGCCAGCGCTTTCGCTTTTACTTCTTCTTCGAGTTTGACTTTGTATTCTTTGAGAGCGTCTTGAAGTGCAGGAATTGCCCAACCTTCTTGTGTAGCAACATCAGGAGTGGAAGCGACCACTTTGCCTTCAAACTCCACTTTTTCACGAGAGACCGTGAGCACAGGGGCTTTTTGGAGTACGCCGGTGTTTTTGGCTTCGGGGAGTTCGAGTCCTTTTGGCAAAACGATGAGTTCTCCCTCAGCCGAAAAACTCTGCAGCAAAAAAATGACCATAATGGCAAACATGTCCACCATGGACGTCAAGTAGAGACCCGCCATGACGGATTTGCGTGAGCCACTTCCTGATTTGCGCTTGAGTGTCGTGTTGATGCGACGATCGGGTGCGTAAATGGGCATCTTAGAGCCCTCCCACAGTGATGTTCGTCCAGTTTCGAGTAAACACGAGGTCCAAAACATAAATCACGTCGTCATAGACCACTTCATCGGCGGCTCGCAGACTGATTTTGGGATTGAGATCGGCAGCAGTCTTGGCCTTGAGTTCATCGAGCTTGCCTTCGAGTTGCGCCAAATCAAACTGCCCGAGGCTTTTGCCATCTTGTTTGATTTCTACGCCGGTAGGGCGAATCAAAAAATCATAGTCTCGCTCTTCTTTGGCCTGATTGATCGAAGAAACTTCGGAGTGAGAGATGGTGGCTTCGCCGCTGGGTTGGCTGAACGCGGACATCTTTGAAATCTGAACCCAGACGGCTGTCATCAACAAAAAGAGAATACAAACCGAGAGCAAGTCGATGAAGGGGACGAGATTGAGTTCGACATCAACGCCTTTTCGGCCGCCGCGACCACCACCAGAATCTACACTTACTCCCATGAAGCCTTCTCCTTAATCCGAGACTATTTTTTGAGTGGCAGCAGAGTCTTGACTGTGAATGCCACTTCTTTGAGTTCGTCGATAAGACTTTGAGTCTTGCCTTGCAAAAGGGCGTAGACCAAAAGTCCAATGATCGCGACGACGAGTCCGTAGGCCGTACAATTCATGGCCTCCGAAATCCCCGAAGCCAAAAGTTCTGCCTTCTGCGTGGGATCACTCTTTGCTGCTGCTCCGAAAGACATGATGAGACCCGAAATTGTGCCGAGAAGTCCGAGCAAAGTGGCGATGTTGGCCAGCATGGAGAGATAGGATGTTCGTCTCTCAATGGGATGGCTTTCTCGAGCCAAAGACGCTTCGATCATCGCATCGATGTCTTCGCTTTCACCCTTGGCGAGTGCGCGAATCAAAAGACTTTTAGTGACGCGAGCTCCGGGTGTGGGCAATGAATCACAAAACTGCATGGCCGATTGCAAATCGCCACGCGCAATCGTGGGACTCAGTTGCTGCAAAAAGTTTTTGACGTTCATCGAGGCCTTAAAATAAAGCACGTAAATTCTCTCGATCGAAATCGCAAGAGTAAGGACGGCGATCAAGTGAATCGGGTAGATAAACACACCGCCGGCTTCCCAGGCATGTCCGACCTTGGCGAGCAATTCCATCATGGTTTTATCCCTCGCCCTTCGAAGACGATTTGAGTTTGTCTTTGTGGGTGACCACAAAATTCATGGACTCCAAAACCACTTCGTTCACATCATCGATGATTCGCTGACTGCGACCCTGCAAAAACGCAAAGGCGAGCAAGCATGGAATCGCCACGCAGAGTCCAAAGGCGGTACAGTTCATCGCCTCAGAAATCCCCGAAGCCAAAAGGGTAGCCTTTTGTGAAGGATCGGCATTGGCCGCTCCCGCAAAAGAAACAATCAATCCTGAGATGGTTCCTAAGAGTCCAAGAAGCGTGCAGGTGTTGGCGATCATCGGCAAAAAGCTCGTACGCTTTTCGATATCGGGAAAGTGCTTGGTGGCAGCCGCGTCGATGGCCATTTGGACTTCGGAATCCTTGGCGGAGCGTTCAAAGGCCTGAAAGCCGGATTGAATGATCTGGTGGATCATCGTCTGACCCATCAAAACCAGCCGACCCGAGTAAATGGCATTGCGAACTTCGGAGAGGATCGCTCCTTTGTCGAACTTCGTTCTCAAATAGAGCGCATTAAAGCGATCAAAGATGATGAGAAGGGCAATGATCCCCAGCAAAGCGATCGGATGCATAAAAAAGCCACCCGATTCGTATCGTTGCCATAAAGTCATGCTCTCCATAGGAATCTGAGCGATTTGCTCGGTTGTTTCCGCGGCGGTCTGTGCAAAGACGTCTGAACCAAAAAACATAGTCCCCTCCCAAAATTAATTGTCAAAGTCACCAGCCTCAAATGCAAGGAATTTCTAGACTTTTAGCCTCTGGATCAGCACGATGACATTTTGCGGCGGGACCCATGAGTATCAGCGATTCAGCCTATATTCGACGATTCTTCTCGCTCTATTCCCAAGAGGAAAAGGATAAAGTGCGCGGTTTGGCGTTCTATTCGACGGACTACCTGAGCGCCCTTTTGCCCGAGGGCATCGCTTATGTGGGTGTTATTCGAAGTCCGCATGCAGGAGCGAGCTTCTCGGCGATTCAGTCGAGTGAAGCTCTTAAGATCTCCGGCGTCCTTAAGGTGATTACGGCCAAAGACGTCCCGCACAATCTTCCGTACGGCAAGCGCTCTAAGCGCGTTCAACTCCTCCTCGCCGAATCCCAAGTGCGCTAT
>CAZUTA010000010.1:0-3867 GCA_964622975.1 uncultured Bacteriovoracaceae bacterium | reverse complement strand
CCCGTGGCGATTGTGGTGGCCGAAACCAAAGAAGCTCTTCGCCAGGCGCTGTCCAAAGTAGCGATTGATTGGAAAGTGGACGCCAAACGTGAGCCCGAAGTCACCGCAACGATTCATCATCGAATCGGAACACCCGTTCGTGCCAACTTGAAGGAAGTAAAGTCGCCCTTTAAATTTCCGAGTCTCAAGGCGCGCTATCTCGAAGCGGAATGTGGTTGGGTCGACTTCAAAAAAGAAAAGCTCATTTTTCATGTCGGATCCCTTTTGTCCGAGTCGCAGCGCCAGTGGATCTCACAAGTTTTGGAGATTCCTTTTGATTCGGTTCTTGCAAACGAATCTCCACTCGGCGGTCAGTTTGGGGGACGACAGCAGCGTGAACTCATCGCATTTTTGGCGCTTTCTTCATGGCTCACCAAGCGCTCCACTTGTTTGATTTTTGAACCCAACGAGCAAGACACCGGGTCTTATGGCTATGAGGGTGAGCTCTGTATTCGCTTTGACGAAGAGTCCAAGCAGATGAAGGAACTCAAAGGCCGATTGACGGTGGATGCGGGATCCTACGAAGGCAATGCGCAGTTTGTTTTGCAAAAGGCACTCGAACACATCACAGGCATTTACGATTTTCAGTATGTGGATATCGAGGGCCAAGTCATTTGTACGCCCACCCATCCGCGTCGAGCGCTCAGAGGCGAGGGGCTTGCAGCTGTAACCTGGGTGACCGAGCAACTCGTCGAACAAGTGGCCAAACTCTTAGATCAAAAGCCGATGGAGTTTCGAACTCAAAACTGTCGACTCGATGCCGACAAGGTTTCGAGTGTTTTGACCGAAATGGAAAAACTAGAAAGGCCGTTTCGGCTCGTGCCCATTGATCGCTCAAAGCCTGTTTGGGACGAAAAGCCCATCGTCGGGCGAGGAATGGCGTTTCAGTATTTTAGGCCGGCGGTCGATAAAGAGTTTGATCTCTCTGAAGTTTCGATTGAGCTTCAAAATTCGGGATCCTTTGTCATCAAGACCTCCAACCTTACGCTCGATTTGCATGCCAAACAGGCACTCTGCGAAGTCGCGGCGGCGGTCCTCAAAACTCATCCCAAAGCCTTTGTGGTCGAGGGCAATATGAGAATCCAAGTCGATAAGGCCGCACGTCGAGAGACTTACCCTGAGTTTTATTATCTCGCTCAGACCACTTGGCATGCGGCTGCGGCATTAAGAGACAAAATCCAAGAAGCCGGTAAAAAGATTTTTCAAAGTCAGACGGTGATTCTCAAAGACGGAGCCATCACGGAGACGAGTCTCAATCGTAAGATGGGATATCGCGAAGTGGCCTTTACCGAAGGCGGCCAAGATCTTAAGGCGTCCTATATTTTGCAAAACGTCGAGAAGCCTCATGGGTGTTCGGCGGGCGCGGTTTCGCGCGTGGCCTTTCATCCTTTGACAGGTGAGCTGCGCGTCGAGAGCGTCAAAGTGGTTTTGGATGCGGGTCCTGTGCTTTATCAAAAGGGGCTCGAGATCCAAGTCGAGTCGTCTATTTCGTGGGCGATGGCCGCGCTTTTTTCGAGTGAGCTCGAATCCGATCAGCCAATTCCAACAACGCTCGATGGTCCTGAGGAATCGACTCTGGTGACCCTCGAATATCCGATTCGGGATTTGGCCGAAAAACCACTCGATTATTTTGGAAGTCGGGGGAATTCTGACACGATTATGTCCGTGATTTTGGCGAGTTTGGTGAATGCGATTTACGAAGCCAAAGATATTCCACTGGATGAAATTCCGATGTCGACGGAGTTTATGTACCCTAAGCGTCGACAGCAGACGGTCCTCAATTTTCCGTTGAAGAGGTTTTAAGCGAAATGATTATCGAATGGTCACTCAATGGTCGCCCGCTACGTTCTGAGACAAGTCCGTTTCGTCGACTTTTGGATTACCTTCGAATGGACCTCAAGCTCCTCGGGACAAAAGAAGGATGCCGTGAGGGTAAATGTGGAGCATGTACGGTTTGGCTCGACGGCAAGCCGGCCAATGCGTGTTTGGTTTTGATGGGGCAGCTCGATGGCAAGGATGTGTCCACCATCGAAGGACTCAATGAGCGAGATAAGTTTACACCTTTGCAGGAAAGTTTTTTGACTCAAACTGCGATCGAATGCGGATTTTGTATTCCGGGGATGGTCATGTCTTCGACGGCTCTTCTCGAGCAAAATACCAATCCTACGCGACTCGAAATTCGCGAGCAGCTCAAAGGACATCTTTGTGCGTGCACGGGGTATCAAAAGATTTTGGATGCCATCGAAGGGGTGGGATTGCCACCTGTTTCTGAAGGTCGTGCGCGAGCGAGGGCCAAACGCTAGTGGAATTCTTGAGCCCCAAATATTTGTCCGAAGCCTATGAGATTCTCGATAAGCAAGGCGATCAGCTCAAGGTTTGCGGCGGAATGACCCATCTGCTGAGATTTTACAAAAATTTTCCGACCGAACTCGGCGATCGTTTTAAAGGATTTTTGCATGTCGGGGATCTTGAAGGTCTTTCGGAGTGTCAGGAAGAAAACGGACGATTTGTTTTGGGATCAACAGCGCGGATATCAAGTCTCGCCGAAGATCCCTATCTCGCGCGTTATGCGTACGCTGTTTTAGAAGCCGCTCGAGTGACAAGTACTCCTCAGATTCGAAATCGCCGAACTCTGGGTGGAGAGTTAGCTTGGGGATCCTATCATAGCCCGCTCATTGCGGCGCTCTTAGCACTCGAAGCCAAAGTCAAAATTCGAAGCCGAGGCAAGGGTGGTGCCGTTGGGCGCGAGGAGATTTTGTCTCTAGAAGATCTGTACATCGGCGAGACCGAACGTCAGGCAGTCGATGGAGGAGAGAACCTCGTCACGCGAAAGGTAAAAACTGAGTCTCAAGATTTGATTTTGAGAGTTGTTTTGCCCAATCATCAGCCGGGCGCTTTTAGTTTTTTTAGAGCTTTGAGTCCCAAAATTCAGACCGAAAACTCTGGAGTGGTTGTTGCCGTATCCGGAGCGGCGCAAAACGGAACAATTTTGCATGCGCGAATGGTGGCCTCAGGAATTTGGATGAAGACCATGCAAGAAGTTTTGCCTCTCGATGGAACCCGGATGAGTGATACTCATATTTACGAGCGGCTCTATACGTTTTGTGATCGATTTGCTTTTGATAAGTTGCGACGTTCGGGCCCTCCCGGAAACCAACTGGGCCTGATTGTTTTTGGATTGCTCAAAGAGGGTTTTTCGCATCTGCTAGGTCGGTAGCGCAAGTTGTCTGGCTTGCTGCGGTGTAAGGAGAAAATAAAATGAAGAATTTTTTTGGAATCGTCTCACTCGCAATTTTAGCCATGTTAATTTGCGGGCAAGAAGTAAATGCGGGTGTGGAGTCCGCCACCAAAAAGCCGTTTGCAGTTGGGTTTATGCTAGGAGAGCCGACGGGGCTGACGGCCAAGTATCGAATGGGCCAAGATGTGGGACTCGATTTTGGATTTGGTTATGCGTTTTCAGAATATTTTGTGATGTACGGAGATATGCTCTGGCATTTTGGAAACTATTTTGAAAATCGAGACGATCTTCCGGGATCCCTGACTCCTTATGTGGGTGCGGGCGGCGGACTCGAGATCGCTACCAAGGATGGACGCCGTCATGATACGTGGACCTTTATTCGCGTGCCTGTGGGCGCGGAGTGGCTTGTTCCAAAGCCTTCGATGAGCGTGTTCGCCGAAATCGCTCCCGGCATCGAAGTCCTCCCTGAGACCGAGGCCGTCGTTCAAGGCGCGGTCGGCGCACGATTTAGATTCTAAAATTTTACTGCCGCAGTGGCAGTGAGAAAGAGGCCCAGCACAGATTTTGCCAATCATGTCTGCCCTTGCGAT
>CAZUTA010000009.1:0-84714 GCA_964622975.1 uncultured Bacteriovoracaceae bacterium | reverse complement strand
CCCGTGTCTTTGCGAGACACAGTCTGTGTCTTATGAGTTTGACGTTCCCTCCAAACTCAAATATCCAAGTCACTAATGATTATTGGACAGCAACAGATTGAACTTCGCGAAAGGCTGCAGACGGAACTTGTAGATCGGTGCAAACGAAATCCGCGGTATTCACTGCGATCCTTTGCACGCTTTCTCTCCATAGAGCCCTCAGCATTGTCAAAAATACTTAAAGGCAAGAGACGAATTTCAGAAGCCACTCACGAAAGGCTCAACCAAAGACTGGGATGGAAGCCTGAGATCCAAGGAGAGTACCGAGATATTAGCTTGGACTTTTTTGAAGCGATTTCGAATTGGTATCACTTTGCGATTCTAGAACTCACCTCGCTCAAGACCTTCAAAAGTGATTCTCGCTGGGTCGCCGCAAAGCTTGGAATCACCAGTATCGAAGTCGACCGTGCCATCGAAACACTGCAGCGTATCGGATTCTTAAAGATCGACCGTCGGGGAAACTGGAAGGATGTCTCGGGTTCGGTGACCACGATAAAGAACGCGTTTACACACGCAGCGTTTCGCAAACTTCAAACCCAGATTCTCAATCAAGCCCTCAATGCACTCGAAAGCATTCCGCTAGAACTGCGCGAACAATCTGCTATGACCATGGCCATTGATTCTCGCAAACTCGATGCCGCCAAAGAGCGCATCAAAGATTTTCGTCGTTCGCTCTGTGCGTTTTTGCAGTCAGGCGAGCGAGACTCTGTCTATCAATTAAGTATTTCGATGTTCCCCGTGAGCAAAGAAGCAATTCGACCGAAAAAGAAGGAGCAATAAACAATGAAAACCAAAGCCTTATTGACAGCCACGATGACCGGGATTTTTGCATCGTTATGCAGTTCGCTTTACGCGGGCAAGGAGTCTCATGGAGGGGATCTCGTCCTCTGTGCAAAATCGTCAGAAAATTCTTACGAAGGTCTTTATTCATTGGACTACTTGGTTGGAAGTCTTCAACTCTCTCAGAGCTACCCTCTCGACGAAGCCAAGATTCAGCACGATGTGCTTGATCGAATAACTCAAAGTCTTGAGCGAATATTTCCGCTAAATACTGCGATGGGACTCACCAACCAGCCTATCCTCGAATCATGGCGTCAGTATCAAGACCTTCTTACGAATAATGCGGACTTTACAAAAGCGCGAATCTGGCTCCCATCGTCTTACGGTTTAGTCGACATCAGTGATGAAGCGCTCATTACGATCCTCCCTCCCAATTGCCTAAAGGATGCCAAAAACCAAAGCCCTCATGCGATTCAAGCGGTGATTCGACAAAAACCGGGAGAAGCGATCGTCTACAACTACTCGGATCAACTCTTAAAGACCTTAAAGGAGCGGCCCCTACAGTACTCGTTTCTCCTTGTTCACGAGTGGCTCTGGGATTATGTCCAGGATATTCGCCTCCTTCGCATTGTGAATTGGTTGATTCACGCGTCGATACATGAGTCTGCAGACATCAATAAAATTAGAGGGCAGCTCATTGGGACTGGGTTTGGCACTTCAAAGATTTCAGCAAGTGCTGAACAGGTCTTTGGTGGCAAGTTATTGCAGGCGATCATGGCCAATGATGTCCAGGCCTTTCAAAGCTTGCTTGATGGAGGTGGCACTTTAAAAAAGCTAGTCGTTATTGAAAACGCGGAGAACCCAAAGGTTGTTCCGGCTTCGGTATCTGGGTATCTCGGCAACGCACTCCTCGAGGATGACAAGATTCCAAATGATCTCGAAAAATTATTGGTGGAGCGAATATCCCCGCCGGATTTAGCTAGCGGAGCGGATCTCAAGACTCAGATGCGTTATTACGGGCATAAATGCACGATGAAGCATAAGTACAATCACCTATTCAACCTTCTAAGCATTGCCGCAATGCTTGGAAGAAAAGAAATCATCCTGTCGGCTTTCTCCCGATCGTCAGACGCAAATCCCTTATTCACTTCAGAGGACTTGGATTATTTGTTGTGGGATCTTCTCACGATGGGCGAAATCGAAACCTTCAATGCCCTTGCTCCGGAGTTTCGTAGGCTCAAGTCACAAAATCCAAACTTCAACTTGGACATTGAGTTTTACCGCTTAGAGAATGAGATGAAGCCGGATTGGTTTCAGTTTGTTCAGCGTGAAGAATTAAATTCAATGATTGCGGCCTATGGCGATGATTTGCCCTTTCTCTTTAGATCGCATGTGGCTCTTTTGAACCAGGATCTTGATGAACTCAATCGCTTACTTCGTGAGCCCAAAACATTCTCTCGCATTCAGGCCTTGTATCTTTCGATTCCAAAGGAGGGAATGAAGCTCAGTGTAGATCGTCAAGGTCGCCAATCTTATCTCATCCCGAGCGATCCCGGCTCAAATCAGAAGGTGGATATTTTTCAGTGGGCCATGGTGACGGTCGGTCCGGACTTTGCACGAGAGTTGGCAAAGATCGCTGAGCGAAATGCGCCTAGCAAGGACAGGGACTCATGGAAATCCTCCGCAAGAACGGCTGATTATTTCAAAGTTCGCAAATCGACGGAGAACAAGATCACTGCGAGTGAGAGCTTCTCAGTGCGAACACCACTTCAGTTGGCCGAGCGCATTCGAGACGAGCTGCCAAAAGATCAACGCGCTTCGTGGGATGCTTTGATTGTCGAGCTAAAGAGTCTTTACCGTTAGAGGAGATTTTGGGAGCACGGCCTGTGATTGTCCAAAATAATCAGGCCGTCCCAAAATCTTTGCAAACAAGGTCGCTCGAACGCTCGTCGTGTAAGACTATGGATTCATCAATGCCGTGAGATTTGAAAACTGACTCTGTCCGCTGCAAAGGAAATCGATCTCATGAGTTATTTTCACAATACCGGTCACAAGTCTGAGCTGAGTGCGAGTGACCTCGCCGACCATGAGTTTGAGTTCATTGAAGATGACATCAAAGTCTTTTTGGTCTGCGAGACTCGATGTTTCAATCTTGCCAGCGATCTGAACAAATCCTGAATTTGAAACCACCTCTCTTAGACCCTCAATGGCCGTCTGAAGATCTCTTTGGTTTGATCTGAGGTTCTCGGAGTTCTGTGCGATTCGCCTACGCATACGATCCAAGGATTGCTCAAGTACGGCAAGCTTTGAATCAATCTCATGGTTTGTTCCATGGCTCTGAGTGTTTACGCTCTCGACCAAAAACGAAGTAATCATCTCAGTGACGAGGAGCCCTGCTGTGACTTCGAAGCATGCGGCTTCAATGAGTCCAACTGTCTTTGTAAATGAATCCTCAAAGAGCTTGATGATCCGAATACTCTCCTCAGACGTTGTTTGCATTTGCTGGGCAACGATTGCAAGTGTTCTCCCCTGACTGCCGAGACGATGAGACGATGTTGAAGCATTAAGTGACAAAAAGCGGACTCTGTCCGAAAACTCCCCAACACTTTTTCGCTCGCGATCGAGCTCAGCCTTGAGATCCAAGATCAAACACGCGGCATCATAAAAACTCTCAAGAAGAGTCCTCAAACTCTGCGTTGCCGCAAACTTTTGCTTAAGCCGAGCATCCATACTTTCAAAATTCCCACCCTTAATCCCCCGTTGGCGGAGCTTTTGCACGCGGCTATCCCACTCTGTCCGGACAGCCATCGTCATAAAAGCGAGATAGTCTTTGAGTGAGAGGCCTTCTAGAGCTTTGCCGAGAACCTTTTGCCCCGCCACTAAATCACCCTTAGATTCAGCTTTGGTCATCTCAGCGTACAAATGCGGTATCGACTCAAAGACTTTACTCGTTGGCTTAAAACGAATCGACAGATACGAATTCCCGAGAGGTATTACGACAGCAAAGACCCAGTAATAAGAGCCGTCTTTGGCCATGTTTTTAACATAGGCACCGATGAGTTCCCCTTTTTGAATCGTAGCCCACAATAATTTAAACACCGACTTAGGCATATCGGGATGGCGAATCAAATTGTGAGGCTTTCCGATTAGCTCGGCCTCGCTAAACTGCGAGATTCGCGTAAAGACCTGATTCCCGCTTAAGATAATCCCCTTGAGATCCGTTTCCGAAAAAAAAAGCTCTTCGATTTCGAATGGAGATTCCACATTGATGGCTTGCTTCATAGGCTTCATTGTATCGTAAACTGCTATTGTTTACGTTGCGTCAACGTTTGTCGCACAGCGACGCATATCGGAATCATTCGAAACCTCCCACCTTCCGTCAGCGTAAACTAGAGGTTCAGTCTACGCCGTCCCAAGCTTCCTTTGCGGCAGAAACTGCAGATTCGCTCCCACGGATTCAATGAGCTTTTGATGAATCACCACCATCGCCATAGAATCCTGTGCACAGTAGGTGAGTAGATCTCGGCGAATTTTTTCGCGATCTTCGCGACTGAGGTCCCCGCTCAGCACCTTAAACAATTGTGCTTGAGCTTGGCCTCCATTTTGAATTTCGAGTTTGTCGTACTTCATCTCGGGGGCAAAGTACGGCAAAACTTTTTTGATGCTCACAGATCCCCCAAAGTCTCTTTGATAAAAGTATTGATGAAACGCATCCTCGAGGTCCCAAAACCTCTGCTCCAGATCCAGCAAGAAGTTTGCGTCACCCGCAAACTGCACTGCCATCTCGCGAATCAACGATCGTTCGAAATCATCATGATACGCAATGATGCTTCCTTCGGATCCAAAGATTGACTTCATCGCCCGCAGACATTCTTCGCGCGGATCGATGCCCGGCAAGCCCGAAGCCAAAAACTCGTGATGCTCAAGGGGCATCTGAGGAGCTCGCTGAATATGACAAGAGAACTGAACGGGAATGCGCTGATAAGGGCGCATCCCGTTCAGAATGGGGATAGCGGGTGCTATTGTTTCAAAGTCAAAGTAGTAAATCGGGTACTGAACAGAGCTCAAAAACTGAGCCAAGCCTCCCCGATCAATTACAGCTTCATCGGTTTTGCTCGCCGCCACTTGAATCTGTTGAAATCTTGTGAGTTCCACTTGATCCGTAAGATCCGAAATCATTCGGGTCCCCTGATGATAAAGCTCAAATTTGGTGGGTTTGCGTTTGCGGTAATTATAAAGTTCCAGAGTTGAGCCTTTGGGCACACTCGCCCAACATTCCTTTTTGAACTCGCACGCATACGGACTCGAACACTGTCGACCGATCAGTTGCTCGGGCGCTTGTTCTCGTTCGAGGACGTTGATCAGAGATTTGATCCTGACCGTTACTTGTGGGAGCAGAGCGTGAGCCGCATCGGTAAAATCATGGTTCTTAAACAATCCATCCAGATGGGGATAAACAACCTCGTTGTTGATATGGGAGAGAACCACATTCTTGATCGGCACTCCGGCTCCTTTGAGAACTAACAACTGAAACGCTACGTCCTCGAGATGCTCATTCTTCACTTCGGTTGTGGACTTGACCTCGATGAGATCCCAGGTTCCATCACAATTGTTTTTTAAGATATCGACGCGCACCATCATGCTTTGATATTCAAATGCCGCTTCAAATATCGCCGGCACTCGACACTCTTTGATGAGTTCCTGAGTCTGCGTGAGCGCTTGTGCGAGCGCACTTCCCCCCGCCGCCACCAGGACACCGTCCGCAAACTGAGCCCGAGCCAACTGCCCTACCGACTGACCCTGTGTAAAACGAAGGAGGAGGTCCTCACTCGGTGAAGCAGCCAGCTCGGGCTGACGGGACAAAAGATAAACTCGCTTGGGACACTGAAGCCCCGCTGTATAGGTCGATTTTGTGATCTGTAGTTTGGACATTTGTAGCCTCCCCATCAATTCATTCGACGTTCAGAAATTCGATTTGAGAGTCGAACCGAGGAGGTGGTTCGGAGGGGATCGAGAGAGGGGTTAGACGATGTTGAGAGTTCTCACGCTTGAGTCATCGTCGTGCTTATAATTCATTGTATCGCGACAACCCGCAAAAGAACCTAATTAAATCTTTCTGAAACTCAGAATTTATGCGGATTTGCCGATCAAAACAGATTTTGTTTGTAATTCACTTAGTCTCCGTGGGAGAATTAAGAGTCGCTTCGGATTTTCAATCCATTTTTTTGATTTTTTGACTTTGTGCCTGCTTCGCTTCAGGCACAAAGTCGTCTCAAAACTGAATTCAATTTAGTGTACGCATCAAGCCACTCGACAATAACTGTTTTTGGACTATTCAAGGCTCATGTTCACACGCACTTTGGCTGCATGGAGTTTAGTCGCTTTGATTCCCTCTATGACCCTCGCAACAGAATGCGATGATCCGCTCAAGGCCATTGATCGATCTCCTGCATGGCAACGAGAAAAGGCGAAGACTCTCGAAGCTCTCAAAGCTGCTTTTGATACTCCAGATGCCAATTTCGAACGACGACAAATCTATGTTCTGATCAAAGCAGGACACTTGCGGGCCTTCAAATTGGCGATCGAGCAAAGCAATCAAACTGAGCACCCTCAAAAGCACTTATATCTCTCACGAATGACTCAGCACCAAAAATGGCGGGATCGAGGACAAATGTACAAAATCGAAGGAGCCTACGCTCATTTGTATCTGCTACTCGGGGGATTTCATGCACAACATCTGCACTGGTATGGTTTCAAGATACCACCAACGTCTATCCAAAAAAAATAGGGCGGCCCCATTTTGAGGGACCGCCCCTTTTCACTCAGCTTTCGCTGAATGCATCGATTAACAACCCAGTTGATAGCTTCTTAAGAAATCAAAAAGATCTTGGACTGTGACAGAATCATTATGATTCGTGTCTGCAGAAATATCTCTGGCTGAATAAGCGGCAAGATAATCAAACATATCCTGCATGGAGAGACTTCCGTCTTGATTAAAGTCGGCTGCACATACGGGGGCGGCAACTTCAGAGGCGTTTACTTCCACGACAATACGAGCATTGGACTGACTCAAAAGGGCCATTCCGAGAATTCCAACATTATTGGAGATACATTGGTTGTCGAGGCCTAGACTCGTTCCTGCATATCCATAAGGCGGAGGAGAGATGGCGTTTGAGATTTCTTCTCCTGATTCCAACTGATCTACCTCGGAGTAAACAATTCGCAAGCCCGAATTCGCACTCCAAACTCCCAGATGTTGATTCGAACCCAAGGTAAAGTTTGAGATCACCTGATTTTGATCATTCAAACCAAACACACCCTGCAGATAACGAAACTCCACGAGTCCCTCGGAGTGAGATTCAATGGACATTCCTGTCGCGAGAACAAGATGACGTTGACCATTGATACTGGCCCAGATCCCCAATCCTGTTTCTTGATAAGGCATTCTTAATACATAGTTGCCTTCAGAATTTGTGATCAGGGGTTGTAAGGGACTGATTCCCCTCCATCGATACTGCTGAAGCAATTCAGGAGTGAGTCGATAGGCCACACCGTCAACACCAGGCAGAGAGTCCGTCATTCCATTGAACAAAATGGATACGCTATCTGCAGCTGTCCACTTAAGAACCGCGGGATAAACGTTTTGTTGTTCGTCAGTTATTGAAACACTCGCCAGTACATCCTCACCATTCACAATTGAAAACGATCCATTCGCATTTCCGTAAAAGGCCCCTGTATGATCAGGATTGAGAGCGCCCATTCTTACAGTGGAATACGCAAAGGTTCCATTCGACTCCCGAGCGCGAAGTAGACCGATAAAGACTGTTCCCGTTGCGGACACGGCAAAGCGGCCCGGGTTTCCGTAGTAGTAGTTCATTGAACTTGCTGCCGTATCGTACGAATAGGTGCCGGGGAGTTGAATGTAATTTGTTCGTATAAAATCTCCATATTTTAGAACCAAAAGAGCTTGATGGGGATTGTCTGTGCGAATTCTCACAATAGCATTCATTTTAGTACTTGAGCCGTTGCGCTTCGCGGTCACCTTTCGAACTATGTAGTTTCCTGCGGCATCAAATCGAGTCATTGGATATTCTCCATTATCCGTTGTCGACGAATGAATCGTGGCGCTCCCCCCGTGAATCGTCCAATCCGCCAAATTCGCGATGGGGCTTCCGTCTCGCATCCAAGGAGTCAGCTGCCCTTGAGCAGACATAAACATCGCTCCGCCAACAGCTTGGTTATTTACAGTGGTTCCCAAAATATGAACAATCGCCTCTGAGCGATCGCCCACAAAGGTATTGTCGATCACTCCATAAGGCGACTTCAAATAAGGACGTTGAATCGTCGACGCCGGATTCTCTGGATGAATCGCTCCGAGTCGCGAAAGCAGCTTCTTTTGCGAGCCATCAGCCGAAATCCAAATCAAGCTCGTTGCATTTCCTGCATTGATCAATCGTGTGCCATTGCAAACAGGCTGCGTGATCCCCGTTCCGGTGATATTGGCGAGCATCAGGAGATCGCCGTTTGCACTCACTCGGCGTGTCGGTGCCGGGTCACCTTGATATCCACAAACTCCATTCACCATTCCAGAGAGAAGAATCCTTGCACCCGCTGGAGCGAGATTGAGATCCGAAGAGATCAAAGTTTCATTGGAGGTGACGACAGGACTGAGAGTTCCGTCCGTCTCCAGCCGTACCAACACTTGCTTACTTTGACCGGACACCAAAACATCCGCCACAAAATAGGCCTTCTTGCTTTTTGAGAATGTAGCTCCGTCGGTAATATTTAGAATGGGGCCTAGGCCATTGACCATATCCCCCGGCTTCGCAAGGGCTCGAACCTGAGCCAAGAGAGATTGTGAATAAATGAGACTTAATCCGAGAGCGAATGCTCCCGCAATTGTTCGCGTAAATCGATGCATTGTCCGTATCCTTTCAAGATATTTAGTTCCGCGATACGGACGACCAATACGCTCGCGTATCAATCTGATTTGCAAACACCTTGCCGAAGGCCTGTAAAAAAAATTGCATGAAGATTTAAGAACTTACCTTTCAGATTTCTTTTCATGTCTGGCGAATCCGCCAAAAACTGAGCAGTTCTTGCGGGTACACTGAAATGTTTACAGTTGAAAATTCCTATTTTGAAAATCATTTCAGTGATGTGTTCGGAATTTGTTCGAAACTGAATGTGTATTCAAAATTGTGTACGCAAATTCAATCATTCCACGCTGTATTTTCGCTCCGGCATAGAGCTTGCTCTTTGTATGAGTGTGTTCTGAGTAATGCGAAAGCCTGTCTCAGATGCAAGCTCCCCGCTGAAAGTACGACGACCAACAGCGGGGAGTTTATTTTTTTGAGAATGGTTTTATTCAGTTCGAAGCGCAGATCGCGCTCTTAATCCAAAGATTAAAAATGCCAGAACAATCAAAGCACTCCACACAGACCCAACACGCGAAGAATCTGCATGCAAACTACAACCTGCTGCCGCACTGGCCATCGCAGAACTTCCTTCTGCATTCGTCAAAGAAATCGGAGTGCCCGTTTCTAAAGGCACCGTATGGCTGAGAGGGTTGCGTGAACTTTGCCCCGGGACTGTAGAGTCGATAGAGTTTCCCGTGTGCACGCCGCATCTGCTTTCATCAAAGGGAGACCTAATCACAAATGAGTACGTTTTGTTTTCGAAGGGAATAAAAACGATTTGATCCCGACAAATAGAAAGAAAGCTTTCATACGAAAGGTAAATCATGGAGCCGAGTGTTGTTTGTCCAAACCGATAAGAAGATTCAGAGAGTCGTCGAGTTGGCGCAGCTTCGCTCCCCAAAAAAACTCCAAGGGGCATGCCGACCGAACCTGGAATACTCACTACGTAGCGAGCAAAGCATGCAAACCGTGCGAGTGATTCACTCTCCATTCCAATTTCACCAAAATTGACGTTGGGCCATGTTCCCGAAGTTGATGGGCTCGCCGTCAGTCGAATGAGTTCGCCCACTGGAGAGTGACTTGGATTCAAATTCCCAGGTCCACCTTGCGCACAAATATTCTCAATCGGTGTCTGCTCTGGATTGGGAGCCTGATGAGAAGAGTCCTGAGAAGCATTGGATGAATCTTCTATCGAAGAAACTCCCCCCACAGGAGCGGGATAAGGAGTCACTTTCTGAATAACTCCTGCAGTGAATGCTAGCGACATGATTTGAACAATTAACCCAACCACCATGTTGTCTTATTATAGCAAGGTCTGCACCCATGGCGGGTCGGTCAGAAGCTGGCTAAAACACAGTCTCACGCCCCCAATCGCAGAAACTAGACACCCCTAACTCCTAAAATTGTCGCCCCATTCGCGCCCGATTCGTCAGAATGCACGTAACCTATTGAAATCACCGAAGTTTGAAAGCCAGATCGCGAGAGTACGATTTTGTGTACGTCTCTATCTGGCTTCAGTTTTTGCCATCTCCAGAAGTGGGCAAATCCAGAATTGGAAAGAACTGCGTACTTAACTGATAGATCTTTTTAGGCCGAACAGAGCCCGAAAATTTTTTGTTCATCTTGGCGATAAAGTTATACATCATTTTTTTAAACTCCTTCGCCTCTTCTTCAGACAGTGCAATCGTCAGTCCCTGTAGATCACGCTGATCTTGAGGGATCGTATCCACCTTTTTCAGAGCCTGCGTCATCATTTCTCGATGAAAATTTCGAATATAGAGGTGTGAGGCCTCGGGATCTGTTTCGAGCGATATATCCTTTTTGAGAATCGTCTTTTGTCGTCGCTCCACGAGTCCGAGTTTTTCAAGGATTTCTAAGCTTCGATCAACCTCCGGAATGCTAATCTGAAGACGCTGAGCAAACTCCGCCTTTTGAGAGGTCCAATCCAAATATCCCGCCGCTTCAAAAACAATGGGCAGATACCAGCGCGAATAAAACTCATACTGAGCGGCTTCAATCGCATGAACAGAGCGAAACTTACGAAAGGTCAGCAAATCTTCATAGGCTCGATCCTTAAGATCCATATTTTCTGTTTGGTTAAAGAGTACGAGCTTTTCAAAGAAGGCGACCTCGTCCTTTTTGAGATTCAGGGCCCCAGCCAAACGAGCCACGACCTCGGTGCCGATGTTTCGATGCCCATCAATGATCATCTTCAAATAGCTTGGGCTCTTAAATCCAACCACCAAGGCAAACTTTCGAGCGCTGTAGAGCTTCATTGCACGCAGGTAGAGAACAAAGTCATCCAAAAACTGACGATAATTAAGATAAGAAAAAATCTCGGGCCTCTCCACTGCCGAGCTTTGAGCTCCGTCAAAAAGGATTCTGTCGGGTAATATCGCCATACTTTAGTATACACCTATCAAACTATTTCTATTTATTTCATAATAATTCCAGCATCCTAGACGACAATCAATGATCAATACCTGAGCCTCGCTTTCATCTCGGACTTGAAATCGTGTACAAGCGATAAAATACATTCTCATCGACAGATCATGCAGGGGGCATGCCAAAAACTCCGCTGCTCGGATAAGCAATCTGTTCACCAAAACTCTCTAGATGTGCCAAATTTTGTATCTTGAGTGTACTGCAATATAAAGTATTTGAATAAATAGTACTGTAATTTCAATATGTTCAACACAATGCATACTAACTATAAACTTTGTTTATAGCTATTTACTCATTTCTATAGTGTACGATTAAATCAGATTCCAGACTGCTTTTGCTTACAGTTGGCATTGGCACAACGCTTGCAATCTCATTCCACCAGCTAAGGAACCCTAAAACATCGCACCCGCAAAGCCGAGTGGATGAGAGGTACAACTCTGATTCACTCGGCCACCTTTCTGTACCCTGTTCATTCAATGTCTGACGCGTTTGCCGCACTTCCATCAAGACCGCCAAACCTCGAGCGATATCCCAAAAGCGCTTCATACTCTCTGTGGCCGATGAGGCCCGATGCCGATTCCTCGATTAGGTTACTAAATAAAAGAATAATGATGCGCCACAGCAATGAGGTCGCTTCATAAAGAGTACGAAAGGATTGTTTTGAGAATTGGTTCGACACCTTTGAGACCGCTAGGCCAATTGACTGCTATCGAACGCACTCAAAAGGCCATCGCGCGTTCGCTCGAACGACTCGCGACGGGCGCCCGTGTCTCTCAATTCTCAGAAGATCCCGTCGCGGTCTCTCAAAGCTTGAGCCTTCAAAGTCAAAGTCGAGGCTTGCGACAGATTGTTCAAGGACTCAATCAAGCTCAGGGGGATTTGCAGTTATCGTCGACGGCTTTGAGTTCTCAATTGGATTTAATTGCACAAATTCGACAGATCGCCCTTCAAGCGTCGAGCTCTACTTTGTCTGCGGGTGATCGAGCAGAGCTCACGTCACAGCTCAAAACTCTTCTGACAGAATTCAGTCGAGTGAGTGCTGACTCACCCTCAGGTACGATGAGTTTATACACGGGAGATTCCCAACCCATTTCGTTTGATCTTCCATCTTCCTCTCCGGGTAGTGTCTTTAAGGACACAGTGGGTACCGGTACGTTCCTCTCCGTCCAATGCATCTCGACTGCGGATTCTGAATTCATTCATACTGCAGATCTCAATTCCGACGGAAATCTCGATATCGTCACAGGTGATGAGCTCGGAGGCGTCGCGGTCGTGCTCGGCACAGGCCAGGGCAAATTCAGCGGACAAAGCACATACTCGACAGATCCCCTCGACGGCGGATTTGACATCGGAGACGCCAATGGCGATGGAATTGCAGACATACTTCTTCGAGATATGACGGGCCGATACTTGAGGGGCCGAGGCGATGGGACGTTTGATGCAGCCGAAGACTTTTACTCAGTCGTTGAGGGCCCTGTCAGTGCACTCAAGGGGATTTACGCAGACTTCAATAATGATGGGTATTCAGATTTGATCTACACGGACAGCAGCGACTTGAGATTGGCCCTGAACGACGGCGAGGGCCGACTCGGCGAAACCACGGTGATTGAAACGGGTCGGGATTCGAGTTTTAACTTTCATACTGCTGATTTTAATCATGATGGATTCTTGGATCTCGCATTCCGCGGAGATTCATCGGCCCTTTATCAACCTTACGTCTACCTCAATAATCAGGATGGCTCATTTACTCAAAGCTGGACGGTGGGCTCAGGCGGCGGTGGAGATGACATAGCTCTTGGAGATTTTAACAACGATAGTCATACCGACATCGCTTTTGTCGACGCCGCAGTAACCCAAATTTATCTGGGCACGGGAACAGGTTCATTTGATTTCAAAGCCAACTTGAGCGCTCACTCCGCAAGACCTGCTGTGGCTGGCGATGTCAATGGCGATGGACTGGATGATTTGATCAGTTCCTCTCGAAACATCTTTATCAGTAAAGGCGATGGAACATTTACCTTGAGTGCGTCCCTCCCCTTCTCTTCCAATCTGGGCAACTCGCTCATCTATGGGGCCTCGTTTGGACTTGCTGACTTTAATAACGATGGAGTTCTTGATATCTTCTCGGGCAATAGAGGCACAGCGATTGCATTGGGACGCACGAGAGAAGTTTCTGCCGTCAATCAAATCACAGATATCTCGAGTGCCGAAAAGGCGAGAGACCTACTCGCGATTCTCGACAAAGCCACCGAGAGTATTCAGTTGCAACAATCCAAAGTCTCGGCCCTCCACAGTCGCCTAGATTATACGTCGGCCAGCAATCTCGTATTGGCAGACACCCTCGATGAGGCTCGCTCACGCCTCATGGAGCCCGACTATGCGCTTGAAATTGCCGAACTCACCCGACTCCAAATCCTCCAGCAATCGCAAGTCGCCGTTGCCGCTCAAGCCAATCTCTCGATGCAAATTGTTTTGCAATTACTTTGAAATTATCTTGTAAATCGATCGTAATCCAAACCTCGCAGCTGATCGAGTTCTCGAATCATTTCCCCCGCTTGCCCATTCCATGTCATGGTCGGCGTGAGTGCACGCCGTCCGCCTTTGCGCGATACTTTCCAGTAGCGACGATGGTAGTCGTCGATCTCCTTCACCGCTTGATTGTTCGGCGCTTGTCCCGCCTTGATCTTCAAAACTTCCTGTCGCGCGAGGAACTCAAGCATCAGCCCCAAGTTATCGTCGGAGCTGCGAAGATTCGAAATCACCGACGATTCAAATATCTCAAATCCCTCAAATCCAAAAACGCTCTGTGCTCGCAGCAGCGATTCCAAAAATATTTTATTCGGATTGAGAGCTACAGATTTTTCGAGTGGACGATAGTCTCCGTTCAAAATCCTTGTGCGCAAGGACTTGAGACTTTCGATGCTTGCAGCGCGATCTTGATTTTTTAAATGGAGAGCCAGCTCTGCCGCCCACAAACGATGGGATAAAACGAGTGAATCAAACGCACCCTGAACCGCAGCTTCTTTGAGCTCCAACTTTTTGGCCGCTTGAGAATAGCGCGTCAAGTGATCCACATCTTCCTTCACCCCGTAGACAGTCAGATGATGAATCGCGACTCTCATATTTGTACCCGCCAAGTGGCGTGAGTATTTTAATTCTGAATCAGGTGTCCCTTCGGATTTTCGAATGACCTCATCCATCATTCGTCGAATCTCATTTAACCCCCGTCCTTTAGAATGCTCGGTCATTTGCATCACATGATAAAAGTGGGTTCGAGTGTTGCCCGCGATCGCTTCAAAAAACGCATAATCCCAAACCGACTCTCCCGTTTGATCTTCAAGGGCATTGGCCAGTTCCATCGCTTCTTTATAGCGCTGCTCAAACTTATATTCTGCGTCTTCGCCGAAACGAAGTCGGGCATCGCCCATTCGAGAGTTCCCCAAAACTTTGCCAATTTTCTGGAGGCGCTCTCGCCTTTTCTCAGCATCAATCTGAGGACCTGCAATACTCTGAGGGTTGGCCTCGTGGACTTTCAAAAGTTCTCCAATATATTTTTCGCTGGCTTCGGGATTGTTAAAATTGCCGAGTTTCGAAACTGCAAAATCAATGTCTTCTTGGAGGTCTGCTTCGGCTTGAGCTTTTTGTGCAGCCACTTCAGCTTCTTTACGAGCCTTCTCTTCTCGCTCTGCAGCCACCTGCATTTTCAGAAAATCTTCATAGGTAGAGACTTCAAATTTTTGAGGAATGTCGAGGGGCGGGCATGTAGAACTCACCCCTATCAATCCCACAAACACAAATGAGTTCTGAAGCAATCCCAGCATAAAACGCACCTCTGGCCTCCCTAAGGATGCAACTCAAATGCCACACGCCAGAGCCCCTAAACCCTTGAAGTCTTTAAACGTCAGAAAAGGCCTTGGGTGGAACGTACCCCACCCTTTGGACAGGACGGTCAACCTTTAGATTCCCGAAAGTCCTCGGCTTTCGCGCTTGTCTCCTTTCCCAAATTTGGCTGAAACGTCCTTTATGACTGTTAATATCGAACACCGCAGCCCCGTAGAGGCCAAACTTCGAATCCAAATTCCAAAGGCCACCGTTAGTGAACGAATCACCAACTATTATTCGAGCCTCGCTAAAAAGGCCAAAATCCCTGGATTTAGACCAGGCAAGGCACCTTCGACGGTCGTTAAGCAAATGTACGGCCCCGATGCCGCTTCAGATTTAAGTGAGCGACTCATTTCTGAGTTTTTGATGAAGGCTGTTGAAGAACACCGACTTGACCTTGTGATGCCTCCCCTTTTGATTGCTACCGATCAGCCCGATGAAGAGAAGGATTTTGCCTTCGAAGTCGAAGTTCACCTTCGTCCTCAAGTTCCCGCTCTCAAACTCGAGGGTCTTCAAGTTCAGGTTCCCAAGGCTGAGCCCGTCACTGATACCGAAGTAGACAAAGAAATCGACGCCCTCCGTGAGGCCGAAGCCAGCTTTGTCGATGTCAGCACACCACGCGCCGTCGGACCCAAGGATTGTATCGTCGTCAACTACTCTGGCACCGTCGATGGCGAAGCCCGTCCTGGCATGCAAGCTGAGCAGCAGACTATTGTATTGGGCCAACAACGCTACCTCCCTGACTTTGAGGGCGGGATGATTGGCATGAAGATCGGCGAAATCAAGACTTACGATGTCAAATTCCCTGCAGACTATGGCGAAGAAAGTCTGCGCAACAAGACGGCTCAGTTCACCGTCACGATGAGTGCACTCAAAGAAAAAGTCCTCCCCGAGCTCACAGATGACTTTGCAAAATCGGCGGATTCAGAAGTCCAGTCCTTGTTAGAGCTCAAACTCAAGATTCGTAAACAGCTCGAATCCAATCGAGAACAAGCGCTGGTTAAGCAGAAGAAAGAAGCCGTCGGTGATGCTTTGGTCGAAAAGCACCCCTTTTTGCTCAGCCCTCGACAAATCGAATCATTGGCGGAGCGTTTGGCTCACCAAACTCATCAAATGATGCATCAAATGGGCCTGCCTCACGAAGAAAACGAAGAACATGCCAAGGCTTTAGTAGAATCGAGTCGTAAAAAAGCCGAACGAGACCTGCGACTGACGTATATTCTCGAAGCCATTGCTCGAGCTCAAAAGTTTGAAGTGACAGCAGAAGACGTCAAAACACGAATGGAAGAAACAGCGAAGAGAACCGGCTATAGTGTATCACAGATAGAGGCCTACTACGCCACCAAAGATGAAGAAGACAGTCTTTCGAAGATCGATCGGCTGAAGATTGATATCCTTGATGAGAAAAGCCTTGATTATGCCCTCTCCAAAGCTACCATAAAAATAAGGGGCTAATTCTTATGTCACAGTTTATTGCGTCTCCCAGCAACTCTCTCGTTCCGATCGTCATCGAGCAAACCGCTCGAGGTGAAAGAGCATACGATATTTATTCTCGTTTGCTTCGGGACAGGATCATCATGCTTGGAACTCCGATCGACGATATGATCGCCAACTTGATCATTGCTCAGCTTTTGTTTTTGGAATCCGAGGATCCCGATCAGGATATTTACCTCTATATTAATAGTCCGGGCGGATCAGTCAGTGCGGGTCTCGCGATCTATGACACCATTCAATACATTCGTCCTCAAGTGACGACGATTTGTGTGGGGATGGCAGCCTCCATGGGAGCCGTTCTTTTGGCCGCTGGAGCTCCGGGCAAGCGACTTTCGCTCCCAAACTCTCGAATCATGATCCACCAACCCCATGGGGCGGCGACGGGTCAGGCTTCTGACATCGAAATTCAGGCCAAAGAAATCATCCGCTTGCGAGAAGTACTCAATAATATTTTGGCCAAACATTCGGGCCGAAAGATGGATGATATAATGTTAGATACAGATAGAGACCGCTATTTGAGCGCATCCGAAGCCCTCAACTATGGATTGATCGACAGGATCGTCGAACGCAGCGCAGTTGTAGCGCCTCAAAAGAAAGACGAGACGTCTAAGAAGTGACGACTTTCAGTGCAGCAAGTTCCTTTTCTAAGGAGGGAAAATGAGTCGAAAAGATGAAGATCGAGGTGGTGACCTTTGTTGTTCTTTCTGCGGAAAGCACCAAAGCGAAGTAAAAAAGCTTATCGCAGGACCCAGTGTTTACATTTGCGATGAGTGTATCGAACTTTGCAACGATATCATTGCCGAAGAATACGACGCGACGGAACTTCCTAACGAGACCGCCAAAGTTCCAAAGCCCTCTGACATCAAAAAAGTTTTGGATGATTATGTGATCGGTCAGGAACGTGCAAAACGAGTTTTGTCCGTCGCCGTGCACAATCATTATAAGCGTATCAACGCCAAGCAAGCCGGCGCCAAGGATGAAGTCGAACTCCAAAAATCCAACATCCTTTTGATCGGACCGACAGGATCCGGCAAAACCTTGCTCGCTCAGTCATTGGCTCGATTCCTTAAAGTTCCGTTTACCATGGTGGATGCCACCACATTGACCGAAGCCGGTTATGTCGGCGAAGACGTTGAGAACATCATTCTCAATCTACTTCAGAACGCAGATTACGATATCGAAAAAGCCCAGCGCGGAATCGTCTACATCGACGAAATCGATAAGATTTCCCGCAAAGGCGAGAACCCCAGCATCACTCGAGATGTCAGCGGTGAAGGTGTTCAGCAAGCCCTTCTTAAAATCGTCGAAGGAACAATGGCGAATGTTCCCCCCAAGGGTGGGCGAAAGCATCCTCAGCAAGAATTCTTGAAGGTGGACACCACCAACATTCTTTTCATTTGCGGCGGAGCTTTTGTCGGTCTCGATGAAATCATCCTGCGACGGATTGGAAAGAACACCATGGGATTTGGTGCCAAGGTTGAGTCTAAGAAGCAGCGAAAAATTGGAGAATTGCTCGAAAAGATCGAGCCCCAAGATTTGCTCAAGTTTGGGATGATTCCAGAATTCATTGGTCGTATTCCGGTGATCGCAACTTTGCATGAACTCGACGAAGAAGCTCTCATTGATATTCTTCGAAAGCCTAAGAATGCGATTGTTCGTCAGTACCAAAAGCTTTTCCAAATGGAGAACGTCAAACTCAAGTTTACCGAGGACGCCTTGCGTGCCGTGGCCCGACTTTCGCTGGAGCGAAAGAGTGGTGCCCGAGGACTTCGAGCAATCTTGGAAGACGCCATGGTGGACATCATGTATGAGGTTCCTTCCCGCACTGACGTGAAGGAAGTGATCATCAACGAAGATGTGATCAATAAGCGCGAAAAGCCCATCCTTTTGTTCGAAAAGGCCGCAGAAACCGCTTAAACGACGACTTGCTCGACAACCTTCGTTTTGTGTCTATGTTGTGTGGAGTATGGCGACTCTGCACCAACTTCCAGTCCTCCCTTTGAGAGACACGGTTGTCTTTCCGAATGTGGCACTTCCTCTTTTTGTAGGTCGCTCCAAATCCATCAGAGCAATCGAACTTGCTGATGCTCGGGACAAACTCGTTTTTTTGGTCACTCAAACTGACCCCTCGATCTCAGACCCTCAAGAATCCGAACTCAATCGCATTGGGACCATAGCCAAAATTCGCCAAATCAATCGCCTTCAAGATGGAAATCTCAAGGTCATTGTTGAAGGGTTCAGACGAGGCCAATGGATCTCTATTCAGCGAACAGACCCTAAGTCTTACTTTGTTGGGCAGATCGAAGAACTCGAAGGTTCCACGGCGTTGGCAACAGACGAGCAAAGGCCGCTGATGCGATCTGTGATCGGAACATATGAGAGTTACCTTAAGGCCATGGGCCGTCCCGCAGATGAGTTTCTTAAGACTTTAGAAGCAATCGAAAGCCCAGACAAACTCGTTGATGTTTTGGCGACTCAGGTATCGCTTAAGATTAAAGATCGTCAGCACTTGCTCGAAATGACTGGCGGAACAGCGCGGCTCGAGCACCTAGCCTCCCTTATTGTTTCCGAGATTGAGGTTCTCAAGATCGATCGAAAGATTAAGAACCGAGTCAAAGATCAGATCGAAAAATCTCAGCGCGATTATTATTTGAACGAACAACTGAGCGCGATTCACAAAGAGCTTGGCCATGAGGGCGGAGATGCCAAATCAGATGCTGCCGATTTTGAAAAGCGACTCGCCGATAAGAAAATGCCTTCAGAAGCTCGCGAAAGAGCTCAACGTGAAATCAAAAAGCTAAAGGCCAGTGGACATTCGGCTGAGGCCTCAGTGATCCGCAATTATATCGAGCTGATCCTCGATCTCCCTTGGGAGTCTTACTCTGAAGACAACCGAAACCTATCGACCGCTCAAGGTGTTTTGGATGCGGATCATCATGGGCTCACAGAAATTAAAGACCGGATTATCGAATTTTTGGCAGTGCGAGCGCGACTCGAAAGCCACAAATCCCCCATCCTTTGCTTTGTGGGTCCCCCGGGAGCTGGAAAGACCTCGCTCGCCAAATCTATTGCTCGCTCCTTAAACAGAAAATTTGAAAAAATTTCACTCGGAGGAATGCGAGACGAAGCCGAACTCCGTGGACATCGTCGAACCTATGTTGGTGCGCTTCCAGGTCGTATAGTCACCGCCATTCGCAAAGCGGGCGTGAGCAACCCCGTTATTCTTTTAGATGAAATCGATAAAGTCGGCGCAGATTGGCGTGGAGATCCTAGTTCCGCCCTCTTAGAAATTTTGGACCCCGAACAAAACAAACACTTTTCGGATCACTATCTCGATCTCGAGTATGACCTTTCGAAAGTTGTCTTTATTGCGACGGCCAATCAATTGGATACCATTAGTCCTCCTCTCAGAGACCGAATGGAAGTCATTCGACTTTCTGGATATTCCGAAGAAGAAAAGGTCGCGATCGCGCGCAATTTTATACTGCCCAAAGCACTCGCCAACCACGGACTGCAACTCTCCGACGTCGAGATCTCTAACGATGTTTTGAGACAAATTATCCGAGGCTATACGCGAGAAGCCGGGGTTCGAAGTCTCGAACGTGAGATTTCTAAAGTACTCAGAAAAGTAGTCAAAAGAGTGGAGATTGATAAGACTCCACTGCCTCAACCTGTGCTCTCAGAGAATTTGCTCGAATGGCTCGGAGCTCCCAAGTTTAAAGAAGATGTGTTTTCAAAAGTGGATGAAGCAGGTGTTGCCACAGGTCTCGCATGGACACCCACGGGAGGCGAGGTCCTCCACATTGAGGCGACGGCAGTGACTGGTACTGGAAAAGTCGAAATCACCGGTCAACTGGGCAGTGTGATGCAAGAATCTGCCAAAGCCGCCATCACGTATATCCGCTCTCGAGCCAAAGACTTTGGCATCGCTGATAATTTTTTTGCGAAACACGATTTGCATATACATGTCCCCGAAGGCGGAATTCCTAAAGATGGTCCCTCTGCCGGTATCACACTCACGTGTGCCGTTTTATCGGCCATCACAGGAGCTCCCATCAAACGTTCTGTTGCCATGACGGGCGAAGTTACGTTGAGAGGAAAAGTCCTGGCTATTGGAGGACTCAAAGAAAAGATTTTGGCGGCGAAGAGAGCAGGGATACATGACATTCTTTACCCACTCGAAAATCAAAAGGATCTTCGAGAGATTGATCCCGTCCTCTTACAAGATATGCATTTGATTCCCGTCGCTACGGCCGACGAAGTCATTCATCTGGTTGTTCGCTTAAACGCGAGGCCCCACCAAGAAATTGATCTGGCTCTGACTGGTCTCCCTCTTGTCGAGAATGCCAACCAACGAAGTGAGGATCGTCGACCCTCGGCTAGTACCGCCTGTTAACGATAAGACCGGCTGTCTCCTGAGTGTAGCGATGCGCTCGATCTTGAGCTCGTCGATTCTCTTCCAGAATCACTTTAGTCAAGGCGCTCAATTGAAACGGGTTCTCTCCCTCTTTGAGGCGAATGTTATCCGAAGCCTGTTCAGTCTTAGAGGCCTCTCTTCTTTCTAAGACCTTCTTTGCCTGAAACTCAAGACTACCATTTTTGCCTTCCAGGAGCGTGATTGCATTTACAACCTTACGAGCATTCTCCTCAAGTTCCTGCTGCGCCTTACGAGCGTTGACCAAAGAATCAATTCGCACTCGAGCAACCCCGAGCGCGTCACAAGTCATGGCCTCACTCCTCAGCTGAATCGCTTCATCAGCACCCGCTTCGGGATCCAAAACAATTGCGTGGCTCTTTTCAGAATACTCTCCCGAAAAAATACGTGCTCCATCAATCTCAGTGTTCAGAGCCACATTATCTATGTCCGCCTTCACCTTCTGAAATTTCTTATTAACCTCTTTTCGATCTTCATCGTCTAAAGATGAATTTTGAGCGGACTGACAAAGCTGAATCAAATTCTCGTAAAAGCCCTTGAGCTGATTCATCGCAGCCATCAACCGCCCAATATTCTTTCGAGCCTTCATCACTGGATCATCTTCCTGCTCGCGCGGTTTGCCTGTCGCAGGATCGATGTTCTCCAATCTCTTGGCTTCAGCTTGCGCGTTCAATTCTTTGAGTGCGTCTTGCTGACGGCGCCTCTCCTCAAAGACTTTCGCAGGATGGTAAACAATTAATTTTGGTGTGTACCTACTCATGCCCTAACCAGTCGAAATCCCTCTCTTAAAATTATAACGCGGCGCAGCATTTCTGAGTACACCCTGCCAAATACTGTCAATATTATGACGTCATCTAAGCCGAGAACTGAGCAGGTTTCGCCAAACCACCTGAAATAATGAGCTTTAATGCCTCTTCCACCGAAAGGTTGAGAGATTTGGTATCGCGTTCAGGCACAAAGACAAGGTATCCACTCGTCGGATTGGGTGTCGTCGGAACAAACACCGCAATTTTGATATCACCTATCTCAGGGTGCAAACTTTTTGCATACTCCGAAGTCACAAAGCCAATCGCGTACATCCCGGGCCGAGGGAACTCGACAAGTACGACCCGATTGAATTTAGAAATTGCATCCACCGAGAAGGAATCAAAAATCTGTTTAGATCCCGAATAAACTAACTTTGCGAGAGGCACTCTCTCCATAATTTTTTCGGTAAAGATCAAAAGCTGTTTGCCTAATAGGCTAGGGGCAATCACTCCGACGGCGATAATAAAAACAAAACCAGCAATGATGCCCAATCCCGGAATCGACCGCTCAATAAAAGGAAGCTGACGAATAATTGGCTGAAAAAGATCATCAAACCATCGAACGAGTAAAATCAAAACATAAACAGTGAGTGCCAGAGGGGCAGAGGCCAAAAGCCCCACAAAAAATGTTGATCGCAGCCGCGAGAGCATCGAGCACAACAATACCGGAAGGCTTGAGAGTTTCGAAAGCTGAATTCGAAAATAAATGGAAATCAAAGTGAGCTGAAGACGGGATTTGAACCCGTGACCTACGCATTACGAATGCGTTGCTCTACCAGCTGAGCTACTTCAGCATGCGCCGTTACCGGCAAACTAACCTCGACGTTCCAGTCGGCTCTGGCGAGGCAGAGCTTCAGGCACACCAAGGAGGTCATAATCGCCAATGTTCTTTTCTACGGCAACTGGGATTATCGAACCCACTTCTAAAGGATCTGCCGAATGAACATAAGTCAAACTATCAATCTCTGGCGCCTGGCCCGAATGCCGTCCACGATACAAATAGCCTTGCCGAGTCTTTTCGGCCAACCCGTCAATCATCACCAAAAATGATTTTCCGACTCGGGTCAGAAGCTTCTTTTTCTGAACCCGCTTTTGAAGGCTCATGAGCTTATGATACCGATCTTCCTTCATCGCATCTTCAATCTGGTTTGGAAGTGTCGCCGAAGGAGTCCCCTCTTCCGGGTAAAATTTAAAAGCTCCCATATGATCAAACTCTGCCCAACGAACAAATCCCAAAAGCTCTTCAAAATCCTTTTCGGTCTCACTCGGAAATCCCACCATCAACGTGGTTCGTAGCGACAATCGATCGCCCAACTCTGATTTGAGTTGACCCACCAGACGTCGAATCTCCTGCGACGACTCAGGCCGACGCATCATCTTGAGAACAGAATCACTGATATGTTGGAACGGAATATCCAAATACCCACTAAACTTTTTTGAATTCTTAAGAAACGCAATGAGCTCGTCTGTAAAAAATCTCGGATAATTATAATGCAATCGAACCCAATCAATCCCCGGGATCTCTTCGAGAGATTTCAAAAGCTCTAGTAAACTCGCGCCATCCTCACGGTCGCGACCGTAACTCGTCAGGTCCTGAGCAATGAGCAATATTTCGCGAGTGCCCATCGCGGCCAAACCACGAACTTCTTCCACGATTCCAGCGATAGAGCGGGAATGCAATTTGCCTCGAAGTTTAGGAATAATACAAAAACTACAGGTCCGATTGCAGCCTTCGGCAATTTTCACATAGGCATAGGATCTCTTTGTCGCAAGACGCATCTCCACATCCGGAAGCTCACTATGGCCCGCTAACTGCTCAACTTCGCCCACAAGCAAACTCCGCGCTTGAGCGGATTCCACCGCTCCAGACTCAATCCCTTTCACGACTTCCGTGATTTTAGAAAAATCCTTCGTTTGCAAAAAGGCATCAACTTGCGGAAATTTCTCGGACATCAAACCCAGATATCTCTCGGTCATGCATCCTGTCACAACGACGCCTTTGAGATTGCCCTTCTTCTTTGCGATAACAAACTCATCAATGGTCGAGAGACTCTCATTCTTGGCAGGTTCCAAAAATCCACATGTGTTGATCACGACAATATCCGCCTTCGACTGATCCCCGGTGAGACTCACTCCCGCCGTTGTCAAAAGGCTCATCATTCGCTCGGTATCTACGAGGTTTTTGGGGCATCCGAGGCTTACAAAGCCAACACTAAGTCGTTTCATGGAGCAGGCCTCTTAGCACCCTTTTCCGAACAGCATCTAGCTGTTTTTGCTTATAAAGCTCATGAGAGGCTCGCCCCGCCATAGCCTCTTTAAATGACTTTTTATCCATAATCTGGATCTCCAAAGGAAAGAAAAACGCCATTTCCCGCTTTTGCCCCCCCTTTCGTACCACAGGAATCCGAATCAGCTGACGCGCTGTAAACTGAAGCGAATGGAAGCTCTCTGCGGTAAAGCGATTCTCCTTTTCCCCTTCGTTGGGAAATGGAATCTTTTCCTCAGTCGCTTTGGGATCACTGCCCGCAGACTCCACCCATTTCCGGAAGTCCTTGAGATCCATCAGTGAATTTCGAACTCTAAATGACATGACATGGGGATAAGCCACCAAGTGATGGTCGATCAGATATTTAATCACACGAAACACATCCACTCGACTCTGTGTAATGAATCTCACTCCCACATGATCATAAACTTCCTGAGCCGTTGCTGATGCTTTGTGCAAAAGCTTCATGATCACGGAGTCTCGCACCTTTGTTTCCTTTTTCTGAAAATCAACCAACTGAACTTTGTCCGCCTCAAAACCCAAAAATACATCTCCCTTTTCAGAACGCTGAATGTGAGCTTCAATGCGATCCACGGTTTGACGTTTGATCTTGGGGAGATACTTGAGACGCAAATCACTCTGCAGATGCAATACAGCATGCATTACTCTCAAAGTCGCACAAATCCATCGACGGTGCGCAGCGAGAGTCTCGTGTCCACTGGGAGACAACCCCGAGGCAATGAGAAGAAGCCCCTTCAAATCTACCTTCAAATCTAAACTCTTTAGAGCTTCTGGATACTGAAGCCCTTCGAAGCAAATATATGACTCAATAAAATGGATGGCACGGCTGTGAATTTTTTGAAGCTGCTCAATATGCGAAGATTCATAGAGATCAAATCCATAACTCAGTATGAACTGATAAGCTTCGGCGTCTGTTTTCAACTCTAAACGATCAATATCAAGAACAGAGGTCTCACCGCAGACAACTTGCAGTGCCTGCCAGGGAAATGGACCCTTAGTCTCCAAGGCCAACTTCCCTTCGAAGTCGTTCCACTTGAGCTTTGGATAAAATCCTGTGACCTCCGCGTGGAATGCCCTTCAGAGTGAGGGAACCCATTGAAAGTCTTTTTAGCTTAATCACCCGACACATAACTGCTTCGAACAAGCGTCTCACGTGGTGGTTTTTACCTTCTCGAATTTTGAGAGTCACAATAAACTTGGACTCACCACTGCGAGTGGCATCTCTCAAATCCAAAACTTCTACTGGCTGAAATTTTTCTTCCCCTGATCGAACACCCTTTCGAAGATATTCGACCTTCTTTTCGTCCAATCGCCCGCGTACTTTTGCCTCGTAGATCTTAGGAATTTCATATTTGGGATGTGTAAGTCTCTGTGCCAGCTCTCCATCATTGGTCATTAGCAAAAGGCCCTCGGTCATAATGTCGAGTCTGCCGACCGGAAATAGTCGTCCTAGTCGTTTTGGTACCAGGCTCGAAACCGTCACTCGTCCTTCGGGATCCTTAAGAGTCGTCACAACTCCTCGAGGTTTGTAGATCACAACGGCCACCGCCTCCCGGCGAATCGCCAACGGAAGTTCCTTACCTCGAACCCTAATTCTATCTTTTCGGGGATTGATCTTTTGACCTAAGCGAGCGGGCTTTGCATTGATCTGAACTTTGCCCGCAGAAATCCAACCTTCAATTTCGCGCCGAGATCCAACTCCAATGCGCGCCAAATAGACGTGCACACGCTCTTCTTGAGGTCCATCCACTGAGTTTAATGAGGTATCTTCCTGAAAAGGCACTTGGGTTTGCTATCAAGAAATAGGGGGCTTCGCTAGTAATCTTCGACTTTTAAGCCTTTGATGATGGTGTCGATATCCTCATCCCCCTCAAGGGCATCAAAAAGGCCGCTGCGATCCTGAGTTTCATCAGAATCCTCAGCTCGATCCTTTTCTATCAATTCGTCGATTTCCGTTCGCAGCCTCTCCAAAAACTCCTCCGGAAACTTCCTAGAGAGCTCTGTAAGGTAGGCATCGAGCTCTTGGCCATGCTTTTTAGCTTCCTTGGACTTGCCACGCTTCCAGGTGGCAAGAAAGTGAAATCGGCAATAACCCTTAGTGGTTGATATGTCATGACAGCCGGACTGCCGGCAGATCACTATTTGGTTGGACTGAGCCGCAACATCGACTGAAGTTGTCACCTCTAGATCCAATTTTTGAGCATTTTGAACGTCCAAAACCCCCCCAGAATTCTTTGAGGTTTTGGCCGGCTTCTTGTTACCAGGATCTTTGTTCGAAGCTTTTTTACTTCGATTTGTAGAACCACCCAACCGCAAAACCTCCTCACTTCGTAACATAGCGAATTTCTACTGACGAGTGAAATATATGATTTTACTTAGCTTTTATAATTTGCGTTGACTTGGACCCACCCACTTGAGGGATACTGCCGCGGCTTAGATATCCTTCGATCTCCTGAAGAATTTTTTCGTCCATCCACTGAAACGCTCCCTCGTACTTTTTGAGGATTTTACCCTCTTCGTCGATGAGATAGGATTCTGGATATTTGTCCGTTCCATAGAGCGCGGCCAGCTGGCGACTAGGATCATTGAGAATCAAAAAACTGGGCTTTCGATTGAGCCCGGCCAAAAAGTCATTAATCACCGGCCACCCATCATCAACAGACACGGCCACCATATTAAAGCGCTTAGCTCTCATATGCTGGCCCAATGCATCCATCGATGGCAATTCTTCCACGCAAGGTGGGCACCAAGTGGCCCAAAAATTCACGAGCAAAAGGCTCCCCCTAAAATCTTCCAAACGATACTCGCGGCCCTTTTGATCTTTCAGCCTAAAGTCTGGAGCCAAGCGCAATCCATGCGAACTCGCAGATCCTTTAGATCCCTCCAAATTTTGTTTCCCGTTGGAGACTGTTTGCGCACAAAAAAATCCTGGCATGAGAAAGACCCAAGCCAGGATAAAAATTCCAAATTTTTTATTAAAAGTCATACCCGCACCTTAGGCGGCTTCAGCCTTTTCGCTCTTTTTGGTCTTAGCTTTCGCCTTCGCCGCAGGCTTTTTCTTGGAACCCTCTTCCTTAGGTTCCTCGGTTTTAGAAACTATTTTAGAATCTACGAGTTCCAAAATCGCCATAGGAGCGGCATCGCCAGCGCGATATCCAACTTTGATGATTCGAGTATATCCACCAGGACGGTTAGCGACTCGTTTTGCAATATCTCCAAAGACTTTCGTCAAAGGATCCTTTTGCTTAATACCATCAGTGGCGATCGTAATGTTTCCCAACAACGCAAAAGCCTGACGACGATCTGCCAAGGTTCCGCCTTTAGCAAATCCGATAATCTTATCCACAAAGCGACGCACTTCCTTTGCCTTTGTGAGAGTGGTTTGAATTCTCTCTTTCTCAAAAAGTGCCAACGCCAAATTGCGCATTAAAGATCGATAGTGGCTTCGCTGGCGACTCAGTTTTCGATAGGGCTTTGCGTGCCTCATAAATTCATTACTCCTTCGAGATTATTCTTAAGCCTGCTCAGGACCGGTATCTCCGGTATCAAAATCGCTGGCTGAAGTCTGATAGTCCTTATCTTCTTCTTCCACTTCAGGTTGCGCCAAAGCTGCCAATTGATCCGGGTGGACCCAGCCTTCGAGCTTCATTCCGAGTGAGAGGCCCATCTCTGCCAAAATTTCTTTGATCTCATTCAAAGATTTGCGGCCGAAGTTTTTGGTCTTCAGAATTTCTGCTTCTGTCTTTTGAACGAGTTCTCCGATGTATCGAATATTCGCATTGGCCAGACAGTTTGCGCTTCGAACAGAGAGCTCAAGCTCATCCACTCGACGATTCAGGTTCTCGTTAAATCGAGGCGAAGTTTCGGATCGTTCTTCTCGGACTTCAGGTTCATCGGCCTCATTAAAGTTAATGAAGATCGAAATCTGATCCTTCAAAATTTTTGCCGCATAAGCCAATCCATCTTGGGGCTTAACGGTTCCGTCAGTCGTTACTTCCATGGTCAAACGATCATAGTCTGTTCGTTGACCAACCCGTGCGTTAGTCACAAAGTAAGTGACTCGCTTCACAGGCGAGAAGAAAGCATCCACAGGAATGAATCCCACTTCTTTTTCGGCAGCTTCAAAAGCTTCCGCAGGAACATAGCCTCGGCCCATTTTCACGCGGATTTCCATATTGATTTCCGCTCGGTCTCCCAAGGTACAAATACGGTGCTCGGGATTCAAAATCTCAACCACACCCCCCGTTTCAATTTGCTTAGCCAACACATCTCCAGGGCCCTTCGCAACAAGGCGAAGAATCTTCGTCTCAGGAGTACTCATTCGGAGGCAAAGGCCTTTCAGATTGAGAATGATATCGCCAACATCTTCCATGGCGCCTCGCACAGGTGAAAACTCGTGCAAAATTCCATCAATTTTAATTCCTGTGACAGCTGTTCCTTGGATCGAGGACAGCAAAATTCTTCTCAAAGCGTTTCCGAGGGTGATTCCAAATCCTCTTTCCAGAGGCTTCGCTACGAACTTTCCGTAGGTATCACCGAGCGTAGTAGGATCGATATCCACTCGTCGTGGCTTAATCAGGTCTCTCCAGTTACGGTATACGCTTTCAGACATTGTCATTTTTCAGGTCTCCTCGATTCAGATCAGTTTCAAATAAAAAACAAAAAATCAAACGCGGCGCTTTTTAGTCGGCCGACATCCGTTATGAGGAATCGGAGTAATATCCCGGATTCCGCTCACTCGAATTCCCGATTGTGCAATGGCACGAATCGCTGATTCACGACCAGCTCCAGGGCCCTTCACCAGCACGCTGACTTGACGAACTCCGTTTTCTTGAGCCTTTTTGGAAGCCATTTCAGCGGCGACTTGAGCAGCAAAGGGAGTGCTCTTACGAGAACCCTTGAATCCAGCTCCACCACATGTTCCCCAAGCCAAAGTATTTCCTGACGGATCAGAAAAAGTAACGATTGTGTTGTTGAAAGACGCGTCCACGTGAGCCACAGCCACTGGAACGTTCTTTTTGTCTTTCTTCTTTTTGGGCTTCGCTGTCTCTGCTGCAGCGCCTTCAGTTTTCTCGGCCATAAATCTCCTTCAATTCCTATCAACTCAATTATTAGACAGCTTTCTTAGGCAAAGCGACCGCCGCACGACGAGGACCTTTTCTGGTCCGCGCATTGGTATGGGTTCGCTGGCCTCGAACAGGAAGGCCGCGTCGATGACGAAGACCACGATAGGCTTGCAAGTCCATCAATCGCTTAATGTTCAAACTCACTTGGCGCTTAAGATCTCCCTCAACGCGCAAATTCTTTTCGATATAGTCACGAATTCGTCCTACATCACCATCAGGCAGGTCTTTCGCCTTCACGCTAGGATCCACGTTGAGCTCACTCAGAATTTTTTGTGATGTTTTGTGCCCAATGCCAAAAATGTAGCAAAGTGCAAACTCAATCTTTTTATTGGGAGGCAAATCGACGCCAGCAATACGTGCCATTTAGTTTATTTCTCCATTTCCAAAATCACTATTTCTGTCGCTGTTTGTGACGCTTGTTTTCACAAATGATTCGAACAACGCCCGCGCGTCGAATCACTTTACATTTGTCACATCGAGGTTTTACAGAGCACTGAACTTTCATAAAAACTCCCACGATTTCCCATCACTGGGAAATTGTCTGAATCAGCCTATTATTATTCGCTTGACAAGGTTTAGGGGGACCCCCCCTTCCAAGTCAATACTCGAAATCACATTATTTTTAACCGGACAGAACCTCACATCCCGTCGCTGTTACAGCAATCGTGTGCTCAAAATGAGCAGACCATTTTCCGTCCACCGTAACCACTGTCCATCCGTCTTTTAGAAGCTTTACAGCCTCCGAACCCATGTTGATCATTGGTTCAATACAAATCACCATTCCGGGCTTCAGTTTTGGGCCCTTTTCACGCGTTACATAATGAGGGATAGGGGGCTCTTCATGAGGCTGAGTCCCAATACCATGGCCCACATAATCTCTCACGATTCCAAAGCCCTTAGGCTCAATAAAATCCTGAATCGCTCGTGAGATATCCTGAACATAGTTACCTGGTTTTACGGCACCGATCGCTCGATTCAAAGATTCCCGAGTCGAATCGATGAGTTCCTTTAGCTTTCCAGTAGGCTCAAATCCACAGGGGATGGTCCGCGCGCTGTCACCGTAATAGCCCTGATAAGAAGCACCGTAGTCAATCCCTACAACATCGCCTTCCTTTAGGATGCGATCCTTTTTAGGAATGCCATGGACAACTTCTTCGTTAATCGAAACACACAGACAAGCAGGAAATCCTCGGTAACCCTTAAACGCGGGCTTACCTCCCATTTCTAATGTTGTCCGCTCAGCAATTTCATTAAGTTCCCAGGTCGATACCCCTGGTCGTATCGCCTTCTCTGCTGCATCTAGGCTCGCCTTCACAATCTGCGCAGCCTTGCGCATCTTGCCAATTTCTTCTTCGTTTCGAATCACAATGACAGACATAAAATTTCTTAAATCCTCAACAACTGGTTCAGGTCTTTCTCGACTTGAGCCATCTCTTGCCCTGCATTGATCTCCGACAAAATCCCTTTGGATTTGTAATGATCAATGAGTGGCTGAGTTTGTTGATCATAGACGGCAAGTCGCTGAACAGCCGTATCCTCATTGTCATCCTTACGATGGGTGAGAGGGGTGTGACCGCAAAAATCACAGGTATCTGCCTTTTTAGGCTTATTAAATTCACGATGAAAAGCAGCTCCACATTTTGAGCAAGACAAACGGCCAACTAAACGGCTCACCAGGACATCCTTGGCAAGAGCCATGTAGATCACTTTTGTCTCCGATACTCCCAAGTCCTTGAGCAACAACTCTAAAGCTTCTGCCTGCTTGGTATTTCGTGGATATCCATCCAAAATGAATCCCGACTTTGTATCATTCTGACCAAAACGAGATCGCAACACTTTGAGCATCAATTCATCATCGACAAGCTTACCTGCCGCCATGATTTCTTTGACTTGATTGCCGAGAGGTGTGCCGCGATCAATTTCTTGTCTCAGCATATCGCCAGTTGAGATGTGAGGAAGCCCCATTTTCGCTTCGAGCCGCTTTGCCTGCGTACCTTTGCCACTACCGGGAGCGCCCATCAAAATGCAGGCTGTACGCTTCCCCATATGGGATTACTCCTGACCCCGGCCGCGAAATCGCCGCTCAGAATCCGAAGCAGAAGTGCTCTTATTGTCCAAAAACTTTTCGTACTGCTGGGCCATCATATGCGACTGGACTTGTTCGCCAAAGTTCATCGCCACCCCCACGACAATCAGAATTGAAGTGCCGCCTAAGAATATTTGATAGTTCGAAATAAAGAAGAACGGAGCCACACAAAGAAATGCGATATAAAAAGCACCCAGAGTGGTCAGGCGAGTCAGCACCCAATCAATGTGTTCTGACGTCTGTTTGCCCGGCCTGATTCCTGGGACAAATCCACCGGATTTTTTTACGTTCTCAGCAACATCATCTGGATTGAACTGAATCGCCGTATAAAAGTAAGCAAAGAAAATAATCCCAACGACATAAAGCACTTCATACAAGAGAGTTCCAGGATTCAACCACGCCGCGACTTCGCTCAACTGAGGATATCGAGTTTTAAGAAACTGCGCCAAAGTGCCAGGAAAGAGCAATATCGATGACGCAAAAATGGGAGGAATAACTCCGGCCATATTAATCTTCAGAGGCAAGAACTGCATCGAGGCTCCATAGACTTTTCTGCCTACGACTCGTTTGGCATGATGAATGGGGATTCTTCGCTGAGCTCTTTCCATGAACACAACGAATGCGGTCGCCGCGACGAGTGCCACAACCAAAAGCAAAAGCGTCATTCCACGCATCTCACCCTGACGAAACTGCGTCCAAACTTTTCCAACCACTGCAGGAAATCCCGAAACAATTGAAGCAAAAATGATCATGGATGAGCCTTGGCCAATCCCGCGCTGAGAAATCTGTTCACCAAGCCACATCACAAAAATGGTTCCGGCTGTGAGCGAAATGACCGTAAGAAGTTTAAAAGTCAGTCCAGGATTCTCCACAATTTGATAGCCACCAGGATTGCTCTGCAACCATGTGGCAATTCCCCAACCTTGAACAAATGCCAATGCCACTGTTCCGTATCGAGTAAACTGCGCAATCTTCCGTCGACCGAGCTCGCCTTCCTTTTGAAGATTGCCAAGACGTTCATTCACGACCGTCAATAGACTAAAAATAATGGAGCTACTGATGTAGGGCATGATCCCCAAAGCAAAGACTGAAAATTTTTCGAGAGCGCCTCCAGAAAAGGCGTTAAAGAATCCAAAAATATTGGCACTTTGTCCTAAAAACTCCTGAAGGGCGCCCGCATTAACCCCAGGAGTTGGAACGTGAACACCCAACCGATAAACGGCCAATATGAATATGGTCATCCATATTTTTTTGATGAGCTCTGGAGCACGACTAGAATTAATTAAATTAGAATCCAAGGGGATCCCCCTTCCTCAAAAACTGCCTATTCAAAATCACTTGGCTGTCGCTGTAGCTTTGCGTTCCAAGATTTTGACAGAACCCTTTGCACCTTCAATCGCAGCCTTGGCACTTGCCGATACAGCGTGAGCTGAAATCGTCAGGGCATGCGCAAGCTTGCCTCGACCCAAAATCTTTACTGGATCTGAGGATCTTTGAATAAGTCCCTTCGCCTTCAGGCTCTCTGGAGTAACCGCTTCGCCCGCTTTGAATTTTTGCGAAATTGAATCAACGTTTACGCCCGCAAACTTAATCTGAGTGGAATTTGTAAAACCCCACTTTGGTGAACGTCGATGAATAGGCATCTGTCCGCCCTCAAAGCCACGACTCACATCGCTCGAACTTCGAGCTAGCTGTCCTTTGTGACCCATGGTCGAAGTTCCACCGTGACCAGAGCCGTCTCCGCGACCCAGTCGCTTCATTCCACGTTTGGAACCCTTAGCTGGTCGAAGTTTTGAAAGAATTGCCATAAAGATACCTCGCTTAAAATTTCTTAACCTAGAGTATAGCCACGTTTATGAGACGCTCTTGCCTTTTTTGCTGCGTCCGCGGCTTTCGCGTCCACCAGATCTGCTTCAATAAGATGATGCACTCGATTCAACATTCCGCGCACTGCCTTAGAATCAGAAATCCAGTTTTGGCTTCCAATTCGCTTCAGACCCAAAGCTCTCAGCGTTGCTTTTTGAGTGGGCTTCAATTGTGCTGTACCACTTGTTTGCTTCACCCAGATTTTCTTTTCCATAGTCATCATCCTTCAAAAATAATTCAAATCACATTGCCAAAAGCTGCCGGCGCTCTTCGGGATCTCGCAACTTACTCAGAGCATCAACAGTCGCTCGAGCCAGATTGTGCGGATTCGTTGTACCAATGCTCTTTGCCAGAACATCTTTGACCCCACTCAATTCCAAAATAACTCGTGCCGCTCCACCTGCAATAACGCCTGTTCCTGCACTCGCGGGACGAAGAATGACCTTCGCTGCCCCGAAGTTTCCAATCACTTCGTGCGGAATCGAGCTTCCCGACAATGGAACTTGAGTCATATTCTTTTTTGCTTGCTCGGTGGCTTTGGCGATAGCTTCCGGGACTTCATTGGCTTTACCTAACCCAAATCCAACAAATCCTCGCTCGTCACCTACGGCAACCAACGCACTGAAACTGAATCGTCGTCCGCCGCGAACAACCTTCGCTACTCGAGCCACGTTTACGATTCTCTCTTTAATATCCAAAGTCGAAACGATATCTCTTGAAACTGCCATAACGCCTTTCTTTAAAACTTAAGTCCCGCTTCTCGTGCGCCTTCCGCCAGAGCTTTAATGCGGCCTTGGTATTCAAACCCAGCTCGATCAAAAACGACTCCCGAAATCTTTTTAGCCTTAGCTCTCTCAGCCAAAATCTTTCCAACTGTCTTGGCTGCTTCTAAGTTTCGAGTGCTTTTCAATTTAGACCGAACGTCTTTCTCAATCGAAGAACAGGCCACAAGGGTCTTTTGGCTGACGTCCTCTATGATCTGCGCATAAATATATCGGGATGATCTGAAAACAGACAACCGAGGTTGTTCCGGAGAACCCTCCAGCGTTTTTCTGATTCGAGATTGACGTAAGCGTCTAGCTACAATTTTGGTCTTCTTAGCCATAAATCACCTATTAACCTTTGCCTCCGGCAGCTTTACCTTCCTTCAACTGGATGTGCTCGCCGTCGTAACGAATGCCTTTGCCTTTGTAGGGTTCTGGGGGTCGAATTGAGCGAATCTTATCCGCTACAAGCCCCAAAAGCTCTTTGTCTACAGAAGTAAGAGACAACCTTGTTTGATCTTCCAACTTCGGCGTGACACCTTGTGGAATATCATAAATGACCTGATGAGAAAGTCCTGCATTCACCGTCAATTTGGTTCCTGCGAGGGCCATACGATAACCGACGCCAACAGACACCATGGTTTTTACAAAGGGCTCACTCACGCCCTTCACCATATTGGCCAAGACCGATCGCATGAGTCCGTGAGCAGACTTGGTCGGCTTGTCTTCTGTCGATCTCTCAACCTTCGCCTTTTCGCCCTCAACTGCAATTTTAACATTCTCGGGAATGGGGCGAGAGATTTTGCCCTTGGGTCCTTCAACCAAAACTGATTGCCCCTGAATGTTAATTTTAACACCCTTGGGAAGCGCAATTGGAATGCGACCTAACCGTGACATAATTTACCACACCTCTCCGACTACTTCGCCACCAACTTTTTGTTGAATGGCTTCCTTATCAGTCATCAATCCTTTGGATGTCGATAGAATCTGAAAACCAATTCCACCGCGAATCCGAGCCGTCTTTGGAGCAGAAGAATACGTTCTATGACCAGGTTTGCTCACGCGACGAATATTCTCGAGAACGGCCGTTCCATTTCGCGCAAACTTCAGATGCGCCATCAAGGTCTTCTTTGACTTCTTATCTTCCAACTCAAAATCAATGAGGAAGCCTTCCTTTTTCAAAATCTCCAAAATTCCCTGCTTCATTTTTGAATAAGGAACCTTAACGACTTCACTCCCTGCCTTAGCTCCATTTCGAAGCCGACTAAAAAAATCACCAATGGGATCCGTTAACATACTCTTTCTCCTACCAGCTCGCCTTTGATACACCAGGGAGCAATCCTTGGTGCGCTAGCTCTCTAAACTTAATTCGAGACAGTTTAAATTTTCGATAAACACCACGGGTTCTCCCCGTGATTTCGCATCGGACTTTCAATCGAACGGGCAACGCTGTTCGAGGAATCTTTGAGAGCGCTCTCTGAGCAGCTTCCTTTTCTTCCTGAGTTGATTTAGGGCTGCGAACAACCTCCTTCAACTTCAGACGTTTTTCGCGATAGCGAGCAATCATTTCCAAATTTCGCTGATACCGATTTACGCTACTTGTCTTCGCCATATTCTTAAGCCGCCTTCTGCTGTGACGTTCCTTGAGGACGTTTTCTGAATGGGAAATTAAAAGCCTGCATCAATGCCAGCCCTTCCTGATCAGTCTTTGCTGTCGTCACAAAAGTAATATTCATTCCAAAAGTATTTTCGACAGAGTCAAACTCGAGCTCCGGAAACACCAATTGATCCTTAAGACCCATGGTAAAATTTCCCCGGCTATCAAATCCGCGATCGGGAATTCCACGAAAGTCACGAATTCGGGGCAATGCCAAATTCACCAAGCGATCAATAAACTCGTACATCCGAGCTCCCCGCAAGGTCACTCGTACGCCAATGGGAAGTCCCGCTCTCAATTTGAAGTTTGAGATCGCAATCTTTGATTTGCACTGTACAGGCTTTTGTCCCGAGATTGCGGCCATATCCTTCATGGCTTGATCCACGATTTTGATATTCTGTGTGGCTCGACCCAATCCTGCATTCAAAACAATCTTAGTTATGCGAGGTACTTGCATGACGCTCTTATAATTAAATTGCTTCATCAGAGCAGGAACGACTTCCTTGGTATAACGAGTATAAAGTCGTGGAGTTACCAATTCAGCAGGTGCCAAATTTTCTGCACCTTTGGTTCTGGTCGCTTTTGTGCGAACCGAGGAACCAGCCGAATCCTTTTTATCAGTCTTTTTCTTTTTGCCTTCTTCCGCCATAAATCACCTTACGCTGCGTCAACAGCTTTGCCCGACTTCACAAAAACTCGAGCTTTCTTATCTCCCTTAATTTCAAAACGAACTCGCGATGCTTTCTTTGCAGACGCATCAAAAGGCATCACTTTGCAAAGAGCGATCTTGAGAGTCTTCTCGACAATGCCCGCAGGCTGGCCCGTCTGCTTCGCCTTTTGATGACGCTTCACTACGTTGACCTTTTCAACGATGCATTTGTCTTCACGAGGAAACACCTGAAGAACTTTTGCCGTACGGCCTTTGTCTTTTCCGGAAATCACCATCACCATATCGTCTTTTTTTATACGTGCCGGCATTAGAGCACCTCCGGAGCCAATGAAATGATTTTCATAAACTTTTTCGCGCGCAGTTCTCGAGCTACAGGTCCAAAAATACGAGTTCCAATGGGCTCGGTATCTCCGCCAATCAAGACAGCCGCATTATCATCAAATTTAATGTGAGTTCCATCAGCACGGCTAAACTCTTTAAAGCAACGAACCACAACAGCTCGCTTTACTTCGCCCTTTTTGACTTTGCCGAAAGGAATTGCATCTTTCACGGCGACCACAATGACGTCACCGACTTCGGCATAACGCTTTTTGGTTCCACCGATGACTTTAATACACTCCACCAATTTGGCGCCTGTATTGTCAGCCACAGTTAATTTTGTTTGAGTTCGTACCATCGCAAATTACCCCGCCACCTGTTGTTTACTAAATTCAACCACTTTGGCTTTTTCAATAATCTTACTCAGTCGAAATCTTTTCTCTTTCGAAAGAGGACGGCACTCAATGACTTCAATCTTATCGCCCACTCCACATTCCGACTTTTCATCGTGAGCTTTGAGTTTCTGATATTTTTTGTAGTATTTTCCGTATTTGGGATGCTTCACCAGCCTGGAAGCTTCCAATACAACCGTCTTTTGCATCTTATTAGAAACCACAGTACCGATGATCCGGCGAAGTGATTTTACCTTCGTCGCATCCGTTGTTTGAGCTGTCTTTTCTGCCGTCATAAATCCTTCCTCTTCGTCGCGTCCGCTTTAAGCGGCCTTCTTCGCTTTCAATTCGCGTGCTCGCAATATCGTTTTGCACCGAGCAATCTCTCTTCGAATTCTTGTAAAATCAGAAATCTTCTTAAATTGTCCCATTCGAAGCTTCTGATGAGCGGAACCCAATTCCGTAACAAGCTCTGCCACACGGCGAGACAAATCCTCACTCGACATCTCCGCGTAATTTGTTTTGTCCTTTTTTTGTTTTGCCATCACATCACCTTCATTAAGCCATTCTTCGGGCCATAAATCGCGTCTTCACAGGAAGTTTTGCCGAAGCCAAACGAAACGCCTCTTTCGCAATTGATTCTGGAATTCCTTCTAGTTCATACAAAATTCGACCCGGCTTGATCACGGATACCCAAAACTCTGGGCTTCCCTTTCCGCTACCCATTCGAACTTCCAAGGGCTTCTTCGTCACAGGCTTATCCGGAAACACTCGAATCCAGAGCTTTCCACCTCTTTTAATATGACGACTGATTGTAATACGACCGGCTTCAATTTGGCGTGCCGTCAATCGACCTCGATCTGACGCCTGAAGAGCAAAATCTCCAAATGCGAGAAACTGACCTCGTGTAGCCATTCCTCGGTTCTTGCCCTTAGCCTGTTTTCTCCATTTTTGTCTTGCTGGCTGAAGCATTGTCTAAAACCTCTCGTTTTTCTAAGCCACCAAAGTCGAAGCTTCATCTTGTTGATGCTGCTTCTTCTCCAGAACTTCACCTTTAAAAATCCAAACTTTCACACCAATTGCACCGTAAGTACAAAAAGCGGTTGCTGTTCCGTAGTCGATGTCTGCTCGAAGCGTATGCAAAGGAACTCGTCCTTCCATATAGCGCTCCATTCGAGCAATCTCGGCTCCCGCCAAACGACCACTCAATTGAACCTTGATGCCTTCTGCGCCAAACTTCATCGCAGACTGAATGGCCTTTTTCATCGCTCGACGAAAGGCCACTCGGCGTTCCAACTGGGTCGCAATATTTTCAGCGACTAATTTTGAGTCAATTTCGGCCTTACGAACTTCTTTAATATTCAAAAGAAGCTCGGTGCTTGAAAGCGCTTGAAGTTGGGACTTCAAGACATCGATCCCCGCACCTTTCTTACCGATAATAATTCCAGGACGCGAAGTGTGAATTGTCACTCGCACTTTAGAGGTCGATCGCTCAATCACAACTCGAGAAATTCCAGCGTGCCCGATCTTTTCGTTTAAGAAGCTTCGAATTTTCAAATCTTCCTTCAAAAGATCAGAATATTTTTTCGGCGAAAACCAAACGGAATCCCAGCCCTTAACAATCTTAATTCTTAATCCACGAGGATGTATTTTCTGACCCATTATTCGTCTCCCACCACTACTGTCACATGCGACAAACGCTTTCGAATTCGATACGCCATCCCTCGTTGACGCGACATCATGCGATACATGATGGGTCCTCGATCAACGACGACAGACTTAATCTTCAACGTATCCACATCGACCTTGCGCTCATGGGCATTAGCTCGAGCGGATTCGATCACTTTTCGAATAATCTGCGCACCCTTTTTTGGAGTGAATTGCAGAGTCGCAATCGCTTCCTGAATTGGCAAACCGCGCACCAACTTACAAATAGGCTGCATCTTCTTCGCGGAAATTCTTGAATATTTTAAAGTTGCCTTTGCTTCCATAATTAAGCCGCCACATCCTTACCAGCCTTGCGATCACCCGCATGCTGTCTAAACGTTCGAGTCGGAGCGAATTCGCCCAACTTTTGGCCGACCATATTCTCTTGCACGTACACCGGAATAAAATTCTTTCCATTATGAACGGCAAAAGTGATCCCTACCATTTCAGGAATAATGGTCGAACGACGAGACCAAGTTTTAAGCATCTTCTTTTGACTTCCGTCCTTTTGATTCAGCACCTTGTCTAAAAGGTGATAATCCACGAAAGGTCCTTTTTTAAGCGAACGTCCCATCCAATTACACCATCACTTTCGTATTACGTCGTTGAACTCTCATATTGTCTGTGCGCTTATTATTTCGCGTACGGAAGCCCTTAGTCGGTTGACCCCAAGGTGTGACAGGATGTCGACCACCCTTGGTCTTACCTTGACCACCACCATGGGGGTGATCAATGGGGTTCATCGAGGTTCCTCGATTGTGGGGCCGCTTCGACAACCAACGTGATCGTCCGGCTTTACCCCAACTCACGTTCATATGATCTGCGTTGGAGAGTTGGCCAATCGACGCGAAGCACTCGACTAAAACTTTGCGAATTTCACTCGAAGGCAATCGCAAACTGGCGTACTCGCCTTCCTTTGCAATCAATTGAGCGTAAGTTCCTGCAGATCGAGCCAAGGCTCCACCCTTGCCGCGCTTCAATTCGATATTGTGGATAAATGTACCCACAGGAATTGCCGTCAAAGGAAGTGCGCAGCCTGGGCGAATTTCAGCTGCCGGTCCGGAAGAAACTGTATCTCCCGCCTTCAAATCTTGCGGCGCCAAAATATAGCGCTTTTCGCCATCCGGATACTGAACCAAAGCGATAAAAGTATTTCGGTTTGGATCGTATTCAATGGAACAAACAAGTCCGGGGATTCCCACCTTGTCTCGTTTGAAATCTATAATGCGGTAAAGCTTTTTGTGCCCGCCGCCTTTGAATCTCGATGTGATTCGGCCTCTATTGTTTCGGCCACCCGAAACTGGAATAAATTCACAGAGTGCCTTTGTCGGCTCTACACCTTTAGTGAGAGTCGAAAAATCTCGTCGAGTATAAAATCTTCTTGCCGGTGTGACTGGTTTATAAAATCCCATGTCTCAAGCCCTTTCCTACGTTATGCCGTCTCGAAGAGTTCGAGGGTCTGACCTTCTTTAAGTCGGACAATCGCCTTCTTCCAATTTGAGCGCTTTCCCATTGAGCGGCCAACGCGTTTCACTTTGCCTCGCACAATGATTGTGCGAACACTTTGAACTTCAATTCCCTTCTTAAGGTTTTGAACTTCTTTTCGAATTTCATTCTTATTGGCGTCAATCGCCACTGCGAAACTATACTGATTCGCATCCGCCTGAAGTCGCGAACTCTTTTCTGAGATCAGCGGATATTTCAAAACAAGTCGGCTCACGCTGATGCTCCCTTCTTCTTAGTCATTGTTCTCTCCACACGATCGTTCAGTTCTTTAATGCTAGCCTTAGTGACGAAGAGAAAATCATGGCGCAAAATATCATAAACGTTGACTCCCGCAGGGCTGAGACCCTTGATCGAAGGCACGTTTTTGAGACTTCGCATCGTCTCGGTAGACAAATTCCCCACAATAACTGCGGAATCAGCCTTGAATTTTTTTAGCGCTGTTACTGCTTCTTTGGTTTTTCCTGACTTGATTTGGAAATCGTCCAAGATAAACAGCCGGCCTTCAAAATTCTTTTGAGACAAAGCCTGACAAATTCCCTGCGACTTTGCCTTTTTATTCAATCCTGTCTCATACGACCGAGGGCGAGGACCAAATGCGATACCTCCACCAGGCTGGTGAGGACCAATCAAAGTTCCTTGGCGCGCATTACCAGATCCCTTTTGCTTAAAAGGCTTTTTCCCAGAACCACTCACCTCTGCGCGAGTCTTGGTGCTGGCAGTGCCCTGACGCATTTTGCGTCGTTGCATCGTCACGTAATCATGCATGAGAGAGGGTTTGAATTTGGCTTTCACTAAGGTGTCACTGACATCCTCAGTACCCACCGCTTCATTCTTCAAATTGTAGATCTTAAACTGACTCATAAAATTCTACTCTTAAGCCACTTTCTTGGCTGTTCCAGCCGTTTTCTTCACTTTCACTGGAGCCTTACGAATAATCACCAATGCATTGGGAGCTCCTGGAACGGGCCCCTTGATAAACAGCAAGTTTTCTTCAGGGAGAGACTTCACCACTTCAATGGTACGGAGTGTGATTTTCTCATTTCCCATATTGCCAGCCATCTTCTTGCCCGGAAGAACTCGAGCAGGCCAAGTATGCATCCCGATGGATCCAATCTTACGCTGACAGTTACCTCCGTGAGACATCCGGCCTCGGCTGTAATTCCATTTCTTGATAACGCCTGTCATCCCCTTACCTTTGGAGACGCTTTCAAGAATCAGTTTGTCGCCCGTCTGAAATTGAGCTGTCGTCAAATCTGTTCCCGGTGCCATATCAAGGTCACGAAACTCTCTGAGAACTTGATAGCAGGGAGTGTTTGATTTTTTGAAAAATCCCAACAATGGCTTTGATCCCAGCTTGGAACCTTCAACTTCTTCAAAGCCAACGACCACCGCAGAATAACCGTTCTTATCCTGAGTTCGCTGTTCAATGACTTTGCAAGGTCCCGCCTTAATCACGGTCACCGGAATGATTTCTCCTTCCGGTCCGAAGGTCTGGGTCATCGCTACTTTACGTCCTAATATACAGGCCATAATAACCTCTTAAAAAAATTATTCGATCTCCACGTGCACACCCGCCGACAGATCCAGCTTCATGAGTGCATCAATGGTTTGTTGTGTTGGGCTCAATATGTCGAGCAGGCGCTTGTGTGTTCGAACCTCAAAGTGCTCACGAGATTTTTTGTCGACGTGAGGAGATCGCAAAACGCAAAAACGACTGATTCGCGTGGGCAACGGAACGGGGCCGGCAATCTCCGCCCCCGTTCTCTTTGCTGTTGCCACAATTTCGTGAATCGCACTGTCAAGGAGTGTGGATTCGTATGCTTTCAATTTGATTCTAATCTTTTCGCCTTGCACAGCTCGACTCCTTTAAAATTATTCAATGACTTCCGCGACAACGCCTGCGCCAACGGTTCGTCCACCTTCTCGGATCGCGAATCGCTGAGATTTTTCCAACGCGATAGGAGTAATCAGTTCGACACTCATCGCCACGTTATCACCAGGCATCACCATTTCTACGTTGTCTGGAAGTTGAACGCTTCCAGTCACATCCGTCGTTCGGAAATAAAACTGAGGTCGGTATCCTTTGAAGAACGGAGTATGTCGGCCACCTTCATCCTTGTTCAAGATATAGACTTCGCATTTGAACTTAGTGTGGGGCTTAACAGAACCCTTGGCCGAAATAACTTGTCCACGCTCGACTTCTTCCTTCTTGGTACCTCGAAGCAAGAGTCCGCAGTTATCTCCAGCATGACCTTCGTCCAAAAGCTTTTTGAACATTTCTACCCCAGTGATGGTGGTAAGGATCGTTGGTCGAAGTCCGACGATTTCACATTCATCGCCCACTTTGACTTTGCCCCGTTCAATTCTTCCAGTGACAACAGTTCCTCGACCAGAGATCGAGAAGACGTCTTCGATTGGCATCAACAAAGGCTTGTCGTTGTCTCGTGTAGGATCCGGGATATACGTATCCAAGGTTTCCAAAAGTTTTTTAATAGAAGGAACCCCGAGTTCTCCAGCATCACCAGCCAAAGCCTTAGCAGCAGCACCGCGAATGATCGGGGTCTTGTCGCCAGGAAATTTGTAGTAGTTCAAGAGATCGCGAAGTTCGACTTCGACGAGTTCCAAAAGTTCGGCATCATCAACCAAATCACATTTGTTGAGGAAAACAACAATCTGAGGAACGCCGACTTGGCGAGCCAAGAGAATGTGCTCTCGTGTTTGAGGCATGGGACCGTCAACAGCACTCACCACCAAAATCGCAGCGTCCATCTGAGCTGCACCGGTGATCATGTTCTTCACATAGTCCGCGTGTCCTGGGCAATCGACGTGAGCGTAGTGCCGCTTTGAAGTTGAATACTCAACGTGTGATGTCGCGATCGTGATGATCTTCGAAGCATCCCGTCGGCCTTGCTTTTCTGAAGCCTTAGCGACTTGATCATAAGCGATGTACTCGCCCATTCCCATATCAGCGCTGACCTTAGTCAATGCTGCAGTGAGTGTTGTCTTTCCATGGTCAACGTGACCAATCGTTCCAACGTTTACGTGAGTTTTTGTTCTTTCGAACTTAGCCTTTGCCATACTTCCTCCTGAAGTTGTTGCGATCCTAGGTTACAAACTAAACTTTCCTAAAATTCCTTCTGTTATATTTGGTGGAACAACTTCGTAACGAAGCGGCTCCATCGAATATGTCGCGCGACCTTGTGAGAGCGATCTCACTGCGGTTGCATACCCAAACGTTTGAGCGAGAGGGACTTCTCCCTGGATAACACGATTTCCCACTCGTTCATCCATGGACAAGACCCTACCGCGCCGGGCGTTTAAGTCCCCGATAATCTGACTCATATAGTCCTCGGGGACAACTATTTCAATCGACATAATTGGCTCCAACAAGACTGGCGAAGCCTTTCGCAAAGCCTCTTTGCAAGCCATGCTGGCGGCTAGTCTAAAGGCCACTTCGGTTGAATCTTTTTCATCAAAACTGCCGCCGACGAGTGTAGCTTTTACATCCACAACGGGATACGAGCCCAAAACGCCATTCTGAAGTGCATCTCGAACACCTTCCTCAATGGACTTCACAAAAACAGGGGGCATCGCGGATGCGGGAATCAAATTCTTGAATTCAATACCTTTCCCGTTTTCATTGGATTCAATCTCCAAAACAATGTGCGCAAAGGCATTCTTGCCCGCTACGAGTCGTTGAAATTTATGATCAAATTGTGACTTCTTGGAAATACTCTCTTTATAAGAGACTTGTGGGCGCCCGACATTCGCAGCCACATTAAATTCTCTCAAAAGGCGGTCTGTAATGATCTCTAAATGGAGCTCGCCCATTCCAGAAATCAGGGTTTGTGCTGTTTCTTCATTCGTCGAAACTTTGAAACTAGGATCCTCTAAAGTCAGTCGCTTTAGACTCTCCAAAAGCTTTTCCTCATCGGCTTTGGTTTTTGGCTCAATCGCCACAGAAATCACAGGTTCCGGAAACTGAATGGATTCGAGCAAAACAGGTTTATCAAAATCACACAAAGTATCGCCGGTAGACGAAAACTTAAGTCCCACAATCGCCGCGATCTCTCCTGCACCAATCGTTTCGATATCTTCTTTCTGATTGGCATGCACTCGAAGAAGACGAGCAATCTTCTCTTTGCGCTCCTTTGTGGAATTATTTACAGCTTCGCCTTTTTCAAGCTTGCCGGAATAAATACGCACATACGCCATCGAACCAAAAAAAGGATCATTCTGAAGTTTGAACACGAGTGCTGCGAGAGGAGATTTTTCGGAAGCTTGCAGTTTAATTTTCTTAGAATGATCTTTGGGATCCATTCCTTCGGTTCCACCAATATCAGCCGGGGAAGGAAGGTAGCCAACGACTGCATCCAAAAGAGGCTGCACGCCCACATTCTTAAATGAGGCCCCACAACAAACTGGCACGCCCTTCAAACCAAGCGTGACTCGTCGAATTGAGGAATACAGATCGCTTTTTGTGACGGGCTTACCGCCCAAATAAAGATCCGCGACCTGCTCATCCAAATCTGCCACGGCTTCAACCAGAGCTTCGCGGGCCTTTTTGAAATCAGCCAAAAGGTCTGAGGGAATTTCAGAAACATCAAAACTCAATCCCTCGGAATCTTTGCCCCAGAGATAAGCCTTCTCTTCAATCAAATCGACGCAGCCTTTGAAGCTTTCTTCACGTCCAATCGGAAGCTGAAGTGGAATGGGCTGAGCGTGGAGTTTTGTCTTTATCATTTCGACAACTCGATTGAAGTCAGCGCCCATTCGATCCATTTTGTTCACAAATGCAATTCGCGGCACACGATACTTGTCGGCCTGTCTCCAGACTGTTTCGGACTGAGGTTGTACACCACTCACCGCACAGAAAACTCCGACCGCACCGTCCAAAACTCGCAATGAGCGCTCGACTTCGATCGTAAAGTCCACATGCCCGGGAGTATCGATGATATTGATTTGATGATCCTTCCAAAAACAGGTGGTCGCAGCGGATGTAATCGTAATCCCGCGCTCCTGTTCTTGTACCATCCAATCCATCTGCGTATTGCCTTCATCGACATTGCCGATTTTGTGTGTTTTGCCCGTATAGAACAAAATTCGTTCGGTTGTGGTGGTCTTGCCAGCATCGATGTGCGCAATGATGCCAATGTTTCGAGTTTTCTCGAGCACACTTGCCATCTTTGTTACCGCCACCGCTGACATAAAACCACCATCACCATTCCAACCAAATCAATTACCAACGGAAGTGAGCAAAAGCTCGGTTAGCCTCAGCCATTTTGTGAACGTCTTCACGCTTCTTGATGGCGCCACCACGTCCATTGGCTGCTTCATAAAGTTCGGCAGAAAGTTTTTCAGCCATTGATCGGCCAGCGCGATCACGAGCACTCGCGATCAACCATCGACAACTCAAAGTCAATTTACGCTCGGGGCGAACTTCCATCGGAACTTGATAGTTGGCTCCACCCACTCGGCGAGATCGGACTTCAACTTCGGGGCGAACATTGTCGATCGCCTTCTTGAAAATCTTGAGCGAGTCTTCACCCTTTTTTTGAAGGTCATCCATCGCATCATAAACAATATTAGTTGCGATTGTTTTCTTACCGCTCCACATGAGCTGGTTTACAAACTTACTCACCACCATATCGTTAAATTTGAGATCGGGCTGAAGTTTGGGTCGTTTGAGAGTTCTTCTTCTTCGCGGCATCTATATCTCCTCAACAAAAAATTAAATTAGGCCTTAGGTCTCTTTGCGCCGTATTTGGATCGGCTACGTTTTCGATTGGCCACACCCGTGGAATCTAATGTTCCGCGAACAATGTGATAACGAACACCTGGCAAATCTTTCACCCGGCCTCCTCGAATCAAAACAACAGAGTGCTCTTGGAGGTTATGTCCAACGCCCATAATGTACGCCGTGACTTCCTGCTTATTGGTGAGTCGAACCCGTGCAACCTTTCGCAGAGCTGAGTTCGGTTTCTTAGGTGTCATCGTGTAAACACGAGTGCAAACACCACGTTTCTGGGGAGCGCCTCGAAGTGCTGGAGCCTTCGATTTCCAAGTATTCTTAGAGCGCCCCTTTCGAATCAGTTGATTAATTGTGGGCATCCGTTCTCCTTAAAAATTACAGCATCTGTTTTGTGTGTCAGTTCGGCGCACAAAACAGCTACCAGTTAAATTCACATCCTCGATCAATCACTCGATCGATGAATTCTGTCTTTTTCTTTTCACCGCTCTTCTCTCGCTTCCGTTGGGTGGAAACACAGAAGAGTCAAAAGTCATAAAGACTTAATCAATATGTCTTGGGTCCAAATGATCTCGCGTCCAGCATGAGGCACGATTCAGACTTTGGTACCCGAATAAGGCCATTTTTTAGGTTTTTGGACCCCCACCTGTCAACGTGAGATATGGGCAAAAAGCGAGCTACTCCCCGTAAAAGTGAAGGAGTTCCCGGATTTGAAAACTGAGAACCTCTGCAGCGGCGGGGCGCAGTGAGCTCACGCTCACTTTGAGAGAGATATAAGCATGAAGAAGGCTCTCCGCATGAGTTAAAAGAAGGTCTCCCGGCGGCTGTCGATTGAGCCATCCAAAATGACCTTCCAGAAGATCTACTTGCTCAGATTCCGAGAGGTCAGGAAGCTTTCTCTCTATATATTGAATTTGCTCGAGCATCTGTGCCCAACTTGGTACTTGGTCCGAATTGGTCATAAGATATTGAAATTCTTGATATTTATCTGAAAGTCTATGCAGGGCTGAAGGGCAAGGCTCGTGACCAGCGCTTGCGATCAATGCACTCAATCCCACCAACAGTCCAAAAACCCCCAAGGAGTGGATTTAAATACAGAAAGTCGGACGCGTCCAATGAGGTTTGAGTTAAGGTCAAGTTTATGGAGAAGACTCTATTTGTGGGTGCAGCTGTGTTTGGGATGACAGCCATCATTGTGGGTGCCATAGGAGCGCACGCTGTAGAGATGACCGAACCAGATGCAAGGATATTTCAGATGGCAGTGATCTATCAACTCATCCATTCCGCAGTAATGGCCGTGGTGGGAATCAGGCTGGTTCGAGAGCATTCCTTTATTCTTAAGTTAAGTGGCATGTTCTTTGGTCTCGGCATCCTGTTATTTTGTGGAACGCTCATCGTAAGTACGATGACTTCTCGAGAGTTTCCAACAACGGCGGCGCCATTTGGCGGAATTTGCCTCATCTTTGGCTGGCTGATGTTTGGAGTATCAGCTTTTGCAAAGCCAAAGGCTTAAGCCGACTGATTCTGACCTCTGCTTATTTAATCCAAAGTGATCAAGTGGCCGATAAACACAGAGGGCCCTGCCTAAACAGAGCCCTCTGGAATAATGAGATCTTTAACAGCTTTTAGTTTGCAGCTTTTTGAGCCGCATCGGCTGCTCCGACATGAGTCGTATCGACATCCACATCAGACAGGAATTCATCATCGCCGCCTTCGACCAGAATATCGTGCAATCGATATTCGTCGAGACCGGTTCCGGCCGGCAACAACCGACCCATGATGATGTTTTCTTTCAAGCCATGGAGGTTGTCGACTCGCGAAGAAATCGCAGCTTCGGTGAAGACCTTTGTCGTCTCCTGGAAGCTCGCTGCCGAGAGCACAGAATCTGTGTTCAAGGCCGCTTTTGTAATACCCAAGAGCATGGGCTCCGCTGTTGCGGGCTTTTTGCCTTCGGCTATCAGCGCGTCGTTCGCCTCTTCAAACATCCATCGAGAGACTGGTTCGCCTTCCAAGAAAGTAGAATCATTTGCTTTTACGATTCGGACCTTTCTCAACATTTGACGAACAATACACTCAATATGCTTGTCGTTAATCTTCACACCTTGCAGTCGATAAACTTCTTGAATTTCATCGACCAAGTATTTGGCCAAAGCCTTGACTCCAAGGACTCGCAGAATGTCGTGAGGATTAATAGATCCTTCAACAATCGGCTCTCCTCCGCGAATGAAGTCCCCTTCGCGAACAAAAATATGTCTCGCTTTGGGAATGAGGTACTCGATCTCTTCACCCTTTTCAGGCTTCAACAGAATTTTTCTCTTACCTTTGGTGTCTTTACCAAACGCTACATATCCGTCGGTGTCCGCAATGATCGCCGGTTGATCCCGAGGTGTACGCGCTTCGAAGAGTTCTGCCACTCGAGGTAGACCTCCAGTGATGTCTTTCGATTTCGCGGATTCCTTAGCGATCTTAGCGAGAACATCTCCGGCTTGAACTTCGGTTCCGTCTGCGACAGAGATTGTTGCATTCACAGGCAACCAGTAACGAACTTCGGATCCTGTTTTTGGATGCATCAAAGTAGATCCCGTCTTTGGATCAACGATCAACATGCGAGGTCGCATATCGCCGGCGCCACGAGATTCCATCACCACGCGACGAGCTAATCCTGTAGCGGCATCGCGCTGCTCTTTGAATGTAGATCCTTCAACCAGGTCTTCGAATTTCACTCGACCCGAGAATTCCGTCATAATGGGCACTGCATACGGATCCCAATCGGCGACCGACTGACCCGTCTTCACCTTGGCTCCTTCGGTCACTCGCAATCGAGCTCCCGAGGTCAATCGATGATGCTCGAGCTCACGATCTTCTGCATCCACAACGACGATTTCGGCGTTTCGGTTCAAAACAATCGTCTCGCCGTTTTTGTTCGTCAGTGTCTGAACATTAACCAATTTGACTTTACCATCGTGACGAACTTCCAAAGTACTTTGCTCCGCCATCGCACTCGCCGTTCCTCCAATGTGGAACGTACGCATCGTCAACTGAGTACCGGGTTCTCCGATAGACTGAGCTGCAACGATTCCAACAGCTTCACCAATATGGACCATCGCTCCGCGACCCAAATCTCGGCCATAACACGAAATACAAATTCCACGTCGGCTCTTACATGTCAGCGGACTACGAATTCCCACTTTAGAAATCTGAAGAGCTTCGATTCGCTCAACAGCTTCTTCATTGAGTTCTTCGTTGGCTTTGACAATTGCCTTTTTGGTTACAGGATCCTTGATATCAAACAGAGCCACTCGGCCCATAATTCGCTCAGCCAAGGATTCGATAACTTCTCCGCCTTCGACGAGTGCAGTCATCTCGATACCTTCGAGAGTTCCACAATCCTTCTCCATGACGACCGAGTCTTGAGCGACATCGACTAATCGACGAGTCAAATATCCGGCATTCGCTGTCTTAAGAGCGGTATCCGCAAGACCCTTACGAGCTCCGTGAGTCGAAATAAAGTACTCAAGAACCGTCAATCCCTCGCGGAAGTTTGAGATAATCGGAGTCTCGATGATCTCACCCGAAGGTTTTGCCATCAATCCCCGCATACCTGCGAGTTGACGAATCTGAGCAGTACTTCCTCGAGCGCCGGAATCTGCCATCATAAAAATCGTATTGAACGATTTTGTTTTGATGGGCTCACCTTTGCGATCTGCAAAAGCGTTGTTCTTAGATCCAGGCTTAGCGGTGAACTCCTGCTGCCCAAGACCACTCATCATGTCCTTCGCGATTCGATCGGACAACGTTGTCCAAATATCAATGACCTTATTCGAACGCTCACCGTCGGTAATGATCCCTTCAGAGTACTGAGATTCGATTTCTTTAATTTCTTTTTTGGCAACATCCAAAAGACCCGTCTTGCTCTGCGGAATCGTCATGTCTCTCATCGCGATCGACATTCCAAAACGTGTCGCAAATTCAAATCCGAGATTCTTGAGTCTATCTGACATCAAGACGCATTTCTTTTGTCCCGCGTGCTTAAAGGTGACTTCAACAAGTTTAGCCAAAGCCTTCTTGTCGAGTTCCTTGTTGACGTATTCAAAGGGTACTTCTTCAGGAACAGCTCCAGCTACAATCGCTCGACCTGCTGTGGTCGCCACCTTCTTGCCATTGATACGGCAATAGATGCGTGCATTCAAATTAACTGCACCAGATTCGTAGGCTGTGCGAACTTCATCTGCATCCATGAAGATTTTTCCTTCGCCCTTCGCGTAAGGCTCTTCACGAGTAAGAGAATAAAGTCCCAAAACAATATCCTGTGTGGGCGAGATAATCGGCCGACCGCTTGCTGGTGACAGCAAGTTGTTCGTCGACATCATGAGCACGCGCGCTTCGAGCTGAGCTTCGATCGACAAGGGCACGTGAACGGCCATCTGGTCTCCGTCAAAGTCCGCATTGAAGGCGGTACAAACAAGAGGATGCAACTGGATCGCTTTTCCTTCGATGAGCACGGGCTCAAACGCTTGAATACCAAGTCGATGCAGCGTGGGCGCTCGGTTCAAGAGAACAGGGTGTTCTTTAATGACCTCTTCCAAAACATCATAGACTTCTGGCGATTCGAGCTCGACCATTCGCTTCGCCGCTTTGATCGTACTGACGAAACCGCGTTCTTCGAGTTTGTTGAAAATAAAAGGCTTAAAGAGCTCAAGAGCCATCTTCTTAGGCAAGCCGCACTGATGGAGTCGCAAATTCGGACCCACAACAATGACAGATCGTCCTGAGTAATCGACGCGCTTACCGAGCAAGTTTTGCCGGAACCGACCTTGTTTCCCTTTGATCATATCAGAGAGAGACTTGAGAGGTCGCTTGTTTGTTCCCGTTACAACTTTGCCTCGTCGACCGTTATCAAACAGCGAGTCGACAGCTTCTTGAAGCATTCGCTTTTCGTTACGCAAAATGATTTCGGGAGCATCGAGTTCAATCAATCGCTTCAATCGGTTGTTTCGATTGATCACGCGTCGATAGAGATCGTTGAGATCTGAAGTCGCAAATCGACCACCATCCAACGGCACGAGAGGTCGCAGATCAGGAGGAAGTACAGGAACAACATCCATGATCATCCAGTCAGGCTTGTTTTCGGAATGCAAGAAGGCTTCCAAAACGCGCAGGCGCTTGACCAACTTTTTGCGCTTTGCTTCGGAAGTGACGTCACGAAGTTCATCGCGAAGCTGGTTTCGGAGTTCCGACATATTGATCTTTTGCAAAAGATCTTTAACCGCTTCAGCGCCGAGGCCTGCAGAAAATTCAGCTCCAAACTGATCCACCGCTCGACGATACTCATTCTCACTCAAAATCTGTCCAACCTTGAAGGGAGTGCTCCCTGCATCGGTCACAACATATGATTCGTAATAGAGAACGCGTTCCAACTCTCTCAGAGTCAGATCAAGCATTGCACCGATTCGAGACGGAAGAGATTTCAAAAACCAAATATGCGCGACGGGTGTTGCCAATTTGACATGGCCCATCCGCTCTCGTCGCACCTTGGATTCGATCACCTCGGTACCGCACTTTTCGCAAACGACACCGCGATGTTTCATTCTCTTATATTTGCCGCAGATACATTCGTAATCCTTTACAGGACCAAAAATGGCTCCACAAAACAAACCGCCTCTTTCTGGCTTGAATGTTCGATAGTTAATCGTCTCGGGCTTTTTGACTTCGCCAAAAGACCACTCAAGCATCTGCTCCGGAGAGGCGATGCTGAGTTTAAAAGCTTTGATCGTACTCGGATTCTTAGGCTTCTGAAATAAGTTGAAAAAGCTTTCCATAGCTCACCTCCAATTAATTGGTCTGACCTTCGGTCGTTTGATCTTGTACGAGCTGGACATTGAGTGCCAGGGCTCGCAGTTCTTTGGTCAACACATTGAAGGACTCCGGCAGACCCGGTTCCAAATTGTACTCACCCTTCACAATGGATTCGTACATTCGGGTTCGACCAATAATGTCGTCCGACTTCACTGTCAGGAACTCTTGGAGAGAATAGGCGGCGCCATAGGCTTCCAGCGCCCACACTTCCATTTCTCCAAATCGCTGACCTCCAAATTGAGCCTTACCACCGAGAGGTTGCTGAGTGACGATCGAATACGGCCCGATACTTCGAGCGTGAATCTTGTCCTCGGCAATGTGGTGCAGTTTCAACATGTAGATCGTTCCGACTGTGACGCGTCTTTCAAACGTTTCACCCGTTCGACCATCATAGAGATAAACCTGACCGTCGGTTGGCAAGTTGGCCAACTCGAGCAATCGACTGATCTCGTCTTCATTCGTTCCATCAAACACTGGGATTGCCAGAGGCACTCCCTTGGTCAACTTCTTGGAGAAGTCCACGAGCTCTTCACGAGTCGCGTCTTTCAAGAAGCGATGCACAGAATCGGTTTGATAAAGCTTTTGCAAATAAGCTCTGAAGATTTCGACTTCAGCATTCTTATCGAGCATTTGATTAATAATTCGGCCCACGCCGGACGCGGCTCCACCCAAATGGGTCTCGAGCAATTGTCCCACGTTCATACGAGACGGTACGCCGAGTGGATTCAAAATGATATCCACAGGAGTTCCATCGGCGAGATAAGGCAAATCCTCTTCTGGAAGAACTCGGGAAATAACCCCCTTGTTTCCGTGACGACCGGCCATTTTGTCACCGACTTCGATCTTTCGCTTAATCGCGATATAGACCTTCACCATCTTGATCACTCCCGGAGGGAGTTCATCGCCCCGGTTGAGCTTCTCAACTTTACTTTGAGCAACAAGCTTGATGGCTTCGATCTGATTGCTGATCGACTCATAGATTTGACGAATTTGCATCTCGGCAACTTCATTCGCCAAAGCAATTCGGCCCCACTCAGATTCATGAACGCTCTTCAATGCATCAGAGGTAATCTTGTCGCCCTTCTTCAGAACGGGACTACCATTCTTACCATTCACAGTCGTATTTGCGGTCTGACCGACAAGATGATCATGGATGGTCCTCAAACCAGATTCACGAATAATGCGAATCTCATCTTCCTGATCCACGAGGATACGCTTGGTTTGATAATCCTCGATGCTCTTGGCTCGAGAGTCCTTTTCGACTCCTTCGCGTTGGAAGACACGAGTATCAATGACTGTTCCTACAACTCCGGGAGGCACTCGAAGCGACGTATCTTTAACATCGCTCGCCTTTTCGCCGAAGATGGCTCGAAGAAGTTTTTCTTCGGGAGACAATTGAGTCTCTCCTTTGGGAGTGACTTTACCAACGAGGATATTTCCAGGTCGGACTTTGGCACCCACTCGAATAATTCCTGAATCGTCTAGATCCGCGAGGGCTTCATCACCCACGTTAGGAATATCCCGAGTAATTTCTTCCATGCCGAGTTTTGTATCTCGAGCGAGAACTTCAAACTCTTCGATATGAATCGAGGTAAAAACATCTTCGCAGACTGTTTTCTCGGAAATCAAAATCGAATCTTCGAAGTTGTATCCACCCCAAGACATAAACGCGACGCGAACGTTTTGACCGAGAGCCAATTCACCGAGTTCGGTAGAAGGCCCATCCGCCAAAATCTCTCCGCGACGAACATACTGTCCGAGCTTCACGATCGGCTTCTGGTTGATACAAGTGTTTTGATTTGAACGTGTGTACTTTTGGAGACTATAAATCTCTACACCCGTCCCCATTTCTGAAGGCACATAGTCCGCAGATTTGGTGTCGACCCGCAAAACAATTCGCGCGGCATCAACAGATTCAATCCATCCCGAATTACCCGCAACAACGCAAACACCAGAGTCTGTCGCGACGAGTCGCTCCATTCCCGTTCCAACCAATGGAGCATTTGTACGCACCAATGGTACCGCTTGTCGTTGCATGTTCGAACCCATCAGGGCTCGGTTCGCATCATCGTGTTCCAAGAAAGGAACGAGCGACGCCGCGACGGATACGATCTGACTTGGAGAGACGTCAATCAAATTGACTTCTGCCGGTGGGACCAAGACAAACTCGCCTGACTTTCGTGCTGAGACGAGTTCTTCGGTCATTCGACCCTTTTCGTCGAGTTTGACGTTAGCCTGAGCAATGATTTTGCCTGTCTCTTCGAGAGCAGAACAATAAATCACATCTCCCTTGACCTGACCGTCTTCTACTTTGCGATAAGGCGTCTCAATGAATCCAAATTCATTGATTCGACCATAAGTCGAAAGCGACGCAATCAAACCGATATTCGGACCTTCAGGAGTTTCAATCGGACAAATACGTCCATAGTGAGTGGGATGCACGTCTCGCACTTCGAATCCGGCGCGATCTCGTGTCAATCCACCTGGTCCAAGGGCAGACAATCGTCGCTTGTGAGTGATCTCAGACAATGGATTGGTTTGATCCATAAACTGAGAGAGTTGAGAAGTTCCGAAGAACTCCTTCACCACAGCAGACACAGGTTTCGCATTTATCAATTCGTGCGGCATCAAAGTTTCAAGCTCTTGCAAGCTCAAGCGCTCCTTGATGGCTCGCTCCATTCGAACGAGACCGACGCGATATTGATTTTCTAAAAGTTCACTGACCGAACGAACGCGTCGATTGCCAAGGTGATCGATATCGTCGATTTCACCTTTACCCACTTTAAGGCCCATCAAATATTTGATGGTTCCCAAAATGTCGTCGTTCGTAAGAACTCGATTGTCGAGAGAAGCATTGAGGTTGAACTTGTGGTTCATCTTCAATCGACCGACTTGAGCCAAATCATACTTTTCGGCGTCAAAGAAGAGTCCCTTAAAGAAAACGCGAGCCGATTCGATGGTGGGAGGATCCCCAGGGCGAAGCTTCTTGTAGATTTCCATCATCGCTTCTTCTGGGCTTTCGATGCGATCGCTGAGCAAGGTATCTCTCAACGCGCCAGACACCGTCTGGTTATTGATGAAGATCAATTTGAGAGTCTCGATCTTCGCCTCTAATACTTTTTTGAGAGTCTCTTCGGTGAGCTGCTGGTTGACTTCAACCAAGATTTCGCCGGTGTTCGGATCGACAACGTTTGTCGCTGTGATACGGCCGAGCAATTCTTCTTCAGTCACAGGAATAGAGGTGATCTTATTCTTTTCGAGATTTTTTACGGCAAAACGAGTGAATCGTCGTCCCGCCTTCAAGATTACATTGCCCGCTTTGTCCTTGATATCAAAGTTGACAAGCTGGCCAGGCAAAACGTCTGCGACGACGTCCTTGGTAATCTTCTTCCCCTCGAACGTGAATGTTTCTGCCTGATAAAAATAATTAATGATCTGCTCATCAGACATTCCCAAAGCGCGAAGCAAAATTGTTCCGGGGAATTTTCGACGACGATCGATTCGGACATACAAAAGATCTTTAGAGTCGAATTCAAAATCAAGCCACGATCCACGGTAGGGGATCACTCGAGCTGTAAAGTTTGCACGACCAGAACCCGTCAAAGCCTTCGCTTTGTCGCGATCAAAGAAAACCCCAGGTGATCGGTGGAGCTGGCTTACCACGACACGCTCAGTGCCGTTGATGACGAAAGTTCCGTTACGAGTCATCAAAGGAATTTCGCCAAAGTAAACTTCTTGCTCTTTGACGTCGCGAATATTGAGTGGTTTGCCGTCCTCGTCGAGTTCCCAAAGAACCAAACGCACTGTTACTTTGAGGGGCGCCGCAAAAGTCATTCCACGAGCGCGACATTCAGTCACGTCGTACTTGGGCTCCTCGAGCACGTACTGAACAAATTCTAATGAAGCTGTTTCATTGAAATCCTTGATCGGGAAAACGCTCTTAAATACGCCCTGCAATCCAAACTCTTGGCGTTTTTCAACAGAGGTTTCTGCTTGAAGAAAGCGTCGATAGCTCTCCTTCTGCATTTCAATCAGGTTGGGAATATCAACGATTTTGGGAACTTTCCCGTAAGTCTTTCGATGACGAAAGTTAGGTCCCGTCATCTGAGACGTTTCATTGGAAGGACTATCTTTTTTAGCCATAAAATTAGAGGACTCCCACAATACCGAAGCCGGGAAGCACCAACACGGTCCTTCCCGGCTTAGATAAATATTTTTTTAGTCATCGAGAGGGGGAGCAGTAGATCACAGAAGCTCTCGGAATGACTCTGATCGAGAAAATATCGAAAGAAAATTAGTCGACTTTGACTTTAGCGCCGACAGTCTCAAGTTCTTTTTTGAACTTAGCGACATCGTCTTTGCTCAAGCCGTCTTTGACGAGCTTAGGCGCGCCTTCAACAAGGTCCTTGGCTTCTTTCAATCCAAGTCCGGTGATCTGTCGAACCACCTTGATCACGTCGATTTTCTTATCGCCAGCTGCTTCGAGGTGCAGATTAAAAGCTGTCTTTTCTTCAGCTGCTGCTGCGCCACCTGCTGCGGGAGCGCCTGCTGCTGCCACTGCTACGGGGGCTGCTGCTGAAACTCCGAACTTGGTTTCGAATTCTTTCACGAGATCAGCAAGTTCAAGGACACTCATATTTGAAATAAAATTTACAACGTCTTCTTTGGTCACTGCCATGGTCTTCTCCAGTTTTCTCTTTCTTTAAAGTTTTCGTCTGAAAGCGTATTAAACCTCTTTTGATCCAGGGATCAACCGCCTTTTTCCTGCTTTTGTCGTCGAATAGCCTCCAAAACAAAAACCCACTTGGAAGGTACTCCATTGAGAACTCGGACGAATCCAGTCGGAACCGCCACAAGCGTACCCAATAGCTTGGCCAAGAGTTCGGGTTTTGAAGGTAGTGAAGCCAGAGCCTTGATCTCAGCAAGGTTCAACACCTTACCTTCAACAAGACCCCCCTTCACCTTTAACTTATCGTTTTCCTTAGCGAATTGCGTGAGCGCCTTCGCTCCGGCAGACGCGTCTTTGAATGACAGCGCCACCGCTGTCATAAAATCAAAGTGCTTCTTAAATTCCGGGACTTCTTTTCCTTCGAGGGCTCTTAGTGCCAGGCGATTTTTAACGACTTTGAGGTCGGTATCCGCCTTCTTAAGAGCAAATCGTAGTTTGGTGACATCTTCCACAGTCATTCCGCGAAAGTCTGCCGTATAGACTCCCTTCGCCTTAGTGAAAGCATCCTTTAAAAACTCAACATTATCTTTTTTCTGAGCGCGATTCACATTCGTCTCCTTACATGTTCAAAAACTCGGCCTCATCGACCTTGATACTCGGTCCCATGCTGGTGCTGATAAACAGCGAAATGATATATGGGAATTTAGCCGTTTGAGGTTTTTGACGGACAATTTGTTCCATCAAAACAGAAAAGTTTTCAGCGAGCTTTTGAGGCCCAAAGCTGATTTTGCCAACGGGGGCGTGGATCACTCCAGCCTTCTCGACACGAAACTCTGCTCGGCCCTTTTTGAGTTCTGTAATGGCCTTGCCCACTTCGAACGTTACCGTACCGGTTTTTGGATTGGGCATCAGACCTCGGGGTCCAAGCACCTTGCCGAGTTTACTGACGACACCCATCATGTCGGGAGTCGCCACAACCGCTGTAAAATCTTGCCAACCACCATTGATCTTTTCGACCAAGTCATCAGCTCCCACAAAGTCTGCACCAGCAGCTTCTGCTTCTTTGAGCTTATCGCCCTTAGCAAACACAACAACCTTGGCGGTTTTGCCGAGTCCGTTTGGCAGAGTGACTGCGCCTCGAACCATTTGATCCGCCTGTTTGGGATCCACGTTCAATCGAACGGCAATGTCTACCGTCTCATCAAACTTTGTCTTTGAAAGACTCGTCAAAAGTTCGAACGCCTTTTTGTAAGCCGTTGCCTTCAAAGGATCGGGAATTGCTTCTCGAAGTTTAGCCACATTGTTTGAAAAGCGTTTGCCTTGCTTTTCCTTAATGTATTTCAAATCGACCGCTTGCATATTTCACCTCTTAATTAATCGATCACTTCAATTCCCATATTGCGGGCTGTCCCGCGAACCATGGATTCTGCTTTGTCGATCGTATAACAATTTAAATCTGGCATTTTAACTTTTGCGATTTCTGTCACTTGCTTAGCTGTGACTTTACCCACCTTCACTCGATTGGGCTGTCCAGAACCACTCTCCACCTTCGCAGCCTGCTTCAACAAAACAGAAGCAGGAGGACTCTTCATGATGAAGGTAAAGGTTCGATCGCTGTAGATCGAAATGATGACGGGAACAATTGTATCCCCCATCTTTTGAGTCTTCGCATTAAACTGCTTACAGAAATCCATGATGTTGACACCGTGCTGACCGAGCGCGGGTCCAACAGGAGGAGCTGGATTAGCTTTACCTGCAGGAATCTGAAGTTTTACATTTGCCGTTAACTGTTTTGCCATATGTTCTGTCCTCTTCTTCTCACTTCAAAAAACTATGCTTTTTCAACCTGTCCAAACTCCAAATCAATGGGAGTTGAACGACCAAAAATACTCACTAAAACTTTGAGACGACCTTTTTCGGTGTTCACTTCGTCTACGACACCCGCAAAATTCGCGAATGGGCCTTCTTTCACTCGAACGCTCTCGCCCTTTTCAAACTCAATCGTGACCTTGGGCTTCATCTTGCCCTCTTTGATCTGTTGAGTGATTCGAAGAACTTCGTCTTCGGAAACAGGAGCGGGGTTTGTCGAATTGCCTACAAAACCCGTAATGCGATTGGTGTTTTTGACCAAATGCCAAGTTTCGTTGTTGAGCAACATTTTGACGAAAATGTAGCCCGGAAAAAACTTTTTGGAGCGAGATCGTTTCTCACCCTTTTTCATTTCGACAACTGTCTCTGAGGGAATCAAAATTTCTTCGAATTTGTCTTCCATCTTGGCCTGTCGAATGCGCTCGAGGAGTGCCTCTTTGGCCTTACCCTCAAAGCCCGAATAGACATGGACGACGTACCAGTGTTTTGTTTCAGCTGCTGCTTGTTGCGACATCTTTATTCGTCCTCATTCATCCATGTTTAGGAAAGCAACCACGTAAATAGCCAATTCCAAATATTGTCGAGCAAAAACAGGCCAATCACAGCGACACCCACCATGACGCCCACCACTAAGGTGGTTCGGTACGTGTCGTTTCCTGAAGGCCAAGTAATCTTGCGAATCTCCCCAAAAACTTCGTCAAAAAACGAAGTCGATCGAGAACTCAGCGTAACACCAAGGAAAACCGCAAACGCCGTCAGGCCACTGATTCCTCCGCCTACTACTTTCCAGGGATACCCCCCGAGAGCGGCTGTCACTGTATTGGTCAGCTTGAGCCAATCCAAAACTTGAGTCAGGCCTCGAAAAAAGACGTATCCAAAAATCGACGCAAAAACGAAGAAAGTCAGAACGGTGAATTTTCGGTTATTAACGTTTTCCATCTTCTCTCAACTCCCAATTCCTTTGGCTCTTCTCATTTGGCAGGTCAGGAAGGATTCGAACCCTCGACCCTCGGTTTTGGAGACCGATGCTCTACCAACTGAGCTACTGACCTAGCTTCTTAAGTCTTTGTTTCCTTGTGCACGATGTGTTTGCGACACGAAGGACAGTGTTTTTTGAGCTGAAGCTTTTCAGTCACAGTCTTTCGATTTTTAGTCGTCGTATAGTTTTTACGCTTACACTCGGTACATTCTAAAGCGATGATGTCTCTCATAATTCGATTCTCTTTCTCTCGTTTCCGTTCACAAAGTGGAGCCCAGGACCGGGATTGAACCGGTGACCTCATCCTTACCAAGGATGTGCTCTACCAACTGAGCTACCTGGGCTCTTTTGCCCAACTCATCTGGAGAGGGGTGGATTCGAACCACCGAAGGCTTGCGCCAACAGATTTACAGTCTGCCCCGTTTGGCCACTTCGGTACCTCTCCACGTATGTAATTCCAATGTTTTGAGAAATGCGATGTCGGGGGATAACCACTAAAAACAGAGCCCCGCTTAAATCAAAGCACTACTCAAAACAGCCAGATCATTACCCAAAAATCTGGAGCGGGAAATGGGATTTGAACCCACGACCCTCTGCTTGGAAGGCAGATGCTCTACCACTGAGCTATTCCCGCGCTTCCCAACGACTCAAACTTTAAAAGCCTAGAAGCGGGGCCTAAAAAGACTGAGGTCGGCTAAGGCCAGATTCGTAACATTATTTGAAATCTAGGCAAAGACAAAAGGCTTACTTTGTGAGGCATTCTTGTGCCAAAATTTAGGGCAGTTTTAAAGGAGGGACCCTATGAATCTTAGAATCTATTCATTTTGGACCGTTGCTTACTTTGGAGTCTTTGTAGGTCTATTGAGTTTGATTTCTTCTTGTGGGGGTACGAGTTCGAGCTCCTTGACGAGCTCAACGACAATTAAAAGCTCAAATCTGTCGGTGTCGGTTTCGGCTCTGACATTGGGGGGAAGCACGGACTCCAAAGGACTGGTTGTAAAATCAGCTGTCACAGGCCTCAATGAGGCAACCACTCCCTGCCCCACCGGAACAACGACCTGCTATAGCCCCTCGGCCATGGGAGGCAAATTCTCAGGCTTCACCTTGAGAATCTCCACAAATGGGACCTACCAGCGCTTAGAAATTGTGCCTCCCGTGCAAGGAACAGACGATGACGGTGATGAAATCATCAGCACGAATCTCAATTCTTTCGACCTCGGAAGTCCCTCGGCGATCAGTGGCAGCCCGAGTGTCAACACGGGCAGTCTCAATGACAGTAGTCACTTTAGTGATCTGATTTGGACGGTAGGGTGGATCGATGCCAAGTTTGCAGCGAATACCTTTGACGCCGTGGGCGAAGCCACGCTCCGATTTGTTTATTTTACAGACACCGCCACCGGCTACCAAAAGGGGGACGTTCTCATCAAAGATGGCAGCTCTTTTAAATGGTGCCCCACAGGAACTACTCTCATATCTCAATGCCAGACGACTCGCCCCGGCAGTCCCATCACTCAAAACTCTGGGATCGTCAATCATACGCCAGCAAGTGGTGATCCTGAGCTTCCGTACTTGGCGGCTGAGATCTCTGCAAATGCTGGAGGTACAGAAGAAGTAACAGTCTCCGCAAGCCAGCTTTCAGGCACCGTGAATTTTACGGCAGACTTTGATCACGCAAATGCATTTGCAATTGAAGATACCACTCCGGGCCCGTTCTCAAATATTTTTGAAGTCATGCCACTCCTCTATATCAGGGGGCTGAGTGCAACTCCTTCAGGAATCTCAGTTACGGGTGGTATCGGTGCAGTCCTGACGGTCTCGCAGTAATCTCATTATATTAAATGAGGAGCACAGGAGTAGGAGGCTGGCCTTGTTTCACAATGAGGCCAGCCTCCTACTCCTCAACGACTTAAACCTTAAATTCCTCAATTCGAAAAGGTGAAGGTCTTGCCTTTAAGACCTGGAGACTGAATGTCTCGATTCATCAAAAGCAGAAATCCTTTTCGGCCATTCACTTCAGCCCCAGCAGCCAGCCCTAGGTCACCTATAACAAGGCTCGTTTGCTTAACAAGCCACTGCCCTTTGAGATTCTGGGCAGGATACCAGTTGTTCTCCTGATAAATGCCTTCGTAAGTGCCGTCATCATAGAGAACGACCTGAAGATCTACTTTTACCGGACTAGAATTATTGGGAACTGTTGTCGAAGATGTGTAGAGACGCACTTGCTCGTTAGCTGCCCTCTTTTTCTTAGTCACAAAAGATGAGTAGTATGCGCTCGCCTCTTCGTTGTTCACTTTAAAGACTTCAGTCTTTCGATCGGCATCTTTGACATCCCCACAGCCCAAAGCAACAACCCCGAAAGATAAAAATAATACGTAGTTTTTAATCACGGTTCCTCCAAAAAAAACAGCTGGTGATGGGATTCGAACCCGCGACCTACTGATTACAAATCAGTTGCTCTACCAGCTGAGCTACACCAGCGCATTTGACGGCAATGCCTACTTTGCTATTTTTGGCACCACCGCACAAGTGACAGAGTCTTTAGGTATATTTTTCGTCGAAAAAAGTCGAAGACTGGATTCTTCTTTTAGGTCCACATTGGAGATAGTGCGCTCCATGACCTTTTTGACTTTAGAATCAGCAGCGAAATAGACCACTTTAACCTCGGGCTCGAGCCTCAAGGGCTGATTGTAAATATTATGAGCGAGAGTGGTCGCTTCTCCATTTTGGATCTCACAAGTGGTCATGAGCTCTGGAGAAATCAAAAAAGGGGCCGAAGCGGACACCAAGAATTGTTGCAAAAATGCGAGGCTGAACATGCCCAAATTTAACAGAGGCCGAGGCAAAGACTCAAGCTTTAGAGCTTCTGGCGGCGGAGCCCCTCAAAAGCCCAGGACATCGCTAGAGTGGCGGATTGGGCTGCATTCAAGGACTCCACGTTTGGCTTCATAGGAATACTGACAACACATTCCGATTTTTTCAGTAGTGGTGCTGCTACACCCTCTCCCTCGGAGCCCACAATGAGCCCAATCGGAAACCGAGGCTCCCACTCATAGAGAGAAATCGCATCCTCTCTCATATCAAGAGCGACGACCTGAAATTCCAATTTTTGCAAATCGTTGATGGAGGTCAAAAGATTGCCGACTTCCAAGAACTTCATGCGAAAAGCCTGCCCGGCTGAGACTTTGACCGCTGTCGCATTGAGATCAACGGATCGCCTGGATTCGTGAATGATCAGATCGACTCCAAAAGCCACGGCGGATCGCACGATCGCTCCCAAGTTTTGGGCGTCCTCCAAATGATTGCACATCAAAACAAACTTGCACTGAGCCAAATCAAAATGGCGTTCATCCACGTAAAAATCATGTTTTACTTCGAAGGCGATCCCTTGATGTGAGCTCTCACGAAGTTCACGCGGCAAGCCTTTACGAAACGGAGGCATCGGCATGCGTCGCTCTGTATAGAGCTTGCGCGCGAAAGCCTCAGCACCGTCGTTCTCTGTCATGATCTGTGTGACTGGAATTTTTAGAGCCAGTGCTTCTTCAAGGACATTCCGTCCAAAGAGGATGCGAGTTGTTGCCATGTTTGTTCCCAATTTTGAGATTCTGTCAGCGCCCGTCCAAGAACAACGAGTGAAGATCCACTTTCGAGTGCTCCTCTCAGAGTCCCCGTGCGCTTTTGATCGTGAGACTCCTGAATTCGAACGCCTGGTGTCACTAAAAGAGAATTGGGATAAGTCTTACGCAATTCTGCCACCTCTTGAGGAGAACTCACGAGGCCTTTGATCCCAGCCGACATCGCCAAGCGCGCCATATCTAAAACATGTGTGGGCATCGGCTTTTGTATTCCTAAACTTTGAAGATCGTTTTGGTCCAAACTCGTAAGCACAGTGACGGCGACGACAGATTGATTCTCAGTTTGCCACTGAGCCGCAGATTCGAGCATCGCTCGCCCGCCCGAAGCGTGAACGGTCAGTAAATCCACGCCTCTTTTGATGGCACCTTCCACTGATCCACTCACCGTGTTTGGAATGTCATGAAACTTCAAATCCAAAAAAACTTTGAATCCCGCAGATTGAATTTCATCGATCACACTGGGGCCCTGCTGCGTAAAAAGTACGCTCCCCACTTTGAATCCCCAAACACAGCCCTTTAATCGCTGAAGCCAAACTTTTACGCTCTGCCAATCCCCGTCGAGCGCCACAGCAATCGGCAACTCTCGGGCAGAAATGCCCCGACTCTGATTATCGTCTTTACCGCCGTGCACCATTCTGAATCCGAGGTGATACAATAAGTCGGTGGGTCTGTCTCTAAAAACCAGAATTTTGGATGACCTCCAGAACCAGGTCCCGCGTGCCATTGATTTGCATCATAGTTCCTCCGCTTTCAACTTGGATGAATGGCCACTTCTTCAGTTTTTGAAGGGTATGGGGATTCAGAGCGTTGAATTTTTTACAAAAGATCCTCAAGCCATTGAACGCTGGAGCGAAAGAATCTTGGGCTATGAGCTGATCTTTCTCGAAGATCCCGATAGTCTCAAAATGATTGAATGTCAGTGGAATGAACTCGACCCCCTGAACAATCAGATTCTCATTCAATGCAAAATTGCATCAGCAGGTGTCTTCGAAGATCGCTCGCATCTCACGGACACTTATTCGGTCCCCCCCATGCATGCGCCTCTCGGAATTTCAGAAGAGGCAAGGCTTAAGATCATTGACGAAGTCGCACATCAATCACCACAGGACGTCCTCTCCCGGTTTGTCTCTATCTTGCAGGAGTATCGAACCGGAGCCAAAAAAATTGATCCCGTGGTTTGGGCATTTCTTGTCGGTGACATCGTCACTGTTGCATTGGATTCCAAACTCTTAGAAAAAGCGATTCAACTCATCGACGAGCACAAGCTCGCACTCGCTCCGCTGTGGTCCAATACGGAGAGAGTACAGCGCCTCTTTGCAGCCTACGATCCCAAACCTTCCGAACTCGTTCCTTGGGCTCGAATCTTTGATAGTTTGTCGACTGCTCAACTGATGACCTATGTCGAAGCGCTTCTCGGAACGCCCGCAGGCCCACAGATTTTGAAGCTCATGAACATGCGAGCCCAGCAGGACCCGGCCGAACTTGTCGACATCTGCTTTCGTTCGCAAGCGCTGACTCAAAAGCTGTTGCTTCAGTGGCTCGCTCCGCATTGGCGACCGTTTCATTATGGACGAATTTTGAACGCGCTTGATACTCTGTTACAATCGCCAGTCGATCCGGAGCTCTTAAGGCTTTGGCTTCAGGCGCTGATTCGCGCTTCTAAAACAAATGCGTTTGACGATCTCGTTAAGGTCTTTAAGCCAAGATTTTTTGGACTCTGGGGCGCGCGAACTTCACTTCAGACCAAACGTGCACTGCTCAATGCTCTTGCAGAACAACCCAGCTCTGACTCCATTGAATTCTTAAAGAAAATTCGTGCCTTTGTTCATGGAGAGCTGGCCGACCAAGTCGAAAAACTTTTGCATGGTTATCGAGAGGTTAAATCGTGAATCCTCGAATTCATCGCGATATACTTTCGATTTTTCAGTGTGATCTTCACCGATATCAAGCAGAAGTCGAAACGCTCGTGCGCATTCGATCCTATGATGAGTATACGTATCTGCACTCACTGAACGTGGCGAGACTCTCCGTCAATTTGGGACGAAGACTAGGTTTTGAGGCAGACAAAATTGAAAATTTAGGATGGGCCGCGCTTTTGCACGATATCGGAAAGTTAAATGTCCCTATTTCGATTCTCAATAAACTCAAAAAATTTAGTGCGGATGAGTTGGCTGTCATGCAGTCTCATCCACTCGAGGCTCTCACTGCTTTTGCCAAGCATCAGTCTGTGACACTCGAACGCTTGAATCGATTGAGTGCAGCCTTTGAACATCATCAGCGCTATGATTTGAAGGGCTACCCGCACGTCAAACGTAAACTGAGTCTGCATCCCTTTAGCCGAATCGTGGCGATCGCCGACACATTTGACGCTATGACAACGGATCGGATTTACCAACGACGCGTTTTGCCTGACGTGGCCCTCAAAATTATGTCTCAGGGATTCGGGAGTATTTTTGATCCGACCATTCTTCAGGCATTTATAACTTCGATGGGAGCCTACCCTGTCGGGAGCCTGGTTCGATTGAGCGATGAAAGTCTTTGCATCGTTGTCGAGTACGACAGTCGATCGACATTAGATAGACCCTTGATGATTCGCACTCAGGAAGAATCAAAGGCGGTGTTTCATTTAGTAGACGAATCTCATCGACACCTCAAAATTGTCGGGTCAGAATTTCCAGAGGACCATGACATTGATGTGCGCGAATATTTGGCCATTCGATCTCAAAAGTAAAATGCCATGAAAGTACTTTGTCCACAGTGCGGCCGAGAGTTTAGCGTTCCAGACAGCGAGATCCATCGCGTGATGCAATGCATGTGCAAGCATCTCTTTAAGGCCAAGGATGCGCAGAAGGTTGACGGTCCTACGCCCACTCAGAATGCTGCAACACTCGAAAGCAATCGCGGCTTTTATCTCGAAGACGAAGAGACGAGTGAAGGCCCAGAGTCGAGTCTCTCGAGCGAACAGCTCGATGGATTTTTGAATAAGCTCAAAAAATCGAGAGAAAATCTTTCGGAAGGGGATCAAAATGCAGAGACCCCTGCACCGCGAGTGATGATTTCAACAGCGGAAATCGAAGTGGGCGAATCCCGCGCTCAAAAGCCCAAATCACCCTCCCCCACCGAATCCACTGATGCAAATCTTCTATTGGAATCGACTTCGCTTGATTCCATCGAGACGATGGCTCCACTCCCCAATCGAGAGAGCAAAATTCAACGAGTTTCAAATGCCAATCCGAGAGAATCTCGATCGAAGCCTGTTCCTCAGGCGAGCCTTTGGGAAAAGTTTTTGGATTTGGATTTTTCAAAGCAACTCGGCATCGTCGCAAGCATCGCTATTCCTCTGACAGCACTGATTGTTTGGATGACAAAGGAGGAAGTGAAACAAGAAGTCATGGACCCTAGGGTTCAGCAGCTTCTCACGCCGAATTCTGCAACAGGTGAGCGAAGTCGAACTTCGAACAGCGAAGAACCTTCTCAAAAGCCAATCAATCTTTCTAAGAATACGGAAACAACACCTGAAGCTGTAAGGCAGAAAGCAGCCACAAAGCCCCCGCCTCCGCCCGCCACACCCACGCCCTCAACAAACCCATCCGACAACTCTCTCTTTCAAAATATGTTGGCTGATACCTACCAAGGTAATTTCGAGAATGTCGTGAGAGCGGGAGCCGGAAAAGTAAAAACACTCAGCGACGAAGAGCTCGCACTTTACTTTGAAGCCCTCCTCGCCCGCGCAGGACGAAATTATGAACGGATTCAGCAAATTCGAGCAGACATTGAAAGTTCGCGCCCACGAGCAGCAATGCCTTCATCGATTATGCGAGCCCAGCTCGTGGCTCTCATGCGGGACCCTCGTGCGACAAATAATCTCAAGAGAGTTTTAGAAACTTTTGAAAGCTTGAGTCTCACACGCTCCAGAGATCCCCTTGTATTTGCCTACTGGGGAATGGCCTATGAAAGATTGGAACGCTTAGATCTTGCGCATAAGGTTTGGGATCAAGCGCTGACACTGCAACCCAAACTCGCCTGGTTGATTGAGCGTCGACTGCAGATCTATGAATCCAAAGACGATAAGAAAAATGCGATTCAAATGGCGACTCAACTTTCTCGAATCAGTGGTTTTGAGTTGGCAGGATATTCAAAGCTCGGTCTGTTTTACGAGCAGGCGGGACAAAAGGATCTCGCAGAAAAAAGCTACCGGATGGCTTTGAGATACGAAGAGAATCCACAGCTTCGAATCACCTTAGCGGATCGATTTGTCGGCTCACCGCAAGAATCCATCCGGGAATTACAGATTGCTCTTTCGAAAGCCGAGGAACCCAAAATCAAAGCCGCTATATTGATGCGACTTGGTAAAAACTTTTGTGAAGTGAATGACACTGAATCCGGACTTAAATATTTGCGCACAGCGATTAAGGAAAATCCCACTTCGTCCGAAGCTTATTTTCAGAGGGGCCTGTGCGAACGAAAAATGAAGCTAGAGGCCAAGGCCTCTGAGTCTTTTGAAGCCGCTCTTAAGTATAGCCAGAAAGATTATCGACTTTGGTATTATTATGGGCTGAGTCTCAATGGTCAGGGCAAGTCCAGAGCAGCAATCGCCGCACTGACTCGATCCCTGCAACTTCAGCCCAGCGAGGCGGCTCATATTTTGATTGCAGAGGCCCTCAAATCTCAGAGCAAAAAGCAGGAAGCCCTTGTGCATGCCAAAAAGGCCCTCCAGTTGAACCCCGAAAGTAAACGAGCTCGCCTCCTTTTGAGTGAGCTTCAGAAGCCCTGAACCCCCGATCTGCCGCTTGACTCAAGGTCAGAAGCCATGATCAATGGCAGGCATGGAAAAAGTCAAAAGCTCGGGGACCTTTAGCATCTGGAAAAAGCGATCTGGCCGATTTGCCGTATTGGATGCCGCAAATAAATTTGTAAAAGGCGAAGAAAAGGTCAAAATCCTTCTGAAGGAAAAGCTGATTAAGCTGACGGCCCCGAAGGCCAAGGAAGCCGCCCCCGCTGAAGCTCAGGCTGCCGCGCCTACCGCTTAAACTGCCAAATTGAGGCCCTAGCGATTGGGCGAGGGCTGTGATAGCCAGAGGCCCATGCCGGCCTCTTTGCATTTGCGTTTGCATACCCCTGCCACCCTCATTTCTGTCAGCCTCGCTGTTTTAGTGGGATGCGGAGAATCTACTCCCGAGCGGATTGATCAACTTCAGGGAATCAACGGCCAGTCTGTTTGCAAACTTACCAATCAAGTTTTTGAGACTGCGCTCGAAGAGCATCTTGTCTACGGCACTGAGTCCAAAGCTCAGATATATTCGGCGGCTTTGAATTCACTCCTCGTGACAGACGGATTTATTCCCTCAGTGACAGATGCTCATCAAGTATCACTCCAGATCTTTGAGGAGAGCGGGAGCGCTCGCGTTCAGAATCTCCATGACTGCTCTGATCTCGCACTCATTCAGCAAACTCGAAATCGCGTGATGCAGACGATGGATATTCGCGGAGTCTCTCTCGATATTCAGTATGGCAATCAAGCCGTGTTCGTGCGCTTTTTGCACTATGCGCTTCAGCATTTGGATTTTTTTTCGAGCTTTCTTCAGCCCACAATGACGGGTTCGTATGATTTTGGAATCACTTTTGATCTGGTCGCGGCCGATCGATATGACATTAAAAGTCTGAACGAATGGAAAGTTCTTGCGGTAAGAGATCACGAATCTCCACTCAAAGCTGGAGATCACGTCATCGCAGTCCAAGGACAACGAAGCAGCGGAACAGGAATGATGGTTTTGCCTGTGAGTCAGATTTCTCCACAGAAGCAACAGATCTCTTCGCTTTTCGAAACATCTCTCGTCGAAAGGAGAAATTTGAAGATTAAGCGAATCCAAACAAATCGTGAAATCGAACTCGATATCGAAATCAAAGGCCTGCCTCGATATGGATATTCTCGTGGCGCCCCTCTCGTGACGGCAGAACTCGTGGGAGACTTAGTATACGTAGCACTGACAGAGTTTGAAGAAGGAGCGAGTCAGCAAGTCCTAGGGCACCTTTCTCAAAAGCTCCACGAGTGGGAAACCAAAGAGAAAGCGCGTGCACAGTCTCAAGGCAAACCACCAAGATCTGCCGATGAGTCTGTGGCGATCATTTTGGATTTACGTTTTAATCCAGGCGGATTGATTGCCGAAGCTCTCAAGCTCGTCGGACTCTTTTTGCCTCAACAGGTTGTTGGCATTGCTCAGTATAAAGAAAGCTTGATGGAACTCCCGTCAATCGAGACGGGCCGCGTGTTTAAGAACCCACTTGCGATCATGATCAATCATGCGTCGGCATCTGCGTCAGAGCTAGTCGGCCAAGTTTTGCAAGAAACAGGTCGAGCTATTCTGGCCGGAGAGAGATCATTTGGAAAATTCATAGGACAAAACAGTCGCGACATCAGCCTTGAGGGATTTGGAAATTTTGGACGTATGGTTGTGACGACTTTTCGATTTTTTGGTCCCAAGGGACAGAATCCTCAAGCCTACGGTCTCGATGTTGATCTCAAAATTTCTCAGCCCAGTCAGTGGCAAAGCTATCGAGAGAGCTATCTGAAGGAATGCAAAGCCAAGACTCGATCGTGTCGGTTTAGAATGGAAGATTTAAAAGCAATTGATCCTCAGAGGTTTATAGATTCTGCGAGGGAATTGAGTCAAAAATTTGCGACCGCCACTCACCCTCTTATCGAAAAGCTCTCTGTATTAAGTGACACAAGCATTGCCCACAGGGCGGACGGCCTCCCTCGAATCGAAATCGACGAAGGCACTCGTGACCTCTCCTTGGTACTAAATCGCTATCTGGACCCAGAATGACCCGTTCTCGCTGCGGACTAGTCTGAAATCTTTGCAGACTTTGGGTGTTTTAGCCCTTAAAGACCCTGCAATTCTAAGGTCTTAAGGCGTCAAAGCCTTGGCACCCCCTTTGCAACTTCTCCCTGTGTCGAGAGTGCAAACTCGAGACAAATACCCCTAACTCTTATTACTCCCTAGGTGCCGTTGTGAGTTTCTCCCTTAACTCACAACGGCCATTTTTTTGCCCCAAAATTTTGACTCCGTCTGCGCGTCAAACCCGCATGGATTGTGGCCTGGAGAGACTCCACGTAAAATAAATAAGGAGCCCAAAAGGTTTCGGGGAGGGTCGAAGTGATCATATTCGGGCGCGTGGCGCTCATGGCACTGCTAGCCGCTGTGCCCACAAAAAGGTCGTCCGAAAGTGAACCACCACGAGCGGAGACTTATTTCCATTATCTCGCTGGGTCCCTCGCGAGCCTCGAAAGAGATTCTCGAAGAGCGCTGGAACATTTTCGTTTTGCCTCTCATTTGGATCCCCAATCGACAAGCCTGATGCTTCGCCAAGCTCAAGAATTGGCTGAGATTGGCGACAATGACAGCGCCAAAGAGATCCTGCCCCGAGTTTCTCAAGAGCAAGAAGACAATTCTGAGTACCAACTCCTTGTTTCTCGATTGGCTTCTCAAGAGCTCGATGTGGATGCGTCGGTCAAAGCTCTTGATCGAGCGATCGAGATCTTTAAGAAGGAAGACAATCAACACAAATTGCGAGAGACGATTCTTACAAAGGTGGCTCTCCTTGCTGACTTCAAAAAATATCCTGAATGTGTTGAGACTCTCACCAGCTATCTGAAGCGAGAACCTGATGATGAAATCGCCTATTACTTTTTGGGCAAAATTCACTCCGTGTTTCAGAATCGAGAAGCCGCAAAACGCGCCTATCGAAAAGCGATCGATTTGCGTCCGAATTTTTCTGCAGCGGCACGCTCTTTAGGGATGCAGCTTGAGCTCGAAGGAAAACTGCAAGATGCGTTTAAAGTCTACGAGCAATCAGCCGAAGTTGGCGGAGCTGACGACGAAACCTATCAAAAGCTGATCAACCTCTCTCTCATTCTCGAAAACTATGAGGGGGCTCTGCGCTATCTTAAACAGTACCTCACGATTCAACCGGATGATGCTCAAGCGATGCTGCGCGCAGGCCTTATTCATTTTAAATTGCGAGAATTTGCCGAAGCTAAAGAAATCTTTGAAAACTTACTCAAAAAGCCAGACGTTGCAGAAGATCGAGTTCATTTTTATCTCGCGTCCGTCCTTGAGGAGCTTGGCAATCTCCAGGATTCTGTTGATCACTACCTAAAGGTTTCGGAAGCCTCAGACTACTTTGTCGAGTCTCGTCTTCAGGCTTCTTATCTCCTCTCCGAAAAAATAAAGAACGATGAACTGTCTCTTTCGACATTGGAGCAGGCGGTACGGACAAAGGGAGATGATGCGGACTTGATTGTCGCTCTCGCCAATCAATATGAGAAAAAATCTCAAGTGGCGAAGGGACTCGATCTGTTGGTCAAATCAAACGAGCGCTTTAAGGACAACGAAAAACTCCTCTTTTTGCTCGGTGTGTTTCAGGAAAAATCTGGGGCACTTGATCACTCGATCGCGACGATGAAGAAGGTTTTAGTTTTGAACCCCAACAATCCCCACGCTCTCAATCATATTGGATATTCTTATACAGAAAGAAACACGAACCTCTCAGAAGCAGAACAGCTGTTGATCAAGGCGATCCAACTGGCTCCCGACAATGGATTCATTTTGGATTCGCTTGGATTTTTGTATTATAAAATGGGCAAGTATAAGAGAGCGTCCGAGTTTTTGGAAAAAGCAAATCGCCTAGCCCCAGGGCAGGTGGTGATCTTGGAACATCTTGCGGATACTTACAAAAAGCTGGGTCGCGAAAAGGATGCTCTTGCCGTCTATCGACAGATCATGGGATGGTCAGCAAAGAGTGCCCCGATTCAAACTTCTTCGATCTCACTTGATACCCATAAAGAATCCGAGACGAGGGCCGTGCAGGATCGTGTTCGAACTAAGATTGCGGCCATTACTTCGGAAGATCCAAACTAGAGCGTTTATTCTTGTCAGTCTCTTTTTAGTCAGTGCTTGCTCGACGCGAACTTTTCTCAAATCATGGGGGGGAGATAAAGGCCTCCACGTTTTGACACAGGAGTGCCGAGGACGAGGTCGCATGGTGTTGCGCGCCAAAGGTCAAAAAGAACTGAGAGCCGAAGTAAAACTCAGATATCTGCGAGCTCAAAAGCAGCTGAGCATTCTGTTTTTGGGTCCCCTGGGCGACAGCCTGGCTCGATTAGATCTCAAAGGGAGTAAAGGGATCTGGAAAGATGGAGAGGGGACTCTCGCAATAAAGGATCATCCAATGGCATCTCAATTTTTTGATGAGCAATGGTCCAAGCAGATGGATTTTATGCTGGGTATACGAGACCCCCAAGATCGTGATCATATCTTCTTGGACGCCTCAGGAAATCTCAGCCTTTGGATCAAAAACAATCGAAAGATCAAATGCGAACAGCAAATTTGTGACTTGAGTGACAAAGACATCTCCGCGAAATTGGATTTCGCTTCCGTCACCTGTCGAGACTCACTATATTAAGAGTATGTCAAAGGTTCGACTGGGAGAATTACTCATCAACGAGGGAAAGATTGATGAGACTCAATTGCAGTCTGCCTTGGGATTCCAGAAACGTTGGGGCAAAAAGATTGGTGAGTCTTTGATTCAGTTGGGATTCTTGACAGAACTCGACTTGGTTCAAACCTTAGCTCGCGTTCTCAAAGTTCCACTCATTGATCTCTCAAAGTTGGATACCGGAAAGATCACTCGAGCCGTCTTATCACAAGTGACTCTTCAGTCAGCTCGAACTCATCGAGTGGTCCCCCTGGCGATCAAAGAGATTCGCGGACGCAAACGACTCGTTGTCGCGATGTCTGACCCGACGAATTTTAGGGTCATCGACGAATTGCAGTTTAAGTCCGGCCTTCCTGTTTTGGCGATGGTGACTCCTGATAGCGATATCGAATGGTTTATTCGAAAGTTTTATTTGGGAGATGACGGAGCCCTTTCGTTGAATTTTGTTTCGGGGATTTCGCCTATCGAAGGCGAGGCGGATGATCGACTCCAGATTGATCCCGTCTCGAGCATCTTTTTTGATGCCGAGTTTACGGGAATGTCCAAGATTGGGACAAACGCGACCTCTTCAAAAAAGAATAAAACTTAATGCTTTTACAGGTTGAGAATTTAATCACGAGCTTTCAGACGCCGCAGGGTGTGTTGCGCGCCGTGGATCAAGTTTCGTTTGAACTTGAGGAAGGCCAAACATTGGGATTGGTCGGAGAAAGCGGATGTGGAAAGACTGTCACAGCGCTTTCGATGATGCGATTGATTCAGGCGCCTCAAGGTCAAATTGAGAGCGGCCGAATTCTCTTCAATGGAATGAATATTCTGGAGATGTCTGCTGATCAATTGAGGCAGTTGCGCGGAGCGCGGATCTCCATGATTTTTCAGGAGCCCATGACTTCGCTCAATCCCGTCTTTACCGTCGGAGATCAAATCATGGAGTCCATCTTGCTCCATCAAAAGGTTTCGATCACTGAAGCCCGAAAAAAGTGCTTAGAAATGATGGATCTTGTGGGAATTCCCGACGTGGATTCGCGCATTGATTATTATCCCCACCAGATGTCTGGAGGTCTCAGACAGCGGGTGATGATTGCGATGGCTTTGGCATGCCGACCTCAATTGTTGATTGCGGATGAGCCCACGACGGCTTTGGACGTAACGATTCAGGCCCAGATACTTGATCTCATCCGAGATCTTCAGAAGCAAATTGGAATGTCTGTTCTCATCATTACTCACGATTTTGGAGTCATTGCAGAGACTGCCCATCGCGTCGCCGTCATGTATGCAGGCAAAATTATTGAATATGCCAAGGTAGAAGAAATTTTTGATGCCCCGGCACATCCCTATACTGTGGGGTTGCAGAAATCGATTCCTGCCTTTGTTGATCACCGACAGCCTCTCAAAACAATTCCTGGAATCGTCCCAAGTCCTCTCAAGCTTCCGGCAGGATGTCGATTTTCGGATCGATGTGAATTTGTTGAAAGCAAATGTCAAAGCGCAGAACCCAGTCTCAGAACCAGTCCTGTATCGGGTTCACATCAGGCCGCATGCTACTTTCCGCGGGGGCAAGCATGACGACGCCCACAATTGAGCGACTGCTTAAGATTGAAGACCTCGAAGTGTCCTATCCCGTTCGCGGCGGTCTTTGGAGCCGCGTCGTGGGCCGAGTCCAAGCGGTCAACAAAGTGAACATAGAGATTCGCAAAGGCGAAATCGTCGGGCTCGTGGGCGAAAGTGGTTGCGGAAAGTCCACGCTCGGAAAAGCGATTTTGAGACTCGTTGAACCCACCGCCGGCAAAATTATTTTTAATGATCAGTCGGTGCGAGATTTGGATGGTGAAGATTTGCGCCTTCTTCGACGTCAAATGCAGATGATTTTTCAGGATCCTTACTCCTCATTGAATCCACGAATGAAAGTGGGAGAGTTACTGGCAGAGCCCTATATTATTCACCAACTAGCTCCCAAACATGAGATTCGATCTCGCGTCGAAAATCTCTTAAAAGTCGTAGGCCTTCGACCCGAATCCATCGACAAACGCCCGCATGAGTTTTCGGGCGGACAGCGTCAACGGATCGGAATCGCTCGAGCCTTGGCGGTCCAGCCTGCGCTCATTATTGCGGACGAACCGGTTTCGGCTCTGGATGTTTCGATCCAGTCCCAAATCCTAAATCTCCTCAAAAATCTCCAGAAAGAATTCAATCTCACTTACTTGTTTATTTCGCATGATTTGAATGTTGTTCGCTACCTTTGCGACCGTGTGATTGTCATGTACATGGGTCGCGTGATGGAGGTTCTTGATCGAGACGAACTCCAAAATCCAAGAGGACGATTCCATCCCTATACCGAGGCTCTTCTCTCCTCGATTCCTCGCCAGCATCCGCGTGATCCTAAAAACAGGATCGCACTGCCAGGAGATATCCCTTCTCCCATGAATCCTCCACCAGGATGTGTGTTTCATCCGCGTTGCCGTGAGGCAATCCCGGAATGTCGCGGTGCCGAGCCACCCTTAAGACCCCTCGATTCTTCTCGTCATCTCGTTGCCTGCATTCAACGGCCCTGATAGAAAAGATCTTCATGTCTGCAGCACCTGGCAAAGTTAAGCCCGTTCTCCTCACCGGAATTCGCGCTTCGGGCGAAATTCACTTGGGCAATTACCTCGGAGCCATGAAACCCGCGATCACACGGCAAGGAGATTTTGATTCTTACTTTTTTGTGGCTGACTATCACGGGCTGACGACCTGCCCTCCCGCTGCAGAACTCCAACAAAATGTCCGATCCATTGCCGCCGCATGGCTCGCTTGTGGTTTGAATCCCGACAAAGCTCTTCTTTGGAAGCAGTCAGATGTCCCTGAAGTCATAGAACTCAGCTACCTTCTTGCTTGCACGACGGGCATGGGACTGATGGAGCGCGCACACAGCTATAAAGATGCTCTCGCCAAATCTAAATCCGTCAAAGTGGGACTCTTTTACTACCCTCTTTTGATGGCCGCAGACATTTTGCTCTATCAATCTGATCTGGTCCCTGTCGGAAAGGATCAGGCTCAACATTTGGAAATGGCTCGCGATATTGCAACATTTTTTAATGAGACTTACGGCGAGACTTTTAAACTCCCTCAAGCTTTGATTTTGGAGGCGACGGGTGTTGTGCCGGGGATTGACGGACGCAAGATGTCCAAAAGCTACGATAACGGAATTGAGATTTTTGCACCTGAGGCCGCCCTCAAAAAGCGCGTCATGGGAATCGTCACGGACTCGAAAGGACTCCAGGATCCAAAGAATCCTGAGGACTGTGTTGTTTATCAGATTTATCGCCTCATCGCCTCTGAAGACAAAGCTCGCGAGATGTCAGAGCGTCTGGCGAAGGGTGGCTATGGTTATGGCGATGCCAAAAAGGAAGTCCTCTCGATCTTGCTCGATACTTTTGGCCCAATGCGTCAAAAGTATCAGGACTTGCTCCGTCATCCTCAAGATCTTGACGCAGTGCTTCAACGAGGCGCTGTGCGAACGCGAGATCAGGCTCAACAAATGTTGAGTCGAGTTCGAAAGCTCGTCGGTCTATAATAAGTGCATGAAAAAGCTACTTCTTTTGAGCTCCCTCGTTGTGTCTTCTTTCTTGCTTCAGAACTGCGCAACTCATGAAGTTCAACAGCAGCAGAATAATGCGGCCAACAGAACTGTCGGTATTGCCATCCGACAGGAGTCAATTACTCCGGAGATGCTCTCTCGCTATTTGCCAATTGTGGATGAAGCTATTCGCAAAACCTATGGATCAAAGACCAAGGTCATTCATTTTGATAAAGGAAGCGTTGTCGAAGATCCTCAGAATCTCTACCAAATCGGAAAAGAAGAGATCGACGATCTCTTTGTGTTTTTGATCGCCGAAACGGCTGAAGAATCAAACTCAACTGTCACGATTTACAATGGCTCAAACCTTAAAGTCGTGACCATTCTCAAAGTGGCCGTACCACTTCAGGGCGAACAACCCTTTACTGAACGATATACAACTACCTTTGAGAAAGCCGCACTCAATGGATTTTCTAATCCGAATCTCTATCCTAAGAGTGAGCCTAAGCATTTTGCCAATTTGCTTTATGTTTATAGTCAGCAAATGGAAAAGAATCTCAAGACACCTCTGACCTGCGAGACGGCTTCTGAAGTTTTAAAGTTCTACGGTCCGGCGCGTGAGCTCTATGATTCGGCCCAAAAGCGGGGAACTATCAAAGTAGTGGGAGCACAAGGCGAAGCTCACCTCATCAGCACTCGCAGTCAGGAAAGTGCAGACAAAGAAGAAATTTTAAAGAAGTGCCAGGAAGATGCGTCGAAAACTTTTGAACTTACTTGGGATTTTGACACCATTGATCCCATGAGCCATCCTATGATTCGGGCAGCCGCTCAAGTGGCTGATCTCGAAGCACTCTTAAAGCAATACACCAACAAACCCAGCGAATTGAGATTTAAGCTTGAGCCCAACGGAGAGCTCAATCTCTTGGTGACGATGCGTTTTGATCCACAACGCTACGCCGCTTGGACCAAGACAAGAATCCCCCAGCGCGCACGGAATTTTAATGTTCTTTCACTTGATCCCTATTTTGCACTGCTTCAGCGACTGGTCGTCTTTAGAGCCTCGCTCCCCGCAGATGCGCCCCCCGCTCTCAGAAACAGTTTTGCCCAAATGAAAATGAATCTGTCATTGAGTACAATCCTGAATGGCCAAGTCATCCTGGGCGTCGATGGTAAATTCGATCCAAAGAACAAGAGCATCTCAATGGCCTATCCCAATTCTGTGATTCTCTCTGCACCAGGATTTGAATCAAAAACGATCGCTGGCAAAGACAGAGATATTTTTCAGGAGAAGGTTTGGATGGCCCTTGGAAACTGCAAAACCATTGATGGAACAGTCACCGAAGATGGACTTTTGATTCAGTTCTTTGGACTGCCATGCAACTAAATGCAGCGGCCGCTAAATATTCTTTGCTGTTGAGAAGCTATCCCGATGTGAGCACAACAGAAGATGTTTGCGAACTCCTCTACCATTCGCGTGATCCAAAGCTCGTGGGTACCATGACCTCTCTGCCCTATGCCGTAGGCCGAAGCTTTACCGGTTCCGAGATGGAGAACCTTCGACAGATGCTCGAAGCCCGTGGAGTAGGATTTATCTTTAAAAGTACCCATCCTGGATTTGAGAACATTGAGTTTGATCCCACTCAAAAGACAAAATCCGAGGACCAGCCGCCCCAGCAACTTGGAATGAAGCGATCCGCCTACAAATGGGCGCGTTCAATTTCGTGGGCTCTTTTATCACTTATTGTGCTCGGCGTTGGCTATATCTGGATGGTCAATCAGCAAACGAGTCTGCCGCTCCCTGAATTTTCCAAGGAAACCTCTCCCTCAATGGGAACGCGTGCCACTCTTTCAAAGATTGTTCAGCGAGTTGAAATTCGCAAAGATCGCGATCTCCTTTGGAATCCCGCGACAGAACGCCAAGGCCTAGAGGACCGAGATGCGCTGAGAACATTTGCTGAGGCGTTTGCGACCGTGACTTATCTCGAAGGATCTCAAATCATTGTTAAGCCCGACTCTTTAGTCATCATTGGCGAACTTTCCAATCCCGTCGAACGCGAAATCGAGCTGACAGAAGGTGTTGTCGCCGCTCGGCTCAAATATGCAGAACCTCCCGAAACTCTTTCAATCCAAACAAAGGTGGGGCGTCTCCAGATGAAGGGGCCGACATCTAAGGATCAGAAGGAAAGCCGAATTGAAACAAAGATGAAAGGGGACCAGTGGGAAGTTAATTTGAGCGCCGGAGAAGCAACACTGATTCCTTCCGCAAATTCTGACTCCCCGATTACTTTGGGACCCGCTCAGAAAATTGAAGTCACTCCCGAGGGCGCAAAAGACATACAAGCATACACACCAGAAATCAAACTTTTGGAGCCCACGGCGGATTCGATGATGAAGGTGGATCCTAATAAATCTGAAGCGTTCAGATTTTCGTGGGAGCCTTTTGAGCCGCTCGTCACTTATCGTTGGGTACTCGCCAGTGACGAAAAGATGTCTTCTCTCCTTTTGGAACAAACAACGACAGATACTCAGATCTCCGTAAACTACTTAGATCTCGGGACAGTTTACTGGCAGGTCAGTGCTGTTTCTGAAGGTGAAACAATAGCCCTTAGCCCGGTATTTAAACTCCATGTTCAAAAGCACGGCGACTAAAATATTTTTTCTCTTTGGCCTCATTTCACTCGCGCAGCTTGCTGTGGCGGGATACTTTTTTGGTCGCATTGTTGTGCGAGAAACAGAGACATTTTTGCTCGATTCTCTTTCGAGGCGCTCTCAGCTCACAGCGGCGATGATCCAAAATGAATTGAACAAAAAAATACCTCTCGAAAGAATCTTAAAGGATAACTCAGCCCTGCTCGTGACTTCGGAAGGCCAGGTCCTGGGCCAAACCTTAGAAAAATTTGATTCGCATTATCTTTTGGGACTTGTGGGACCTAACCAATCTGTCGTCACAAGTTGCACTTCATCGACAGGGACTCTCTCCTATTGCGCGCTGAGTTTTATCCCGAGTCTGAAGGCCTGGACTCTCGATATTGTACGGCCCGTGAGTTCGATTGAGATTATGCGACGACTTTCTCAAGAGATGCTCGCGCTCGCTTTGGGCTTGCTGATGACGGCACTCCTTTTGAGTTATCTCTTGAGTCGCTGGGCCCTCCGACCTCTGGCACAGTTTGCACGCGCGAGTCGGCTTGTTTCTCAAGGCAAGTACGACCAGATCGAGCTGCCTCTTGATCGCCGCGACGAAATTGGATTCATGGCACAGAGTTTTGCACGAATGATGAACGAACTCAAAGAGCGTGAAAAAAAGGTCGCCCATTCCGCCCGGCTTGCGACCATGGGTCAAATGGGAGCGAGCATTGCTCACGAAGTTAAAAATCCTCTTATGGCGATGATGGGTCATGCCAAAATTTTATTAAATGCGACCCAGGACCCTGCCACCAAAGAAGCCGCTGAGATCATTGCCAAAGAATCCGACCGATGCTCTCAGATTCTCAGCCAAATGCTGCGCTTTACCCGCAATGATTCAGTTGAATCCAAACCTTATTCGCTCAAAGACGTTTTGACCTCCACACTCTCTTTGGCTCAGGCCGAAAGTAAGCGAAGTCAGATTCAGCTCGATTTCCACGCGACTGCGGATCCTGTCATCGTGGGACATGCTCAGCAAATCCAGCAAGTCGTATTGAACCTCGTCATGAATGCGGTTCATGCTTCAAAGGAAGCTGTCGCTCAAGGCAGAGATCTTGCTCACCAGGTTCATATCCGTCTCCATGCAGAATCCAATTGGGCCCATATTGAGATTGAAGATCACGCCATGGGAATTCCCGAAAACATTAGAGATCGCATTTTTGAACCCTTCTTTACGACGAAGGATAAGCGCGAAGGAACAGGGCTTGGACTTTCCGTGGCCCTTGATCTTGTGACTGAACAGGGTGGAACATTGACTTTTTCTACAGGCCCGCAAGGGACCACGTTTCAGATTCGACTTCCTTTGACAGCTGCCGCTTAAAACTGAGAGCATTCTTTTGGTGAAGGTTCTTCTCATTGATGACGAAAAAAGTCTCATTCGGCTCATGGAGTTGAGTCTCAAAGGTCCGGGTTGGACACTGAAGACCGCCGAAACTGCCACCTCAGGATTGGAAACCTTTAGCCAGGACACTTTTGATGTCGCTGTCTGCGATATTGGGCTGCCGGATCTTGACGGACTCGAGGTCCTCAAGCGGATGAAAGCCTCTCATCCCGAGATTCCGGTTGTGATGATCACGGCGCATGGGAGTGTTCAGACAGCACTGCAAGCGATGAAAGCTGGCGCTTATGATTATATTCAAAAGCCCTTTGAACCCGAGGAACTCAAGATTGTCTTGGAGAGAGCTCACCATGAGCGAAGAATGAGTGCGGATTTGAACCGCCTCAAAAAGGAAGTCACGCAGCAGTATGACTTTTCAAACATCATTGGAAGTTCAGCAGCAATCAAAATTGTTTTTGACCGGATTCGCAAAGCCGCGGACACAAAGAGCACGATTTTGATTTTGGGCGAAAGCGGAACAGGTAAGGAGCTCCTCGCCAAAGCGATTCACTTTAACTCTCCCCGAAAAGATGCTCCATTTGTAGTCATTGACTGCGGAGCAATCCCCGAGAATCTCATCGAGAGCGAACTCTTTGGACACCTGAAGGGAGCCTTTACTGGAGCCGATCGAGCTAAAAAGGGGCTGTTTGAAGAAGCCGATGGCGGCACCGTGTTTTTGGACGAGATTGGTGAACTACCCCTCGATTTGCAGAGCAAGCTTTTGCGTGTCTTGCAAGAATCGACCATCAAGCGAGTGGGCGATACGAAACCTCTGCAAATAGATGTGCGCGTGATTGCTGCGACCAATCGTGACCTTGAAGCAGAATCAAAAGCCGGAAAATTTAGGCAAGATCTCTATTACAGACTCAACGTTGTCCCACTGCATTCACCGGCACTAAGAGAACGCCGAGAGGACATTCCGCTTCTCGCCAATTATTTTCTTAAGAAATACACCAAAGACTACAAACGAAATGTGAGTTCGATCGAGCCTCGGGTCATGGAAAGGTTTATGGGATTTGCGTGGCCGGGAAATGTTCGCCAGCTCGAAAACCTCATCGAACAAATGGTGGTCATGGCCGATGGCGAATCTCTGCGTCTTGACCAGCTCCCTCCACCGCTTTCGCAGGGTGCGCCGGTAGAACCCTCTATTGTTCCCACGGACTCTTGGGATCTCAAAGCGGCTATTGCCAAACTCACTTCATATACTGAGGAATGTATGATTCGAAAGGCTCTTGAACATACTTCATCCAATAAGACGAAGGCGGCGGAGCTCCTAGGGATTAGTCGTAGAGCTCTTATTTATAAGGTTCAGGAATATAAAATCGAAAAACTCAGCGACTCAGATCTAAAGGCGGCCGAAAATGATCCTGCTTGATGGAAAATCTCTGAGCAAAAAGCGTCTTGCCCTTCTCAAACAAAAGATAAGTGAGGAGATGAGTTTGTCTGGTCTCAAACCAGGACTGGTCGTCATTCGTGTGGGAGATGATCCCGCGAGCCAGGTCTATGTGAGTCACAAAGTCAAAGCATGTGAGGATGTCGGTATCCATTCGACAGAAGTTCATTTGCCTGCAACGACAACGGAAGCCGATCTTCTCAAGCGTATTCAAGAGTTTAATAAGGATAAGAGTGTTCATGGAATTCTGGTCCAGCTCCCTCTGCCCTCACAGATTCAAAAAAATAGAATCCTCGATGCCGTCGATCCTTCAAAGGATGTCGACGGGTTTCATGTTTATAATTTGGGTCGACTGGTATCCCAAGAAGATGGCTTTGTGCCCTGCACTCCACTCGGCATCATGAAGCTCTTGGAGGAATATAAAATTTCAATCGAAGGTAAGCGCGCTGCGGTCGTCGGACGATCACGAATTGTTGGGCGTCCGATGAGTTTGCTGTTGGATCATGCGGGGGCCACAGTGACAGTGATCCATCCTCAAACTCAAAATCCGCGAGACATCTTAAAGACCTGTGACATCATCGTGGCGGCTGTGGGAAGACCGGGCTTGATCCAACCCGAAGACATTAAGCCAGGCGCGACAGTCATTGATGTGGGAATTTGTCGCTTGCCCTCAGGCAAGCTCGCCGGAGATGTAAATTTTGAAGACGTCTCTCGCATTGCTGGTGCGATCACGCCTGTTCCTGGAGGTGTAGGACCTATGACGATTTGCAGCCTGCTCGAAAATACCTGGAAAGCTTTTAAAAAATTCTAAGCCAGATTCGACTGAGGTCAGTCTGAAATTTCTTGAAGCCCTATAATCGATGTGTCTAATGTTCCCTTGGGATTACAGGGAGGTTTTAGGCGTGCTTAGAAATTTTGGGGTCTCATGGGTTCGGAGGCTCTCTTTCGCGAGCGCCGTAGTTGCGCTCACAGTGTCGGGCAATAGTGATGCCATTGCAGGTCCTCGCCTCAATCAATGTATGCGAGTTCTCGCTCTTTGCGGCACAGGCCTCATGGTGAGTTGCCAATCGGACCTCGCTTCAACAAAGAGTCTCGGAAAATGGGATGGAGTCAACATCGCAGCGATTTTGACGGAGAAAGCGCCCAACAGTCCCTTCTTCACAACCACCCAGCCCTTATCGCCTCACTTTTTTAAGCATCACATGGCTTTCGTCCAAAAAGAATTGCAAAAGTATCCCCAAGGTCTCTTGGATAATAATGTAGAAAATATTTTTCTCTGCGTGAGCTGCACCATTTTTGGCGACGGTGCTGGGGGGTTTTTTAATCCGCTCTATCCGAGTGATGTGATGGTGGGCTACAGCTCCCTCTCGCCATGGAACCAGGAGATTGTTCATCATGAACTGGCTCATTTGTTTTGGCATCGCCATGGAACGTCGGAGATCAGAACCAAATGGGTGAGTGCCAATGGAGTTCCTTATAAGGGCTCGGACTGGGAACTCATCAGTTCAAGTCCTGAGATGAGACAACAGGGGTTTATTTCTCCCTACTCTCAAAAGAACTTTTCTGAAGACTTTGCCGAAGTTGCCGCATGGCTTTGGACAGATCCAAAATCTCTCTTTGAAGAATCTCAAAGGCATGAGGCTCTACGCAAAAAAACCGTACTGACTATTGAGTTTTATCAGCGCCTCGATCCCCGCTTAGATGTAGATTATTTTTTGAATTTGCAGACTGATGAGTAATCTTGAAGATGCCTCAAAATCTTTCTATCTACGGCAGGTAACAAAATATTGGAGAGCTCTTCGGTGGGAACCCAAACCATTTTTGCGTCCTTTCGAATCGCTGTTCCCACCACGACGAAGACTTCGAAATCTCGATCTGTCACAGAGTATTTTGTTTTAAAGGTGAAGTGCTTTGGCACTCGTGAATCAATCTTGAGAGATCGAAACGGCAACCTCTGAAAGTGAGGAAATTTTGGATCTGCGCCTTTTTCTAAAAAACCCCAGTGATCTCCCCGGCGACGTACAAAAACAGTCTCGCGCAATTTTTTGCGAATCATTCTTTTGTTCTTGATTGGAATCTCGCTTTGGATTCCCTTTTCATTGGCTCGACAAAACTGCGCCACCGGGCACTGACTGCACTGGGGATTTTTGGGCGTACAAACGAGTGCCCCGAGTTCCATCATCCCTTCCGTGAATTCCCGAATGATCAGAACGTCGGAAGGAACTTGGGAGCGTGCGACGCCCCAAAGCCGTCTTATGACTGCGGACTCGTCAACAGGCTTTCTGATGCCTAAAAGACGCGAATAAACTCGAATCAAATTTCCATCGAGTGCTGCCTCGGATTTTCGAAACGCAATACTTAAGATTGAACCCGCGGAATATGCTCCAATCCCAGGAAGCTGCAAAATCTGATCCCGACTTTCTGGAATCTTGCCGCCAAAATCATTGACCACCATCTGAGAGGCTCGATGAAGGTTGCGAGCGCGACTATAATATCCAAGGCCTTCCCAAAATTTGAGCACCTGGACTTCGGGAGACTTTGCCAAATCCTCAACTCTTGGAAACCGTTTAATAAAGCGCTCATAATACGGAATCACTGTAGCGACCGTTGTCTGCTGGAGCATGATCTCGCTCACCCATATTTTGTAGGGATCAGTGGTCTTGCGCCACGGCAAGTCCCGTGCGTGAGCACTAAACCACTTCGCAACAAGAGCCGCAAAATTAATAGGCAGCGATGCCTGTGATTTTTTCACCGATGATTAGCTTATGAATATCGTATGTCCCTTCATACGTATTCACGCTCTCCAAGTTGCACATATGGCGCATACACTGATATTCGTCACTCACGCCATTGGCTCCGAGAATATCTCGGGCAACCCGAGCAATATCAAGTGCAAGTCCCACATTGTTCATTTTGCCCATCGAAATCTGATGAGGCCTGATTTTTCCTGCGTCCTTGAGTTGCGCCAGTCGATGCGCCAAAAGCTGTCCTTTTGTAATCTCAGTCACCATCCAAACAAGCTTCGATTGCACAAGCTGTTTGCCTGCAATGGGACCGCCAAACATCTCGCGCTCTTTGGCGTAATTGAGGGCTTCGTCATAGCACGCCATTGCAGCACCGAGGGCACCCCACACAATGCCAAATCGAGCGGAGCTCAAACACATCAAGGCGGCCTTTAGTCCACGGGCCTCGGGCATGATTGCATCAGCATCCACTTCGCAGTTTTCCATAATGAGCTCAGAGGTGACTGAGCATCTCAGACTGAGTTTTCCAGGAA
>CAZUTA010000008.1:0-97002 GCA_964622975.1 uncultured Bacteriovoracaceae bacterium | reverse complement strand
TTGATCGAGCGCTCAAGTTTGTTTCCTCTCGTGGTCGTCAATGATGACCCTCCAAAATCTGCGTTGTTTGCCGAAGTGGCAGGGGAGCTGGTTCCAGCTCTCACTCTTGAGATCATGAACGAAAGCTCGCTACCCCTTGAGCTTACGGCGAGTGATGATGTCCGATTGACGACGGTTGAGCTGATTCACAAATTCAAAGATCAAGAGGAGGTCCTTCAGCGGCGCCAAGTCCTCAAGCCCTATTTCAAAGAAAAATTTATATTATCCTTTGAGGGCTGGAAGGGTGGCCTCCATGAGATTTATCTGAGACCATCGGACGATTTTCAGTCGGGGACTTCGCAAAGCCTGAGAATTTTTTATAACGATGAAGACACTTTGAGGGAGAAGAGAATTCAGGAGCTTCAAGGACTCCTCGATGAGTGGGTTCATGTTCTGGCAGATCTCATTGAATCCAAAATTGATGATCAAGTCGTTGCGGGACTCTCGCAGAGATTGGGCCAGATTCAGTATCCTCAAATGGAGGATCAGAGTGTTGCGGCTGCCTATGTCAAAGAATTGCAAAAGCTTTCGCAGCGAATCCAACTTTGGGTTGAAGCGGGAGGAGAACCTCGCGCTTTGCCGGATTTGATTTCACGAACCGAAAAGCAAATTCTCTATGGTCTGTCGTTGATCTTTCAAGAAAAGGCCGGCGATCTTGCGTCGACTCAAGAAAGTCTTTCGCAAAGTCAGGCTGACTTGTCAAAAATGCTCGAGCAACTCAAAGAAGGAAAACTCGATCTCAACTCTAAAGTTATGGAGGAGGCGTTCAAAAAACTGGCTGAAAAGTTAAAGGCACTCCAAGAAAAGATTTCATCACTTCCTCAAGGCCCTCAGGACGATATGATGAATCGCGAAGCCTTGGAGCAGCAGGCCCAGGAGAGTGAAGACCTCGCTAAGCGGATCGAAGATATTCGTCGTCAAGCGGCTCAGGGTGACGAGGCTGGGGCGATGAAGGAGCTAGAATCACTTCTGAATCAGCTATCGATTTTGACCAAAGAAATGGAGCGAGGGCTTGATCAATGGAAGAATAATTTGGATCAGGGAACTCTTCAGAAGGCGACTGAGTTCGCCAAAAAGCTGGATGAAATCAAGAAGCGAGAAGAAACTCTCAATCAGAAAACACAAAAGTTGAGCGAAAAAATGAAAAAGTTAGATGAGAGCCAGCAGCAGGTTTTTAGCCAGAAGGAAGCTCAAGAGCTCAAAAAGATGCAAGAGGATCTCGAAAAGCAGCAAGAAGAGCAGAAAAAAATTGGAGAAGAGTTTCAAAAGGCGATTGAGGGATTTGATCAAGCAATGGAAGGTAGCGAGTGGAAGCAGTTGTTTCGGTCAGGGGAGACAATCGAGCAAGAATCTCAAGTTCGAGAGAGGTTGACGCAGTCCGAAGATGGGTTAAGAGATCAGCGCCTGGAAGAGGCAAAAACTGGTCAGCAAGAGGCCATTGAGCTTTTGAATCAAATGCAAGAGAGCCAGAAAAAGAAAATGCAGCAAATGCAGCAGCTTTCTCAGGGCGAAAGTGCCACGGGAAATTTGAAGAACGAAAAAGTGGAAATTATTGGATCGGAGACAAAGGGTGAAAAGGAACGTCGACGAAAGATTATGGATTCTCTCAAGCAGAAAGTAGGCGATAAGTTTCAGCAATCACATGAGAGATATTTTGAGGAGTTACTTCAGCGATGATGTTTCGCACTTTCTTTGCGATTTTTGTGAGCTGGGCTTTCAACTCAACGATCGAAGCACGATCGGGTCGCCTGGCGAACTTTGATGATTATTTTAAGGATTCGAGTCTCGGCAAAGTTCAGACGAAGATGTCGGGTCATTTTAAGGTCAGTTGGGCGCATCCGCGAGATGAAATCATCGTTGAGGCTTTGCTCGCACATTTGAGTGCGGCAGATTTAGAACTCGCTCCATTGTTCAAGGATCAATCTGGCGGCGACAAAAAAGTTCCTGTGGAGATATTTCCAGATCTCAAATCGTTTTCGGCAGTTTCTGAACTTCCTCTCGCACGATTTAAAGCGACGGGGACAATTGCACTGACGCTCGATCAGCGTTTGATGATTCTATCGCCACGCAATTTGGTGACAGGATATTCGTGGGCCTCAACAGTAGTTCATGAATATGTGCATTACCTGATTCGGGATATTTCTCTCGAATATATTCCGATTTGGTTGCACGAAGGAGTGGCGCAGCTCTATCAAGGCTTTCCGTATACAAAAAGGGCAACCTTGCAGCCCTCCCAGTGGGGACTCTTCAAAAAGTATCGCAACAAGAAGAAGCTCTTAAGTCTAGAGACTCTCAAAGAGCCGTTTCCGATGAGAAACGATCCTGAAGAAGCTGAGCTCGCCTACATTCAAGCTCTACTTTTTGTTCAATGGCTGGATCAAAAGTGCGGTGCCGTTCAGCTCATTCGCTGGTCCGAGGATCTCAAAGGCGTCGAGTCCGCCCTCGGAAAGTGTGTCAAGATGCCAGCGCGGGAGCTTGCTCAAAAGTTCATTCCTGAAATTATGAATCGAGTGGAGATCCCTCCGGGATCTGATGTGGAGTTTTTTGCGAGAGATTTTTCGTCTCAAGATCCGCTGGAGCGTGAGGGCAAAATGCAGGATCAAAAGTCTCGAAATTTTGCGACACTTTCTTCGAAGCTCTTTGATCAAGGGCGATATCGAGCCAGTGCATACGAGATCCATCAGGCTATTAAACTTTCTGCCGCTCCTCCGCCGAGCTGGCAACGGCAGGCCTATCTCGCCCTTCAAAAGAGCAATCAGACAAAAGAAGCGGAGACGACTTTAAACAAACTGCTCAGAGATTACCCAGAAGATGCGACGGGGTGGTTTTTGAAAGGTTCGGCAGAACTCGCTCGAGGCCAAGAGTCTGCAGCCTGGCAAAGTTTTTTGCGTTCGTTTTTTGTGAACCCCTTCCTCGATGGACTCGAGGAAGAAGTTCTTACACTCAAGCAAAAAAATCCCCAGTTAGGCTGGGAACTCAAATCAAACTAGCGAGCGGCCGCGACCTTCATCGTTGAGCCTGGGAGTGACGCTTCCTGTTTTGCATAGCGACGACTCATCCAAAGCGTAAGAAACACAAGCGTATAAGTAGCTGCTACAATCACGGAAAGCTGATTGTAGCCAAGCGCAAGACTTGAATACTCGACGAGCCCTCCTAATGTTGCGCCCAGAAGATTCCAGCCAAAAAGATGCTCCGCCACTTTTTGATCTCTAAACGTCAAACTAAAGAGAACATTGGCAAAATAGATGGGAGAAAAAGTCATCACGCTCGCGAAAACGAATCTCAGCAAGGCGCTTTCCAAGTGAAGTAGATTTCCTAAGGGATAAATGAGAGTGATCAGCGTTGAGCTCACCAACAGTACGCATAGAACAGCAAAGGTTCGCGTCGAATTTGCGAGTCCTCGGGCGGTCCAATTGGCCAGCAAGATCAAAGTGAGTACGGACAAAAAGACGAGCGAGCTATTGACCCATGTCGTACCAAACAAAAGACTAAACTGAATGACGGATTTGGTTTGAAGAAGCAAGAAGGCAATCCCCATGAGAACAAAAGTGGCCTTCAGCATATTGACCGAAGGCAAGCTGAACTTTTCTTCGCGACGGGTGACTCGACGAACCAAAATAAACAATCCAACGATGAGCAGAAACACGAGTCCCATTGCTTGCCAATAAAGTGTCGGGATTTGTTTGGTCTTTAGATAAAGAAAGGGCCAGTCGTCATGCGGGACGCCTACCAAATCAGGGTGTGGTGCGGTAGCGGCAGGTTCAAAGTATTTTCCGACTTTGAGAACCGCAAAATCCTTTCGTTCATAGATGCGAGAAGGGAGGCGACCTGTCGCTTCGAATGCCATCTGCTCAATTTTTTCAAGGAGCCAAGGCTCTCGGTAGTAATTGTAAAAAACAATATCGCCTTGATCGCTGAGGAGATTGTAGGCGCGCTTGACGGCTTCTGTCGTAAACAAAAAGTTCTCTAAGCGAATTTGCGCCATCGAACTGACCTTCACGACAGAATCAGTGAGCGCAAAAATGACTAAATCGTAGGGGCCTTGAGCGCGAGTCATGAATGCGCGACCATCGTCGACCGTCAATTGGACGCGAGGATCCGAATAAGGAGCTTGGACGTGATGGGCTTTTCCGATGCGAGCAATGACGGGGTCAATCTCTACGGCATCGACATGTTCGACGTTGTTCAAGAGTGCGGTGGCGACGTCGTTTCCAGAGCCCGCGCCCAGAATCAAAACTCGTTTATAGGGGGTGAGATCTTTTTGAGTGGCACGATGCTCATAAGCCGATTGATAAAAAGAATGAGCGAGTTTTTGACTGCCAAACATTCGTTGATGCTCGATTCCATTGGCAAGAACTTGGTGAGGGCGATCCTCTTCGTTCACGTATTCTACCTTTTGGTAGGGCGACCAAAACACATTCACTTTGCCTTCAAATTCAGGATCGCTGAGGAGCTGCGAATCTTGATGGTACGCCACGAGAGCGCAAAGTGTTCCTAACGCAAGAGGAGCCAATCTCATCCAAGCGGCTCCGCTGGCAGCAAGTGCATAGACAACTGCAAGAAGGCCCAGCCAAAAATATGCCGGAACTGTAAAATAGCTCATCGCCATAAAGAGGATGATCCCCGAAACAGATCCCAAAATATCCAATGTGTAGGCCGTGAGGGGAGGGAACTCCTTGAAGACCTTGGCTGTTCTTTGTGACAGCAGTGTAAAAATAGAGATGATCAAAAAGAAGCAGAGTACGAAGGGCCAATACGAAGTTTGCTCCTCGGTAAGATTCGTCGCTGTAAAATAAAAATCATCTCCCACATTGCCGCCCCATTTGCCAAATCCAGGAACCGCCGGATGAAAAAAATCAACATAGACGATGAGGCCCGTGAGTAAAACAAATCCGAGCTGATAGAGATACGGCGAAACGCGATCGCTGACAAACTGATGAAAAACAAAACCGACACCCATTCCAAAAAAAACAGCGAGGAGAACTAGATTTGGAAAATACCCCAAATTCCAAATATTTCCTGAAAGATATCGGATGAGAATGAGTTCCAAAAAGAGTGTGGCAAAACCTAGGAAATAAAGTTTGAGCGCATTCTGGCGTTGTGAGTTGAGCATTCGAGCAGACTAAAGGATCGAGTTTTGAGCTGGCAAGCTAGGAAAGCGTCTTTGGATATTCATTAACGGTGAAGTCGGATACCTTAGGTCATGGCTGACATCGTTCATCGCTTTAATTACCGAATTCACGAGGCGGATTTGGACTTCTTGGGACATGTGAACAATGCGCGCTATCTGGAGATTTTGGAGAAAGCGCGATGGGATTGGATCGAAAAAGGGGGCTACGGGTATGATCGGATGAAGCAGGAGCAAAAGGGGCCTGTGATCTTGGAGGTTGTTCTTAAGTTCAAAAAGGAACTGACTCTCCACACTGATGTGGTGATCGAAACCTTCCTGCCTACGCTCGAGCGCCTGACTTCCTCGGTGACCCAACATATTTTAAGTCCCGATGGGGCGACGCTCTATACGACTCTCGATCTTAAAGTTGGTTTTTTTGATCTTAAGACTCGGCGCCTCATTCCCCCGACAGCCGATTGGCTCAAAGCGATCAATTTGAGTTGAGAGCAATTGTTCAATCCGCCAAAGAAGAATTGTCAGGTGAGAGTGCCTGGATCAGAATTACGTCATGACCTCAGTTCAATCTGATCTTAAACTTCAAGAAAAAGCCGTCTCTACTTTTAATGATGTTCGCGAGGATCTGCATCGCGTCATTGTGGGGATGGATTCTGTCATCGATGCTTTGTTTTGGACGCTGCTCTCCCAGGGCCACGGACTTTTCATTGGGGTTCCTGGTCTTGCAAAGACACTTTTGATTTCCACGATGAGTCGACTCTTAGGCCTTGAATTTAATCGAATTCAGTTCACTCCTGATATGATGCCCGGAGATTTGATCGGCTCCGAAATTCTTGAAGAAAACAAATCCACCGGAAAGCGAAATTTTGAGTTTCGAAAGGGACCTCTTTTTTGTCAGATGCTTTTGGCAGACGAAATCAATCGCACCCCCCCAAAAACACAATCCGCTCTCTTGCAGGCGATGCAAGAGCATCGAATTACTTTTGGAGGAAAGACTTACAATTTGGAGCGGCCGTATATTGTTTTTGCGACGCAAAATCCTGTGGAATCTGAAGGGACATATCCGCTCCCCGAAGCCCAGCTCGATCGCTTTTTGCTATCAATTCCTGTGCTTTATCCCTCGGAGCAAGATGAGATGGAGATTGTTCGTCGGACGACGTCGACTCCAATTGAAGATCTTGAGCCAAAGCTCAGTGCTCCGCAGATCGTGGAGTTTCAGGAACTCGTGCGACGACTGCCACTCGAAGACGCCGTTCTCAAAACGATCGTTGAGCTCACACGCTCCACTCGACCAGGCCCCGATATGGATAAAGATTTGAGTGATGTGATTCGATTTGGGGCGGGCCCTCGAGCGTCGCAGGCGATGGCCTTAGCCGCAAAATCGCGAGCCCTTTTGGCTGGCAGATTTACGGTTCGAGAAGAAGATATTCTGACAGTGGCCCCGTATGTTCTTAAACATCGTTTGGTCCTACGCAAATTGAGAGATCAATCGAGTGATCAGGTTGTTTCAAAATTGATCTCTCAGGCCGTAGGCTGATTTTTTCATGAAGATTCCTGAGGGCCAGCTCGTCGAATTTGCAAAGAGTATCGAACTCCTGGCGACCAAAGTTCTTGAGGGATCTCATTTGTCGCGGCGTGGGGGTGAGGGGATTGAATTCCACAGTGCTCGCCCTTATACCGAAGGCGAAGATGCGCGCGCGATTGATTGGAAGCGCTTTGCAGCGACGGATAAGTATTTTGTCAAAAAGTTCGAGAGAGAAGAAAAGACTGGATTTTCTATTCTGGTCGATTCATCGCCCAGCATGGATTATGGGGCTAAAAAGCTTTGGATTCAGTCCTTTGTAGGAAGTCTCATCTTTTTGGCGACGGTTCGCGGAGATTCTTGGCAGCTTCCCCCGCTTGATCAAATGAATATCGAAGAGGCATTTCGCCTTCTCATCAAAGACAAAGTGGGTTGGAAGGCGGAGGAGTTTAGTCCTCGAGCGGGAGACCGAATTATATTGATCTCTGATTTTATGTTTGAGCCCGAGAGTCTTTTGCAAAAGCTGAAGGACTGGGAGGCCGACGGCCATCTTTTGCACCTCGTTCAGATATTGGATCCTCAAGAAGCCCAGTTTAAGTTTGAGGGTGTGCTTGAGTTTAGGGATTATGAATCGTCTGGTAAGTTGCTCTTAGACTCGCGTGTCGCAAAGACAACGTATGCTCGAGCTCTCCTCGAATTGCAGCAGGAGTGGAGTCAGTTGGTGAGTGAGCCTTCATTTTTTGTGACCTATACGGCATCTCCCGAAAAAATCGAAGAGCAGTTGTCAGAATTTTTTGAGCGGTTGGCATGATGAGTTTTTTTTCGAGCCTCTATTTGTGGAGTTTGAGTGCCTTAGCACTTCCGATTCTTATCGCACTTTGGAATTTGAGGCGTCATCGACGCGAAACATTTGGGGGCTTTTATCTCTTACGAAAGATCGCCGAGTCCACCACGCGTCGAATCCGATTGATGGAGATCCTGAAGCTCCTCAATCGTCTCTGTTTATTTACCCTCCTCATCATGCTCTTTGCGGAACCCTATCGTATTGAAGAAAAAATCGCAGAAGCGAGCGATGGATTTTTAATTATGGTGGATGTGAGCCGTGGCGTTTTGAGCCGGACCGCTGAAAACGAAGAGCTCCCGACACTGGCGCGAGAGCGATTGGATAATTTGTTGGAAGCGATGCCCTTACAGAGTCGTGGGATGGTAGGATTTGTTTCGGATCGCTGTGAAATCGCAAGTTTTGACAATCAATCTCAAACAGCGAGTGCACGAGAGTGGATTGAGTTTTTGAAGGAGTCGCCGATTCCTTTTGCTAATGCTCCCTTATCGTCTCAATCGGTGAGCTCATGCGTCGCTAAATCACGCACTATATTTTCAAAGCGAAAGATTTTGCGAGTGTTGATCTCACCGCTTCCGAATACTTTGGATACGCAGATCCTTAAAGATTTAGAAATTGTCACAGAGAGACTGCCCTCAGCGCCGCTCGGAGAAGAGCCTAAGATTGAACTCAGCCAAGAAGCTCTCAATCAAGCTCTTCGCATCAGCGTTCAAAGCCCCGTTCAGATGCGCGCGAGTTTGCTCTCCGATGGGCGAGTGGAGCCTCTCGGTGTTCTCGAAGGAGGATTGGATTTGGCAGCCACCAAGAGCTCTTTTGTGTGGCTTCAGCCGACGGACGAAAAGGGGGATCTGTGGAGCTCTAATCGGATTTTTGCTCTTCAGGAACAGAGCACTAGAGCGGTGAGTCTCTGGGCTGCCAAAGAGAGTCCGGGATTTTTGAGTTTGTACTCAGCGCTCAAAAATCATCCTCGCATGCAAGTGACCAAGCAAATTGGAGGTACGCCTCAAGGCAATGCGCTTATCGTTTACGGCAGTAACCAATTGAATAGTGAGAGCCTGCCTCCAACTTTGTTTTTTTTGGATCCTTCGGGCACATCCACCTATCCTTATAGAGATAAGAAAATTCTTTCCTCGATGGGAGGCTCTTCGGATGTGTTGCGATCGTTTCAGCTTGCCACAGACCAAGGCCGAATTTTGATCAAGCGCTACGTGCTTTTGGAACCGGATCGATTTGAGGGGATTTCCTTTTTTGAAGACGGAGCTCCTTCTCTCTTGAGAGATCGACAGCGTCAGACGAGAACTTGGATTTTTCCGTTTGATCTCGAAGATCTCACGACGGATATTACTTTAGAGCCTGCATTTATTCCGTTTCTTTATACGCATCTCGAAGACTTTCTGTGGGGGATCGAAGCAGAGCAGACTCTTGAAGATTGGAAAGCTCAGTGGTTAATGCCGGGAATGCTGACTCCCGTCGAATCTGTCATTCGTCGCAAAGCTTGGCCGGGAATTTATGAGTCGGGCAGTCAGTCCGAGATCGTCAATCCTGTCGCTTTGCCTACGGGTTATTTGGAAGGCAGTTTTGGAGCGACTGAGGCGACAAAAATTGAAGAGAAGGTGAGCTTTAGAGATTTGATCCTTAAGGCTTTGATGTGGAGTGCGCTGATTGAGCTGCTGCTTTGTTTGCTCGGTTCTCCAGTGATGGGCAGAAGATATTTGATGCGGATGATTTTGATGCTTCTGACTTTTGCGACAGCATCATTGAATAGTGTTCAAGCCGCGAGCGTTCGTGGGATTCCCATCGGCTATTGGCCGGGATCAGACAAAGAGCGAATTGCCGCACTTCAACAGATGTCGCAAGAAGCCGGGCGACTATCTAATTTAGATTTTGCAACGCCTGAGATGGCCAGTGTGACCGAGCTTTGGAAGTATCCAGTGATTTGGATTTCACTCAACGGACCTTGGGGACCGTTTTCGCAGGGCGACCGAGAGAAAATTAGAGACTACTGTGAGCGCGGTGGCCTTCTTGTTTTTGACGATCCCTTAGCGACCGACAAAACGAGATTCTATCAATCGGTGAGTGAGGAGATCGAAAAAATATTTCCGGGACGATCGTTGTCTTCGATCTCCAAGGAAGATGTTTTGTTTCGGACTTACTATTTGTTAAACGAGGTCTCCGGACGAAAGCTCGCACGCCCTCATCTCGAGGGGATGGCCTTTGATCGGCGCTGGATCGCCGTTTATTCGTTTAATGATCTCCTGGGAGCAAATCTCAGAAATTCCCGTGGGGATTATGCGTTTTCTGTCACGCCTTATGGAATTTCCCAGCGAACCTTGGCTCAGCGAATGATCCTTAATCTGTTTATGTATGGGGTGACGATTGACTATAAAGACGATGCGATTCATCTCCCCCATATTCTGAAGAGGAGAGTCCGATGATTCTCGTCTTGATTATAGCCCTCACTTTTGTCGGCATCGAAGTTTGGTCTCGTCGCAAATTTTCGATTTCGACTTTATTAAGGTTCTTATGGATTGCGTCACTGGGCTATCTGCTCATGGATGTTCAAATTCAAAAGTCCGAAGAGGTGTCCGAGCCTCTCTCTGTCAGTGTGTTTGTAGATCGATCGGATTCTGTTTCTCTCATTGATGAGCGACGTCGGCGAGCAGAGGATTTTTTGAGAGAGATGGAGGCGTGGTCTCAGAAAGAAAAAATCCCTCTTCGGATTTTTAGCTTTGGAGAATCTGTGCGCGACGAAGTGCCGGACAAAGTGCGCTGGGGATCGTTTCAAACATATTTGGCGCCTATTCAGGAATCCGCTCGAGGAGCAGAAGGTGCTGTTGTCATTTTGTCTGACGGGAATTTTCAGGACCGAAGTGTTTTTGAGCGACCCGTGTATACCGTCCAATTGGGCAAATCCCAGGAGAGAGATGTTTGGATTGAGCCTCATCAGCCCGTCTTTACAGCGTTTCTCAAAAATAGAATCCGCCTCAATCTTTCGCTCGGACACAAGGGCTTTGAGGGGCAAGAAGTTCGCGTGAGTTTAAAAAACGTCAATTCAGAAACCGTGGATGAAAAACGAGTGACTTTAGAATCTGCGGTGACCAATTTTGAACTCTCTGTCTTCCCAGAAAAAATGGGAGAACAGACCCTCTTTTTGGAAGTGGAACTGCAGTCCAATGAGCTCAGCGAGATCAACAATCGAAGTGCCCTGACCATTCGCACGGTGCGAGATAAAATGAGAATTCTCCATATTGGCGGACGGCCCACTCCAGACTTGAAGGCCTGGCGATACTTTTTGACGCGTCAGCCCGACGTGGACCTCGTGAGTTTTTACATTCTACGCTCCATTCAAGATGATCCGCTCGCGCGAAACACCGAGCTCAGCCTCATTCCATTTCCGTATGATGAATTGTTTTCAACCGAACTCGAAAAAGTCGATCTCGTGATTCTCCAAAACTTTGACTTCAATCTCTACTTTCAGCCTTTTTATCTCTCCAATTTGGCGGCTTTTGTGCGGAATGGGGGTGCATTGCTGATGCTCGGAGGAGACCAGTCGCTGCATCGCTATCGAGGCTCACCGTTAGAGGCCCTCTTTCCGATCCGCTATGAAGGCCTAGGAGATTTTGAGGCTCAACCCGATAGTGTTTCTCGATTTACAGAGCATCCAGTGAGTCGTGGCCTAGAGAACTTGATTCGAAAAATTAAGTTTTCGGGGCGACATCGAGTTTCACAGCAGCCCGAAGCAACCGCCCTCATGACCTATCAATCAGGAATTCCATTTTTGAGTCTTCGGTCTGTGGGCAAAGGTCGGACAGTGGTTTTGAATACGGACGAATCTTGGGAACTTCAGATGATGCCAAGCGATGATGTGACCGCCTTTAGCCGCCTGGCCCGACGCCTTTTGCAATATCTCACATTTGATCCCGAGATGGATCCTTCCAAGATTGTTTCGGGAAAGTGGAATGTGGGCAAAAAAGCCGATGTCCGGAGTTCGGAAAATCGCCCCACAGATTGGAGTGTTCAAAACCTGAATCAAGAATCCAAAAATCAAACATGGAACTCTGTGACGGAGATTCATCCCGAGGTTCCTCAGGCGGGTTGGTATTTGGTGAGCGCAAATAGTGTTCCGGATCCTGTTGTTTTTGAAACAGAGGAAAAGCCTTGGCTCGGGGAATGGCGATATCTGACAGCTCGGGATGATGTCTTAGAGAAAATCGCGGAGAATTCGCGCGGCAAATTTTTGAGCTATGACGAAAGGCGGAAACTTTTTGAGTTGACTCTCTCGGGACGGCAAATTTTGGCATCAGAGCAAAGCCCTTGGACGCGAGAGAACACAGGAATGGCGTGGATATTTTTGATTTCAAGTCTTTTTCTGATGAGCCTTGATTTTTTTCTGCGCAAGAAAGCTCATTGGGATATCTGAAAAATTGACGAGCGCCCGAAAGATTGCTAACCAGATATCACGGTTTTTATGGCTCACCATCGAAGTGAAGCGAACTCTGAGGGATGCGCTTAAGCGAAATGCAAAGGCGAAATTCAGAGACTTAAAGATAAGGGGTCTCACAAAGGGTATTGTTTTAGGGTTTTTTAATTTGGATGCGAGGCCTTGTGCGGCTTTGCAGGGCTGTGTTGTGCTCATTTTGAGTCAAACATGCTCTTGGAGATTGGGAGGAGGGTAGATGAGTGAAGCTCAGGACCATTTGGGTCCATGGAAGCGAAAATTTCAGCGCCGTAAAATCGACGCATTGGTTAAATTTAAAAGTCCTGATGGCAAGGTTTATGGATGCCGAAATCGGGATATTTCACCGGGCGGAATTTTTTTGGTGGCAAATCCAAAACAAGTCCCATTAGCGGTGGGAGCCACGGTGGCGATGCAAATCAAATTCGCTGCAAACCCCACTATTTTTAATGCCGAAGGTCGAGTCGCTCGAATGACTCGTGAATCTTCGGTCGAGGCCAAGATGTTTAGGCCCGGCTATGGGGTAGAATTCGTGCGAGTGGACGGAGAAGGCAAAAAACTCTTTTCTATCCTGCTCAAGTAGAAGTGGCTCAATTTCAGATTTTTGCAGATGAGATTGCAAGTCCCCAAGCGGGGGGTGGCTTTTTGCGCCTTTCGCCGGGGGTCATGCGTGTTTCGGGCGATCGAATTGTCAGTGTGGCTCGTGGAGTGCGCTCGGATGTTTCGCGACTTTCATCTCAGTCCATTCGACTCAAAGCGATCACGCCCGCGCTCATCGATTGTCATACACACCTCATTTTTGCGGGAGATCGATCCCAAGAATGGGGCGAGCGATTGGCTGGAAAGTCTTATCAGCAAATTGCGGGCGAGGGCGGTGGAATTGCCAAAACAGTTTCTCAAACTCGCAAGGCCTCGCCAGCCACACTCAAAGATCTGGCGCTCAAACGTCTTAAGACCATGCTCAACTTTGGTGTCGGAACTGTCGAAATCAAATCTGGTTATGGATTGGATTTGGATTCTGAACTCAAAATCCTCAAACTCATCAAAGATCTAAAAAAAATCTGTCCTCAAACTCTGATGGCGACATTCATGGGTGCGCACGCCATTCCCCAAGAATTCAAAAATGAACACGACTATGTGAACCATTTGATGGACGAGGTTTTGCCCAGAATCAAGGGCTTGGCGAATTTTCAGGATGTCTTTTGTGAGAAAGGTTATTTTTCGGCAAAAGAATCCATCCGCCTTTTGCGCGCAGGAACTAAGTACGGTCTCAAGCCCAAGGTCCATGCTCATGAATTTGGGCGCACGGGTGGCGTCAAGGCGGCGGTGGAAACACACGCCGTGAGTGCGGATCATCTCATGGTCACCAATGCTGAAGATCTCAAACTCCTCAAACGCGCTCATGTGATTCCGGTCATTTTGCCGGGGACGTCGTTTTTTTTGGGAGCCAAAAAGTTTGCCAATGCCAAAGCGATGAAGGCGATGGGACTGCGAATCGCGATCGCCTCTGATTTTAATCCGGGGACCAATCCTTCTCTTAATCTTCCTCTTGCCGGGACTTTGGCGGCGATACATCAGGGGCTCGATCTTCAAACGGTTCTGACGGGTCAAACCCATCATGCCGCGCTGGCTTTAGGGCTCAAGGATCGCGGGTGTTTGCAAAAGGGATATCGAGCAGATTTTATCGAAGTCGATGGATCTCAGTTTGAAGAAATCTATTACTCTTACGGATCACCCCGTATAAGGTCGGTTTATCTCGGTGGAAAAAAAGTCGCGTGATCTATTTGCTTTCGATCTAGACGGAACTCTGGTGCATTCTCTGGAGGATGGAAAACGGGGTGTGCCCGACTTCCTCAAAGAGGCTCTCGTCGCTTTGAGTTCTGCCGCTACCATTGTGGTCGCTACCGGGAGGCGTTACAAGGCCGCACGAGTCGATCTCCAAAGTCTTCCATCGATGCCTTATCGAATTGTTCACAATGGTTTAGTGATCAAGGATCAGCGCGAAAAAACCGTCGTGACCTCGCAGCTTCCCTTGCAACAAGTGATTCAGGTGGCTCATCAGATTGAGGCTCATGGATTTCCGGCATTTTTGGTGAGTGATGGATGGGATTATGGAGTCGATTTTATGTATCGAGCTCAGGCCCTTCAGGATCACGAGAATCTTCAGTATTTGCATCGTCGACCCAATCAAGAAAATCGCCTCCTCAATTGTTTTGATGATCTCGCTCAAGCGGAGGTGCATCCGTTTTTGGAGATCGCTACAGTGGGGGACTTTAAGTCTCTCGAAGCACTGCGAAAGGAGCTGACGAGCACTTTGCCCGCTAATCTTCAGGCCGTCCTCGTCAAGAATGTCGGTTATGCGCCGATATCGGCTCTTGAGATATTCGACAAGAACTTTTCCAAGTGGACCGCGGTTCAGTACGTAAAACAGGACTTGGGGCTTGAGAGAGTGTTTGGAGTGGGAGATGATGGAAATGATCTAGAGCTCATTCGCGAAGCTGATTTTGGTGTCGCCATGAGTCATGCGGATCCGCATATTTTGGAAGTGTCGGATCGGCAAGCAAAGGGACCAGAGGGATTGGCAGAATTTATTTGGGATTATTTAAAGCATGAAGCGCGTTGATCGAAGTCGTTATTATACTTGGCTGTTTCAGGCCGCAGAAAATTTTTATGAGCGCGGTAATTTTGATAAAGCGCTCAAGTATTTTGAACGCCTGATCAAACAGCACGGAAAGTTTCTCGAGACTTCGATGAAAGCGGATTGCTATGCGTATCTCGGGGATATTCACCTCTTTAATGAGGACTATGCAAAAGCGACGGATTATCTCAATCGAGCCATTGCACTCGATGCGGACTTTGCCCACTACTACTATTTGCTCGGCATGGTTTATCAAACTCAAGAAAACTGGCGCCGCGCGATTGAGGAGTTTCAGAGAGGGGTTAAGTTAGAGCCCAAAAACTCAATTTATCTCGAAGAACTCGGTCGAACTTATGTGTTTACGGGCAATTTGTTTGAAGGCGAGAAGCAATTGCGAAAGGCCTGGAAGCTCGACCAGACCAATATTGGTGCAGGTGTTGAGCTTTCGGGTGTCTTACTTTCTCTTGGAAAGTTCAGAGAAACCATTCAGTTGGTCGATGAGATTTTGGATTCACAAGACAGTCTTCATGACGGGATCATCGATTATCTCGATAATCTCAAAATCGATGCCCAGCGAGGCATCGAAGAAAAGGCTCGTCGACGCCGTCGCCAGAAAAAGCCTCGCAAAAGCACCGAAAAGTAAACTCAACGCGCCAGTACCGCGACAGTTACGCGATACCTTCGAGACGCTTAATCCTCACTTCAAGAGGCGGATGAGTCATGAAGAACGCCAAAAGCCCTTTGGATTTGCTCGAAATCTTGAGCGTGTCAAAAGAAGGCTTGTCTGTTCCCGCGTGGGCCGCTGCAGCGAGTGAAGGTTCGTACACGCGCTGCAAGCTTTTGAGCGCGCCAATCATGTTTTCTCGTCCACCGAGTTGGGCTCCACCGGCATCAGCTCTAAACTCTCGTTGTCTCGAAAAATACGCGACAATGATCATTCCCAAAAAGCTCAAGCCAATTTCTAGAGCAATCGTGGCGACCATTCGTACCAAATGCCGCGGCCCTTCTTCTTTCACAAACTGACTCAATGCAAAGGCAATGACACGCGCAAAGAACATCACAAAAGCATTCACCACTCCTTGGATGAGAGTCATCGTGACCATATCGCCATTGGCGATGTGAGCGACTTCATGAGCCAAGACGCCCTCGGCTTCTTGGCGATTCATGTTTTGGAGTAAGCCAGAGGAGACCGCGACAAGGGCCCGAGATTTTGTGGGCCCTGTGGCAAAAGCATTTACTTCAGGGCTATTGTAAATCCCGACTTCTGGCATCGCCGGAAGTCCTGCTTGATGAGAAAGTCGATGAACGGTTTCGACCAACCATTGAGATTCGCCATGAGCGTTCATGGGGTCGATGACTTGAACTCCCATTCCAAATTTGGCCATGACTCGTGAAAGGGCGAGAGAAATAAAAGCTCCGCCAAATCCCCAGATCAAACAAAATACGGCGAGACTTTCGTAATTGATCCCGTTTGCTTGAAGGTAGGGCTGAACACCCAGCAAACTCATGACGATCGAAATCGTCACCATGACCAAAATATTTACAGCGACAAACAAGACGACACGTTTTGCAATTTTCACTGCGCTAAACTCCTTTAGCGAAATCATAAGGTCTTTCTGGGGTTTGTCACCTCGAAATGAATTTTGCAGGGGGAGGCTTTGAACGGAAAACCCAGCAATTTCGTGAGGTTAACGTATAAGCGTCGCCCCATAGCCCGTGCTATACTAATAGAGTTCGGATTTTCGGTGAGAGTTGTTCGGGGAGGCGTGCCTTGGAATATCGGAAGCTTGGGCGATTTAATATCGAGTCGACACTCGCCCGTGGAGGAATGGGTCAGATCATTAAGACCGTCGATGATTCGGGTCGGCCCATCGTTCTGAAGACAATTCTTGAGGAGCATCAGGCGGATCAGCGTTTTCGTGAACTCTTTTTGCGTGAAGCCGAAATCACCTGCCAACTCGATCACCCTCATATCGTCAAAGCCTATAAGTTTGAAAGTGTGGGCAATCAGCTTGTCATGGCGCTTGAATTCTTGGACGGAGTAAACGTTAAGGAAATTTTAAAAGTTCTCTACGGGCGAAAGCTCGTGATGCCAGCGATCATTGCCAGTGCGATTATGACTCGTGTTTTGCGTGGGCTCGATTACGCCCACAAAAAGAGAGATTGGAAGGGGCTCCCTCTCGGTATTGTTCATCGAGATCTCAATCCTTCAAATATTTTTGTGACCTATGCCGGCGAAGTCAAAATCTTGGACTTTGGAATCAGTAAGGCGATTCATAAAGACATCCACAATATGACGCCGCAAGGAGAGCTGCGCGGAAAAATGTGTTATATCGCTCCAGAACAAATTCGCGGCGATGATGCGGACTATCGTGCCGATATTTTTACATCGGCGATTGTTTTGTGGGAGTTGTTGGCGGGCCGTCCTCTCTATCTCAGGGAGAGTGATGCAGAGGTCCTCGATGCGATCCGGGCCGGAGAGTACACGCCATTGACGGACATTCGCAGTGACTTGCCAGCAGAGCTCGATGCCGTGATTCGAAAAGCGCTCAGTGTTAAGCCGCAGAATCGATATCGAAACTGCGAAGAATTTGCTGTGGCTGTTGAATCAGCGATCGAAAGATCTTATATGCCCGGAACTGCCGAAGAAGAGATTTCAGTTTTTGCGCGAGCGCTCTTTAACAAAAAAGCGCCGGAGAGCGAGCCAGAGTTTTTGGCGGGCTACGCTTGGTTGATGACTCAAATGCAAGGCCGAAAGGATGAGGGACTAGAACTCGTGACCAGATTGGCCACGGAGAATCCTCAACGACCTTATGTTCTTCTCAATTACGCGCGCGCGCATCTCGCCGTCGGAGATCGAGCAGTGGGATTGAGAGTCATGCGAAAGCTCGCACGTGCTGACGCCATGGAATCCGAAGCTCAGCGAATTTTGGAATGGCTCGGAGTTCGCCGCAAACCTGTCTTTACGTTTCTAAAACGATCTCATCCCGCAAATTTTATGGTGGGAAAGATTCGGCACCATCTCATGGGACCGACAAAGTATCAGCAGGAATTCTTAGCGGCTTAAGCTCGGAATTTTTGAACAGACCAAACACAGGCCGTGGCACCCAAAGTCTTGACGATATCGCCGATGATAAAAGGCGTGAGCCCTTGAGCGATGGCTTGAGTCCAGTCGAGGCCTAAGAGGGTCTTCAACCACAAAACTCCTGGCAAAAAGACAAAGGCCGAAGCGAAAAACAAATAAAGATAGGTCGGAACAAATCCTTTAAAAATTTGGCGATCGCGCATGAGCCCTGCGACGTAAGACGCGAGCATAAATCCCAAAATATAGCCGCCGGTAGAGCTCAGAAGGACTTCAAAGCCCACCGAAGACGTCGAATAAACCTGATATCCAAGAGCGGCCAGGACAACGACGAGAGCTTGTGACCAAAATCCTCGCCAAGCCCCTAAGGTGGCTCCAGACAAAATCACCACAAAAGACTGAAGTGTAATCGGAACGGGAGTTCCGGGAATATAAAATCTAAAATGAGCACTCGCTGCCGTCAGCGCCGTAAAGGCAAGTACGGGAAGAACCCAAGCAAGTGTGGATTTGAGGGCCTGACTTTGATCTTGATTGGTCAAAACATGAGACATTTCAGAATCGAAGCCCAAAGGCCTTTTAAGGTCAATGAGTGAGTTCGGATCTTGGTGACGGCGTCGCGAGAGCCAGCGGGAGGGACTGCTGGGCTTTGTTTTTAAGGCATTGAATCTCCCATGCCACAATGGAGGCAACTTGTTCGAGGTGTTTGGGCACGGTGAGGAGATCTAGCTTTTTTGTATCCACCACTACAACGGGAGATCGCCGGTAGGCCATGATCCACTCTTCGTATCGCATATTGAGGGACTCCAAATACTCGTCGGCAATGGATCTTTCGTATTCTCGGCCTCGCTTTTGAATGCGACTTTTGAGAGTGGGCAAATCTGCCTTCAGATAGATCAGCAAATCAGGGGGGCGAAGGTACTCGAGGAGCAAATCATAATGCTGAACATACGTGCGATAATCTCGCTCTTCCATTTTTTGCTGAAGGTACAGATTACGAGCAAAGATTTCGGAATCTTCAAAAATGGTTCGATCTTGGATGACGGGCTCTTGGCTTTGGAGAATCTGCCGCTGATGTTTAAATCGACTCGTCAGAAAAAACATCTGAAGAGCAAAGCTCCAGCGATCCATGTTTTTGTAAAAATCGACCAGATACGGATTGGTGTCGACGATTTCAAAAGCAGGCTTCCATCCAAACTTCTGAGAAAGAAGAGCGGTGAGAGTGGATTTTCCGCTTCCTATATTGCCTGCGACGGCGACATAGAGCGGCGTTTGAGTTGGATTCTTCTCAGCACTAAGCATGGGCTTCTCGGAGTCGCTCACGAGAGTCTCCAATCAATGAAAGTTGAACCTGTCCGCTCAAGCGCTCTTCGATGAGAGCGGAGATCTTTCGAAAATCATTCTGACTCGTCACAAAATCAAGTGTGGTCGTGTCCACAGAGATCATGGGAACTTCGGTATAATTTGCGAAAAAGCGGTGATAACTTTGGACAAGGGATTCGACATAACGTGAAGAAATGGCCCGCTCAAACTTTCGATCTCTAAAATAAATCCGTCTCAAAAGGGTCTCTATGTCCGCATGGAGATAAACGACGAGGCTTGGCTTTTTGAGCTGAGGCATGAGTTGCTCATAGACCTTGGAAAAAATCTCAAAATCCGCCGCCTCCAAATTCATTTGGGCAAAAAGAGCGCTCTTCGGGAATATATAGTCGCAAATTTGGATTCCCTTTTGATCGATGAGGCCGCGTTGCTGGCGAAAGCGGGAGAGAAGAAAAAAGATTTCGGTATTAAAGGCGAGGCTCTTCTGATTCTCATAAAAGCCTCCCGTCAAAAATGGATTCTCCTCAAAAACTTCAAAATGGGAGGGCGCCGACCATTTCGCGCTCAATAGTCGAACAAGAGAGGTCTTTCCCACCCCCAAAGGGCCCTCAATAGCCACGATTTGATCAGATTTCAGGAATTTTGGGCTTGAATCTGGGGTGGATTTCATAGGTTTTGAAAAGTTAATGGCGATCGAACTTGAATGAAAAGTCTTTTTTGACTTGAACTATATAAATAATGATCGATCGTCGCCTTTCCTTTATCAAAAAGCTCAACGACTTTCTGCTTGACCAGAATCAGGATTGGAAGGGCGGTCTTGTGATCGAACAGCCTCCTCAAGCCGCAGGAATGGCGGAGTTTGAAGTGGCCATTCCTTGTTTTGCACTGTCTAAGTTGCGTAAGAAAGCGCCTCCTCAAATTGCCGAAGAGATTGCAACTCAGATTCGGGGCAAAGCCGCAGAGTTGGGGATCGAACAAGTCAGCGTGTTAAAAGCGTTTATCAATATTCGTTTTAAAGCAGAGACCTTGGGTCAGAGTTTGTTTGAACAAAGTTCGGATCCTTTGATTCGAGGGCAGCAAGCACTCAAAGGCCAAAAGTTTGTGGTGGATTATTCGTCTCCCAATATTGCGAAGCCCTTTGGCATCGGGCATTTGCGCTCCACAAATATCGGAGGAGCGATTTGCCGAATTCTCACCGCTTTGGGTGGTGAGGTTGTGCGAGTCAATCATTTGGGGGATTGGGGCACGCAGTTTGGCAAGATGATCACTGCCTACAAAAAATTTGGTTCTGCAGAATTCGTGCGTGGAGATCCGATTAACAATCTCTACAAACTCTACGTCGAGTTTCATGAAAAAGAAAAAGACGATCCCGCCCTCATGGACGAAGCTCGTGATTGGTTTGTAAAGCTTGAGCAGGGGCACCCCGAAGCGGTGGAACTTTGGAATTGGTTTAGGGATGTGAGTTATCATGAGTTCAAAAGAATTTATGACAAACTCCATGTCGATTTTGATTATGTGACGGGAGAATCTTTTTATAACAATCTCATGCCAAAGATTGTGGAGAAGATCGAAAAATCGGGTCTCCTGAAGGAATCCGATGGAGCTCAGATTGTAGATCTCGAAAGTTACGGAATGCCTCCGTGTCTCATTAAAAAGTCAGATGGATCTACGCTCTATGCGACTCGAGATATTACAACGGCAGAGTATCGATGGAAGACCTTTCAGCCCTCACGGCTCGTTTATGTGGTCGGCGGCGAACAGACTTTGCACTTTCGACAAGTTTTTAAAGTTCTTGAACTCCTGGGGTTTGAGTGGGCCAAGGATAAGTGTTCGCATGTGAGTTTTGGTCTTATTAAATTTCCTGAAGGCAAAATGTCGACTCGAAAGGGCAATATCATTTTGCTCGAAGATGTTCTCAAGCAGGCCGAAAAGCAGGCGCTCGAAGTCATCAACGAGAAAGATAAAGAGAAGCGAGAGACGGATCGTCGCCTCGATGACAATGAAAAACTCGATGTCGCGGAGAAAGTGGGCACAGGAGCGGTGATCTTTTTTGATCTGCACGCCAAACGGACCAAAGATATTCTCTTTGATTGGAAAACTATTCTTAACTTCGAAGGGGATTCGGGTCCGTACTTGCAGTACACGGTGGTTCGATTGGGCGCTTTGTTGGAGAAAGCCGAATCCCAAGGGCTCAAGGTCAATCCTCAGGCCATTCCTGCTTTGTCGACAGATTCCGAACGAGATCTGGCTCGACACTTGTTGTCTTTTTCGGCGGTGGTCGAATCCGCAGCAAATGATTTTGAACCTTCGACAATTTCCCATGAACTGCTCGACTTGGCCGCAGTCTTTAATCGATTCTATATGAGCGTGCCGATTCTGAAGGGTGAAGAGCAGTTGCGTGAAGGGCGTCTGCAGTTGGTGCAGATGACTCGACAGACTCTTCAAAAGGGTTTGGCGTTGTTGGGAATCGAATGTCCTCATCGAATGTAGGATCTAAAACCGAAAGTCTTCGCCGTCGTGTGCTGCGCTACTGTTATTGGGAAGGCGCATTTTGGGCGCTCATGACAGGTATTGCGGAGAACTACGGATTATTTTACGCGGTGAAGCGCGGTCTTTCGCCGCATGAAGTCGCTTTGTTGACGACTGTTCCGATGTTTTTGGGGGCTCTATCAAATTGGTTGAGCCCGTGGATTTTTAGGCGGTTTTCTCAGTTAAAATTGGGAATCATCATCACAGCGAGCATTCAGGTGGTGGGTCTCGGTTGCCTCGTGTGGGCGGTTAAGTCGGAAGGCTATGTGGGATGGGTCTTTTGGGGACTTTGTCTCTATTGGATGGGAGGACTTGGGGCCACGCCACTTTGGATAGATTGGATGAGTGCGTGGCTTCCGCAGGAGAGGTTTGGTCGGTTTTACTCTCGTCGGACTTCGACTCTTGCGATCGTGACTCTCGTCGCTTTTATGGGAACGAGTCTATGGATTGCACGACAGAATTCGCTTCATATTTTTTTGTACGTCTTTGGATTGGCATTCTTGGCGCGAGTGGCCTCCGTGATTTTGTTGGCGATTCAACCGACTCCTCGCTCGAAGTGGGAAGAGAGTCGCTCGCTTTTTGAGAAGCCTCGAGTTTGGTCGTGGAGATCCATTTTGATCTTTATGGGAGCGGCGGCGATCTTTAAGTTTGTGGTGAACCTATCATCTCCTTTTGTTTTGCCCTATATGGTCAAGACTCTCGACTTAAGTATCTTTGATATCGCGATCGCCAACGGAGCCGCCTACTTCGGAATTGTTTTGATGGTGACTTCCTTTGCAGAGGCGATGCGAAACTTTCGTCCCATTATGGGATTTCAGATCATGATGATTTTGGCGGCCCTCAACTGTCTGGCATGGTCCTTTGTGAGGGACCTCGTGAGTATTTCGTTTTTACAGTTCTTGTCGGGATTTACATGGGCCGTTTTTGATTTAGCGTGCATCCTCATTTTTCAGGCGAACTTTCCGGGAATGGCGCGGCAGATTCTGGGGATCCATATGTCGCTTTCAGGGCTTGCCGTTATTGCAGGGAGCTACGTGGGAGCGCGACTTTTGGATTCGGGAGTGAGTTACATCGAATTGTTTTGGATCTCTGGAGAATGGAGGCTGATCGTGGCCTTGATATTCTTTTTGATTTCTCTCTTTTTGTGGCGAGATTATTCGGTTCCACTCAAGGATTATCGAGGATTTTTAAAAACAGCCCTTTGGCCCAGAATTGCTATCATCGCTGATTTTCAACGTCTCGTCCCCATGTGGAAAAGACGGCGGTCTCATTAGCGCATGGAGACAGCTGTGGATTTTTGGAGGGAACGTGCGCGATCCAGATGCCACTGTTCAGAAGCAGCGAGCTTAATGAGTCCATCCTGAATCTGATTCTGAAGGGCCTCTGATCCACTCATGCCTTCAATCGCTTTGGAGGCTTCTGCAAGACCATCCCGAATTCGAGTCATCTCGCTTTCATAGTTTTGCAATGCGTTTGCGACTGCAGGACTTGAGTCTGAGAGGCCAAACTTCTGGCGTCGATCGACAATCGTTCCATGGACTTCGAGTTCTTCACCAGAAGTTGCCAAGAGAAACTCTGTGCGTGCCTGCCAATAACTGACGTAGGCTTCGGGAGCTCGAGAATCATCAGCGCTCATCCGTTCGAGCTGCGCTTGAGCGCGGTGCATCTTTTGCTCGAGATCAGGAAACGGCTTTGCCAACCCAAGGCGCTCACGCTCTCGATCATAAAGAGCGTGAATATACTCATGCAAAATGGTTTCTCGATCGGCAAAGTCTTTGAGCAAGATTGTTCTTCGAGAGCTCTTCATTCCGGTCTTGTAGGGATCTGTCTGCGGCGGAATCATCTGACCTCGAGCGGAGACTCGTTTAAATGCGGCAGCACTCGATTCCAAAAATTTTAGAGTGAGAGGAGGGCGTTTGAGTTGCGCCTGCAGTGGTTTCAAAATTGCCTGAGCTTGTTGCGCATTGAGGGTGGATGGACTCGTCTGTGAACCGATCGCATGAGTGGTAATGGAGAGGTTGAGCGCTTGACGATCCTCGGGGCTGGTCTGAGAGATGGCGATGTCTAAAAAGGGCTCGCCTCGCTCGTCCTTTAAGTTTTCAATTTCGGAGATAAGAGTTTGAACATCCGTGATTTTGCCGAGTCGATCGAGCTCCGAATAGTTGATATCGAGACCTGTCCAAGAGGGAGGGGTGGGTTGAGCGGTGATCGCGCGGTTCGCGGCGGCCTCAAACATCCTTGAGGTGTCAGATTTGGTAACTCTCATCAAGCTGCCCACATTCGGTAGAAAGCAGGTGTCAGCCCAAAGTGAGGTCGTAGAGCAGTAAAATGTCATCAAAATGACGGCGAGACGACTGACCAAAAGATGGGCCGAGAGAGTATTCACAGCTGTGGATCTGAGATTGCAAGGGTCTCGCCGGTCTATAAATGCATTTTATTTAGTTTAGAGAGCCAAGGTCTGAAAGGTTTAGTGGGCAAAATGCGTCAAGTTTCTGACGGCTTAGAGGCCTAAAATTTTGACACCCTGGCTGATTTTAGACGGTTGGAGGCATGACGCAGGGCTGCGTCTTCGGCGATGCCCTAGGGGCTCGGAATCATTTATATTTTGGAGCGGAGCTTGAGCGGGGAGCGTCCGCGGCGGAGTGTCAAAGTTTCAACGCTGCGCATGTTCCTTGACGGCAATCGTGCATGACTTTTCACAAATAGGTGGATGAGCAGAGCAGCAGTGCTGAATGTCAAATGAATGATTCCATACGCTTAACAAAAATTTGGAGCTCTGACTCTCACGCACTGCGTGCTGGCATGCGTGTTGCAATTCACTCCAATCGTACGACGTTCACGAAGCTTATAAAAATTTAAGTTTTGAAAACTAAAAAAACACAGACAAGACAAAAGGATTAAGGGAGAGCAGCCATGGGAAAGAAAATCGTTATCAAAAAGTACCCCAACCGAAAACTCTACAACACGGATTCCGCTTCTTATATTTCATATAAGGACATTGTAGAAATGATCAAAGCTGGAGACAGCGTGATCGTTGTGGATAATCGCACAAAGCAAGATATCACACGCTTCACACTGACCCAGATTTTGTTTCAGAAAGAGCGTGAATTCTTGAAGAGCTTGCCTGAAGGCACTCTGGAAACAGCGATTAAGCAGGAGCATGGATTGCTCAGCACTTCGCTGGCTGCTTTTGGAACAGGTTCCTCGTCCGCGGCCGCAGGCAATAATCCTGGCACCGGCTCAGCGTCGACAGCGACCAATTAATTTTTCTCATCCATATTCAATCCTCTGATGGATCAGCCAATTCAGGGAGGCTCCCCGGCCTCCCTGAATTTTTTTTATTCATTAAAGCTGTAGAGGATCTCTGAGCCATCCAAGCCCCCAGTAGGTGATTTTTAAGAGAGTTTATTCTCTGCGCTGACAAGTCGCGGCGTGCATCCTCAATTCAAGACCCGTACAATAAAAGACAAGGAGTACGGGGGATATGCACTACTTTCTTCGTTTGATTTGTCTCGTCACTTTGTTGATTGGTGTGGCGCGCACGGAGGCGGAAGAAACTTTCTTTCCACCGCTTCCTCAGGCGATGGCCGTTTTGGGAGACTCGATGAGTGAAGGGATGTTTGCGGAGTTCAGTCTCGAAAAGCGACCCTCAGCATCACAACTCGCCACTTTGCTTTGGATTACTTCAGACAAGGATCCTGCCCGAAGAATGCTGGGCTATCGAAAGTACTTTGCTCGCAAGGAAATGTCATGGGCGACCGGGCATCGATCAGATGATCTGGTGCTTTCGCATTATGAGCGATTGAAGGCCTTGAGACCTGATATACGCGCCTATAACTTTGCGATTTCGGGATCAGAGACCGAAGAACTTCAAGGGGAGCTCGAGGCTCTCTTCCAGACGGAGGAGACGGAGGGGCTCAATTTTGATTATGTACTCTTTATGATGGGAGCCAATGATTTGGCTGCAGAGAATGCGAGTCAGATTGTTCCCGCAGAGCGTTATCTGGAGAATATCGAAAACGCTATTCGCAAGCTTCTTCATCGCAATTCTCTGCGTGCGATTCTATTTGTGGGCTTGCCCGATGTTCATACGGTCTTTGAGAGATCTCAGGATTTTGTGGCCTACAAGTATTGGTATGACGAACTCAAGTGCGGCTCGATGCGAAAAAAAGTCTATGGAAACAAATCCATCTTCAATCCGTCAAACCCTGTGGAGTATGAGGCGACAAAAAGAATTCTTCAGCAGTACCGCCTGGGACTGTCTGATTTGGTTACTCGCTTAAGCATGGAATACCCTGAGAGCGCACTGCTTTATATTCAGGACTATCGGTTGCCCACAAATATTAAAAAAGCATTGAGCATCGACTGCTTTCATCCTTCTGAGTGGGGTCAAGCGGAGCTTGCTGAGCTGACTTGGATGCATGGATTTTGGCCGCAGATACAGCCGAGCGATTTTTCGGGTTGGTCTAGTCCAGACTAGGCTTCTGCCGCCAATTTTTGATATCCGCGCGGTGAGATTTTTCTTTGAGGATTTTTTCTTTGGCTCGTTTGGAGCGCTTTCGCTTTTGCTTTTTGATTTTGTGGCGTTCTCGAGCCTCTGCACTTTGCTTTCCACGCAGGCTAGATTCAATTTTGTCCGCCAGAATCTGTCTTGCAAAATAGCGATTATCAATCTGTGATCTTGTTTTTTGGCATTTGACTTCGACACCACTCGGCAGATGTTTGAGATAGACGCACGTATTCACTTTGTTGACGTTTTGGCCACCTGCTCCGCCGCTGCGAATAAAATGCTCGGCCAAATCCCTTTCAAATACGCCGAGGCTTGCGAGGCGAGCCTCAAGTGCTTTTCGCTTAGGTTCGGAGATCATGATAGTGATAGGATAATTCGGTGAGTTCATTTTGGCGACCCTGTAGTACGTGCAAGAAGGAAATTCCTTACAATACCTTTTATTTTGTATGCTCCATCTCGAGTTGTCGGACGCATGCGACAAACTATGCTTTTTGTTCGGTAGAATGCTGGGATTCCCATGTGCCCATTGAGCGGCATCGGCCCGAATCTGTGGCAGCAATCGAAAAGCGCTCTCCCAAATTGGGTGAGGTCGAGAGGCCTGAATCCGAAAAAAAACGCGTTGTCGTCACCAGTGCCGGCGAAAAGACTTTTTCTGCACCGGGAAAGTCGACTGTGGAGGATGAGGTCCTGGTGGTGGTATCAAAGGTGCGAAAATATATCGCAGATGTCTCGGGCATGAATACTTCGGCGAGCGTCTACGATGCGCTGACCGAGCGAGTAAAGCGACTTTGTGATCGAGCGATCGAGGAAGCCAAGCGCCAAGGGCGCAAAACCGTGATGGATCGTGATCTTCAGTGACAGGATTCTGGAGTTTGCTCTAAATAGAGCAGATGAGTTCTGTATTAAATTTCAAAAAATTAGATTCTCTCGCTCAGATTCCTCACTATCAAAGTTTAGGAGCTTCTGGCTTTGATTTTCATTCGATTGAGACGGTGGTTCTTAAGCGTGGAGAGGTTTCACTGGTTCGAACGGGTCTCGCAGTAGAGATCCCTTCGGGCGTAGAACTTCAAATCCGGGCTCGATCAGGATTGGCCGCAAAAAGCGGAGTCTTTTTGGTCAATGGAATTGGAACCATTGACTCGGATTACCGAGGCGAGATCAAAATTATTTTATCGACGATCTCAGAGACCCCCATAACTTTGAATGCGGGCGATCGAATTGCTCAAGGAGTGGTGCTCACCATTGTGCGACCTCGCGTAATGGAGGTTGATTCATTGAGTGAAACTCAGCGAGGTGAAGGTGGATTTGGAAGTACAGGCGTGAGGCCTTCTTGATGAATTTTTTTGAGGCCATCGAAAAGCGCAGAAGTATTCGGCAGTTTAAGTCGGATGAGTTTCCGAGTGCCGCCGTTGAGCGCGCACTCGAAGCAGCGATCTTGGCTCCCAATTCTTCGAATGTTCAGACGTGGGATTTTCATTGGTTTAAGCCTCAGTCTTCCCGCAAAGCAGAAGTGGTCAAAGCTTGCCTGAGCCAAGCCGCCGCCCGAACCGCTTCTCATTTGGTCGTGATTACTGCCGATCCTTCTTTATGGCGTCGATCGCAGGGACCACTTCTCAATTTTTTGTCCACGCTGAAGGTTCCTCAGGTCGTGCTCACTTATTATTCAAAAATCATTCCGATGACATATCGATGGGGATTTTTGAATTTGTTCGCTCCTGTCAAATGGGCCGTGGCTCAAGGGGTGGGGCTTTTCAGGCCCATGCCGCGAGGTCCTCACTCGAGACGAGATCTGCAGGAAGTGGCCATCAAATCCGCGGCTCTCGCGTCTGAGAATTTTGTATTGGCCATCACCGCTCAGGGAGGTGCTACCTGTATGATGGAGGGATTTGATGAATGCCGCCTTCGAAGGATTCTTCGACTAAAATCAAGTGCGCGCATTGTGATGGTTGTGGGAGTCGGTTATGAAGCCGAGCGAGGGACTTGGGGCCCAAGATTTAGACTTCCACTTTCAGATGTGCTCCACATTTGGGATTAACATCAGGGAAGAATTTGCGTGGCTTGCACAAATTCCCCATAGAGCCGTTTGAATTTGATTCCTCGCGCATAGAGATGAAAGGCGCGGCTTCCCATTTCACGATCCATATGGGCCGCAAGTTTTAGAAGTGCCGGAACAATCCATTTGAGCTGTGAATAATCGTCTCGAGGAAGTGGAAGGCCATGCTCTCTGATGTAGGTCTCGATTTCCTTTGGTCCTTGCGCGAGTGCTTTTGTAAATCCCAAAGCCTCCCAACTACTCGAACAATTCAGTCCACGCAGATGAAGTGACGCCAATTGAATAAATCCTACTAAGCGTTGAGCGTCGGGCCAGGTTGTGCCTTCAAAATACATATGAAATATCGACTCTCCCAAAGTCAGCGCTTCACTTCGACCTTGGTGAGAAGCGATATGATAGAGAGCTTCGAGTTCGAGAAATCTCACCAGCCACAAAAAATACTTTTGCCCAACGGGATCAATGAGATCAGCGGCATGAAAAAAAATCGCATGCATATCGTCAAAGGGGAGCACTCCACCGAGTAAGGCTTCAGCAAATTTTTTGGAGGAATAAAACGATCCCTTCCAGTGGTGAGGCATTGTGTCGGGGATTTCGGCGCGAATCGCGAAGCCCGCGGCTTTTGAATGTCGACGAAATAGCCGCCCTACTTCTTCAATATCCGCGTTTGGATTGAGGCCTCCTTCAGGCAAAACGAGCCCGAGAGTTTCCCATTTGTTCCAGAGTGCTGGAGTGAGGTGAAAATTGGCGAGCTGGTTTTGTGGATCAACAATCGAGAGGATGAGCCCTTCCTCTCGCACATTGGGTTTGGAAAGCTCGAGCAGAAATTCTAGCCAGATATGTTTGAGGGATATTTGAAACTGATAGTCTCCCGCCACTCCAACCTCGTTGATCGGAAAACGATTAAGCCAGCGCTGCGCTGCTCGAATCTGGGGGCGAGTATAGGAGGCATAAAGACTCTCACGAAATGCTTCGGCACTCAGATTTCTCAGGATCTTATCGCAGGGCTCTGCGTGCGTGGGTCCGCACAACAAAAATCCAATCAAGCAGAAGCCGATGAATTTCATGAATGCCGAAATCTACATGGCCTGACGCTGAAGTCTCGCCATGCTCTCGTGAGACTCGGGTCCAAGACAAGCTTTGGCGACTTCTCGATTCAATCCCAAGGGCAAACGGGCCCCCATTTGTTGAATAACTCGCGTCGCCGCAAAGCAGCCCAAATGACCAGCTTCTTTGAGGCTTCGATCTGTTGCCAAGCCAAACAAAAATCCTGCGGCAAAAAGATCTCCAGCTCCCAACTTATCTACAAGCTTTACATCCCAGGTGGTGATTTCTTCAACGGCCTGTCGTGAACGATCACTGAGCAATGCTCCTTCGGGTCCCATCGTAATGCAGACCGTATTGCACCAAGTCTTCATTTCCTGAAATGCTTCGCGCACATCAGTTTTTTTGGTGGCTTTGAGCGCTTCGGTTTCGTTGCAAAACAAAATGTCGATTTTGTTTTGCGCGAGTTGCAAGAAGTCTGAATGATGTCGCTCCACACAAAAAGAATCCGAATACGTAAAAGCTGTGCGCCTCTTTTGGGCTCGAGCAATATCTAAAGCTTTGAGCGAAGCGGCTCTGGCACTGGGCGAATCCCAGAGGTAACCTTCGATATAAACGATCGCTGAGTCCGTGATGGGCTCTGGCAAAATGTCTTGTTCGCTGAGTCCTGTCGCCACGCCTAAATGAGTGAGCATGGTTCGCTCGGCGTCTGGCGTAATGAGTGCGAGACAGGTTCCCGTTGAGTCACGGGTGTCTTCGACAAGATGTGTTTTGACTCCGCAGGCTTCGAGATCCTGCCGGTAGTGACGTCCTTGTTCGTCCGCTCCAACTTTGCCAAAAAAATAAGCTCGGCCTCCAAAATTGGAAAACCCGGCCAACGTGTTGGCAGCGCAACCCCCGGAGCTCTTTTGCGTGTCTTCATGAAATCGATCATGAACAAGTTGGACAGCCTTTTTTTGAAAGGCTGTCTCCACTAGAGTCATGGAATTTTTGACAACACCGAGTTCTGAGAGGAATTCATTGGGAACTCGAACCTGATAGTCCAAAAGGGCGTTTCCTAGCCCGCATACATCGTATTTCACCCCTGATTTATCCTGAGATTTTTGAGAATTTGCAATCAACATTCCACCTAAACTTGTTTATAAATTTTGGATGACTCAAAACGCTCATTCAAAATCCGCTCCTCAAAAAATGTCCAATCCCTCGATGACTAGGACGGTCCCTACCATTCAAGGACTGCCCCCCACTAAGCTCAAAACACAGCATTGGGGCTCAGAGAGTCAGACCCTCTTCATTTACGTGGGATCAGAATCCAAATTCAAAGGCTCGTCGGTAGGACAGGGCTTGCCCGAAAATTTAAAGAATCGTCTCAAAGCCAAAATTGAAGTCCTCGAGGACAAGCCAAAAGCCGGAGAGGTGATCACACTCTCGGCCACCCAAAAGGGTGAGCCTCATTTTGTGGCAGGGGTATTGCCCAGTGAACTTCATGCGTTTGGACTCTTGGGATTTGCAAAGTCTTTGGTCAAACCCGCCCTCTCCGCCAAAACCTCTCAGTTGGCCTTTTGGATTGACGATGCCAAAGCAGAAAGTCTCATGGCTGATTGCCTGGGTTCTGCTGTCGCTGCTCGAATTTTTGAGATGCCTGTCTTTGGTCAGCGCATCGAAAAATCCAAAGCCTTTGCACTCAAGAGCGTGCAAATTTTTGGAGGCAAATCTGCAGAGAAAGAATTCACTTTTGGATTTCATAAAGGAAATGGCTCTAATATCGTGCGTTACCTCGGCACTTTACCTCCCAATGTTTTGGACTCAGCAGAGTATGGTCGTCGCATCAAAAAAATCTGCCAAGATTTGGGATTTGAGTTTAAGTTTTATTCCAAGGCCGAGCTCAAAAAGATGGGAGCAGGCTCATTTACAGCTGTGGATCAAGGGGATCCTGATTCTCACGGCGGAATCTATGAACTCACTTATTCACCCCGCGGCGCAAAGAACAAAGCGGCGATTGCCTTGGTAGGAAAGGGACTCTGTTTTGATACCGGAGGATACGATATCAAAACCGGCGGATATATGCTGACGATGAAAGGGGATATGCAGGGTTCTGCTGTTGCGCTGGCGACCATGGTCACTGCTTCTCAAATGAAGCTCCCTCTTAAACTCAAAGCTTATCTTGGAGTGACCATGAATCATCTTTCTCCCAAAGCCTATACGGCTGATGAAGTCGTTGTGGCAATGAATGGAGTTTCGATCGAAGTGGTCAATACAGACGCCGAAGGGCGAATGGTGTTGGCGGATGTTTTGTGTCTGGCAGACAAGGGCAAGCCCGCGATGATTGTGGATTTTGCGACATTGACGGGATCTGCCGTGCGCTCGTTGGGAACACGATACTCTGCAGGTTTCACCAATATGGACAAACTGCATGCCGCCATCACGAGTTCGGGCAAAGAAAGCGGCGAACGCGTTTGGACGTTTCCTCTGGATTCGGACTTTGGAAAAGCGCTGGAGTCTCCCGTCGCGGACACTCTGCAATGTGTAAAAGCGGGAGGCCCAGATCATATTTTGGCGGCTTATTTTTTAAAGAAGTTTGTCGGTGAAAAAACTCCGTGGGTGCATATCGATTTGGCCGCCGCAGAAAACGATGGCGGTCTTGGTCATACGGATACACTTTTTACGGGCTTTGGAGTTCGCTGGGCGATCCAGTTTTTGAGACGCCAGTTTAAAGTCTAATCCGCGAGAGCGGATTCTGTGAGACCCCGGAGCAGGACTGCCCCTGCGAGTCCACCGAGGGTGACATCAATGGCGGCACCTGCTCGCACGCCGAGATAATTGCGCCAGTATCGAGATTTGAAGGCCTGATGAATCTGGAGACTTTCTTCGGCCGACAAAGGTGAGCCCAAATGGAGAGCGTCCAAAAACACTGGACGAAGGTGTGGATGTTTATGCAAGTGGCGAAGTGCTCGATACAATAATTTTTGGCGTTTGGCTTCGAGCCGAGCGCTCGAGAGACCTTCGTCGATTCCTTTGAGGAATTCTTCAGGGACTATTCCGGCGAGTCTTTTTTCCCACGGCATTCGAAGAATGATCTTTTCAAAAGCGCCCATGAGTCGAAGTTGAACTTCTTCCTGAGGAATCTGAAAACTCATTCCCTTTTGAGTCGCCACTTCCAAAAACTCTTGAAAGCCGGGGCCAGAATTTTGGGAGATTTTGGCGATGAGCCGGCGATCATGAAGTCGTGGAATTTTGACAAACAAATAAGTCTTCGTGAATTGCACAAAATAATAAAATCCACCGCAGAGCGCGAGTGCACTCGCAGCCTCAGGAACATCAATCGTGGCTCCATGAGTGGCCGCAGCGGAGTGCCAAACAATCAGAGTCAAAATCCAACTCCAAATCGTATTAGTAGTGGCGCGCGCAAAATATCCGCGTTTACCTTGAAAGGATTCGATCAACCTTGGCGGGACCCAGGCGGGGAGTCGCTTAGTCGCAATGGTATGCGTCGTCCCCGTCATGGTGATATCCAAAAGCAGATTCCACCAAAATCCTGACGAAAATCCATGCGGCCATCCTTGAAGACTTCGCACTGTTTCGATGCCCATGAGCAGTGCCGCGTTATTGACGAGGAGTGGAGTGAGGCTGGGAGGTATGCGATCCCAATCCCCTCTTTCGGAGGACTCTAATTCTGTCATGATCTGAGGACACGGTTTTGACTCGGCCTTCAAATGGGATGGCCACAAAAGGTCAATCCAAAGAAAAAGACTTATGACGATTGCTAAGGGGGAGGTTAAAAATGAGAGCTTCATCGATTTATTTTCTTTACGCGTTCCTGCGAGGTATCCGGCGCGGACCCCTACGGTCGACTCTGACGCCTTCGTTCCAATAAATTTATAACTTTTCGGAAGCTACTTGATTCGAATCAGTTGTCAAAGAGAAGATAACTTCCGATGTCGCTTACCCCAAGCCAGCAGGTGGCTTATGAAGTTCTCAAATCCAAAAGTTCTGTGTTTTTGACGGGTGGGGCAGGCACCGGAAAAAGCTATTTGATTCGCGAATTTTTGAAGGATCAGCCGAGCAAAAAGACTCCTGTTTTGGCGAGTACAGGGGCTGCAGCGATACTGCTCGGCGGCCGAACGTTTCATAGTTTTTTTGGATTGGGGATTATGCAAGGCGGGCCTCAAGCGGCTTTCCAAAAGGCGGTTCAAAATAAGCGACTGCGAAAGCGTCTCAAGGATGCGGATACTCTTGTGGTGGATGAAGTATCGATGCTTTCGGGGGAGGCCTTTGATTGTGCGGAGCGTATTGCGCGTGCACTCAGAGGCGGCGATGAGCCTTGGGGTGGGATTCGCGTGATTGCAGTGGGGGATTTTGCGCAGCTCCCTCCGGTGAGTCGAATGAGTTTGCAAAAGGACTGGGCGTTTTTGTCCGGGGCTTGGAAGCTCAGTCAGTTTCGTCACATTGAGCTCAAGGATTTTGTTCGAACAGAAGAAGAAGATTTTTTAAAAATTCTCGGAGATTTGCGGCGCGGAGAATTGACGGACGAGCTCGAAGAATTTTTGGAGTCTCGGGTCATCGAAGAAGGGGATCCGGATATTCCTCATTTGTTTTCGCGACGGGACGTGACGGAAAAGTTTAATCGAGGACGCTTGGCAGAGCTGGGCTCAGATCTCAAAGTGATAGAGACAAAATATTTTGGAGAATCTCGCGGCATTGAAGCTCTCAAGCGTGATGCACCGGTGGCTGCCGAGCTCGAACTCAAAGAAGGCGCGTTTGTGATGATTCGGGTGAATGATCCCAAACAGAGGTTTGTTAACGGCACAACAGGATTTGTACGTCGGATCAGAGATGACGTTTTGGAGGTGGATACCGAGACACGTCGATTGGAGCTTGAGCCTTTTGCGTTTAGTTATATGGATGCCGATGGCAAAGAGATTGCTTCGGCTCTCAATTTTCCGGTCACGCTGGCTTATGGCTCCACGATTCACAAAATTCAGGGGGCCACACTGCATCGGGCTCATGTGGATTTGGGGTCGATTTGGGAGCCGGGACAGGCCTATGTAGCCCTCAGCCGGGTTCGACGGGCTAAGGATATAACGCTCTCTCGGTGGTCTCCAGGGGCTGTAAAAGCCGACCCCCAGGTTCAGCATTTTTACTCTCGCTTTCACCAAACCCCTGCTCTAAGGACAGCTCAGTTGTGAAGCTACGACTCCCCAATAATTGCTGGCTCGGTGTGTGGACAATTTTGATCTCGGTGGGCCTCGTCATTACATTTTTGGCATTTGCGCAAAATCTTCATCGCCAAAAAGTGACCCAAGAAGCGGGTGCCAAGAAGCGCCAAAAAAGCCAGGAAACTTTGCAGCGTTTGATTCGAGAACCTCGGAGCGTCCCCGAGCCGACCAAAATGGAAGTCATGATTCCTGTCGAAGAAGGCTTAGATGAGATTTGCCAGGATTTTCATGAGCAGGTTTTGCTTTTGTCCTGGGGAGAAATGGCATCAAAGCGGCTTCCGATGCCAACGCCTGGAGCTTGCGATGAAGAGCCGGATTCTTTGGCCGCGATGCGCGTCGCCTATGTAGATAAGTGTTTGCCCGCGCTTTCACACGATGTGGATATCAATGCCAATGGATGCTTTACGGCGCTGGTGCAGTATCGAGCGTTTTTGACCGCAGAGCGCTATCATGAGCAGGATTTAAATCAAATTTCTCAGCCTCAGGTTTTGGTCGATATTTTAATGGCGAGTCTTTTGAGTGGGGATTTTTCTCGCATGTCCTTGTCTGCAGAACGACTTTCGTCTCTTGAGCCTGATCTGTATCCGGCCGCTAAAGCAAAATTGATTGCAGGCATTGCCAGTGGTCTTCAAGCCGCTGAGGCCGGTCAGACCAATCACTTTGAGAGTTTGGATCGGGATCTCCAGGCGCTTGAGGAGTTTCAGGCCGATGATCCTCAGCTCAGTGAGATGGCGCTTTTGGTTCGCACACGAATGCTCAGAGATTTGGATCGTGCTCAAAATATTTTAGAGGAAATGCAAAGTGCTGGAGCTCCTCCCTCCTTGGTTTTGTATTGGAAGGGGATTGTCGAGTGGAAGAGGGGAAACCTTGAGCAAGCGAGAGAGATTTTGAAGACATCCGCTCAAACGCCAGACAATCAACGAGATCCTCGACTTCAGCAGGCTTTGAAAGAAGTCATGAAAGCTTCCCCGCAGACCGAAGCGGCATTTAATTTTCGACTCGATGTCAATTTTGATTTGGATGATGGTCAATAATCCGGGATAATTCCTGGATGCCTGCTGCGGAGACCTGGTCCTTTCCAAAATCCAAAATAAAAATCCTTTTGCTTGAGAATATCCATTCGGTGGCAGAAAAAATGCTGAAGGACGAGGGCTTTGCTGTGAAGACGGTGTCCAAAGCACTTTCGGAAAGTGAACTCATTGAGCAAGCCTCGGATGTCCACGTGCTAGGCATTCGCTCGAAGACGCAAATCACTCAAAAGTTTTTGAAGCGCGCCGACAAACTCATGACTCTCGGTTGCTTTTGCATCGGGACCAATCAAGTGGATCTTGCGTCCGCTCGAACTCAAGGCGTCCCTGTGTTTAACGCTCCCTTTAGTAATACGCGTTCTGTGGCTGAGCTGATTATGGCGGAGATCGTGATGCTGGCACGGCGAGCGGGCGACAAATCCATGAAGGCGCATCAGGGAGAATGGGATAAATCGGCCGAAGGATGCCACGAAGTCCGCGGGCGAGTTTTGGGAATAGTCGGCTACGGGCATATCGGATCTCAAGTGAGTGTGCTGGCGGAGAGTTTTGGGATGCGAGTGATATTTTTTGACATCATCACCAAAATGCCTCTCGGAAATGCTCGAGCTGTAAAAAGCTTGAATGATCTTTTGAGCGAGGCGGATTTTGTGACCTTTCATGTGCCTGAAACTCCCGACACTCAGGGAATGATGGGAAGCGCTCAATTCAAAAAAGTGAAAAAGGGATCGTATCTACTCAACGCATCTCGCGGCAGTGTGGTGGACCTCGAGGCTTTGAGTGCTCATATCAAATCAGGTCATTTGTCGGGCGCTGCGATTGATGTGTTTCCGGAGGAGCCCGAAAGCAATAAGCAAAAGTTTAGGACAGGACTCCAAAATTTGCCCAATGTGATTTTGACTCCTCATATCGGAGGGAGCACCGAAGAGGCGCAGTATAATATTGGAATCGAAGTGGCCACGAGTCTCGCCAAATTTATTAATACGGGTGCGACAGGGGGGGCTGTTAATTTTCCACAAGTGGATTTGCCCGTTCAGCGAGGGGCTCACCGCGTACTCAATGTTCACAAGAACGTTCCGGGCGTTCTTAAAGATATCAACGGAATCATTTCGGACTTGGGAGCGAATATTCAGGGGCAGTTTTTGGCGACGGACTCTGAGATCGGATATTTAATTATGGATCTCGAGCAGCGAGGCGATGTTGCAGATGAGGTTAAAGAGCGAATCAAAAACCTAAAGACGTCGATCCGAACACGGATTCTTTACTAGATATTTTTAATTGAGTTGAAGGCCCAGCATGCTGAGCCAGATATCGCAGCGCATTTGTTGGACGCCTGAGAGCGCTTGTTTAAGAGCCATGGGGCGAGTTTCGCGGAAGTGATAAAAGTCAGCGCGCGCTGCCATGAGTAATGCCAGTTTTTGCGAAGGATGAATGTGCAAAAGACTGGCGCGCTGTCGGACACTGAGGGCATCGGTACGTCTTTTGAGCTGCAAAAGATAGTGCCCCAAGACATCGGGATACTTTTCGATGGCTTGGATTCCCATTCCCCAAGTTTCCTGCAGATAGACAACAGCTTCGGCGCGTTTGGAGGCATTCATCGAAACAATTCGGGGATTGCGAGCAACAAACACTCGAACTCTAATAATTCCCAGATGCCTCAGCTCCGTAGCCACACGCTGCATTTTTTCTTGGCTCCATTCGAGAGTGCTCGGAACCGTTTGAACAAGTCGGACGGGATTGGGGGTGAGGTGGCTTTCGAGCAGCGAGAGTTTGGCCTCTTGCTCAGGGGTAAAATACTCACCGCTCTGAGCGCAAAGCATTGAGCTCGAACGAAGAGAAGCAAGGATCACAAAAAGAGCGGCCGTTGCTTTGAAGGTCATCAGGCGTTGCAGACTGCAACTTAAGGGGCGGCCAAGTCAAAGATTTTTCCGGGATTCATGATGTGATCCGGATCAAAAACTTTTTTGATTTCGCGCATAAAAGCGATCTCACCAGGCGTCACGGTGTAGTGAAGATAGGGCTTTTTGATGAGGCCAATTCCGTGTTCGGCGCTCAAGCTCCCGTTAAATTGTTGAAGCAATCCAAAGAGTTCCTGACTCAAGGGCTCGAGTTGCGCTCTAAACTGAGCGTCATCCATGTTCTGAGGAAGGATATTGATATGGAGGTTTCCGTCTCCAATATGACCAAACCAAACAAACTCAAGCTGAGGAAATTTTTGGCGGAGCGAAGTCTCAGCGGTGCGCACAAACTCGGGCATCTTTGAAATCTGAACACTAATATCGTTTTTGTAAGGCTTAAAGGGAGCGAGAGACTCGGAGATGTTTTCTCGATACTTCCAAAAACTCTCGGCTTGCTCTCGCGATTGGCTCATCGCTCCATCGAGGGCCCAGCCTTTGCCGAGACAGATATCAAAGAGGTCGAGTGCGAGGTCAGTGTGCATTTGCTTGGGGTTCTCGAATTCTATCAAAGCGTAGACGGGATATCTTTCGCCAAAAGGCTGCGTGTAGCCTTGTTGCTTCATCACATAGGTCAGCGCGGTATCGGTAAAAAACTCAAATCCCGTAAGTTCGAGCTTTTCGCGAAAGAGCATCAAAATATCCATCACTTTGGCGAGGTCATTGGTCGCGAGCAAAATCACACTCAAGTCGGGCAACTTGTTGGTCACGCGCAAATGGGCTTCGGTGATGAGTCCGAGAGTTCCTTCGCCCGCAATAAAGAGTTGTTTGAGATCGTATCCCACATTGTCTTTGATGAGGGCTCGATCGAGATTCAAAATTTGACCCGTGCCTGTGACGACTCTCAGACCTGCGACCCAGTCCCGGGTGTGGCCAAATCGAATCACCTTGGTGCCGCCCGCATTGGTCGAGATGTTTCCACCAATCTGTGAAGATCCTCGCGAAGCCAGATCAATGGGAAAAAAATATCCCTGATCCTCGATATAATTTTGGAGATCTTCTGTGACGACTCCTGCTTGCACATGCACGAGCCGATCGATGGGACTAAAATTCAAAATGCGCTTCATGCGCGCGAGGCTGACGACGACTTCGTTTTGAGTGGCAACAGCACCAGCGCTCAGCCCTGTTCGTCCGCCGGAGGGCACGAGAGCGATCTTTGTTTGTCGAGCCCATTTGACAATCTTGACAACGTCTTCGGTTGATTCGGGAAACAGCGCGGCGCGAGCTTGAGGAGTGTGGAGTCGAGTCCAATCGCGTCCGTAGGATTCGAGTTCGCGTGAATCTGTGACAATTTGGTTAGAATGCAAAAGCGATTGTAATCCCTCGAGTCCCTTACTCACCAAATAAATCTATAAGGTTTTGAGTTATGGCGAAAGATCGAATTCGAGTGAAAGGCTGGGCTTTTCGCCGAGGTCGCGAAGTAAAGGAGAGAGAAGTGGTGACAGGCCCTCGGGAGAACTCTCGTAGATTTTGAGGGTGTCTTTGATTCGTGAGTTTTTGGGATCCATGACGGCGGCGGCTTCGAGGAGTTCGACGGCTCGGATCCGATTGCCTCTCGATTCTTCGATGAGGGCCTCGTAGTAGTTGGCGAGATGCGGAAATACTTGAAGTTCGCGGGCCTCGCGGATCATTTCGTAAGCAGCTGAGGGGTCTTTCATCATTTGGGTTTGTGCGATGATCCGAGTTTCAAAAATGGAAGGATCATCAATACCATAATCCCAGGCTTGATTGGCAGTCTCACTGAGCTCACGCAGGCGCTCTTGTTTTTGTTCTTCGTCGAGAGTTTCGAAATTTTGCGTGAGGTCATAGAGTGAGTGTGCAGTGAGGACTTTGATGGGTTGGTAGAGGTCGGGTTCGAGTTCGTGGAGGCGCTCAGCGATCTGCTTGATCTCTGTGGATTCTCCATCATGAGCTTGAGCGGAGATGAGCAAATCCAAAAGGACACTGCCATCGCGAATCTCGGAAAGGGGAGTGCTGGCGTTGAGTGTGGCATTGATCGAAGCGCGGTAGATGACGAAGCCTCGAAGGCAGGCATGGTTTTTTTCTTGAGATTTTGGATCGACTTCGTCTGGAAGCGGAAGGTCTTTGCAGAGGTTTTCGAATGCGATCCGGGCGTTTTCGATGAGTGCGGGCGTCGACTCGCAAGATTCGGTTTGGGGGATCTCGGAGAGGTCGGTTTGTGTCAGATCAACGGTCAAAAGCTGGCTCCATCGATCCACGCAGTCTTGAGAATACGAAGGGGGTTCGGCGTCGAGGGCGGCTCTGAGGACCGCCCCATCGAGGCTGGGTCGAGGTTCGAGGGCGAGCATTTCGAGCAGGTTTTGACTCTTTTCTTCTTTGTTTGCCTGCCTTTGAGAGACTTCGCCTTGAAGAAGGCGGGTCTCAAGGTCGGCCACGTTTTCTAGTTTTACAAAAAAGAAATAAAGGAGGCCGCCAACGGCCAGAGATGCAATTAAAATTCGACCCAGGAGCGAATCCATACCAATGGTTTTATTGTAAACGAAAAGGTGGGGGGCTTGCCGAGTCCAAAAATGGACGACTGAAGTGATTGACCTCGCAGGGGTCTCCTCTTAGTTTTATGCGCTGTACATGGGGTCGTAGTTCAGTTGTGGCACCCCGAGGTGCCCGATTGAAAATGTGAACGCCAAGGGCGTTCTAACCAACTCGACGATCTCAGATGTAAGGTGATAGGGGTTGGTAGGTTTTTACATAGCTGGGGTCGTAGTTCAGTTGGTTAGAACGCCTGCCTGTCACGCAGGAGGTCGAGGGTTCGAGTCCCTTCGGCCCCGCCATTTAATCTTCGCCTTTTTCCCTCATACTTCGTCACTTTCCGCTGCTCGGGGATTCATGACCCCATTAAGGTCTATTCACCCACTGCGCTGCTCAAGTTCCTCGTCTGAGGAAAAAACTCTCGATTAAATTGGCGTTGCAATTGAGGGAAAGAGGCGAAGATTAAATTACGAAGTTGCTGGGATTTGCATCTCGGCCTCCTGCGTGACAGGTTCCTGGAGCGCATGGACTTGCAAGCGGTGAGCGAGTCTTGCCGTAGGCAAGCTCTCAGAGCTTGACGAGCGAACGAGAATGCGAGGCGTGCGAGCATTCGAGAGCGAAGCATGGAGGGTTCGAGTCCCTTCGATTTTTATTAATTAATTCTAGGTCTAAGGACCAACTCTCCCGAGCAATTCGGACATTTGCATTTCATACTTTGGGCGCAGTCTTTGCAGAATGTACATTCATACGAGCATATATAAGCCTCTGAGGCATGGCTCAGCTCTTGAGAACATTTTTCGCAGAATTTCTTCATTTCAAGAGGCATAAATGCTTTTCGATTTTATACACAACAGAGCTGTACTTAGGTCCTTCCAGGGGCTGCCTTTCAACGCGATCAACCAGAACAGCGCCAATTTTTTTGATGGCTTTCCGTGATCGTAGATTATTTTCGCCGATAAAAAACACTACTTCCCGCACGAACTGAAAGGCATGATTCAGCATTAGCGCTTTCATTTCCCGATTGTAGACTCCGCCCCAATATTCTCGATTTAGAAATGTGTATCCGACCTCAATCCTTTGATGAGTGGAATAATAACCGCAAAATCTGGAACTTCCGATGATCTGATCATTTTGTTTATCGACAGCAACCAAGGCGCCACGAGAATTCATGGCACCTTCAAAAAAAACCTCAAAGACCTCTCTTTTGTAGCGGTGCTTTTCGGGGTGTAACTCCCAAATCAAGGGATCAGAAGCAGCTGCATAGAGCTGCTCGAAGTCGGAGGCTTCTAGAGGGCGGAGCTTCAGAAGATTGCCCACGAGGGTTGGCTGCAAATCAAACTGGCCCGTCGATGCTTGATCCGATGACATCGGGTGAGGCTACTCTTAATCCGCTATTTGCTCAAAACACGAAGATCAATATTCGTCCACGCGGCTTTGCCATCTATTTTTCACATTCCAAAAATTGTCGATTGAAGTGCTGCGGCGCCTCCATCCTTCTTTGTGGCATAATGTTGCGGGGGGCTTCTAAATGTTCAGGCGATATGTTTGGATTTCTTTTATTCTTTCTATAGCGATTCTTTCTAAGGTCGAAGCGAATCAGGTTTCAAAGGATTCGTGGATTGCGCACTTCAAGACGCTCATGCCCTCGGCATTTTGCAGCGACCCAAACGTTCAGTTATGTTGGAAAAATTCTCCAGAGCAATGTCGTGAATCAGCCGCAAAGGCCGCTGAAGAATGTATTGCGAAACTTGAGAAGGGAATGCCAGAGGTTCTGCCCCAACCGCAAGATGGAGCTGCTTGGGGCAGCGTCATTGGTAGTTGCGTTGGTCAGACTTATGCAAGGATTCATCAGAAAGAATTTAATCAGGCCAACGCCACCTGCAAACAACTCGATCAACCACCGCGGAAGTAGGGGCAACTACGAAAGCCAAATCTCACGCCCATCAAAAGTAAAAAGGCGCATGTCAGCAAAAACAAAAGAGGACCGCTTTGATCTCGACCATTCGATCCGACAGAGCAACCAATCACATATAGTCCTGAACTCTGGCCTTCACTTGTGTTGATTGCATATCTCAAATCGCCGGCGTCCCCGATCCCGCCCGGATTATCATCGGAGCTCAGGCTCACATGGAGGGTGGTAAGCGCATAGCCCCGCGTTATCGGCTCTGAGTCAATCGATTCGACGCTCAGAACCATCGCGATCAATTATGAGAGGATGGAGGTTCGGGGTTTTAAGACTTGTTAAACAAAGGGCTCTACTTTCTATCCACCCTTCTTTTTCCGATTTCTTTGATCGCAGTGCCTGTTTTTCATTCGACGAGTTCGGCCGTTGTTAGCACTGGTGATTTGGGAACACTTCTTCAGATGAGGGAACTCGGTGATGGATCAAAACTGTTTTTGGGAACCGATGTAAACACGATTGGTAAAGTTTCTGCGGACGGATCAACTTACTCGACGATCAGTCTGGATGTAGATTTAGGCACAGCACCCAATGAATTCATCGTCGATGGAAGTGACTTGTTTATTCATAACAACACAACTCTGTCCAAGTACTCTATTTCGGGCGCAACAGCCTCATTTGTCACCTCTGTGGCGGTAGGTTCAGGCGCGGCAAGTATGAGTTTCAATTCGGCATCTCAACTGCTTTTGTCAAAAGGAACCAAGCTTAAGACGTTCTACAAAAGTGATCTCACAAGTGTGACCGGCGACATGACGGCGGGGGCTTCGATCGCTCGAATTGGAGTGAATAGTTCTGATCTTTACTACTATTATGGCATTGGCGGAAGTATTCGTAGTTTTATCACTGGCTCGGCTGATGAAGTGAGTCTCGTCACAGGCCAAGGCTCTGGATCTGCTATCAAAGGCTTTTTTGTGGCTGCAGATGGAAGTTTTTATGCTGCCACTGTAGTTTCGAGCGTTGGCGCTCTCAAAAAATGGACTGCAGCAGGCACACAACTATGGAGCTTCAATCCAGGAAACACCACTGTGGCGATGTCCATCAATGCGAATGGAGTTGTTTCGGTACTCAGCTCAGCGGGTGCCATTAGTCGATACTATCCCATCGCAACCCCATCAAGCTTCACAGCGACGGCAGATTCAACAAACATCTATCTTTCTTGGTCAACGGCTGTCACGGACTCTGATTTCGATGGCGTCACGATTCGAAGGTCAACGACGAGCTTTCCTGAAACTCCCGCCAGTGGAACTGCTGTTGTCACTGACAGTGATGCAAATACATTTACTGACAGTGGGCTTAGCTCATCGACGTCCTACTACTATTCGATCTGGAACAAAACGAGCGACGGCTATTATGGAAATTTCACTACAGCAACCAAAACCACAGGCCCTGTTGCCCCTAGTCTTGTGGCCGAAGCCTCTGGCTCTACCGTCAATCTCTCTTGGAACCTTCCTGCAGGAACGGATTCATTTACGATCAGAAGAAGTACAAGTGCCTATCCAACGTCTCCCACTGATGGTACTGCCGTAGCCACAGATTTGGACTCGTCGGTGACGAATTATTCCGACACCAGTCTGAGCGACAATACGTACTACTACAGCATTTTTGGAAAGCGCACCTCTGACGCTGTTTACTCAGGAGCTGGGCAAGCCACCGTGACTGTGGATACGACCGCTCCGGACGCTCCGGCAATTTCAGCATCCAAGCCAACACTGAATGGCAGCTCAATTTCGCTTTCATGGAATGTTCCCACAGGAACGAGCACCTTTACGCTTAACAGAGTAGTCAATGGAGGCGCCGAGACAACAGTTCAAAATAACATTGCCTCCTCGACGACAACAATGAGTCAGACGAGTCTAAGTGAAGGAACCTATGTTTACAAAATCTACGCCGTCGATGCTTACGGAAATTCTTCTACTGCTGGGGCTTCAGACACTACAACAATTGATACGACCGCTCCGGATGCTCCGACAATTGTGGCATCAAAGCCAACAGCCAATGGTAGCGAGATTTCACTCACATGGGACGTCCCTTCTGGCACGGATACTTTTACACTCAAAAAAGTAGTCGATGGGGGAGCCGAAACCACAGTGCAGAGTGGGATTGCCTCCTCGACGACATCGATGAGTCAAACGAGTCTGAGTGAGGGGAGCTATGTTTACAAAATCTACGCTGTTGATGCTTACGGAAACACCTCAGTGGCGGGCACTTCTTCGCCTCTCGTCATTGATACGACAGCTCCAAGTTCACCCTCTAGTTTTACTGCGACTTCTTCCGGAGCGACCGTCAATTTGGTTTGGACCAATCCCGCTTCTGACTTTGCTTCGGTGACGATCCGAAGAAGTACGAGCTCCTATCCTGCCTCCATTGTGAGTGGTACGGCCATATTGAGCGGATCTACATCAACGAGTTATTCAAATACTGGGCTATCGGACGGAGTTTATTATTACAGCGCCTTTGCGCTCGATAGTTATGGAAACATTTCTGTTGCCGCTCAAGCCACCGCGACAGTTGATACCACTCCACCGAGCTCGCCCACCATTTCTGCTTCGAAGCCGACACTCAACGGAAGCAGCATTGATTTGAGCTGGGATGTTCCCGCCACTACTGATCACTTTGATCTCAAGCTCATTTACAATGGGGGATCAGAATCAGACGTTGATTTGTCGATTCCCACTTCCACAACTTCTGCAACCAAAACCAGTCTTGCCGATGGAACCTATGTTTATAAAATCTACGCGATTGATAGCGCAGGAAATGTTTCGAGCGCGGGGTCTGCGTCCAGCCTCACGATCGATACGACGGCGACGGCATCACCCAGCGCATTTGCAGCATCGGTTAGTGGAACACAAGTCAACCTCAGCTCAGTGGCATTGAGCTGGAGCAATCCCGTCGCTTCTGACTTTGCTTCAATTACGATTCGAAGAAGTACATCAGGCTATCCTGCTGATGTCTCATCCGGCACTTTAGTCGCCTCTTCGGTCACTTCGACCACTTACACTGATAGCAATCTTGCCGATGGAACGTACTACTACAGCGCCTTTGCGCTCGATCAATTTGGAAACATCTCCACTGCAGCTCAAGTTACGACGAGTATTTCGACATCAACCGAACTTTCCATCGAACTTCAAGAGCCGTCGGCTTCAGGCTCGATTCATATCAATGATCAAATTAATTTTTCGTTGAATATTGAAAACTCTGGCAATCGAGATGCGAGCGACACCGAACTGACATTTACTATCTCAGACAACTTGCAGTTTGTTTCTGCAGAAATCACGGCGACAGGTGATGCTTCTTTGGCATCAGTGTTTCATTTTGCGACCGAAGTGAGTTGCACGGGGACATCAACTATCGTTTGCAATGTTGGTACCGTGCCGGCGGGGGAAAGCCTTACTCTCGTTGTGACGACAACCGTGGTTGGTCTGGGGGCGATTTCGTTTTCAGTTTCGGGCAGTGATGGAATCTCGGGAGACAGTGCCAGCTCAAGCGGAACAGTCGTAGCAGTCGCTGCTTCTGGTGGCGGTTGTTCGCTCTCGCTCGGCTCAAAAGGTCGAGGCTTGAAGATGGATGTACTGATCCTTTTGTTGGGAGCATTCTGCCTAACTTTCCAGAGATTCCCTAAGCGGGGAGAGGCTTCACAGAGTTAGCTGCCTGGCCTGTTGCCTTGGAGTGTTATAGCCCCTGATCCAACCTCGAATCTTGGCATATTTTTTGCGAGTACCTAGCAAATGCACACGCGGGCGATTGTTGCGATCATTTCACTCTTTTGGTCACTTTCAATTTTAGCGGAACCCTTTGAGGTAACGGTTGAAATCCCTTACTCGACGGACGGGAATGCTGTTTTTAATGGGATTCAATTCAAAGCCATGATTGATGTCCCAAATTCCCAGAATCTTTCGACAGCCAAACTTTTAGGATTTCGAATTGCCTATGAACGTCAACGGGGCAGCATGACTCCGAGTTTTGGTCCGGTCGATCGCCTTGCTGTTAAGGGATTTTCTCATGCACTCGTACCCTACTGGGGAAATTACACATCATCTCAGAATGGAAAGCCAATTCCCGCCCTGATTGTTGAGCTGGATAAGGAAACTGCACTTCCAGTGCCAGGGAGTTTTGTTTCTGACATCAGAGCGCAAAATCAGGTCCTCGCCAGAATCGTATTTTACTTGGATGAGAAGCAATTCACTCTTTTAGAAAATCACACTGACTCGATTGATGGGCGAGCTGTTTATTTGCGTGATTTCACTCAACGTCGAGCAGACAACAGCCAGGCGTTGTTTGAAAAACCAATATTGGCACAGCCTTTGGATGGAGAAGATCCGATTTTTCTGCTTCATAATAGTCATTTCACAGGTGAGGAGAGACTGCCTGAGGCCGAGAGGATTGCACTTTGCCAACGTATAGCGAAAGCATTGGGTACACAGCCCGCGCCAAAGGCAAAGCCAACGAGATAGGGTTGGCCAGAAGCGAAGCGGGCCAACCCGATGCAATCTTCGTTGCGTCGCGCTCGGAGATTTGAGTAGTCTGACCCCGTATTTTGGGGGGTTCTATGAGGGGAATTTTTTGGATTTTTTCGATCTCAATTTTGGCGTTTTCGACGATGGCTTGCCGCGAAGTTGCGGTCAATGACGGACGAATCCTACCGCAAGATCAAAAGTCATTTGAGTACTTGAAGGTTCGCTCATCTGGAGAGCTTTGGTTACTTTGGGAATCTCAAGAGGGAGCTCGCAAATCGGCAAAGGGTCTGAAGAAAGCAATTTGGAATGCTCAGATTGATGATCAGGGGCTTATCAAGCTTCAGTTCAAACCGGATTTTCTTCGTTCAGAATGTCAAAGCTCTGTGGGGCTTTTAAAAAAGTACACCTTGGATAGCGATCAGCTCATTTATGCGGAGTTTGATTTTGACCCCGGAGATTGTGCCAACGAAGTTCAGGGTCGAACACTGAAGCTCGATTTGCGTCGAGTTAAAGGAATGGCCTATGCATGGGTGGACATCGGCCCTGGTCGAGAAATCGTGGAGGGCACCGAAGTGGACGGAAAATTTGCTGCATACGGCGGGTTTTTGTTAAAGTAATTGGGTGATTGACTGCCCCATGAATGGGCAGGTTTCTTTGGTCAGATCGTAAAATATTGCATTTATATGGGGAACTGCATACAAGAGTGCGCAGACGTAGTTTTGAGCTCATGGGCGTGAGCGCAATTTACGAAAGGATACTTTAATGCGGTTCTTACGCCCGTCTTTTTTCAAACCTGTCTTTGTTTCACTTACTTTTCCCATGGCTCTTTTGGCTGATGCGGAAAATGTCGAGTCATCGCAAGTGCAAGTCTATAGCTCATCGGACGGTCAACAGACTTATGTGTTTGATAAAGGAACTTTACGAAGTGCATCCGAAGTCATGATTACAACTGAGGCTGGAGGAGTCATAAAAAGGGTGAGCATTCCAACGGGGATCGAGCGGAATGTCTCCGATCCTACCATGTTGAAAAGCGAAAACATCATTGGCGATCTTGGACCGTTTCACCGGAATTATATCTACGGAACGAAGAGAGTATGGCGACGGGTTGTGGAGCCATGGGTAGCAGGGTATGTTTTGAAAGGGTATGATCGTGAATTTAAGTATTGGTACCTCGAACAACAATTTGATTGCGGGGCAGGATATGCAATCTCCGGAAGCATCAATACGGCTTACAAACCGATTGAAAAAATTGAACTATACTCTGCGCTCATTTCGAATCTGGATAAGAAATTCATAGAGCTCATTCAAGCCAAGGGCCTCATTCCGTTGCCTGGTCCCGAACTGATGTCTGAGCGGGCGATTGAGCAGGTAGAAGGAAAGCAGGTTGTGAAAGCGGGAGCTTCCATGAGCGCAAGGCAGGCCATGGCACGCCTGGGATTCACCGTTGCTCCGACCATTGAATCGGCTCGTAACTCCAAAAATAAAAGCGAATATTTTTTGAGTCGCTTTGACTTTGATTATAGCTTTTTGAGTGCTGTTCAGCCCCAGCCAGATGAGCTTGCAGAATTGAAGGCCCAAATCGCAGAATTGACAGCTCGAATAGAAGCTCTCGAAGCGCAATGACAAACGAATGCTAAGGCTCCTTTCAAGGAGCAGTGAGATGCTTGATCGAGAGAAGCGAACGAGCGTTGGCTTGGATGGCTTCAATAGCGGATGAAAAAAGCTGCGAATAGTAGGGCTGCGAAAAATAATAGAGACGGACATCAATCAAAAGAGGTCGAAAGCGTTTGACGACTTTGACAGGCATTTTGGAATTTATGAGATGCTCGCAGACGACAGCGCGTCCGATACCGCTGCTCACACCATCGATGATTCCATAGATATCGCTCATAAAGGATCTTCGGTATTTTGGCATTGTGGACTGGGCTCTAAAAAAGAGCTCAGTCGCAGTGTCTGCGGGCTCGTTGTCGAGATAGACATTGTCCGAAACGACTTTGTTGCGCGGCTCAATCACCACATAGCGTTCGTGGCCGAGTAGCTTTTCGATGAGGCCCATTGTCGTAATGGCAGTGTCGCTGACAATAAAATCTAACTCTGCTCTCAGGAGCATATCCTTGAGGGTTGAGCTGGACCGAGTCACAAACTCACACTGAAGTCGGGGATTTTTTTGCAAAAAAGGCATCAATGAAGGCATGACGACCGATCTCATGACGGAGGAGTAGGCCCCCACTCTCAGATAACCCGAAAGGCCCTGCTCCTTATGATTACCCTTCAGGTCTTGCAAGAGTTCGGATTCCAGAGACTCTCTCGCCATTGCATAGTGCAAAATCTTTTTACCGGCCTCGGTGAGCTCGAGGCCTGAGGACTTGCGGATGAGAAGGGATTGACCCAAGTCTTTTTCAAAGTTGAGAAGCCGCTGTGACAAAGCGGACTGCGTCACATGGAGTACTTTGGCCGCCTTTGAAAAGCTGCGCTGCTGAGCCACAGCAAGGAAGGCGTCGAGCTGGAGAGAGGAGAGCCCCATAAGCAACATTAGTTAAATCGATAGATATATAAAATCAATTAATTTTACTAAAATGATGATTTGACCCTATAAGCCTTTGTGCGAACTTTTCTCAAATTCTTAGTCCCTTTAATGGTGTTAGGAATTTTGTCACCGCTTTTGGCGGATGATCGAGAGCAAAACTCAAGCTCACTGCCGCAGTCATTGGCGAGTGAACTCGGTGTGCAAGATTCTGTGACGGTGGTGCCGGATGCTTCGGATCCCCGGCGCGCACGCCTGATATCACTAGGTCTTAAGTTTGGGCTTACTTTTGCAGCGGTTGCCATTCCCCTCCAAATCACTGCCCCTCAAAATTTGGCGGCCAATCTTACGGTTTCGGGAGTGATGGGCGGATTATCAACAGTCGAATTCAATTTTATGGAAGTCGTTTCGAAGTGGCGATCACAGCCCGGCTGGATTTTAAAGGGAGAAGGTTCAGAAAATCTAGAGAACGCTCCGACAAAGGAAGTTCTCACGAGATTCTTGCAGTCTAATTTTAAAGAGTTTCTTTTGGGATTTGCTTGGCTGTTTACGGCTCATCTTTTGCAAGTCTCACAATCAGTCGAGACGTTTGCCCTCCTTGCTGTCTTGGATTCGGCGTGGAAGGCCCTGGTCTCCGAAGGATCCTGGCGCCTGACTTATTCTGCCGTCGCGGGTCATCTCAGTAAGGCGTTCCCACAATCTTCGTCCAAGATTTGGAGTGGTGCTCGTGGCGTCGATATCGTCGTGACCACACTTATCACATCACTCAATATGATTAACCTCACGCGCGAAGGAGGAATTTCGACTGTTGTTTATGGGGCCGGCGCAATGGGAGTTGTCGCCTTTGCGGGAGTACATTTTATTCAATCTCGATCGTGTGGGAGATTTTTAGGAAGACTCAAATTGCAAACGCGCTAAAAATTGAATTGAGATCCGCCGAGGGACAGAGGATGATCGAGCTGAAGGAGATTTTCTATGACCAAGAATATTCATCCGATTGAGAGGGGCATTCGCGTTTTGGTGGGTGCTGTGTTGGCAAGCTTAGCGTTTTGGGGGCCGAGTAATCCTTGGTTTCTTCTGGGGCTCATTCCCTTGGCGACAGGACTTATTGGTTGGTGTCCGCCCTATGCGATGCTAGGTTTTAGTACGTGTCGCAGAAAGATCTAAGCCTCAAACTCCCTAGTATTCCCGTTCCTCGCAATGCAAAGCCCCAAAGTCGCCTCGGCCGCTGGATGATGGCGGGTAGTAGTGAGCGCGCTGAGACCCATCAGTATCCTTGGTACAAAGTACTTTGGCTGACAGGAGTCGATTATTTTTCGACCCTCAGCTATCAGCCGGGGATCGCCCTTTTTGCAGCGGGGGTTCTTTCACCGATCGCCACTATCATTTTGATCTTAGTGACTCTGCTCTGCGCAGTTCCCACGTATTCCAAAGTGGCGGAGCGCTCTCATGCGGGGCAGGGTTCGGTAGCGATCCTCGAAAACCTCCTGAGTTCTTGGTGGTCCAAAATCATCGTTCTGATCATCCTCGGATTTGCGATCACTGATTTTGTTATCACCATCACTTTGTCTGCTTCGGATGCAGCCCTCCATTTGGCCGAGAACCCACTTTTTCATACTTACCTCGGCAAAGATCAAACATTCTTGGCGATCGGTCTCATCGCGGCGCTGGCGATTGTGTTTTTGAAGGGATTTAAAGAGGCCATCCAAGTGGCTATGGCCATTGCGATACCCTTTATGATTTTGAACGCCATTGTTTTGGTGACTGCGGCTCTGCATGTCCTGGATCAGCCGCAGCTGGTGTTTTCTTGGAGGGAAGCTTTAGACTTTGAGCACAACAGTCTTTCGCTGGTGATTGCCGCAGCGGTGGTGTTTCCCAGATTGGCTCTTGGCATGAGCGGTTTTGAAACGGGAGTGTCAGTCATGCCTCTGGTGTCGGGGGGGCCCAATGATCACGATCATTCGGGACGAATCCGAGCGACCAAAAAGATGCTGCTTACGGCGGGCATCATTATGAGCGTGTTTTTGCTGCTCTCGAGTTTGGTCACTACTTTTTTGATTCCTTCGGATGTTTATCACAATAAGGAGGTGGAGGGTCGGGCCGTCTCTTACCTTGCGCACCAGCTCATGGGTGAAGTGTGGGGATCTCTCTATGATCTTTCCACGATCATGATTCTTTGGTTTGCAGGCGCATCTGCGGTGGCCGCACTCATCAATCTGATTTCAAAGTATTTGCCTCGATTTGGAATGGCGCCTCGCTGGGTGGCGTATCGCCGACCTCTGGTACTCGCGATATTTGTTGTGGCGGCCGTGATCACTTATTTGTTTGAGGCCGATGTGAATGCACAGGCTGGAGCCTATGCCACAGGAGTTTTGGCGGTGATGCTTTCGGCTTCGGGGGCGATGATGGTCGTCTATTGGCGAGAGCGAAAGATGGTGGGCGGGCACAAAAAGCTCTGGGCTCTCTTTTTTGCGGGTGTGACGGCGATTTTTGCATTCACACTGATAGATAATATTGTACTGAGGCCGGATGGATTGTTTATTTCTTTGATCTTTATCGGCGCGATTTTGGTTTTGAGTGCTGTAAGTCGTTGGCAGCGTGCTCTTGAACTTAGAGTCGAAGAAATTACGTTTGATACCGAGAACTCCATGGCGCTCTGGCAACAAATGAGAGGAAAAAAGGTCCATCTCGCTCCCGTGCGCACGACAAGCGGAGATCATCTCAAAAAGAAATCAGAGGAGCTCAAGAAGTATTATCTGTTCAAGGGAGCTCTTGCGTTTTTGCATGTGGAATTGCAAGACAACCGGAGTGATTTTTTGTCGACTCCTCACGTGAGTGTCTCCATGGAGGGAGACAATTATGTTGTTCGAGTCACTCAAGCCACGGCGATTGCCAATACGATTGCCTATATGAGCGAGCTCATTGATCCGCTGAGTATTTTTATTGGCCTCACAGGTGGAAATCTCATGACGCAAGCAGCACGTTATTTGTTGTGGGGTGAAGGTGAGACGGGACTGCTCGTCTACAGAATTTTGCTTCGCTACTGGGAATGGACTCCCGAAAAAGATGTGCAGCCTCAGATCTTTTTGATGAGCGACTCAACCAATTAATCAGGAATGAGGTATCTATGACCTCGACGCTCAGCCGAATCTTGCTTCTCGCGATACTCTAAAACCTGCTGTTGCGTAGGGAAAGAGGTGTGAATTCAAAATGAGGAAGTGAACAAATGAAGATCTCTCGTCAAATCTTACTGGCTGCAGGCATTCTCTGCTTGTGGATATTCAAAGATATTGCATCCGCCCAGATTCTTGAGATGGAGGAAGGTATTTGCTGGTACCGTCAAACGACGGGAGGAAAATGCCTGATGATCTGTGAATGGAGACAAGATACAAGCTGTCCCGTCGAATTCTTTTTTTATAAAGGCCACGCTGTTGTGGATAAATCTTTCTGCCAAGCGCACGGCACGACGTTTCCGACCTACTGTTGGAATGATCCCATGCTTAAGGTTTGGATTTGCCAGGACTCCAATGGGGATAGTCAAACGATGAAAGATATTGTGGTTCAGGCGGGATCCTGCAGTTGACTCTGAGCTAATCGAGGGCGGCCCAAACTCGGTGAACATCATCATTCTCTTCGAGGGCTTGGAGGAATTCTCCGGCCTCAGCCCTCTGGTCCTCGGAGAGATTGGCGGACTGTTTGTGAAGATAACCGAGTTCTGCGGTAACGACAGTCCAGCCGTTTTTGGTGAGCCATTGAGAAACCGAATGTACTGAATGACGATCACAAATAAATCTCGTTCCGGCAGTATTGGCGGGAATATCATCGTTGGATTCTTCCGGAATGATCTTAAAATCATTGGCGCCGGCTTCAATAGCTGCGGCTTCACGATCAATCTGGGTATCCGAATGATAAGCCTCCACAAGGCCGACTTGATCAAAGAGAAACTTATTGCTTCCGGCGTTTCCGAGCTGACCTTTCTTAAACAGTGAACGAATTTCGGGCGTCGTTCGATTGAGATTGTCGGTATAGACCTCAACAATCACGGCGACTTTGTGAGGGGCATATCCCTCAAAAACCACGTATTCCATTTCCATTTTTTCGTCGCCTGTGCCCGCTCCCTTTTTGATAGCGCGTTCAATGGTGTCTTTGGGAACGCTTTCTTTGCGCGCTTTCTCGATCGCGGCATAGAGTCTCGCATTCATCGCCGGATCGGCTCCGCCCATTTTGGCAGCTACGGTGATTTCGCGTACGAGTTTTGTATTTGTCCGGCCCTTTTTGAGGCCGGCCACAAGGCGTTTTGCATGTAGCCACTGTCGACCCATAGGGGGGCAGCATAGCGTCCGCAGAGTGTCAGGACAAGCCTCGATCTCTACTAGAGAAATGCCAGTTGCTGGATTTGATGGAGGTCGCTCACTTCTAAGCGAAGCTTGCAGGTCTCGAGATCTGAGGCCATATGCTCTGGATCTGAGGTTCCTGTCAGAGGGATCATTCCCACCTGCATGGCAAAGCCAAATATAATCTGAGGAATCGTCACTGAATACTTTTCGGCAAGGCCTTGAACAAAAGGCCCTTGAATCCAATCAATATTGGCGGTGAGAAGCGAAAATCCCTGGTAGCGGATACTCTGTTTACCGCAAAACTCTCGCACGTCTTCGTCCCAGCCAGTTACCGCAAAACAGCGATTCTGAACAAAATGAGGTTTGATACGAGCATTGTCATAAAACTGAATCAGTTGCTCTAGAGTCACATTGGATAAGCCGAGATACTTTACTCGTTTTTGATCGACGAGAGATTCCATGGCGGTCCAAGCCTCTCGATCATTGAGATGGATTCCACGTCCACTCCAGGGGCCATGCAAAACGTAAGAGTCTATAAAATCCGTCTGAAGATGTTCTAAAGATTTTTCAAATGAATCTTTGACCTGCTTTGAAATCGGAGACTGCGGATCGTAGGGGAGTCGGTGGTCCTGACCGCGGACATAGGTGTATTTGGTTTGTAAAAAAATCTCGTCACGGCTTCCGCCTGATTTGCAAAAGGTTGAAAGTGCTCGTCCTACAGCTTCTTCAAAATAATGCTTTCGCTGATTGGCTGTATCAATGGCTTTAAAGCCCGCATGCAGGGCTTGCAGGGTCAGTGCTTCGGTCTTTTCCTCTTTCCATGCCGTGCCGTAAATAAACTGAGGGATATTTGCCATAAATCTTTCAGGGGAGATCAAAGATCAAAACTTCGAGTCCGTCGAGCCCCGCCTGAAAATCAAGTGAGCTGACTTCGTTGACGGAGAGACCGTCTGAAGATTGGAGAGCCTGGCCATTGACTTTGCCATTTCCTTTGACGACCTGAACCCATGCAAAGCGATTTTCTTCAATTTTAAAAGGGAGAGATTTTTGAGCGCTGATCTCAGCACAAAAAATCCGAGCATTTTGTCGAATGCTGATGGAGCCACTCTCTCCCTTTTCAGAAGCCATCAAACAAAATTGATCTCTCTTTTGTGAGGGCGCAAAATGCTTTTGATCATAACGAGGAGTAGCCCCTGTTTGATGAGGGCGAATCCAAATCTGAAAGAGGTGAACGTCCTCTGATTTTGAGTGATTGAACTCCGAATGGGTGACTCCCGAGCCTGCGCTCATATACTGGACGTCTCCCGCTTGAATCACAGAGCCATTACCCATCGAGTCTTTGTGTTCGAGGGCGCCTGAGATCACATAGGTGATGATTTCCATATCGCGATGAGCGTGAGTCGCAAAGCCTTGACCAGGAGATACAAAGTCTTCGTTGATCACACGGAGAACCCTAAATCCCATATGCTTGGGATCATGATAATCACCAAAAGAAAAAGTATGCGCTGTCTTTAACCAACCAAAATCAAAACTTCCTCGATCGCCTGATTTGCGAATTTCAAAAGGCATTCAAAAAACATAGACCTTCTGAACTCCTCTGTCGATAATCAGCCGCATGATCAAAACCCTCGTTTCGTTTCTTTTGTTTTTTTGTCTCAGTTCGAGTCTATGGGCAAAGCTCAAAGAGCAGACCGTCGAGTATTCTGAAGGAGGGACAATTCTTGAGGGGTATCTTGCTTATGACGATACTCTTCAGGGACGATCGCCCGGAGTCATCGTTGTTCATGAATGGATGGGTCTCAATGAGTATGTCAAACGTCGAGCGCGAGAAGTCGCAAAGCTCGGTTATGTAGCACTCGCAGCGGATATTTATGGTAAAGGCGTTCGCGCAAAGACGATGGAAGAAGCAGGGGTGCTCGCCACGAAGTATAAGACGGATCGATCGTTGATGCGTAAACGCGCGCGGGCAGCATTGGACTTTCTCAAAAAGCAGCCCAATGTGATTCCGGATCGGTTGGCAGCCATCGGATACTGTTTTGGGGGGACGACGAGTTTGGAGTTGGCACGATCGGGAGCTAATCTCAAAGGGATCGTGAGCTTTCACGGAGGTCTGGATACGCCCCATCCTCAGGACGCAAAATTTATTCAGGGGAGAGTTCTCGTGCTGCATGGCGGCGACGATCCTTTTGTTCCTGCAGAGGAGGTTGCGAGGTTTCAAAATGAAATGCGTGATGCCAAAGTCGATTGGGAATTCGTAGCCTATGGTGGCGCAGTGCATTCATTTACCAATCCAGAATCAGGAAGGGATCCACTGAAGGGATTTGCCTACAATGCTGTTGCAGATTCCCGATCCTTTAAAGCCATGAAAAACTTTTTATCCGAAGTTTTGGAGTAAAGCTTTCGTTATAAGACATTCCTAAAGGTTCTCTCTTTGGTTGCAGACTTGGCATCAGTCTTGCTCTGTCTTCTGTCGTGGCGTGAAGAAAAATTGAAGTGGAGGAAGGGGAAGTCATGAATAACTTGTTAAAGATCGCAACGATGGTCCTGGGATTGGGGATGTCATCTCAGGTGTTGGCGGATCATCGTGAAAATCTGCGGGAAACAGAGTCGCTGGTCCGCGAAGGAATGGAAGCCGCGCATGACTGGAGCTTTACGTATGCCAAATACAAATTCAGAGCGGCCAAACTGAGAGCCGAAGACGTGCCTTATTCCGCGGGCAAGTCCCAACTCAATGAAGCTCTCGAAACCACGATCGAAAAACTCTCTGACTGGAGGCTTTCGAGTCGAGAAAAGGAACAAGTGGCACAAGATTGTGGTCGAGTGGCCTTGTCGGCGATTGAAAGAATCTTGCATCAGAATGATGGTCCCAGCTTTGAGCCGGGGCTTCGCGGGGCACTTCGACAAATCAAGATGGTCGTCAAGCTGGCTCAGGAATATCGCTTTGATTCGTCCTTTGAAATCTTAGAACGTATCGAAGCTTCTCTCCGGCCCTATCGCTATGATCGAGATATCGAGAGAGCTTCTCAAGCTCTGACGGTGATCCAAGACAAAGTATCGGATCCTCGAATGTCGGGACGGGAGAAGATCGATGTTGTGGTCGATTGCGCTCGGGTTTTTGAGGACGCTATTTTGCAGTCGGACTCGTACCGCCGAGAAGTTGGCCAAGACGATGATCAGGTTTATATTCCCGAACCTAAGAATTTGGACGAAGTGATTGCCCTTGTGGATCGTGCAGCTCAGTCGGCTTCACAACGTCGCTTTGAAATTTCTGAGCAAATGCTCGAAGTCGCACAAAGACGACTGCAGCGCTACGGATACGATCGTCTCTTGAACGATGCATCTCAATTACTTCGCTCTGCCGTCGATAAGCTCAATGACAGTCGAGCTTCGGACTACGAAAAGTCGGATTGCTTGCGAGATGTGGCTTCTCGGTTTTCGGCTATCGTCAAGAGATCCGAGACGTTTCGTCGAGAGCACGGCATCGATTATTCTCAGGCGATTTTTATTCCTCTGGGAATGACTGAGCTGTTTTCCAAATCCAAGCTTGAAACTCGAATCGTGACGACACCGTCTCTTGTCAGCAGCATGAGAGCTTTGAGGCTGACTGCGAGAGATGATTCAGTGAGTGTCACCAGTGTGACGGTCGTTCTCAAGAATGGAGGCCGAATGGAAATTCCGTGCAATTTTGCACTGGGTGAAAACTCATCCACCATCATTGATATCGCGATGTCTAGTGTCGCTGTTAAATCAATTGAAGTGACAGGATCATCGGCCAATATCTTTGGAACAAAAGGACGTATTCAGATTGAAGCGGTCACCTTTAAAGAGGGGCGGTACTAGGGAGTCGAGGAAGTCTCGGGCTCTACGGCATTGGTTGCGGAAGGTTGTTCCGGCGTCTCAGCAGACGCCGGACCTCTTTCTGGCCAAGGCGTGCCTGCTTCTTTCGCTTTCATTTTCTCGCTTCGATATTGCTTGTAGGTCCGCATGTCTTTTCGCTTGGTGCGCGACATATCTTTTTCGATCACTTCGGCAGCTTCTTCTCGCTTCTTTCGAAGGGCCTCGAGCTCTTCATTCTTCTTTTTGAGTTCTTCTTCACTCAGTGTCCCGGAGTCGATCTGTCCTTGCAGATCTCGAATTTGAGTATGGGTTTCCTTAAACTTTTCTTTGACCTCATTGACCTTCGCGCGACGAGCCTCGATTTCTTCCGGCGTGGGGAGACTCTCTTGAGCTTGCAGGGTTTGAGAGGCCAAGAGGAGCAGAACAGGGAGAGAGAAAATTTGTTTCATCATCATTTCCTTTCTATTTGAACTTTAAAGCCACTTTTTCCAGCGGCTATAATAATAGGGCAAAATACTCGAAAGTCCCATCAGCAAAAGGGCCAGGGGATAACCCCAAGGCTTGGTCAGTTCGGGCATGAATTCAAAATTCATTCCCCAAAGACTTGCCAATAGGGTGGGAGGCAAAAAGATGACAGCGACGAGAGAGAGGATGCGAATCGTGTTGTTTTGCGAAATTGAAATCATTCCTAAGGCCGCATCCAAAACAAAAGTGAGTTGATTGATCTGATAGGCTGCATCATCCACGAGGGTTTGTGTGTCTTTGAGGAGCCGATCGGCCTGAGTGCGATCCGTCGGCAAAAAGCTCGGCTCAGTCGTGACAAAAACAAGGGTCCGGCTCAGAGACAAGAGGCTCTCTCGAGTCTTAGATGTAATGTCTCCCTCATGCCCAATCTGCTTCAAAAATGATTGATGGTCATGACTCTTTGTCGACAACAGTGCGTTACAAGAATCGAGTCTGGATGCCGATCCTTCGAGAAGATCGGCGAGCCGATCAATAAGCTGCTCCATCAAAAACAAAAAAACTTCGGTGGTGGACTGAGAAGGACGATGACTTGTTTCAAGACTCTGATGCACAGTGCGAAACGCGAGTAGATCATAGTATCTCAAAGATATGAGAATTCGGTCAGTGATGACGAATGTGGTTTGAGTGCGAATAGGATGCTGTGTTTCGGCTTGCGCCACGACACTGACGACAAAAATCTGAGCTCCTTTAGTCTTATAAATTCGACTCCCGGGCCCCCGATGCCGCATCTCGAGGCGTGTTGGAATATCGATTTGCAATTTACTTTCGATCTCTTCAACAAGACTGTCCGTGGGATCGAGGAGATCGATCCAAAATCGTCGATCTCCACTCGGCTGAAGCGCCATCTCGAGGGGAGCTTCTGTGAGTTTTTGGGAATCTGGGGATTTACCGATTTCATAAACCTGCACCACAATGAGAGGCAGAATATCTGAAAGTATCGATTTCATCGAGATCTTGTGTCACAAATGGAATTGAAATGCTGAGTACGGGCTTGAGTTTGTTGTTTTTGTGGGGGGCGCTGGAGGATTTGCAGTGGCAGCCTGATGTTCAATTGCGTTACAGAGGGGCTTTCAACACCTCGGAGGCACATTTTTCGCGATCACGCATCGAGATTCTTTCGGGCGCTGAAGGAACCTATCGAGATCAGTGGAGAGGACACGCCTCGGCGCGGCTTTTTTATGACCCCGCGATTTGGCCTGAGTCCCATTATTCAGAGTCCGTGAGAAAGGATGAGGGGTATGACGCCGAACTTCGCACGGGGTATGTGGAGTACTCTTCGCTTCCTTGGAAGATGAGAGCGGGACTTCAAGATGTCGTTTGGGGAGAAGCGCTCCATTATTTTTCTGCGGATATTTTGCATCCCAAGGATTTTAGAGATGGTTTTTTGAACACGCTTTCGTGGGCGAGACGGCCTCAGTTTGGATTTTGGTCGAGCTATAGCGCGGACAAGGGGAGTCTCGAGTTTGTCTATTTTCCTGTCAGTCGGCTCAATCGCTATCCCAGGCAGGGAGCAGAGTTTGCGGTACCGCGAACCTTGCCTGAGTCTTTGGGATTGCCGGCGGCTTCGACAGAAAGTTTGTGGGATTTTTCGGAGCCTGCTTTGGGTGTCAATGGAGGCCTTCAGTGGGGGGCTTTCGATGCTCATTTAATCGCGACATGGATTCGGGATCCTCAACCCCATTTGCGGTATCAGGCAGGAGCGACAGAATTCGAATCCAAATCGATGAGTGTTTTGGCGGGTACAATGAGTTACACGACGGGGGATTTTTTGTTTCGAGGAGAATCTCAATGGTTTTTTGGTCGGCAGCTCAACCGCTTGCAAAGCGGGATGCTGACTTCTGAGTCTGTGACAGAACTCAATCACTTGGGATCCGTTGAATATTCGGGTTTTGATCAAATGCTTCTGAGTTTTCAAGGATTCTGGATGCAGCGCTTGGGCTGCAAGAGCGGGCAAATCCTCAACTGTCGTGTGTTTCAAGAAGGTGTGCAATTTGTGTGGATGAATCTGCCTCTAGATTTGGAATTTGAGACCACGTTTTGGGCTGAAGCCGCTGATCCGGCCGCATGGTGGTCTACCAAATTGAGGCGCCCCTTTACAGACCATCTCAAGGCAGAACTGAGCATCGAAGAATTTTTTGGTTCAGCAGATGGATCGAGTGTCTATGCGGATTGGCGCAATCAGGACCAAATCATCCTGCAGCTGGAGTATTTGTTTTAGTCACGTAGACGGTTTGTGTCGGATAAGCAAATGCGAGTCCGTGACGTTCAAAAGATTCAAAGACTTCAAAATAAACAGCCTCACTGACTTCCGCGAGATCTTGAGCATTTTGGGATTGCGAAAAAAAGACGAGTTCAAAATCAAGAGACGATGGGCCAAAGCCAATAAAGCTCGCTCGATCAAATCGCACCCGATTCTCAAACTTGACTACGCATTGTTTGAGGATCTCAGGAACCTTTCTCAGTTTTTGAGGAGAGGTTTCGTAAACGACTCCCACACGGCAAATCCCACGGCGCTCGATCATTCGCTTTAGATTTTGAATCTGCTGACTCAAAATCTGAGTGTTGGAAAATATAATTTGCTCCCCGGAGACACTGCGCAAGCGAGTCGTCTTCAGACCGATTCTCTCTACAACGCCCGTGACTCCCTGGACTTGGATCGTATCTCCGACCTCAAAAGGCTTATCGAGCACAATGGACAGAGAGGAAAACAAATCTCCCAAAATATTTTGCACCGCAAGAGCTACGGCAATACCGCCGACTCCCAAGCCCGCAAGCAGGGCTGTGATATCGACACCCAGATTGGCCAGGGCAAGGAGCGCTATCACCACATAGAGAGCGAGGCGTCCCAAAAATCGAGCCGTTGGAATCACCGTCAAGAGACTCGAGTCCACGGAGCCCGTGCGGAGCTCTCGTTTCTTCAGAAAATCTTGAATTCCGTAATCGATAAGGTGAGTGCCCCAAACAGCCACCTGAAACAAAATAGCCAACGCTGTCAGAGCGCTCAGAATCTTTTCGATACGAGCTCCCAGTGTCAGCGGCATGATACTGACATGAATCGCGACGAGAAGTATGACAATCATAGAGATAGAGATCTGCCATCGTCTGCGCAAAAATCTGCGTAATATCTGAAGGCCCATCCAGACTGCCAAAAAGATCAAAGTGCTCGTGGCAATGGTCAAAAGTGAATTGTTCCACAGGTTGTGATTTTGCAAAAATTCCATCACTTACCAATCTATAGGCTGAGTTGATTTGTCCGTGACGAACTGGGTCACGAGTCGCAAAAGATTTGAGTGTTCGTTGATATCAAACTCTTTTCGGGAGACCTTTGCACGGACGATTCCCATGGGACTCCCGTTCAAAAACTCAACCGATTTAATACTGATCAAATTGATGTCCACATCCACAATTCCTCGTGCTCCAAAAGTTCCGAAGATGTCGACGTCTTTAAACTGAGAGACAAAATAATGTCCCTTTCGAGTCTTTTCGACATCAAACTCAAAGCCTCCATAAAAAACCAAAGCACGAGCGACTTGGCAGAGTCCTTCTTTGTAGGTCGCAAAGCCACGGCCTTCGTTCAAGTTGACGCGGACTTCGCTTTTATTAAATTTAACTGCGTAAGTGGCACGGTTCCAAGACTTGGACCAAAACAATGTCACGGCCTCAATAGATTGAGGAACATCCGGAGTCGAAAAAACTTTGCTCGAGATCAAAAGTTTTCGAACCATCGCCGCATCAAAATCGACTCGTCGAGTGGGGAGGCTTTTGTGGGCCCCAATGAGATGGAGGAGCCCGTAAAATTGCTCGAGCTTAGATATTTTTGTCGGATCTGTTTCAAAGAGGGCCTTGAGGCCCTCTAAAAACTGAGGACTGATCGAGTCGACAATGGTTTTTCCGTCGAGACTCTTGAGTGCCAAAATATCATTCTGAACTTCTGTGAGATTGGCGCGAGCTGCTTGGGTCTGGGGGATGTCAGACATTTTTTTGCATTCTATCTCCGAAAGCAAAGGCTCCTTCGACGCCCAAAGAGGGGAAGAAAAAAGAGCGGCCAACAAGAAAGCGGCAGCGATCTTCATGGATCAAAAGTCCTAAAGCAGTCCCCCCCTTTGGGAGCTTTTGACGCCATGAGTGCTTTGGCCTCAATCAGCTGATCGATGTGCTTGTCCCAGCGTTCAGCCGTCATTGTGCCAGTCGTACTGATGAGGGACTTTTGATCTCGAGCGGCTTCTTGCAGTGTCGCGCGATCCATTTTGGAATTTAAAAGAGAAATTTTTTCATTCGTGGATTCGGGATCCGCGGCATAGGCTTGCCATCCCTGTCTCACACTCAAAACAAAATCCTTTACGACTTTTTCGTTTTTCTTGAGGTATTCGTCTTGAACGGCCACGACAACGGAGTAGGGATTGTAGCCCTCGGAAGAAAGCAAAAAGAAATCATTCGCCACGCCCTCTCGTCGCGCCAAAATCGGCTCCGAAAACACAAAACCTTGTTGGCCAAATTGAGGGTCTTTTAAAAACTGAGCAATCCCTCCGGCAAACGGCACAATCTTAACCTTAGAAGTACTAAATTTGTTTTGCAAAAAACTCACATAGGCTTGGCCCTTTTGAAGTGCCAGCGTGATATCCTTTTGGAAAACATCTTGCAGGGACTTGGCGCCCAAAGATTTGTGAACCATGATTCCGAGCGGAGAAGTTTCGAAGGCCGAATAAACAGCCGTAACGTTGTTGCCTACGGAGCGCGCGATAGCAACTTCAGAACCACTGGTGACAACAAAGGAGGCTTTGCCGGCTCCCAACATTTGGACGGTAGGGGTTCCCGCGCCACCCGAAATAATATTGACGCGTAATCCGTTTGCTTCAAAAAACCCCATATGTTGAGCAGCATAAAATCCACCAAACTCAGGCTCCGGCACCCAATTGAGAAGAAGATCAATCTGAGTGAGGGTTCGATCGACGACGGTGGTCTTTTGGGCAAAGCACATCATTGGCAAAAGGCATAGGACGATGGCCCAGAAGCGGGCAGGTGTTTTCATTCCCTTTGCCTAACAAAAAGAATGGGCCGAATCCAGCGGCTTAGCGTTCGGAGGCGTGCCAGCGCTTGAGGGTCTTGCGGCCCAAGAAGTTGGTCGCCGCGACAAAGACCAAGCCTATCAGAGAGGAAAGAATCAGGGCGGCAAAGAGTTGATCGACTCGCTGACGGGTGCGAGCCACGTCGATATATCCTCCCAATCCTCCACCGGCGATGAACTCTCCCACGATGGCGCCAATCACCGATAGACCTGCCGAAATTTTGAGGCCCACCAATATCTGAGGCCATGCTGAGGGTAAACGCAGTTTGAAGAGTTGATCCCATGCACTCGCACGATAGAGCTTAAAGAGTTCGCGCAGAGGAACCTCCGTCGATTGGAGACCCGAGAGTGTGCTCGCGATCATCGGAAAGATAGAAACAATGGCCGCCGAGGCAATCACCGTCGATTGACCATACCCAATCCAGATCACAAGCAGCGGAGCAATTGCGATAATCGGAACCGTCTGAAAAAAAATCGCATAGGGCATAAAGGCGCGCTGAATCCAAGGAGTCAGCGAGAACAAAATGCCGAGCAAAATTCCCCCGAGAGCACTCACTATAAATCCAAGTGCAGCGGAGACTCCTGTCGAGGTTAAGGCCTCAAAAAGATCTCGAGAATCCGAGCCAAGCGCCTCAAAAACACTCGACGGAGCAGGCACCAAAAACGACGGCAAAATCGATTGCCCCACGAGAATCTCGAGCAGGATCAATAAAATCGCGAGAGGGATCAGGGGAGGAATAATTTGTTTGAGGGAGTTCATCCAAGCGCCTCCATCTTGAGAGTGAGGTCCTGAACTTTTTGCATATAAGCAGCCGTTGATTTGAGGTTTTTGTCACGGGGTTCAGAGTAGGAGATTCGTTCATCGTGGACAATTCGTGCCGGGCGAGGAGAAAGGAGGCAAACTCGTTCGGACAAAAACGCGGCTTCAAATATTGAATGAGTGACAAAAATAACAGTGAGATGAAGCTTTTTCCAAAGGGCTCTCAGTTCCAAATCGAGTTTAAATCTCGTGAGTTCATCAAGCGCCGCAAAGGGCTCATCGAGGAGTAAGAGATGAGGTTGAGCAACCAAGGCACGAGCGAGAGACGCGCGCATCTTCATGCCTCCCGAGAGCTCGTGAGGAAAGGCCTCCGAAAAATTTTCTAAATTAACGAGGCGGAGCACTTCTTGAGTTCGCTGATGCTGTACATCCTTGGGCGCCTGGAGGAGTTCTAACGGCAAGCTGACGTTATCTCGCACGCTTCGCCAAGGAAGGAGGTGAGACTCCTGAAACACAAATCCCACGGGTGCTTGATTCTTTAAGACTGGGGGGAGATTTACCCGAAGAGATCCAGATGAGGGCGAATCAAGTGAAGCAATCAGGCGCAGCAGGGTGGATTTTCCACAACCCGAAGGGCCCAAAAGACTGACAAAGTCTCCTGCTTTAATATGTAGATCTAAGTGATTGAGAGCGAGGGTGCCACTCTCAAATTTCTTAGAAAGCTGCTGCGCAGAAATCTCTAAGGCAGGATCCATCACCTGAAAGAATCTAGCAGTTTCGCTTCACTCAATATAGAAAAGAAGAATGCGTCTTGAGAAAGCAGAATGGAAACTCGTCTTATTGCTGGCAGCGATCCATTTTGCTCATGCGGTTGATTTTGTCATCATGATGCCTCTAGCCCCTATTTTGATGGAAAAGTTTTCCATCGGCCCTGATCACTTTTCGCTTTTGGTTTCTGCCTATACCTGGACGTCTTGTTTTTTTGGTGTTCTCGGAGCGATCTTCATCGATCGATGGGATCGGCGCACGACTCTCTTAGTGAGTTTTTTTGGTTTTATCGTGGGAACTTTCTTGTGCTCCCTTGCTCCAACGGCTGGGTTTTTGCTCGCCGCACGCGCTTTGGCGGGAGCGTTTTCGGGGATCATGGTGGCCTCTGAGTTTGCGATCGTGGCGGATTTGATTCCCGAAGTGAGACGAGGAACGGCTCTTGGAGTCGTGATGGCGGCGTTTCCCGTCGCATCGATTTTGGGTGTTCCCTTTGGAATATTTTTGGCCAATGCCATTGACTGGCATACTCCATTTGGGGGTCTCGCCTTGGCGTGTTTGCCCGTTTGGTTCCTGACCTGGAAGTCTCTGCCCTCTGTGAGAGCGCATCTCGAAGGGGCAGGCGTTCGCGCCTCTGAGTCGATCACGCGGTTGTTTTCCCTACTCATGGAATCCGGACCTCGAGCGACTCTAGCGTTTAGTTTTATTCTGACATTTTCCGCTTTCATGGTGATTCCATTTATCGCTGCGTCGATGACGGCCAATGTGGGATTGGCTTCGAGGGATCTCGACAAAATTTATTTGGCGGGAGGGGCGGTCACTTTTTTTACGTCACAGATATTGGGCAGGATGACGGATCGGTTTGGAAAGCTGTTGATGTTTAAAGTCATGGGATGTCTGTCTCTCTTTCCGATTTGGTATATTACCAATTTATCGAGCGGAGGGTTGCCGGTAGCCATCTTGGCGACGGTTCTTTTTATGTCATTGGTCTCGGGGAGATATGTTCCGGCGATGGCTCTGATGTCTGCTGCGGTCAATCCTCAGCGACGGGGGAGTTTTATGAGTCTCAATACCTCATGCCAAAATCTTGCGGCGGGCTTAGCCGCCTATGTCTCTGGTCAAATCGTCGTGATGAATGCGGATGGCCGATTGGAAAATTACCAGATTTCTGGATATTTTTCTCTGGCGCTCTCTGTTTTTGGAATTTTTTTGGCGCCGCTCATTCCCCATTCAAAGACGACTCAGACTCCTAAACATTGAGCGCTGCTTTCATTTGTTGGGCGCGTGAGTTTTGAGGCTCGCGCCGAAGCGCGCTTTGAAGATACTGAAGACCTTCGGCCATTCGCCTTTGCTGGAGAGCATAGACAGCCATGTCGAGTTCGGCCTCTGTATAGGCCGGAAACATCTCAAGTGCTCGACGGGCCTGTTGCTCTGCGCGAACCAGATCCCCGAGTTGAGCAAAACAGATCCCCATATTTCGGTGAGCCAAAAATGATTGAGGATGTTGAACCGTCAATTCGGCAAAATTTTTGAGAGCGTCTTTGAATTCACTTCGTCGCATCAGGACAACTCCCAGATTGAGGCGACCATCATGGTGGTTTGGAAATTTTTCTACGCATTCTCTAAGGACTCGCTCCGCCTCAGTCAGTCGATTCATGCTCATCAGTGCAAATCCCAAATTGCTCTGAACAATCTCTACCGGGCCTTTGAGCTGAAGAGCCTTCTGCAAAAAGACAATGGCATTGGCGAATTCTCCTGCTCCCAAATACTCGATTCCGACATCGTAGTGGGCTTTCCAGTCTTGGGGATTTTCGGCCGTCTTTTTGTGCCCGGCTTGTTCGTAGAATTCTCGCTTCTTTTTGGCGGCGACTTCCTCGGGCATATATCCGTAGTGATGAAAGATCAAAGATGAGTTGAGAATTGTTCCTTTGAGAGTCTTGTCGACCATCTCATGAAGGCTTCCCACCCAGCGAATGTGGGGTCGATTGCGAAAAATCCGGATCATTCTTTCGGTATAAAATCCGGGATGCTGATTTTCTTCGTGTGGATATTCACCTCGGCAGGGGACAAAGCCGCTAATGGCGGGATTGGTCACATAGTCCCTTCGAACAAGCGAGAGAGCTTCGCAATCCAGATCCTGATCCGCGAGATGGATTTGCTTCTTGAAGGTCTCATGATCCTGAAGGGCGATGCTCTCATCAGCATCAAAACTAAAAATCCAAGGCTGAGTGGCGCGTTCGATCGTAGCATTTCGGGCGTTTCCAAAATGGCTTTCCCACGGGATCTCAAAAAGTTTTACCTTTGCAAACTGCTTGGCGATTTCAATGCTTCGGTCATTGGAGCCCGTGTCGGCGATGATGATTTCACTCGCGAGAGGCTCGATGCTCTTCAGGCAGGCTTGAAGCCATTTTTCTTCGTTCTTTATGATGAGGCAAAACGAGATCACCTTTCTATTATACGAGGCAGAGAGACTTTTGGCGCGGTGTTACTTGGACTGAGGCAGTGAAATAAAAAAAGTAGTGCCTTGGTTGAGCTCGGATTCGACCCAAATTTTGCCGCCGTGGCGCGTCACAACTTCTTGCGTGAGTGTGAGTCCAATACCGTGACCATCAACCCAGGCGAGTTGAGCATTGGGGGCGCGATAGCGGGCTTCAAAAATTCGAGGAATGGACTCAGAAGGAATCCCAATTCCATTATCCGAAATCTTGATAAGAACTTCGTGCTTGGATTCGAGTTCAATCACTTGAGCACGAATCAATCCCCCTTCGGCTTTGGCGTACTTGATAGCATTGCAAAAAATATTCGTCATCGCTTCTTCGATGCGTCGTGGATCCCAGAGTCCAATCACAGAGTCTGGGGACTGAAGTTCAAATCGCAAATTTCTGGATTGCGGAACCACATCACGGCAAAGGTTGGTGATTCCCACGAGAATCTGGTGAAGATCCGTTTTTTGGGTAGAGAGTTGAAGTCCGCTTTGACTCGTCTGGATCAAGTCTTCTGTAATCTGATTTGCTTTAGAAATCTGTCCTTCGATTTTTTGAAGGTACGAATCGATTCCGGCAGGAATATTTCCATATTCCTCCCGCAAATAATCAATGAGGCACTTCATCACCAAATGGGTGCCCCTGAGCTCGTGCGCCACAAAGGCGAGCTCCTTCTGTCCTGCATGTGCACTATCTAGTGCACTCGTATGAGTTTCTTCTCGAATGACGTCCATGAATTCACTCTGTTAAGAACTCGACAAGATTTCGGATAGACCGAGATCTTACCTTTACCAAATTTTCAACCGCAGTATCTTTTCTCACCTATGAACCAGCCCACGCTACGCGTTGATGCCGGATCCAATAACCCTTATGTGGGCCCGACCCTATTCGGAAAAGTGCTTCTTGTCGAGGACGATCCCATCGTGGGGGAGTGGATTGGGCGTAAGCTCAAAAAGCTTGGTCTAGAGATCAGCCTCGTGCATTCCAAGATGGATGCAGATGCAGAGCTGGTGAAGCATAATTTTCATGCCGTCATTACGGATATTTTTTTAGAGAACAATCAGCCGCTCGGACTAAAATTGGTTCACGAGCTGCAGCCTAAAGGCTTGCCGGTGATTGTCATTAGTTCGCGAGCAGACTTTAGTTTGGCCAAGGAAGCAATGAACGCAGGAGCGAGTTATCTGTTCGAAAAGCCGTTTGAAGAAAAGGAACTCATTAGCGCACTCCGCCAGCTCTGGGAGGAACCTCGCGGGCAGCAGGGGATTTTGGAGCGGTTTTTGGATCAGAATATTCTGACGCACAAAGAAAAAGAGATTGTACGACTCATTCTCAAGGGGCTTTCCAATAAAGAAGTCGCTGAGATCACGGGAAACACCGAAAAGACCATTAAATTCCATCTGACGGCTATTTTTCAAAAGTGCGGTGTAGAAAGTCGAACAGAACTCTTTAATTCCATTTTCCCCACCTAAGAATTTGGCTACATCTTAAGGGATGGAGGAAAACTATCTCCGACTTTTGAGAGACGTTTTAGAGATGGGCGAAACACGTCAGGATCGTACCGGCGTGGGAACCAAGAGTATTTTTGGCGCTCAGAGTCGTTATAATATTTCGAGAGACTTTCCATTACTCACGACCAAGAAGCTCCATTTGCGATCCATCATTCATGAGCTCCTTTGGTTTTTGAAAGGCGAGACCAACCTCAGATATTTGCACGAGCATCAAGTGTCGATTTGGGATGAGTGGGCGGATGCCGAGGGAAATCTCGGTCCCATTTACGGCTACCAGTGGAGACACTGGGGTAAGAGCGATGCAAAGGCGGGAACAGATCAGATCTCTGCGTTGATCGAAGGCCTTCAAAAAAATCCCAGCTCTCGAAGGCATATCGTGAGTGCGTGGAATGTGAGCGATATAAACAAAATGAAGCTCCCGCCATGCCATGTGTTGTTTCAGTTTTATGTTCATGGAGATCGCCGATTGAGTTGTCAGCTTTATCAACGATCGGCCGATATCTTTTTGGGCGTGCCTTTTAATATTGCGAGTTATGCTCTTTTGACGATGATGGTGGCGCAAGTTTGTGACTTAAGGCCCGGAGATTTTATTCACACGATTGGAGATGCGCATTTGTATCTCAATCATATTGATCAGGCCAAAGAGCAACTGTCTCGAGAAATGCGACCTTTGCCTCAAATGAAACTCAATTCTCAGGTACGTTCGATTTTTGAGTTTAAGTTCGAAGATTTTGCTCTCGAAAACTACAATCCTCATCCTGCTATACGAGCACCGATTGCCGTATGATTTTGTGCGCGATCGCCGCGATGGCCAAAAATAGAGTGATTGGAAGGGCGAACCAATTGCCTTGGCATATTCCAGAAGATCTCAAGTTTTTCAAAGAGACGACGCTCAACAAAGTGATCATTATGGGGCGCAAAACATTTGAATCTCTCGGTAAGCCATTGCCTAAGCGAACGAACATCGTGATTAGCCGCCAACCAAATTATAGCGCCGTAGGAGCACGAGTCTTTGCGAGTTTGGAATCTGCTCTCGAGTTTCTGAACTCTGAGGTCGGTGCGCAGGACGAAGTCTTTGTGATTGGGGGCGGAGAAATCTACACGCTCGCTTTGCAAAAAATTCAAAGGATCTATTTGACCGAGATTGACGATGAATTTGAGGGGGATGCTCTGTTCCCTGTGTTTCGCGTGCCCGAAGACTTTAAGTTAGTCTCAAAACGCGACTCTGTTTTTGAGGGGCTTGAGTTTTCGTTTTGTACTTACGAGCGATGAAGATCGCCCCTGGCTTGTCGCAGAGCCGAGTTCATATCTCTATAAAACAAAGTAATATCAAATAGTTAAGGCTGATAAGAGCCCTCCTTCTGAGGCATATGATTTGCAGTCTTAAGAGATCGTGGTCAATCGAGTGTGGATATTGCAGTTCGCTGTCACTTTTTTTGCGCAGACTTCGACATGGGCGGGGACGCCGTGCCTGCCAGTTTTTAAGATGCTCCCAAAATATGAAACCGAAGATCGAGAGCGAGAGGTCGTCTATTACTCAAAGTCAGAAGCGGACTCTCGGCGCATGCGACTGTCTCAAGGTATCTATTTGGATGCCGAAGGAAAGCCCGCCGATTTTAAGGGAATCAAGCTCTTTGTCGCGGAAGCAGATGGGAGTCTGATCGCAGAATATCGAGTTTCAAATCTCACTCATCATTCAAGCTTGGCCGCAGGACATCCTGTCGCAATGGCGGGATGGGTCAAGATGAGGGAGGGTCGTCCTCAGTTTATCTCAAATGGATCTGGTCATTACCAGCCCAGTCTTGAGCAGCTTTTGAACCTCATTCAATTTTGGCGCCAAAAATCTGTTTCATTGCATGGCCTAGAAGTGGGATTTCGAGTCGCCATTACATCATCAATGGCAGATACATTTTATTATGAGCTTTCGGTGAGTGAATTCGAAAGACTCATGAAGAGAAAACCAGAGAATGCACAAGCTCTTTTGAGACTGGTGATCGATTCGGACTTTAGTATTGCGAGACGTGCTAAAGCGATTGCGCATCTCTATATGGTCACAGGAGAGATCTCAAAGGAAGAGCTTGAGATCTTGCGAGAGGCTGTCTTCAGAAATGACAAAGAGGTGATGGATGGAGTCTTTGACCTCATTCCCTGTGATCATTTTTCCAAGCTGCTCGAAGCAATTGAGGATATTCCCAATCCAATTCTCAAAAAAGTCCGCGAGCAATTTGACGAGCTTCAGCATGGAGCTTTCTAATCGAGCTTTTCAGGGCACTCTAATTGGAGCAGAATACGCTCATCATGCGGATTGCTTTTTATGGCAGTAATATTTTGCCGATCCACGCCAAAAGCCTAGACCAAAATCCTCTCGGTGGGACAGAAACGGGACTCATTCGTTTGGCAGAGGCTCTTCAAAATCTCGGTCATGATGTGATTGTGTTTACGCCCATGGAAAACCCGCCCGAATCCAAACCGCGATATTTGCCGGCACGATTGGCGGAGGAGTATCGCGAGGCTGTGGATGTCTTTGTCGTGATTCGGGACTGGATTCCGATTTTTTTTAAAATTCCAACGCGTCGGCGATTTGTTTGGCTTGGGGATAACTACGATAAGTTTTTTAACTTTGGAATTGGCGATAAGCGTGTCGCGGATGCCTTGGATGCATTGCTCACCGTGAGTGATTGGCAGGGGGAGGCTTTGGCCATGCATTCTGGATTTCCGAGAGAAAAGTGCTGGAAGCTCGGAAACGGGATCAATCCCGATTATTTTGAGGGAAGCGAAACGCGAGTGCGCAAGCGACTCATATTTTCTTCGGCGCCGTATCAGGGCCTCAAACATTTGCCCCGCTATGTGACGGAGCTGCGCAAAAAGCACAGTGATCTGGAATGTCATACGTTTTCGACCTTTAAAGTCTATGGGCAGCAGGCGGTTGATCCGGGCCTAGAGTCTCTTCTCAATCAGTTGAGAGCGACGCCAGGAATTGTCGTTCATGATTCGATTTTACAAAAGGATTTAGCTCGAGAATTCATGAAATCCTCGCTTTTGTTTTATCCCAATGAGGTCGAGGAGAGCTGCTGTATTACAGCGATGGAGGCGATGGCGGCGGGGACTGTGGTGCTCAGTTCGCGACGAGGAGCTTTGCCCGAAACCGTCGGCGAAGCCGGGATCTTGATCGATGGAAACCCAGGTGAGCCAGACTATGATCGAAAGTTTTTGCTCGCTGCAGATGTTTTGCTTTCTGACGAAACTCGATGGAATAAATATTCGCAGCTCGGGTTGGCCAAAACCCAAGAAAACTCTTGGGCCTTTAGAGCTCAAAGATTTGTGAAGTTTGTGGCGGCCTTGGACCAATGACTTCTCAAATTTATGGTTGTCGCTTTGAAAGTTTGATCAGGGGACCTTTGCAGGTGCTTCCAAAGACAGAAGCGGCGAGAAGTGCGCCGAGTTCTGGTTTTTCAAGAACTTTTGTCATGAGTCCCGCTTGAATCTCCGGATGGATTCCTTGTTCAAAGGCGGCTTTGATGACATTCACAAATTCATCTTTGGGAACATAACGAGCAAAGTTCTGCAGTGCGAGGAGGCCTTTTTGGAGTGCCGAAAGGTGCCGAGGGATTTGTCCCGTCTGCTGATGTAGTTCAGAAGTCTTTTTAAAGAGTTCGAGGTGGAGATCTTTGCCGGCAAAGTGCGCCTCAATCATGTCGCTCATCACATCGACCATGATTTTGCGATCGTCGGCCGAAGGGGGATCGAGCGACATGGCACCAAAATCATAGAGCGTGATTTTATTGCCCAATACTTTGAGCTGAGCCCCGTGGCGATCGTGATCAAACTCCATTCCGCTGAGGAGCATATGAAACTCCAGAGCCAAGTAAGCCTTGGCGACATCGGCCTTGTACGCGAGCTGCTTGGCAGTCTTTTCTGGCAAATCATCAAAGTGTACGCCTTCGGCTTTTTTCATTCGCTTCCAGCCTTTGCCGCTTTCGAGGACTTGAGCGATCGAAAACTCAAACACGGTGTCTCCGACTTGAGCCTTCATCCCCTGATAAAGCCTTTGAGCAATCTCTGTTTGTTTTTGATTGAGCTCGGCATCTGTTTCGATGGCGCTCATATACTTGCCTTGTTCGATTAACTGAGTGAGGACATTGTAAATGGGATCATCGGGTCCTCGCTTTTTAGCAAGGGCCAGCATTCGTTCAAATCCTTGTTTTGCACGCTCTATGGCATAGGGTCTCAAGACGGCAAAAACTTCACTATCTCCGTCTGAGTTTTGAGTTTCAAACACGATGTAATAGGAGGCCGAACCCAAAAGTTGTTTGACTCGGTGACCTTGCCGAATGCTTTGGGGCACGGTCTCATAAAAAATGTCAAAGAGTTCACCGCGATTGGGTGGTGCCGCTCGGCCTTTGAGCCGTGAGAGTCCCTGTCGAATGATATCTTTGATTCCGGGATGTGAACTTCCTGCTTGCCCCGCCTTGATCTCTGCAGGTCCCATGATCTCAAGGACAATGGCGAGTTTTTCTCCCATGCTGAGCTTGGACGTCGAGTCGCTCTGCTTTTGCGCAGCAACCAAAAGGGCTGTGATCAAAAGACTCTTCTGATAATCTGGGAGAATCTCTACATAGTCCTCAACAAACCTTCTGGCTTCAAAGGCGTACTCATCAGTGGGTGGGAACACTTTTTGGAGAACTTTTTGAAAAGTCTTATAAAAAGCCTTTTGATCGTGCATTTGTTTGGGCGGAAACAATAACGAGTCCATAATGCCAACGCGCACAAAGAGGGGCGTTGTCCAAAAGTTGCGATGGATCAACAGCATTTCGTTGGGGTAAATTCGAGTGGCTTCATGATCGCCCGTGAGCTCACTCATCGATTTAGAAACCTTCTTGGCACTTTGGGGCGTGGCGGCGGAAGACAAAAACTCTATAAAATGATCCCCAAATTCTGGGTACTTTTGGGTCATCTCAAGGATCCATTCTCCTCCTACTCCAAGGATTTGCGATTTATGAAAATCTTCCTTCTTGATATCAAACTGAACCTTTTGGATCGCCAAAGAGAGTTCACGTTGGGCTTCGATTCGATCGGCGATTCCCCAGATGATTTCGTAAAAATCAATCGGAATGAGCGTCTCTTTGAGTTTGCGAACGCGCGCGATGATTCGCTCATGGTAGGCTTTGTCCCCCTGATCGAGTCCTTCGACTTTGAGAACTTGATCCATATAGGTCTCAAATATTCGGGCTCTTACATGAGGGTCTTGGATCCGAGGTCCATGCACCAATGCCTCAAGACTCTTAAGTTTTTGGAGAGGATTTGATTCTTTGCGAATGGCGACTTCGATCTTGGATAGCAATTCATATTTTAAGTCGCTTCCTGGGGGGAACAATTCTCGAGTCCCAAGGAGGTGATAGACACTCTGGAGTCCTTCCAAATCGTTGGGCCAGCTTTGCCTGGATGTAATATAGCGATCAACGAGGACATCTTTCAAAAAATCCAGAGAGTATTGGTCCCCCCCAAAAACTTCGCCCCATTGCTGAAGTGCATGAAGAAACTCAAGCCTCTCTATTCTTTCGTTCTTGGGAGGCTTACGCAGACTTAAATCCAAAAGTTCGATCGTCATGATCTGCATAACAACATCTGAATCAAGGCCCTTAGACTTGAGGGATTTGTAAATGCTGTTGAGATCATCAAAGCTATTGGCTTGATTGTAATTCAAAAGACCGCGAGTAATTTTAAGTCTTTCCTCAATCTGCTTGAGCATTATCTTGGTTTTGCCTTCAGTCAGATATTTTAGGACGCTCGGCGTCCTCCCACCCACTGCTCGCGCACTCATGGTTTGTTCTATAAATTGTTTAAAAACATAGAGCTCAGTCCACAAAAATCTCTGGAGCAAGATGGTCGTATATTCCTCAGGACTAAAAAGAGATCGATGCGTAGAGAATAGAACTCTGAGAGGATGTTTGTAATCGAGTTTGTGGTCTGCAATGCCTTTGAGAGAGTCCCTAAAAAACAATCTGACAAGGTCCATGGATTCGGGATCTCCGGAATTCGCGAGTTGCGCCAATCTCTTTAAAAAAGGACCGATCTGACGAGAGTCTGTACCAAAATTGATGACGTCTGCGAGATTTTGTCTGTTACGTTTCAAAAATTCTTTATAGTTTTTGGGAAGATCCTCAAGGCCGTGCCATGCTTCTGTTTCGGACAGCCTCAACGGTGAATAATGCCGATCTGATTGCTGCTCCAGATGGTCTGAAGACTCTGAGCGCTGACTCTGTCCATGACGAGCTTTCAGTCTCAGTTTTAGAGCGGTCTCAAATTCATCCAAGCTTCCTGAAGTGTTCACGCGCTTGATCTCGCCATCTTCATTAATTTTGAGTTGATCAAAGTTATAGTCCGAGTGAGTGGGTCCACTTGAAACACTCATGAGATTTGAGTTGGCATAAGAGTCCATCAAGGATGCTGGCCATTCGATGACCGCACGAGCTTCATGAATCCCAAGGAGGTAGAGTGTCGCAAAGATATCCGCAGATCTCGTTCTCTCAGCCGTCTCATGATGAAGATTCCAAGAGACAATGATCTCATCTGGTGACTGGCGGCGTATTTTTTGTGGAGAGGGGAGTTTGAAATTGGGCCATTTGAGCTCGCTCAAAAGAGCTTCATCAAATTGAGGGTTCTCTTTCAAAAATTTTTGGACAGCAGTCGCAGACTCCTGGATATCTTTTGCATTTTCGGCTTTTACAAATTTTCGCACCGCATTCTTTAAGGGTAGCAGGGCTCCGACGGCCTCGGGTTCTCCCGAGGGAGTCATATGAGTCGTCAAGTCTGAGTAGACCTTGCGCCCCTGCTCGCTCTCTAACAAGGAATCTGCGAGCTGAGTGGCTTTAGCGACTTGCTCAAGATTTTGAGGATCAATGTTTAGCTTTCGGATCAGCTGTCGATACTCATAGGTGCGATTTCTAAACTGCGGTTTAAGCGCATGGATATGGGCCTTGAGAATTTTTATCTGGGAGTCGGCGTCCAGATCTTCAAAGCCTTCAAAATCAATTCGAGATCTAAGATAGCTTTGGTGCTTCCGGGATCCCGCAGATTCCAAAAACTGCGGCGTTGGATGAAGTGTTCCCTTGAGGCCTCCCCGTGAATGATCAATGGAGGCGACGGCCAAAGTGACGGCTTTGAGTCGGTTCTCAGAGAGGCCATGAACATCCATGAGTTCGCCAAAGCGACTGGATTGAACACGCGGATCGATGGGATCTTGGAGGTTTAAGATCTTAAAGAATTCAATCGATTCTTTGATGTCATAGCCCGCGCTATCCAAAAACTTGAGGGGGTAGATATCAGCCGTATATTCTTCGCCTTTGGAATTACTTTGAGGACCATAACGCTGATCGACCACAAGGTGTCCTATCTCGTGCCCGACGAGTGTCAGAATTTGATTGAGGTTTTTGAGTTTTTGCAGCGCTCCGGTCGAAATGGCGATCAAGGGGGGCTTCGCTGATTTTATAATGAGTCCGTTGATCTTAGCGTCCTCAACAACCACAAACCTCAAAGGATTTTGCTTGAGATTGAGATCCGGAAACACCGGCTCCAAAAGTTGGTTCATTTGCTTTGAAAACTCGAGAGCCTCTTTGGACTCTGGGTTGATGAGTTTAAGCTCTTCAGTGATCTCAATTGGGATTTTGCCCGCTTCGAGTTCAGCAATCACTCGAGCCGTATCCAAAGAATCCTCGCCAGTGCTTTGGATCAGGATGAAGCTCAGAATTTTTAAAAGCGGAAGCATGTGAGGTTGCCATTTCTATCGCAAGGTTCATGCCGTTAAAAGGGCGCTATACATGGATTTTATTGGTGTTTAGGGGCAGACTGCGCAGATTCTGCTAGGTGTTTTGAAAGGAGTGACGAGATGGAAATTTGGCAATTGGCTCTGGGCTTTTTAGCCTTGGTTTCGGGGGGATATTGGCTTTATGGGCGGTGGATCTCAAGGATTCTCAGGCTGGATCCTCAGGCCAAAACTCCCGCGCATCTAAAAACGGATGGGATTGATTTTGTCCCGACCAAAAAGTTTTATCTCTTTGGGCAGCATTTTTCGGCCATTGCCGCGGCGGGGCCCATTGCGGGTCCGATTTTGGCGGTCCAATTGTTTGGCTGGGGTCCTTCGCTTTTGTGGATTGCGATTGGCGTTATTTTTATTGGGGCTGTTCATGATTTTACGAGTTTGATTGCATCCGTCAGACATGGGGCGTGCTCGATGGCCGAGGTGGCAAGAGAGTATTTAGGGCGTCCTGCGGGTCGGGCGATGATGGCCTTTGTTTGGATTGCGCTCTTGTACATCATCATCGCGTTTACAGATATCACGGCAGGAAGCTTTGTGCGTGGAACGGAGGAGCTCGCGGGGCTTCCTCAAAATTTTAATCCCGGCGGAGCTGTAGCGGCAGCGAGTGTTTTTTATTTGGGGCTTTCGGTTGTGATGGGGCTTGTCGAAAAATTTTTGAAGCCCCCTCTTTGGTTGCTCACCGCTGTCTTTGTTCCTGCTGCCTTTGGAGTCTGTTGGCTCGGCACTCAAGTCTCTGAATATTTTTTATTTGATGTAAAGACCTGGGCGCTTTTGATTTTGGGTTATTGTGCCGTGGCTTCCGTGCTGCCGGTTTGGGCGTTACTTCAGCCTCGTGGATATCTCGGAGGATTTATTCTTTACTCTGCCATTCTCCTAGGAGTCATCGGTGTATTTTTTGGGGGTTACGAAATCAAACAAGATTTTTTTAAGGGATTTGAGGTGGGAGGGGCCACAGGTTCGCTCTTTCCGTTTTTGTTTGTGACCATCGCGTGTGGGGCCTGCTCAGGATTTCATGGACTCGTTTGTGGAGGCACGACTTCTAAGCAACTCAATCGAGAAAGCGATGCTCACTCCATTGGTTATGGCGCCATGCTCGCAGAGGGTTTTGTGGCTTTTATTGCAATTGTCACAATCATGATTGCAGCTCCTGCAGAAGTGGTGGGTCTTAAGCCCGGCGCGATCTACGGAAACGCGATTGGAAATTTTTTGACATTGATCATAGGCAAAGAACATTTGGCCTTTGCTGTGACTTTTGGAGCGATGGCATTTTCGACTTTTGTCTTTGATACACTCGATGTGGCCGCTCGATTGGGGAGATATATTTTGCAGGAGCTCTTTGGCTGGTCGTCTCGTCGTGGAGTCGTCCTTGCCACTCTGCTGACGCTCACTCTCCCTGTGGCGGTTCTTTGGCTTGCCGAAGAAGGCTCATGGATTCAGTTTTGGACGTTGTTTGGGGCCTCTAATCAATTGATGGCGGCACTCACATTACTTGCTGTCAGTCTCTGGTTGCTCAAATCCAAACGCAATATTTGGTTTACGATTTTGCCGATGTGTTTTGTTCTGATGATGACGCTCTGGGCACTGGGGCGAATTTTTTGGGGTTCATGGGCAGCGAGTTCTCAATCTGTGCTGATGACAATCAATTCGTTTGTGGCGCTGACGTTGATTCTTCTCGCCTTGTTTCTTCTTTGGCAGGGATATAAAGAATTCAGACGATGTCGATGACCCGAGTCAAAATTTACGCGATCGAAACCCGACGCACCTTGTGGCTCGCAGGGCCTATTATTATGGGGCAGCTCGGTCAGATCATGCTCCACGTGATTGATTCGTTAATGGTGGGGAGATTGGGAGCGGTTCCACTCGCGGCCTCGGCGCTTGCGAGCTCTCTCTCGATTATCTTTTTGGTTTTTGGCTTTGGGGTCTCTTCGTGTGTTTCGACATTGGTCTCTCGAGCCAACGGAGCCCAAAATCGTTTTGAATGCGGCGAATATTTGAGACATGGCTTTTTGCTCAACGTCAGCGTCGCTGTCTTGATGATCGTGCTCGTAGAGCTCACTCTTCCTTTTTTGGTGCTTTTGGATCAGCCCGCCGAAGTCGTGGCTGAGGCTAAGGGATTTATGAGGTTGTTGAGCTTTTCGTTTTTGCCAGTATTGGCAGCTCAGACTTTTAAGAATTTTGCAGAAGCTCTCGGGGATACTATGAGACCGATGATCATTATGATTTTTGCTCTCCCTTTGAATGCCGCTCTCAATTGGGTGTTGATTTTTGGCAACTTAGGACTGCCGCAACTGGGCTTGATGGGGGCGGGATACGCGACGCTGATCACTCGAACCTTAGCGGCCATTGCGTTGATGTTTTTGGTTTTGAAATCCGTGCGCCTCGAAGAAAATCGCCCGGCGCAGTGGTGGATTAAATTTGAGCGCAGCCGATTTGTGGAGATGCTCAAAGTGGGACTCCCGAGTGGATTTCAGAGTTTGTTTGAAGTCGGCGCTTTTTCGGTCGCCGCTGTGATGATGGGTTGGCTTGGCACCAAAACATTGGCGGCTCATCAAATTGCGATCAATGTCGCATCGCTCACTTTTATGGTGCCGATGGGCTTGTCGTTTGCGGTGGCCATACGAGTGGGCAATGCGATGGGAGCCAAGGACTATCAGGCCGCTCGGCGCATTGGACTTGGCGCATTTGGAGTAGCAATATTTTTTGCAATTTTGTTTTCTATCGGATTTGTTTTGGGTCGCGAGGAGATTCCAAAGCTCTATATCGATGATCCCGAAGTTTGGGCCCTTGCAGGGCCACTCTTTTTGTTGGCCGGAGCGTTTCAGATTTTTGATGGTTTGCAAGTGGTGGGCGTGGGCTGCTTGAGAGGGCTTCTCGATATTCGATTTCCAACAGTTGTGACGTTTGTGGCCTATTGGGTTTTGTCGCTGCCACTCGGCTATGTCTTTGCGTTTTGGCTGGATTGGAAAGGCGCCGGCATTTGGACGGGACTCAGTATTGGACTTTTGGTTCCTGCCGTGTTGCTCACCACACGCTTTAACGCTTTGATGAAGAAGCGCTTAGCCGAACAATCCGGCCATCCGTGAGAATTTCATCAAATCCAATCGAAGCCGCTGCCAAAGCTTCTTCATCATTTTTAGGAAGAAAAGCCAACACTCTCGCTCCTCGGTGATGAAAAAAGTTTATAAAATTTTTGCGACAAAGATCGATGCCCCAAAATCGTGGGGGGATCCCGTAGGTCTTATTGGGATCAATCGTGAGAGCGGAGGCGAGTCCCAAAAGAAGTGCGAAGCCTACCTTTCGGCATTCTGAGTAGGCTGCGTAAAAGCGCGCGTTTGGAAACCTGAGTTTGAGAGCTTGTTCGTGTGCTGGATGGGCGACCAAAAATTTTACATTCTTGAGAATCCAATCCTCGAGCTTCTCTCGGTCTACGATTTCTATGAGTTTTTGGATGGTTCGCATACCTTGTTCGGGCTTGATCTCAAGCGTCCACTGAAAATTGAGGTAATGCAGGAGCAGGTCTTCAAAAAACATGAGTTGACTCTCAAAAGGGAGTCTCACTTTTTGCAACTCGGATTTTTGTGAGAGGAGGACATTGATATCGAGGCCACAAATGCGCTTAAGGGTTTGATCGTGGCAAAGTACAATCTGATGATCCTCAGTGATGCGAAGATCTGTTTCTAAACTGACAAATCCGGCTGCAATCGCTTGATCAAATGATTGGCGAGTGTTTTCAATCGCGTTTTCACAAAGACCTCGATGACTGATCCACTCCACTCGACCTGTAAGATCTCGGAGAAACTCATGTCATGCAAGACAAAAGCAGTGCTAGGCTCGCGCACAAGATGGATTTTTGGCCTCTCTATATTGCAGCCTTTGGCGCGGGATTCATCGATGCAATTGCAGGAGGCGGGGGCCTAATTCAACTCCCCGCACTCCTTTTGTTTCGGCCAGATCTTTCGCTCGTCACAATTTTAGCGAGCAACAAATTGTCGTCGATCTGTGGAACCTCAGCGGCGATCGCAAGATATAGTCGATCGGTTGTGCTCCCCTGGAAGGATTTGGCATGGGCTGGTGCGGTCGCCTTGATGGCTTCTGCGGTGGGGGCCTGGACCGTTTCACATATTCCGTCAGGCTTTCTAAAGCCCCTCGTCGTCCTGATGTTGATTTTGATCTTTGTGTATACCGTTTTAGCACCTCGATTTAAACGAGAGCGAACGCAGTGGGCGCGCGGGAAGAGCCGACTGCCGTTGATTGTTTTGGCCAGTGCTGCCATTGGTTTTTACGACGGGTTTTTTGGACCCGGTACGGGGAGTTTTATCATTTTCTTTTTTGTCGCGCTCTTGGGTTATGAGTTTTTAAAAGCATCAGCGTCGGCCAAGATTATCAACTGGGGGACGAATGTTGGGGCACTTATTTATTTTGGAGCTCAGGGATCCATTGATTATAAACTGGGTTTGAGTCTTGGCGCTTTTAATTTGCTGGGAGGGCTTGCGGGATCTCACTCGGCGATCAAGCGAGGCGCGGGTTTTGTGCGTAAGGTGTTTTTGCTGATGGTCGCCGCGTTGCTCGTTAAGCTGATCCTAGATCTTGGCGCGGTAAAATAAAAAATTTGAACCTTCGCCGCATTCAATTTCTGTCACCGGAAAGTCTCGAGACAGCTTTTGACCATTTTGATCGAGGCTTAAGTGTAAATAAAAAGGAACAGAAAATCCTTCAGCTTCTGAAGTCGCTAAGACCTGAGGAGCAGTCTCGGGATTGAGATAGTGAACGCTAAATTCTAGAGAAGTATTCTCGGCAAGTTCGCCAAGCACAGTGTTTGTCTCTACGTATCCATTTTGGACTTTAATATTTTGAAGCGGAAAGTAGCGGCTGTAATATCCACCTTCGTGAAGAATTCTCAGCGTCTGGCCAACGATATAAGCTTGGCCGGCAAGACTTGCTACCACAGCAGTGGCTTTTGGAGACGACGGACTGAGTGAGAGAGCAAACGAATCAAAATCAGTGATATGGACCTGACCATCTCTGGGTCCTACGGCGCAGCGAATGGGGGTCTTTAATTCAAAGGGAAGGTTCATGGTTGCGCGGGCAGGATCGGCGATCGGAAGACAACGTGGCTTTTGTTCTACTGAAGGCGCCGAACAAGTTTTTGCTTGAGGACAATCTTGTTTGATCAAATCACAGGCAAGGGGTCGACTCTTCCAGAGTTGCCAGCCATCGTAACCCAAAACAAAGACAACGGCAGAAACAACGACAGTCCAAGTGAGCGCTTGACGAGGAGAGACCATGCTTAATTTTCGAGTACCGAGCGCAGCATCCACGCGGTTTTTTCGTGAACCTGAATTCGCTGAGTCAAAAGATCCAAGCTGGCTTCGTCAGAGGCTTCTTCTGCTATAGGAAAAACGCTGCGGCATGTTCGAGCGACGGCTTCGTGCGCTTCGATCAAATCACTGACCATCTTCTCCGCTTTCGGAACGCCCTTTGTCTCTTTGATCGAGGTCAGTTCGGTAAACTCGGAATAGGTCCCGGGAGCCGGAAATCCCAAAGAGCGAATGCGCTCTGCCACGAGGTCAATGGCATTCCATGCCTCAGTGTATTGGTCCATAAACATTTGATGGAGTGAGTTGAACTGAGGGCCTGTCACATTCCAATGAAAGTTGTGCGTCTTAAGGTAGAGCGTATAGGTGTCCGCAAGCAGCCTAGAAAGGCCCTTGGCGATTTTTTTGCGCGAGTCTTTGTCTATCCCAATATTGATTTGAGGAGCTTTCATGCCCCAAAACTTAGACCTCAAATATTGTTTGTTCAAGAGCGGATCTTGGCTAACATCACCCCCATGAATCAGGCTAAAAATTGGATTCTAGGCGTGCTCGCGATCTTTGTTGTCGGAGCGATTGTTCTCTTGACCAAGCCCCAATCCGAAGTCGAAGTCGGAGCTCCTGTCGAAGAAGCCGAGGAATCAGGACCTACCATTACTCCCATTACTCCCGAAGGCCTCTTTGCCCAGATCAAAGCAGACGCTCCCAAAATTGCCGTTGTCAATTTTTGGGCGAGTTTTTGTCAGCCTTGTCGTGATGAGTTTCCGTATTTTTTGAGAGCACTCAGAGAGTATCGAGACGAGGGTCTGAAGGTTTATTTTGTGTCGATGGATTTTGAATCCGAAGTGGATGAAGCTCGCAGTTTTTTGGTGGAGCAGGGCGTGGACTTTGAGAGTTATATTAAGGATCTTCCGGATCAGGAGTTTATAGATGGAATTCATAAAGAATGGTCGGGGACGATTCCTGTGACTTTGTTTTTGAACGAAAAGGCAGAAGTGATCAGTTTCGTTCCTCGAGCAATGGAATTTGAAGAACTCGAGGAAAAGATTTTGGAAATTCTAAAAAAATGAAAGTTAAAAGGGGAGTAAGTAAGATGAAAAACTTGATTTTAGCGTTGATGGTGGGCTTTGGATTTTCTCACGCGGCTTTGGGGCTTCAGATCGGTGAGGCCATGCCCGAGTGGTCCGCTCCTCTTTTGAATGTGACGGATTCGGTAGTGTCCTTGAATGCCGCTAAACGCGAAAAGGGATTGCTCGTTATTTTTACCTGCAATCACTGCCCGTTTTCAAAAGCCTGGGAGGCTCGATACACCGAATATGGAAACGAGCTTTTGGCAAAAGGGATTGGCGTGATCGCCGTTAATTCCAACGATCCCGAAGTCACGCCTCAAGATGGCTATCCGCAAATGCGAGCAAAGCATAAACGACTGGGGATGAAGTTTCCCTATGTGGTCGATGCGACGTCGGATATGGCCAGAGCGTTTGGAGCGACGCGGACTCCCGAATTCTTTTTGTTTAATGCAGAGGGCAAACTTGTTTACCACGGAGCTTTTGATGACAACGCTGAAAAGCCAAAGGCAGTGAAAGCAAAATTTTTGGCCGATGCGGTGAACGCCTACTTGGCGCTCCAGCCGATTGCCAAAACACAGACCAAGTCTGTGGGCTGCTCGATTAAGCTTCGTAAGCCTAAAAAATAAGACAAGTAGTTCTATTTGATTTTTTGAGTCTTTGGTTTGAGTCCAATTAAGACGATGGCGATCGTCCCGACGAGAATCAGAGTTGAGATGGCCGAAATCGTCGGGTTCATTCCATATTTGATCAGCGAGTAAAGCTTGATGGGCAGGGTGTCGCCTCCCACACCCGCTGTAAAATACGAAATCAAAAAGTCATCAAAGGAGAGTGTAAACGCCATCAAGCCTCCTGACAAAATGCCGGGCCAAATGAGAGGAAACGTCACGCGCCAAAATGTCTGCCACGCATTGGCGCCGAGGTCTCGAGCGGCTTCTTCCATCGAAGAATCAAAGTCCGCGAGTCGAGCACGAACTGTAATGATCACAAATGAAAGACAAAAAGTGATGTGCGCCAATATCATCGAGACCAGACCCAAACTTAACTGCAAAAACACAAACCACATGAGGAGTGAGAGCCCCATCACAATTTCCGGCATCACAAGTGGGATGAGATTGAGACCATCAAAGAGCATCTTGCCTTTGAATTGTGTTCTCTCGAGTCCAAGTGCGGCGAGTGTGCCTATGACGCTTGATCCGATGGTGGCACCAATAGCCACCCAAAGGCTCATCCAAAGCGATTCTATGAGTGCAGAATTATTAAAAATAGAAGTATACCATTCCAAAGTCCAAGCGGGATCTGCAGGGGACTTGGTGCGAAACGAAGAAATCACCACAACAATCAAAGGAACATAAAGAAGCAAAAACGTCGCCGCTGTAATCCAAACGGAGAACGCGGGAGGAGCAGGCCGGGCCTTTTCCTCGAGAACGACTTTGTCTGCATTAGAGGGAGGATTGTTGCTGACGGCGTTCACGGTTTTCGTTCCAGAGTTTGAGGGTGATGAGCAAACTCATGACCACCACAATCATGAGCAAAATAGAAATCGCAGATCCAAACGGCCAATCTCGCATTTTCAAAAACTGATCAATGATGAGATTGCCCACGAGCATTGTTCGGGCGCCGCCCAGCAAGTCAGGGATCAAAAACTCTCCGAGAGCGGGAGTAAAGACCAACAAAAATCCAGTCACCATTCCTCTCTGTGTGAGAGGCAAAAGAATGCGAGTCAAAAGTTGACGGCTCGTGGCGCCCAAATCTCGTGCAGCTTCGAGCAGCGAAAAATCAAATTTTTCGAGCGTGACGTAAAGAGGCAGAACCATAAAGGGCAAATAGTTAGTCACCATTCCAAACAAAACTGCCCCGTAGGAATTTGAAAAGGGAAGCGGCTCCGTGATCCATCCCCATTGGATAAGCAAATGATTGAGAGGTCCGTGATCTCCGAGCAAAAGTTTGATGGCATAGGTGCGCACGACGAGGTTGGTCCAAAACGGAATAATCAAAAGAACCATAAGGAGTCCGCGGTAAGGATTTTTGATCGTCGCCATGACGTAGGCGACCGGATAACCGATCAGCAAACACAAAAGTGCTGTGACAAAAGCGAGCTTAAAAGACTCCCAAACAATACCCAAATAAATCGGCTGAAACGCTCGCAGATAATTGTCGATGTTCCATTCGTATTCGATGCCGCCGTAGAGGCCTTTTTTTAAAAAACTGTAAAACAAAATAATGCCAATCGGGATGGCGAGGAAAAATAAATACCACCCAATCGCGGGCCAGACTGTTTTGGGAGGATGTGCTAAATTTTTGGACATCCTCTATCCTTGGCTCGAAGCCGCCAAGACTTCGAGAGGTGTGGGTTTGAATTCGGGAGTGGGCAGCGCTCCACTTTCTCCCATCAAGATACAATCTTCGGGAAGCCAAGCGACAAAAACCTTGTCACCGATGCTCCATGCTTTTTTGGCGCTCAAAGCCGAATTCGTTTGAACCACTTGAAAGACAGGTAAATTTTCTTCTTTGGGCTGGATCAAAAACTGAGTGATCGGTCCTTTGTAGAGAGCTTCTTTGATCGAACCCTCTATTGAATTTTGCTCAAACCCAGGCTGGGATTTGAGGATTTTCATTTTCTCTGGGCGAATCATCACCTGAACTTTTTGAGCCTCTGTCACAACGGGTAAAGGGCGCATCCCATCTCGAGGAGGGCGTATCATGATCGGTCGGCGAGTCGCGGTATTGACAACGATGCTTTGAGGATCCGAGGCTCGAATGTGACCATCCAAAACATTCATCGATCCAATGAACTGAGCCACAAAGAGAGTCTTAGGATATTCGTAAATCTCTTGAGGGGTGCCTACTTGTTCCACCACCCCTTTGTTCATCACAGCCACGCGATCCGAGATGGTGAGAGCTTCTTCTTGATCGTGTGTGACAAAAATAAAAGTCTGTTTGAGCCGGCGCTGAAGACTTAAGAGCTCGATCTTCATTTGATGACGAAGTTTTTCGTCGAGGGCCGAAAGAGGCTCATCGAGCAAAAGCACTCTCGGTCGATTGACGAGGGCGCGAGCCACAGCGATTCGCTGCTGCTGACCTCCCGAAAGCGTCCCAATGGATCGACCTTCGAGCCCAGACATCTGCACCATCTCTAAGGCTTCGGTCACGCGTTGGCGCAAAGTCTCGCGATCGACTTTCTTCATTTCGAGGCCAAAGGCGATGTTTTGAAACACATTGAGATGTGGAAAAAGCGCATAGCGCTGAAACACGGTATTGAACTGTCGCTCGTGCGGAGGAAGCTGATCGATGCGTCGGCCTTCCAAAAGAATTTGCCCGGCGGAAGGCGTCTCAAATCCGCCGAGGAGTCTCAATAGAGTGGTCTTTCCGCAGCCGCTTGGCCCCAGAAGTGAAAAAAATTCTCCGTCTTTGACTTCAAGACTCGTGGTCTTCAGGGCATCAAAATTCCCGAAAGATTTGCTGAGTTGCGACAGTGTCAGCATCGGCGCCGACCTTACCAAACCAGGCCCTCAAGAAAATGTTTTTTTAGCGATAAAGCCCTTTTCTCGAGGAAAATTCGGCGCTACAAACGGAGACCTATGAAATCAAAATGGCTTTCTATTTTGGGTGTTGCTCTTACCGTGGTCTCGCTTGGCGCTTGTCAGAAGAATAAGTCTGATTCGGCTTCAAATACTAAAAAAGAAGTGAATCTGGCTATTTGGTCCAATTATGTGACTGACGAAATGCTGGCGGAGTTCGAAAAGCAAACCGGGATTCATGTGAATGTTTCGAATTATTCTTCGAATGAAGAGCTTTTGGCCAAGTTGAAGGCAGGGGCTTCGGGAATCGATGTGGCCGTCCCTTCGGATTATATGGTTTTTGCCATGGCTCAAATGGGGATGCTCGAGACCTTGGATCGAGCTCAGATTCCTCATTCTGCTGATTTGGATGCCAAGTTGATGGGCAAAGAGTTTGATCCCGCTAACAAGTATTCTCTGCCATGGAGCTGGGGGACTACCGGTATTGCGATTAACAAAAACCTCTATAAAGGAAGCTTGAAGGGCTGGAATGACTTGTTTAGCCAAAAGGCCCTCGCTGGCAAATTCACACTTCTGGATGATGTACGTGAGTCCTTGGGTGCCGCGCTCAAAGCGAATGGTAAGTCTTTGAACTCGACGAATGCCGACGAGATCAAAGCGGCTCAAAAGACTCTGGATGCCGCTCGCTCTCAAGTGAAGGCCTTTACGTCAGAGACCCTATCGGGCCTGACAAACAACGAGATGGCTGTTGCTCATGCTTATTCCTGCGATGCTCTCCAGGCTCGATCCCAGATGAAGGGTCAGATCGAGTACATCTTGCCTGAAGAAGGTTGCACTCTTTGGGTCGATAACTTTGTGATTCCAAAAGGTGCTCGCATGGCAGAAGCTTCTCAGCTCGTGAACTTTCTGTTGAGTGCCGAAGTAGGCGCTGCACGAACCCAAAAGCTTCAGACCGCGCCCGCCAACACCAAGGCTTTGGCGTTGCTTCCTGCAGAGCTTCAAAAGGATACAGCTTTGTTTCCCTCTGACGCGCAGCTCGCCAAATGCGAGATGATGAAGGATGTGGGCGAGACTTTGGTCGCTTATGACGAAGCTTGGACAGCGCTCAAAGCTTCGCAGGAATAACGCAGCGCATTTTTTGCGGATTCCTTGACCTAAAACTCAAACGCTCTGACCATTAAGGCATGAGAAAGTTTAATTCTTTTCTATCACTTGGGGTTTTGGCGATCGCAGCAGTGTCAGTGAGTGGTTGTGCGGGCAAGCACGGTTCACGAATGACCAAAAAGGGCGAGGCCATTTTGGAATCAAAACAAAATGCCAGCGTGAAGGGTAAAGTGGTTTTTGAAGATCACTTTGGCACTCTCATCGCTCACGGACAATTGACGGGCATTCGCGCCGATCGAGCCTACAAAGTTCAGGTGCATGAAAAGGGAGATTGTTCGGCGAATAACGCATCTTCTGCTGGAGCCATGGTCGCTTCGGTCATGAAGAAGGGTGAAAATGGCGTCTCGGCAAACGGAACCATCAACGGAGAAGTTTCTGGCAAATCCATGAAGCTCAAAGACGTTGTCGGCAAGTCCGCTGTGGTTGTGGCTGTGGATTCGGCCAACGCCAAAGAATTCAAAGTCGCTTGCGGAGTCGTGACCGAAGTCACATCGAAAGTGGCGGCCCAGTGCGCAGATTGTAAAGGTGGCAAGGGTTGCAAGGATTGCAAATGTGGCAAAGACTGCAAATGCGGCACTAAGGCAAAGGCCGCAACAAAAGCCGAAACAAAGGTAGCCGAAAAGTCTGCTCCCAAGCGACGTTCTGTTGCTGCTGAATAAGTCTTATTGAGTCTATGAATTAAAACGGGGCTCGCCGAGTGGCGGGCCCTTTTTTTTGGCCTCGAACTCTCAAAAATCGATGACGACCTCAAAGTCTCTGAGCTAAGTTAAGAGCGTCATTGAGAGGGGAGATCGAATGAGTATTCAGCGTGTGATTTTGTGTGGGTGCGCCATCCTTGCTTGGTTTGGAGCTCAAGAGAATTTGTGGGCTCAGAAAAAAGGCCTGATTCATATGCCTCCGGCGATCGAACTCAGCAATGGGCAGAAGGCTGTCTTTGTTGATATTCGGTGGGCTCAGTACAAGATCATTGTGGATATCGATCAAAAGGTCGTCGAGGTTTGGACCAATTTGGAGTTTCAAAATTGGGAAGAAGGCTTGCCCATCATTGATTTGGTTCCCAATCCCTTGGCCGTCACAATGGCGGACCAGCAACTTAAAACTCGTGAGATTCGGACTCCAGATAAAGCGACGTATTTGAGAGTGATCGAAGCCAATGTTTCTCCCGGCAATCATTTAGTTCAGATTCGCCATCGCCTCACAAAGGGAGTGAGTTTTGGCGATGGAAGCGCGGGCTTGGCATTTTGGTATTCGGACCTCGATGATCGCGAGTTTCTCGAGCAATTTTTACCCACGAATCTGGAATATGATCTCTATCCCATGTTTTTTAGAATTGAGCTGCGAGGGGCGACTCAAGTCCATCGTGTTTTTACAAACGGCAAGCTGACTGCTCTTGACGAAGGCGTTTGGAATGTAGAATTTCCTGAGCATTTTTCAGCTTCGTCGCCGTTTTTTCATTTGGGACGAGAGAGTGATTTTGAGGTGCAGGCGACAACCTTTGCTTCCAAAAAAGGCAAGCCTCTCCCTGTCATTATCTATGGTAAGGAGGGCGTGGATATCGAAGATTTTACGTCACGCGCACATGAAACCCTGAAGGAACTTGAAAGAGACTATGGCGCGTTTCCTCACGACAAACTCGTCGTGTACGCAGCGCCCAGCTTTCCTGGCGGAATGGAGTATTCGGGCGCGACCATCACGAATCTTTGGGCACTTTCTCACGAGATCACTCATTCTTATTTTGGTCGGGGATTAATCCCGGCCAATGGAAATTCGGGCTGGATGGATGAAGCCATCGCATCCTGGCGAGATGCCAATTATCCTCGCCTCGACGATCCGGGCTATAGCCGCGCCAATTTGGCTAAGTTTTCGCCTTATCGTCGTACGACCACGCGAGATGCTTACACGAAGGGCCGAAATTTTATGGGATACCTTGATTCTCGAATTGCTGACAAAAAGCAATCTGGTCTCAAGGTGTTTTTGGGCGAGTTTTTGCGAGAAAAGCTGTTTCAGCCGATCACCACAAATACCTTTCAGCTCGCGCTTGAGGCTTATATGTCGGACACGCTCGGTGATGAATTCAATCAATATGTTTACGATGCCAATCACGTTTGGGGGCTTCAGAGCGTTGAGCCTCTTGCTCCAAGAAGTCCGTATCATCCTCGTATTGATTTTAGTCAGTGGATTGAGTTGTTGTAGGGAGTGCGTTTAGGCGTCGCTCAAATTCGATCAACCGAGGATCCGTGGGAGAATTTTCTCCAAATCTGTGCGTTTGTGGCCGAAGCAGAGGCCCAGAAAGTAGATCTCGTTTGTTTTCCAGAAAATGCGCTGTTTAGGGGACGCAAAACTTTGATGCCCCCAGAAACCGTATTGAGCCTGAACGACGAGGGACAGCTCATCGCGGAATCCGAGTTTTCTCGCGCCTTGCAAGAAGCCATTTCATCTTGGAAAGTCACGGTGAGTCTGGGTTCGGTCCCCGAAAAGAGTTTTGATTCTCGCAGGCCGTATAATTCTCATTGGGTGATCAGGCCTAAGCAGCCGATTGTTTCGTACAAAAAAATTCATTTGTTTGATTACGAAGGTTCCGCAGGGACCTATCGCGAATCGGATGATATGAGTCCAGGCTCAGACCCTGTCGCTGTCGATGTCAAAGAAGTGAGAACGGGTTTGTCGATTTGTTATGATTTGAGATTTCCGGAGCTTTACCGTCGTTTGACTCTGACGGAACAAGCACGTGTTCTCCTGGTGCCAGCAGCTTTTACTCTCGAGACGGGTCGAGCCCATTGGCATGCTCTTTTGCGAGCGCGTGCGATTGAAAACTTGAGTTTTGTCGCAGCGGCAGGTCAGTGGGGAGATCATTTAAATGGCAAAGGTCAGCAGATGTATTGCTATGGACACTCTCTGATCATCTCACCTTGGGGAGAAGTCTTGGCCGAAGGTGGCGAAGTCGGAGACTCTCTTTTGATTTGCGATCTCAATTTTGACGAACAGGCCATGCGAAGAGAGCGCCTCCCCGCACTGCGTTCGGCAAAGCTTTTTAAGGATGCAAATTAGTTTATGACGATGAGCCTCAAATCGGCCCTCGAGTTGATTCGGGATGTTCCGGATTTTCCAAAGCCCGGGATATTGTTTAAAGACATAAGTCCTCTTCTCGAAAATCCCATCGCATTCAAAACGCTGATCGAAGGCTTGGCGGAATGTGTTTCGGAATTCAAACCCCAAAAACTAGCCGCCATTGAGTCGAGAGGATTTTTGATCGGCGCACCTTTGGCCTACCGTTTGAACTGTGGACTCGTGATGATTCGAAAAAAGGGCAAATTGCCTCGAAAAACTTTGTCGGCAACCTATGCGTTGGAATACGGCAGTGATCAAATCGAAATGCACGAAGACGCATTTGAAAAGGGCGAACGCGTTGTTTTGATTGATGATGTTTTGGCAACGGGAGGGACTTTGGCCGCGGCTCAGGAACTCTGTTTGAGAGGGGGCAGTCAAATGGTCGGAATTTTGGTTTTGATGGAACTGGGGTTTTTAAAAGGACGTCAAAAGCTCAAGGGCACCCCTGTGAAGAGCCTCTTGAATTTGTAAAAGTCTTGTGTCAAGAAGAGGGCCCTCTCCAAGCCTCTTATAGAGGCGATTTTGACCAGTTTTTGAGAGGTCTGGCTCGGTGATATACTATGGATGTGAATGTTGTTTGTACGCCTAAGGTGAGACATCTCAAATATGAGAATTTGAGGCGGTCATTGGAACAAAGTGTTTTGATTTGGCCTCATGTCTACGATCACAAAATCATTGGCAAAAATCTCACTGATTTTAAGTCAGGCATTCAGGAGTTTGAATCGACCTTCCCTATGCTGCGTCTCAAATCGACACAGCTCAGCAGAAACGGGAGTTATCTGTCGTTGACCTATGAGTTTTCGGCCAACGATGTCGATGAGATTATTTCTCTTTGGGTGGCAAGCGAGCAGCTCAAAGAATGCGTCGCTGTGATGTAAGACAGCTCGCGAGTTACGCGAGTTGATCAATTGCTTGAGCCAGTCTGAAGTCCTTTTCGGTGATTCCATTTGCATCGTGAGTATTCAATCGAATCAAAACACGATTATAAACATTCTCCCAATCAGGATGATGGTTCTGTGATTCCGCGAGCTCTGCTACACGAGTCATAAAGGCAAACGCTTCTTTAAAATCCTTAAAGTGGAGCTCTCTCTCAATAGCGCCGCGAACTAAGTTCCAGTGGGGGTAGGCTTTGAGTTTGGCCTCCACCTCGGTCGGTGTAAGGACTTTGTTCACAAAGCCACTTCCGCTCGAGCAGAGCCGTAACTCAAACTTTTTTGATAGGGGAACGATCGAGTGGAGAGGTGAAGCGCGCTCTCAGCCTCAAGAATCTGGAGTACTGTGTTGATCTTCTCGTGGAAGCTCAGTTGTGCAGGAATGGATATTCGTCGAGGGTGAGCGCCCCATACTCGATGAATTTTTTGATCGAGTTCGAGGGCCTGCTGAAGGCTCTCAGTTCTGACGCCTGCCGTTTTGTTGTAATCATGAGGAGAGGTGTGGAGATGAATCACGAGGTCGTAGCGATTTACTTCGCGTTCAATAGTGGTCTGAACTTCGCTCAAAAATGATTCTTGTGTATCCGGCCAGTAGGCCAGGGCATCGAGAGTGCCTCGATCCGAAATAATCGTAGTGGGATGAGCGTCAGCAGCGGCCACTGTCTCGAGCTCAATCTGAGTGTAATAGATTGCTCGCTGAGCGGCTTGGATTCCCAGTTTGGTCGCCAGGCGAGGAAAGCCTCCTCGATAGAGGAGACTCGCGACTTCGGGCAGGGCTTTGGCTTGGTTTGAAAACTCTCTCTGAAGAATATCGACAACAGTGGTTTTGCCGGCCGAGGGGCCCCCCGTGAGGCAAATTCTCATTTTGGAGCTGGCAATCAGATTCATCAGCATCAATTGCCTGAGTCAGCTGTGAAACTCAAGTCTGAAAGAAATCGGAGAAGATCTACTTTTTTGAGATGGCGATCTTGGTGAGCTCAGCCATGATCTCATCGGAGACGCGAACCACTCGAGCGCTGGCCTTAGAGGCTGCTTTATCAAGCTCGAGCCCGACGAGGTCTGATCCCAAATTCTCTTGAGCTTCGGGAGAGTGAGCCATTTGGACAATACGCCCCGCTCGAATGTCAGAATTCTCTTTGGCCTTGAGGAGGCCTTGGGTTCCCGAATAGATCGCACTCAAGATATTCATCTTTATTAGTTTAATGCCTTTTGGCGCCTCGCGTCAGGGGGGCGAAACCTGAGGGATTTTAAGGATTTGAGCTCTTGGCCTTTGAGCCCCAAGATTCCAATTCGGCAGAGGGCAAAGTCATAGCGAATGGGATCGAGGGCATCGAATGTTTTAAGATGGGCCGTGATCTGCAGTGCCGCCTTGAGGCTGGGCGATTTTAAATGCGTGAGGTGAAGAGCGCGACAGATCTGAAACAAATGAACATCCAAAGGAATCACCAAATTCTGTGCCGGTATCAGATCAGCCCAAAGTCCAAAATCAATTTGATCCTTTCGAACCATCCAGCGCAAAAACATATGAAAGCGCTTCGCCGCTCCTGCCTGAGGATCGGGAAACATAAATTTGAGGCCCGGACTGAGTCGAGTGGAAATGGCTTCGTGGAGTCGGGCTCTCAAAAATTCTAGTACAGGGATGGCGTCTTGAGATTTTGACGCAATGATGAGGTCTCTTAGCGGCCGCTTTGATGATTGATGCAGAGCTCTCAAACCCTGAAGCAATGCGCCAATATCTTGAGGACTAAAAAATCGATAGTAGATTCTGGAGTACAGCTTCACCAATTCTTTTGTCGTTAAAGCGGTCAGGCCTTGGCTGGGACGAGGTCCTAAGGGCTCAAGAACTTGTTCCATCGTATTGCAAATGGATTTGACGTTTCCAAAAGCAAAGAGAGCCGAGATGAAGGCGACGAGTTCTTGGTCAGCTTCGTCTTGATATCGATGAGGAAACTGAATGGGATCAGTTTTGAGAAGTTCGATCGAGTGATACTTTTGGTAAACCTCATCCAAATGAGATTTGAGATTCTTCATGACGCAGAGCCTGAGGCTTTGAGACTAGCTTTGGCGCGCACCCAGAGTTCTTCCATTTGTGTTCGACTCAATTGATCAAATACTTGGCCGTCCTTTAGTGCAGTTTGCTCCATCCATTCAAAGCGGCGCAAAAACTTTTGAATGCAGCCGTGGAGAGAGGCTTCGGTATCAATCTTTTGATGGCGGGCCCATTGGCAAAGACTAAACAAGAGATCTCCGAGCTCTTCTTCTCGCTCGGCCTGGTTTTGAGCGGCTTCGAGTTCATGGAGCTCCGAAATGACCTGGTCCCAAACTTCCTGAGGGGAGGCCCAATCAAAACCAATCCGAGCGCATTTTTCGCCAATTTTGTGAGCACGCAAAACTGCAGGAAAGGATTTTGGGATCTCACTGAGCGCTGAAGACTTTTTGCCCTTTTCTTGCTCCTTGATCTTGTTCCACTGTTTATGCACAGCATCAGCATTCTGAGCTTTTAAATCGCTAAAGACATGAGGATGACGACGAACGAGCTTGTTCTCCAACTCTTGCTGGAGCTCTTGCAGAGCGGGACGGCCGGTGAGTTCCTTAAGAAGGTGGGACTGAAACAAAACTTGCAGCAAGACATCACCGAGTTCTTCCTTGAGATCCTGATAAGTCTTTTCTCCCGGCTCAGCCAAATATTGATTGAGAGCGTCAAGGCACTCATAGGATTCTTCCAGGAGATATTTGCGGAGACTCTCGAGTGTTTGCTCACGGTCCCACGGACAATCGGATCTCAAACGGGCCATGACCTCTACCAAGCGATCAAATTCTTGCATGAGAATTTGTAGTTCAGGCTCAAGATGGTGCCAAGGCAAAATCGCGGCGGTGCTTTTTCGCCTTGCGGCGGTCATGCTCGTGGCGCTCAATCGTCAAGGCTTTGTCAACGATAAGAATTAGACGCGCAACTGCGGCTGCGGAGCGGTGACTTCAAGGCAGCGAGATGACGGTGCTTTTTTGCCGACCCCTTTTTTGCAGTCGTTGGCATTGACCTTGCTCTTGCACCTGATGCCGATGAAAGTCCGACAGAGCAAAGTTTGCGTCATGGTCGTACTGGTGTGGATGTTCTTTCTGCACTGGGCGGTGCTCCATGCCGCGTCGACAGAAATTCCACGAGGGCCTCGTGTGCTCCGTGCGGATTTGGCTCGCATTAAGCAGTGGGCAGAACTCAAGCCCATCACTGTGGGCGACTTTTTGCAGCGACCCGAAATCAAGATTGAACCTCGATTTTTGACCAAAGAGCAGATTCCTGAAGAAGTCAAAAAGGATGAGAACTATCAATATCTCGAAGAAGTTTTTGACTTAGCTGACAAAGAAGAATTTGAGCGAGCCTATATTCTTTCTGACAAGTGGGGCAAACGCTACGAAAAGACCGAAATTGGAGAATGGATCCTCCTGGTAAAGGGCGATCTTTTGTATCAAGTGCAAGCAGACAAAGAAAAGCCGCGCTGGTCAGTCGTGCTCGAAGATTATCAAGAGTGTTTGCGAAAATTCCCTCTCACTAAAGACAAGGCGAGAGCGCTCTATCAAATTGCCTTAGTTCAATTGCATCTGGGATTTTTTGCGGATGTTGATTCGACTGCAGAGCGTGGTCTCAAAGAGTTTGGATTGACCGAACTCGGTCCCCTGTTTCAGTTTTTGCGAGGAGAGCAAGCTTTCAGAAACGGCAATCTCACCCAGACCGCTGCTCAGCTCACGATCCTCATTAAAGATTATCCAAAATCTCAAGCGGCAGTGGATGCCGCTTATCGATTGGCTCTCGCAAGATTTGCGAGAGGCGACTACGAGGGCGCACTCAAATTTTATCAGACACTCGATCGATATCATGCCAACGAAGTGGATATTTTGAAGATGAAAGTGGATCCTTCGTCCGAAGCCAGAATCTTGGACCGAGCGTTTTTTGGCGAAACACTCTTTTTGAATGGAATTTACGCGGAGAGTTCTAAGATTTTTCAGGATCTAGCCAATTTGTTTCCAAAGCATCCTCAAGCCGCCATATTTTTGCTTCGATTTGCAGATACATTTTATGTTCGGGGTCAGTTTAGAGGAGCTGAGCAGCTTTATCGAAGCGTAGGTCAATTGCATCCGCAGGATATGGCAGCGCAAGCTCTGTGGCGGATAAAGACTGCCGATCTCTTGTATGTCACCCATGACGTCCGAGCGCATAAAGAGAATGAAAAACTCTATAGTGAGGCCATTGATATTGCTCTCAAAGCCAAAATGCAGGAAGTAGCTGCCTTCGCTAAGGCGAGACTCGCCTCTCACTATTTGGCATTTAGCAATTATCCCAAGGCGCAAAGAACCCTGAGAGCCTACGTCGAGGACTATCGATCGAGCCGAAACTATGACTGGGCCAAGGATCAATTGACGAAGACCATTGAGGCAGAAATCAAGGATTACTATCTCCGCGAAGATTATTTGGCCGCCTTAGCGACCTACCTCGGGACGAGTGACGAACAGCGAAGGGACTTTAGAGATACTCGAATTTTGCTCTCATTGGCCGATGCGACTCGAAAGCTTCAGCTCTTTGATAAGACTTCCGAAATTTTGAATCGAGTGATCTATCTCGAAAAAACACCCGAAGGCCGTCAAGAAGCTCTCTTGGGTCTTGCCGAGATTCTGATTGTTCAAAAGGATTATCGACGAGCGGCAGAACGGTTGCGTCGATTTAAATTTGCTTACCCTACATCTCCTCTCAGACCCACTCTCGAAAAGCTGTGGGGAGATATCTACGTCGGCCTCAAAAACAATGAGCGGGCCATCCAGTATTACGAAGAGGCTCTCATCGCTGCCGAGAAAGAGCCTGCTTATTTGTTTGATCTGCGATTTATTCACCTCTCCCTCGCCAATCTTTATGACCAGCAGCAGCTCACACTTCAATCGGTGGCGGCTTACAAGGAGTATCTCAAAGTCATTCGTGAAGTCCGCGAAAACCCTACCACTTCTCTGCACCTGACGAAGCGAGATGAGTTTAACGAATCCTATGCTCGATATCGAGTCGCTGATTTGTTGTTTGGGATGAGAGACTTTGTCCGGGCTCTCGAAGCCTACAAATCTGTCGTCGCCGAAGTGAAGCAAGAGCCATTTCTTTCGCATGCGCAATACAAAATTGGAGAGTGCTTTATTTTGCTTGGAGATCAACAAAGCGCGCTCGAAGCGTTTGGGCAATTCAAAACCGAAGATCCCAACAATGTTTGGGCAAAGGCAGCTCAGAGTTACATGAAGACCGTGGAGATGGAGGTCAAGTATGGAGTCAAAATCCTCAACTGAGTCATTGGGGCGAGAGGCCTTGACGACGATAAAAAAGACAGAGACCGAATTTGGACTTAGCTTGTTGGCGTCCACACTCGCCCATGAGATTCGCAATCCGTTGCAGGGAATTCGCCTGCAGGTGGATGCTGTCAAGCGAGGAGCTTCGGTTACGGCTGCCATGGACGGAATCGCCGATGGAATTCAGCGCATCGAAGCCGTCATCGCAAAGGTTCAGCAGTTGAGTCAAAAGTATCAAGTTCATCATTCGCGCGTTCATCTCAAAGAATTGATCACTTCCACTCTTGGATCGCTTGAGTTTTGGCTTAGTGCTGCGGATATCAAAGTTCGCACTCAGTATCGCTGGGAAGGTGAGCCTGTTATCTCTGCGGACTCAGAACTTCTCGCACAAGTTCTTTTGAATCTCATGATGAATTCAATTCAGGCCATGCCGGATGGAGGAATCCTGACCGTTGTGGTGTCCGAAACCACAGACCATGCACTCATCGAAGTGATGGATACAGGCCACGGAATTGCCGCCGATGTGCTCAAAGTCGTGGGGACTCCATTCTTTACGACTAAAACCGAAGGCCACGGACTCGGCCTCTCTTTTTGCAAAACAATTGTCGCGCTTCATGGAGGATCGTTGTCGGTCGAATCTCAAGAAGGGTTTGGAACGACAGTGACGATGAGCTTGAGCAAAGAGGCTCCTGGATCTCAATCGACGGAT